>JAGWMZ010000003.1 GCA_028871475.1 Sphingomonadales bacterium | reverse complement strand
ATAAGCGCTGGAGCATGGTGCACCGCGCGCCGCCGGGACCGGATCGGGCCAAGGTGCGCAGCGAGACGTTTCCGGGGCTTGCGGCGGCCTGCGCTGACCAATGGGGCGATGCCATGGGTATTCCTGTCCAGATGGACCTGTTCGGGAGGGATGCGGCGTGACCCAGAACCGATCTTCCGCCGTCATGCAGCAACGCAGCGAACCGCACGATTCCTTGGACGATTTCCCAACCCCGCCGTGGGCCACGCGCGCCCTGTGCGAGTTCCTTGTCGGTGAGGGATTCGATCTGGCCGAAACATCGTGCCGCGAACCAGCGGCCAACCGTGGCCATATGGTGCGCCCTCTCACCGAATATTTTGGCTCAGTCGATGCAGCAGATGTCCACGATTATGGCGCTGGATTCCGCGTCGAGGACTATCTGTTCGGCCCACTGCCAGAGATGGTCGATTGGACGATCACCAACCCGCCATTCCGCTTGGCCGAGCAGTTTCTGCAACGCATGGCGGCCACCAGCAGCATCGGGTTGGCGGTCATCGTTCGCTCTGCCTTTTTGGAAGGTCAGGGGCGGTATGAGCGGCTCTTCTCACAGCAGCCGCCGTCATTCGTCCTGCAATTCACAGAACGCGTGGTAATGCACAAGGGCCGGTTGGCACCTGAAGGGTCAACGGCCACGGCCTATGCGTGGCTTGTGTGGCTTGACGGGGGCGAGCCCACGCAATTCCGCTGGATTGCGCCCTGCCGGAAGAAGCTGGAGCGTTCGGGCGATTATGCGGGAGAAGCCGCATGACGCCCCGCATCAAGATCGTCCTGGAACGCAAACCTGCACCACCGCCGCTGCCGCCCTTCACCTGCGTCATCTGCGAATGCGAGACCGCGCGGGACCCATACTGCCCGGACCACGAGCGGCCCCCGGTGTGCTTTGGCTGCACAATTCGGACGCCCCGAAACCCCCAGCTTGCCGGCACCGATGTGGAGCACTGGCGCCCTTTCCGCACCGTCCATGCGCTGCTTTGCGCCATCGAACAGGAGGCAAAACGTGCAAGATACCGTCACTGACGTCGGCAGTCAGATCAGCCTCGATGTCATCGTGCAGGGCATTGCGCAGGATCTGACCGACCTGCGATCCGGCAAGATCAGCGTGAAGGATGCTCAGGCCCGCGCCCTGCTGGCCAAGCAATACATGAACGGCGTCCGCCTGGTGCTGAATGCGCGCAAGAGCCTTGAGCAGGGCGCGCGTCCGGTGGCGGCGATTGGGGGAGAGGTGGCGTGAGCGGTTCCCCAGCCGAGCGCGAGATCCGCGATTATGCCGCCGGGCGGCTGCGCGAGATGATGCCGGAAGCCCGCATCATTCATGAACTGGTGGTGGGCGGATGCCGTGCCGATCTGGCTGCCGTCCAGCCCGAGCGCATCACTCTGGTCGAAATCAAGTCTGAGCGCGACACCTTGAAGCGGCTCGCAGAACAGGTCCGACAGTTCGGCCGGGCCGCGCATCAGGTCATCGTCATCGCGCATGAGCGCTGGTTCGACACCACGCCCTACAACAATGGCCATCCCCGTTGCGCGCCCATCGAGGCGCTGGCGCAGGGAGCAGAGAGCCATGAAATCTGGGCATACCCGGAACTGGCCAGCCGTCCGTTGTATGGTGCATGGCGTACCCAGCCGTGGCGCGCCAGTCAGCCCGAGCCACACGCATGGCGCTTGCTGGAACTGCTCTGGAAGGAAGAGCTTTTGGCCGAATGCCGACGCCACAACATCGCTGCTGGCAGCCGATCAACATGTCCAGCAATGATGCGCGACATGGCCTGGCTCATGACCGGCCGGGAGATTGCCCGCACGGTATGCCGCCAGCTACGCGCGCGGCCGTTTCCGGAGGCAGATGCTCCTATCTTTGAAGAGAGGGCAGCGGCATGACCTCCGAACCCCTCGACCTCTTCGGCCAGCCGTTCATCCAGCGCCGTGCGGATGTCTCCGGCGATTGCCGCTGGACGCTGACCCGCAAATGGGGGGCTGGACTGACCGCTTGCGTGATCGGCCACAATCCATCGACCGCCGACGGCACCAAGGACGATCCCACCTCGCGCTGGTGGAATGCCTGGTTTCAGCGCTTCGGCTTCGGCGGCTATGTCGCGGTCAACCTCTACCCATGGCGCAGCGCCAACCCGGCGGATGTCTATGCCCGTGTCGATGGCATTGACCGCGGCGATTGGGCGGCGCGCGACGAACTGTATCTGAGCAACCTCGGCATGGTGGTCGATCATGCCAAACGCGCCGACCAGGTGTTTGTCTGCTGGGGTGCAATTGCGCGCGAGTGCTTGTGGCTCGATCAGGTGATCGAGGAGATCCAGACCGGCGAGGCACCCTATCCCGACCTGTGGTGCTGGGGAAAGACCGACAGCGGCGCACCCAAGCACCCGCTGGCACGCGGCAAGCACCGCATCCCAGCCGATCAGAAGCCGATTTTATGGAGGGCAGCGTGACGGCCCCGGCTCGCATCACCCAGGCGGATATGGATCGCGCCACGAAATCCGTGGTGAATGCTGGCGTTCAGAAGGCGCGCATCATCTATGATTTGGCGGCGGCGAGAATTGAGGTCATCATCGGCGAATCGGAAGCCGAGCCAGCCAATGCCGAGGAGTGGAGTGTCGATGATCTCTGACCTGCCGCCCAATGTTTGCGCTGTGCCTGACCGCCACGGCAAGATACGATACCGCTTTCGCCGCAAGGGATGGAAAAGCGCCTATCTGCCGGGCACGCCGGGCGATGAGAAATTCCACCGGGCCTATGCCGACATTCTTGCTGGTGGGCCCGTCCAGCATCCCACTGTCAAATCACAACGCAAAATCGTTCCATACAGTCTCGATGACCTGATTTTGCGCATGAAGGCGACCACGCGGTGGCAGAAAAAGGCTGATCGCACGCGGCATGTCCAAAGCCGAATTCTGGAACGCTTTACCGACCGGAAGGACCAGAAGGGGCGCCGGTATGGCGAATGGCCAGTCAAATCCATCACGGTGGAGTGGCTGGACAAGGTGCTTTCAGGCATGTCCGAAACCCCGGCGGCGGCCAATGTGCTGCGCAAGGTTCTTTCCAGCCTGCTTGATGCAGCGATTCGGCTTGGCTGGCGCACTGACAATCCCGCCCGGCTGACCGAAACCTACAGAGAAGGGCCGGGGCATCATACATGGTCTGAGGATGAGATCGCAGCATTTCGCGCCAAACATCCGCTGGGCACCATGGCGCGTCTGACGCTCGAACTGGCGCTGAACACAGCGGCCCGACGCTGCAACGTGGCTGTGCTGACCCGAGATGATATTGTGAACGGGCGCATCATCGTCGACCATGCCAAGGGCAATGACGAAACGTCCGTCAAGATGCTGCCCACCACAAAGGCCGCGCTGGAGGCGCTCCCAGCGGCGCCTATCAAGCATCTGGTGACCAATATCTATGGCAAGCCGTTTTCCGTGCCCGGCCTTGGCAATCGCATGCGCAAATGGTGCAACGAGGCTGGCCTGAAGAATTGCTCCATGCATGGCCTACGCAAAGCCACGTCACGCCGCATTGCCGAGAGCGGCGGCACGGATGCGGAAGGGCAGGCCATCACCGGCCACCGCAAGGCAAAGACCTTTGCGCACTATCGCGCCAAGGCCAATCGCGCCCATCTGGCAGACCAGGCTTTCGACAAGCTGGCACACGTCTATGATGGGGAAGATTGATTTCCTGTTGTCCAACCTACCATTCCGAGCGTTGTCCAACCTCGGAAAAGTCTAGGAAAATCATACGAATAGGTCAGGAGATGGTGCCCGGGGACGGAATCGAACCGCCGACACCGTGATTTTCAGTCACGTGCTCTACCAACTGAGCTACCCGGGCATCGCTGCGAAGTGAACCGTTATGGTGTCGGTCATCGCTTGGTGGGGCGCCTATGGCCAAGGTTGCCGACCTTGGCAAGCAGGAAATTCAACCTGTGGAAAAATCGTCGGGGTCTTGAGAACCGCGCGCGGGCGGGCTGTCCTCCAAATCGTCGAGCGCCGGCGCGCCGGGCAGGGCATAGCCATCCTGCAGCCACTGCATCAGGTCGCGGTCGCGGCAACGTGTTGAGCAGAAAGGCGTATGCTCGCTGGAGCGAGGCTTGCCACAAATGGGGCATTTGCGAGTCAGGGTCATGATGGCACGGCCTGCGCGAAACCGCTTTCCAGCGCAAGGGCAGGGTCGATCTGCCAGCGGATGGGGCGGCCGGTCCGCCGGGCCAGTTGCGCCAGCCAGTCCTCGCTGACAGCCGCCTGTACGGCAGGGGCGCAGGTGAGCAGCAGGGCGCCCGGCGCGTCCACCCCCTCGGCATGGCGCAGCAGCAGGCGCGCTGCCGCACCGGCACGGGCCTGAGCAAAACGGGCAAGCAGCGAGGGGCGTTCCATGCGCGCCACAATCTGCACAAAGCCGAAACCATTCATCGCGGTGCGTTCATGCGGCCAGTCGTCCAGCGCCGCGTCCAGCGCATGGTCCACCGCCTGCCGGTCACCCCTGGCCGAGAGGGTGGGGAAATCGATGCCGATCGAACCCGCCAGATCCAGCCAGCCAATGGCGCGCGCCACCGGATCGACGCTGGCGAGGGCAAGGTCGCGCGGGGACAGGGGGCCGTCGATGTCGATCAGCGTCATGGCGGGCGTGGGTGAGACAATCAGCGCGCCGCCGGCAAACGCCATCTCGCCATGCCATGCGGCCTGCCAGACCTCGTTCCAGTCGGCCGAGGGCAGGCGGCGGACGAGCCGCGCGTCATGCCCTTGTTCGCGCAAGGCTTCGACCAGCGTGGGGGCGGGGCGGGGCTCGGCGGTGGTCGGGCGTGCCCGGGCCTGCTTGAAGCGACCCTTTTCGGCGAGCGCCGCGCGAGTGATGGCCAGACGCAAGAGCGCCCCTTCGCTGGCATCGCGCGGCAGATTGTCGACCAGCACCTCTTCGCCATTGGCAAAGCGGGCTATGCCGCGCCGGGTTCCGGTCAGACGCAGGGTCAGCCTGGCCTCCTCGATCAGCCCGGCCGCAAGCGTGCCGGTCCAATCGACCCTGGCCGCCACAACCTCGCCGGCGCGATAGCCCAGGGCCCGATGTTCACCGATACCCTCTTCGACCAGCCATTCCATAGGGGCTCAATCCAGCGGCAGACCGGCCCAGCGCAGCAAGGCGCGGGTTTCATAAAGGGGCAGGCCGATGACGCCCGAATGGCTGCCTGACAGCGCGCGGATCAGCGCTTCGGCCAGCCCCTGAATGGCATAGCCGCCCGCCTTGCCCAGCCCTTCGCCGCTGGCCACATAGGCCTCGATCTCCGCATCGCTGAGGTTCTTGAAGGTGACGATGGTTTCGCTCATCCGCGATTTCTCGCGGCCCTCGGCGTCAATCACCGCAACACCGGCATAGACCCGGTGGCGGCGGCCCGCCAGCTTGCCCAGCATCATGCGCACATCCTGCGGCGTGTCGGCCTTGTCGAGGATGCGGCGGCCCAGCGCCACGGTCGTGTCACCGGCAAGGATGATCTCGCCCGGAGCGCGGGGCACGGCGCGGGCCTTTTCCACCGCCATGCGCAAGGCATAGGCGCGAGGCACCTCGCCCTTGCGCGGGGTCTCGTCGATATCGGGGCTGGCGATGCGGGCGGGGGCAACCATCTGGCTGCCGGGCGCCATGCGCAGACGCCCCAGCAGTTCGCGCCGCCGGGGGGAGGACGATGCCAGCACCAGCGCGGGCGGGCTTGCTGCGTCATTAGGCCCGCTCATCGCGCGTGATCGGCCCTTGGCGATCAATAGCCGCCCGGGCCACCACGGCCGGGCATGAAGCGGTAGGTGATGCGGCCCTTGGTCAGGTCATAGGGGGTCAGCTCGACCAGCACCTCATCGCCCACCAGCACGCGGATGCGGTTCTTGCGCATCTTGCCAGCGGTATGGCCAAGGATCTCGTGGTCATTCTCCAGCCGTACGCGGAACATGGCGTTGGGCAGCAGTTCGACCACCTGGCCGCGCATTTCGAGCAATTCTTCTTTTGCCATCCGGTCTATCGGTTTCCAAATTAAGGGACGCCCAATGACGATTGGACTGTCCGGCAGGCGCGCAACGCCACCTGTTCGGGCGGGCACATAGCGATGAAAGGGGCAAAAGGGAAGCCTCCGTGGCTTTTGTCCGCGCGAAAACGGTGCCGTCCGGGCAAGCCGGCAACAGGGGCCTGAATGATGGCGGCCATGTGCCGAGATGGCGCAGACTTGTGACGGCCGCAATCACCGGTTTTAACCTGAGGTGACAGGCGCCTCACAAGTGTAATGTGCAAGCGACAAATTAATACTGCGCAATTCTTGCCCGATCACAGGTGCGCGGGCATTTGCTCATCATTCCATTCCCCAATGTCCATCGATCGACAACGATCGACCAGCGGAGTTCTTAGCTGTGCCGAGGCTGTCTTCTTCATCGATGGTTGCGCTGCCCGCGCTTATCCTGCCCACCCTGCTGGCGGCCACCTCGGCCCATGCACAGGGTGGCGGCGCGGCCTCAAAGCAGATCGGCACGCAGCCCGCGGCCAGCGCGCCGATCAGCGATGCGCCCATGACCAACGCACCTGTCGCCACCATGGGGCAGCCCACTGGCGCTGTTTCCGCGCAAGGCGTCAGCACCGCCCCGGCCACCCCGCCGCAGATCGAGGTCGATGCTGACGCGCCGGAGGTCGCCAGCACGGTCATCCGTGATGCCAAGGGCAAGGAAATCGTCGTTGTCGCGCAAAAGATCCCCGGCCAGCTCGACGTGCCCCAGGCCCCCATCGCCGTGATGGATGAGGCCGACATCGAGGCCTATGGCGTCAATTCCATCAGCGACCTGCTCGATGCCATTTCGCCCCAGACGGGCACCGGGCGCGGGCGCGGGGCCACCATGCCGGTCATCCTCGTCAACGGCCAGCGCATCTCATCCTTCCGCGAAATCCGCGATTATCCGCCCGAAGCGATCCGCCGCGTGGAAATCCTGCCCGAGGAAGTGGCATTGCGCTTTGGCTATTCGCCCGACCAGCGCGTGGTGAACATCATCCTGAAAGACAATTTCCGCAGCAAGGGTGGCGAACTGGAATTTTCCTCACCCACGCGCGGTGGCACCTCGACCACCAGCGGCCAGGCCAATCTGGTGGCGATCAACAAGGGCAAGCGGCTCAACATCTCGCTGCGCGCCGATTACACCAGCCCGCTCACCGATGCCGAGCGCGGAGTGCGGGAAGCGCCAAGTTCCATTCCCACCGTCAGCACCGATCCGCAGCCGGGCAATGACCGCACGCTGGTGGATTCAACGCATGATTACACGATCAATTCCACCTACACGATGCCGCTGTCGAAAAAGCCGCTCTCTGGCACGCTTACGCTGAATGGCACCTTTGCGCGTACCGACACCAATTCGCTCAACGGCCTCAACACCGCCAGCGTGACGGATCCTGTCACCGGGGCAGTTGTGATCCGCACTTTCCCCGGTGCGCTCACCCAGTTCAGCCGGAGCGACACCTACAGTGCGGGCCTGACGCTCAACAAGCCGGTAGGCCTGTGGAACCTGCAGGCGACCTTTGACGGCAGCCATGGCGAGGCGACAACCCATACCAGCAACCGCGTCGACACCAGCCTCTTTACCGATGCGGTGGCCGCCGGCACGCTTTCGGCTACGGGGACGTTGCCCGCGTTGGCCGATGCCGGGCAGTCGATCTCGACCAGCAACACCAACACCGTTACCACGCTGGTCACCTTCAATGGTCGCGGCCTGCCTTTGCCGGCGGGCAAGATCGGCGTGACGGTGAAGGGTGGTTTTGCCTATACCGGGCTCGACAGCCATTCCACACTGAGCACCATTGGCGGCAGCAGCCTGCGGCGTGGCGATCTGTCGACAGGCTTCAACCTGGCCATCCCCATCACCAGCCGCAGGGAACATTTCGGCGAGGCGCTGGGCGATATCACCGCCAACCTCTCCGGCGGGATCGACAAACTCTCCGATTTCGGCGTCATCACCAACTGGAGCGGCGGGGCCACATGGGGCATCACCAGCACGCTCAGCTTTCAGGCCAGCTATCTCTTCAAGCAGGTGGCGCCAACACTGGCCAATCTGGGCGCGGCGCAGACGATCACCTTCAACCAGTCGGTCTATGACTTTACGCGTGGGGAAAGCGTGCTGGCCACGGTCATCACCGGCGGCAACCGAAACCTGTTGGCGGAAAACCAGAATGACCTCAAGCTGGGGATCAACTGGAGCCTGCCGGTCATCAAGAATTCCAACCTCATTGTCGAATATTTCGACAATCGCACCAAGAACGCGCCCACGGCCTTTCCGGCGCTGACCTCGGCGGTGCTGGCGGCCTATCCGGGCCGCGTGACGCGCGATGCCGCCACGGGCGCGATCACCCAGATTGACGAGACGCCGGTCAACATTGCCTTCCAGCATGAAAAGCGCCTGCGCTGGGGCTTCAACCTGTCGGGCAATCTGGGCAAGCCGCTGCCTCCGGTGCGGCGGCGTGGCATGTTCGGCGGTGGCAGTCCGGGCGGTGGCGGTCCGGGCAGCGGTGGTTTTGCCGGACGCGGAGCAAGTGTCGATGGGCCGCCCCCCGCTGCCGCCGGTGATGGCGGTTCGGCCAACGGTCCGCGTCAAGCCAGTGATGGCAGCGGTGGTCATCGCGGCGGTGGCAGCTTTGATGGCCAGCGGGGCGGCGATGGTCCTCCGGGCGAGGGCGGTGGCGGTGGCCCTCCGGGCGGTGGCGGTGGTCCGCCGCGTGGTGGGCGCAATGGCCAGCGCTATCCGGGGCGTTGGAACATCTCCTTCTATCACACCTATAATTTCATCGACACGGTGCAACTGATGCAGGGTGGGCCGCCGCTCGATCTGCTCAATGGCGATACGATTTCCTCGGGGGGAGGCGTCGCGCGCCATGCGCTGCAACTGGATGCTGGCGGCTTTTACAAGGGCTTTGGCGCGCGGCTGAACGGCACCTGGTCGTCGGTGACGCATATCAATGCCAGCGGTGCGCCGGGCACGTCGGACCTGCGTTTCGGCGCGACGACGTCGCTCAACCTGCGCCTTTTCGTCGATCTGGGCCAACAACAGAGGCTGGTGAAGAAATCGGCCTTTTTCAAGAATGCCCGGCTGTCGTTCGGGGTGAACAATCTGCTCGATTCGGTCAGCCGGGTGACCGATGGCACGGGCGCCACGCCATTGTCCTATCAATGGCCCTATCTCTCGGCGAACCGGCGCACGCTCAAGCTGGAACTGCGCAAGATGTTCTGATGACCTTTGGGGAGGGGCGTGCGGGGTGGGGATTAGGGCCGCCTGCCTCTCCCCATTTAGCGCGCAAGGGCCTATCTGGTGATCATGGCCCGCGATTCCTCCGATGTTCCCACCAGTCCCGACCGTTTCAACGAGGATGAGGCCACGCGCCTTGTGCGTGATGGCGGGGCGCGGGGTGACATCGAAACCGGCGTTGCGGCCATCCGCGAAGTGCTCGCCACCTTGCCCGCTCGGCCCGGCGTTTACCGCATGACCGATGTGCGCGGCGATGTGCTCTATGTCGGCAAGGCCCGCGCGCTGCGTAACCGCGTGGCCAATTACACGCAGGTCGATCGTCTGCCGCTCCGCCTGCAACGCATGGTCTCGCAATGCCGCGGCATGACCATCGTCACCACCAATTCCGAGGCCGAGGCGCTGCTGCTCGAAGCGCAGCTGATCAAGCGGTTTCGCCCGCCTTACAATGTCTTGCTGCGCGATGATAAGAGCTTCCCTTTCATCCTGCTGCGCACCGATCATGATTTTCCGCGCATCATGAAGCATCGCGGCGCGCGCAAGGCGGTGGGCAATTATTACGGCCCCTTTGCCAGCGCGGGCAGCGTCAACACCACCATCAACGCGCTGCAAAAACTGTTCCTGCTGAGAAGTTGCACCGACAGTTTCATGAGCCGCCGCGACCGGCCTTGCCTGCTTTACCAGATCAAAAGGTGCAGCGCCCCCTGCGTCGATCGCATCGACAAGGCGGGCTATGAGGAGCTGGTGCGCCAGGCCAAGGATTTCCTTGGCGGTAAATCGTCAGCCGTGCAGCGCGAGATCGAGGCGCAGATGGCTCAGGCGGCGCAGGACCTCGATTTCGAACGCGCCGCCATGCTGCGCGACCGGCTGCGCGCGGCCACCTTCATTCAGGGCTCGCAGGCGATCAATGCCGAAGGTCTGCCCAATGCCGACATTTTCGCCATGGCGGTCAAGGAAGGGCAGATCGCCATCCAGGCCTTCTTCATCCGAGGCGGCCAGAACTGGGGCCATCGCGCTTTCTTCCCCACCCATACCGAAGGGCTCGAGGAAGGCGAGGTGATGCAAAGCTTCCTCGCGCAATTCTACGAGGAAGTGCCGCCGCCGCGTCTCATCCTGCTGGACCGCGAACTGCCCGAAACCGACCTGTTGGGCGAGGCGCTGAAAGAGGCCGCCGGCGGCAAGGTCGAATTTGCCGTCCCCCAGCGCGGTGAGCGTAAACGCCTGGTCGATCAGGCTACGCGCAATGCTGTCGAGGCGCTGGACCGCCGCGCCGCCGAAACCGGCACCAAGGCGAAAGTCTGGCGCGAAATGACCGAGTTTCTTGACCTGCCCGAACCGCCCCAGCGCGTGGAGGTTTACGACAACAGCCATATTCAGGGCGCCCATGCCCTTGGCGCGATGATCGTGGCCGGACCCGAAGGCTTCATCAAAAGCCAATATCGCAAGTGGAACATCAAGCAGGCCGAGACCAACGACGACTTCGGCATGATGCGCGAGGTGCTGGCGCGCCGCTTCGGTCGCGTCATGGAGGAAGACCCCGAGCGCGAGAAAGGCCTGTGGCCCGACCTGATCCTCATCGACGGCGGCAAGGGGCAGCTCTCCGCCGTGATGGAGGTGGTGGCCGAGCTTGGCGTCGAGGATGTGGCCATCATCGGCATCGCCAAAGGCCCCCACCATGGGCGCGACGGCCGCGAGGTCTTCCACTTCCCCGACGGGCGCGAGAAGCAACTACCCGTCAATTCCCCCGTGCTGTTCCACCTGCAACGCCTGCGCGACGAGGTTCACCGCTTCGTCATCGGTGCCCACCGAGACAAGCGTTCGCGCGCGATCACGGCGAGCCCGCTCGATGAAATCCCCGGCATCGGCCCGGCCCGCAAGCGTGCGCTGCTGCTGCATTTTGGCACGGCAAGCCGGGTGAGGGCGGCATCTCTGGACGATTTGCAGCGCGCGCCCGGCGTTTCAGCGGCGGTGGCGCAGGCGGTCTATGATTTCTATCATCCGGGGGGGTGAAGAAGGTGAAAGGGAAGATGCGAGGGCCATCGTCCTCGCGCTCCCTTTATTTCGGCGAGGGCAGTGGCTCCCGACTGTTGCGCCAGCATCGCCGCGCCGCAGGCAGCAATGATAACGCAGCTTTCGCCGTTCCTGCCTGCAGCGCGGCGATGCTGGCAATATGGAATGGCTTCGCGCGACCTCTCCGAACGCCCGGGGGCGCGAGGGCGATGGCCCTCGCATCTTCCTCTTCTACCAATCCACCTGCTGTTCGCGCCGCAAAACCGCGCCAAACGCCGCCTGTCGCGCCCGGCCGCCAATGGCGATGGACAGCCTGCCGACGCTGCGCCGTTCGCGCCAGAGATGGTCGATCATCGGATGATCGGCGCTGGCGCAACTGTCGGTCATCGCAATATCGCGATCGAGCAAAAGCGAGAGATTGTCGCGCTGGAGCAGCACGCCGGGCGAATAGCGCGACAGGCTCTCGTCAAAGGCGGTTTTGTAGCTGAACGCCATGGGCGGCGTAACAAAGCTGGCCAGCATGGCGATGGCGCGGCCATCGAGACGCAGCGCGAGGCGCTCCAGCCTGCCTGATGCGGCAGCGCCCGTCAGCGCCTCGCGAAACAGGGCCGCGGTGGCGGGCGAGCAGGACAGTGCGGAGCCTGCCGCGCCCTTCCATCCGGCGGCTTCCAGCGCGAGAAAGTCCTCGATCCATGGCGCCAGATCCGTTGCATCGCGTTGGCGGATAGTGTCAACCTTGCCCAGTTCGGACAGGCGGGCGTATTGGCGGCGCAATTCCTTCCGCTTCTTGCCCGAGAGCGAGGCTTCGAGATAGTCCTCCGGCAAAAGCGGCGAGGCCAGCGCCGCGCGCTCCTCGCGCCAGACCAGCCCATGAGGGCGCCCTTCTTCGGCCAGCACCTGGCGCAGAGCCCCGGTCAGCGCTCCTTCGAGCGGTACATGGGTGAGGTGGAGGAACAGCGCCATGCCTGCATGGGCATCGGCATGGCTCAGCAGCGCGCGCCAGAATACGGGCTCCATGCCTCGGGCCACCAGAGGAGCGCCCAGAAAGCTGTTGGGATGCGACCAGCCGGCCAGATGTGGGATCGGCCGACCATAATAGTGCCAGTTGCGCGCCAAGGGCATCAGCCCGAGCAGGTCGCCATCGGCCTCCAGGCAGGCGAGGGTGACCTCTTCGGCGCCCATCGCCCGCAGGGCAGGCAGCAGATACCACTCTTCCAGAAAGGGATTGGGCTCGCTGGCCTGTCGTGCCAGCCTTTGCCAGCGTGCCATCTCATGCGGCTTGCCCATGGTGGATGGCTGCACCAGGCGCAAAACGGCGCCCGGCATGGGACCATGCTCGGCAGCAGGGGCAATGGCGTTGGCAGGCATCGCGGCCAAGGGTCTCACATCTCCGCCGACGCGTTGGAAGGAAATCGGCGTCGCTTGCCCTGTGTCTATCAGCCCATCCGCCAAGGAAGTGCTAACGCCTCAGGGCGCGTCGCAGGTCAATTGCCCGGTGGTGACCAGCATCGGCTGGAACACCAGCACGCACAGGCCCACGATCAGCAAGGCGGCATAGGGCAGGCGCAGGCGCGGCCAGCGCAGCGCCGCCACGCCCAGCACCGCCATGAACAGAAAGCCCAGATGCAGTGCCTCATAGACCTTGGGCAGCCAGCCAGCGCCCCCGGTGCAGAAGATCGAAGCGGGCCCCTTGTCCATGGCTTTGAGCAACAAGGCACCCTGCAGCCCCAGCAACAGCAGGATGGCGAGCGGTCCGTGTCGGCGCAGCATATGCCACCTCCTTTCCGTCGCGCCTGCCATCCGTTTGGGCTGGCGCGACTATCTCGCAGCCTGCCCTGCCAGCGCCGCCAGCAGCAACAGGGCCACGATGTTGGTGATCTTTATCATGGGGTTGATCGCGGGGCCAGCGGTGTCCTTGTAGGGATCGCCCACCGTGTCGCCAGTCACCGCCGCTTTGTGGGCCTCCGACCCTTTGCCGCCATGGTGGCCGTCCTCGATGTATTTCTTGGCATTATCCCATGCGCCGCCGCCGCTCGTCATGGACAGGGCAAGGAACAACCCGCCGACGATGACGCCCAGCAGCAAGGCACCCAGCGCGGCAAAGCCATTGTCGCGCCCGGCGACCATGGTGATGATGAAATAGACCGCCACTGGCGCCAGCACCGGCAGCAGCGAGGGCGCGATCATCTCCTTGATCGCCGCCCGCGTCACCAGATCGACCGTGCGGGCATAATCGGGGCGCGAGGTGCCCGCCATGATGCCGGCATTGCTGGCGAACTGGTCGCGCACATCGACCACCACATCGCCCGCCGCGCGGCCGACCGCCGTCATGCCCAATGCGCCGAAGAGATAGGGCAAAAGAGAGCCCAGCAGCAGGCCAACGATAACATAGGGGTTCTCAAGGCTGAAATTGACGTCGAGCCCCGGGAAGAACTCACGCAGATCAGTGGTATAGGCGGCAAAGAGCACCAAAGCCGCCAACCCCGCCGAGCCGATGGCATAGCCCTTGGTCACCGCCTTGGTGGTATTGCCCACCGCGTCGAGCGCATCGGTGCGTTCGCGCACATCATCGGGCAGGCCCGCCATTTCGGCGATGCCGCCCGCATTGTCCGTCACCGGCCCATAGGCGTCGAGCGCCACGACCATGCCCGCCAGCGCCAGCATGGCGGTGGCCGCATAGGCAATGCCCAGCAGCCCGGCGATCTGATAGGCACCGATGATGCCCGCCACGATCACCAGCGTGGGCAGGGCGGTTGCCTCCATACTGATGGCCAGGCCCTGGATGACATTGGTGCCATGCCCCGTCACCGATGCTTTCGCGATGGAGCGGACAGGACGAAAGCCGGTGCCGGTGTAATATTCGGTGATCCAGATAATGAGGCCGGTGATGGCGAGGCCCAGCATGGCGCAATGGAACAGGTCGCGCCCCATGAAGGCATGGGCGCCATGGCCCAGCGGTGCGTCCATCGTGCCAACGCTATAGGAAATGGCCCACCAGATGGCCGGGATGGAGAGCACGGCGGTCACCAGGAAGCCTTTGTACATGGCGCCCATGATGTTGGGCTTTGGCGCGGAGCCCAGCCGCACGAAATAGGTGCCGATGATCGAGGTGAGGATGCACACGCCGCCGATCAGCAGCGGCAGGCTCATCATGGGGACGAGCAGGTCCTGCCCCTTGAAGCTGAGCGCGGTGAGCACCATGGTTGCGCCCACCGTCACCACATAGGTTTCGAACAGATCGGCGGCCATGCCGGCGCAGTCGCCCACATTGTCGCCCACATTGTCGGCGATGACGGCCGGGTTGCGCGGATCATCCTCGGGGATGCCGGCCTCGACCTTGCCCACCAGATCGGCGCCGACATCGGCGGCCTTGGTGAAAATGCCGCCACCAAGGCGCGCGAAGATGGAAACGAGAGAGGCGCCCAGCGCCAGCGCGGTGAGCGCGGTGATGACCACCCGGTCATCGGGCGCATGGCCGCCCGGGCCGGTCAGGAACCAGAAGAACCCCGCAATGGCGAGCAGCGCCAGCCCGGCCACCAGCATGCCGGTGATGGCGCCGGCGCGAAAGGCCAGCGTCAGTCCGCTCTGCAGGCCGGTCTGCGCTGCCGCAGCGGTGCGCACATTCGATCGAACCGAGACATTCATGCCGATAAAGCCGGCTGCCCCCGACAGCACCGCCCCCAGCACGAAGCCGCAGGCGCTCACCGCGCCCAGCGTCATCAGCACAATGCCCGCCACGATGATGCCCACCACGGCAATGGTGGAATATTGCCGCTTGAGATAGGCCTGCGCGCCTTCCTGAATGGCCGCGGCAATGTCGCGCATGCGTTCATTGCCTGCTGGCGCCCCCAGAACCTGCCGGCTGGTGATGAAACCGTAGACGATGCTCAATATGCCAAATCCGATGGCAATCTCGGTGGAATGGTTGATCGAATTCACTAGCCCGATCCCCTCTCTGCGCGGGGAGTGCGTGATTGCCTCCCCTATGTCCGCCTGTTGTGTGCTCTCTGGCGTGGCGGTTGCAGCACTTTGTATAAAGGAGAGGATTGTTCGCGCAAAGCGGCAATTCGGGGGGAGGTATTTGGTGTCCGTCGGGCTTTACTCAGCCATTTGGGCGGCAGATCTCAGCCTTTGTGATGCCAGCCCAGATGATCGCTTTCACGCATCGTCACACCATCGAGCAGCAGCGGCGCGTCACCTTTGGTGCGAACTTCACCAATCCGCGTCGCCTCCACCGGCAGGAGGCAGCCCGCCGGGGCAGTGAAGAGGAGTTGATAATCCTCGCCCCAGCTCAGCGCGTCGCGGCGGCGCTCTTCAGGGGCGCGCAGGGGCACGGCGGCGCTGTCGATCGCCATGGTGACGCCGCTGGCCGTCCCCATGCGCCAGGCGTCGAGCAGCACGCCATCCGAGACATCCATCATGGCAGTGACGAGCGGTGCGAGGGACTGCCCCTCTGCCACCAGAGCCTCTGGCCGGCGAAAGGCAACGGTCAGGGCGGGATCGTCATGGCCCGCCTGCAAGGCCTCGAAACCCATCATCGCCGCGCCGACGCCGCCCGTGATCCAGATGGCATCGCCCGGCCTTGCCCCACTACGCGAGGGGACCGGCAGATGCGTCGCGCGCCCGACAGCGGTGAGACCGAAACTGAGCGGGCCATCGACACGGATCGTATCGCCGCCCAGCAGCGGGGTGTCGTAATGGTCCAGCACCTGCGCCAACCCTTCGAGGAAGCGCGTATCATCGCCGCCCAGCGAATAGCCCAGCAGCACGCCCAGCGGTTGCGCGCCCTTGGCGGCCAGATCGGACAGGTTGCTGGCAACGAGTTTCCACGCCACATCGGCCATGTCCTGCGTGGGCAGATAATGCACGCCCTGCGCCATGGCGTCATGCGTCAGGATCAGCGTTTCGCTGCCCGTTCCCGTACCTAGGGGCAGCACCGCGCAATCGTCATTCAGCCCGCGCGCGGCGGGATGGCGGGCCAGGGCCCGAAGGCGGGCGATGAAATCCAGTTCGCCCGCCATGGCGTTGTTAACGCACAGCCTTGGCCACCGCGTCGAGCACACCATTGACGAATTTAGCCTCGCGCTCCTCGAAGAAGGCGTGGGCCACATCGACATATTCGCTGATCGCGGTGCCGGTGGTGATGTCGCTGCGTGCCATCAGTTCGTAAGTGCCTGCGCGCAGCAGTTGCAGCATGGTCTTGTCGAGCCGCTCCAGCTTCCAGCCCTCGGCCAGCTTGGCCGACAGCGTCGCGTCGATCTCGCCGATGCGGGCGATGGTGCCCTTCACCACATCGTCGAAATGCACCTTGTCAGCCGCGGCGAACTGGATGTCCTCGATCTCCGCGCCAAGGCGGTGGCGGTGGAATTCGTCGAGCAGGGGGGCAATCTCGGTGCCCTCCATATCGTGCTGATAGAGCGCCTGAACGGCGGCGAGGCGGGCGGCAGCGCGGGCCTGATGCTTGGTCTTGTTCATAAAATCCTCAGTTTCCCAGCCGGATGCTGACCGACCGGCCATGGGCGGGCAGCCCTTCGGCATCGGCAAGAGCAACGGCGGCAGGGCCGATCTTGTGCAGGGCGCTTTCGTCAAGCTGGAGGAAGCTGGTGCGCTTCATGAAATCCAGCACCGAAAGGCCCGAGGCGAAACGGGCGCGCCGCCCGGTGGGCAGCACATGGTTGGGGCCGGCCACATAATCGCCGATGGCCTCGGGCGTATGGCGGCCAAGGAAGGCGGAACCGGCATGGCGGATCTGGTCGAAGATCGCCTGCGGATCATCGGTGGCGATTTCCACATGCTCGGCAGCCAGCGCATTGGCCAGCGCCGGCGCATCGGCCAAGAGATCGGCAACGGTGATGACAAGCCCGTGCGTTTCCCAGCTTTCGCGCGCGGCGGTCTGGGTGGAAAGCGTGGCAAGCTGTACCTCGACCGCCTCGACAACGGCGCTGGCGAAGTCAGCGTCATCGGTGATGAGGATCGACTGGGCGGCCGGGTCATGCTCGGCCTGGCTCAGTAGATCGACGGCGATCCATTGCGGATCATTCTTGCCATCGGCAATGACGAGGATTTCCGAGGGGCCCGCGACCATGTCGATGCCCACCACGCCGTAAAGCTGGCGCTTGGCCTCGGCGACATAGGCATTGCCCGGGCCGGTGATGACATCGACCGGCCTGATGCGCTTTGTGCCATAGGCCAGCGCTGCCACGGCCTGCGCACCGCCCACGCGCCAGATTTCATCCACCCCGGCGATATGGGCCGCGGCCAGCACCAGGGGGTTGACCTCTCCACCCGGCGTGGGCGTGGTGACGACAAGGCGACCAACGCCGGCCACCTTGGCGGGAATTGCGTTCATCAGCAGCGAGGAGGGATAGGCCGCGCGGCCGCCGGGCACATAGAGCCCCGCCGCATCGACCCCGCGCCACACCGCGCCAAGGCGCACGCCCTGCGCATCAGTATAATCGCGGTTTTCGGGCAGTTGCGCCTCGTGATAGGCGCGAATGCGCGCGGCGGCGGTGTCGAGCGCTTCGCGCAGGGCCGGGGTCAGCGCTTCATAGGCGGCGGCGCAGGCCTCGGCCTCGATCCGCCAGTCGGCCTCGCTGGCCAGGGGATGGCGGTCGAACTTTTCGGTGAGGTCAGCAAGTGCTTCGTCGCCGCGCTTGCGCACATCGGCGATGATGGCGGTGACGGCGCCGGTCACGCCCGAATCGCTCTCTCGGCGGTTTTCCACCTGCGCGGCAAAGGCCTCGGCAAAGCCGGGCGCGCGATGGTCAAGCCGGATCATGCGGCTTGCCTCTGCGCGACCATGGCGCGGAACCGGTCGATCAGCGCGCCGACGCGCGGGTCGGTCTTCAAGGCGGCGCGGTTGACGATGAGGCGCGCGGAAATCTGCATGATCACGCTGGTTTCGACCAGACCATTGTCCTTCAGCGTGCGGCCCGTCGAGACCAGATCGACGATACGGCTGGCCAGGCCCAGGCCCGGCGCCAGTTCCATCGCGCCATTGAGCTTCACCACTTCGGCCTGAATGCCCAGGCTCTCGAAATGTTTGCGCGTGAGGTTGGGATATTTGCTGGCCACGCGCATATGGCTGGCGGTGGCGTCCCCCGCATTGCGCTCGACAGGCTCGGCCACCGAGAGGCGGCAGTGGCCGATGTCGAGATCGACGGGCGCATAAAGGTCGGCATAGGCGAATTCATCCACCACATCCGAGCCCACGATGCCCACCTGCGCCGCGCCATGCGCCACAAAGGTCGCCACATCGAAAGCACGCACGCGGATGAGGCGCATGTCGCTGCCTTCGCAGGCAAAAGAAAGCGCGCGCGACTTGGGATTGTGGAACTCTGCCTCGGGCACGACATGGGCGCGCGCCATCAGCGGCAGCGCTTCTTCCAGAATGCGGCCTTTGGGAATGGCGAAGGTGAGCGGTTTGGCAGACATCGACATGGGGCAGCGCCCTAGCTTGTGGGGGGCAAAAGGGCAACCTGTCGTAAGGCTTCACGTCAGAAAGGGGCGCAGGAACGTCCCTTGCGTTTATTCCCCTGCCAGAAACCGCGTGAGAATGGCATTCACCGCCTCGCCGACCTCCCATGGCGAGAAATGGCCGATACCCGGCAGAAGGTCGATGCGCAGATCGGGACAGATCTCCTCCAGCCCGTTGAGGCAGGCGGGCAAAAGGGCCTTGTCCTCCATGCCCCAGATCACCTGAACGGGCATGGGCAGGGGGGAAGGCTGCTTCACCGCTGCGTCCATGTCCTGCTCTGGAACGACGATCGGGCTGGCGCGATACCAGTTGACCATGGTCCGCGCCGCCGTGCCATCCTGCCAGCGGGAAAAGAGCAGGGCGCGTTCCTCCGGCTCCATGGCGGCAAAGGTCCCCTTGCCGAACAGGCGCAGCAGCGTGGGGCCCAGCCCTTGCATGGCCAGCGCCTCGTCGATGTCGGGCGAGCGGAGTGCCGTGATATAGGCGGCGGCCTGACGTTGCTGCGCGTTGGAAAACAGCAAGCGCTGATAGATGACGGGGTGAGGGGCATTGGCGATCAGCATGCGCGAGATTCGATCGGGCGCGTGATGGGCCACCATCCATGCCACAACGCCGCCCCAATCATGCCCGGCCAGCGCGAAATTGTCGATGTTGAGCGCATCGGCCAGCGCCAGCACATCGCCCACCAGGGCCTCTGGCCGATAGGCTGTCACCGCCTCGGGGCGCGAGGAGGCCCCATAGCCGCGCTGATCCGGCGCAATGCAGCGATAATGCGGGGCAAGATGGGCGATCTGATGGCGCCACGTCCGCCAGCTTTCCGGAAAGCCGTGGAGGAAGATGACAGGCGGGCCATCCGAGGCACCAGCCTCGCAGACATCCAGCGTGATGCCGCCGGGCAGGGCGACGGGGCGTGGGGCGGGCAGCTCGATCATACCGTTTCCAGCCCGACCTCGACCAAAAGGTCGACCAGGTCGATGGGGTAGATGGTTTCCTGCCACGCGGCGATGTCTTGCCGGGTGAACCAGCGGTGGCTCTGCATCACGACCTGCTCGCTGGCGGTGAGCGCATGGGGGCGGATCTGCGGGTCTTGCGTGCGTACGATGAAATAGCGCTCCTCGCCGGTGACCGCCTCGCCCTCGAAGGTTACAAAGTCGATGCTGCGCCGGGCCACCTGCGGGCCCGGATCAGCATCGATGCCCGTTTCTTCCAGCAATTCGCGGCGGGCGGCTATGGCGAAATCCTCACCGGCATCACACTCGCCGCCCGGTGTCGCCCACAGCGGCAGGCGATCATTCGGGGTGAAGCGGAACAGGAGCACCCGGCCCAGCGCATCGACCAGCAGGATGCGCGCGGCCCGGCGGATGCGGCGCTGGTTCATTCCCCCGGCGCCGTCGCGCGGATGGCCAGAGCATGGACACGCTGTCCCGGCAGGTCGCCCAGCGCCTGATTGACCATGCGCTGGCGCATCACGCGCGACACACCCGCAAAGTCGGCGCTTTCGATCCTGACCGTGAAATGCGATTCGCCCGTGCCGTCATCGCCCATATGTCCAGCGTGATGGGCCGAATCATTGATCACTTCCAGATGGGTCGGGCTCAGCGCCGCAGTCAGCAGATCGTGGATTTCACGGGCGATCGGGCCCGGCGTGGCGGCATTTTGGCTCATGGAATGCTCCTTCTCCCTTTTCTTCTAGCGCGCCGCGCGCCAAGGGGGAACGGATGAAGCATGATCGTTTCCACGGGCGGGTACAGGGTAGGGGACGCCCCTGCGACTGGCCCGACTGCCCCAATGAGGGCGAATTTCGCGCGCCCGGCGCCCGCGCGCCCGGTTTTGACGGGCCGGGCGATTATCGCTGGTTCTGCCTCGACCATATCCGCGCCTTCAACGCGGGTTATGACTATTTCGCCGGCATGAGCCCCGAGGAAATCTGGGAGGCGCAATCGCCGATCCACGGCTGGGCCAGCGAGGCGCGCGCCTTTCGCCCCACCGCCGGGGTGGACGATGCCCCGCGCTGGGCCGATTATGCCGACCCGCTCGAAGCGATCAGCGCCCGCGCGCGCGGCTTTGCCAAGGCCCGGCGCGAGGCAGCCAACCCGCCTCAACGCGCCGATGGTCGCATCGTCACGCCCGAGGAACGCCGGGCGCTGACCGTGCTGGACCTGCCGCTCGATGCCGACCGCCGTCAGCTTCGTGAGCGTTATTCCGAACTGGTGCGGCGCTATCATCCGGATCGCAATGGCGGGGATCGTTCGTTCGAGACCAAGCTGATGCAGGTGATCGAGGCCTATCAGGCCTTGCGCAAGGCTGCGGCCTTTTCCTGAACGAGGGGAAGGGGCCTCCGGCGGGCAAAGGGCCATCGCCTTTTGCAATCCCCTTATTGGCGGCGCTGCGTCAAGAGCGCGAGCGTTGCGTTCGGGGGCGATGTGGCAGCTATTGAGGGCCGCTGCGCGGGGCGGATGTGGCGGCTGAGACGGGGGGAGCGGGCGTCTACTTTTTCCTGACGGAGGGTGCGAACCGTCCAAACCATATCAAGTTGGTGAACATTGCCGCAGCATAAACCTGATTGTCGTGCCCTCGAAACCAGTGAAGTTGGGCATAGTAGTTCACCGCACCAGAAAGCAAAAAAATAAGCATGAACCCAGCGAAAATTCGCTGCCCAACCGTTGGCGGCGCCGGGTAAAATTCTAACATGGCATTTGGTTACATGGCTTGCTGGATGTCCGCAATGCTGTCGCATGCGGAATGTCAGCTAACAATTTTCACCTCCGAAAAGCAGCCATTGCCTTCCGCCTTCTCGTGGCGCACGGGCAAGTGCGTCTTCATTTTCGTCCGCTACGAAAACGCCCCCTCACGCAGGCGTCTTTTCCGGGCGTGGCGGCATCATTGCCATGTCGATCGCCAGAGCCGCGCGATAGGCAGGCCGTGCTTTCAGCCTTTCGGCATAGGCCAGCAGTGCCGGATGCGCCGGCAAGGTCTTGAAGGCAAGGCCGAAGAGCACATGTGAGCCGACATAGACATCGGCCATGGTAAACCGCTCTCCACAGACGAAATCGCGCCCCGCCAGATGGCCGGTCAATGTCTCCAGCATCAGATCATACGTGCCGAAACCGGCTGACCTTTGCTGCCGCTCATTGGGTTCAAAACCAAAGCTGCGCGCGGTGATCGCCTGTTCCACCGGCCCTGCGGCAAAGAACATCCAGCGATAGTAATCCGCCCGCTCGGCCACCGTGGGGGCAAGGCCCGCCGCACTTTCCGTTTCGGCCAGATAGGCGCAGATGGCCGCGCATTCGGTGATCGTCCGGTCGCCATCGGGGCTGTGGTGGATCAGCGTGGGGATCTTGCCCATGGGGTTGGCCTTGAGCAGCGCCTCGGGCTTGGGCTCGGTGTAGCTCACGATCACCTGATCGTAATCCGCGCCCGCCTCATGCAGGGCCCAGCGCGCGATCTGCCCGCGCGACATGGGGTTGGTGAACAAGGTGTAGTCGGCCATGGCTTCAGTGTCCCATTGTCGCGGGGTTCATGCCGACAAGGCTGAAAAAGGCGCCCTGCGGGTCCTGCCCCTGCAAGATCCATTCGCCGCCCGGCACTTCCATCGGGCCGTTCAGCACGCTGCCGCCGTTGGCCTCAATGGCGGCCTTGGCAGCGGGGATGTCATCGACGCGGAAATAGAAGTTCCAGTGCGGCATGGGCACATGGGGCGGTTTGGGCATGATGGCGCCCATCGTGGCATCCTCGCCCTCCACGCCGGGGCGGCCAATGAACTGGTAGGTGCCGAAACTGCCCATATCCATCGAGCCGGGCAGCGACCAGCCGAACATCTCGGTGTAAAAGCCTATCGCCTGCGCAGCATCGCCGGCATAAAGCTCGTTCCAGCCGCAGCGGCCCTTCAGGTGCCGGTCATAGGCTGTGCTGGGGCCGGCGCCGGGCGGCGGGGTTGGGGTCATGATGTAGAAGGGCGCGCCGGTCGGGTCGCTCACCATGGCCATGGTGCCAACGTCCAGCGTGGTCAGCGGCATCCACACCTTGCCGCCGCGCGCCACCACAGCGTCCAGCGCGGCGGCGCAATCATCGACGCCGATATAGCCCATCCATGCCGTGCGGGCGCCCTGCGTCTTCATGTCGGCGGTGATCGACAGCATGCCGCCCGTCATCCCGCCATCGGCGTTGGCGATCAGCGCATAGGAAGTGTCAGGATCGGCGGTGGGCACCGCGTCGAGCGTGATGGTCCAGCCCACCACGGCCTCATAGAAGCTTTTGGCGACATGGGCGTCGTCGGCCATCAGTTCATACCAGATCCAGTTGCCGTGCATGGTGCTCATGGACGTTCTCCTCTCCCGCTTGCCGCGAGTCGACGGATGGGGATGGTGACACCATGCCCGCGAATGGCAACAGACCAAAGACAGCGCCCAATGCGCATCAAACATGTTGCAGGCGCGGGGCTAGGCCGTTAACCGGAACGCACGATGACCCAGATTCAGACCATCCAGCCCGACAGCGCCGCAACCACCGTGCTTGCCAAACCCGACATCATGCTCGATGTGCGGGAAACCTTTGGCATCGACATCGACATGAAGGTGCCCGCCTTCTCGGTGGCGGATGAACGCGTGCCCGACCGCGATGATAGCTACGTATTCGACCCGGACACCACGCTGGCCATTCTTGCCGGTTTTGCCCATAACCGTCGAGTGATGGTGCAGGGCTACCACGGCACCGGCAAGTCGAGCCATATCGAGCAGGTGGCAGCAAGGCTGAACTGGCCCTGCATCCGCATCAATCTGGACGCCCATATCAGCCGTATCGACCTCATCGGTCGCGATGCCATCGTGCTGAAGGACGGCCAGCAGGTCACCGAATTCCGCGAAGGCCTGCTGCCATGGGCATTGCAGACCCCCACGGCGCTGGTGTTCGACGAATATGACGCGGGCCGCCCTGACGTGATGTTCGTCATCCAGCGCGTGCTGGAAACTGAGGGCAAGCTGACCCTGCTCGACCAGAACCGCGTGATCCGCCCCTCCAAGTGGTTCCGCCTCTTCGCCACCGCCAACACGGTGGGCCTTGGCGACACCAGCGGCCTTTACCACGGCACCCAGGCGATCAACCAGGGCCAGATGGACCGCTGGAACATCGTTGTGGGCCTGAACTATCTGCCCGCGCAGATCGAGAGCGAGATCGTCCTCAAGAAGATCACCGACATCTCGCCCAAGCTGGTATCGGATATGGTGAAGGTGGCCGATCTCACCCGCCGCGGCTTCATCAATGGCGATATTTCGACCGTGATGAGCCCGCGCACCGTCATCACCTGGGCGCAGAATACGGCAATCTTCAAGGACCCGGGCTTTGCCTTCCGCCTCTCGTTCCTGAACAAATGCGACGAGACCGAGCGGGTGCTGGTGGCTGAGTATTATCAGCGCGTGTTTGGGACGGACTTGCCTGAAAGCGTGGTCAGCAAGGCTTGAAGGTAAAAGGGAAAGTGCGAGGGCCATCGCCCTCGCGCTCCCGTTCGTTGTCGGCGTCGCGCTAAGAGTTCTGCCTTGCGCCCAGCTTGCCGCGCCGCAGGCAATTTCTGCAAGCGCCAGCCTATCAGAATAAAAGCCTGCGGCGCGGCGATGCTGGCGCTGGTTTGTGGCCTGCCGCTTCCTCTCCAAACAAAAGGGAGCGCGAGGGCGATGGCCCTCGCACCTTCACTCTTCTTCCGGATAAACCGCTCGATCAAAATAGAGCCCCGACGAAGGCGCATTCAGCCCCAGCGCCCCGCGATCACGCGCCGCCAGTGCCTCAGCCATCTGCTCCACCCGCCAGCGGCCCATGCCCACCAGCGCAAGACAGCCGACCATCGAGCGCACCTGATGGTGGAGGTAGGAGCGCGCGGCGGTGTCGATGATCACCCATTCCCCCTCCCGTCGCACATTCAGGCTGTCGAGCGTTTTGACCGGACTGGCGGCCTGACAATGGACCGAGCGGAAGGTGGTGAAATCATGCAGGCCGATCAGCGCCTGCGCCGCGCGGTGCATCGCCTCGGCGTCGAGAGGCTGGTGTACCTGCCATGCGCGGTTGGCCTCCAGCGTCAAAGGTGCGCGGCGGTTGGCGATGCGGTAGATGTAGCTGCGGCCAAGGCAGGAGAAGCGCGCGTGCCAGTCATCGGCCACCACGCAGGCGTGGGTGACGGCGATAGGGTCGGGCCGAAGATGGTAGTTCATTGCTTCCATCAGGCGGAAGGGCGCGATGTCTTTCTCCACATCAACATGGGCGCGCATGTGGAGGGCGTGGACCCCTGCGTCGGTGCGCCCGGCGGCAAACATCACTACGTTTTCGCCGGTGATGCGGGTGATGGCCTCTTCCACGGCCTGTTGCACGCTGGGGCCATGCGCCTGCCTTTGCAGACCCATGAAGGGCGTGCCGTCAAATTCCAGTGTGAGCGCGAAGCGGGTCATGCCAGCAGCGTACCGGCGGGGAAGGGGCGCCCGCGCAGCAGGTCGGCCGTCGTCATCGCCGGTTTGCCTGCGCGCTGGATAAGCGTGGGGCGGATGGCTCCCGTGCCGCAGGCGATGGTCAGCGCATCGTCGAGCGTTGTGGAGGGTGGACCAGCGCCTTCCGCAAGCTCGGCGCGGAGCACCTTGTAACGCTCGCCCTCAGCCTCGAAAAAGGCCCCCGGCGCGGGGTTGAAGGCAAGGATCTGGCGCAGCACGTGCTCGGCTGATGCGGTAAAGTCGAGGCGTGCCTCGGCCTTGTCGATCTTATGGGCATAGGTCACGCCCTCCTGTGCCTGCGCGACAGGGGGGAAGGCATCGAGGTCTGCCAGCACGCGCAGGACAAGCTGCGCGCCAAGCTGGGCCAGTTCGCTGGTGAGATCGCCGGTTGTCTTGCCGGGCACGCAGGTGCGCACACTCGCTCGCACCGGTCCGGTATCCAGTCCGGCCTCCATTTGCATGATGTCAACGCCGGTTTCCGCATCGCCCGCCAGAATGGCACGCTGGATGGGCGCCGCCCCGCGCCAGCGCGGCAGGATGGAGCCATGCTGGTTGAGGCAACCATGCACCGGCGCCGCCAGAACCGCACGCGGCAGGATGAGGCCATAGGCGGCCACAACTGCGACATCGGCACCCAGCGCGGCAAAGGCTTCCTGCTCCTCCGCTCCTTTGAGGGACAGCGGGTGGCGTACCTGGATCCCCAGTTCCAGCGCGCGCTTATGCACCGGCCCCGGCGTCAATTCCCGCCCGCGCCGCCCGCCCGGGCGGGGGGGCTGCGAATAGACCGCCACCACCTCATGGCGCGCGGCCAGCGCTTCAAGCGCGGGCACGGCAAATTCGGGTGTCCCCATGAAGATGATGCGCATTGGTCTGCTCGGCCTTTCGGTTTTCTGCGCGCTGCCCTATCTGGGGCGGCATGGCATCGCAAGAGATCGAGACATTGGCCGGCGCGCTTTCCCGCCTGCCCGGGTTGGGGCCGCGCAGCGCGCGCAGGGCTGTGCTGTGGCTGATCAAGCGGCGCGAGACGGCCTTGCCGGCGTTGATCGAGGCGCTTTCGGCATTGGGCGAGCGGCTGAGCGAATGTTCGGTCTGCGGCAATGTCGATACGAGCGATCCCTGCTCGATCTGTGCCGACCCGCGCCGTGATGCACGCCAGATCTGCGTGGTGGAGGAGGTGGCCGACCTGTGGGCGCTGGACCGGGCGCGCTTGTTCACCGGGCGCTATCACGTGCTGGGCGGCCGTTTGTCGGCTTTGGACGGTGTGGCGCCGGAAGATCTGGCGATCGCGCCCTTGCTCGCCCGTGTGGAGGCGGGGGTTGATGAGGTGGTGCTGGCCATGAACGCCACGCTGGAAGGGCAGACCACGGCCCATTACATTGCCGAGCGGCTGGAGGGCCTGCCCGTGCGCGTGACCCAGCTTGCCCATGGCCTGCCGGTGGGTGGTGAGTTGGACTATCTCGATGAGGGCACGCTGGCGCAGGCCCTGCGGGCGCGTCGCCCGATGGTTTAACGGGGGCAATGCGCCCTTTGATCTGATCGAAACAGGTGCTTTCAGGAATCGCCAAAGGCCACCTTGCGCGCGGGGGCAGGGAGGATTATCTGCGACCCATGGCTATTCGACCGATCCTGGAAGCGCCCGACGCGCGCCTGAAGCAGATTTCCGCCCCCGTCACCGTGTTCGATGACGAGCTCAAGACGCTTGTCGCTGATATGTTCGAGACGATGTATGACGCGCCGGGCATCGGCCTTGCCGCCATTCAGGTGGGCGTGCCCCTGCGCGTGGTGGTGGTCGATCTTCAGCCCGAGGACATGGATGCCGAGCCCGAAGTCTGCCACGAGCATGGCGGACATGAGCATACGCACCGGCCCTTGAAGAAAGAGCCGCACGTCTTCATCAACCCGGAAATCCTTGATCCTTCCGAGGATATGTCGATCTATCAGGAAGGCTGTCTGTCGGTTCCCGACATTTTCGCCGATGTCGAGCGCCCGGCCACCTGCCGCCTGCGCTGGCAGGATGTGGATGGCACAGTGCATGAGGAAGCGATGGAAGGCCTGATGGCCACCTGCATCCAGCATGAGATTGACCATCTCGAAGGCATCCTCTTCATTGACCATCTTTCCCGCCTGAAGCGCAACATGGCGCTCAAGAAGCTGGAAAAGGCACGCAAGGCGGCTTGATTCGCTGTCGGCGATGATCTATTCCCGATTTGTTCTAAATCGGGAGTTGGGTTTTGGCGTCTGCTGTTCTTGTTGTGATTGCTCTCCTGCTGGGGCTCGTGCTGGGCTGGTTTGTCGGCCAGCGTCCGGTGGCCGAAGGGCAGGCGCGACTGGCACAGCGTGACGCCGGTTTTGCCGAACTCGATGAGAAATTCCGCCGGGCCATCACCGAACTGGCGAGCGCCACTGAAAGGGCCGCGCGCGCTGATGCCTTGCAGGTGGAAGTGGACCATCTGCGCCAGCTTTCCGGTCAGGCCCAGGCCGACATGGCGACGCTGCGGGCCAATGCCGCCCATTTTGATGAGCAAAAGCGCCTTTTGCTCGAAGCGCAGGACATGCTGCGCCAGCAGTTCGAGGCGGCTGGCGCGCGGGTTCTCGAACAGGCGCAGGAGCAGTTCCTGAAACGCGCCGATGCGCGCTTTAGCGAAAGCGAAAAGACCAGCGCCCAGCGGCTCAACACCTTGCTGGCCCCGGTCAGCGAGCGGCTCAAGACCTATGAGGAGCAGGTGGCCGCGCTGGAGGCCAAGCGTGTGGATGCCTTCGGGCAACTGGCGGGCCTGATCGAGGGGATGCGCGTCGGGCAAGAGCAGGTGCGTGCGGAAGCCGCGCGTCTAGGCAATTCGCTGCGTAATGCGCCCAAGGCGCGTGGGCGCTGGGGCGAGCAGCAGTTGCGCAATGTGCTCGAACAATGCGGGCTGGCCGAGCATACCGATTTTGTCACCGAACATTCGATCGAGACCGACGAGGGGCGGTTGCGCCCTGATGCCATCGTCAACATTCCCGGGCGCAAGCGTCTGGTGATCGACGCCAAAGTGTCGCTCAACGCCTATCAGGAGGCGTTCGAGGCGCAGGATGATGCGGCGCGCGAAGGGGCGCTGGCCGCCCATGTGCGTTCCATGCGCAACCATGTGCAGACATTGGGCGCGAAAAGCTATCAGAGCCAGTTCGAGGATGCGCCCGATTATGTGGTGATGTTCGTGCCCGGCGAGCATTTTGTGGCGGCGGCCCTTGAGAAAGATCCCGAGCTTTGGGATTTCGCTTTTCGTAACAAGGTTTTGCTGGCGACACCTACCAATCTGGTGGCGATTGCACGAACTGTGGCGCAGGTGTGGCAGCAGGATGGTCTGGCGCGGGAGGCGCGTGAGATCGGGCGTCTGGGTGGCGAACTCTACGATCGCATTGCCGTGGCCGCCGATCACCTTAAGCGTGTGGGCGGCGGGCTGGAAACGGCGGTGAACAATTACAACAAGTTCGTCGGCAGTTTTGAGCGCAATGTTGTGTCGGCAGGGCGCAAGCTGCGTGACAAAGGCGTGGAGATCGGCAAGCGCGAGATTGAGGATGTGCCGTTGGTGGAAAGTGCGCCGCGTTATGGCGATGTCGCGGCACTGCTGCCTCATGAAGATCTGCCAGTCGCGCTGGAGTCTCAGTCTTCCAGCGAGGCCACCACTTCATAGGCCAGCACCGCGGCGGCGACGGCGGCGTTGAGGCTGTCGGCGCGCCCCTTCATCGGCATGGTCACGCGCAGGTCGCAGGCCATTTCATAGTCTTCGGGAAGCCCGCGCGATTCATTGCCCACCATGATGAAGCAGGGGCCGGCATAGGGCGCGCCGCGATAGGGGACGGCCTCACGCAGGCTGGCGGCGACCAATTGGCCCGCGCCGCTGCGCAGCCATGGAAGGAACTCTTCCCATCGTGCCACAGCCAGCTTTTGCGTGAAGATTGCGCCCATGCTGGCCCGCACCGCTTCGACCGAAAACGGGTCCACGCTGTCATCGAGCAGGATGAGCCCACCGGCGCCCACCGCGTCCCCTGTGCGCAGCATCGTGCCCAGATTGCCAGGATCGCGCATGGCCTGCGCCACCAGCCAGATGGGGGCGCTCTCCCGCGCGATGGTCGAGAGCGCGGTGTCGAATTCGGCAAACACACCGCAGACCGCTTGCGGATTGTCCTTGCCGGTAATCTTGGCGAGAATGTCCTCGCTGGTTTCCAGCACCTCGCCGCCCGCGCCCATCACATCGGCCTCCAGAGCGGCGAGCAGCGGATGGGCATCACGACCCTGTGCCATCACCAGCATCTGCGGCAGCCGGCCCATCTCGCGCGCATCGGTCAGCAGGCGCAGCCCCTCGGCCAGAAACAGCCCTTCACGCCGACGATGTTTCTTGTCGCGCAGGCTTTTCAGCAGTTTGACGGTGGGATTGGAAAAGCCGGTGATGGTGCGGCGCATGGGAACGATCAGCCTCGGGCAGGAACAAGGCGCCGCCTATAGCGCCCTGATGCCGGCCTGTCGAACCGCTCGATGCGCGGTGGCAGGTTCAATCCTCGCCAAACCCGTCCTTGACGAGGCCCGTCAGCTTGGCCAGCGCGATGTCGGCCTCTTCGCCCCGCACGATGATGTCCACGCTGTCGCCGCGCGCCGCGCCCAGCATCATCAGCCCCAGAATCGAGCCGCCACCAGCCTCGGTGCCGTCTTTCACGACCTTCACGTCAAGGCCTTCGGGCAGCATGGCCACCATGTTCACGAATTTCGCGCTGGCCCGCGCGTGCAGTCCCTTGGCGTTGACGATGCCGACGGTTTCCCGTGCCTCTCCCATGCGTTCATCCCTGACCTGAAGTGTTTTAGGCGTCCTGCCCCAGAAACTCGGACGCGATTGTAATGTAATTGCGCCCGGCATCGCGCGCCGCAGTCACCGCAGCCATTACATTGGCCGATTTGCGCGCGCCTGCCAGCCGGATCAGCATGGGCAGGTTGATGCCCGCGATCACCTCCACCCGGCCGGCCTGCATCAGCGAGATCGCCAGATTGCTGGGCGTGCCGCCGAACAGGTCGGTGAGGATGATGGCGCCTTCGCCGCTGTCGACCTGGGTAATCGCATCGGCGATTTCGCGGCGGCGCTTTTCCACATCATCGTTGGGCCCGATGCAGACGGTGGCCACCGACTCTTGCCGGCCGACCACATGCTCCATCGCGTGGACAAATTCTTCGGCAAGCTTGCCGTGGGTGACGAGGATCATGCCGATCATGCGGGAAATGCGCTCCGAATGTTTTGCCCGGCCATCATATTATGCTTCCATGGTCCGGTTTTCTTGCATCCTGACATCATCGGCCAGCCCCACCCTCGACAAGGTCTGCCGCGCGCGATCCCAGGTTGCGGTGCAGCATTGTGGGGGAAAAGCCCGAGGCGCGCAAGGCCGCGCCGATCTGTTCAGCCATGAAGACGCTGCGGTGTTTCCCTCCGGTACAACCAAATGCGATGTGGACATAGGCCTTGCCCTGCGCCTGAAAGCGCGGGATCAACATCAGCAGCAGGTCGCGAATACGTTGAAAAGCCTCGTCAAAGGCTGGATCGCGGCGGATGAATTGGGCGATTGGCGCGTCCTGTCCGGTCATCGGGCGCAGGGTCTTGTCCCAATGGGGGTTATCCAGAAATCGCATGTCGAACACGAAATCTGCCACCGGCGGCATGCCGCGAGAAAAGCCGAAACTGCTCACGGTGATGGTCAGATCGGCTCCGGCGCTGGGCGCGAATTGTTCGCGGATCGCCTGTTGCAACTGATTCGTCGCGAATTTGGTGGTGTTGATGACGAGATCGGCCCAGCGGCGCAGTGGCTCCATCAGTTCGCGTTCGGCCGCGATACCGGCGGCGGCGGGCATGGAACTGGCCAATGGATGGCGGCGGCGCGTTTCGTTGTAGCGGCGGATGAGTTCCTCGCCATCACAGTCGAGGTAGAGCGTCGTCAGCTCCAGATCGGTTCGCTCTCCCAGTCGCTTGATCAACTGGATGATCGCATGCGGATTGAACCCGCGCGTGCGTGAATCGAACCCCACCGCCAGCGGCGCCCCGTGCGTGCCAAGGTCAGGGTTGTCGATCAGCCCTTCAAGCAGGCGGATGGGGAAATTGTCGATCGCTTCCCAGCCCAGATCTTCCAGCACGCGCAGCGCGGTGGTCTTGCCCGCGCCCAGCACGCCGGTCACCAGCATGATGCGCTGTCTTTCGCGGGTGGTCTTTGGGGCAGGGACCATGGGCGCGGCAACAAGGGGGGAATCATCGGGCATGTTCGCCCTTTCTGCGCCCAAGGGTGACAAATGTGAAGGGGCAAGCGTTTGCATGCACCTTGTTCCTCAGGTCGGGAATGTCAGACCGTGCCGGGACAGCGCCAGCTCCGCGCGCAGGGGCAAGACCGATGCGTCCGGCCACAGGGTGATGACAGGCAGGGAGGTGCCCAGAACCGCCTCGTGCGGGCTGTCCTCGACATAACGCGGCCCATCGGTGGACAGGCGGACAATCAATGCGACTGGCACTTGTTCCGCAACGGGCATGGGGACGATGCCCACGCCGCGCACTTCCATCAACCCGCGCGTTGCCGGGGCGGGTGAAGCATACAGCACGCCCTCACGCATTTCGAGCGCCACGCCGTCATCCCCCACCAGCCGCGCGCCCCGGTCGATAAGGGCAAGAGCCAGGCTGGATTTACCGATTCCGGTCGCGCCGGTGATCAGCATCGCCCGCCCGCTGATGGCCACGCCGGTGAACTGGCGCAGCATCGCCGTCATGCGGCATCCTCGGCCAATGTATAGGCGGGCAGGTCCAGCGCCAGACGCGCGCCATGGCCGGTCAAGGGTTCCTGTGCGGTGAGGCGCCCGTCATGGGCTTCCACAATGGTGCGCGCGATGGCGAGACCGAGGCCAGAATGGCTGCCGAAATCCTCATCCACCGGGCGCAGGGAATGGAACCGTTCGAACACGCGCTCGCGCGCCTCGGGCGGAATGCCGGGCCCTTCATCGGCCACATCGCAGGAGACATAATCGCCATGGTTGATCAGCGTGAGGGTAATGGTCCCGCCCGGCGGCGAGAAGGACACCGCATTGTCGATGAGGTTTTCGAACACCCGCTCCAGCCTTGCAGGATCGCCTGGCACGATTGGGGTGCGTTCCCCTTCGTGGCGGATCAGCACCTGGCAATCGCGATTGGCGCCGCGTCTTTCGCGCGAGCCGACCAACGCGACGGCCAGCGTGAGCAGGTTCACGGGCACGAAAGTGGTGCGCGACAGTTCGGCATCGATGCGGCTGGCGTAGGCGATTTCGGTCACCAGCCGGTCGATGCGCTGAACATCGTGCGAGGCAATGGCGTGCAATTGGCGGCGCAGATCGCCATCGGGAACTTTTTCGAAAGATTCCAGCGCACTGCGTAGCGAGGCGAGAGGGTTCTTGATCTCATGGGCGACATCGGCGGCGAAGGTTTCTACCCCGTCGATCCGCTGACGCAGCGCCTCGGTCATGTCCGCGATGGCGCGCGCCAGCAGGCCGATTTCATCGCCGCGTTCGGGCAGGCGGGGGACGATGACGGTGCGGTCACGCCCCAGCCGCACGCGTACCGCCGCGCGCACCAGCACGCGCAGCGGCTGCACGATGGTGCGCGCCAGAAACAGCGAGAGCAACACGGTGATGAGCAGCGCGATCGCCACCACGATGGCCAGCGTCTGGCGCGCGTCGCGCACGGCCTGGGTCACATCGGGGGCGGGGCGCGTGGTCATCAGCATGGCGCCGCGCCCGCCAAGTGGGGTGGCCGCGCTGATGATCGGCGTGCGGTCGGGCGCATAGCGTTCGCGCACGGTGGAGCCTTCGACGCGCGCCTGCGCGATTTCAGGCCAGGCATCGGCGTTTTGATCGGCCGGTTCAGCATACAGCGGTACGGGTGGCGCAAAGAGGGCCGCATCCATGGCCCGGTCCAGCGCGCGGGCCGCCTTCATGGCGAGGGGCTGGGTGCGCGGGTCCTCGAAATGATAGGAGGGCGGAGCCAGCGCGAAACTGTCCGCCACCAGTTTCCCATCGGGGGCATAGAGGCGCAGGCGCATCTGTTGCCGCACGCCAATGGCCGCCAGCACCGCCGGGCGCATGGCGCGCGGGGTCTGGGCAAGGGCGGCGGCGGCGATTTCGGCCTCAACCCTGGCGCGTTTGAAGCGTTCGGCCAGCATCTGGTTGCGATAGGAGACGAGGAACAGCAGGCTGAAGGCCATCAGCGCCAGCACGATCACATTCACCGCCAGAATGCGCGCTGTCAGCGATACCCCGCGCCGCGCCCAGCGCCGCCGGTCCGCCGCCATGGAACGGGTTTCAGCCATTATGTCTCGGCAAAGGAGTAGCCCGCGCCATAGAGCGTTTCGATGGCTGAAAAGGTCGGGTCGGCCTGGCGGAATTTGCGGCGCAGGCGTTTGATGTGCGAATCGATGGTGCGGTCATCGACATAGATGTCATCGCTATAGGCCGCGTCCATCAATTGGTTGCGGCTCTTGATGACGCCGGGGCGTGTCGCCAGCGCTTCGAGGATGAGGAATTCGGTGACGGTGAGTGAGACGGGTACCTCGTTCCACATCACGCCGTGGCGGGCCGGGTCCATCGCCAGACGGCCACGGCGGATGAGTTCGGGCGCGGCCTCTCCGCTGGGTGCGGCATCTGCGCGGCGCGCATCGAGGCGGCGCAGGATGGCCCGGATGCGGGCCACGAGCAGGCGCTGCGAAAACGGCTTGGCGATATAATCATCCGCGCCCAGCGCCAGCCCCAGCGCCTCATCGGGCTCGCCGTCCTTGCTGGTGAGGAAGATCACCGGCAGCGAGGTTTTCTCGCGCAGCCTTTGCAGCAGTTCGAGCCCGTCCATGCGCGGCATCTTGATGTCGAACACGGCGAGATCGGGCGGATTTTCGAGCAGCGCCTTCAGCGCGCTGGCGCCATCGGCATAGACGCGGGTGGAAAACCCCTCCGCCTGCAGGCCGATCGAGACACTGGCGAGAATGTTGCGGTCATCATCGACCAGCGCAATCGTGTGGCCCTTGGCCGGCGCCGTTTGGGCCGGGGTATCATTGGTCGCGGAAGTCTCGGCGGAAGGCGTGCTCATTGTTGCGCAGATTAGCCGCTTGGCCGCAGGCTGTCCATGGCAGCGGGGCGGCCGCGAGCTTGTCTCGCTTTATCCGAAATCTGGTCGTTTTCGCCCCATATTGGGCAGAACGGTGGTTGAAATATGCGAAATTCCGGTTACGCATACGAATGCGTGAATAAAACCGCGACTCGGACAAAGCTGCCCGCCCCCGGGGAATGGCCGCGTTCAACTCAGGGAGATGCTCTTGACCGCCACCACGATTTCCTTCCCGCTGGCCCATGGCCTTGAACGTCAGGGCATCACTGCCGGGGGCCTGGTACATGCCAATCTGGGCACCGCCCCGCTGGTCGAACACGCCATCCGCAATGGCGAAGGCGTGCTGGCCAAGGACGGCCCGCTGGTCGTTGCCACGGGCAAGCACACCGGGCGCAGCGCCAAGGACAAGTTCATCGTCCGCGATGAAACGACCGAGGCCACCGTGTGGTGGGGCGATGTGAACCGTCCGATGAGCCCGGCCCATTTTGCCGCGCTGAAGGAAGATTTCCTGAAAGCGGTGAGCGAGAAGGACCAACTCTATGTCGCCGACCTGTTCGGCGGCAGCCAGAGCGAGCATCGCATCAAGGTGCGGGTGGTGAACGAATACGCCTGGCACAATCTCTTCGTCCGCACGCTGTTGGTGCGCCCCGGCGAGGATGATCTGGCCAGTTTCGTGCCGGAATACACCATCATCGACCTGCCCAGCTTCCGCGCTGACCCGGCTCGTCACGGTTGCCGCACGGAAACGGTGATCGCGGTGAATTTCACCGAAAAGCTGATCCTGATCGGTGGTACGGCCTATGCCGGCGAGATGAAGAAGGCGGTCTTCGGCCTGCTCAACTTCCTGCTGCCTGTTGATGGCATCATGCCGATGCATTGTTCGGCCAACATTGGCCCCGATGGCGATACGGCGGTGTTCTTCGGTCTGTCAGGCACGGGCAAGACCACGCTGTCGGCTGATGCCAGCCGCACGCTGATCGGCGATGACGAGCATGGCTGGTCCGACGAGGCGGTATTCAACTTCGAGGGCGGCTGCTATGCCAAGATGATCCGCATCTCGCCCGAGGCGGAGCCGGAAATCTTCGCCACCACCAAGCGTTTTGGCACAGTGCTGGAAAATGTGGTGATCGATCCGGTCACCCGCGAAATGGATTTCGACGACAACGCGCTGGCCGAAAACAGCCGTGGGTCTTACCCTATCGATTTCATCCCCAACGCCTCGAAGGACAATCTGGGCCCGGTGCCTCAGAACGTCATTTTCCTGACCGCCGATGCCTTTGGCGTGATGCCTCCGATCGCGCGGCTGACGCCGGAACAGGCGATGTACCACTTCCTCTCGGGCTATACCGCGCGCGTGGCGGGCACCGAAATCGGCGTGACCGAGCCGGAAGCGACCTTTTCCACCTGCTTTGGCGCGCCCTTCATGCCGCGCCATCCTTCCGTCTATGGCAATCTGTTGAAGGAACGCATCGCCAAGGGCGGGGTGAAATGCTGGCTGGTCAACACCGGCTGGTCGGGCGGCAAGGCGACGCAGGAAGGCATCAGGCGCATGCCGATCAAGGCCACTCGCGCCTTGCTCAACGCCGCGCTGGACGGCAGCCTGAACAACGCCACCTTTGTGAAAGATCCCAATTTCGGTTTCGAGGTGCCTGTCGCAGTGCCGGGCGTTGACAGCAAGCTGCTTGACCCGCGCGCGGCCTGGGCTGACGCTGGCGAGTATGATCGTACCGCGCACCATCTGGTCCAGCTTTTCGTCGACAATTTCGCGCAGTTCGAAGGTCATGTCGATGAAGGCGTGCGCGCCGCCGCGCCCGCTGTGGGCACGGTCGAGGCCTGATCGGTTGGGGGAGAGGGCTTGCTCAAGCGAGCCCGAATGAGAGCACCGGCTCTTCCTGAGGGAGGAGCCGGTGTTTTCTTTTGTAAACGCGCTTGCACCTGTCACGCGGCTTTGAGACCCTTCGCCGCGACACGCATCGCGGCGTGAAAGGAGATTGCCATGAGCCTGTTTGATTCGCTGCTCGGCCAGCTTGGTTCGAATGTGGACGTGGGCAGCATTGCCCAGAAATTCGGCATCGACCCGGAAACGGCGCAGACCGCTCTGGCGGCCCTGGGCCAGTCGCATGCAGAGCCTGGTGACACGGTGGAAGGCGCTGCCGCCAGCACGGGGCTCGACCCGGAACTGCTCAGCGGCATCGCCCAGCATATTGGCGGTGAAGGCGCGCTGGGTCAGATCGCGCAGGGCCTCGCCAGCAATCCCGGGCTGGTGTCCAGCGTGCTGGGCCAGTTCGGCCAGCATGGCGAAACCGGGGCGGCCGGTGGGCTCGGCGGGTTGCTTAACGCGGCTTCAGGCCTGTTTGGCGGCGGCGGGGTGACCAAGGCTGACGATTGACACCGATGATGACCTGGGTGCTTTCCCTGTCGATGCTGGTGGCGCTGGCGCTGATCGCCGGCGCTGTCGCGCAATGGCGGCGCGGTGGGCGCGGCAAGCCGGCTCTGATGGTGGTGCTGGCGTTTGTGATGGTCGGCAATGTGATTTTGATGGGTTTGCCGGTGCGGTAGGAAGAAAAGGGCGAGGGGGTTACCCCCTCGCGCTCCCATTTTGTCTTCCGGCGAAAGGTCGGCGGCACTCGACGGTTATGCCCGGAACTCTCCGCGCCGCAGGCAGTCAATGCCCATGGCGCGGTGATTGAATGATTGCCTGCGGCGCGGCAAATGCAGCGGTGCGGCTGAACCCGATCTGCCCAGGCCGAGACATAAAGGGAGCGCGAGGGCGATGGCCCCCGCACCTTACCTTTTCTTGATTATCAACGGATCGGGCAATCCGGCGACAGGCGCATGTCGAGATAATTGTCCACCGCGCGCATCATGTCGTCGAGTTCATTCTCGAAGAAGTGGTTGGCGCGGGGCACTTCATCATGATGGATGGTGATGTGCTTTTGCGTGCGCAGCTTGTCGACCAGCTTTTGCACCGCGCCCGGCGTCACCACCGTATCGGCGGCGCCCTGCACGATGATGCCGCTGGCCGGGCAGGGGGCCAGGAAGCTGAAATCATACATGTTGGCGGGCGGGGCGACGGAGATGAACCCGCGGATTTCCGGGCGGCGCATCAGAAGCTGCATGCCGATGAGCGCGCCGAAGGAGTAGCCCGCGATCCAGGTGGTGCTGGCCTCGGGGTGGATCGACTGCACCCAGTCGAGCGCGGCGGCGGCATCGGAGAGTTCACCGATGCCATTGTCGAAGCTGCCCTGCGAGCGGCCGACACCGCGAAAATTGAAGCGCAGCGTGGCAAAGCCGCGCGACACGAAGGTCTTGTAGAGCGCCTGCGTGATGCGGTCGTTCATGGTGCCGCCGGCCTGCGGATGCGGGTGCAGGATCATCGCCACCGGCGCGCGGGGGCGGGTGCCGGGCTGAAAACGTCCTTCAAGACGGCCTTCGGGGCCGGGGAAAATCACGGAAGGCATAGGGCTTGGTCCTGAAACATCGGCTTGGCCGCCCCTGATGGTGCCCATGTCCTTGCGGTGCCCTTGACAAGCAGGGCCTTCGCGAAAAAGCGGGGCACACAGGCCAGAGGGGGACTGTGAATGGAAGCGATGCGCTATATAGGAAGCGAGTCTCCAAAAGCAATCTTTTCGCGCTCTTCGTGACAATGCGATGGCGTGTGCCGCCTGCCGACGTTTCTGCCTTTTTACGGAACTGCCTCGCGATCATGTCTTCCGCGCTTTATCTCGACCACGCCGCCACCACGCCCTTGCTGCCGCAGGCGCGCGCCGCGATGGAGGAGGGCTTTGCTCTCTGGGCCAATCCGTCGAGCCCGCATCGTGCCGGGCGCGCGGCGCGCGCGGCGCTGGAAGATGCGCGCGAAAGGGTCAAGACGGCGCTGGGCTGGCAGGGAGATGTGATCTTCACCAGCGGCGCCAGCGAGGCGCTGGCGATCGCGATGACGCGCTCGCTGGCGCCGCTCGCGGCGATTTCGGCGGTGGAGCATGAGGCGGCCTTGCGCCATGCGGGCGCCGCACCGAAACTGGGCGTGGATAGGCTGGGCGCGGTCGACCCGGCAGAGTGTGCCCGCGCCGGCTTGGTCGTGGTGCAACAGGTGAACAATGAAACCGGCGTGATCCAGCCCATGGCCCCCATTGCCGAGGCGGTGCGCGGTGCTGGCGGTGTCTTGCTGGCCGATTGCGCGCAGGGGGCAGGCAAGATCGCTTTGCCGCCGGCTGACATGGTGGTGCTCAGCGCGCATAAATTCGGCGGCCCGGTGGGGATCGGCGCGCTGCTGCTGCGCGATGCCGGGTTGATCCACCCGAGTGGCGGCCAGGAACGCGGCTATCGACCCGGCACGGAAAATTTGCCCGGCGCGCTGGCCATGGCCGCCGCGCTGGAGGCCGGGGCGGGCTGGATGGAGGAAGCAGTCCGCCTGCGCGCCCGTCTGGAAACGCAATTGCAGGATGCCTGTGCGGAGATCGTCGCCAGCGCCGCGCCGCGCATTGCCACCATTGGCGCCTATCGCATGCCGGGGCGGGCGGCAGCGGCGCAGCTCATTCGCTTTGATGGGATGGGCATTGCCATTTCGGCGGGATCGGCGTGCTCCTCCGGCTCGCTGCGGCTGAGCCATGTGCTGACCGCCATGGATTGCCCCCATGCGGGCGAAGTCATTCGGGTGAGCATCGGGCGCGAGACGCAGGACGAGGACATCGACCGCTTTGTCGAGGCATGGAAGAGCGTGGCGCGATGATCTACCTCGACTATCAGGCGACCACGCCCCTTGCCCCCGAAGCCCGCGAGGCGATGCTCCGCTGGCTGTCGGACGATGGTTTCGCCAATCCGCACAGCAGCCATAGGCCCGGGCGCGCGGCGGCGGTAGCGGTGGCTGTGGCGCGTGAGTCTGTGGCGGGACTGTTTCCACCGGGCGGGCGGGTGATCTTCACCAGCGGCGCGACCGAGGCGATTAATCTCGCCATGAAGGGCGTGGCGCTGCGGGGGCGCAGCATCGCCCATTCCGCCATCGAGCACAGCGCAGTCATTGAGACGGCGCGGGCGCTGGGCGGCGCGCATGTGTTGCCGGTGGGGGCCGATGGGCTGCTGCGGGCGGATGCGGGTTTGCCGGACGATCTGGGGCTGCTGGCGGTGATGCAGGTCAACAATGAGATCGGCACGGTGCAGCCGGCCGATGAACTGGCGGCGCGGGCCCGTGCGCTGGGCGCGCTGGTGCTGGTCGATGCGGTGCAGGGCGCGGGCAAGCTGGCGCCGCCCATGCAGGCCGACATGATCGCTGTTTCCGCTCACAAGATCCATGGACCAAAGGGCATTGGCGCCCTGTGGCTGCGCGACGGGGTGGACCTGGCCCCCTTGCTGCATGGTGGCGGGCAGGAGGATGGCTTGCGTTCGGGCACGCTCTCGCCGGCGCTGTGCGCGGGGTTTGGCGCGGCGGCGGCCCTATGCGTATCCTTGCGGGAAAGTGATGGACAACATGTGGACAGGCTGTGGAAAACTGCTCGTGAGACCCTCCATCGCTGGACGCTCAACGGCGATGACAGGCAGCGCTGGCATGGCAATCTCAACGTCCGTCTCGATGGGCTCGATGTCGCGCGGCTGATGAGTGACTTGCGCGACATCGCCTTGTCCGCCGGTTCGGCCTGCGCCAGTGGCACGGGAAAGCCCAGCCATGTGCTCGCCGCGCTTGGCCTTTCAGGCAGACAGGCAAAAAATTCTGTGCGCATCGGTTTCGGGCGCTATACGGAGATTGGAGAGTTTGCCGGGGCCATGGAGAGAATTGATGCCGCTGCCAAAGTGCAGGGTGTCTGATCGGGGAGCTTTCAGGGCGTGGCTGACAAAGTTGTGAACGTTGAATTTCTGACCGTTGGTGGAGAGCGTGTCCAGGCCCAGGGCCCGGAAGGCGCCAGCCTGCTCGAAGTCGCGCAGGGGGCCGGCATGCCGCTGGAGGGAACCTGCGAGGGCCAGATGGCCTGCTCCACCTGCCATGTCGTCGTCGCGCCCGCCTGGTTTGCGAAATTGCCCCCGGCCAGTGCGGATGAGGAGGACATGCTCGATCTGGCCGCCGCCGTGACGGCCACCAGTCGCTTGTCCTGCCAGATCCGGCTCAATGCGGCGCTTGACGGATTGCTGGTGAGAATTCCGGGGGAAAGCCGGGACATGCAACAGCGCTGATGTCTTGGCCTATGGCCTGTCCTGCTGCTACACCCCTTTGCGATGACTGATGTGACCGAGCCCGATCCTTTCGACGCCATCGTCGATGCCCCCTTCGACAGCGCTCTTTCCGAGCGCTATCTGGTCTATGCGCTCTCCACCATCACGGCGCGCTCGCTGCCCGATCTGCGCGATGGGTTGAAGCCAGTGCACCGCCGGCTGCTCTGGGCGATGCGCCAGCTGAAGCTGGACCCCAGCCAGGCCTTCAAGAAATCCGCTCGCGTGGTGGGCGATGTCATCGGCAAATATCACCCGCATGGCGATGCCAGCGTCTATGACGCCATGGTCCGCCTCGCGCAGGATTTCGCGCTGCGTTATCCGCTGGTGGAAGGGCAGGGCAATTTCGGCAACATCGACGGCGATAATGCCGCCGCCTATCGCTACACCGAAGCGCGCCTGACCAAGACCGCGATCCAGCTCATGGCCGGGTTGGAAGAGGGTACGGTCAATTATCACCCCACCTATAATGGCGAGGATGAGGAGCCCGAGATCTTCCCGGGCCTGTTCCCCAACCTTTTGGCCAATGGCGCCACGGGCATCGCGGTGGGCATGGCGACCAGCATCCCCAGTCACAATGTCGCCGAGATCATCGACGCCACGCTGATCCTGATCGACAACCCTCATGCTGAACATGGGGCCTTGATGGAGGTGTTCCACGGGCCGGACTTTCCCACCGGCGGCATCGTGGTGGACAGCCCGGCGGCGATCAGCCACGCCTATGAAACGGGCAAGGGCTCGATCCGCGTGCGGGCTCGCTTTTCCACCGGGCGTGGGAATGGCGAATGGGAGGAGAGCGGCATCGAAAAGCTGCCGGGCGGCCAGTGGCAGCTCGTCATCTCTGAAATCCCTTACATGGTGCACAAGGGCAAGCTGATCGAGCAGCTCGCCGCACTGATCGCCGACAAGAAGCTGCCGATCCTTGAGGATGTGCGCGATGAGAGCGATGAGCAGATCCGCATCGTCCTCGTGCCAAAATCGCGCAATGTCGACCCGGAGCTTTTGAAGGAAAGCGTCTACAAGCTGACCGAGCTGGAGAGCCGGTTTTCGCTCAACCTCAACGTGCTCGATGCCCAGCGCACGCCGGGCGTTCTGGGCTTGCGCGAACTGCTGCTCAACTGGGTGATCAGCCAGATCGACATTCTCCAGCGCCGCAGCCAGCACCGTCTGGACAAGATCGCGGCCAGGCTGGAGCTGGTCGAAGGCTATATCGTCGCCTATCTCAACCTTGACCGCGTGATCGAGATCATCCGCACGCAGGATGAGCCCAAGCCCTTGATGATGGCCGAGTTCAACCTCACCGACCGGCAGGCGGAAGCCATCCTCAACATGCGGCTGCGGAGCTTGCGCAAGCTGGAAGAGATGGAACTGCGCGGCGAGCGGGACGATCTGCTCAAAGAGCAGGACGAGCTGCAAAAGCTGCTGGAAAGCCCCGCCCGCCAGCGCACCCGCCTGAAGCGCGACCTCAATGCTCTGCGCAAGGATTACGCCGAGGACACCGCCCTTGGCCGCCGCCGCACCACCATCGCCGAAGCCGCTCCCACGCGTGAGTTCAGCATGGATGCGATGATCGAGAAGGAGCCGGTGACGGTCATCCTCTCGGCACGCGGCTGGATCAGGGGCGCCAAGGGCCACGAACCGCTCGACCGCGAGTTCAAGTTCAAGGAGGGCGACGGACCGGCCTTCGCGCTCCACGCGCAGACGACCGACAAGCTGCTCATCGCCTGCGACAATGGCCGCTTCTATACGCTGGGCGCGGACAAGCTGCCGGGCGCGCGCGGTTTTGGCGAACCCTTGCGCTCGATGCTCGACATTGACGCCGACACCCACATCATCGCCATCTTCCCGCATCGCGCCAAGGCGCAGATCCTGCTGGCCAGCAACATCGGCCGGGGCTTTGCCGCCGAAAGCGAGGAGCTGCTGGCCGAAACCCGCAAGGGCCGCGCCGTGATGAGCACCAAGCCCGGCGTCAAGCTGGTCGCCGTGCGCGACATTCCGCCCGAGCATGATCATGTTGCCGTGGTGGGCGACAATCGCAAACTCATCCTCTTCAGTCTTGAGGAACTGCCGCTGATGGCCAAGGGGCAGGGCGTGACGCTGCAACGTTATCGCGACGGCGGCCTCTCGGACATCACCACGCTCAAGCTGGAGGATGGGCTGACATGGCGCATGGGCGGGGAAACGGGCCGCACGCGCGTGGAAAAGGACATGCGCCTGTGGAAGGTGGCGCGCGGGGCTGCCGGTCGCATGCCGCCGCAGGGTTTTCCTCGGGATAACAAGTTTTAAGAAGGTGAAAGCAGGGGGCCATCGCCCCCTGCACCCCCGTTATGTTTTCCGACGAAGCGGAGGTGGCTCACGATCCTGGTGCCTGACCTCACTGCGCCGCAGGCGGAAGTTCAGGGCGCAGCGCTTGCCGGTTCATGCCTGCGGCGCGGCAAACTTAGCGCTGCGGCTGAACGCTGTGCGCTAAGGCCGGCAATTAAAGGGAGCGCGAGGGCGATGGCCCTCGCATCTTTCTACTTCCCTTCTTCCTCATCCCGGTCCTTCACCGGATGATGCGGCACCAGGATCATCACGTTGTTTTTCACCTGCCAACTGGCGAGGCGCGAGAGGAAATTCATCCCCAGCACATTGGTCCCGCCCATCCCCGGCGCGACCACGGCATCGAGATTGCGCGCGATGATCGAGCCCACGCGCAATTCGTCGATCGAGGTCAGATCGGCCTGCGTCGTGCCATTGGCGGTCTGCATGGTGACTTTTTGGCCGAAGGCCTGCGGCGTCACCTGCGCTTTTTCCGCGCTTTCGGGCGAGAGGGTGGTGATCGTCGCGCCCGTATCAATGAGGAAGCGGCGGGGCACGCCATTGACGCGGGCGGTCAGCCAGAAATGGCCGTCCTCGCCTAGCGGCACATGGGTTTCACGGCCCGAGACGGTCTGAACAGGCGCATGTGTCAGCCCCGGCCCGTCGAACCCCAGGCCGAGATGGGCCACGCGCAGAACCACCATGGCAATGGCCGCCATCACCGAGAGGTTGCCCAGCAAGCGCAGCAATCCGCCCGCCATGGGCAGCCAGCGCCGTAGCCATCCGCCCAGCGCCACCAGCGCGATGCCGAGAATTACCAGTTGCGCCAGCGGTTCGGCGCGGATGAGGTCAGTGATCTGCTGGGCGAGATCGACCAGCGCCTCTTTCAGCGTGGCGCCGGCGTCGCTGGCCAGTGATTCCGGCCCCGGGTCCAGTTTCATGGAAGCGCCGCCAGCGTCTCGTCGAGCAGGCGCGCGACGCGGGCTTCATCGGGGAAGCCCTCTTCCACCCAGCGCGCTTCGACCATGTGCAGCACGCGCGCCACCTGCGGCCCGGCGGCAAGCCCACGCGCGACGATCTGGCCTCCCTTGAGCGGGAAGGTGGGTGGGGTGAAACCATCGAGGCCCCGCGCATCCTGGCCGTCCAGCAGCAGGGCGTCGCGCGCTTCCTCGACGCCCAGGCGATAGGCCAGGGCATGGGGCGTTCCTTGCATCCGGCGTGCGGCGCAGGCGAGGCGCTTCTTCTGCGCGCCCGAGAGACGAAAGCGGCTGGCGACCTGTTCGGCCAGAGCGGGATCGGCCGGGATGAGCGCGGCCAGCCGGCGCAGCGCTGCGGGCGCGACCTTTTGCTCCTGTTCCCATGCCACCAACGCCGTCAGGGCTGCCGGATCAGCCTCGGGCAGGATCACTGGCAGAACGCCAAGCCGGGCCATGCGCGCCACGGTCGGCGCGGGATCGGGCAGGGCGAGGAGGTTCATCATCTCCTGCCCCACCCGCTCACGCGACAAGCCCTTGAGCGTGGCGGCAAGGTCGGCGCAGGCCTGTTCGGATGGATCGTCGATCGTCTGCCCGAAACGCGCCTGAAAACGAAAGTAGCGCAGAATGCGCAGATGATCCTCGCGGATGCGCTGACGGGCATCGCCGATGAAGCGCACGCGCCGCTCGGCCAGATCGTCGATGCCGCCGAAATAATCGAAGATCTCCAGCGTGACCGGATGGGCATAGAGCGCATTGATGGTGAAATCGCGCCGCGCCGCATCCTCGCGCCAGTCCTGCGCAAAGGCCACCGTGGCATGGCGGCCGTCGGTCGAGACATCCTGACGCAGCGTCGTCACTTCGACCGGCCCGCCGCTCAGCACGACGGTCACCGTGCCGTGTTCGATCCCGGTGGGCACGGTCTTCAGGCCCGCCGCATGGCAGGCCGCGATGACCTCCTCGGGGCGCAGGGTGGTGGCCGCGTCAATGTCCTTCACCGGTGCGCCCAAGAGCGTGTCACGCACCGCGCCGCCGACCCAGCGCATCCGCTCTGGCCCCAGCGCCGCCACCAGCGCGGCGAGATCCGCGCGCTGCGTCCAGAGAGCGGAGGGGAGGCGGTGGGTCATGTCAGGTCCTGCGGCATGTCAAGGTGGTGCCAGGCAATGCGCCGGGCCAGATTGGAGAGAATGGCCCCCGTCACGCCCCAGATGCGCCGCCCCTGCCAGTCGATCTCGATGACGCTGTGCATGCGCCCGCGCCATTCCACCTGACGCGTGCCATGGTTGACAGGCACCAGCACATGGGCGGCGGGTGCCTCGAACCAGTCGTCCACCTCGGCAGGGTTGGGCACCAGCGGCAGGCCGGGCGGAATGGTCGCCAGAACGGGCGTGATCTCATAGCCCGAGGCCGTGCGCATCATGTCGAGCGGGCCGATGACGCGCACCTGCGCCGGGGGCACGGCCAGTTCCTCCTGTGCCTCGCGCAGGGCGGCGGTCACAGCATCCTCGCCCGGCTCGCAGCGGCCGCCGGGCAGGGCGATCTGGCCCGGATGGGCGCGCATGGTGGTGGGGCGATGGATGAGCAGGATGGACGGCGCGGCACTGTCCGTTACCGCCACCAGCACGGCGGCGGGCTTGAGCGGCACCTCATCGGCAATGCGCGGGTCGCTCCACAGGCCGGTGACGCGCCGCGCCATGCCCTCGTGGTACAGCGCGGCCAGCCGGTCGTGAAAGGGTGGGGGCGAGGTCATGCTAGGCCTATATGGCCATGACCGGGCGCCTTGGCCAGAGGGTCTATGGTCAGCGCGGCGTCTGTTCAGCGCGGTGTCTGTTCAGCGAGGCCAGGGGCCCAGCGTGCCCTGCGCGGGCAGCACCGAAGGATTGTTGGCGCGGGCCAGCAGGCGATGCGCCTCGAACGGCCCGGGCAGGGTCCAGCCGCCGGTATGCGCGCTGGAAAAGCCCCAGAAGCGGCCGTAATAGTCCGGGTCGCCGATCATCACCTGCGGCAGGGGTGCCTCAGGGCTGAAGGCGGCAAGGGCAGCGCTCATCAGCGCCTGACCATAGCCTTCGCCCTGATGCGCGGGCAGCACCGCCACCGGCCCCACCATCACCATCGGATGCGGCTTGCCATCGGGCGTGGTGAGGGCGACGGGCCAGCACTGGATGGTGCCGACCAGATGCTCATTCTCGTCCATCGCGGCAAAGGAAAGGGCGGGAAGCCAATCCATCCCCTCGCGCACCTTATAGGCCGTGCGCGTGTGGCGGCCCGGCTCGAAAGCGGTATCGAGAAGGGTTTCGACCAGCGCGGGGTCGATCGCATCGAGCGGCACAAGAGTGGAGGCTTTGACCATGGTGGCGCGCGGATAGGGCAGGGGGGGCGGTGGCGCAAGGGCTTTGGCGGGTATGGCAGACGAAGGGCCGGCCCTCTCGCATCTCGCCAGCACTTCCTCTAGACGGGGATCATGACACAGGGATGGATCATTGGCGTGGATGAGGCCGGGCGCGGCCCTTTGGCGGGGCCGGTGGTGGCGGGCGCGGTGGCCTTGCCGCTGCCCATCGCGGGCCTTGCGGATTCCAAGAAGCTGAGCGGGAAGAAGCGCGCCGTGCTGGAAGAGCAGATCAAGGCGCAGGCCCATTGGGCCACCGGCCTGGTCGAGGTCGAGGAGATTGACCGCATTAACATTTTTGCCGCCACCATGCTGGCCATGACCAAGGCGGTGGCTGATCTGGCTGCGCGGCTGGATGGGCCGGTGGTGCAGGTGCTGGTCGATGGCAATCTGACGCCCGCTGGCCGGGTCGCTGGCTGGGAGTGGAGCGCGCGGGCGATCGTGGGCGGCGATGCCATTGAGCCAGTGATCAGCGCAGCCAGCATCATCGCCAAAGAGCATCGTGACCGGCTGATGCGCGAACTCGACGTTGAATTTCCGCATTATGGTTGGGCGCGCAATGCCGGCTATGGCACGGCTGAACATATGGCGGCGCTGCGCAGCCATGGGCCTTGCGCCCATCACCGGCGCAGCTTTGCCCCGGTGGCGCAACTGGTGCTGATCTAGAAAAATTTCGCGAATCGATACCTACCATATGTTGAGTCTGATTGCGTCAAGAGACGCAAGAGCTTGCGTGGGACTCTTTGTGTTCTCGTTATGAATCGCATGCGACTCGGCGGATTTCCGCGAGTCGCGCCTTGACGGCGAGTCTGTGATGAATCACAAGGGGCAAGTTATCCCCAATTATTCAGGTTCATCACACTCATGGCCACTGTTCTGGTGAAAGAGCGCGCTCCCAAGTCCCCGGCCCGCGCCCTGGCTCGCACCATCACCGCGCCGCGTGCGCGCAGCCGCAAGCTGCCCGTGCCGCAGGTGGCGCGTGAGGATCTGCCGCTCTCCACCATCATTCCGGGCGACTGTGTGGAAGCCATGCGCCAACTGCCCAGCGCCAGCGTGGACATGGTGTTCGCCGATCCGCCTTATAATCTCCAGCTTGGCGGCGACCTGTCGCGCCCCGATGGCAGCCATGTCGATGCCGTGACGGATGATTGGGACAAGTTCGACAGCTTTGCCACTTACGACAAATTCACGCGCGAATGGCTGACCGAGGCGCGCCGCGTGTTGAAACCCAATGGCTCGATCTGGGTGATCGGCAGCTATCACAACATCTTTCGCGTCGGCGCGATTATGCAGGATCTGGGCTTCTGGATTTTGAACGACATCGTGTGGCGCAAGGCCAATCCCATGCCCAATTTCAAGGGCACGCGCTTCACCAATGCCCATGAAACGCTGATCTGGGCCAGCATGGGCGAAAAGAGCCGCTACACCTTCAACTATCGCACAATGAAGACGCTCAATGATGAGCTTCAGATGCGCAGCGACTGGGTTCTGCCGATCTGCTCGGGCGGTGAGCGCCTGAAAAAGGGCGGGTCGAAGGTCCACCCTACGCAGAAGCCGGAAAGCCTGCTCTATCGCGTCATGCTGGCCACCACCAACAAGGGTGACGTCGTGCTCGACCCCTTCTTTGGCACCGGCACCACGGGCGCGGTGGCCAAGCGCCTTGGCCGCGAATGGATCGGTTGCGAGCGTGAAACCGGCTATCGCGAGGCCGCGTTGGAGCGGATCGAACTGGCCCTGCCTCTGGATGAAGCGGCGCTGACCACGATGCAGAGCCCCAAGGCCGCGCCCAAGGTGGCCTTTGGTACGCTGGTGGAAACCGGCTGGATCAAGCCGGGCGCCAAGCTGTCGGCCAAGAAGGGCACGTTGAACGCTTTGGTGCGGGCCGATGGCTCGCTCTCCTCGGGTGAGCTGGTGGGGTCGATCCACAGCGTGGGCGCCAAGCTGCAAGGCGCGCCCAGCTGTAACGGTTGGACCTTCTGGAACATCGAGCATGAGGGGCAGATGAAGCCGATCGACGCCATTCGCCAGCTCTACCTTCTTTCCACCGAACCGTGAGTTTGCGCCTCTATATCCGCCCGATCGCCCTTGCGGAAAGCCCGCAGGCTGAAGGCGGAGCGGTGCGGCTGGCGGGCGGCATGGCCTGGGCCAGCCGCTTCGCGCTGATTGTGCGTGATGGGGTACGCGTCGTCTCCCGCAAGGTGGTGAGCGACGTTGGTGCTGCATTGGCCGATTTGCCGGCGGACCTGCGCGATGAGGGCGAGGCCCAATGGGCAGCGCTGCGCAAGGTTCATGCGCCCTTGATCCTGCCGCTGAAGGACGGCGGCAAGCGGGTGATCCGCATGGACAGCCCGCAGATCATGGGCATCCTCAACATCACGCCGGACAGTTTTTCCGACGCGGGCCGCTTCATGGACAAGCCCGAGGTCGCCCATGAACACGCCGCCATGATGCTGGAGGCAGGCGCGGCCATCATCGATGTCGGCGGCGAAAGCACACGACCGGGCGCCGCTGCCGTGTGGGAGGGCGACGAGATCAAGCGCGTGGTTCCCGCTGTCGAAAGGCTGGCGGCGATGGGCGCAGCGATCAGCCTCGACACGCGGCGCCTTGCCGTGATGGAGGCAGGGCTGAGCGCAGGGGCGCATATCGTCAATGATGTCTCCGCCCTGCGTCATGACCCGCGCGCGACGGATTTTGTTGCGCGCAGCGGAGCGCCCGTCTGCCTGATGCATGCGCCCGGCGACGAGCATGACCTGCACAGCGCGGGCGATTACGGCGATGTCGTCCTCGACGTCTTTGACTGGCTGCGCGAGCGGCGCGATGCCGCCATCGCCGCAGGCATCGCGCAGGAATGCATCCTGCTCGACCCCGGCATTGGTTTTGGCAAATCGCTGGCGGACAATCTCGCGCTGATGAACGCCCTGCCGCTTTATCACGGGCTTGGCTGTCCGTTGCTGGTGGGTGCCAGCCGCAAGCGGATGATCGGCGCGCTCTCCGCCGAGGCGCCCGCGCACAAGCGTCTGGGCGGCAGTGTGGCGCTGGCGCTTCGGATGATGGATGCGGGCGTGCAGATTATCCGCGTGCATGATGTGCCCGAAACCGTGCAGGCCATGCATGTGTGGCGCGGGATGCGCGATGCTGCCCTGACGGATTTTTCGCAGATCTTGGATTGACGAAGGGAGAAATGCGAGGGTGTTACACCCTCGTGCTCCCAAGTGTTGTCGGCTCGGGTGCTAAGGGTTCGGCGGCAGCGCAAAGCTCGCTGCGCTGCAGGCAGTAAAGGAGCGCGCAGTGTTGGCGTACTTCAGGCCACATTCTCGATCCCAAGGTCGCTCAGCTTGCGATAAAGCGTCGACCGCCCTATCCCCAGTCGCCGCGCCACCTCGGTCATCCGCCCACGATAGTGGCCGATGGCCAGCCGGATCACATCGGCCTCAATGTCTTCAAGAGGGCGCAGATTGCCATCGGCGGTGAACAGCATCACGCCTGAGCTTTCATGCGCCATGGCGCCGCTCATCCCCGGCTCGGCGGAAATCATGCTGGAAAGCTGAGGGAAATCATCGGCCGTCAGCGCGTCGCCATCGCAGAAGACGGCGGCGCGGAAGAGGACCGCCTGCAACTGGCGCACATTGCCCGGCCAGTCATAGGCGCCCAGCAGCGCCAGCGCGCCATCGGTAATGCCCAGTGATTGCAGGCCCGGTTGTTCGCCGATGCGCGCCAGGAAATGGCGGGCAAGGGCAGGAATGTCGATCGCCCTTTCGCGCAGCGGCGGCAGGGCCAGGGTCGTCGCGGCGATGGCGGCGTAGAGTTCTGGCAGGAAATCGCCGCAAGCGACAAGGTCTTTGAGCGGATAGTTGCTGGCCGCGATCAGCCGCACGTCGACACGGAAGGAATGGCGCGCGCCGATGGGGCGGCAGTCGCCACGGATCAGCGCTTCGGCAAGGCGCTCCTGTACGGCCATGGGCAGGCGGTCGATCTCGTCGATGACCAGCGTGGCGCCGTCGCAATGCTGGATAGCGCCCACCTGCCGGTCGAACGCCCCGGGAAAGGCGCCTTTTTCATGGCCGAAGAGCACGCTTTCGATGGAATTGCCCGGCGTGGAGCCGGCATTCACGATGCGCAGTGGCATTTTGGCGCGCTGGCTGGCGGCGTGGATGGCGCGCACCAGCATCTCCTTGCCGGTGCCGGTTTCGCCCTCCACCAGCACGGGGCCATGGCCGCGAGCGGCCTTGGCGGCAATGGCCAGCGCCGTGCGGAAGGCGGGGGCCGCGCCGATCATCGCCTCGAAGGTGGCGGGGCCATGCATCTTTTCGGTCAGCGGCTGCAATTCATCGCGCGGGGTCTCGCGCGTGGTGGCCGCGCGCAGAGCCTGCATCATGCGGTCGGGCGCGACGGGCTTGATAAGGTAATCGGTGGCGCCTGCCCGCATCGCCTCCACAGCCAGCAAGGGGGAGGCGCTGGTGGTCAGCATCAGAATGGGCAGAGCGGGGCGGCGCGCGCGCAGATCGGCAATGAGTTCGCAGGCGTCGTCACCGGGCACCCATTGGTCAAGGATGATCGCCCCCAGTTGCATGCCCTGGCGCGTGCCCAGCGTGGCAATCGCGGTTTCGGCATCATGCACCACCAGCGTGCGCCATCCCTCGCGGGCGGCCAGCGCCGCGATCAACCGGCTTTGCGCGGGTTCGTCGTCGATCAGCATCAGCAGGCGCGTTTCGGTTTCAGACATGCTTGCAGCTTGCGTCCCTGAGGCGCGCTAAAAGATGCGGCCATTGGCTTGCATAGTCCGCAAGGTGTAAAAACCGGCTTACCAAGGGCGCGATTTATTTCACGGATTCACGAGTGCAGATGGAAAGGATGGATGGCCGCATCTTGCGCCTTCTTGTCTGTTTGGTCGCGGCGTGAAGATGATGGTTGTCGCAGGCGCATGCCCTCGATAGGGTGGGGCAAAATGAAAAGCATGCCCCGCAATCGTGGGGCGCAAGGCAGAGGAGCACGCGACATGGCATCGGTACATGATCTCGAACCCGCCCGGCAGACCTATGCCGGCTTCATCCGCATGATCAAGGTGGCCACGCCGGTTATTCTGGCCATTGCGGCCTTTGTCGTTTTTCTTCTGACACGCTGATCGGACCATCATGGCAGACAGGTTGAAACTGGCTGTCCTGCGCGAAACGGCGCAGGGCGAGACCCGTGTTGCCGCCAGCCCGGAGACGGTGAAGAAATTCATCGCTCTGGGCGCGCAGGTGGCTGTTGAAGCGGGGGCAGGGGCGAATGCCGCCATAGCGGACGCTGACTATGCCGCCGTAGGGGCGCAGGTGGGCGATGCTGCCTCGGTCTTGGCCAATGCGGCCATCGTGCTGGGTGTGCAGGGGCCCGAGGCTGACCGGCTTTCAGGCCTGACGCCGGGGGCCTGGATTGTGGCGGGGCTCGATCCCTTCGGGCGGCACGACCGCGTGGAAGCCTATGCCGCCGCCGGTTACGAGGCGCTGGCGATGGAATTCATGCCGCGCATCACCCGCGCGCAGTCCATGGACATCCTCTCCAGCCAGTCGAATCTGGCGGGATACAAGGCGGTGGTGGATGCAGCAGGCGTCTATGGCCGGGCCTTTCCCATGATGATGACGGCAGCCGGCACGATCAGCGCCGCCAAGGCCTTTGTCATGGGCGTGGGCGTGGCCGGCTTGCAGGCGATTGCCACGGCGCGGCGTCTGGGCGCGCAGGTTTCGGCCACAGACGTGCGGTCGGCGACGAAGGAGCAGATCCAGTCCCTGGGCGCCAAACCTATTTTCGTGGAAAGCGTGGCGGGGATCGAGGGTGAGGGCAGTGGCGGCTATGCCACCGAAATGTCGCCTGAATATCAGAAGGCACAGGCCGAGCTGGTCTCCAGCCATATTGCCAAGCAGGATATCGTCATCACCACGGCTCTGATCCCGGGGCGGGCGGCGCCAAGGCTGATTTCCGACGTCCAGATTGCCAGTATGAAGCCGGGCAGCGTCATTTTCGACCTTGCCGTGGCGCAGGGGGGCAATGTCGAAGGCAGCGTGGCGGACCAGATCGTCGAGCGGCATGGCGTCAAGATCATGGGCTGGTCGAACACGGCGGCGCATCTGCCTGCCGATGCCTCGGCGCTGTTTGCGCGCAATCTCTACAACTTCCTCTCCGCCTTCTGGGACAAGGAGGCCGGGCGCCCGGTGCTGGACGAGGAAATCGGCGGGGCGATCCGCCTCACGCAACGGGGCGCGGTGATCCATCCGCGCCTGCTGGGTTAAGGGAGGCGGATATGGATTTCATCTCGATCCTGTCGATTTTCGTGATGGCCTGTTTTGTCGGCTATTACGTGGTTTGGTCGGTGACACCGGCCCTGCACACGCCCTTGATGGCGGTGACCAATGCGATCTCCTCGGTGATCGTGGTGGGCGCGTTGATCGCGGCGGCGGCCAGCGGCATTGGCGCGGGCGCTGGCGTGTCGAAATGGCTGGGGCTGGGGGCTGTGGTGCTGGCCAGCATCAACATCTTCGGCGGCTTTGCCGTGACGGCACGCATGCTGGCGATGTACAAGAAGAAGGAGCGCAAGTGATGGTCTTGCCGCTTCTGGCCGAGGGTGCTCACATTCTCGAAATCACGCCCAGCCCTTGGGTAGCTTTCGCTTATTTGGCGGCGGGGGTGCTTTTCATTCTTGCGCTGCGCGGTTTGTCCAGCCCAGGCACCAGTCGCGCTGGCAATCGCTACGGCATGGCAGGGATGACGATCGCTATCGTTACCACGCTGCTCACCCACGGCATCGCAAGCCTGCCCGAAATCGTGGTGGCCTTAGCCATTGGCGGCGGCATCGGTTTCATTACCGCCCGCCGCATCCAGATGACCGACATGCCGCAACTGGTGGCGGCCTTTCACTCGCTGGTGGGTCTGGCGGCGGTGCTGGTGGGCTGGGCAGCCTATCTCAATCCGGATGCTTTCGGCATTCTGGATATGGCAGCCTATCTGACGGATACGTTGGCCCATGCCTCGTCAACGGGCGCGCCGCCTCCCACGCAGATCCATCCCCAGAGCCTGATCGAAATGGCCCTTGGCATCGCCATTGGCGCGATCACCTTTTCCGGTTCGGTTATCGCCTTCCTGAAGCTGGCGGGCAAGATGAGCGGCGCGCCCATCATTCTGCCCGCGCGCCATGCCATCAACATCGTAATCCTGCTGGCCATCGCCTTCTTCATCTTCGGCTTCGTCATGTCGCAGTCGATGCTGGATATCGCCCTCATTACCGCGCTGGCCTTCATCATCGGCTTCCTGCTCATCATCCCCATCGGCGGGGCGGACATGCCGGTGGTGGTCTCCATGCTCAACAGCTACTCGGGCTGGGCGGCGGCGGCCATGGGCTTCACCCTGCACAATACGGCGATGATCATCACCGGGGCGCTGGTCGGTTCCTCGGGCGCGATCCTCTCCTACATCATGTGCAAGGCGATGAACCGCAGCTTCATCAGCGTGATCGCGGGCGGCTTCGGCGCCACGGCGGATGCCGGTGGCGGCGCGGCGAAGGAACAGCGCCCGTGGAAGCGCGGCAGCGCCGAGGACGCCGCTTTCCTGCTGAAGGAGGCGGAAAATGTCATCATCATTCCCGGCTATGGCATGGCGGTGGCACAGGCCCAGCACGTGCTGCGCGAAATGGCCGACACGCTGAAAAAGGAAGGCGTGAATGTGAAATATGCCATCCATCCGGTGGCGGGCCGCATGCCGGGGCATATGAACGTGCTGCTGGCCGAAGCCAATGTGCCTTACGATGAGGTCTTCGAGCTGGAGGACATCAATGGCGAGTTCGCCCAGTGCGACGTCGCCTTCATCATCGGCGCCAATGACGTGGTGAACCCCGCCGCCCGCACCGACAAGAGCAGCCCGATCTATGGCATGCCGGTGTTCGACGTGGAAAAGGCCAAGACCGTCATGTTCATCAAACGCTCGATGAGCGGGGTGGGCTATTCAGGTGTTGATAATGACGTCTTTTATATGGACCAGACCATGATGCTGCTGGCAGATGCCAAAAAGATGGTGGAGGAGATCGTCAAGAGCCTCCAGCACTGAGGCTCTCTTTCGATAAGGTTTGTTTTCCAATGCGTAAGGTTATGGTCGGGGTTTTGGGCTGCGCTGTGCTGCTGGGCGGCTGTGTGGAGCAGCGCATCGCGCGCAGCCGGGTGCAGAACGCCCTGACCAATGCGGGCCTGTCGCTGCCTATGGCGCAATGCATGTCGGCGCGCATGGTGGACCACTTGACCATCAAGCAATTGCGCAAGCTGGAAGCCTTGCAGGGCCCCAAGCGCACGACCTTCGACTATATCGCGGCAGTGCGCCGGGTTGATGACCCGGAAACCATCGAGGTGGCGGTGACGGCGGCGGGCGCCTGCGCCGCGCAAGTGGGCACGGGGCCGATGGGGCTGGGCGGCTTGCTGCGCTGAGTGCGCTGGGTTTTTGTTGGCGGATCGTTTTTCGCGAAAAACCGGTTCCCACTTTTTCGCACGATGCGCTAGGCCCAAACCCATGGTTGATCCTGACGTCATTGCCGCTTCTCCCCTCGCTTGCGATCCTGCCCGATCACGCGGGCGCGAGTTTCCCATGGAGGAGGGTATCGCCCGGGGCCCACGCAGCCCCTATCAGCGCGACCGCGACAGGATCATCCATTCGATCAGCTTTCGCCGGTTGCGCCACAAGACGCAGGTCTTTATCGCGCCCGATGGCGACCATTACCGCGTCCGCCTGACGCACAGTCTTGAGGTCGCTCAGATCGGCCGCGTCATTGCGCGGCAACTGGGGCTGAACGAGGATCTGACCGAGGCGCTGTGTCTGGCCCATGACATCGGCCATCCGCCCTTCGGCCATAGCGGCGAGGATGCGCTGGACGAGGCGTTGAAACCCCATGGTGGATGGGACCACAACGCCAATGCCCTGCGCGTGCTGATGCGTCTGGAAAGCCCCTATTGCGAGCATGACGGGCTGAACCTGAGCTGGGAACTGCTGGAGGGGCTGGCCAAGCACAATGGCCCGGTGACGAACCCCACCTGGGCCATGGCAGAGCTTGATGCCGCTTTCCCGCTCGATCTTGGCGAATGGTCCTGTCTTGAGGCGCAGGTGGCGGCGATCGCCGATGACATCGCCTATGACAATCATGACATTGACGATGGCCTGCGTGCAGGCTTCCTCACGCTCGACCAGTTGATGGAACAACCCTTTGTGGCCCAGCAATGGCGCGAAGTGGAAAGGCGCCACGCCGGCGCGCCCCGCGACCGGCAATTGCGCGAGCTGGTCCGCAGCCAGATCGGCCTGATGGTCAATGATGTGATCGCCCAGACGCGGCTGCGTACCCAGGGCATGACCTCGCCTGCCGATGTGCGCGCGGCAGGCCGTGCCAGCGTCGCCTTTTCCCCCGGCATGGAGGAGCAGGAACGGCGCCTCAAACGCTTCATGTACGAAAAGCTCTATTACCATCCCGAGCAACTCGAAACCGCGCGCAAGGCCAAGCTGGTGACGGCAGGGCTGTTCACGGCGTTTGACGCTGCCCCTGAGCTGATGGGGCAGGACTGGGCCGAGCGTATGCCCGCTCAGGAACCAGCCCGCAGCCGCCACATCGCCGATTATATCGCCGGTATGACCGACCGCTTTGCCATCGCCCGCTATCGCGCCATTCACGGCACCGCGCCCGAGGGGCTCAGCAACGTCTGAGCTGACCCTTTTGGGGAAAGCGGGCAAATGGCCTTTGACTTCTGCACTGCAACAGTGGATGGGCAAGAGGTCGCTAACCCATGCGGGAGAGTTCTCGCGATTCGGCCCCACCCGGCCGGAAGCGTGAGACGCCGAAGGAGCAACCGCCCCGGAATCTCTCAGGCACAAGGGACCGTGTGGGTTGATAGCGATGCTCTGGAAAGAGTGGCCCTTCGCAGGAGAGGCCGCCGCCGAAGGGGTAAATCCCGTATGAGACACGCCAGCCCACCCGCTGGCGCGTGACCATGCAGGACCAAGCTCTCAGGTTTCCGTGACAGAGGGGGCACCGGACTTGGTGCGCATCTGTAGGGAAGCCCGAATTGTGAGCGAGACACACGACGAATCCGCCGAAGACGCGCTGCCCGCCGTCCTGACCCTGCCGCTCGATGCCTGGCATCGCGAGCATGGCGCGCGTATGGTGGAATTTGCCGGCTATATGATGCCGGTGCAGTATGAAGGCATCATCGCCGAACATCTCTGGACGCGCGAGAATGCGGGTCTTTTCGATGTCAGCCATATGGGCCAACTGGTCGTCAGCGTGGAAGGCGACGACCAGAGCGCGGTCGAAGCGGCGCTGGAAGCGCTGCTGCCTGCCGATCTGTCGATCCTCAAGGTCGGTCGCATCCGCTATTCGCTGCTGCTGGACGAACATGGCGGCATTCTGGATGACCTGATGGTCACCCGCTGGAAGAACGGCTTCTTCGTGGTGGTGAATGGCGCGACCAAGTGGGACGACATTGCCCATCTGCGCGAAAACCTGCCCGACGACATCACGCTCACCCATCGTGACGAGCATGGCCTGCTGGCGCTGCAAGGCCCGAAGGCCGCCAAGGCGCTGTCCTCGCTGGGCCTGACGCCTGTGCTGGACGGCGGCGAGCCGGTCGAGGAACTCTCGTTCATGCAGGCCGGTATCTACAGCTGGAACGGCATTGAACTGGGCGTCAGCCGTTCGGGCTATTCGGGCGAGGATGGTTACGAGATCTCCGTGCCCTATGAAGGCATCGTCGACTTCGCGACGGCGCTGGCCGCTCATGAGGACGTGAAGCCCATCGGTCTTGGCGCGCGTGACAGCCTGCGCCTGGAGGCAGGCCTGCCGCTGTACGGCCATGACCTGAGCCCCGAAACCGATCCGGTCAGCGCCAATCTGACTTTTGCCCTGTCCAAGCGTCGCCGCGAACAGGGCGGGTTCATGGGCTCTGACCATGTGCTCCAGGCGCTGGCCGATGGCCCCGCTACCCTGCGCATCGGCCTCAAGCTCGATGGCCGCCAGGCCGCCCGCGAAGGCGCCGAGGTCTATGCAGGGGACGTCAAGGTCGGCACGGTCTGCTCGGGCGGTTTCGCGCCCAGCCTGGGCCACCCCATCGCCATGGCCTATGTCGATGCGGCCCACACCGCCGATGGCACCGCCCTTTTCATCGACGTGCGCGGCAAGAAGCTGCCCGCCACCGTCGTCTCCATGCCTTTCCATCCCACCCGTTATTACCGCAAGGGAGCCCCGAAATGACGCGCTATTTCACCAAGGAACACGAGTGGATCGACGTTGATGGCAATGACGCCACGGTCGGCATCACCGATTTTGCGCAGAACTCGCTGGGCGACATCACCTTTGTCGAACTGCCCGAGAGTGGCCGCGCCGTGACCGCTGGCGAGGCTGTCGCCGTGGTGGAATCGGTCAAGGCCGCGAGCGATGTTTACGCGCCGGTTGCCGGCACCATTACCGAAGGCAACACCGCGCTCGATGGTGAGCCTGAGCTGGTGAACACCGCCGCTGAAACCGACGGCTGGCTCTTCAAGCTGACGCTGGCCGACGGCGCTGACCTGTCGGACCTGATGGATGAGGCCGCCTACAAGGCCTATATCGCGGAGCTTTGATCTCACACATGCGCTATCTTCCCCTGACCCCGGCGGATCGCACCGCCATGCTCGCGGCTGTCGGCGCCGGCACCATCGACGACCTTTTCGCCGATGTGCCCGCCGATGCGCTGCTCTCCGGCCCTGTCGAAGGGCTTGCTCCCCACGCCAGCGAAATGGCGGTGGAGCGGCATATGGCGCGCCTTGCGGCCAAGAACCTCTCGGCGGGCGCGGCGCCCTTTTTCCTCGGGGCAGGGGCCTACAAGCACCATATCCCCGCCAGCGTGGATCACCTGATCCAGCGCGGCGAGTTTCTGACTGCCTACACGCCCTACCAGCCGGAAATCGCCCAGGGCACGTTGCAGGTGCTCTTCGAGTTTCAGACGCAGGTGGCGCGCCTCTTCGGCACCGAGGTGGCGAACGCTTCGATGTATGACGGCTCCACCGCCTGCTGGGAAGCCATTGCCATGGCGGGCCGTGTCACGCGGCGCAAGAAGGCGGTGCTCTCGGGTGGCCTGCATCCGCATTACGTGGGCACGGCGCAGACCATGGCCAAGTTCACTGGCGATGTGATCGAAGCACGCGCGCCTGTGCTCTCGGCCTCGGCGGATGATGCCGAGATCATCGCCGCCATTGACGATGCGACCAGCGCCGTCGTGGTGCAATATCCCGATATTCTGGGCCGCATTCCCGATCTTGCTGCCATTGCCGAGGCCGCCCATGCCAAGGGCGCGCTGCTGGTGGCGGTTGTCACCGAGCCGGTGGCGCTGGGTCTGGTCGAGGCACCGGGCCATCTGGGCGCGGACATCGTCGTGGGTGAGGGGCAGTCGCTGGGCGTCGGCCTGAACTTTGGCGGGCCTTATCTGGGGCTGTTTGGCGCACGCGAAAAGTTCCTGCGCCAGATGCCGGGCCGCCTTTGTGGCGAGACGGTGGACGCCGAGGGCAAGCGCGGCTTCGTGCTGACGCTTTCTACCCGCGAACAGCATATCCGCCGCGAGAAGGCGACCAGCAACATCTGCACCAATGCAGGGCTTTGCGCGCTGGCCTTCAGCATTCACATGAGCTTGCTGGGTGGCGAGGGCCTGTCGCAACTGGCCGCGCTCAACCATGACCGTGCCCGTGCCACGGCGGAACGTCTGGCGCAGATCCCGGGCGTGACGGTTCTGAACGACGTGTTCGTGAATGAATTCACCGTGGTGCTGCCTGCCGATGCCCGTGCCGCCGTGCGCGCGCTAGCCGACAAGGGCGTGCTGGGTGGTGTGGCCCTTGGTCGCCTCTACCCGCAGGACAAGGCGCTGCATGCCGGTCTGCTGGTGACGGCGACCGAATGCACCACCGATGACGACATTGAAACGCTGGCCGCTACGCTGGCCGACGTTCTGAAGAAGGGGGCCTGAGATGAACGCTCCGAATGCATCGGGCTGGAAGCCTGAAATGGTCGCCGATGAGGGTGATGTGCTGCCCGCCACCGTCTCGGGCGACAAGGGGCTTCAACTTGAAGAGCCCTTGATTTTCGAACTCAACCGCGCCGGCCAGACCGGCGTGGACATCGACGCGCCCACGCGCGGCCCCGTTGCAGGTCTTGCCAAATTCCTGCGCAAGGCGCCTGCTGCCCTGCCTGGCCTGACCGAGCCGGAGGTGGTGCGCCACTATACCCGCCTGTCGCGTCAGAACTATGCCATTGATCTTGGGCCCTTCCCGCTGGGAAGCTGCACGATGAAGCACAATCCGCGCCTCAATGAAAAGGTTGCGCGGATGCCCGGTTTTGCCGATGTCCACCCGCTGCAGCCCAAGCATACCGTGGCGGGCGCCTTTGAGGCCATTGCCGAACTGTCGGACTGGCTGATCGGCCTCACAGGCATGGCGGCTGTTGCCCTGTCGCCCAAGGCGGGGGCGCATGGCGAACTCTGCGGCCTGCTCTGCATCCGCGCCGCCATCGAGGCCAAGGGCGAAACGCGCCACATCGTGCTCGTCCCCGAAAGCGCGCATGGCACCAACCCGGCCACAGCCGCCTTCGCTGGCTTCCGCGTGGAAAGCATCCCCGCGACGCAGGATGGCCGCGTCGACATGGATGCGCTGATCGCTCGCCTGAGCCCTGATGTGGCAGGCGTGATGATCACCAACCCCAACACCTGCGGGTTGTTCGAACGCGATCTCAAGAAGATCTCGGATGCGGTGCATGCGGTGGGCGGCTATGTCTATTGCGATGGCGCCAATTTCAACGCCATTGTCGGCAAGGTGCGCCCGGGCGATCTGGGCGTGGATGCCATGCATATCAACCTGCACAAGACCTTCTCGACGCCTCACGGCGGCGGCGGTCCGGGTTCGGGGCCGGTGGTGCTCTCGGAAGCGCTCGCCCCCTTCGCGCCCTTGCCCTTCGTGCAGCGTGAGGCCGATGGCAGCGTGCATCTGGTCGAAGAGGAAGAAATCGCCTCCACCGGCCATGCGCAGAGCTTTGGCCGCATGGCGGCCTTCCATGGCCAGATGGGCATGTTCACGCGCGCGCTGACCTATATCCTCAGCCACGGCAATGACGGGTTGCGTCAGGTGTCGGAAGATGCGGTGCTCAACGCCAATTACATCCTGCGCGCGCTCGAAGACGTGCTGGAGGCGCCCTTCGCCAAGGCCGGGCCCTGCATGCATGAGGCGCTGTTCTCCGACGCCAATCTGGCCGATGGGTTCAGCACGCTGGACATCGCCAAGGGCCTGATCGACGAGGGCTTCCACCCGATGACGGTCTATTTCCCGCTGGTCGTCCACGGCGCCATGCTGATCGAGCCGACCGAGACCGAGAGCCGCGCTGGCCTTGATCGCTTCATCGCCTCGATGCGCTCGCTGGCCGAGCGGGCCCGTGCGGGCGACGAGCATCTCAAGACCGCGCCGCACTACACGCCGCGCCGCCGTCTTGACGAGACGCTGGCCGCGCGCAAGCCGGTGCTGGTCTGGAAGGGCGCTTAAAAGACTTGGTTTTCCTGAAGGCTGTGTTATTTCTATAATACAGCCTTCAGGGGATACCTCAAAGTGCATCACGACAATCCCTATGCCACATGGATGCCCATCGTCATTATCGTGGTGGTGATGCTGCTGCGCAGCCGCAGTGTCGGACGCGAACGCCCTTTCAACATGACGCTGGTCTGGGTTTTGCCAGCTGTTGCGGTGCTGGGTATCGGCGCGGCGCTGGCGGTGCATCCGCCGCCGTTGATGGGCTGGATGGCGCTGGCCGCCGGGCTGGCGCTGGGCGTGCCGCTGGGGTGGAAGCGGGCCAAACTCACCCATATCGGGCGTAACGAGAAGGGCGATCTCATCATCCGTCATTCGGCGGCGGCGATGCTGTTGCTGGTGGGGGTGATCGTGCTGCGCCAGCTTGCCCGTTACGAAATGATGGCCGCAGGCGCCACGCATGGCGAATGGCTGGCGCTGGCCAGCGATGCGCTGATGGGCTTTGCACTGGGCAGCATCGTCACCTTTCGTGGCGAATTGTGGATACGGGCGAGGGCGATCCTGGCCTCCTGAACCTCTCAGGCGATGGGCTGGCGCAGGGTTTCGCGGTGGCGCACATGTTCGCGCCAGGTGATCACCAGCCCGGCCGCCACCACCAGCGGCGCGCCAAGCCATGTGCTCGACGGCGGAATCTGGTTGAAGATCAGCCAGCCATACAGCGTCGTCCAGATCAGCGATGAATAGTCCATCACCACCACGGTGGAGACCGGGCCATAGCGCACCGAGGCGGTGATAAGGATCTGCGCGACAGTGCCAATCGCCCCCATCCCCAGAATGCCTGCCCAGACGATGGGCGTGTGATGGGCATAGGTGAAGGGCAGGGTCGGCAGCATGGCCAGCGTTCCGAAGGCAGAGAAATAGAACACCACCGAAAGCGGCGTCTCGGTGCGCCCCATATCGCGCAACTGGATGGCGATGACCGCGACCATGAAGCCGGACGCCAGCCCGACGAGCGCACCCAGCGGGGCAATCGGCATGGCGCCGGGCCGCGCGATCACCAGAACGCCGGCAAAGCCGAGCGCGACCGCCAGCCAGCGCCAGGGCCCGATCTGTTCCTTGAGCAGCAGCGCGGAGAGCACCACGGCAAAGAGCGGCGTGGTAAAGCCCAGCACCGTCGCGACGGCGAGGGGCAGCAGGATGTTGGCGCCGAAATTGGCCAACATGCCCAGCATTCCCATGGCCGAGCGTGTGGCATGGCTTTTGAGGCGCGTGGTTTTGAGCTGCCCCATCTGGCCGCGTGCCAGCATCCAGATCAGGATCAGCGGCAGCGCCCCGGCCTGACGCCAGAACATGATCTCGCTCAGCGAGACACCGTACTGGTGGACCAGCTTGACCAGCATATAGAGGCTGGAGAGCGCCAAAGCCGCGCCGAGGCGCAGCCCCAGCGCCAGAAAAGGGCGTTGCTGAACAGGCATCGTCATGGCTTTACCCGGCAGCCGGCCTGAGGCAAGGGGCGCCAATGGATTTTGGCTGGCGAGAATGGCTGGAGGTGGCAGGCGCGGCGCTGGTCGTTGCGGCGCTGGCCTGGTTTGCCGACACGCGGCGGATGAGGCGGCGCGATCCCGATGCGGTGGGCTGGGTGCCGTGGCGCGCCGTGGCGTTCTGGTCGGTGATGGTGGCGGTTCTGGCGCTCAGCGTGACGGCCAAAATGTTGAAGGCAGGGTGATCGCCCGCTGCCTTCTTCATAGCCCGACTTCCTAGAGGCAGGCCTCCAGATAGGCCTGATCAAAGCCGAACTGCCGCGCCTTTTCCAGCGTATAGGGGCGCAGGCCCGAGGGGCGGAACTCGCCAATGATCTTGCCGTCCTCGGTCTCGTCGAGATATTCGAACTTGAAAAGCTCCTGCGTCACGATCACGTCGCCCTCCATGCCGATCACCTCGGTGATGTTGGTGGTGCGGCGGCTGCCATCGCGCAGACGCTTCACCTGCACGATGAGGTCCACGCTTTCCGCAATCTGGCGGCTGATGGCTTCCTTGGGGATCTTGATGTCGCCCATCAGGATCATGTTTTCCATACGGCCCAGGCATTCGCGCGGAGAGTTGGCGTGGAGCGTACACATCGAGCCGTCGTGGCCGGTGTTCATCGCGGCCAGCAGGTCGAAACACTCCGCGCCGCGAATTTCGCCCAGAATGATGCGGTCGGGGCGCATACGCAGGGCGTTTTTCACCAGGTCGCCGATGGTGATGGCGCCCTGGCCTTCAAGGTTGGGCGGGCGGGTTTCGAGCGGCAGCCAGTGCGGCTGTTGCAGGCGAAGTTCGGCGGCGTCTTCAATCGTCAGCACGCGCTCGCCCGGGTCGATCATCTTCGACAGGGCGTTGAGCATCGTCGTTTTACCCGAACCCGTGCCGCCTGAGATCACCACATTGAACCGGCAGGCGCCCGCGATCTTCAACGCCGTGCACATCGGGTCCGACATCGAACCGAAATCGCGCAGCATGTCGAGCGTGATCGGCTTTTCGGAAAATTTACGAATCGAGATGGCGGTGCCGCGCAGTGACAGCGGCGGCACGATGACGTTGACGCGGCTGCCGTCCTTCAGGCGGGCGTCGGCCAGCGGCGTCGTCTGGTCGACGCGGCGGCCGACCTGGTTGACGATGCGCTGGGCGATCTGGAACAAATGGCTTTCATCGCGGAAACGGATGCCCGCGAGCTGCAGCTTGCCCTTCTTTTCGATGTAGGTCTGGTCGGGCCCGTTGACCATGATGTCGGAGACGTCGGGGTCGGTGAGCAGTTCCTCAAGCGGACCAAAGCCCAGCAGTTCGTCGATCAGCACCTTTTCCAGCGCGAATTGCTCGCGCCGGTTCAACGTGATCTTCAGTTCCGCCAGAACTTCCATGATGATCGGGCGGAATTCCTCGGCCAGCTCATCCTTGGTCAGCGTCGCGGCGGCTTCGGGGTCGACGCGTTCCAGCAGGCGCGGCAGCACCTCTTCCTTGATCTTGTGGACGCTGGCTTCGAACCCTTCGGCCTTGTGGGTGTTCTCGATTGTGGCATTCATGCGCTCGTCAAGGCGCGCCATGGCCTCGCTGCGCAAAGGCGCGGTGGAGGAGGCAGAGCCAGTTTCGCCGGGCAGCGGGGGGAATTGCTCGCCCCCCGTCGGGCGGGCAGGAGCCGGCTGAGCGGGAGCGGGCATGCCGCCCTGCATCGGGCGGGCCACGCCAAATTGGGGGCGCGCGCTCTGCCCGAAACCGCCGGGGCCACTCTTCCGCCCGAATGCGCTCATAATCCGTTGTCCCTACAACCAGTGGTCGCCGTGCTGGCCCGAAAGGGTTCAGGTTTGGCGTATGGTGTTGGTGAATAGAACGGAAACTTTGAGGATTTGCTAATGGCAAACCCCGCGGATCGGGGAAATACGGGGCGTGCAAAGGAAAAGGGCCGGGAAAGCGGATTGCCCGCTCTCCCGGCCCTTTCATGTCATGTCAATGGCTTAGCCTTCGACGTGTTCGGCAAGGACGGTCAGCCCCGCGCTTCCCACTTCGGCAAAGCCGCCCGACACGATGATGTCTTCAGGCGTGCCATGCTCGGTTTTGTAAACCTTCAGGACGCCGTCGCGCACGGTGGACATGAAGGGCGCGTGGCCCTCCAGCACGCCGAACTCGCCCTCCGTGCCGGGGACGACCACCATGTGGACGCTTTCCGACCGGACCAGACGCGCAGGCGTGACGAGTTCGAAGTGCAATGCCATGGCCTCAGGCCTCCGCAGCCAGCTTCTTGCCCTTTTCCACGGCCTCGGCGATGCCGCCGACCATGTAGAAGGCGTTCTCGGGCAGGTGGTCATATTCGCCATCCACCACGGCCTTGAACGAGGCGACGGTGTCTTCGACCTGCACGAACTTGCCGGGGATGCCGGTGAAGACTTCGGCGACGTGGAAGGGCTGCGACAGGAACTTCTGGATTTTCCGCGCACGGGCCACGGTCAGCTTGTCCTCTTCCGACAGCTCGTCCATGCCCAGAATGGCGATGATGTCCTGCAGCGACTTGTACTTCTGCAGCGTTTCCTGAACGCGGCGGGCAGTCTCATAGTGCTCCTGGCCGACAACGGCGGGCGTCAGCACGCGCGAGGTCGAGTCCAGAGGGTCCACGGCGGGATAGATGCCGAGTTCCGAAATGGCGCGGTTGAGCGTGGTCGTCGCGTCAAGGTGAGCGAAGGAGGTGGCAGGCGCCGGGTCGGTCAAGTCGTCCGCGGGGACGTAAATGGCCTGCACCGAGGTGATCGAACCCTTGGTCGTCGAGGTGATGCGCTCCTGAAGCTGGCCCATGTCGGTGGCCAGCGTCGGCTGGTAACCCACGGCCGAAGGAATACGGCCCAGCAGAGCCGACACTTCGGACCCCGCCTGCGTGAAGCGGAAGATGTTGTCCACGAAGAACAGCACGTCCTGGCCTTCCTGGTCGCGGAAGTATTCCGCCATGGTCAGGCCCGAGAGAGCGACGCGCGCGCGCGCGCCCGGCGGCTCGTTCATCTGGCCGAACACCAGCGCAACCTTCGAACCATCCGGGGTCGGGTTGCCGTCGGCGTCCTTGGCGATAACGCCGGCGTCGAGGAATTCGTGGTAGAGGTCGTTGCCTTCGCGGGTGCGTTCACCCACGCCCGCGAACACCGACACGCCGCCGTGGCCCTTGGCGATGTTGTTGATCAGTTCCTGAATGAGAACCGTCTTGCCGACGCCCGCGCCGCCGAACAGGCCGATCTTGCCGCCCTTGGCATAGGGAGCCAGAAGGTCGATGACCTTGATGCCGGTGACCAGAATGGCCGCTTCGGTCGACTGGTCGACGAAGGCGGGGGCTTCGGCGTGGATCGGCGCGGTCTGCGTCGCATTGACCGGGCCGCGCTCGTCGATCGGTTCGCCGATGACGTTGAGGATGCGGCCCAGCGTCTGGGGACCGACGGGAACCGAGATCTGCGCGCCGGTGCTGGTCACGGTCTGGCCGCGGGTCAGGCCCTCGGTGGCGTCCATGGCGATGGTGCGGACGGTGTTTTCACCCAGGTGCTGGGCAACTTCGAGAACCAGACGGTTGCCGTTGTTGCTGGTTTCCAGCGCGGTGAGGATGGAGGGCAGTTCGCCGTCGAACGTGACGTCGACGACGGCGCCGATGACCTGGCTGATCTTGCCAGTGGAGGTGAGCACGGTGGCCATAGGGTTCTTCCTTGCCTTACTTGTCGTCGATCAGAGCGCTTCGGCGCCCGCGATGATTTCGATGAGTTCAGTGGTAATCGCGGCCTGGCGGCTGCGGTTATACTGGATGGTCAGACGGTTGATGAGGTCGCCGGCATTGCGCGTGGCATTGTCCATCGCCGTCATCGAGGCGCCCTGTTCGCTCGCCGCATTTTCCAGCAGCGCGCCGAAGATCTGCGTGCGCAGGTAACGCGGCAGCAGGGCGGCGAGGATTTCCTCCTCGTCGGGTTCGTATTCCACCACCGCGCCAGTGGTGCCCGGCTGCGCCTTGGGAGCGGGCACGGGAATGATCTGCTGCTCTGTCGGCACCTGCAGCAGGGCGCTGCGGAACTTCGAATAGAACAGATGCGCGACATCGAACACGCCCTGACCATAGAGCGTGACCAGTTGCGCGGCGATCGCCTCGGCTTCGGTAAAGCCGGGTTCACGCACCTGCGTCGTGTCGAATTCGGCGTGGATCGCCTTGGGGAACTCGCGGCGGAACACCGCGCGCCCCTTGCGGCCGATCAGATAGAACAGCACGGTCTTGCCTTCGGCCTGCAAGGCGAGAGCCTTCTGGCGGGCGGCCTTGATGATGTTCGAATTGAACGCGCCGCACAGGCCGCGGTCCGAATTCGCCACCACCAGCAGGTGAACCTGCGACTTGCCGGTGCCCGCCAGCAGCCTGGGGCTGCTTTCGCTCACCGTGATCCGGCTGGCCAGCGACCCCATGACCTCGGCCAGACGGCTGGCATAGGGGCGCGCGGCCTCGGCGGCGGCCTGCGCTTTACGCAGTTTCGCCGCAGCGACCATTTGCTTGGCCTTGGTGATCTTCTGGGTCGACTTGACCGAGTTGATCCGACCTTTGAGTTCCTTAAGGCTGGCCATTGCCAACTACCTCCTTAGGTAATGGCTGGGCTCAGGCGAACTGCTTGGCGAAAGTATCCAGCGCGGCCTTGAGCTTGCCCTTGGCCTCATCGCCCAGATCCTTGGTGTCGCGGATCAGCTTGAGCAGGTCGGCGTGGCTGGTGCGCAGGAAGCTCAGCAGCTCGGCCTCATACTCGGTGACCTGCTTGACAGGGATGCTGTCGAGGTAGCCGTTGGTGCCGGCAAAGATCACGCAGGTCTGCTCTTCAAAGCCGAGCGGCGAGAACTGGGGCTGCTTGAGCAGCTCGGTCAGGCGCGCGCCGCGGTTGAGCAGCTTCTGGGTCGAGGCGTCGAGATCCGAACCAAACTGCGCGAAAGCAGCCATTTCGCGATACTGGGCCAGCTCCAGCTTGATCGAGCCGGCAACCTTCTTCATCGCCTTGGTCTGAGCCGAAGAACCGACGCGCGAGACCGACAGACCCACGTTGATGGCCGGTCGGATGCCCTGATAGAACAGGCCGGTTTCCAGGAAGATCTGGCCGTCGGTGATCGAGATCACGTTGGTCGGAATGTAGGCCGACACGTCGCCGGCCTGCGTCTCGATGATCGGCAGAGCAGTCATCGAACCGCTGCCGAAGTCCTCGTTCAGCTTGGCGGCGCGTTCCAGCAGGCGGCTGTGCAGATAGAACACGTCGCCGGGATAGGCTTCACGGCCCGGGGGACGACGGAGCAGCAGCGACATCTGGCGATAGGCGACGGCCTGCTTGGAAAGGTCGTCATAGACGATCACGGCGTGCATGCCGTTGTCGCGGAAGAATTCAGCCATGGCGCAGCCGGTGTAGGGCGCCAGATACTGCAGCGGAGCGGGCTCCGAAGCCGTGGCGGCGACCACGATGGAATAGTCCATCGCGCCGTTTTCTTCCAGCTGACGCACGATCTGCGCCACGGTCGAACGCTTCTGGCCGACGGCGACATAGACGCAATACAGCTTCTTGCCTTCGTCATCGCCCTGGTTGATCGCCTTCTGGTTGATGAAGGTATCGATGGCGACGGCGGTCTTGCCGGTCTGGCGGTCGCCGATGATCAGCTCGCGCTGACCGCGGCCCACGGGGACCAGGGCGTCGATCGCCTTCAGGCCGGTCTGCACCGGCTCGTGCACCGACTTGCGCGGGATGATGCCGGGAGCCTTCAGCTCGACACGGCGGCGTTCGGTGTATTCGATGGGGCCCTTGCCGTCGATGGGGTTGCCCAGTGCGTCGACCACGCGGCCCAGCAGGCCCTTGCCGGTCGGCACGTCCACGATGGTGCCGGTGCGCGACACGGTGTCACCTTCGCGGATCTGGCTGTCCGAGCCGAAGATCACGACGCCGACATTGTCAGCTTCAAGGTTGAGGGCCATGCCCTGCACGCCATTGGCGAACTGCACCATTTCACCCGCCTGGCACTGGTCCAGACCATGAATGCGGGCGATGCCGTCACCAACCGAAAGCACCTGGCCGACTTCCGAAACCTTGGCTTCGGTGCCGAAATTGGCGATCTGGTCCTTGATGACCTTCGAGATTTCTGCGGCGCGGATATCCATGTTCAGCCTTTCATCGAAGTCTTTTGTAGAAGGGCCCTACAGCGGGGTTTGCCCTTCGTCGCTTAGCCAAAGGAAGGAGATTAGCCCTTCATCGCCTGAGCGAGAGAATTGAGACGGGTGCGGATCGAGCTGTCGATCTGCTGGCTGCCGATGCGGACCACAAGGCCGCCCAGCAGGTCAGGATCAACGCTGGCCTTGATCTTGACGGCGCCGACATCGACCCCCTCACGCGCGGCCAGCTTGGCCGACAGGGCGGCAAGCTGATCCTGGCCGAGCGCATGGGCGCTCGACACATTGGCCGTGATTTCGCCACGAGCCGACGCCGCAATCGCGCCATAGGCGGCGATCACTTGCGGCAGCGCGGAAAGGCGGCCATTGGCGGCCAGAACGCCCAGGAACTTGCGCGTCACCGCGCCCAGTTCCAGCACGCCCGCCACGCTGTCCAGCGCGCGGCCGCATTCATCGCGGGTGAACAGCGGATTGCTGATCAAGGCGGTCAAATCCTCGCTGGAGGCAAGTGCGCTCCCCAGCTTTTCAAGATCGGCCTCGACAGGTGCGACCGCACCCGTTTCGCTGGCCAGATCGAACAACGCCGAAGCGTAGCGGCCCTGAAGGCTGGCAGTGATGCCGGCGGAATTCTCCACGCGCGTCGGTCCCCTCTTAACCGTGGCCTGAACAAAGGGCGCGTCAGACCCCGATGCCCGACGCGGTTCAGATGGCGCGGCGCATAGCGACGATTACAGTTTGATGCAAGCGGCGGAGAGTCGGGTCTTTACAAGCGGAGCGATAAAAAACTGACGTTATGCGACACAAAGCGGCAATGGGGCATTTGACGGGGCATTGGCGGGCCGGAACCGGCATGCGCCGGGCACGCATAGGAATGCGATTGCAGTGACCGCGCGCGAATCGGTTGAAGGGTGACTTGCTGTATTAAAACACAGCCTCTCGACACTGTCTGCGGCATGTGGAAGATGATGGCGATGTTTGTTCTGCATGGGGCCTGCCGTGAATGACCTGAACCCAGCCTTGCCCGCCAGGCCGCTCTGGCGGCGTATCCTTCTGCATCCTGCCAGCCTGATGGTGATCGGCTTCCTGTGGGTGGCGATCGGCGAGGTCTTGCCGCTGGTCGTCGCCCGCCATGCATTCGGCGCAAAGCCGGCGCCGCTGGTGGCCGGGCTGCTGCAGATTGGCGTTGCGCTGTGGCTCATCCTCTTGTGGAAAGTTTACAAGCGCTGGATCGAACAATCGGTCGATGGTGAACTGCCATGGCAGGGTGCCCCGCGCGAATGGGTACTTGGCCTGCTTTTCGGATTCGCGCTCTTCAGCGTCATGACCGGCCTCGTCGCGCTGATGGGCGGTTTTGCCATCACCGGCGTGCGACAGGGCATCGGCGCGCTCTGGCCGATGCTGGGGATGGCGATGCTCTCGGGTGTATCGGAAGAGATGCTCTTTCGCGGGGTCTTGTTGCGGCAATTGGAAAAGATGGTCGGGACATGGGGCGCTCTGGCGCTCACCTCGGGCTTTTTCGGCGCGGCGCATTTGGGCAATCCGGGGGCAACATGGTTTGCCGCGCTGGCCATTGCGATGGAGGCGGGCATCCTGCTGGGCGCGGCCTATCTGCTGACGCGGCGGTTGTGGCTGGCCATCGGCATCCATTCGGCATGGAATTTCACGCAAGGCTGGATTTATTCGGTGCCCGTATCCGGCGGCAAGGCGCCCGAGGGATTGTTCATCTCGGCGCGTCACGGGCCTGAATGGCTGACGGGCGGCGCCTTTGGGCTGGAGGCGAGTGCGGTGGCCATGGTGGTGGCCACGCTGGCGGGCGTCATCCTTCTGGTCAGGGTGGTGCGCAAGGGCGGCATCGTGCCGCCGCGCTGGGTTCAGACGAAGGAATAGGGGTCGATGTCGATTCCCACCCGCACGCCGGGCGGGAACTTCAGGTCACCCAGCCACTGACGGATGACCGCCTGCAATTGCGCCGAACGCCGCGCATTGATGAGCAGCCGATAGCGATAGCGCCCGCGCAGCAGGGCCATGGGTGCCGGCGCCGGGCCCAGCACGGCCACATCGTCCAGCGAGGGCCTTGTGCCGCCGATCATGCGGGCGGCATCGCGCGCCTCGGCCTCATCTTCGGAAGAGACGATGATCGCGGCCCAGCGGCCAAAGGGCGGGGCGCAGGCATGGCGGCGCCCTTCGGCTTCTGCCGCATAAAAGGCATCACGGTCGCCCGAAGCGAGGGCCGCGATGACCGGCGCTGAGGGCGCGCGCGTCTGGATCAGCACTTCGCCCGGCTTTTCGCCGCGCCCGGCGCGCCCGGCCACCTGCGCGATCTGCTGATAGGTCCGCTCGCCCGCGCGCAGATCGCCGCCCTCCAGCCCCAGATCGGCGTCGATCACCCCCACCAGAGTCAGTTCGGGGAAGTGGTAGCCCTTCGTCACCAATTGCGTGCCGACGATGACGTCGATCATCTTGGCTTCGGCTGCCGCCACGAACTCTCCGATCTTCTCCGGGCTGTTCAGCGTGTCGGAGGTGACGACGGCGATGCGTGCCTCGGGCAGGATTTCCCTCACCTCGTCAGCAATGCGCTCCACGCCGGGCCCGCAGGCGACGAGGCAATCGGGTGTGCCGCATTCGGGGCAGGCGGTGGGCATGGGCTCTTCATAGCCGCAATGGTGGCAGGCGAGGCGCCGCGAGAGACGATGCTCGACCAGCCAGGCGCTGCAGGCCTTGCATTGGAAACGGTGCCCGCACTGGCGGCACAGCGTCAGCGGGGCATAGCCACGCCGGTTGAGGAAGAGCAGCGATTGCTCGCCCTTCGCCAGCCGGTCATGCAGTGCCTCGACCAGTGGAGGCGATATCCAGTGGTTGCGTTCGGGCTGATGCTGGGTCAGGTCGATGATGTGGATATCGGGCAGGGTGGCCCCGCCAAAGCGCGAGGGCAGGTAGATCTTCTGATAGACGCCAGCCTCGGCCAGTTGCATCGATTCCAGCGCGGGCGTGGCGCTGGCCAGAATGACCGGGATCTGTTCGAAGCGCGCGCGGATCACGGCTACATCGCGCGCATTGTAGCGCACCCCGTCATCCTGCTTGAAGCTGACCTCGTGCGCCTCGTCCACCACGATGAGGCCCAGCGCCGCATAGGGGAGGAACAGCGCCGATCGCGCGCCCACCACCACCTGCGCGCTGCCATGGGCGACAGCGCGCCACGCCCGCCGTCGCTCGGCCGATTTGAGCGAGGAGTGCCACAGGATGGGCGCCACGCCGAAGCGCGCCTCAAAACGGCGCAGGAAGTTTTCCGTCAGCGCGATTTCGGGCAGCAGCACGAGCACCTGTTTGCCCAGCAGCATGGCCTCGGCCACAGCTTCGAAATAGGTCTCGGTCTTGCCCGAACCCGTCACCCCATCGAGCAGGAAGGGCGTGAAACCGCCATCCCGCACGGCATCGACGAACCGATCGGCGGCGGCCTGCTGCCCTTCGGACAGATCGGGCACGTCATGCTCGGGGTCGGCTTGCTGGTAGGGTCGGTCGAGGTCGACCTGCACGGCTTCCATCAACCCCTGATTGACCATGCCGCGCAGCACCGCGTCGGACACGCCCGCCAGTTCTGCCAGTTCGCGCAAGGTGCCCTGTGCGCCGGGCAGCCGTTCCAGCGCCTGTTTGCGCTGGGTCGTCAGGCGCTGGGGCGCTTCGCTCTCCACAAGGCGGTATTCGGTCATGCTGCGCCCGCCCTGCAGGGCCGCCGCGCTGGAGAGGGCCATGCGCGCCACCTGCGCCATCGACGCGCAATAATAATCCGCCGTCCATTCGATCAGCCGCCGCAAGGGGGCTGGCAGTGGCGGCACGGGCAGCACCTGAAGGATGGGGCGCAGGCGGTTGTCGCCCACGGTTTCGGCGGGCAGGCGTTCAGCCTCCCACACGATGCCCAGCACCTGCCGCGGCCCCAGCGGCGCCACCACCACACTGCCCGGCTCAACCTCCACGCCATGCGGGGCACGGTAATCGAGCGGGCCCAATGCGGCATTCATCACAAGCAGGCGGATGCGGGTCATGGACCTCCTCTATGGCCCATGCGTGCGGCGCGAAAGGGGGCTTTGGCAAAAAGCGGAAGGGAAAGGGGGCTTGGGTTCCGCGCCAAGCCTGCCTATAGGCCGCTGGGCAAGGGGTGGAATCGCCCGGATACGAGCGCAGGAGTGCACGATCATGAAATTCTTCGTCGACACCGCCGAAACCAAGGACATCGCCGAACTGGCCGCCACCGGCCTGCTGGACGGGGTGACCACCAACCCCTCGCTCATCGCCAAGTCTGGCCGTGATTTCATCGAGGTGACGCGCGAGATCTGCGGTCTGGTCGATGGTCCTGTCTCGGCCGAGGTCGTCAGCCTCGACCATGAGGAAATGATGCGCGAGGCCGAAATCCTGCGCAAGATCGCCGACAATGTCTGCATCAAGGTGCCGCTGACCTTTGATGGTCTGAAGACCTGCAAGAAGCTGACCGGCGACGGCACGATGGTCAACGTCACCCTGTGCTTCTCGGCCAATCAGGCGCTGCTGGCCGCCAAGGCCGGAGCCACCTTCGTCTCGCCCTTCATCGGCCGCCATGATGACAATGGCTTCGATGGTCTCGACCTCATTCGCGACATGCGCCTCATCTATGACAATTATGGCTTCGAGACCGAGATCCTCGCCGCCTCGATCCGCCATGGCGTGCATGTGCTGGAATGCGCCCGCATCGGCGCCGATGTGATGACCGCCCCGCCCTCGGTGATCAAGGGTCTGGTCAAGCATGTGTTGACAGACAAGGGCTTGGAAGGCTTCTTGGCCGACTGGGCCAAGACCGGCCAGAAGCTGTAATTCTACCAGAAGGCAAAGTGCATTGGCGGACGAAACGCCCCTCGATCGGTTCAAAAGCGCCCTGACGGGCACGGCTCGCGTCCTTTCGGATGTGGCGGAGGTCGAGGTGAACTGGTCCGCCGATGTGCCGGCCATCTCGGGCACGACGATGCGCGTGCCCATGCCGGGGCGCGGCCTGCCGCTGGCGGCTGCCATGCAGGCGCGGGGCGTGGCTGATGGCTATGCGCTGCGCCTCAGGCATCACAATGCAGCGGTGCACAACCGCGCCCAACCTGCCGAAGCGACCGCGCGCGCCTGTTTCGATGCGGTGGAGCAGGTCCGCTATGAGGCTTTGGGGGCGAATGGCTACAGCGGTATTCGCGCCAATCTGGGCGCCGCGCTGGAGCAGCGCATTGCCGGCGACCCGATCACCCGTGCCGAGCGGCCCGATCAGGTGCCGCTGCCTACCGCCCTCTCGCTGATCCTGCGCGAACATCTGACCGGCGAACCGGTGCCCGAGGCTGCGGCCAAAGGTGTCTCGATGGTGCGCAAATGGATCGAGAGCAAGGCGGGTGGCGATTTTGACGCTCTGGCCGAAAGCCTTGAGGACCAGAAGGCCTTCCAGCATCTGGCGCTCGACATGTTGGGCCATCTGGAGCTGACCCGCGCCGAAATCGAGCCCAATGGCGAGGATGAGGACAACCCCGAGGCGGGCGACCAGCAGGACGAGGACGAGCAACCGGGCGATGACGCCCAGGAGATGCCCCAGCCGGTCGAGCAGGCCGCCGAACCCTCGCGCGGCGAGGATGAGGGCGACAGCGACGCCGACGGCGAGCAGTCCGAGGATATGGACGATGCCGATGGCGCGGAGGATGCCGAGGATGGCATGCTGCCCACCCGGCCCAATCGCCCATGGACGGAAACGCCCGAGAATTTTGACTACAAGACCTTCACCACCCAGTTCGACGAGGTGGTGGCCGCGCAAGACCTGTGCGACGATGAGGAACTGACCCGCCTGCGCGCCTATCTCGACGCGCAGTTGAAGGGTTTGCAGGGCGTGGTGACCAAGCTCGCCAACCGCCTTCAGCGCCGCCTGATGGCCCAGCAGAACCGCAGCTGGGATTTCGATCAGGAAGAGGGCCTGCTCGATGCCGCGCGGCTGGCGCGTGTCGTCGTCGCGCCCGGCCAGTCGCTCAGCTACAAGATCGAGCGCGATGTCGAGTTCAAGGACACCGTCGTCACGCTGCTGATCGACAATTCCGGCTCGATGCGCGGGCGGCCCATCTCCATCGCGGCCATTTCCGCCGACGTTCTGGCCCGCACGCTGGAGCGTTGCGGCGTCAAGACCGAGGTGCTGGGCTTTACCACCAGCGCGTGGAAGGGCGGCAAGAGCCGCGAGCAATGGCTGGCCAGTGGCAAGCCCGCACATCCCGGCCGTCTCAATGACTTGCGTCACATTGTTTACAAAAAGGCTGATGAGCCATGGCGCCGCGCCCGCAAGAATCTGGGCCTGATGATGCGCGAAGGGCTGCTGAAGGAAAACATCGACGGTGAGGCGCTGATCTGGGCGCACAACCGCATGTTGGCCCGGCAAGAGGACCGCCGCATCCTGATGGTCATTTCGGACGGCGCGCCGGTCGACGACAGCACGCTCAGCGTCAATGCGGCGGGCTATCTCGAAACCCATCTGCGCAAGGTCATCGAATGGATCGAGAAGCAGTCGCCGGTGCAACTGGTGGCCATCGGCATCGGCCATGACGTCACGCGCTATTACCGCCGTGCGGTCACCATCATGGATGTGGAACAGCTTGGCGGCGCCATGATCGAGCAGCTTGCCGGCCTCTTCGAGGACGGTTGAAGCAGGCGCCGGCGCTGCTCACATCTCACCCCACACCGCCGGCCAGTCACCGGCGCTGATCCCCCACAAAGCCGGTTCCCAGCCGGCGGGATGTGAACCGGCGCGAAAGGACGTGCCATGACGAATTTCCCCCTGTGGATGCCCATTACGCTGGCGGCCTGCTTTGGTCAGGTGCTGCGCAATGGCGCCCAGGCCGAACTTACCCCGCGCATAGGCACGCTGGGGGCAACGCAGGTGCGTTTCGTTTATGGCCTGCCCTTTTCGCTCTGCTTTCTTGGGCTTGCGCTGCTCGCCACCGGCGACATGCTGCCCCACCCCGGCTGGACGACGATAGGCTGGGTGGTCACCGGCGCTCTGGCGCAGATTGCCGCCACCGCGCTGATGCTGCTGGTGATGGATCGCCGGGCCTTTGGCGTGGCCTATGCCTATATCAAGACCGAGCCGGTGATGGTGGCCATCATGGGCGTGGCCCTGCTGGGCGAGGTGCTGCCCCCGCTGGGCTGGCTGGCGGCGGTGGTGGTGACGGGCGGCGTGCTCATTGCCTCGCTCAAGCCCGATGACCTGCGCGGGATCTTTACCGAAAGCCGGATGATTGGCGTAGGTTTGGCCTCAGGCGCGCTGTTCGGCCTGTCCTCACTGGCCTTTCGCGGTGCGATCAACACGCTGCATGAGGGGCATATCGTCACGCGCTCGCTCACCATGCTGGTGGTGTCGAAGAGCTTTCAGGTGAGCGTGCTGGCGATCTGGCTGGCGTGGCGGCGGCCTGATGCCTTCATCGGCTCCATCCGTGAATGGCGGCGCAGTTTCCGCGCCGGCTTCCTCAGCGCGGCGTCCTCATCCTGCTGGTTCTGCGCCTTTGCCCTGGCGCCAGTGGCGGATGTGCGCACGCTGGCGCTGGCCGAGCTGCCCATGGCCGCGCTGATGGCGCGGCGCATGACGGGCAAGAAGCCCAGCCGCCAGCAATGGGTGGGCATCTGGGTGGTGCTGGCCGGGCTTGGCCTGCTGATCCTCGCGCAAAAGGGTTGATCTTTGCCGCGCCCCTTGCCAACCGGCAGGGATGACCGACACGCCCTTGCAGCTGTTCAACAGCCTGACCCGCCGCCTTGAAACCTTTACGCCCGTTCACGCGGGAGAGGCGCGGGTCTACAGCTGCGGGCCCACGGTCTATAACTACCCCCACATCGGCAATATGCGCGCCTATGTCTTTGCCGATGTGCTGGGGCGCACGCTCAGCTACAAGGGCTACAAGCTCTCCCATGTCATCAACATCACCGATGTCGGCCATCTGACCGATGACGCCGATGCGGGTGAGGACAAGATGGAGAAAATGGCCGCCAAGGAGGCCAAGAGCATCTGGGCCATCGCCGAGCATTACACGCAGGCCTATTGGGCCGACATCAAGGCACTGAACATTCGCCAACCGATGGAATGGTCGGTGGCGACGAAATATGTGCCTGCTATGATCGAGTTTGCCGAGAAGATCGCGGAGAAGCACTGCTACGAGCTGGAAAGCGGGCTTTATTTCGACGTCTCGACCGTGGCTGATTATGGGCGCTTGGCAGGTTTCGATCGCGCTGCAGCGGCAGCTTCTTTAGCAGCGAAGGCGGCATCATTGGCTGCGCAGGCTGCGATTGCTGAAACGCCCGAGGAGCAAGCGCGACTAATGGTGGCCGCTGTTGAAGCTGCGACATCTGCTCATTCCGTTGGCCGTATCGAGAAGGTGGAAGGCAAGCGCAACGCTGCTGACTTCGCCATCTGGCGCAAGACGCCCACCGGGGAAACGCGCCAGATGGAATGGGATTCGCCCTGGGGTCGGGGCGCTCCCGGCTGGCATCTGGAATGCAGCGTGATGAGCGGGGCATTGCTGGGCTTCCCCTTCGACATTCACACCGGCGGCATCGACCATCGCGAGATCCACCACCCCAATGAGATTGCGCAGAACCAGGCGATCTGCTGCTCGGGTGGTCTCGATGTGGCGGAAAATTCCGGCGCGAAACTGTGGATGCACAACAACTTTCTCGTCGAACGCTCTGGAAAGATGAGCAAATCTTCCGGTGAATTCCTGCGCCTGCAATTGTTGATCGACAAGGGCTATCACCCGCTGGCCTATCGCGTCATGTGCCTGCAGGCGCATTATCGCGGCGAGCTGGAGTTCAGTTGGGAAGGCCTCGGCTCGGCGCTCACCCGTCTCAAACGGCTGGTGATGGCGGTGGAGCCATTGCGCGCGCGGCTGAACGATGAAGGTGGCGCGGTGACGGAAGGGCTGGTGCCCGGCCCGAAATTCATGCCCTTGCTCGAGGCCTTCGACGTGGCGATCAGCGAGGATCTGGGCACGCCTGTTGCTTTGACAGTGCTGGAACAGGTCGTGGCGCTCAAGAAGGTCGATCTGGCGCAAAAGCTCTCGGTCATCGCGCGAATGGATGACGTGCTGGGCCTCAAGCTGATGCACCTCACCCGCGCCGACCTGCGCCTGACGCCCAAATCCGCCCGCATCACCATCGAGGAGATCGACGAAATCCTCGCCGCGCGCCGTCAGGCCCGCGCCGACAAGGATTTCGCCCGTTCCGATGCGCTGCGCGATGACCTTGCCGCGCGCGGGGTCGAGGTGATGGATGGCGATCCGCTGGGCTGGGACTGGAAGCTGGAGGGTTGATCGGCTAGGCTGGCGGGCCCCCACTACAGGCCAAGCAGGAGCCTTGCCGCATGTCCTTTGCCAGTTTCTCCAGCCTGATTCTGGCGGCGGCAACCAACAGCATGGTCGATGGGCGCGAGGTCGATGCCTTCGTCGCGCAGGTCTATGCGCCTTATCATGCTGAAAAGACCGCCGCGCCATGGGACCGCGCCATCTGGAGCGGACGGACGCAGGCTTTGCTCAATACATGGAAGCACGGGCGGGCATCGGGCGAGGCGGATAAGGTGTCCGACAGCGACATGCTGTGCGATTGCCAGGATTGGGATGCGGACGCTTTCCGCATTGAGACGCAGGCCCGCCAGTTTACCGGGCCGGGCAGGGCCGTGGTGCTGCTGCGCGTTCTGCCCGATGGGCGCCATGCTCGGCAGGTACGGCTGGCGCTGGTCAAGGAACAGGGGCGCTGGCTCATCGATGAATTGGGCGATCCGGGTGGGCGCAATCTTTCCGCGCTGCTGCGTCAGGCCATCGCGCGATAGGCCGAGGAGGCGGTGGGCACCGCCCCCTGACCAGGCGGTTCAGCAATCATCGAGCAGCAGGATCACCGCTTCCACCTGCATTGCCGGATGGGGCTGGGTGGTATGCACCACTTCGTTGACGGCAGCATCGGCCACCAGTCGGCCCGAGAGGGTGAATTCATGATCGGGCAGGGTGGCGATGAACTCCTCGGCAGCGGCGACAGCCGCGAGGCCTGAAAAGCTCAGCGTGATCGTGTGGCGCGTCCCCGAGAATGTGGCGCTGGCCCATGGGGTTTCGGCATGACACAGCAGATCGGCCTGCTCGCCCGCCAGCAGCAGAACCGCTTCGAGCAGCCGCAGGGCAGGGTGGCGCAGGCGCGGCGCCGGGCAGGCAGGTTCGATGTTCGTCCGCGCGGGGCGGGCGAAAAGACTGACGAGATCACGGTTGTCCTGAAGATCGAAGCGCATGTTTCAGCCTTCCACATAGCTGTTGATGAAGATTTCGATGCGCCGCGCCATGGCGGGGCCGGGCTGGCGGCCCCTGCGCATATCGCCGACCAGACGCGGGTCATGGGCCACCAGACGGCCGAATTTGGTCCAGGGCATCCCGGTTTTGCGCAGAAATGTCTCGATCGTGCGAAGCAGCATGGAGCCCCCTGTCAAAGATCATGAATTCAATCGCTTTCGCGTCTGGCGATTCGCAATGTTCTTAAAATGTTCTCATTAGATTTCCTACTTGTCTAGGATTTTTCCTATGGTAAACAGAGGCGCATGAACGCTCCTGATCCTCGCGCTCGCCTGCTTGATCTGGCTGGAGACAAGGGGGTCAGCCTCGCCTCGCTGTCGGCGTTGATCGGGCGTAATCCTGCCTATCTTCAGCAATTTGTGAAAAAGGGCAGCCCGCGCAAACTGGAAGAGGGGGACCGCGCCAAGCTGGCCCGTTTTCTCGGTGTGGATGAGGTGGAGCTGGGAGGGGCTAAGGATTTTTCCTCAGCCCTGCGGCGCAAGGATGGTGGCGACTGGGTCGATGTGCCGCGCCTCGCGCTCGATGCCTCGGCGGGGCCGGGTGCGGTGGCGCAGGAGGAAGCGCCCTTCGGCCAGTTCCGCTATGCGCGAAGCTGGCTGCGGGGGCAGGGGCTCGATGCGAAATGGTTATCCGTCATCGCGGTGGTGGGCGATTCGATGGTGCCCACGCTTTACGATGGCGACGAAATCCTCATCGACGCTTCGCCCCGTCCATGGCGTGACGGCGTGCATGTGCTGCGCCTCGGCGATGCGCTGCTCGTCAAGCGGCTGGTGTTTGAGCGGCCCGGCCATGTCCGGGTCATCAGCGACAATCGCAGCTATGATCGCTATGACCTGTCGCTCGCTGATGTGACGATTATCGGCCGTGTCGTCTGGAAATGCGGACGGATCTAGGCTGTCGCCCATCCAGCCATCCAGCCATCCAGCCTTTGCGCCGCGCCTTTATGCCGCTATCCCGCTGGGCATGACACAGCCTCCCTTGCGCGCCGCCATCATTCCCGTCACTGCCTTCCAGCAGAATTGCTCGCTCATCTGGTGCACCAAGACCATGCGCGGGGCACTGGTCGATCCGGGCGGCGATCTCGACAAGCTCAAGGCCGTTGTCGCCAAGGCGGGGGTGACGCTGGAAAAGCTGCTCGTCACCCATGGCCATATGGACCACTGCGGGCTGGCCGGCGTGCTGGCCGATGAGTTGGGCCTGCCGCTCGAAGGGCCGCATGAAGGCGACCGCTTCTGGATCGAAGGGCTTGATGATCCCCACACCCGCATGGGCCTGGAAGGCAAGAGCTTCGAGCCCACCCGCTGGCTGGCCGATGGCGACACGGTGACGGTGGGCGATCTGACGCTGGAGGTGATCCATTGCCCCGGCCACACACCGGGCCATGTGGTCTTCTTTCACCCTGAGTCGCGGTTGGCGATCGTGGGGGATGTCATCTTCCAGGGCTCAATCGGGCGGACCGATTTTCCCAAGGGCAATCAGCGCGAACTGATCGAGTCGATCGAGCAGAAGCTCTGGCCGCTGGGCAAGGATGTCACCTTCATTCCCGGCCACGGCCCTTGCAGCACCTTTGGCCATGAGATGCTGACCAATCCCTTTGTTGGCAGCCGCTATGGGTAAGGGGGCATCAAGGCCCCCTCGCGGCCTCTCTCAGGGGTGATAATGCAGCGCGATGACCAGCGCATAGATGCCGAGCCCGAGCTGCGTGGCAATGGCCGTCAGCGCGCCGAAGCTGCGGCCCAGCTTGAAGCGGCCACCATCCATGCCTAGCCCATGTGTCACGCGTCCCAGCATGAAGACCGCGCCCAGAATGGAGAGCCACCAGCTTCCCTTGCCGCTTAACTCCACCACCGCGATGAGAATGAGGGTGATCGGCGTGTTCTCGATGAAATTGGCCTGCGCGCGCATCCGGCGGGCCAGAGGCTCATTGTCGCCATCGCCATAATAGATGTTGGCCTGATGGCGAATCTGCGAAATGCGGACCATCAGCCAGAAATTGATGAAGGCCGCCGCCGCCGCCAGCGCCAGCGTGGTGGGCAGGATCATGGGCATTGTCAGGGTCATCGGCATGGGTTCAGGCTCTCCATCTGCAAAGTTGTGAAGCAACTAGACCAGAGATGCTTGCAACACACGTCAAATTCGCTATAGGCGCGCCTTCGCTCCGCCGGTGCGTTGATGCACTCGGGCGGCTTTTATCGTCGGCAACGTAATTTTCAGGAACAGGTGCCTCCATGGCTGTCCCCAAAAGAAAAACCTCTCCCTCCCGCCGGGGCATGCGTCGCAGCCATGACGCTCTGTCGGTCGAGGCTTTCCACGAGTGCTCGAACTGCGGTGAGCTGAAGCGCCCGCACAATCTGTGCCCCTCTTGCGGCCACTACAACGGTCGCGAGATCGTCGCGGTTGGTCTTTAAGAACATTGTCCAAGCGCATTTGCGCGCGGATTACAGGAGGTAAGCACCCATGACTCTGCCGCGTATCGCCGTTGACGCGATGGGCGGAGACGAGGGTGTGCGCACGATGATCGCTGGCGTTGCCATGGCTCGCCAGCGGCATGATCGTGCGCGTTTCCTGTTGGTGGGCGATGAATCCCAGATCGCCACCGCGCTCGACCGTCATGCAGATTTGCGCCCCTACGCCGAGATCCTGCACGCGCCGGATGTCATCAGCGGGGAGGAAAAGCCCAGCCAGGCCCTGCGCCGGGCGCGCGGCACATCGATGGGCATGGCGATCCATGCCGTGCGTGATGGGCAGGCGGGGGCGGCGCTCTCAGCGGGCAATACCGGCGCGCTGATGGCCATTTCCAAGCTGGCGCTGCGCACCATGCCGGGCATTGACCGCCCGGCGCTGGCCGCCCTGCTGCCGACGCTGGCCAACAGCGATCTGGTCATGCTCGACCTTGGCGCGAACACGGAATGTGACGCGCGCAATCTGGTGCAGTTCGCCATCATGGGTGCGGCCTATTCGCGCATCGTGACCGGCCGTGCCGAGCCGCGCGTGCGCCTGCTCAACATCGGCACCGAAGACAACAAAGGCACCGAGGAACTGCGCGACGCGGCTGCCCAGCTCAAGGCTGCGGCGGGTGACCTCTCGATGGCCTTCGACGGTTTCACCGAGGCGGACAAGCTCTGCCGCGGCGAGGTTGACGTGGTGGTCACCGATGGTTTTTCGGGCAACATTGCCTTGAAGGCCGTGGAAGGCACCGCACGTTTCGTGGGCGATCTGCTGCGCCGCTCCTTTGCTTCGTCGCTGCGTTCCAAGATCGGTTTCCTGATCTCGCGCCCCGCGACCGAACTGCTCAAGCATCATCTTGACCCCAACAACCACAATGGCGCCGTTTTTCTCGGCCTCAACGGGGTTGTCGTGAAAAGCCATGGCAGCGCCAATGCGCTGGGCGTGGCCAACGCCGTGGGCGTGACCCAACGGCTGCTGGAGGAATCTCTGACCGAGCGTATTTCCGCCGACCTCGACAGGTTGGGAGCCGAAGCGATCCGCAACAGCACAAAGTCGGTGGCCGCCCAGTGACCCGCCGCTCCGTTCTGATCGGCACCGGCAGTGCGCTGCCGGCTCGGGTTGTCACGAACGCTGAACTGGCGGACAAGATGGACACCAGCGACGAGTGGATCGTCGAACGCACGGGCATTCGCCAGCGCTATGTGGCGGGCGAGGGAGAAAGCACTTCGACGCTGGCTACTGGCGCGGCGAAGGCCGCGCTGGCGGCGGCAGGTGTTGAAGGCTCGCAGATCGATCTCATCGTGCTGGCCACCGCCACGCCGGACCAGACCTTCCCTGCTGTGGCGACCATCGTTCAGAACAACATCGGCGCGCAGGGCTGCATTGCCTTTGACGTGGCGGCGGTCTGCTCGGGCTTCGTCTATGCGGTAGGTGTGGCTGATTCGATGCTGCGCACGGGCATGGCGCAGCGCGCTCTGGTGATCGGCGCGGAAGTGTTCAGCCGCATTCTTGACTGGGAAGACCGCACCACCTGCGTTCTCTTTGGCGACGGGGCGGGGGCGATCGTGCTGGAAGCGCGCGAGAGCGACGATGCCAATGCGCCGGGCATTCTGGCAACGCGGCTTCACGCCGATGGTGAGCATAACCAGCTTCTCTTCGTTGATGGCGGTGCCGGCACCACGGGCACGGTCGGCAAGCTGCGGATGAAGGGGCGCGAGGTTTTCCGCCACGCTGTCAACAAGTTGGCAGGCGTTCTTGGCGAGGTGCTGGACGACGCCGGCTACCGCAATGAGGACATCGACTGGCTGGTGCCGCATCAGGCCAACGCCCGCATTCTGGAGGCAACCGCCAAGAAGCTGAGCATGGCGCCCGAGAAGGTGGTGGTGACGGTGGACCAGCACGCCAACACCTCGGCGGCATCGGTGCCGCTGGCGCTTGACGTGGCCATGCGCGACGGGCGGATCAAGAAGGGCGATCTGGTGATGATCGAGGCGATGGGGGGCGGCTTTACCTGGGGCGCCAGCCTGCTGCGGATCTGACGAAATCCTGATATTTTCGCTGCCTGATGCGCCTTTTAAGCGGAATGCAGTGTAAATTCCCACAATTTGTCTCGTTTTGGCACGGCTCGCGCGCATCAGCGCCGGGCCGTGCAGCGCATGCGAAGGATGGCATTGTATTTCCCTGCGGTTTTGCTAGGTATAAGGTTCGGGAGGGTAGCCATTTCTAGGCAGGGGGGGAGCAGATGCGCTCCATGAATACTTTGACACGTGCAGATCTGGCCGAAGCCATCAACCGCAAGCTCGGATATTCCCGGGCCGAGGCGCTTGGCATGGTAGAGGCCATTCTTGATCAGATGAGCGACGCGCTGGCCGGTGGCGAGAACGTCAAGATTTCCGGTTTCGGAACCTTCCTCTTGCGGGACAAGACCGAAAGGATCGGGCGCAATCCCAAAACAGGGGTTGAAGTGCCGATCACTCCGCGTCGCGTGCTGACCTTTCGGGCCAGCCAGATGCTGAAGGACCGGGTGGGAAGTGATTGAGCCTTTGCGAGTGCATCAGGTTGAGGCGTGACCGATGACGTCAGGCTTTGACGAGGTGGATCAGGCGAGGGCAGAGGCCGGGGATGGCTGGGCGGATAGAGGCGCGGTGCCGGGGGGCATTGAGACCGCATCTACGCTACAGAACGGACCCGGTGCGGTGGTGAGAACAGGCAATGGCATAGCCGGCGCTGATCGGGCCCGTGATGGTCTTGCCGGTGACGGCAAGGATGCTGGGGCCTTTCGCACCATCGGCGAAGTCACAAAGGCGCTGAACATCGCGCCGCATGTCCTGCGCTACTGGGAGGAGCAATTCCCGATGCTCCGTCCTGTCAAGCGTAGCGGCGGGCGGCGTCTGTACCGGCCGGAGGACATCGCTCTGCTCGAAGAGATCCACCGTCTGGTGCATTCGCAGGGCTTTACCTTGCGCGGTGCGCGGCAGTTTCTGGAAAACCGAAGCGGCACATCCGCCGGGCAACCACCCTCAGTTGAAGACCGGCGTGACTCATCGGCCCTGCTCGACGGCTTGGTCGCTTTGCGGCAGGATCTGGCGCGCCTGCTCGAACACTGAGCCGTCAGTTCTCTCGAGGCATGCTTTTTTCGAGATCGCGAGGCCGCGTCAGATGCACCAGCCTGGCGCAACCATCATTCACATCGGCCCAGCGCTGGATATCAAGCTCCATCAGCGCAAAGCTGGCGGTGGGGAATTTCACCTCGACAATGTCGCGCAGCGGGCTTGAACCATCGTCGGGCACAAGGTCGAAGATCAGGTCCTCCAGCCCGGGATTGTGACCCACCATCAGTACGGCGCTGAGGTTCTCGTCCAGTTCGCGCAGCACATCGACCAGTGTTGCCGAGCTGGCCAGATAAAGCCGCCGGTCCCAGTTGATGGCCAGCGCCGCGCCATGGGCCAGCCCCGCACCCTGCGCCGCCAGTTCGATCGTTTGCGCCGCGCGCACGGCGGGCGAGGACATGATGCGGTTCCATACAAGCCCGCGTCGGCCACATTCCTGCCGGATGAAATCGCCCATGATGGGCGCCCATGTGCGCCCGCGCGGATTGAGCGGTCGATCGAAATCGCGCGCGCGCGGGTCGTCCCAATCCGATTTGGCATGGCGAAAGAGGCCCAGGGTCTTCATCTTTGCTCGGTCACGCATCCTTGGGGCACGCTTCGTCGCGCGCTTCATCCTGCCCAGAAACACCGGCGGCCACGCGTTGTAAAGCCTCATCCAGCGTCAGGCGGTGAACCGGCGTCCCCTGCGGGAAAGCCGAAAGCAAACGGCTGGGGAAGGCGGAGGAAAGCACCACGAAATGGCCCTTGTCGCCGCGCGAACGGATGAGGCGGCCAAAGGCCTGTGCCAGACGGGCGCGAATGATACGATCGTCATGCGCCTGCCCACCGGCAGGATCGGCCAGACGGCGTGCGCGGTGCAGGATGGTGGGCTTGGGCCAGGGCACCTGCTCCATCACCACCAGGCGCAGCGAATGGCCGGGCACGTCGACCCCGTCACGCAGCGCATCGGTGCCCAGCAGGCTGGCGCGCGGATCGTCGCGGAAAATGTCGACCAAAGTGCCCGTGTCGATGGGGTCGACATGCTGGGCAAAGAGGGGAAAGCCGCCGCGCGCCAGCCGGTCGGCAATGCGGCCATGGACGGCGCGGAGCCTTCGGATGGCGGTGAACAGGCCCAGCACGCCGCCCTTGCTGGCCTCGATCAACCGTCCATAGGCGGCGGCCAGCGCGGGAATGTCGCCGCGCGCCACATCGGTGACGATCAGCACCTCGGCCTGACTGGCATAGTCGAAGGGGCTGTCGAACCCGGCAACCTGCGTCGGGCCGTCGATATGCGCCGCGCCGGAGCGGGCCAGTGCCGTTTCCCATGGGTCGGCAGCATCGCTGCGGTCGCGCAGGGTGGCGCTGGTCAGCATTACGCCATGCGCGCCATTGAGCACAGTGGCGGCAAAGGGTCGTGTCGGGTCGAGCCAGTGACGGTGCAGGCCCATGTCGAACTCGCGCCCGTCCGAGCGCTCCAGCGCCAGCCAGTCGACGAATTGGGGCGCGTCGAGTGCGTCCATGCCTTGCCCGCCCAGCCTGCCGAGCAAGCCTTCCCAGGCCGAGACGAGATCGACCCGCCAGGCCAGCGATTGCCTCGCGCCCTCGATGCGCGCGCGACCCGGCCCGTCGAGCCAATCGGGCGGATCGGTGAGGATGGCTTCGAGGCGCAGGCCCAGCTTCACCAGCGGGCGGCGCAGGTCGGCAAGGGCCTGGGCTGCGGCTTGCGCGGCCTCGATGAAGGGGCCGTCGAGCCCGGCTGCTTCGGTTTCCAGCCCATAGCCGCCTTCCTGCCCGCCGCTTTCATCGCGGGCGTAAACCGTGGCGCGCACGGCGGCGAGCAATTCCTCCAGCGGGCCGGAGGGTTCGCCTTCCACCACGCGGGCCAGCCAGCCATCGGCGGGCAGTCCTTCGGCGGCGGCGCGCGCCTCGGTGATGGCCTGAGCGCCGGCTTCGTCATAGGAGGCGACATCGGCAAGGCGCGCGGACAGCCCGCGACGGCGCCCTTTCGAGCCCTTTTCCGGGCCGATGACCCAGCGGCGCAGTTCGATCGCTTCGCTGCCGGTGAGTTCGGCGGCGAAGGTGCTGTCGGCGGCCTCGAAGATGTGATGGCCTTCGTCGAAGATGATGCGGGTGGGGCGCTGGGCGACATCGCGGCCACGCGCGGCATTTACCATCACGAGCGCATGGTTGGCGATGACGAGTTCGGCCTCCGCGCTGGCGCGCCCGGCGCGTTCGATGAAGCATTTGCGGTAATGCGGGCAGCCGGCATAGACGCATTCGCCGCGCCGGTCGGTCAAAGCTGCTACGCCGCGGTTGCGGAACAGGGTGGGCAGCCAGCCGGGCAGATCGCCGCCGATCATGTCGCCGTCGGCGCTATAAGCCGCCCAGCGGGCGACGAGCTGCGCCATCACCGCGGCGCGGGCCTGAAAGCCGCCTTGAAGTGCGTCTTCGAGGTTGAGCAGGCAGAGGTAGTTTTCGCGCCCCTTGCGCACCACGACGCGGGCCGGGCCTTTTGACGCATGGAGCGAAGGTTCCCACACCCGTGCCGCCTCGCGCCGCAATTGCCGTTGCAGCGCCTTGGTATAGGTGCTGACCCAGACGGTGCCGCCCGATGCCTCTGCCCAGAGCGACGCCGGGGCGAGATAGCCCAGCGTCTTTCCGGTGCCCGTGCCCGCCTCGGCCAGCAGCATGGCGGGGGCGCCCTTGGACGCGCGCGGGGCGAAGATGTGCCCGGCAGCCTGTGCATAGGCCTGCTGGGCCGGGCGCGGTTCGGCCCCGGCGCCGGTGATTTCGGCAAGGCGCAAGGTGATGGCGGCATCGGGCAGGGTCACTTGCGCGGGTTGGGGGCGCTGAGGCGTTTCCTCCCATTCGGGCAGGCGGGTGAAGAGCCAGCGTTCGGCCCGCTCCGGCTTGGCGATGCGGGCGTTGAGCAGCGGCGCCCATGGCCAGCGCAGGCGGATCAGCGATTGCAGGCCGGTCCATGCGCCTTCACGCTCGGCCCATTCAGCGCTAGCGCAGCGGTCGAGCAATACGGCGGCAGCCTGTTGCAACAGGGCGGGCACGCCTTCGTCGCCCTCCGGTTCGGGCAGCTCCAGTGCATGGGCCAGCCCCTTGGCGGTGGGCACCACAAAGCGCGCCGGGTGGATGAAAGCGAAGAGTTCGAGCAGGTCCAGCCCGGAAAGGTCCGGGTAGCCCAGCCTTGTGGCCACCAGCGGTGCGTTCAGCAGCAGCAGCGGCGTATCGGCCGCCGTGACGATGGCCTCGCCCTTGCCGATCAGCCTTGTCGTCTCGCGCTCGCGCAGCCAGCAGCCCGAATGGCTGGCATGCAAGGCGGGGAGGGAAAGCACGTCCGTCACCCTGCGGGCCATGAACGATGCGCAGACGCCCGGCAAGGGGTGGGCGCGGGTTTTCAGCCGCGATGCGGGCGCTGGCGCTGGATCACCGGGCAAAGTGTTGATGCCGGATGGGGAAAGCCCCAAAAGCGGCGTTTCGTGCTTGCGAAATCGGCCCGGGCGGGCAAAAGGCGCGGATCATGACCGAGACCGAACACACCGCCGCCGCCCCGCTCGTCGCTGCCGCCATGTCCTCCAAGGCCTGGCCTTTTGAAGAGGCGCGCAAGCTGCTCAAACGCTATCCGCAGGGCAAGGATGGCGCGGTGCTGTTTGAGACGGGTTATGGCCCCAGCGGCCTGCCGCATATCGGCACGTTTCAGGAAGTGCTGCGCACCACGCTGGTGCGCCGCGCCTATGAGGTGCTGACGGGCAAGCCGACGCGCCTCGTCGCCTTTTCCGATGATATGGACGGGCTGCGCAAGGTGCCCGACAATGTGCCCAATGGCGAAGTGCTGGCGGCCAATCTGGGCAAACCGCTCTCGCGCATTCCCGATCCCTTCGGTTGCTGCGAGAGCTTTGCCCATCACAACAATGCGATGCTGCGCGCCTTCCTCGACCGTTTTGGCTTTGACTATGAGTTCGTCTCGGCCAGCGACCGTTACAATTCGGGCGCATTCGATGAAGCGCTGCGCGGCGTTTTGCGCAATTATGACAAGATCATGGGCATCATGCTTCCCACTTTGCGTGAGGAGCGCCGCAAGACCTATTCCCCCGTCCTGCCCATCAGCCCCAAGAGCGGCATCGTCCTTCAGGTGCCCATCGAGGTGGTCGATGTCGAAGCCGGGCTCATCCGCTTCGAGGATGAGGGCGAGAGCGTCGAACTGTGCATCTTCAAGGGCAACGCCAAGCTGCAATGGAAGGTCGACTGGGCCATGCGCTGGGTGGCGCTGGGCGTTGACTATGAGATGTGCGGCAAGGATCTGACCGACAGCGTGACGCAGAGCGGCAAGATCGCCAGCGTGCTGGGCGGCAAGAAGCCCGAGGGGCTGATCTACGAGCTGTTCCTCGACGAGAATGGCGAGAAGATCTCCAAGTCCAAGGGCAATGGCCTGACCATCGAGCAATGGCTGACCTATGGCAGCGAGGAGAGCCTGGGCTTCTACCTCTTCCGCGAGCCCAAGAGCGCCAAGAGCCTGCACACCGGCATCATCGGCCGGGCGGTGGACGAATATTGGCAATTCCGCGAGAAGATCCCGACCCAGCCTGTCGAGCAGCAGCTTGGCAATCCCGTCTGGCACCTGCTGCGCACCAATGGTGCCGGTGAAGTGAAGGGTGAGGGTGACAAGCTGCCCGTGACCTATGGGTTGCTGCTCAATCTGGTCGGCGTGCTGGGCGCGAATGCCACGCGGGAACAGGTCTGGTCCTATCTGGCCAATTATGTTGAGGACGCCACGCCCGAGGCCCATCCTGCGCTCGACACGCTGGTGACCTGCGCTCTTGCCTATAATCGCGATTTTATAGCGCCCACGCTGAACCGCCGCAAGGCGCAGGGTGGGGAAATCCCGGCCTTGCAGGCCTTGGATGCGACGCTGGCGATCATGGATGGCGATGTGTCCGCCGATGCATTGCAGAACGCCGTCTATGAGATCGGCAAGAACCCCGACTACGGCTTTGAAGGTCTGCGCGACTGGTTCAAGGCTCTGTATGAAACGCTGCTCGGCTCCTCTGCTGGCCCGCGCATGGGCTCGTTCATTGCGCTTTATGGTGTGTCGAACACGCGTGCGCTGATCAAACAGGCGCTGGACGCATAGGAAAGGACGGCGGCCCATGAAGCGAGGCAATTCGCCCGAAGCTCTGGCGGAGAGGTTGCTGGGACGCCCCTTTTGTGACCTGGACGATGACGAGCAGCATGTGCTGCGCCACGTCATGTCCAGCCAGCTTGAATTGCGCGATGATGAAATCGCCGCTGCCAGAAACAGTTTTGGCGCCCGTCTGGCCGACCGTGTTGCTGCGGTAGGGGGAAGCTGGGGTTTCATCATCTGGTTTGCGCTGACGCTGGTTGGCTGGATGCTGGTCAACAGCCCGGTGGTGGGCGGCTGGGTGCGACAGTGGGACCCTTACCCATACATCTTCCTCAACCTGATGCTGTCCATGCTGGCCGCGATCCAGGCGCCGGTGATCATGATGAGCCAGAACCGCCAGAGCGCCTATGACCGCATCCACAATCGCCATGATTACGAGGTGAACCTGCGCACCACCATCGAGATCATGAAACTGCACCGCAAGATCGACCGCCTGACGAGTGCGGTCGACCGGCTCGAGCATCCTGACCATCGGCGCCATCAGCGCAAGGAGTGATCAGGCGGTCAACCCCGCCCATGCCCGCGTGCGATACCATTTGGTGATGACATATTTGACCCCGCGCACCACCGGCAGGGCGGCATGGAGCGTGTTGTGGTTGGGCGTGCCGTCAGGGTTGGCATTGTTCCATGCCAGCAACATGCCCTGTTTGGGGGTGGCATTCAGGCCCACGCGCTCGAACACCGTCTGTCCGCCTTCCTCGACATCGTTGAGGTAGATCATCGCCGTCCAGCTCCGCTGCCCGCCTTTCACCTTCTCGCCCTTCCAATATTTGGTGTGGGTGGCAAACCAGTCGTAATGTGGCTTGAACTGCTGGCCGACGGTATAGCGCTGACCCTGCATGGTCTCGCCGTAATGTGATGGCATGCCCAGCAGATCGTCGATGCGTCGCTCGATCATCATGACGAAAGGGTCATAGCGGTCGACATCGCCCGAATAGCTGCTGCGGGCCGATGTGTCGGTCTCGGCGGCATAGGTGGCTGACGGTTCGGCAACGGCATCGACCATGGCCATCACCGTCTCGCATTCATCGGGCGTGAGGAAATCGGACACGATGACGATTTCGGCGTTGGGGATCGGCGCGTGCCAGACCAGCGGATCATTCGCCAGTCGGGCGCGCACGGCCTTGCCGACCTTTTCCAGCGCGGCGCAATCAACGTTGGGACCCATATAGGGCAAGGGATCAGAGGCTTGGGTCATGGCACCGGTCTTGGCTGATCGAATGGCTCCATGCCTGTCGCAATTCGGCGGCCCGGTCAACGCTGGCGGCACAAACAAAACCCCCGCCTGCACCAGGGACGGTGTGCAGGCGGGGGCCTCTCTCGCCGGTCCACTCTTCCGGCGAACTTTATTCGCGGGCCACCTTACCAGAAGAAGCCGTAGAGCACATCTACAACCTGACCGGTGTATGTATCGACCAGCACGGCATCGTTGTAATACCTAATCCAGCGATAGGGGCCATAGACCGCAGGCAGGCGATAGGTGCCCGGGTCATAGATCATGTAGCCATCACCATAGAACAGAGGGTCAAGCATGATACCGATCGACAGGCGCCGATAGGCATAGTCGCGATAGGGTGCGTAATAACGGCCCATGCGATAGACATCGCGGTGGCTGTCACGCCAGCCGCGCCAGTCATAGCGGTTATCGGCGCGCCAGTTGTTGCTCCATGCCCGATAGGCGCGGCCCGGCGCTGGTGCGCGGTGCTCGTCAAAGGCGCCGCGCTGGGGGCCGGGGTTGTAGCGGGGCTGCCCATTGGCGCCCGGGCCCCAGGTGCCCCCACGACCGGCATTGTAAGTGGGGCCACGGTTGAAGTCACCACCACGGTTGAAGTCGCCACCACGGTTGAACTCAGGCCCGCGATTGTGGTCGCCGCGGTTCATGTCGCCTCCGCGATTTTGATCACCACGGTTGAATTCGGGCCCACGATTGCGGTCGCCACGGTTGAAGTCGCCGCCGGGATTGCCGCGCATGGCATCGTTCCGGCCGAAGTTCTGCTGCGGACGCGCGGCGGCCTGCGGCGCGGGGGCCGCCTGCGGAGCAGGACGTGCTTGCGGCGCGCCGCCACCGCGAGGGGCCTGTCCGCCGTGGGGCGACTGGCCGTGGTTTTCCGGCGGCTGGGCCATGGCCGGGGTGGCGACCAGCATCAGGCCCGCCATGGCGGCCAGAGTGATTTTATGTGAAGTTTGTTTGATAGTCTTGCCCATGTCGCACCTCGGTCCTGGCGTCATCCTTTCAGGAACTTCGCCTGATGGTGACTTTGTATCAGCACATGGCTGACCTGACTGTGAACCAAGTGGATAGGCTTGTGTTCATCTTTGGGGGTAGGTGTGTAAAATTATCATAAACAAAGAAAAACCCCCATTGCGTGGAGCAATGAGGGTTTTTCGGCAAAAGGCTGAAAGATCAGCGCGTCAGCTTTTTGTAGGCAAGAGCCGTCGGCCGGTCAGCGGCATCGCCAAGACGGCGGCGCTTGTCTTCCTCATAGGCTTCGAAGTTGCCTTCGAACCATTCGACATGGCTGTTGCCTTCAAAGGCCAGAATGTGAGTCGCCAGACGGTCGAGGAAGAAGCGGTCGTGGCTGATGACCACGGCGCAGCCAGCGAAGTTCTCGATGGCTTCTTCCAGAGCGCGCAGCGTTTCCACGTCAAGATCGTTGGTCGGTTCGTCGAGCAGCAGCACGTTGCCGCCTTGCTTCAGCATCTTGGCCATGTGGACGCGATTGCGCTCACCGCCCGACAGCTTGCCGACGTTCTTCTGCTGGTCCTGACCCTTGAAGTTGAAGGCGCCGACATAGGCACGCGTGCTCATGTCCTGCTTATTGACCTTCATGTAATCAAGACCGTCCGAAATTTCCTCCCAGACGTTCTTGCTCGGGTCCAGATGGTCGCGGCTCTGGTCGACATAGCCCAGACGCACGGTCTGGCCGATCTCGATCGTGCCTTCATCGGGTTGTTCCTGCCCGGTGATCAGCTTGAAGAGCGTCGATTTACCCGCGCCGTTCGGCCCGATCACACCCACGATGCCGCCCGGCGGCAGGATGAAGGACAGGTTTTCGAACAAGAGCTTGTCGCCAAAGGCCTTGGAAATGTTCTTGGCCTCGATCACCTTGCCGCCCAGACGCTCGGGCACCTGAATGACGATCTGCGCCTTGTTGACGATGCGGTTCTCCTGGCTCTCGACCAGCTGGTCGAAGGCCTTGATACGCGCCTTGCTCTTGGTCTGGCGGCCCTTGGTGCCGGCGCGGATCCACTCCAGCTCGTCCTTGATTGCCTTCTGGCGGCCTTCGTCCTCGCGGCTTTCCTGCTCCAGACGCTTGGCCTTCTTCTCCAGATAGGTGGAGTAGTTGCCTTCATACGGGAAATATTTCCCGCGATCGAGTTCAAGAATCCAGTTCACCACATTGTCGAGGAAGTAACGGTCGTGGGTGATCATCAGCACCGCGCCGTGATATTCCTTCAGGTGGTTTTCCAGCCAGTTGACGCTTTCGGCATCAAGGTGGTTGGTCGGCTCGTCGAGCAGCAGGATGTCGGGCTTCTGGATCAGCAGGCGGGTGAGGGCAATGCGGCGCTTTTCACCGCCCGAAAGCTGCTCCACGGACCAATCGCTGGGCGGGCAGCGCAGCGCTTCCATGGCGATTTCCAGCTGGTTGTCGAGCGTCCAGCCGTCGACAGCGTCGATCTTGCCCTGCAGATCGCCCATCTCTTCCATCAGCGCGTCGAAATCGGCATCTTCCGGCGGATCGGCCATGATGTTGCTGATCTCGTTGAAGCGGTCGACCAGATCGGCGGTGGCGCGCGCGCCATCCTTCACGTTTTCCAGCACTGACTTGCTGGGGTCGAGCTGCGGCTCCTGCGGCAGATAGCCCACGGTGATGTTCTCGCCGGGCCAGGCCTCGCCGGTGTAATCCTTGTCGATGCCGCCCATGATCTTGATGAGCGTGGACTTGCCCGCACCGTTGGGGCCCACGATGCCGATCTTGGCACCTTGATAGAACTGCAGGTTGATGTTCGACAGCACCGGCTTGGCAGCGCCGGGGAAGGTCTTGGTCATGTCCTTCATGACGAAGGCGTATTGGGCGGCCACAGGCGGTCTCCGAATGAGTGATCGTGTCAGCAGGAATTGGCCCGCTCCCTACAGGGTGGCCGCCGCCTTGCCAAGCGGCGCGATGGGGGGCCTTTCGTCAATTGCCCATCTTGGCAACAAAGATGCGCGTGGCTAGCATCCAACCCATGCGTAAAACCACTCCCGCGCTGGCGCTTCTGGCCAGCATCGCCGCCTTTCAGGCTCCCGCCCTCGCACAAGCCGATGCGCCGCAGGATGCGCTGAAGAACACGACGGCCTACAAACTCGTCGCTGACCTGACCTCGCAGGTGGGGCAGCGTCTGGCAGGCACCCCGCGTGAGGCCTATGCGCGCCAATGGGCAGTCAAGCGTCTGGCGGCACTGGGCTTTGCCCATCCGCATATCGAGCCCTACACCATGCCCGGCTGGGTGCGCGGCGAGGAAAAGGCGATGCTGCTGGGCGCGGCCGAGCAAAAGCTGGCGATCACCGCTCTGGGCGATTCCGGGGCGACGCCTGCGGGCGGCATCACCGCGCCTATGGTCTATTTCGCCAGCTTCAACGCCCTGAAAGTGGCACCCGACAGCGCGGTGAAGGGCAGGATCGTCTTCATCGACAATGCCATGCAGCCCTTGCAGGATGGCGGCGGCTATGGCCCCTATGGCGATGCGCGCCGCGCCGGGCCTGCCGTGGCGGCCAGCAAGGGGGCGGTGGCCGTGCTGATCCGCTCGATCGGCACCGATCATAACCGCGATCCGCACACGGGCGTCACCGGCTGGCCCAAGGGCGTGACGCCCATTCCGGCCGCCGCAGTTTCGGTGCCCGATGCCGAACTGATCGCCCTGCGCGCCGCGCACGGCGTTTCCGAGCAGGTGGCTCTTACGCTGACCCCGCGTTTTACCGGCCCATCGCCATCGGGCAATGTGGTGGCAGACATTCCGGGCCGCGACCCCAAGCTGCCGCCGATCCTGGTCGGCTGCCATCTCGACAGTTGGGATCTGGCAACGGGCGCGATCGACGATGGCGCGGGCTGCGCCATCGTGACGGCGGCGGCGTTGCAGGCCACTCATGGTGCCCCCGTGCTGCGCACCATCCGTGTGCTCTGGGCAGGCGGTGAGGAACGCGGCGGCTTCGGCGGCGAGGCCTATGCCAAGGCTCATGCGGGCGAGCCCCATGCGCTGGCCATGGAATCAGATACCGGCGCGGGCCGTGTGTGGCAGGCGGTGATCTCGCTGGGTGCCGCCGACAAGGCGCTGGGCGATGCCATTGCCGCGCGGCTTTCGGATATGGGGGTGATCCGCGGACACGGCGAGGCCGAGGGCGGGGAGGATGTGGGTTACATCGCCCATGAACAAAAGGCGGCGGTGATCGACATGCGGCAGGACATGACGCATTATTTCGACCTGCATCACACGCCGGACGATACGCTGGATAAGATCAACCCGGCGGATCTGCAGCAGAATGTCGATACATGGGCCGAGGTGCTCAAGATCGTCGGCAATGCGCCGGTGATCGCGCGCCAGTCGTGACAAAAAGGCCCGCGGGAGCGATCCTGCGGGCCTTTTTCCTATGCGACGGTTTCGGCCTGCGCCTCTGGTGAGAAATCAGGTCCTCGCGCCTCCCATGCCGCCCAGATGCGCAGCACGGCGCGGGGCAGCAGCACATAGCCGACAAAATACCACGGCAGCATGATCGCCCCCCAATAAAAGGTGTCAGCACGCGAGAAGAGGCCAATCATCAGCGCATAGCCCCAGACCAGCAGGTTGCAGAACAACCCGTCACGGCCCCTCAGCGAGGCCCAGCCCAGCAGCGGCAGGGCAGCAACCAGCAGCGCGAAGCCAAGCCGCAGCGGCTGGATCGTGCTGGTGAAGATGATCGCCTTGAGGAAGCCTGAAAAGCCCTGAAAGCCATGCCAGCCCTTGGAGGCGATGTCGTTGGGCAGCAGCACGGCATGCACATGGGCGGCATGCCAGGCCATGAAGGCCCCCCATGCGGCCAGCACGGCGACCCAGCCGCTCACCTCGCGCCAGTTACGCTCGAAGGCGGCAAAGGCAAGGGCCAGCAGCGCGAAGGGCAGCACCAGTTCGCGGATGAACAGGCCAATCAGCACCGGGATCATCGGCAGCCACCAGTGCCTGCGCCAGCCAATCCACAAGGCCAGCGCGATGCAGATGCATTGCCCCGCCGGATATTCCTGCAGTGCGAGGACGCTTGGGTTCGTCACTTGCGAGCCACCCGCGCCCAGCGCGCCCAGCAGGGCGATGCGCTCGACCAGATGCAGCTTGTTTTCGGTGCCCATCACGAACAGGAAGGTGCCGATAAAGAGCGTGGCCATGCAGAAATATTGCACCGCCTTCCAGCCGAAGGTGGCGGCAAAGACCACTTCGGTCGGCTGGCGCACGGTGACGAAGGGCTTGAGCGGATAGTGATGCTCACGGTGAAGCTGCGCCGTGGCGTCATAGAAGTTGCGCCCCTTGGCCACCTGCGCCGCCACATCATGGTAAAGGCGCACGTCGGTGTAGGCGCCCTTCTTGGCCGTGATGATGGGTGGGGGGGTGACGGTCAGGCACCAGGCGACCACCGCGGCAATGATCAGGATCAGCGCCGCCGCCAGCGGTTTGCCGTAACGTTTGGGCAGACGATGGCGGCGCAGCGCCCTGGGTGAGGAAAGATCAGTGTGCATTCCCGGTCCTTTGCATCGCCACCGGGTAGCGAGCGACAGGGCGCGAGGGAAGGGGGCTTTTGTTGCCGTTCTCAGGCAGAGGGTGCGCGACTCGGGGCAAACGCGTGGCAAGCGCCTTGGCGACCGTGCGCGCCGGGTCTGCTACGAGATGTGGAGAGGCCATGCAAGAGACCGCTCCATGGCTGGGTATAGTATCACATCGCCCTGATTTCGGGGGCAAAACCCGTGCCGCCGAGGGGCAAGCGCGGCCAGGCAAAGCATCATCGCGCCGTTTGAATGAATTGTGCTAGGAAGGGGATGCCGCGCGAACGCTTATTGCGGCAACGCATGCATTTCACAAACAATGCTCAATCCAATGCGAAATTCAAGAGGGTAAATCCCGTCTGTCGCCGGAAAGCTGCGCGGGCCTAAAGAGCCCTCGACAGAGAAGGGTGGCCCGTCTTGCTTTCGCCTTTGCGTGGATTGCCAAGGAAACGGGACTGGGCGCTGAGAAACAAGGGGTCAGAATTTTGACACATGATTTGACGATGTGGCTGGTGCCTGCCTTGGCCATGCTGGCAGCGGGCCTTGTGGCCGGCTTTGCCGCCGGGATTTTCGGGATCGGTGGTGGTTTCGTGGTCGTTCCCGCCCTGATGGTGGTGCTGCCCCTGCTGGGCGGCGACAAACACCAACTTGCCCATGTTGCCATCGGCACGTCGGCGGCGACCATCATCATCACCTCGCTCCGCTCATTGCGCGCCCATGCCAAGCGCGGCGCGGTCGAGTTCGAAGTGCTCAAGACCTGGGCGCCATGGCTGGTGATCGGCGATGCCGTGGGCGTGCTGCTGGCGGGCAAGGTCGATGGCCATGTGTTGCTGATGATCTTTGCCGTGGGTGTGGCGCTGATGGCTGTCACCTTCCTCGCGCCCAAGCTGGCCGACCACAAGCTGTCTGATAACATGCCCAGCCTTGCCCCTCGCATGGCGATCGCCGGCGGTCTGGGCACCTTCTCGGCGCTGCTGGGCATTGGTGGCGGCACCATCGCCATCATGGTGATGACGCTGAGCGGTCGCACCATCCACCGCGCCATCGCCACGGCCGCGGGCATCGGCGCGCTGATCGCCATCCCCAGCGCTATCGGCTTTGCCATCATCGGTTTTGGCGAGCAGGGCCTGCCTTACGGTTCGCTCGGCTTCATCAACATTCCCGCCGTTCTGGCCATTTCCAGCATGTCGATCATTTCCGCGCCTTATGGTGTTGCCGCGGCCCACAGCCTGCCGGCTGCCCCGCTTCGCAAGATCTTCGGGGTTTACCTGCTGGTGGTCTCGGCGATCATGTTCAAGAACGCCATGCATATGGCTCACTGATCGGTTATGGGGGAGCATCTGGCTCCCCCGTTTTTTTGTTTTTGCGACGACGATAATTCATGAGGGCTTCCATGACGATCGAACCGGATAACCAGACCATCAACACCCTTTCTGCCGAAGCGCAGGATGACCTGCTGTCGCGTGGTTTCAACCGCCGTGATCTGGGCCGCATCGCCGCTGTGTTCGGCACTGGCGCCGCGATGGTCGCGGTCAGCGGCACGCCTGCATGGGCGTCGGGCGGCGTGCCTGATCCGGCTCCCGTGGCCAAGACCCGCATCGGCGCCAACGAATGCTGGACCGGCCCGCTGATGCCCGGGCAGCTGGCGGCGCATGCCATGGTCTCGCAGTCGAACCGCTATGCGCCCCATGACGAGCGCGGCGATTTCATCAAGGCGGTGATGCAGGTCGAGGGCGTGCCCTATGATCACGTGGCGCCCTGGCCCGGTTCGTCCGACCCGCTGTGCCGCAGCGTCGTCACTTATTGCTCGCCCACCAAGGGGCTGGTCACCGCCAATCCCACCTTCGAGCTGGCCGGTCGCACCGCTGCCTGGCTGGGCGCGCCGGTGAAGGAAGTGCCGCTGCTGCCCGATATGCGTCATGACGTGAAGGGCATGCTGGCGGCCAATCCCAATGCTGGTCTGTACTACATCTGCACGCCCAACAATCCGACCGGCACGATCACGCCGATCGAGGATATCGTGTGGCTGCTGGAGAACAAGCCGGCCGGATCGATGGTGCTGGTCGACGAGGCCTATACGCATTTCGCGGGCGTGCCTGTCGCCTCGAAGCTGGTGACCAAGTACAAGGACCTCATCGTGATGCGGACCTTCTCGAAAATCTTCGGGATGGCCGGCATGCGCATGGGCTACATCATGACCAACCCCGACAACATCATGAAGATGATGCGTTATGACGGCGGCATGCAGTCGGGCGCGCTGCCGCTGCCTTCGCTCGTCTGCGCGACGGCGAGCCTGACCGATCACGCGGGCATCGCCAAGCGCAAGGCCGAGATGGAAGCCGCGCGTGCCTATGCGCTCGACGCGCTCAAGCGCAAGGGTATCAAGACGATGCCGACCATGGCCAATATGTTCATGGTCGAGTGGGGCAACAAGACCGCCAAGGACATGCAGGCCCGGTTCCTGACGCAGAGTGTGGCCATCGGTCGCAGCTGGCCGATCTGGCCCAATGTCTCGCGCATCACCGTGGGTTCGATGGAAGACATGAAGAACTTCGTTCTGGCGCTGGACAAGGTCTGGACTGCGTGATGCTCTGACCTCCTGCAAACAGGGTCGCTGGAAAGGCCGTCTCCGTAAAGGAGGCGGCCTTTTTGTTTTGGGTTTTGAAGAGGGAAGAGGGAAGAGGGAAGTGGGCCTCCGGCGGGCAAAGGGCCATCGCCCTTTGCAATCCCTTTTTGTTGGTAAGGCGGTCGGGACAGGGCAACGTTGCGGACTTAAACGAGTAGGCGTATCATGATCGCCATGGCTCCTCTCAGATTTTTCACCACCTTAGCAAGGTGGCTAATACTCGAGTTGGTCGCGTTGTTCGGCGCGGCGGGGTATGTCCTGCTCAGCAACGTTCTGTCAGAGCGTGGCGGACAAGTGATGGCCGGGAGCGCTCTGCTGCTGATCGTGGCGGCGATTGGCTATCGACTGGTTCGCCTGCTGCAAGACCCTGCCGACGCTGTCGAGCATCGGCCCGAGAGATGATCTAACTGGGAAGACGAAGCGTCCGCTCCCCCCCCTTTTCGTCAATCCCTTGCCCCGTAGCATTCATCAATAGCCGCCGTGCTACGTCCATCGCACAAGGCAGCGTTTCAAACACCAATGCCAAACAATAAAGGGGTTGCAAAGCGCGATGGCCCTTTGCCCGCCGGAGGCACATTGCTAACCGCACCCCACAAAAAAGGGCGCCGCCGGTTTCCCGGCGACGCCCCCTCCCTCATGAAGGTTGGTCTCAGCTTACCACTTCACAGTGATGCGGCCATAGTAGGAACCACCGTTGATGCCGTAAGGCGAGAACGAGGGATACACGTTGCCGGCATAGCTGTTCGAACCCGATGCCAACTGCGAGGCGCGAATGGCCTGATAGTTGACCTGGGTCGGATAGTGGTTGGTCAGGTTGTTGGCGCCCACCGTCAGCTTGATGTTCTTGAAGAGCTCGTAGCTCACCTCAAGATCGGTGATGAAGGCGTCATGGATATGCTCGCGGAAGTCCTTGCCTGACGAGTCCGTCGTCAGCAGGGCCGAGGCGGCATAGAAGCTTTCACGCAGGTTCGCGCTCAGCTTGCCCAGCTTCCAGAAACCACCCAGCGTGGCGCGGAACTTGGGCGTGGTGTCCTGCAGGTTCGACACGTCATACTTCGAAATCAGGGCCGAAGCCGAGGGGTTCGTCGTGCTGACGTAGAGCGTCGAGGGCAGGCCCGCGATCTTGAGCACCTTGTTGTCGTTGTAGTTCATCGACAGTGACCAGTCCACATGACCAAGGCCGCTGGGCAGCGTGGTCGGGTAGGTGGCCAGGAAGTCGATGCCGCGGGTGCGCATGTCAACGCCATTGGCGAAGGTCTGCACCGAGACCGAGCCTGCGGTGTTGAGCCCGCCGGTGGCGGAGTTGACGGTCACATAGCTCGGAACGCTGCCACCCAGGGCGGTCGACACGGCGTTATACACCGCCGACTGGTTGTAGAGGTTGTAGAGATCCTGGCTGTAGTTGGCGACGCAACCCGCCAGCGTCGGGCTGGTGCCCGAGGCGTTGTAATAGGTCGAGGGGCAGTAGGAGCCGCGGAAGCCATAGAAGCTGGAGGAGATGATGATCCGGTGGAAGATCGTCGTCTGGTAGGCGTCGATGGTGATGGTCAGCTTGGGGGTCGGGTTCAGCACCAGGCCGGCCGAGAAGCTGGTCGACTTTTCAGGCTTCAGGCCGGTAAAGCCCAGCGCCTGCGCGGCTGCCGAGTTGGCCTGCAGCACACCCGAAACCGAGCTGGGGCCCACGTTGATGCCCGAGTAATATTCTTCAGCCAGCGTCGGGGCGCGGAAGCCGGTCGACACCGTGCCGCGAACCGCGATCATCGGGTTGAAGTCGTAACGGCTGGTCAGCTTGAAGACGGTGGTGTTGCCAAAGTCGCTGAAGTGTTCGTGGCGGACCGCGCCATCGACCAGCCACTTGTCGACCGGCTTGATGTTGAGGTCGAGGTACTGGGCGAAGTTGCGGCGGGTGTTGTAGCTGGCATTGGTGGGGCCATAGCCGAAGAACGACTGGGCGCCGCCGCCATAGTAGGAGGCCGGATCGCCGGCGATGATCTGATAGCTCTCGCGGCGATATTCCAGACCGGCCGCGACATTGAGCGGCCCAGCCAGGCCCACATCGACGGCGCGCGTCAGGTCGAGTGTGGTGTCCCACATGGTGGTGGCGAAATCGCCGTCGTGGAACTGGGTCGGAGTGACGCCATAGGCCTTATAGTATTCAGCATTGGCGGTGTCCTGAACGTTGACACCGATCTGGTCCTTCGAGAACTGGGTTGCCAGGTCGAAATGGGTGCCGCTGATCTCACCCTTGAAGCCGCCGGTGACCTGATAGTCGGTCTCTTCGATTTCCTCGAGCGGAGAGAAGCCCGAGGGGTAGAAGGGCGTGCCAGCGGCAACACCGTTCGGATTGTTGGCGCCAGCGACCACCTGGGCAGGCGTACGGTAGTTTTCGAAAGCGCGGGCGACCTTCTTGCCGTAGCTGCCGAAGCTGTAGAGCTCAAAATTATCCCAGGCATAACCGGCATTATAGCTGACGGCCGTCTGCTTGACTTCCGGGTCGCCGGCAATCCGGTTCACATAGGGATAGTTGGCCGCCGAGGTGAGCGCGGGATATTTGGCGAGGTTCGCCGTACCCGTCGCGCTGTTGCTCACCACGCGCGGGTCAACGTCGCCGCGGAAGCTATGCGCCTTGTACTTGGTTTCGGCGGTGATGTTGAGATACATCCCCTCGATCGGCTCGATGCCGATGTTGCCGGAGATGTCATAGTTGCCGCCGCCCTGGTCCATGTAATGGCCGCCCAGGATGTTGAGCACGCCGCCATGGCTGGACTTCTTCTGGATGAAGTTGATGACGCCCGCGATGGCGTCGGTACCATACTGGGCCGCGGCGCCGTCGGTCAGCACTTCGACGTGATCAACCGAATCCGGCAGGATGTAGCTCATGTCGGGAGCCGCGCCACCGCCGAACGGACCGCCCGAAACGTTGAGGTTGGCGGTGCCATGGCGACGCTTGCCGTTGACAAGGATCAGGGTGTGGTTGGGCGAAAGGCCACGAAGCTTCAATGCGGGGCTGAGCGCGGCAAGGTCGCTGCCGAAGCCCTGGGCCTGGATCTGGGGCAGGTTCTGCGCCAGGCTCTGGATCAGGTCGGGCGAACCGGTGCGCTTGAGCATGTCATTGCCCAGAATCTGCACAGGCGCCGGGCTGTCGGCGGCCTTCATCCCGGTGGTGCGCGTGCCGGTCACGATGATGGCGCCGCCATCGTCGTCAGCCGCTGCCGCGGGAGCAGGTGCAGCGGCCGGTGCAGGGGCCGCAAGGGCCGGAAGAGCGTAAGCGCTGGCAATGGTGAGTGCCAGGATTGAAGTCGTAGCTTTTTTCATAAAAGCCCCCTTTTCCTTTTTGAAAATAGAGCGCTTTCAAACATCCCCGTGATGCGATTCCCTTTAGCTCGTCCTGAAGGCCTGATGGTCTGCCGACCGGTTCAGCACCTTGCGCATGGCCACGAAGGGCACATCCGCGCCGTCGAGAGCTACTGTTATGTCATCCTTGTGTTCGAAACCCCGGCTTGCGTAGAAGGGCACGCCGGGCAGCGTGGCCATCAGTTCAAGCGCGGTAAAACCTTCAGAGCCTGCCGCCCTTTCGCACGCGTCAAGCATGAGTGAAGCCAGCCCCCGCCGCGCAAAGGCGGGATCGACGAAGAAAGCGCGAATGCGTGCCGCTTCGCTGGCGGGATCGAGCAAACGGGCCGAGCGATCAGAATATTGATCGCCACCAAAGAGCGTTTCGCGGCGGCTCCATCCGCCGCAAGCCGCCATCTGGCCGTTTACCAGAACGGTGAAATAGGTGCGGTCAGCGATCAACTGCCGGTCAACACCGAAAACATGGGTGATGGCGGCAATGCGCTGCGCCTGGGAATAGTAATCTCGGCTGAGTTCTTCGGCCGAACGTTCGATCAGGGCGGCCAACTCGCCGGCTTCCTCCATCTGAGTCAGATGGATATCAACCGAAGCGCCAGCGTCTTCGACGCCGGCCACAGAGTGTGGCGACCCAGCTTGCTGCAAATGCGTGTACTCGTCCCTGTATCATTTTGCGTCGTTCCCACCGGGAATGGCGCAATTGACTGCCCTTTGATGGACGAGAGAAAGCCATGAAAATTTCCCCGGCGGCATGGGGCATTTTACCACCATGGCGAGCGAGGCATTTTATAATGACATATTGGCAACAGTTGGCGTGCGCGGTTGGTTTTACCTCGACGCCAGGTATGGCGTCTTTGGATATCCTATAGAATTTAAATAACCGGTTCGAATGGTGTCATTTTACGGTGCCGCAATGACAATCCGGTTCCGGCCTTGTCGCTTGGCCATGTAAAGCGCCTTGTCGGCGGCGCGCATGGCCTCGCGCGGCTGATCATAGGCAAAAACATCCGCGACACCGCCTGAAAAGGTGATGCAGCCGATGGGATTGTTCGTTTCCCGGTCGACAAGATGACGCTGCGCGAAATTTTCGCGGGCCTTGTCGAGCCGCGCATGGGCGGTTTCCGCATTCACCCCACGAAACAGCAGGACGAATTCTTCGCCCCCATGGCGCGCGACATGGCAGTCCTGATCGGAAATCTGCAGAAACAGGCCGGCGACATGCTGGATCACCCGGTCGCCCGTGTCATGGCCATGCGTGTCATTCACGCCCTTGAAGTGGTCAATGTCGCAAATGGCGATGGTCAGATCGTCGATCTCGGCGCGGGCTTTTCTGTATTCCTCGTCGAAGACATGTTCGAAACTGCGACGATTGGGCAGGCCGGTCAGATAGTCGATGCTGGCATCGGCGCGTGCGCGCTCCAGCTTGCGCCGCAGCGCTGCCGCTTCCCGCTCGCTGCGTCGCATGTCCTCCTCGACCTGCCAGGTGCGCTCCATCATCGCGCGGGTCAGGCGCGTCAGCGCCCGGATGTCGACCGAGGTGCCGTCGTCCATCGCCTCCCCCATCGCCTCCATGTCGGACGCGTGGCCTTCCATATCCTCATTATAGCTGGCGGTGGCCTGGGTCGCCTCGCGCGCGGTCTGGGCAAAACTGCCCAGCGACTGGCTCAATTGCGAGACCATCTTGGCCAGTTCCTCACGCTCGGCCTGGTCCTCGGCCTCGGCCATGGTCTCGTCCAGCCATTGCTGGGTGATGGGCTCGCCCGAGAACTGGCGCTGGGCAACCTTGTCACCAAAGCGCAGATTGGCGCCGGAAAAAATCTTGTGCGCGATCATCAGATTGCGCGGCGTGATGTCGAGCGCATGGTCGATCAGGAAGGCCTTGATCTGATCGAGCAGGTCGATGCGCGCCGCTTCACCCGGCGTCAGCGGCCGGGACGAGTAAGTGCCGTCGGGCAGGACGCTGTCATGCGACCAGTCCTGCACGCCTTCGGGCGCAGGCTCGTCGCCCCGCCTTCTGCCAAAACCCAAAAACTTCATGGCGCCCTTTCGTCCCGGCTGAACGTAACGACCGACCCTGTTTGTCTCCAACTATGGTGTGTATCACGCGCATGGTAAATCAGAACTTGGATGTTTCTTGGGGAAAATTGCAGAGGTTCTTACCAAGTAACATCAATTAACATCGGTCTTGCCGGATGATCGCATTATGCAGGCAACAGACGGCGGCCCTCCCCCCCCATTGAGCTCAGGTCGCAACCAAGCCTCTTTTCAAGCCTTCGTATGATCCCTATCGCGCCTGCTGGGGTGGCTGGATCGCTGCCCGGCATGTCGGCGCAAGGCCGGCATCAAGCCTTGTGTCAGGAGCCATGGATGTCCCGCCCGCATGCTGCCGCCAGCTATCGCCCTGATATCGATGGGTTGCGCGCTGTGGCGGTGGGGTCGGTCATCGTGTTCCACGCCTTCTTGCGCCAGCATTTCGGCGGTTTTGTCGGGGTGGACATCTTCTTTGTCATCTCCGGCTACCTGATTTCGGGCATTCTGCTGCGCGAACTTGACGAGGACCGGTTCACCTTCGCGCGCTTTTACGCGCGCCGCGTGCGCCGGATTTATCCCGCGCTGATCACCGTGCTGGCTGCCTGTCTGCTGTTCGGCTGGGTCAACCTGTTCAATGAGGATTTTCGCCGTCTGGCGCTTCATGCCGCCTCCAGTGCCGGTTTTGTCATCAACCTCGTCCTCTATCGCGAGTCAGGCTATTTCGACACGGCTTCGGATACCAAGCCGCTGCTTCACCTCTGGAGCCTGGGCGTCGAGGAGCAGTTCTATATCCTCTGGCCGGTGATCCTGCTTCTGGCGCATAAGGCGGCGCGGCGCTGGAACAGGCCGCTGGTGGCCATCACGCTGGGCGGGGCGATGGTGGGTTCCTTCATTCATGCCGCGCTGCTGATGCGTCACAACATTTCGGCCGCCTTTTTTCTGCCGTTCCCGCGCGGCTGGGAGTTGCTGGCGGGCGCGGCACTGGCGCTGGCCCATGCGCGCAGCGTGGCGAGCCAGCCCGCTCCTCGCCTTGCCGCTGCACTGGGCCTTTCGGGCGCAGGAATTTTGGCGGCAACGCTGGTCTTCATCACGCCCGACCGGCCCTTTCCGGGCTGGAGCGCGATCCCTCCCGTGCTCGGCGCGGTCATGCTGATCGCGGCCGGGCCGCTGGGCTGGTTTAACCGCAAGGTGCTGGGGCAGGGCGCGCTGCGCTGGGTGGGGCAGTTGAGCTATCCGCTCTACCTCTGGCACTGGCCGCTGCTGGCCTATGCCGCCATCGCCGGCTTCGACAGCCTGACCGCGCGCGCTGTCCTCATGGTCGCGGGCATTGGTCTGGCATGGCTGACGGTGCGGCTGGTCGAAAATCCGCTGCGCTTTGGCGGGCGGCCGGGGCGGCGGCTGGGCGGATTGCTGGCGGTGATGAGCGTTCTGGGACTGGCCGCGCTTTGGGCCTGGCACGCGCCGCTGGCCTCCTTCACCGGCGAGCAGACCGCCGCCTTGTCGCGCCAGTTGGCCTGGCGATCGCCCGTTGGCACCAGGGCGCAGCGCGACGCCTGTTATCGCCTGCTGCCTGACAGGGTGGGCATGGTGCATCCGGTCCAGAATGATTTTTGCTATTTGCTGCATGACGGCAAGCCCGACGTGGCGATGATCGGCGACTCGCTCAACCTCAGCCTGTTTCCCGGTATGGCCCCGGTGACGAAGCACAACCTTCTGCTGGCCTCGGCCAGCGAGGCCGCGCCTTTTTATGACTCGCGCACCACCGATCTTCCCGACCACAGCCGTCTGGGCAATTACCGGCTGACCAATGAGGCGCTGGATTATGCCATCCATGCCCCTTCGGTGAAGGTGGTGCTGCTCTCCTATCTCAATGCCGACAAACTTTTCTCGCGCGGTTCGGGCCATTATATTCAGGACATGCGCGGGGTGGACGAGGATGCCGACGTGCCAGCCAACCCGGCCAACGACGGCCCGGCGACCATGGCGGCGGCGATGCGCCGCACGCTGCTGCGGCTGGCGGCGGCAGGCAAGCGGGTGATCGTCATCCTGCCCAACCGCCGCATGAGCTTTGATCCGGCCAGTTGTCTTGAAACTCTGCGCCCTGTCCATGCGGCGGGCGATGGGCGCCCCTGCGCGGTGCCGGTGAACGACCAGAACGCCATGCGTCGCCAGGCCTATGTCGAGCGGGTGAGGGCGGTCACGCGGGGCTTTCGTAACGTGACACTGTTCGACGCCTCGAGCGCGCTGTGCGACGCGCATCTTTGCTATGCCATGCGCGGCGGCAAGATGCTGTACCGCGATGACCTGCATGTGTCCGAGCAAGGTGCCGCCATCATCGCGCCGGGACTGGAGGCGGCTATTGATGCGGCGCTGGCGCGCTAGATTCACGGCGGAGCATTTGGGCCAAAGCGTTATGGACCTTTGGTAAGGATTGCACTATATACCGCCCGGTATGGAAAGCATCGAAGACAGTGTCGTGGCCGAAAAGGCCGTGAACGAGCATGCGGCCCCCGCGCGCGGTCGACCACGGCAGTTTTGCCCCGACAAGGCGCTGACCGCCGCGCTTCAGGTGTTCTGGCGGCGCGGCTATGAGGGTGCTTCGATGGCCGAGCTGACCGAGGCCATGGGCATCACCAAGCCAAGCCTCTATGCCTGTTTCGGCAATAAGGAATCGTTGTTTTGCAAGGCGCTCGACCTCTATGAGCGCGACAAGCTGGCCTATGTGCAAAAGGCCATGTCGGCCCCCACCGCCAAGGGCGTGGCAGAGCAGTTGCTGCGTGGCTCGCTGGCGTTGGCCACGGGCGAGAGTGACCCGCGCGCCTGCCTTGGCGTGATCAGTTCGGTGGCCTGCACGACCTTTGACGAGTCGATTCGCGATGAGGTGATGGCGCGCCGTGCCTCGTCCGACCGCGTGACGCAGGAACGCTTCCGCCGTGCCAAGGAAGAGGGCGATCTGCCCGAGGGTATTGAGCCCGAGGCTTTGGCCTGTTACTTGATGGCGGTGTTGCAGGGCATGGGCGTGCAGGCCAGCTCAGGCGCCAGGCGTGAGCAATTGGCCCAGCTGGTGGAAACCACGCTGGCCTTGTGGCCCGGGCGATGAGCGCTCGCAGAAGCGTTCCATAAAAAAATTACCGATCGGTATAAAAAGCGGGTTGACGGTTGCGATGCAGCATTCTATACCACTTGGTATTGAATGCACAGGGGCCACTCAGACCCCCCGCTGACCGCAGGACCACAGACCCCTCTGTCCTGCTGCTCCTTTGCATTCATACACTCGGCGACGGGAAGATACCGCGCCGAAACCGGTTCTCGTCCGGCGCGCGCTTTGCCCCCCTTCCGCGCGCTGCCGGGCGAGGCCGGCTCAACAGGGCTGACCACATACTCTAACCGGGGCCATGCTTGTCAAACGGGCTGACTATGTCGGCGCGACGACGGTCCTTGCGCTCTGCGCGGCAAGGGTCGGAGGCGCCGCCGGTTGCGCGCGTGACGGCTGGCTTCCGCTCATCACCTTTCAAGACCCGCCTTAAACGCCGGAGCCTACCCCCATGGATATGCGAACCACCATCGACACCGATCTGGCGCAGGCCGCGCCGCAGCGTCGTTTTTCAACCCGTCATGTCGCCATCGGTGCGATGGTTCTGGCCTTTGCTGTCGGCGTTGCCTGGCAGACCACGCACCATCCGGCCGCCGCCACCATTGCACCTGAAGTGGTGCTGGGCGTCGCTACGCCGCTGGTCAGCAAGGTGGTGCAGTGGGACGACTATGTCGGCCGCTTCGCCCCCAGCCAGAGCGTCGAGGTCCGCCCGCGCGTGGCCGGGCAGATCACCGCGCTGCATTTCCACGATGGTGATATCGTGCAAAAGGGCCAGATCCTTTTTACCGTTGATCAGCGCCCCTATCGCGCCGCTCTGGCCGAGGCGCAGGCCAATGTCGCCTCCGCCCGCAGCGCGCTGGCGCTGGCCAAATCCGATTTCGCGCGCGTCGGCCGCCTGACGGGCGATGAGGCGGTGTCGGCCGGCGAGGTCGATTCGCTGCGTGCTCGTGTGCAGTCGGCGCAGGCCGCTCTGGCCGCCGCCGTCGCGCGCCAGCAGCAGCGTGCGCTCGACATGGAATGGACCCAGGTCCGCGCTCCCATCTCGGGCCGCATTTCAGACCGTCGCGTTGATGTCGGCAACCTTGTTGCCGCGGGCGAGGGGGCGAACGCCACCCTGCTCACCACCATCAATGCGCTCGATCCGATCTACTTCGACTTTGATGCGTCCGAAGCGCTCTTCCTCAAGGCCCAGCGTGACCGCGCGCAGCATGGCACGCCGCCGCAGGTGGAGATCAAGCTGCAGGATGAAAGCGGCTACGACTGGAAGGGCCGGCTCGATTTCACTGACAACGGCCTTGATCCGCGTTCGGGCACGATCCGGGGCAGGGCGGTGATCGCCAATCCCAAGCTGTTCCTCGCCTCGGGCATGTTCGGCAACATGCGCCTGTCCGAAGGCGGCACGGTGGATGCCCTGCTGGTTCCCGACGAGACGATCCAGTCCGACCAGGCGCGCAAGACCGTGCTGGTGGTGGGCAAGGACGGCACTGTCGCTGCCAAGCCGGTTGTGCTGGGCCCGGTGGTGCGCGGCCTTCGCATCATCCGCAGCGGATTGCTGCCCACCGACCGTGTGGTCGTGACCAACATGCAGGCGGCCATGCCGGGCGCCAAGGTCTCGGTCCACAACGAACCCATCGCGCCGCAGCCCGTCGCCGCCGCAGATGCCAGCGGCATCAATGCGCCCATCGCCGCGCAGGCGACCCTGGCGCACTAAGACCGCCAAGACCTCTTTCTCGGGACACCCCCTCCCATGCGACTTTCCCGCTTTTTCATCGACAGACCGATCTTCGCCGCTGTGATCGGCGTCGTCATCTTTGTCGTGGGCGCGCTGGCTTTCTTCGGCCTGCCCATCACCCAATATCCTGACATCGTGCCGCCAACGGTGACGGTCGTCGCGCAATATCCGGGCGCCTCGGCTGAAACCGTGGCTTCCACCATTGCTGCGCCGATTGAACAGGAAATCAACGGCGTTGAGGACATGCTGTACATCAGCAGCCAGTCCACCGGCGATGGCAAGGTGACGATCACCGTCACCTTCAAGGTCGGCACCAATCTGGATGCCGCGCAGGTTCTGGTGCAGAACCGCGTCGCTGAAGCAATCCCCCGCCTGCCCGAGGAAGTGCAACGCCTTGGCGTGGTGACGCGCAAGACGACGCCCGACTTCCTGATGGTGGTCAACCTGCAGTCACCCGACGGTAGCCTCGATCGCGATTACCTCTCGAACTATGCGCTGACGCAGGTGAAGGATCGTCTCGCCCGTCTCGACGGCGTGGGTGACGTCAACCTCTTCGGTTCGCGCGATTATGCCATGCGCATCTGGATCGATCCGGGCCGGGCCGCCGCGCTCAACCTGACGGCTGGCGACATTGTGGCTGCTCTGCGCGCGCAGAACGTGCAGGTCTCCTCAGGTTCGCTGGGCCAGCCCCCTGCCAACCATGGCGATGCCTTCCAACTCGGCGTGGAAATGCAGGGGCGCCTGACGCAGCCGCAGCAGTTTGCCGACATCGTTATCCGTACTGACGCCGATGGCCATCAGGTGCGCGTGCGCGACGTGGCACGCGTCGAACTGGGCGCGCAGGATTACAACATCAACACCTATCTTTCGAACAAGCCGACCGTGGTGATCGCAGTGATGCAGCGCCCGGGTTCCAACGCCCTGGATGCCGCGGCCAAGGTCAAGAAGGAGATGGACCAGCTTTCCAAAACCTTCCCCAAGGGCATGGAATATTCGGTGATCTATAACCCCACCGAATTCATCGCCCAGTCGATCGACGCTGTGTATCACACCTTGTTTGAAGCCGTGGTGCTGGTGGTGCTGGTGATCCTGGTCTTCCTGCAGAACTGGCGCGCGGCGATCGTTCCGATCATCGCCATTCCGGTTTCGCTGGTGGGCTCCTCGGTCGTGCTGCTGGCCTTGGGCTATTCGCTCAACAACCTGTCGCTCTTTGGTCTGGTGCTCGCCATCGGCATTGTGGTCGATGACGCCATCGTGGTCGTCGAAAACGTCGAGCGTAACATCGAGAACGGCCTGTCTCCGCTGGAAGCAGCCCGCGTCTCGATGGACGAGGTGGCAACGGCGCTGGTCGCCATCGTGCTGGTGCTCTGCGCGGTCTTCGTGCCGACGCTGTTTTTGGGCGGGCTTTCGGGTGCCTTCTACAAGCAGTTCGCCGTGACGATCTCGACCGCCACGATCATCTCGCTGGTGCTTTCTCTCACCCTGTCGCCCGCCGCTTCGGCCGTGCTGCTGCGCCACAAGCATGGCAGCATTGCCGATGACCTGACCAAGCCCGCCTGGCAACGTGCTCTGGCCCGCGCCGGGGACTGGTTCAACACCGGCTTTGAACGCCTTTCGGACAGCTACGCCAATCTGACGCGCCGCCTGCTGGGCGCGCCCAAGAAGGTGATGCTGGCCTATGGCGCGCTGATCGCCGCGACGGTGGGCATGTTCGTCATCACGCCGACGGGCTTCATCCCGGCGCAGGATCAGGGTTACTTCCTGGCGGTCATCCAGCTGCCCTCCGGCGCGTCCTTGCAGCGCACCGATGCCGTGACCCGCGAGGTTGCCGCCAAAATCCTGCCGATCAAGGGATTGCGCGGCGCGGTGATGTTCGCCGGCTTCCATGGCCCTTCGCAGACCTCGGCGCCCAACTCCGCCGCGATCTATTTCCCCTTCAAGACCTTTGCCGAGCGCAAGGCCATGGGCGTCACCTACAAGGGCATCATGGAGCAGGCCAACAAGGCTGTGGTTGGCTATGACAAGGCGCGCATTCTGCTCGTGCCGCCACCGGTCATTCAGGGCATTGGCGCGGCTGGCGGCTATCGCTTTGAACTCGAGGACCGCGAGGGCCGTGGCTATGATGCGCTGAACAAGCAGGCCTGGGCGTTGATCGCCAAGATGAATGCCGAAAAGGGGCTGCATCAGGTCTACACGCTCTTCGACGTGGGTACGCCGCGTGTCTGGGCCGATGTCGACCGCCGCAAGGCCGACCTGCTGGGCGTTCCGCCCGAGCGCATCTTCGAGGCGATGCAGGTCTATCTTGGTTCGACCTTCGTCAATGACTTCAACCTGTTGGGCCGCACTTATCACGTGACTGCTCAAGCCGATCAGTCGGCCCGCGAGACCGTGGCGGACATCGCCAACCTGAAAACCCGCTCGAACAGCGGCCAGATGGTGCCGATCGGTTCTGTCGCCACCTTTACCGACAAGACCGGCCCCTACCGCGTGGTCCGCTACAACCTGCAGCCTGCTGTCGAGATCGACGGCGACACGGCGCCCGGCTATTCCACTGGCCAGTCGCTCACCACCATCGAGAAGCTGGCGGATGAAACCCTGCCTGCCGGTTACGGCGGCGAATGGACCGACATTGCCTATCAGCAGAGCCACGCCGGCAACACGGCTGGCATCGTCTTCGGCATGGCGGTGTTCTTCGTCTTCCTGGTGCTGGCCGCACAGTATGAAAGCCTGACGCTGCCCCTGGCGATCATCCTGATCGTGCCGATGTGTCTGCTGGCCGCCATGCTGGGGATCAACCTGCGCGGTATGGACAACAACATCCTGACGCAGATCGGTCTGGTGGTGCTCATCGCGCTGGCCGCCAAGAACGCCATCCTTGTGGTGGAGTTTGCCAAGCAGGCCGAGGACGAGCATGGCATGAACCCGGTGGAAGCCGCGATCTATGCCGCGCGCACCCGCCTGCGTCCCATCCTGATGACCTCGCTGGCCTTCATCCTGGGGGCGGTGCCGCTGGTCTTCGCCTCTGGCGCCGGTGCGGAGCTTCGCCAGGCATTGGGCACGGCGGTGTTCTTCGGCATGGCGGGGGTGACCGGTTTCGGCCTGCTCTTCACGCCCAGCTTCTATGTCCTGTGCCGTAACCTTGCGCTGCGTATCGAACGCCTGCGCAAGGGCAAACCCGCCAATCCCGCCATGCATCCGGCGGAATAGGAAACAGTCCCATGACATTTCGCATGATCCCACTGCTGGTTGGCACCAGCCTGTTGGCCGCCTGCGCGGTGGGGCCCGATTACAAGGCGCCCCATCCCGCCGCCGTCGCCACCGCCCCCTTTGCGGGGGCGGACAGCCCGGCTTTCACCCGCGATGCCGCACAGGATCGCTGGTGGACCCTCTACAATGATCCTATCCTCACGCGGATGGTGGAGGACGCCCTGCGCGCCAACACCGACATCCGCGTGGCGGCGGCCCGTGTGGAACGCGCCCGCGCCCTGCTGCGCGATGCCAAATCCGCCCGCCTGCCCACCACCACCATTGACGCCTCGGCTCAGCGGGAGCGTTTCTCCTCGGTGCAGACCGGCACCTCCACCTCCTACCCGCGTGAGGCGTGGTATTATGATGGCGGCCTGTCGCTTTCCTATGAGGTGGACCTGTTCGGCCGGGTGCGGCGCGGCGTGGAAGCCGCCCATGGCGACGCGCAGGCCACCGAGGCCGATGCCGATGCCGTGCGCCTTGCCGTGGTGGCCGATACGGTGCGCGCCTATCTTGACGTCACCACCAGTGCCCAGCGCCTGAAGGTGGCGCAGGATACGGTCGATCTGCTCGACCAGTCGATCCGCATCACCGGCGCGCGCGTCGATGTCGGTCGCTCGGATCGGCTGGACCTCATCCGCGTGCAGGCGCTGCGCGACCAACAGGCTGCGACCATCCCCCAGATCGCTGCTGACCGTCAGAGTGCCCTGCTGCGCCTTGCCACGCTGACGGGGCGCGCGCCGCAGGATCTGCCCTCCGATGTGGCGCAGCAGGTCAACACGCCAAGCCCGGCCAAGCCCATTCCCGTGGGTGATGGCGCGGCCCTGCTGGCGCGCCGGCCCGATGTGCGCGCGGCCGAACGCCGTCTGGCCGCCGATACGGCGCGCATTGGCGTGGTGACGGCGGATCTCTATCCGCATATCACGCTGGGCGCCTCGGGCGGATCGACGGCGCTGGGCGGCATGGATGTGCTTGGGGCGGAATCCTCCCGCTGGGCTTTCGGGCCGCTGATCAGCTGGACCTTCCCCAACATCGCTGCGGTGAAGGCGCGCATCGCCGCCGCCCGCGCGGACAGCGCCGCGTCGCTGGCGACATTTGATGGCACGGTGCTCAATGCTCTGGAGGAAACCGAGCGGGCGCTGTCAAACTATGCCCATGCGCAGCAGCGGGTTGTGACACTGGCCCAGGCGCGCGATGAAGCCCAGCGCGCGGCCCGCATCAGCCTGGCACGGCAGCGCGAGGGGCGGATCGACTTCCTCACCGTGCTCGATGCCGAGCGTACGCTGGCACAGGCCGAGGCCGATCTGGTGGCTGGCCGCCGCGATGCCGCCTTTGCGCAGGTCGATGTGTTCCGCGCGCTGGCCGGCGGCTGGAGCTGATCGAGCCCGAAACAAGCTCAGCGAGGGGGTGGGGGCGGCGCCGATGGCACCGCCCCCATTCCTTTTACAGCGTGTCGTCAGCGCCAATCGCGGTGTAAAGCGAGAGGCGGTTCGACAGATCGGCCAGCGTGGCGGCCACTTGTGTCTGGCGCGCGGCATAGAGCGTGCGCTGGGCGGTCAGCACCGCGACATAGGCCTGCGTCCCGGCGCGATATTGGTCTTCCGACAGGGTGAGGCTGCGCTGCGCGGCATTGACCAGACGCCCCTGCGCGGCGCGCTGTTCGTTGATGGTGCCGCGCCTGGCCAGCGCGTCGGCAACATCGGCAAAGGCCTGTTGCACAGCCTTTTCATATTTGGCGACATCGGCATCGCGTGTGGCCTTGGCATAGGCGAGATTGGCGTGCGTTGCCCCGCCGAGCAGCGGCACAGAAGCATTGGGCTGCACGCTCCAGCCCGAGGAGCCGGATTTGAAGAGATCGCTGAGCCCCGCGCTGGCAAAGCCGGCTGCGGCGGTCAGGCTGATCGTCGGGAAGAAGGCCGCTCGCGCCGCGCCAATGCTGTAATTGGCGGATTTGAGCGTATGTTCGGCCTCCACCACATCGGGGCGCTGCAACAGCACGGTGGAGGAAAGCCCCGCCGGCACCAGCGCGATCGTCCCGTCGATCTGCGAGAGCGATGCGGGCAGCAGGCTGTCCTCAACATGGGCGCCGACCAGCAGATCGAGCGCATTGCGGTCCTGTGCCACCTGCGTGGTGTTGGCGGCAACGTCGGACTGGGCCTGCGCCACGATGGTTTTTGCGCTTTCCACGTCACCGGCCGCGCCAAGCCCGGCGTTGAAGAGCGATTGGGTCAGTTCCAGTGACTTTTGCGCGCTTTGCTCGGTGCTTTTGGCAATGGTGAGCAGATCCTCGTCATAGGCCAGCGTCACATAGGCAAGGGCGGTTTCCTGAACAAGGCTGAGCTTCGTCGAGCGCATGCCGGATTGGGTGGCGAGATAGGTTTCGAACCCGGCGCTGGCCTGATTGCGCAGCCGGCCCCACAGATCGACCTCGAAAGAGGACAAGCCAAGCCCGAGCGAGTTATACGTGCTGGTCGTGCTGTTGCCGCCTGTGCGTGCACCGGCTGCCTGCCCCAGCAGGGTCGGGAAGATCTGCGAGCGATCGGCGCGATATTGGGCCCGTGCGGCCACCACATTGGCAACCGCCGCGCGCAGGTCGCGGTTGTTGGCCAGCATGCGGGTGATGACCTCACGCAATCTGGCATCGGTGATCAGGCTCTGCCAGGGCAGACCCGCCTTGTCCTCCTGCACCTGGGGATAGGCCGCTCCGCTTGGCCACTGCTCTGGCACGGGCGCGGCGGGACGGACGTAACGGGGCGCCATGGTGCAGCCCGAGAGCAGCAGCGCGGTGGCGCAAAGGCCCGTGGTCAGGGAGCGCTTCATGCGGTTTCACTCGAGGTTTCAGCGTCGGCGCGGTGGAACAGCTTGCCGATCACGATGAAGAACATGGGGACGTAGAAGATCGCCAGCACGGTTGCGGTCAGCATGCCGCCGGCCACGGCGGTGCCGATCTCGATGCGGCTTTGCGCGCCCACGCCGGTGGCGACGACCAGCGGCATGACGCCCGCGATGAAAGCGATCGAGGTCATCAGGATCGGGCGCAGGCGCAGCTTGGCCGCCTCCAGCACAGCATGGACCATGTCGCGTCCGTCGCGCCGCGCCGTCTCGGCAAATTCGACGATCAGGATGGCGTTCTTGGCGGCAAGGCCGATGGTGGTGAGCAGACCGACCTGGAAGTAGATGTCGTTCTGCAAACCGCGCACCGTAACGGCCAGCACCGCGCCGATGATGCCCAGCGGCAGCACCATCAGCACCGCAAAGGGCACCGACCAGCTCTCATACAGCGCCGCAAGGCAAAGGAACACCACCAGCACCGACAGCGCATAGAGATAGGGCGCCTGACCAGAGGATTTGTTCTGCTCATAGGAGAGCGAGGACCAGCTGTAGCCGAGCTGTGGGGCGACCCGCTTCTGGATGGCGACGATTTCGGCCATGGCATCGCCGGAACTGACCCCCACGCCTGGGCTGCCGTCGATCTCATAGGAGGACTCGCCATCAAAGCGCGAAACGATGTTGGGGCCCTTTTCCCAGCGCGTCGAGGCAAAGGCCGAGAAGGGGACCATATTGCCGTTCGTGCTGGAGCGGACATACCATTTGTCGAGATCTTCAGGCAGCATGCGCGAGGGGGCATCGCCCTGCACAAAGACGCGCTTCACGCGGCCCCGGTCGACGAAATCGTCGACATAGGTGCTGCCCCAGGCGGTGGTGATCGCATTGTTCACGTCCGATGAGGCCAGGCCCAGCACGGCGAGCTTGGCCTCGTCGATATCCACGCGCAGCTGCGGCGCATCGACCAGCGTTGCGGCGCGCACCTGCGACAACTTGGGGTCGGCATTGGCCTCGGCAATGATCTTGTCGCGCAGCGTCTCGAAGGTCTGCCGGTCGACGCCCGCCGGGTTGAGCAGCTCGAAGGTGAAGCCGCTCGACTGGCCAAGACCGCGAATGGCAGGGGGCGTCAGCGGAAAGACCTGCGCATCGCGGATCTTGCTGAAGCTCTTGAAGGCGCGCATGTTGATGGCCGAGACCGAGTCCTGCGCGGACTTGCGCTCGTCAAACGGGGCCAGGGCGACAAAGCCCATCCCCGCATTCTGGCCCTGACCATTGAAGCTGAAACCGGTGACGACCATCGCCTGGGCGATGTTCTTCTTCTCCTCGGTCAGATAATGGTTCTGGACGGCGGTGGCCACGGCCTGCGTGCGTGCATCGGTGGCGCCAGCGGGAAGCTGGAACATCACAATGGCCCTGCCTTGGTCCTCGTCGGGCAGGAAGCCGGTGGGCAGGCGGATGAACAGCAGCGCCATCACCACCACGATGGCGGCAAAGACGCCCAGATGCACTGCCCGGCGGGCGATGACAGTGTCCACCTTGCCCAGATAGGCTCTGGTCTGGTCATCGAGCCAGCGGTTGAAGCGCCCGAAGAAACCGCCGCGGTGCAGGGGATCGTGGTCGCCCGGCTTGAGCATGGTGGCGCAGAGCGCGGGTGACAGGATCAGCGCGACAAGGACCGAGAGCCCCATGGCCGCCACGATGGTGATCGAGAACTGGCGATAGATGACGCCTGTCGACCCGCCGAAGAAGGCCATGGGCAGCAGCACCGCCGACAGCACGAGCGCGATGCCGATCAGCGCCGAGCCGATTTCGTCCATCGATTCGATGGTGGCGTCACGCGGGCTCAGCCCCTTTTCGGTCATCAACCGCTCAACGTTTTCGACCACGACGATGGCATCGTCGACCAGCAGGCCGATGGCCAGCACCATGCCAAACATGGTGAGCGTGTTGATGGAATAGCCGCAGGCCGCCAGAATGCCGAAGGTGCCCAGCAGCACCACCGGCACGGCAATGGCGGGCACCAGCGTCGCGCGCCAGCTTTGCAGGAAGAGATACATGACGCCGACCACCAGCACGATGGCGATCACCAGCGTCTCGATCACCTCGCGGATCGAGGTCTTGACGAAGGTGGAGCTGTCGACCGGGAAGGCGACCTCATAACCCGAAGGCATCTGGGGCTGAAGTTCCGCCACACGGGCGCGCACGGCGGCGGCGGTCTTGAGCGCATCGGCGCCGGCCGCCAGCTGCACGGCAATGCCGGCGGCCGGATGGCCGTTGAGCCGGGCGGAGAACGTATAGGATTCAGGCCCCAGTTCGACACGGGCAACGTCAGCAAGATGCACGACGGAGCCATCGCTGGTGGTCTTGACCACGATGTTGCGGAACTGCTCGGGCGTCTGCAGGCGCGACTTGGCCTTGACCACCGCGTTGAGCTGCTGGCCGGGCGTAGAGGGCAGGGCGCCGATCTGGCCTGCCGACACTTCGACATTCTGCGCCGAGATGGCCGCGGTCACATCCGAAGGCATCAGATTGCGCGCGGCCAGCTTGGCCGGGTCCAGCCAGACGCGCATGGCATATTGCGCGCCAAACACCTGCGTCTGGCCCACGCCGTTCACGCGGCCGATCTCGTCGTTCACATGGCTGACCAGATAGTCGCCGATGTCGCCCGAGGTCGAGCGGTCGGTCTTGTCATACAGGGCGACAACGATGAGGAAGTCGGCGGCCGATTTGGTCACCGTCACGCCCTGCTGCTGTACCTGTGTGGGCAGGCGCGACGTGGCCTGCTGGACCTTGTTCTGCACCTGAACCTGTGCGGTGTCGGCATTGGTGCCCTTGGCAAAGGTCACCGTGATCGAGGCCTGCCCCGAGCTTGACGAGGTCGAGGAGAAATAGAGCAGATTGTCGAGCCCGGTCAGCTGTTGCTCGATCACCTGCGTCACGCTGCTTTCCAGCGTTTCGGCCGAAGCGCCCGGATAGGTGGCGTTGATCTGGATCTGGGGCGGGGAAATATCGGGATATTGCTCGATGGGCAGACCCATGATGGAACCGATGCCTGCCAACATGACGGAAATCGCCACCACCCAGGCAAAGATCGGCCTGTCGATGAAAAAACGGCTGATACTCATGTCATCAGCCCCCGATCTTCACCAGCACCGGCTTGACCGTGGCGCCGGGCAGGGCCTTGTCGGTGCCCTGCACGATCAGATGCTCTCCGGGCCTCAGACCGGCCGAGACAAGCCACATGTTGCCCACCGCCTTGACGGTGGTGACATTGCGCTGTTCCACCTTGTTGCCGGCGCCCACCACCAGCGCGGTGGCATTGCCCTTGGCATCGCGGGTGATGCCCTGCTGGGGGGCCAGCACGGCGTTGGGCACGATGCCCTGCGGCGTTTCGATGCGCACGAACATGCCGGGCAGCAGCAGGCGCAGCGGGTTGGGCACCTTGGCGCGCAGCACCACCGTACCGGCGTTTTCATCCACGCTCACTTCGCTGAACTCGATCGTGCCGGCTTCGGGATAGGTGCTGCCATCCTCCAGCTTGAGATGCACGATGGCGCTTGAGGGCAGAACGCTCCCATTGGAGAGGCGCTTGCGCAGTTCGAGAAGCTGGGCGCTCGACTGGGTGATGTCGACATAGATCGGGTCGAGCTGGGTGATGGTGGCCATTGCCGTGGTCTGCGAGGCCTGCACCAGCGCGCCGGGCGTCACCGCCGAACGGCCAATGCGGCCCGAGATGGGCGCCAGCACGCGGGTATATTCGAGATTGAGGTTGGCTGCGCGCAGATTGGCCTCATACTGGTGCAGCGCGGCGCGGGCCGTTGCGGCGGCGGCAATGGCATCGTCGATGTCCTGCCGGCTCACCGCCTGATTGTTGCTGAGCTGGCGATAGCGGTCGGCCTTGTTCTGGTTGGTGACCAGCGTGGCCTTCGCGCTTTCGATCTGCGCGGCGATCTGGTCGCGCGCGGCCTGATAGGAGCGCGGATCGATGATGTAGAGCGGTTGCCCGGCCTTCACATCGCTGCCCTCCTTGAACAGGCGCTCACGGATGATGCCATCGACCTGTGGACGCACGTCCGAGGTCATGGTGGAGGAAATGCGCCCGGTCAGCTCGGTGGTGATGGGGGCCTGCGTGCCCTGAAGATCGACATAGCCGACCTCGACAGGGCCGGGCGTGGGCGGGGGCGCCGAGGAGCAGGCACCGACCAGCGCGACAAGGGGCAAACCGACCAGGGAAAACGCCACCAGCGAGGCAAGGCGGGGGCGGGCCAGCGGGCGGAGCGAGGAAGACTTTTGATGCATGGCCGCCAGATGCCCTTCCACATGGCAAGATTCCAGCGTTATTTGCGTAAAAAGTGTCGCCTTGATGGCACACCGTCGCAGTCTTTCCATGTATTTGCGGGAATTTGCCGCGCGGGTTTGCGGCGACATGGGATTGCCGTGCAGGGGGGGGCGGTGTCCTCGGGGCGGAAATGGGTGTCGGCTGGTGCTCAAAACGCTGGTTTTATGGGCAGGGGGGGGATCTGACGTATGCCCATGGGCGAGGCGTGCTTGTAACAATCTCTGCGGAAGGGGGCCCGCGCCGTTTGTGGCATTGCCAGGGGATGGCGGGTTTGCGCAGCATTCTATCCACATAGGGGACAATATGGACGTGTCACTCACCGAAAACGCCCAGCAGGATCTCGTCGAGCGCGGTTTCTCGCGCCGCAACTTTGGCAAGATTGCCGCCCTGCTCAGCGCCGCCGCCGCTTCGCCCACCGCCTTCATCGGCACGGCATCGGCCCAGCAGCAGGCTGCCCGCTCGATCAAGGGTGGCACGATCATCGGCGCCAATGAATGCTGGGTCGGGCCTTTCCCCTCGGGCGTCGAGGCGATCGCCAAATATGCCGCTTCTGGCAACCGCTATGACCCCGATGACCTGAAGGACAAGCTGGTCGAAACCATCTCGCTCAAGGAAGGCGTTCCGGCTTCCCATGTGCGCGTGTGGCCCGGTTCGGGCGGCCCGCTGGTGACGATCGTTGCAGCCTATTGCTCGCCCACCAAGGGTCTGGTCACCGTCAATCCGACTTTCGAATCGGCCTGGCGCACGGCTGCCTATCTCGGTTCGCCGCTGGCCATGGCGCCCCAGACCATCGGCCAGGGTGCCGACGTGAAGGCGATGCTGGCCGCCAACCCCAATGCCGGCCTTTACTACATCTGCAGCCCTAACAACCCCACCGGCACCGTCACGCCGTTGGCCGACATCCAGTGGCTGCTTGACAACAAGCCTGCCGGTTCGATGGTGCTGGTCGATGAAGCCTACATCCACTTCTCGGAAGCTCCCTCGGCCGTGAAGCTGCTGGGTGCGCGCAAGGACCTTATCGTCATGCGCACCTTCTCGAAGCTGTTCGGCATGGCGGGCATCCGTCTGGGCATCACCTTTGCCGATCCGGAAGTGCAGAAGAAGCTGGCGCTCTACAACGCCGTGGGCGGCGGTATCTCGATCACGGCCATGGCCTGCGGCGCGGCTGTCTACAACGAAGACGCCCTCATCAAGGCGCGCCGCGCCGAAATGACTGCCAATCGTGAGGAAACCATAGCCTGGCTGACCAAGAAGGGCATCGAGGTGCAGGGTGGCAGCCATGCCAACATGTTCATGGTGAACTGGAAGAAGCCCGCCAAGGCGATGCAACTCGCCCTGTTGGCCGAGAAGGTGCAGATCGGCCGTAACTGGGCGATCTGGCCGACGACCTCGCGCATCACCGTGGGTTCGGCCAAGGATATGGCTGCGTTCCGCGCCGCCGTGGACAAGACCTACAAGGCCTGATGGCAAAGCCTAAGATTATGCATTGATATTCCGGGCCACCGGAAAGTGAGGGAAGCGCCCGGACTTTGGTTCGGGCGCTTTTTTCGTGGCGGGGCGGCCTTGCCGGAGCTTAGCGGGCGGCCTTGAACATCTGGTCGCGCAGCTTCTTGAATCCGATCTCTGCCTCGCGGATGTCATCGAGCGGCATCTCCATGGCGGTGAAGACCTCCATGGGAATGCAGGTCGCCTCCTGTGCCAGCGCCTTGCCGCTCTCGGTCAGGCTGACGCGGACGACGCGTTCATCCTTTGTGTCGCGGCGACGGCTGACGAGCCCTGCGCTTTCCATCCGTTTGATGAGCGGGGTGAGCGTTGAACTTTCGAGGAAAAGCTGGTCGCCAATGCCGCTGACGGTCTGGTCGTCGCGTTCACGTAGCAGCACGAGCAGCAGATATTGCAGATAGGTCAGGCCCAATTTGTCGAGCAACGGCTTGTAGAAACGGTTGAGCGCGAGCCCCGCCGAATAGATCGAGAAGCAGAAGAAGTCGTCGAGCGGATTGTCGGCTTGCTTGTCCATGTTGCCAATATAATCGAGTGCGATTGAATTGCAAGGAATGGCAACTCTTCGAGCTTTGCATTTGTCGGACAAACATGCTTTGGCTCGCAGGGTTCATTGATGACCTCTTGCCGGAGCCTGCCATGACCGCCTCGATCCATTTTTCTGCCGCCATGGCCCATTGTCCGCTGGTGGCGATCCTGCGCGGCGTGCGCCCGGATGAGGTGGAGGCCGTGGCCGATCAACTGGTCGAGGCCGGTTTCAGCATGATCGAAGTGCCGCTCAATTCGCCCGATCCTCTCGAATCGATCGCCCGCCTGGCGCGCCGTTATGGCCCTGAGGTGCTGGTGGGGGCCGGAACGGTGTTGACCATTGCCGATGTCGAGGCGGTGCGCACTGCTGGCGGGCGGCTGATCATCTCGCCCAATGTCAACCTCGATGTGATCCGCGCCAGCGCGGCCGCCGATCTGATCAGCCTGCCCGGCTTCTTTACCGCCAGTGAGGCCTTTGCCGCGCTGGATGCCGGGGCAACGGGGCTGAAGCTGTTTCCGGCGGAAGGGGCCAGCCCGGCCTATCTCAAGGCGCTTCGCGCGGTTCTGCCCGGCGCCACGCCGGTGCTGGCGGTCGGCGGGGTCGCGGTCGACAATCTGGCGGACTGGATTGCCGCGGGTGCGCATGGCGCGGGGCTTGGCTCAGCGCTTTACAAGCCGGGCAAGAGCGCGCAGGAGGTGGGCGCCGCCGCCCGCGCCTTCGTGGCCGCCGCGCGTGAGGCATGTGCCTGATCCGGCCGCTTATCACCAGCACCATCACGGAGTTTCCCATGACGAACCGCACCGAAACCTGGGCTCAGGGCCGCATTGCGCTGGTCACGGGGGCCACCTCCGGCTTTGGTCAGGCCATGGCGCGGCGCGTGCTGGCCGCCGGCGGACGGGTGATCGCCACCGGGCGCCGGGTGGAGCGGCTGGCAGCCTTGGAGACCGAGGGTGCGGGCAGGCTGGTCGCGCGCCCGCTCGACCTGCGCGAGGCCGATGCGGGCCACCGCCTGATCGACAGCCTGCCCGAGGATTTCGCCGCCATCGACATCGCTTTCAACAATGCCGGCCTTGCCCTGGGTCTTGAACCGGCCCAGCGCGCCGATCTGGCTGATTGGGAGCAGATGATCGAGACCAATGTGACGGGGCTGGTGCGCGTGGCCCATGCGGTGCTGCCCGGCATGGTGGCGCGCGGGCGCGGGCATATCATCAACATGAGTTCGGTGGCAGGCAGCTATCCCTATCCCGGCGGCAATGTCTATGGCGCCACCAAGGCGTTCGTTCGCCAGTTCTCGCTCAACCTGCGCGCTGATCTGCTCGGCACGCCGGTCAAGGTCACCTCGGTCGAGCCGGGCGCCTGCGAGACCGAGTTTTCACAGGTGCGTTTCCGGGGTGATGAAACCGCTGCCGCCAATGTCTACAAGGGCATGAAGCCGCTCTCGGCCGAGGATGTGGTCGACACGGTCGAGGCGGTGCTGCGCCTGCCCGAGCATCTCAACGTCAACACGATCGAGATCATGCCCGTAGCGCAGGCCTTCTCGCCCTTCGCCATCGCGCGCGACCCGGAATGAGGGGGCATTTGACGGCTGGATTTGTCGCAGTGCAGCATGATATGGGCAAACCACGCGCTTGAGCATCATGCTGCGAGCGCGGGGGGCCTTTCATGAATGTTTCCGTGATGCCGCGGCGCGCGATCCTCGTTCAGAACATGGCCGAAGGCACGGTTGGTCTGGCTGCGCCCACGCTTGTGCAGAATGCCTATGATTACCTGCTGTCCATGATCGTGACTGCGCGTATCGCCCCGGGTGAGCGCGTGCTGATCGACCGGGTGGCGCGTGATCTGGCCATGTCGCAAACCCCGGTGCGCGAGGCCTTGAGCCAGTTGGAGGCCGAGCGACTGGTCTTCAAGCTGCCCAATGTCGGCTATCGCGCGCAGCCGGCGATGAGCGGGGTGGAACTGCGTGATGCCTTTGCCCTGCGTCTGCTGGTCGAACCCCACGCCGCCGCCGAGGCTGCCCGTAACATGAATGAGGGCGCCCGCAGCGGCATGTCTGCCACCCTGCGCCGGATGGAGGCTGCGGCGGGCGACCCTCTGGGGCAGGCCCGTTTTGCCGAGGCGCTGGCGGCGATGCAACGGCTCATCGCCATCGGCAGCGGCAATGCGCTGATCGCCGAAACCACGCTGTGGCTGCATCGTCGACTGCGTATCCTGCACCATTTGTGCCTTGTCGGCGACGAGGCGGAGGTGGCGCAGGAGATGGGCGCTGTCGTGCGGGCTTTGCTGGCACGCGATGCCACAAGGGCGGGCGCCTTGCTGCGCGATCATCTGAATGCCGCGCATGCCCGGCTTGAACAGGCGATGGCCTTGCCCGGTTGAGCCGCTAGGCCTCGAGGGGCAGGGTGGCGAAGGTCAGGGTAAAGCAGGTCCCCTGCGGCCCGCTCTCGCAATCGATCTGCGCCTTGTGGCGGTCGACCACGGTCTTGACGAAGGCCAGACCCAGCCCGGCGCTGCGCTTTTCGCGCCCGCCGTCCGCCACGAAACGACCGAACAAATTGGCGCGGACCTGTTCCGACATCCCTTGCCCCTGATCACGGATGGAGAGGCGGACCTGTTGCGCGCCGGGAACCGGGGCAAGAGCACAGGTGACGATGCTGTTCGCTCCACCATATTTGATGGCATTGTCGATGAGATTGGTGAAGGCGCGCAGCAGCATCTGCGGCTCGGCCATCAGGAATTCTGGCTCCTCGATGCCCTCCAGCACGATGCTCACGCCCTTCTGGCGCGCCAGCGGCCAGAGATCGTCGGCGGCTTCTGCCAGAATGTCGCCCAGTACAATTTCTTCGGGGCGAAAGGGTGTGGCCTGCGCGCGGGCCAGTTGCACGAAATCATCGGCCAGCGCCATGGTGCGGCGGGCGTGGCGGGCGATACGCTTGGCGGTGTCGCCCGGCAGTTCGGCGCCTTGTGGCCCCTCCACCATGGTGATGATCGAGGCCTGCGGCGAGCGCATATCGTGGCTGAGCAGTTGCAGCACTTCCTCACGCGTGCGTTCCGCCTCGCGGATGGGGGTGATGTCGACCAGACGAAGGATCCAGCCGCTCTGTCGCCCGTCATCATGCTCTACCGGCGCGCGGGCGATGACGAAGCGCCGCCCGTCGGCCATGGCGATCTCATTCTCCAGACGCTCCTGCGTGATGCTTTCGAGCACCTGCCAGGCCAGCGCGCCCGTCGGGTCTTTGCCAAGCATGGCCAGCGCGGCGGCATTGGTCATGGTCACCTGCTCCTCCATGTCGGTGACAAGCACGGCATCGGGCAGATGCTCGATCGTGTCAGCGGCAAAGCGGCGAATGTCGCGGATGCGGTCGATGGCGCTGGCCAGCTCGATGGTCTGCTCGCCCACCACGTCCGAGGGCAGATGCCTTTCGCGGCGGGGGATGGGCAGGTCGCGCTCGGCGGCGAAGCGGTTGAGCTCGGCGGTGATATAGTCGCTGATCGCCTGCAGCCGCCGCCATCCCCACAGCGGATAGGCCAGCAGCAAGCCCGCCAGCGCCGCGCCGGGAGGCACCCACCATCCGGCCAGCACCAGGCCCGCCGCCGACAGGACGACCACCAGCACCATCGCCGCCAGCGACCCGATCAGCGCGCGCGATGGCCGCAGCCGCCAGAAACCAAGCATCAGCAGCAGCACCGGCATCATCGACAGCCCGACCAGCCATCCGGTCGGTGCCGCGCGAATCACCCGCCCAGCCAGCATGGCGTTGAGCAGATTGGCCTGCAATTCCACCCCCGGCATGGCTGCTCCGCCGGGCAGGGGGGTGGGATAGCGGTCGCCCTCACCCGTTGCTGTCGCGCCCACCAGGACGATCTTGCCGCGCAGGAAATCCTCGGGAACCTCGGCCCGCAGCACCGCGGCGAAGGGGACGGTGGGAAAGGCGCCCACCGTCCTGGCGAAGGGCAGCAGCACTGGCGCGCCCGAGGCGTTGAAGAAGGGCGAGGCATGACCGGTCACCGCGCGATAGGCCAGTTCCATCATGTGCGGCACCGGCGCCTTGACCCCGGCGCTTTCGCTCAGCGCGATATGGCGGACAAGACCATCACCATCCATGGCCAGATTGACATGGCCGATGGCGGCATGTTCGCGCACCGCCGGAATGGGGAAAATGGCATCCACCGCTGCGCCATTGGTGCCGGGTGCCTGAAACAGCATGGGGGCAACGACGCGCGGCCCCCGCGCCATGGCGGCACCCAGCGCAGCATCCTGCGCGGTCGGCTCGATGAACAGCACGTCATAGGCAACCAGCGCTGCGCCATCCTGTTTCAGCCGATCAATCAGCCTGGCGTGCAGGTCGCGCGGCCACGGCCAAGCGCCCAGTCGCCTGAGGCTGTCATCGTCGATGGCTACGATGATGATGCGCGGATCGACCGGCGGCGCCCGCCATGTGATCAGCCGATCATAGATCTGGTTGTCGATCCGGCGGGCATTGCCCGTCCACGACAGATAGGCGGCGGTTCCGGCGGCGACGCACAGGATGACGAGCCACTCGACAAGCAGCCGGCGATAGGTCCGCTTCAGCTTACGTCCCCGTATGTTCGCCAGTGTGTTCGCCGTTGTGCTCGATGGTTACCTCGCGCCAGGCTGTCCATGTTTCGTCTGTGCCGTTGATCGCTCCCAGCCGCCAACGATAGGGGCCGGCCGGTACGTCGTCCAGCACCAATGTTCTGGCAAAGAGACGGTCTTCGTCGAGGCCGAAAGGCTTGCCATGGCCCTTGGGCTTGCCGGTGGGCTCCAGTTGAAAGCGGAAATGAACGCCCGGCGCGCCGGCATAGGTCCAGTGAACGCGATATTCGCGGCCCGAACTGCGCATCATGGCCGCATCAAAGACATGCAGTCGCCGTTCGAAGGGCTGAATGGCCGGCAGGCCTTCCATGCCGGTGCGGGACAAGGCCGTTGCGCGCACATACCATGTACCATCGGGCAGGCCGGCGAGTTCACCTTGCGGCATGGCCGAGCGGCTTTCTCCGACAATGTCGCGGAAGGCGGCATCGCGCGCCACATCGAAATGATAGGCCTGCGCGCCTGCCACAGGTGCGGCGGAAAAACGCAACTCCTGCCCTTCCTGAAGCCGGTTTCCCTCCGACAGGGCAGGGGCGGGCAGCAGCGTTTCGGTCTCGACCGAACCATCACGCCCCACCGCCGCGCCCAGCCCGACGGGCACAGGCACTGGCCTGGCCATGCCATTGCCGCTGACGGCGACCGTACCGCCGAGCACTTCGGTCAGCGATTTGCCCCGGCCATCGGCGCCATAGGCGACGCGGAACACTGTGCCCCGCACGGCGGAAACCGCGATGGGGGTGCGCACCTCATAATGGCTGGCCGGGCCGATCTGTTTGGCGACGGTCGTTTCCAGCCTGCCGCGCTCGATCGTGAAGCGCTGGTCCATCGTGTTGGTGAAGAGAATGCGGCGCATCCGCTCCAGCCGCATCACGCTTTGCGAGGGCATGGTCACGGTCGAACCATCGGGCGCGCGGAAGCTGAGAAAGGAGGAGGGGCCGGTCTCGATCCGCATGCCCTCGCTCAGTGTGGTTCCGGGCGTGACGGGGTGGCGATCCTCGCCCAGCCGCACATCGCCGCGATAGGTCAGCACCGTGGCGTTCTGCGGCGCGCCGCGCAGCAGATTGACAGGAATGCGCAGGTCGACATCAGGCTGCAAATGCTCGGGGATGGCAACGTGATTGAGTTGCTGCACCACCCGATAATCGTCGAAATGGTTGAAGTAGCGCCGTGCCAGATCGTAAAGCGTGTCGTTGACATGCGTGTGATAGGTGACCTCTGCAGGCATGGCGCTGCCTGCGGCCATGGCCGAGGGCGCCAGGCCTTGCGCCAGCATCAGTGCCATGGTCATGCCCGGCTTCATGCGGGACATGATCCGGGCATGACTGGTCAAAGTCATTCGTCCTCCGCGCAGACTTCCAGCCGGTAGCCATAGCTGACAATCGTCTGCAAACGATAGCCGCGCCCGGCGGCCAATTTGAGCTTTGCCCTGATATGGGACACGTGAACGTCGAGCGTGCGCGTGGGCAGGCCCGCCACGCTGTTCCATATCATGTCGAGCAGATAGCCGCGCGAGAGCGGGCGGTTGGTGTTTTGAAAAAACAGCAGCGCCAGTGAGAATTCCTTGGCGGTCAGTTTCTGCTCCTCGCCATCGAAAGAAACGGTGCTTTCCAGACGGTCGAAGCGATAGCCGCCAAAATCGATATGGCGCTGGGGCGCATTGCGCTGGCTGGTGCGGCGCAGAACGGCATCGATGCGGGCGGAAATGACCGCCGCCGTCTCAGGCTTGACGATGAAATCATCGGCGCCCTCGCTCAGCGTGCGGGCAATGTCGGACTTGTTGTACTGGCTGGTCAGCATGATGACCGGCGGGGGCACCTCAAGGTTCTGGTGTATCCAGCCCAGCACTTCGGGTCCGGTGAGGCGCGGCATGTGCCAGTCCAGGATGACCAGATCGAAAGTTTCGCGCTGCAACTGGGTGACGAGCGACTGGCCGTCGTTGAAGACGACACAACTGTGACCATCGGCGCTGGTAACATTCTTGAGAAAGTCGACGAAGGCGGTGTCGTCGTCAGCAATCGCGATACGCATGGCATCCCTTCATGTGGAACACGGCGTGTTCCCGGTCGTATGCCTCGCCGATTATACCGTGTTTCCACTTGGCAGAAGCGCACAGGTGACGAATTTTACAAACCTTTACATTACCACCTTTGGGCAAGTTGCTAACCAAGTTGACCGCATCTGTCCGAAGTGGGCGGGAAGCAATTGGAAACGTTTGGCTTCTCCGTGCAAATACTGATGAGAAGCGCGGCGCCCGATTGTTCGAGCCGAGCGATCGTCTGCACGAGGACGGTGAGGCGCGACCGGCTGTTTTCAGCGACTTGTAGGCATGGACCGAATCATCTCTGTCACGATCTGGCACAGTATCATCCCGCATAGGCTGTCCTAATTAGGGGTTTGCCAGTATGGCTATACGGACCAAAGTACAGCTTTTCTTCTGGCGCTTTGGGTTCCGCGTCCGGTGCGCGCAATGTCGGCGCAAGTGTATAGCAAGCTGATAACCCTCGCAATGCGGCAAGTTTCACTGGTCCGACAGGGGCGGGCCATGCCATGGTTCTGCGCGCAAGGAGACCAGCATGGCCGAAACCAGGATTGTTGCCCAACCGGACACGAGCACGCGCGATGTCGGCGCGGCCCAGGCCCGTCGTCCGGTCTGGCGGCGGTGGCTGGGGCTGCTTTACGTTCAGGTGCTGCTGGGCATGGTGCTGGGCGCATTGACCGGGTTTCTGGCGCCCGACATCGGCGTTCAGCTTAAGCCGCTGGGGGACACATTCGTCCGCTTGATCAAGATGATGATCGCACTCATCGTCTTTTGCACCATCGTGTCGGGAATCGGCGGCTCAAGCGATCTGAAAAGCGCGGGCAAGACCGGCGCCATGGCATTGCTCTATTTCGAGATCGTCTCGACCGTGGCGCTGGTGGCCGGTCTGGTCATGGTTCATCTGATCCGGCCGGGCGTGGGGTTCGGCGCTGATCCGCGCCATCTCGATGCGCAGGCCGTTCAGGCCTATGCCAGCCAGGTGAAGGACCATGACGGTCTGGTCAGCTTTCTCACAGGCATCGTGCCGGACAGTTTCATTGGTGCCTTTGCTCATGGCGAGATCCTGCAGGTGGTGCTGGTCTCGGTCTTGTGCGGGGCGGTTCTGGCGCAGATTGGCGAGAAGGGCGCGCCGCTGCGCAGCCTGATCGATTCGGGGACAGCACTGGTCTTTGGCATCACCAATCTGATCATGCGGTTGGCGCCCTTTGGCGCGGGCGGAGCCATGGCCTTTACGGTGGGCAAGTTTGGCCTTGGCGCGCTGGGCAAGCTGGCCTGGCTGGTGGGCACCTTCTATGCGGCGGGCGGCGTGTTCGTATTCGTGTGCCTTGGGTTGATCATGGCTGTGTCGGGCATGTCCATCCTGCGTTTGCTGGCCTATCTCAGGGATGAACTGTTGATCACCCTTGGTGCCAGTTCTTCCGATGCCGCCCTGCCGGGCCTGATGGAGAAGATGGAACATCTGGGCCTGTCGCGCCAGCATGTGGGGCTGGTGGTGCCGTCGGGCTATGTTTTCAACACGGATGGCACGGCGATCTACATGTCGACCACGGCGCTCTTCATCGCCCAGGCACTCGGGATTGATCTGAGCTGGGATCAGCAGGTCCAGATGCTGGCAGTGGCCATGGTCACCTCCAAGGGAGCGGGCGGGGTTGCCGGCGCCGGGTTCATCGGCCTGCTGGCCACGCTGGCGGTGGTGCCCTCGCTGCCGCCCGCCGGCATGGCGCTGGTGCTGGGGGTGGACAGGTTCATGAGCGAGGCCCGCGCCTTGGTGAACATGATCGGCAATGCGGTGGCCTGCGTGGTGCTGGGGCGCTGGATGGGGGATATGGACCGTGACCGCGCGCGCCGCGTTCTGGCCGGCGAGGAAGGCTTTGCCTATACGCCGGGCGGGGCGATTGCCAGCGATCCCGATCTGTGACGGGTAACTGACTGTCGCAAACCTTGCGCTGTCTCTTGGCCGGGAGAAGGGCGCTTGCTAGGCGGATTTATCGCTCCATGGGGCGAGTCGATCAGCAAGGGGCCCGAGAGGCTCAGGCGAAGGAAATGATGACATGAGGATTGCTCTTGCGGTGCTGGCGGCCCTGGCTCTGGCCGGGCCGGTGGAGGCGCGGACCCACCACCATCACAAGACCACCACCCAGACCGGCAAACATGCGGAAAAGCACAAGGCCAGCCACAAGAAGACGAAATCCGCCGACAAGGCCAGACATCGCAAGGCGCACCATGCCAGGGTGAGCGCGAAGGCGGCTCACGGCATGAAGCATGGCGCCAAGCATGTTGGGCGGCACGCCGCCAAGGGGCACGTCAGCAAGCATCATCACGCCAGCGCCCATCACAAGGCATCGAGCCATCACAAGGCATCGAGCCATCACAAGGCATCGAGCCATCACAAGCGCCGCGGGCATCACGCGACCACCCATCATCGTGTCACCCGTCACGATGTGAGGAGCCAGCATCACCGGTCCTCGGCTGGCGCGCCCATCTATCGCACGCCGCATTATGACGCGCCGGCCAATCCTTCGGGCACGCCCAATGCCTCGTTCAACAATGCCTTCAAGGATATTCGCCCCAACGGAGAGACGCGGTAAGCGCTTCCTCGCTTGCATCCTGCCTTCTCGTTCCGGTCCAGTCCCGGACGAGATGGCGGCGCCTTTCCGAGGCTGATCAGCGAAGGCTAAACCGAATGGGTGAGGTCGCGCTTTGTGGATGGGCGCGACAGATCAGGGCTTTGCTCCAGCCTTTTATGGTTTAGGGTCGATGTTTAACGCAACTGCGGTGTTCAATGGCGCGCGCCGAGGTTTCACCGCAAGACCTTTACCATGACATAACCTGCGGCCAGCACGGCAATCCAGCTTGCCACGGCGAGTGATGCCACCAGACCGAGGCGGAGCGCGGCAGGATAAGGCCGCGGTGCGGCCGGTTCTCCATAGGTGAACGACGTGCTCGCGCTGTGCCAGTGCTGATCCTCGTCATGAGTCCAGAGGGATGCTTCCTCGGCGGCCACCAATTCAGCCAGGGGATGTGCAACATCGGCCATCTCATGGCTGATGAGCTGCGCATCCTGAAGCTGCTTGAGTGAAGGCAGGGCGGACATGGCGGCACGATCCTCTCGTCAGACCCGGTGGATAGGATAGCCGGGGCAGGCAGGACAGCCTGCTATCCCCTCATACCGCCAAAAGTCTTTCCGAGACCTTGACTGATGGGACCTCATTTGGCGCAAAGGCTCAGAAAAACCGTTCCGGAATGCGGATGGTATCACCGGGTTGGAGCCCGATTGTTTCCAACTTGCCCAGCTGCACGACCTGCTCCGGCCGCCCAGCGTGGTGCAGGATGATCTTCTTCTTGTTGGCGCGATAGCTGTATCCGCCCGCCGTCGCCACGGCCTGATCGAGCGTGAGATTGGTGCGATAGGGATATTCACCCGGCTTGTTCACCTCGCCCAGCACGTAGAAGCTGCGGAAATTGCCCACCTCGATCGCGACGCGCGGGTCACGGATATAGCCTGCGGCAAGGCGTTGGCGGATGTCCTCCTGCACCTCGCCCAGACTGCGACCAGCAGCCGGAATGTCACCGATCAGCGGAAATGATACCAGGCCTTTGCTTGTCACCATGTAGTCGCCGGTCAGCCGGTCCTCACCATAGACGGTGATATGCACCTTGTCGTCCGGGCCGAGCCGGTAATCACTGTTCTGCACCTCAGGCACGTTGGGCGCGGCATGGAGGGCGATGGGCGAGATGGCGAGGCATGTTGTGCCAAGCAGCAGGCGGGGCCAGAGCAGGGGAAGTCGCATGACATGGTCCTTGGACAGGGTTGCGAAACGGTTTTTCATGGAAGTTTGGGGCCGATCTCACCGGTCTGCGCCGGGATCTGTCGCGTCGAGGTGGCGACGGGATGTCTGGTATTCGTTGCGCCCCAATCCCAGATGCTGCCCGATACGGCATGATAATGCACCTGCGGATCATAGAGGTCGGTCAGGCCCAGATCGCCGGCTGTGGAGCGGCCCATGGCGGTGAGCAGATTGAAGGCGGCGATATAAGCGTCGCGCTGGGCGGACACGAGCTGCACCTGCGCGCTGAGCAGTTCCTGCTCGGCATTGAGGATGTCGATGATGGTGCGGTCGCCGATCTTGTTCTCGGTGCGCACGCCCGCCAGACTTTGCCCGGCGGCCTCCACCGCGCTCTGGTTGGCGGCGATGATGCCGTTGGACGCGCGCCACTGAAGAAAGGCAGACCGCACACCCTGAATGACCTGCCGCTCGACCGATGTGGCATGTTCGAGCGCCGCACCACGCTCCGCATCGGCTTGCCGTTGCTGCGCGGCGGGCAGGCCGCCCTGAAAGATGGGCACGGTGACTTGCACGCCCACGGCGGCGATCTTGTCATACTGCGAATAATAAGGAACCAGATAGCCACCATAGGTGTCGAAATAATTGTCATATTGGAAATTGCCGAAAAGCTGGACCTTGGGCGCGCGACCGGCCTTGGCGACCTTGGCGTCATAGGCATAGGCGGTGGCGGTCAGCTTGGCGGAGGCAAGATCGGGATTGTTGTCGATCGCGATGTTGATGGCATCCGCGACACTGGCGGGCAGGCCCGTCAGTCCGGGCGGCTGGCTGAGTGCGACGGGCTCACTGCCGACGATTGCCACATATTTTTCCCGACTGGCCGCCAATTGCACCTGGGCAGTCTGCAGAACGGCCTTGGCCAGCGACAGGCGCTCGCGCGATTGGGCCACATCGGTTCGTGTCAGATCGCCACGCTGGAAACGGGCGGTGGTGGCCTTGAGGTTGATCTCCAGTGCTTCGACGTTCTTGCGGTTGAGCTGGACCACCGTCTCATCATGAATGACCCCGAGATAGACCTGAACCACATTGGCAAAAACGGCGCTTTCGGTGCTGGTGAGATCCTTGCGGCTGGCATAGACGCGTTGCTTGGCTGCCAGCGTTGCATTGCGGATGGCCCCGCCCTCATAGACCGGCACGCTGGCGTCCACCTCGCCTGACAGCGTGCGGGTGGGCAAGGTGGTGTTGTTCGTGCCCACCAGCAGCGAGCGGCTGAAGCGCCCCACCGCCTGCAGCGAGGGGAGGCCCGGTGCGCGGGCGATCTGCACGCCTTCATCCTGAGCGCGGGTTCGGGCGCGGGCCTCCTGTATATCGGGATTGGACGCATATGCCTTGGCCAGGGCCTGCAACAGATCGTCGGCATGGGCTGGCGGCGCGGACATGTAGAAAGCCAGCATGGCCAACCCTGCATATGTGAAGCGGCTAGCGTAAGGACATGGACGGGTGCCTGCTCCTGCCGAAACGGTGCGGATTTGCCGATTGTGAGAGCTGAATCTTGCGGCCTTGATAACGGGAAGGGGCATGGGGCGGGGTTCCCTCCTGCAGGCAGAAGTGGCTGGATAGCATGGTTGGCGCTGGGGAATGGTGGCGGGCTTGAGCGCATGAATCCATGTATCTCGCAACCGATTTGGACATTTCCGCGATCGGCCGGCGCGGCAAACAGGGCAGTAGCTCTATTTTGGAAGTGATGGCGCGCGAATGGCTCGAAAGCCGATCCGTTCGCGCGTGCGCAGTTGCAGCAAGCGCTGCACCATAACCCCACAGGACGATGCGGCCTGCGATCATGTTCCGCATCCCATGGGCCTTCGTTTGGCACCCTCCCTCCGGCTGCCGCTGGCAAGCGGCGCTGCCGGTAAAGGCGGTGCGCCCGCCATGAACGGCGTTTGCGACAGGCCTCGACATTCACATCTGACCTTGGGGAGCAGCGCGTGGCCCAGATGCAGAGAGCACGGATCGCCTATCTTGTGCATGACCTTCAGGACGCGGCCGTGGCACGGCGCGTCGCCATGCTGCGCGATGGCGGGCATGATGTGCGGGTTCTTGGTTTCTTTCGCCGTGGCACCGCACCGCGCGAGGTGGCGGGGGCGGCGGCTGTCAGCCTTGGCCGCACGCGCGATGGAGCCTTGCTGGCCCGGCTGTTCACGGTGGTTTTCGCGCTGCTCTTTCCCGCCGCTGTGTTGCGGGGTGTGGATGACGCAAAGGTTCTGATCGCCCGCAATCTGGAAACTTTGGTGCTGGCGGCGCGGGTGCGCCGCCCCGGGCAGCGGCTGGTCTATGAATGTCTCGATATTCACCGTCTGATGCTGGGGCGGGGCTTTGTGGCGCGTGCGTTGCGTTGGGTTGAGCGCCGGGCGATGGAGGGCGGCGACTTGCTGCTGATCAGCTCTCCCCATTTCCGTGATGCGTATTTCCGGTGCATCTGCGGCTATCTCGGCCCCGCGCTGCTGGCGGAGAACAAGGTGCCAGCCTATCGGGACCAGGCGGGACAGCCGCCGGCGCAGGTGGTGCCATTGCTACGCCCTGCGCGCATGGGAACGGTTGAGGCGCCCTGGGTGATCGGCTGGTTCGGCATGTTGCGCTGTCGTCGCACGCTGGCGATGTTGGGCCGGATTGCGCGCGACGGTGGTGGCTCCATCCGGATCGTTATCGCCGGAAAACCATCCCCTGCGGAATTTCACGATTTCGCGGCGCAGGTCGCGGCATGGCCTCATGTCTCTTACATCGGGCCCTACACGTCGGAGGATCTGCCCCGGCTGTTTGGCGGCATCCATTTCATTTGGGCGATCGATTATTTCGAGGAGGGGCTCAATTCGGCATGGTTGCTGCCCAACCGGCTGTATGAAGGCATCGCCTATGGCGCCGTGCCGATTGCTCTGGGCGAGGTGGCCACCGGGCAATGGCTGGCCCAGCGCGGCGCGGGGGTGAGGCTGCGCGATCCGGTCGATGAACTTGGCACGTTGTTGAGCGCGCTGACCTTGCCTGAATATCTGCGCCTGCGGGCGGAGGTTGCCGATGTTGCCCGGCGTGACGTGTTTCTTTTGCCCGACGAGCATGCCGCCCTCGTGGCGCAGATCACGGGCGCGTCCGTTTCAACGATGGTGGAAAGGGAAGATGCGCAGGGGGAGGCTGTGCGGGACGCTTCCGACGTGCTGATCGTTATCCCCTGCCTGAATGAGGAGGCGCATTTGCCGGGGCTTCTGGCGCAACAGGTGGCCGACAATCCGGGCGCGCGCATTGTTGTTGCCGATGGCGGCAGTCAGGATCGCAGCCGTGAGATCGCGTTGGAATGGGCGCAAAAGCATCCTTGCGTACACTTGCTGAATAACCCTGCCGGATTGCAGTCGGCAGGTGTCAATCTCGCGGTGCGCAGCTTGGGCAAAGGAGCTTCCTGGATCGTGAGGATCGACGCACATTGCAGCTATCCGCGTCAATATGTTGCAGGTTTGCTGCGCGCGGCGGTTGAGCACGACGCGACATCGGTGGTGGTTCCCATGATGACGCAAGGAGATGAAGGATTCCAGTCGGCCGTGGCGGCGGCTCAGAATTCGCTTTTAGGCAATGGTGGGGCGCCGCATCGCAATTTGGGGCGTGGGCGCTTCGTTGACCATGGTCATCATGCCCTGTTTGACCTGTCCTTGTTCATGAAAGCTGGCGGGTACGACGAGAGCTTCTCGCATAATGAGGATGCTGAGCTCGACTATCGGCTGCGCGGTTTGGGTGGCAGGATCTGGCTCGAGCCATCGCAAGCCATTGTCTATTACCCGCGCCGCTCGCCAGGGCGTTTGCTGCGGCAATATTTGGGCTATGGGCGCGGGCGGGCGCAAAATTGGCGGCGACATCGCATGCCCATGGCACTGCGTCAGGCCATGCCCTTGGCGATTGCCCCGGTGGTGGTGCTGGGGATGCTGGGGGCGGCAATGGCGGCTCTCACGCCCTTGTGTTGGGTGATGGCTCTGCCCATGATCGGCTGGGCCATCCTCTGCTGCCTTTACGGTGTGGCGCTGGCATGGCGTCAACGCAGGGCGAGCGTGCTCTATGCCGGTGTGGCGGCGATGATCATGCATCTGGGGTGGTCGATGGGCTTCCTTTACGAACTGCGCCCCTTTGTTGTGCGAGGGATGAAGCCGAACGCCACGGCATCCCGATAAGTCCGGCTTCTCCCCCATCCTCGCTCCGTCGCGCCCAATATTTCAGGAGATAGGTATCGTATATGAGCTCTCGCGCTGCTCCTGTCGCTTCACGGGGGGCGGTGTTCTGGTCGTCGCTGAACGGGGTGGCGGCCGTCGGCCTGCCTTTCGTTGTGTTCGCCGGTTTTGCCCGTCTGATGGCGCCCGCGCAATTCGCGTTGGTGGCGGTTGCCCTCGCCGTGCTCGAGATGCTCAAGACATTGGCGCCGCAGGGGCTGTATGATGTGCTGGTCACCCATGATGAAGGCGAGCGGACCTATCACGAGGCTGCTGCCGCGATTTTGCTGAGCGCTGCGCTTGTTGTCATGGTGACGTTTTGGGGCGTATTGGCGATTTCGCAATCCGTGTTCGGGATGGTGATGCCGGCCCCCGCATATTGGCTCGGTTTGAAGGTCCTGTTCGATCTTGCGCTGTTGCAGCCACAGGCGGCCATGGTGCGGCGAGCGGAAATCCGCCGACTGAGCACTCGCAGCCTTTATAGCGGTGTGATCGGGGCCCTTATCGGGATGGGCGTGGGGTTGGGCGTATCCCCCATTGGCGGCTTGGTGAGCTTTTATGTCATCCAGTCGCTTGTCACCTTTCTGGCGACAATCTGGGGCGCCAAGGTGATGGCCCGCCCGGAGTACCATGACGCCCCTGCGCGTGACATGATGGGCCAGGCGCTGCGGGCCAGCGGTGTGCGCGTGGCGGCGGGGGGGAATAACTATCTTGATCAGGTGCTGGCCGGAAGAATGTTTCTTCCAGCCGTCGTCGGCCAGTATAATCTGGGCAAGCGGATCGAAATTGTGTCAGTCACGCTGGCGTCATCCATGGCGCAGATCGTGTGGCAGCCTGGTTTTGCCGTTTCCGGTGAAAGCGGACGGCGTGATGCCATTGCGCGGGGCGTGGCCAGCGTGGCGCTGGTCTGCGGTTTGCCGGCGGGCATGTTTGCCGTGCTCGCGCCGGTGGCGGTGCCCTTTGTGTTCGGAGCCCACTGGGCGGCGGCGGCGCCTGTGGCGGCTGCGCTTGCGCTGTCGGGCGTGGTCAGGGCCTTGGGGTCGGTTGCCGGGGCGGTGCTGACGGTGACCCGGCGCAATGGAACGCTGCTGGCTATCAGCGTGGCGGGGTTGATCGGTAATGTGGCGCTGATTGTGGTCACGGCGCCCTATGGGATTTTCACGACAGCGGTGGCGATACTTGGACGAAGCGTGTTGCTGTGTATGGTGCAATATGCTGCGCTGTGCGAGGTGGGGCGTGGGCTGATGGGCATCGTCTTTACCCACTTCGTTCTGCCGCTGGCCTGCACCATGGTGATTTGCCAATGCGGCCGGCTGGGCGCGGCGTGGTTGTTGGCCGGGGAGACAGGCGTGTTGCGCAATTTTATCGAATTGGCGATCAGTGGTGGGGCAGGGGCGCTCGTCGGTGTGCCCTGGCTGTTGCGCAAAATCTGAGCGGGCACGAGGCCCGGCCAGGGGGCGGTCAGGCTATTGCATGTAAAGCGCTGGCCAAACGGTCCGTCAGCCGGTCGCGGTGGCTTGCCTTGCTGATCATGCCTTCGCTTTGGCTAAGGCGGTAGAGTGCCTCGGCTGTGCGGGAGGAGTTGAGGCCACTATAGGCACGGCTGAGGCGTTTGAGGCCGAGCGCCTTTGCGCCTGCCTTGGCCCAGTGAGTCACTCGTCCAAACCCGATTTTTGGTGCGTGCGAACGGACGTGAGCCTGCATTTCCGCACAGGCATCTTCCAGCGAGAAGCTCGCGCGTAATCCGAACTGCCGCCGGGGTCTGCCGAAAATCTCCAGGGGATCGCCGCTGGGCGGGGGCACATACGTCACGCCAAGTTCCACGCCGACCGAGGCTGTCCAGTCGATCCATTTGGGCATGCAGAAATTGCCGGAAGTGGCAAAAGCGCTCCATGGAATGCCATAGGTGTCCGCAATGATTGCGCCATGCAGCGATTCCGTCAGCACGAGATTTGCATCGACAATGGCATGGATCACCGTTTCGGGCGGCAGGCGTGGGTCGATCAGGACCATGCCGGCGGCATCGCAAGCCTCTTTCCAGCCGGGAAAGGCCAGTGTCTGAAAATGGGGTATGACGGCGATCGACCGCCCCTCTCCGCGGCGTTTTGGCAGGGCGGGGACGAGAGGGCAGAGAATGGCGCCATCGGTGATGGCAACGGAAGGATCGAGCCCCAGCACATGCGTCGTGACCGGGCCTCTGACGCAATGGAAGCTGATGTGTCGGTCGGCCCAATTGCCGATGGGATCGTATCCCGCGCCGCTCGACATGATTTCGAGCTTGCGGTGGGTGTGGCCCGCCATGCCAAGGATGGTGCCGATGCCGACAAAGCCGCGCTCGTCATCCTCTTCCTCAAAGAGGTGTGGCGCCAGCGCGGGCCAGACCAATGCGTTGAGGTCGTCCCCGAAATTGGGGACAGGCCCGGAATAATGGATAAGCTGCATAAAGGTCATCCCGTCTGTTTCAGGGGGCGGGCGAGAAAGCTGGTCGTTTCATAGGGTGATTGAGAGGCTCAGCGAGGCCGTATTGGCGACAAAGGCGTGGCTGACGTCGACAGAACTGCGTGCCGCATGCCCCAATTGCGCCGTGAGCGAAATACGCCGGGATATGAGGTAGCGGGCAGACAGACGGCTGCTCCACAAATCCGCCGTGGCGCCGGTGCCGATGGGGGCCAGGCGCAGATAGCCGCCTTCGGCCGAGATGATGATATTGCGCTGCAACTCATGATCGAGGCCAAGGCTGACCATGGTGACGAGATTGCCGGCGGCTGTGGTGGAGGCCGCTTCTTCCACGCTGCGGCTGCCGCGCAGCCGGACGGAGGTGAGCGTGCCGGCATTCCATAGCAGATTGCCGTCGAACGAAAAACCGCGCGCGGCGCGCAGGCGAGGGTCCGCATAGTCTCGCCAAAGGTAGCCGAGGCGCAGTTCCCCATAGAGCGTGCCGGTAAGGCCGAGACGTGCGCCGGCTTGCACCGTCCAACCAGAGGCATCGCGCGCGAGATGGCCGGGCTGCGCGGGATCGCTGGCGGGAAGCGCATAAACAGCGCGGTTATAGCTGACATGCAGCACCGCGTCGAAGCCGGGATGAAGCGTGTAGCGCGCTTCCTGCACCAGATCATAGGCGGTCATGTCGCGATAGGTCTGGCTGATGAGGGCGCCACTATCGGTCCGCCCATGGCGGTAGGATGTGCCGGTGACCTTGGCGGTGCTGGACAGGGTCAGCCGGTTGATCCCGTGAGTGAGGTTCAGCCGGGCGGAGGCATGATCATAGGCGATGGGCGACGTGGCATCGGGCGGGCTTGTGAAATCTGTCCGGTCGACGATCGAGCGCCCGGCGGTGAACATCACATCGGCCTGTGTCCTGCGATCGAGGTCCAGCGTGGTGTCCAGACTGCCGCCATATTGCGTGATGCCCTCCTGCGGATGATGGAGGTAAAAGGGGTGACTGACGAAGAGGCCCGCCTTCACCTTGTGGCGCGAAAAACCGGAAACGAGTTGCGTACCGGCGCTGACCCGCAGATAGCTGTCGCCCATGCGATCGGCCTGCGTCGCGCGGATGTTGTCCGACAGTCCCGTCGTTATCGCTGCGTCGGGATAAAGAAAAAATGAGCCGAGGCGGCCACCGATGGGCAGATAGTCTTGGCGGGGCCTGTCTGCCACGCCAACGCCTTCGGGCACGGCAGGCTGGGGCGGCGCATAGCCCCCCGGCGACAGGGCGGGCGGCAGTGGCACGGTGATGGACGAAGCGCTGGTGCCGCTGAGGTCCTGGGCCTGCACGGCCGCACCGCCGCAAAGACAGGCCACGATGATCGGCAAGCTGGAACTGGTAGGCCCACGGCGGAACACCGGTCTTCCTTTCACCCTGTCAGATGTCGGGAATGATGACCAAAAGCGCATCTGCGGGAAACGCGGAGTGGGGCCGTTTTGGTGTTATTGATGGGGTGATGGTGCAGCTGCCGGCATAATCCGGGCGGCAGAACCGTCAGTCCTTGTGGCGAGCATGGACCTCGTTTGGCAGGAACGCGAGGGCCTTTGCCCTGGGCCGTCAAAGGCTCGATTTTGGCGGCAGTGTCCGGCAGTGGGCCTCTGCCCGCGTTCCGACAGAGTGGATCAGATGGCCGAAAGCAAGGCTGAGGTGCCCATGAACAGCACTGTCCACAGCATGGCTGTCAGCGCAATGATGATGAGGACCCGAACATAGCGAGGGTATTTCTCATAACTGGCGCCAATGGTGTCGACGGTGCGCATGCCCTCGTAAGCCGAGGTCGCCACCGTGGGCCGTTTGCTCCAATCGTTGTTCCTGTGGCGATCATGGCGCGCCGAGGACGGGCGGTGGGCGTGTTCAGGGATGACGGCAGGCAACATTTGGGTGGTCCCGTTTCGCGTGAATTAAGCGGTAAGGTTTCTCTAACGAGTGTTTTCTGAAAATTGATTTAACAAAGCATTGAGGGGGTTGGATCGAAAATGGATTTATTTTGATCGGAAATTTCCATTTGGCGATTTTTGCAGATATTTCTTGCTTTTGTTCGAATTTATCATGTCATCTTGTCTGTATGTTTTAGGTAAAAATCGCATGATGTGGACCTATTATTCTTGTGGTTTAGTTAAGTTAAATAATCCAAAGCAGAGGTATTCGCATGGAACCGGATTTCCAGTGAGTTGTTCGTTGGATTAAGAGTGATCTGAGAAAGTAATTCTGCAAATCTGATCTTGTAATTGCCTCGCATGTCGCAAGAGCATTCCGCAGAATTGCCCGAAGAGAGAGCTCTCCATCAGGAAGGATCTTGATAATGCCAACTGTCAATGGCGTGCCGACCACTCCGGATACCTGGGGTCAAATCGTTGGAACTGCAAATGGCGCTCTTATCTCCGGGGGCACCGGAAATGATGTGCTCTACGGAACCGGGGGCAATGACACCTATTACGGAGGCGATGGCAGTGATACTTTTGTGATCGCGCAGAGTTCGCTGGCCCAATCCACCTCGACAACCAATGGCTATGCGGCGGGGGCTGTCATCTATGACTTCACCAATGCCGGCGTTGCATGGTCTCCCAGCAACAGCGACTTCATTCGCTTCTATGGTTTCGGCACGGCCGCGGATGGCACGACGCTGACCTTCGATCGCTATGCTGACGTGCCGGGCACCCACACGGCGGACCCGACCGCGCAGTATTATACGATCCATGATGGCCTCAATGGCCAGAATTACGAGGTCTACGTGCATTCGCTCAACGGCAATCATCTGGTGCTGGGCGATTACAATTTTTACTGATCCATGCGGGGATGGGAGAATGGCGGGCATTTCGCTCGCCATTTTTCAATAGTGGCATTGAAAAATATGGCCCTGCATCATGATCAGCCAGTCCGGTTTCCGGTGTTTGACTTCAAATCCGTGATATTCCGGAGAAACACGTCGCAAATGGATGGGCTATTGTTGGATTTCTGGGCCGGCAAGGCATTAGGATTGCTACTGAACCTTTCCCCTTCCGGTGGTGATCATGGCTGTTCCTTTGCGCGTTGACGGTGACCTTCCTCCGGCTGAAAGCAGGGAGAGAATTCTTCCTGATCCGGCATTTCTGGTGTCGCTGTTCTTTCGCAGGCTGCGCTTGTTTCTTGTCGTTTTCCTTCTGACTGCGTCGGCGATTGCCCTTGCGGTCACGCTGTTGCCGAGGACTTTTGAGGCAACGACGAGCGTCCTGATCCAGCCGCGAAAAGTTGACCCGACCGGGCAGGAGGCCGTCGTTTCCAACCTTCCGGCAGATACCAATGTGGTCGATACGCAGGTGCGGCTTATCGCTTCGCCCACCGTTGCGCTGCAGGTGGTGCGTGATCTCAAGCTGGCCAGCGATCCCTACTATGTGCCCCCTGCCGTTGCCGTCCAGCGGCATGCCTCCGCTGGCGCGGAACTGGACAAGCGTATTGCCGCTTCCGGAGCGAGTGAGATGGAAGGCGTCGCTTTGACCAGACTGCTGAACGACGTCGCTGTGCGGCGTTCCGGTCTGACCTATGTGATCGACATTACCGCTCATGCGCGTTCGGCAGAACTGTCGGCCCGGATCGCCAATGGATTTGCGAAGGCCTACATCGTCTTTACCGATCAGGCGCGCAACAATGCCACCAGTGCTGCTGCGGGATTTGTGCAGGAAGGAGCAGCCAAGCTGAGCCGGCAGGCGTTGCAGGATGACAGTGCGCTGCAGTCCTATCGCATCGCCCATAATCTGATGAGCGCCGATGGCGCCACGCTGGCCGAGCGCCAGATTGCCGATCTTGGCACGCAGATTGCCGAGGCCCGCGCGGCTCTTGCGCAGGAGCGGGGCATGAACAATGCTTCGCAGGCTCAGGTAGGCCATGGCGGCGGGGCAGACGTCAGCGCGGTCACATCTTCCGAAACGATCCGCTTGCTGCGTGCTCAGGAAGCGACCGCGAGCGGTCAATTGGCAACATTGCAGGCGCGTTACGGTGATCTGCATCCCGATGTGATCAGCGCAAGGAAAAATCTGGCCGATATACGCCGCCATATCGCGGCAGAGCGTGATCGCATTCTGGCGGGACAAAGGGCTGACCTGCAAGCTGCTCAATCCAAACTGGCGTCGCTGGAGAGCAGCTACAACCGCATTCAGGGTTCGCTGGTGGCCAACAACAAGGCGATGACGGGGATGAGCGACCTGCAGCGCAAGGCTGACGCCAGCGCGGCGGTCTATAGCGCTTTCCTGGAGCGCGCCAAGCAGACCGCAGCGCAAGTGCAATCGCCCACACCCGATGCCAGCATTGTCGCCGCCGCGCATGAACCTTTCGTTCCGGTCTGGCCGAACATTCCGCTAGCCGTGGTTTTCGGCGGCATCGCCTCTTTGACAGCCGGGTCACTGGCCGTGGGGCTTGGCGAATATCTCGATCGCACTGTGCATGGGCGCGATGAAATGGAAGCGCTGGTGGGTATTAACTATGCCGGTGCCCTGCCGGATCTGCGCAATCGCAGCCGCATGGCGCCGACCAGCTATCTCATGGCGCGCCCGTTTTCGCTCTTTGCCGAGGCCTTGCGGAATCTGCTGACCTATATTGAATTGAGCTGCGGCGAGAATGCGCGGGTCATTGCCATCACCTCCTCTCTGCCCGGTGAGGGGAAAACAACTGCGGCGGTGTGCCTGGCGCGGATGCTGGCCATATCCGGGCGGCGGGTCGTGTTGGTGGATGGTGATTTTCGCCGGCGCTCTGCCTCGCGGCTGCTGGTCCCGGCCATGACGAGTGATGGCATGGAGGTTACGTCAGTCCATGCCCATTGGTCCCAAAGGCTCGTCAGTGATGTCGAAACGCCGCTGACCATTTTGCCGGCGCCGATCGATGTGCGGAGGCTGACACAGGTCAGCGTCGAGGATGCTGCGGAATGGTTCGCCGAACTCAGGCGCGCGTTCGATTATGTCATCGTCGATACAGCGCCGGTACTGGGCCTTGCGGAAACCAGGACGCTGGCACGGGCCGCCGATGCTGCACTGCTGGTGGTGCGCTGGCAGAAAACGACCTCGCGCGCGGCTCTGGCGGCGGCGATGGCACTGCGGGAGTGCCATGCCAATCTCATCGGCGGCCTGCTCTCGATGATTGACGTTCGCTATTACGCGCGCACCGGGCAGGCGGATTCCTTCGCCTATCAGAAGCGCTTCTCCAGCTATTACATCAACTGACCAAGCTCTTATCCACCCCGAACGTCCAGACCCAGCGTTGAAATGGACCTTGAACATGAAGGCCGGAACCCAATCAGCCGAGGACGACAAACATGGCGTAGGACAGCAAGTGATGGGCGATGCGTTGAGGAACTGTCGTGGATTGTTCATCACGGCGGCAGTGTTCAGCGCCTTTCTCAATCTGCTCTATCTGGCCCCGACCTTGTACATGCTGCAGGTCTATGACCGGGTAATCCCGTCGCATGGCGGGGTCACGCTGTTGATGCTGACCGGCATTTTCGTGGCGGCGACATTGACCATCGCTTTGCTCGATCTGGCCCGCACGCGGCTGCTGGGTGCCATCAGCTATCGGCTGGACCGTCTGCTGGCAGGTGCAGTCATGGACGGTTTGCTGCGGGTTGCGCGCGGTTCAGGCATGGCGCGCAATGCCACCGTGCTGCGCGAATTCGATGCCTTGCGGCAGGTGCTCACCGGGATTGGTGTCCTGGCTCTTTTCGATGTGCCCTGGGCACCGATCTATATTCTCGCATGCATGTTGCTGCATTGGGCGCTGGGGGTAATGGCTCTGGCTGGATGCCTGTTGCTGACGGTGCTGAGTTGGTGGGCGGAACGCGCGACCCATGATGTGAACAAACAGGCTAACCGGCGCGCCCAGCAGAGCTTCATGGCGATTGACGGAACTTTGGCGACAGCAGGCACCGTCAATGCCTTGGGCATGCGTGAGGCGATGGTGCAACGCCATGTGGTCGACCGGGCGCAGGCCAGCCTTGCCGCCGCCCAGGCCGCCCATTCTTCCGCCGCATTCACCAGCAGCGTCAAGGCGTTGCGCCTCACCATGCAGTCTCTGGCGCTGGGGTTGGGCGCCTATCTGGCGATCAATCAGCAGATCTCGCCCGGGGCTATTTTTGCCGCATCATTGCTGGTGTCGCGCGCGCTGGCGCCGATCGAGATGATCACCGGGGCGTGGAAGGGGCTGGTGCAGGCGCGGGAATCCTATCGCATGCTCATCGATGTGTTCGATGCGCGTGGGGCGCTGCGTATTCACACGACATTACCCGCTCCCATGGGCCGGGTCAGCGTCGAGGGACTGGCTGTCATGTCTCCGGCCAGGGACCGGTTGCTGCTGCAAGGATTGAGCTTCGATCTGGCGCCCGGTGAGATGTTGGGCGTCATCGGCCCGAGCGGCGCGGGCAAGTCAACATTGGTGAAGGCGATGGTCGGCATCAATTCGGCCATGGCCGGGGTGGTGCGCTATGATGGTGCGGCGCTTGATGACTGGCCGGAGCAGCAGTTGACGCAGGCGGTTGGCTATGTACCGCAGGAACCCACCCTTTATCGTGGGACGATCAAGGAAAATATCGCCCGCTTCGATACGGAACTGGGCCTCGACCCTGAGGAACTGGATCGGGAGGTTATCCGCGCGGCGCAATTGTGTGGTGCCCATGATTTCATCCTGCGCCTGCCTCAAGGCTATGACACGGAGCTTGGCTGGGGCGGGGTGGGGCTGTCGGGTGGACAGGCGCAGCGGATCACCCTCGCGCGGGCCTTGTACAACAGGCCTCGGGTTCTGATCCTTGACGAGCCCAATGCCCATCTCGACGCGATCGGGCAGGAGGCCTTGCTCGGTGCCTTCAGAACCTTACGAGCCCAGGGGGTGACGATTATCATCGTGGCCCACACCCAGGCCGTTCTCAACAATGCCGACAAGCTGCTGGTCATCCGGGACGGCCGGATGGACATGTTTGGCAGCCGTCAGGCGGTGCTGGCGCAGCAGATGCCAGGCAACACGGTGGCGCAATCGGCGTGACGGATAGGTCCGCCAAGTCAGGTTAGGGTTTGCGGGAGACAGGACGTGGCAAGCTTTATTGGCCAGATCGAGGCTGTCGATATAGTGCCGGCACTCGCACGGGTACAGTTGCGCGAAGCCTATGTTCTTCAGGAACCGGGGGCTGGCAGCACGCGGCTTGGCTGGTTTGTGATTGTTCTGTTTTTCGTGCTGTTTCTGGGTTTTGCTGCGTTTTGCCCCCTGGATGCAGCGGTGACAGCCGATGGCGTGGTCAAAGTCTCTGGCGAACGGCAGGCGGTGCAGCATCGCTATGGCGGAACGGTCGAGGCGCTCCATGTGCGCGAGGGCCAGCGGGTCAAGGCTGGCGATGTGTTGATCCAGTTATCTGGCGCGGACGTCAAGGCCAATGAGCAATCCCTGGCGGCGCAGGTCATTGATCTGATGGCGGAGCGCGCGCGTCTGCAGGCCCAGATCGCCGGACGCAGTGATATGCAGCGCCCTTCCGAATTTGCGACGCTGCCCGGCGAATATCAGCCTGACGCAGAGGCGTCCTTTCGGTTGCAGCAAAAGCTTTTGGCATCGAACAATCGCGCCTTGCAGTCGCAGCGCGGGGTGATCAGCCAACAGGCAGAGCAATTGGGTGACAAGATTGCCGGCCTTGATCGCCAACTGGCATCTAACCGGCGCCAGGACAGCTCTTATTCCAGCCAATTGGATGGGATGCGTGAGCTGGCCGCCGAAGGCTATGCCAGTGTCAACCGTGTGCGTGAGCTGGAACGGGCCCGTCAGGCGAACGAGGGGGACTATGCGCGCATGGCGGCGGATCTGGCGTCATCCAGGAACCAGATCGGCGAGATGCGCTATCGTCAATTGTCGTTGAACACCGACAATCAACGCCAGTCGTCAGATGACCTGCGCAAGGTCGTTGACCAACTCGATGCCGTCTATCCGCGCTGGATGGATGCGCGGGCGCAAGTGGAAAATCTGCTGATCAGGGCGCCAGTATCAGGGCAGGTCGTTGGGCTCACCGTATTCACGCAGGGCGGGGTGATCGCGGCCGGCGATAAGCTGATGAGTATAGTACCCGACCATGCGGCTTTGGTGGTGGAGATGCGCGTGTCGCCCAATGATGCAGCCGATGTGGCTGTGGGGCAAAACGCCGAACTCAAGTTTCCATCCTTTCATGACCGCAGCATGCCGCGGATCAATGGCCGGGTGACGCGCATGTCTGCTGACGCCTTTTCAGATGAGAAGAGCGGAACCCGATATTTCACGGGAGAGGTGACGGTGGAAACAAAGGATCTTCCCAAGTTCAAGACCGTGCGGGCACCCGGTGGATTGAAGGCCGGCCTTCCTGTCAACGTCATGATTCCGCTCAGAAAGCGTTCATTGCTGGACTATCTGCTGGAACCGCTAAATCAGGCGCTTTGGCGCAGTGGGCGCGAGCATTGAGCTCCGCCATGCTTGAAGCGGGCGCCGAAGGTTTCCAGTTCAAGAAGCGGCTCGATAGCATCCAGTATCTTCGCGCTGTTGCAGCGATGCTGATCGTGATGGTTCACCTCTCGATTTTCGTGAAGGGTGAGTTTCTGGAGAAGATATTTAAACTCGGTTCCTGCGGGATCGATATTTTCTTTGTTGTCTGCGGGTTCGTGTCGGCATATCCGATGTGTTGGGGCGCCAAGATTAATCCACTTGGGTTTGTGATAAAGCGGATCAAGAAAATCGTTCCGGCCTATTGGGCCGTCACTATTTTCATATTTTTTGTCGGCATTGTGAAGGGAGGTCATGCATCGGGAGGGATGGTGTCTCCTGAAAGACTGATCAAATCTCTATTTTTTGTGCCTTATGCTGACGATTCAGGTCATTTTTTCCCGATTTTATATGTCGGATGGTCATTGAATTTGGAAATTGCATTTTATGCATTTTACGCAATATGCCTTAAGGTAAAGAACGTTTTTGAAATTGATGTAAGCTATTATTCAATATTTTCAATTGCGTTGATTGGCGGTGTTTTTGGTGGCAGTAAATATCTGAATTTTTATGGCTCTGATTTAATTGTTGATTTTGCGCTCGGTATCCTGTGTTCAAAGTTAATTTCAATTATGCGATGGGAGGGGCGGTATTTGATTATTGTGATATTTTCTTTGATATTTTTAACGCAATATTTCATTGACGGGGCATTTCGTACAATAATCGTTGGAGTCTGCGTTGCCTTAATGCTGTTTTCTATTATATCCCGTGAATTGACGACAATATCCACCCCCAACAAATTTTTTGTTTCTGCCGGAAATCTCAGTTATTACATCTATTTGTTGCACCCTCTGGCGATCAAGCTCGCTGAGGAAGTGATCAAAAAATAACGCTTCCCTGTTGATCCCGGGTCTGATGGGCAAAGATCGCTCGTCAGGGATTGCACAATGAGATTGACCGATGGATCAGTTCGCCGCGACCGGGCTCATCGAAAATGGAGCATCGGCTTTGGCACTCGCCCATTGCATATTGGGCTTGGGGCCCATGACGAAACGCAGAATGCCGCCCTTTTGCAACATCTCGCGCGCCAGCCAGGGCCGGTTGTACGGCTTGCCGTTCAGTGTGGCAGACTGGATGTAGACATTGCCCGGTCCGTTGTTCTGGGCTTCGATGGTCAGCACCTTTTCGCCTGGCATGGTGATCTTGACCGAGCGGAACAGCGGGCTGCCAATGGCATATTGGCCAACCGATGGCGTCACCGGATAAAAACCCAGCGCAGAAAAGACGAACCAGGCAGAAGTCTGCCCATTGTCCTCATCGCCGGGATAACCGTCGGGCGTTGCTGAATAAAGCCGTGCCATCACATCGCGTGCGTGGGCCTGCGCCTTCCACGGCTTGCCAGCCCAATCATAGAGGTAGATCATGTGCTGGATCGGCTGGTTGCCATGTGCATACTGGCCCATGTTGACGATCTGCATCTCGCGCGTTTCGTGGATCACCTCGCCGTAATAGGTGTCGTCGAACAGCGGGGGCAGGGTGAAGATTGAGTCCAGCTTATCCGCAAAGGGCTTGTCCCCGCCGCTCAGATTGATGAGCCCCTGAACGTCCTGCATCGCCGAGAAACTGTAATGCATGGCATTGCCCTCGGTAAAGGCATCGCCCCAGGCGTAGGGGTTGAAGGGAGCCATCCAGCTTCCATCATGGTTGCGCCCGCGCATCCAGCCGGATTTGGTATCATAAACATTGCGATAGTTCTGGGCACGCGCGGCAAAGGTTCTGGCGTCCTCGCTTTTGCTCAGGGCGGCGGCCAGGCGCGACAGCGAGAAATCCGCCGTCGCATATTCCAGCGTACGCGCCGCGCTTTCATGGATGCCCACATCATAGGGCACATAGCCAAGGCGATTGTAATATTCGACGCCCTCGCGGCCGACGGCGCTGATGACCTTGCCCTTGGCATTGCGTGGCCGCCCCTGCGAGGTGGTGGCATTCTTGACCATCGCCTCATAAAGCGTGTCGATGTCAAAGCCGCGCACCCCGTTCAGGTAAGCATCGGCAATGATGTTGGTCGAATTGGAGCCGATCATCACGTCCCGCTGCCCCGGGCTCATCCATTCGGGTAGCCAGCCGTCTTCCTTATAGGCATTGGCCAGCCCCTGCATGATCTGGCTGTCGAGATCGGGCCGCACCAGCACGAAATAGGGAAAGACCGCGCGCCATGTGTCCCAGAAGCCATTGTCGGTGAACATTGGCCCGTCATGCACCTTGCCGTCATACGGGCTGTAATGCACCGTTTTGCCGCCGGCATCCACCTCGTGGAACATGCGGGGGAAGAGCAGCATACGATACAGCGCCGAATAGAAGGTGCGGCGGTTGTCGAGATTGTCATCACTCACCTGAATGCGGCCCAGTTCGTTGTTCCAGGCGGCCTTGGCTTTGGCCTGCGTCTGGTCGAAACTGTCGGTGCCCAGTTCGTCCAGATTGCGCTCGGCCTGCTCCGGGCTGATGAAGGAGGAGGCGATCTTGACCCCCACCTGCTCGCCCGCCCCGGTCCTGAAACTGACCACCGCGCCGACATGGCCGCCCTCGCGCGTCAGATCGGCACTCATCTGCCAATTGCTGTCCCATGTGCGGCTGAGGGTGAAGTCATGGTCGAACTGGGCGACGAAGTAATTGTGAAAATTATCCGGCACGCCGCCATGATTGTTGCGCACATAGCCGATGATCCGGCGCCTCTCGGGCTCGATCCTCACCATCGAACCGCCGGCCAGACCGTCGAACAGGATGTGAGCGTCATCGCTTTTGGGAAAGGTGAAGCGGAACTGGGCGGCGCGGGTGGTGGGGGCTACCTCGGCGGTCACGTCATAATCGGCCAGATAGACCTTGTAACTATAGGGGTGGCTTTCCTCAGCCTTGTGGCTGAACCAGCTTGCCCGTTCCTCCTCTTTCAGATGCACTGGCCCCGTTTCGGCAAACAGCGAGAAAGCGGCGTAATCATTCATCCATGGGCTGGGCTGGTGTGTCTGCTTGATGCCGTTGATCCTGGCATCGTGATACATATAGCCCCAACCGCTGCCCGGCTTGCCGGTCACCGGGCTCCAGAAATTCATGCCCCAGGGCACCGCGACGGCCGGATAGGTGTTGCCATAGGACAGTTCGTAGCTTGAATCCGTGCCCATCAGCGGATTGACCAGATCGGCAAGCGCCGGCTGCGTTCTGGCCGCCTCACGGGCCGAAGTTGGCCCCGGCAAGAGCAGGCCAAGCGCCAGCCCGGCAACGGTCAGCAGCGCCTTGCAGCGGGCGTTGGGGCGGCGGATGGTCAAGGCTGGTCTCCCGGGCAAGGATCTGGCGCGGGCGGTGCGGAGCCGTGCCTTGGCGACCATCTTTGCCGCGCCTGCATCCGGCTGTCAAAGCGGCTCTGATGCCGGGCGCAACAGGAAGATAGCGGCGAGAGGCGTCGAGCCTCAGTCCTCCTCGTCGCCGCTTTCGGCCTCGCCTGTATAGTCCTCATCATCGTGGATGAGCGGTTCGCCAATATAGGCGTCATTGTCGATATGGCCGCTGCGCAGCATGTCGTTCATGCGATCCACCAGATCGGGCACATCATCGGGCAGCACGTCGCTTGCCCCGCCTCGCGCGGCGCGGCGGCTGTCCTCGGAAAGATCCGTGCCGGCGTCCATGGCATCCTGCGCGACATCCTGTGCCTGTCCCTCATCGCGCTGGCCCGTGTTGTCGTTGTCCAGTTCGCTATCGGTTTCGGGCGCTTTTGCATTGGGGTCGGCCATGGCGTTTCCTTTGAACTCCGCCTGGGGCAGGCCTTCTGCCTGATCCAGTCTCATGCAGGTTGAACGGTCCCGACGCTCGCCTGTTCCGCAATCACGTGTGATCCGTCCCGGACCAAAGCGAGGCTGAGCGCGTTCCTTCGAAAGTTCAAGAGGAGTGGACCATGCAGCCCCCGTCGCGGCCGATTTCGATGATTGTTACCGTGGCCATCCTTGCGCTTTCGGCCTGCCACAAGGCTCCGCCAGTACCCGCGCCGGCTGATGGCAGCGAGCCTGCCGAAACGCTGGTCCAGAGCCCGGCGCCTGTGGTGACACCGGCCCCGGTGGTCAATGCGCAGACCTATCTTATGAAAGCGGGAACCGCCGACCTGTTCGAGGTTGAAAGTTCGCGCGCCATTCTCAAGACGACGGCGCGCAAGGATGTCATCGCCTTTGCCAGGACCATGATCGAGAGCCATCAGCACGCCTGGAACCAGGTGACGCAGGCAGCGCGTGAGGCAGGCGTGAAGCCGCCGGCCGCGGCACTGACACCTGAAAGGCAGCAGCAGCTCAACGCGATCAAGGCCGCGCCGGGGCTTGATGCCGACAAACTCTACCTTGATGATCAGCGCGCCATTCTGGTGGCGGAATTTGCCGTCCACAAAAGCTATGGTGCTGATGGTGACAATGCCGCCTTGCGCCCGCTGGCGGCAAGGCTTGCCATGACCATCGAGCACCAGATGAACGCGCTGGGGCGCATCAAAAGGGAATGACGACGACGTGAGGATCGGAACTGGCCGACCTCAGCATCTTCCCGTATAGGTCGTCCACGTCAAACAGGAGCGCTCGCGATGGTTTTTACGCCTCACATGGCAACGCATATGGCGCGTCAATGGTTGAACTGGACTTTATTATGCCTTGAGGCCTCGCAGGTGATTGCCCTGCGTACCAGTCTGATTGTCGCAGGCGGCCCCGCCTCCGCGCGTGAAAGCGAAAGGATGGTGGAGGAGAAGGTCCGCGCCATGATGCAGGCCGGCACCAACATCGCCTGGGGCCAATGGGGCACGACGCCCCAGAGCCAGGCGGAAGGGGCCACACGTTTCTATCGCCGCAAGGTCCGCGCCAACCTGCGCAGGCTGACGTAGCAACGGGTCAAATCTCGACCTTTATTCACCGTGTCAATGGTTAAATTTTTTCATTCAATTGGAAAATGAAAGGGCACGCTGCCATTTGCGCCTCCGATATCTCCGGAGATCCACGATGGCGACGCTACCTTCGATCGACAGCCCCAAGACCCGGCTTCTGGCAGGCTGCCTGCTGACCGGCGCGAGCCTGATCCTTGCCGGATGCGCGGGCAAGGATGCGGCCGACAAGGAGGGGGCGGGCCGGGCCCCGGCGCCGGTGGCGCTTGCTGCTGCCCTCGCTGGCCCGCAGAGCCTGACATTGAGCGGTCTTGGGCATGTTCAGGGCTTTGACACCGCTTCTGTGCGGGCGCAGACGAGCGGCAAGCTCATTGCCATCAATTTCACCGAAGGGCAGACCGTCCATATCGGGCAGGCGCTGGCGCGGATTGACCCGCGCCCCTTGCAGGCCACCCTTGCGCAAGATGAGGCAACCCTTGCCCGCGACCGTGCCGCACAGGCCAATGCGGTGGACAGCCTCGCCCGATCGGCCCCGCTGGTGGCGCAAGGTCTGGCCTCGGCCCAGCAGGTGGAAGGTTACAGGTCTCAGGCGGCTCAGTTTGCCGCCACCGTGGCCGGCGACCGCGCCGCCATCGAACGTGACCGCCTGACGCTGGCCTATACGATGATCCGCGCGCCCATCTCGGGCGTGATCGGCGTGCGCCAGATTGACGCGGGCAATCTTGTCAGCCCGACTGATGCCAATGGCATTGCTGTCATCGCACAGGTTCAGCCCATCACGGTGCTTTTCACCCTGCCGCAGTCCGCGATCATTGATGTGCGCGCGGCCATGGCGAAGGCCGGGACCACCGGCCTGGCTGTCGATGCGCTGGCGCAAGGCAGCGGCCGGGTTCTGGACCGGGGGCGGCTGACCGTCATCGACAACCGTATCGATGATGCCAGCGGAACCGTCACGCTCAAGGCGGTGTTTCCCAATGCTGTCCGCATGCTCTGGCCCGGTGAGCTGATCACCGCGCGCGTAACGCTGGGCCAGTTGGCCAGCGCGATCACCGTGCCGGCCAGCGCGCTCCAGAGCGGCCCGGGCGGCGCCTATGTGTGGATCGTGGGCAACGATGGCCGCGCGGCGATGCGCCCGGTCACCAGCGGCCCCCGCGTGGGCGACCGCGTGGTCATCACACATGGCCTTCGCGGGGGTGAACGGGTCGTCACGGATGGCCAGTTCGGCCTGACGCCCGGGGCGCCGGTCACTGCGTTGCAGGGTGGCTCCCCGCCCCGGCCTTTGAAGATGGACGACCCGGAACGTCTGGGGTTGCAGTCATGATCGGCGCGATCATCCCCGCCGCGCAGCCTTCGGGTGGTGTATCGGGCTTCTTCATCCGCCGCCCCATGGCAACCATTATGCTGGCGATCGCCATGGCCATTCTGGGTCTTCTGGCCTATTCGCGGATGCCGGTGGCTTCGCTGCCTGATGTCAGTGTTGCCACCATTCAGGTGACGGCCCAATTGCCCGGCGCCGATGCACGGACCAATGCCTCCTCGGTGGCAACGCCGCTCGAACGCCAGCTGGGCCAGATCCCCGGGCTGACCCAGATGACCTCGTCCAGCGCCCCCAGCTTTGTGCAGATCGCGCTGCAATTCGCGCCATCGGTGTCGGTGCAGCAGGCCTCGCTGCAGGTGCAGGCGGCGATCAACGCGGCGCAGGCCAATCTGCCGGCCACGCTGACTTCGCCGCCCACCTTTCGCGTCATCAATCCGGCCCAGACGCCCATTCTCATTCTGGGCGTGACCTCCAGGACCTTGCCGCTGACCACCGTGGATGATTACGCCGAGAGCCTCTTGTTCGAGCGGCTGTCGCAGATGCCCGGCGTCGGGCTGGTCACCATTGGCGGGCAGCAACAGCCCGCGATGCGGATCGAGGTGGACCCCGCCCAACTGAGTGCGCGCGGGCTGACCATGGAGGATGTGCGCATGGCGCTCCAGCATTCGACGGTCGATGCTGCCAAGGGCCAGTTGCGCGGCGAGCGTCAGACTTTCAGCCTTGCCGCCAACGACCAGATCGACACGCGCGGCGACTATGCCAATCTCGTCATTGCCTATCGCAATGGCGCGCCCATCCGTCTGTCTGACATTGGCGCGGTGGTGATCGGTCCGGCCTCGACCCAGCTTGCCGGCTGGTTCAATCGCGATCCGGCGATCATCCTCAACATATTGCCCTCGGCCGGCGCCAATGTCATCGACACTGTTGGCCGCATCAAGGCGCAATTGCCCGCGCTTGAGGCCGCATTGCCGCCTTCGGTGCACGCCAATGTCGTGTCCGATCGCACGACAACCATTCGTGCCTCGGTCGAGGACGTGCGGTTGACCCTGATGCTGACCGTCGGGCTGGTGGTGGGCACCATCTTCCTCTTTCTGCGCGAACCGCGCGCCACGCTTATCCCCGGTGTCGCCGTGGCGCTCTCGATCATTGGCACCTTCGCGGTGATGTGGGCGCTGCATTACAGCCTCGACAATCTCTCGCTCATGGCGCTTTCCATCGCGGTGGGCTTTGTGGTCGACGATGCGGTGGTGATGATCGAGAACATCATGCGCCATATCGAGGGGGGGCTGCCGCCCTTGCAGGCGGCGCTGAAAGGGGCAGGGGAGATCGGTTTTACCATCATCGCCATCTCCATCTCGCTCATTGCCGTCTTCATCCCGCTGTTGCTGATGCACGGACTGGTGGGACGGATGTTCCAGGAGTTTGCCATCACCGTCGCGGTGTCGATCGTGATCTCGGTGCTGGTCTCGCTGACGCTCACGCCGATGATGTCGGCAAGGCTGCTCAAGGCGCATGATGCCAGCGTCACGCCGGGCCACCTGTCGCAGGTTCTCGAACGCTTCTTCGACCGGCTGACCGGTCTGTATGAGAAGGGCCTCAAGGCCGTGCTGCGCCATCAAGGTATCATGCTGGCGGTGATGGTCGGCACGATTGGCTTGACGGGGGCGCTCTACATGGTGATCCCCAAGGGCTTCTTCCCCACGCAGGACACCGGCCTGCTCGCGGGCATCACCCAGGCCAGCGCCGATATTTCCACGCAGGGTCTGGCCGAGCGCCAGCAGCGTCTGGTCGACACGATCCTGCGCGACCCGGCGGTCGGCAGCGTGGCGAGCTATATCGGGCCGGGCCCCAGCAGCCCGTCCCCCAATCAGGGGCGCATGTTCATCGCGCTCAAGCCCTTTGGTCATCGTGGGGCCCAGGGCGGGGCGCAGCAGGTCATCGCGCGGCTGCGCAAGTCCGTGGCGGGCATTGCGGGCATCCGCCTCTATCTTCAGGCATCTCAGGACATCACCATCGGCGCGCGGGTGTCCAAAAGCCAGTATCAGTTCACGCTGGTGGACAGTGATGCGGCCGAGCTGAAGCTGTGGGCGGCCCGCGCAACACAGGCGTTCCGGGCCATTCCGGCGCTGACCGATGTCAACGGTGATGGTGGCGCCGGCGGTCCGCAATTGCGCATCCATATTGATCGCGATGCCGCCACCCGGCTTGGCATTTCGGCGCTGGATGTGGACAATGCGCTTTATGATGCCTTTGGCGAGCGCCCGGCGACCAAGGTTTACACCGCGCTCAACCAGTATGACGTGATCCTTGAAGTGGCGCCGCAATTCCGCGCCAATCCTGATGCGCTTGGCAGTATCTACCTCCATGCGACGAGCGGTGCGCCGGTGCCCCTGTCGCAGGTTGCCTCCGTCACCATGGACAAGGCGCCGCTGGTTATCAACCATCAGGGCGGCTTCCCCTCGGTCACCATCTCCTTCAATCTCAAACCGGGCGTGTCGATCGGCACGGCGGTCAGCGCGGTGAACAAGGTGCGCGCCGACCTGCACATGTCCGCCACGGTGCAGACCTCCTTTCAGGGGGGCGCGGCGGCCTTCCAGTCAGCGCTGGCCGGGCAGGCATGGTTGATCCTGGCGGCGCTGGTGGCAGTCTATCTCATTCTCGGCATGCTCTATGAAAGCGCGATCCATCCGCTCACGATCCTCTCGACCCTGCCCTCGGCGGGGCTGGGCGCGCTGCTGACGCTGATGCTGGTGGGCATGCCGCTCGATGTCATCGGGATCATCGGCATCGTGCTGCTGATCGGCATCGTGAAAAAGAACGGCATCATGATGGTCGATTTCGCCATCGCCCGGGAAAGGGCCGGCGCCACCGCGCTGGAGGCTGTCCATGAAGCCTGCCTGACACGTTTCCGTCCGATCCTGATGACAACGTTGTGCGCCATGTTGGGTGGGGTGCCGCTGATGCTGGGGCAGGGGGCGGGGGCCGAGATCCGCCAGCCATTGGGCTATGCCATTGTCGGCGGGCTGGCCGTGTCGCAAATTCTCACGCTTTTCACCACGCCGGTTGTCTATCTGGCCATGGACCGGCTGTGTGGCCGGTTCGTGTCCACAGGCAGACCAGCGCCCGAGTTGCACACCTGACGAAAGGACTGACCATGCGTATTCCCCTGCTTATCGCCTCCACCCTGCTCAGCAATGCGGCCCATGCCGCGCCCCTCGTCACTCAGGCGCCGACGCTGAGCGAAGCGGGCGCCGCCCGCGCCCTGCACGAGGCCGAAAGCCGCGCCGTCAGTGCCGACGCTCCCTCGGCCATTGCCATCGTCGATGGTGCTGGGATGCTGCTCGCCTTTGTGCGCATGGATGGCGTGCGGCCGGGCAGCATTGATCTGGCCATTGGCAAGGCGCGCTCGGCGGCGTTGATGCGGCGCCCGACCGTCGAGCTTGAGGAGAATGTCGCCAAGGGACGCACCGCACTGGCCACCTCTGGCCTGACGGCGCTGCGCGGCGGGGCACCGATTGTGATGGATGGTGTCTGTGTGGGCGCCGTGGGCGTGGCGGGAACCGACAAGGACAAGGATGCCGCCCTGGCCTTTCAGGTGGCCGATGCCATGGCCCATGCGTCATGAGGTGGCGGTGCCTCGCCCCATTGCTCGCCGCCAGCGTGCTGGCAGGTTGCGCATTGGGGCCGCGTCCCGAGGCGCCGGTCGTGGCGCCGCCGGCGGCCGGCTGGAACGGGCAGGCCGATGCCGCCGAATGGCCCGCTGCCGACTGGTGGAAAGTGTTCGGTTCGCCTGAGCTCGATCAGCTTATCGCTACGGCTCAGGCGCATAATGATGATCTGGCCGCCGGTCAGGCGATGCTGCGGCAGGCTGATGCGCAGGCCCGGATAGCGGGTGCGGCGCTGCTGCCCACGGTTGGCCTTGCCTCTTTGACCGAGGATACGCGCAAGATCTCCCCCACGGGTCAGATCCGCCGTTATGGCACGCTCAACGGGGTGTTTTCCGCTTCTTATGAAGTGGATGTGTGGGGCAAGAACCATGACGCGCACAGCAGCGCCATCGCAACGGCGCAGGCGGCCAGCTATCAACTGGCCGTCATCCGGACGACGATCGTGGCCAGCGTCGCCTCGACCTATTTCAACCTGCTGGCCACGCAGGACAATATCGCATCGCTGCATCAGCAACTTGCCGATGGACAGGCCATTCTGAACGGGCTTATCCGCCAACAGCGGCAAGGGCTGGTTACCGGGCTGCAAGTGGCGCAGCAGCAAGCTCTCGTCGAGCAGGTCGCGGCGTCTCTTCCGCCGCTTGAAGCGCAAAGGGCGCATCTGGTGGATGCACTCGCCCTGCTGACCGGGCACAACCCCGAAGGCTTCAGCGTAAAGGGCGGGTCGCTGGCCAGTCTGGCGCTTCCCCCGGTGACGGCGGGTGTGCCCTCGGCCCTGCTGGTTCATCGCCCTGACGTGCAGGCTGCGGAACGCGCGCTGGCCGCGGCCGGGGCCAACATCAGCGTCGCGCGCAAGGCGTTTCTCCCATCCTTTGGCCTGACCGGGAGCGGTGGTGTTGGCAGTGTTGCTCTGGCTTCTGCCATGGCGGGGCCTGCTTCGGTCTTTGACATGGGGCTCAACGTGCTTCAGCCGATTTTTGACGGTGGGCGCCTTCACGGTCAGCTTGAAGCGGTCAATGGCCGGTATCAGGAACTGGCCGCAGACTATCTCAAGGCCGTTCATCAGGCCTATGGCGATGTCGAGGATGCGTTGGTTACCGAGCAGGGTGCAAGGCATCAGTTCGACCGCGAGGCTAACGCGGTCCAAAGCGCGCGGCAGGCGCTGGCCATGGCACGGGCGGGCTATGGCGCCGGCACCACCGATATGCTGCCGGTGCTGGCCGCGCAGCAGGCGCTTGCTCTTGCCGATACACAGCAGATCCAGGCCAATCTGGGCCGGGCGCAGGGGCTGGTCGATCTTTACAAGGCGTTGGGATGCGGATGGACCTTGCCAAGCTGAACGGCGAAGGCCAACACCGTGACATGCGACTGAGCCGTTTTGACCTCAATCTTCTGGTCGTCTTTGAGGCAATGATGGAGGAGCGCAGCGTCAGCCGCGCCGCCGATCGCCTTGCGCTGAGCCAGCCGGCAGCCAGCAATGCGCTGGGACGTTTGCGCGCGCTGCTGGGTGACCCTTTGTTCGTGCGCACACCTTCCGGCATGGAGCCGACGGCGCGGGCGCTTCAGCTTGCTACGCCTGTGCGACGCGCGCTGGAAGATTTTGCGCAGGCGCTCGAGCCGGCCGATTTCTCGCCCGCGACGGCGAGCCGCGTGTTTCGCCTTGCGCTCAACAATCATGCCGCGCTGGTGCTGGCGGCGCCCATTCTGCGTGCCTGCGCCATTGAGGCCCCCGGCATCCGGCTCGACATCCGCCCCAGCGGCACGCTGGCGGTCGACGACCTGCTGGATCGCGGCGATCTGGATTTCGTGATCACCGCCAATCCGCTCGACAGGCAGCGCTTCGCCTCGCGGGTGTTGGTGGAGGATGGTTACCAACTGGTCATGCGTGCGGGCCATCCGCTGGCCGGTGTGGCATTGTCGCTTGTTGATTTCAGCCAAGCGGCACGGGTGGATGTCTCCTCAAGCGGGGAGGACATGAGCTTTGTCAGTCAGGCACTGGCCGCGGCAGGATTGCCAGACGTCAAAATGGGGGCGGTCCCCTATCTCGCCTTGCCGACGCTGCTGCGCGACACGGAGCTTGTCGCGGTGGTGCGGAAACAGATCGCACAGGTTCTTGCCCGATCGGGCGAGATCGTGTCCAGCGCGCTGCCCTTGCCCGACCGGCGTGTTGCCACGGTGCTGAGCTGGCATCAGCGGCATTCGGGCCACACAGCCCATCTGTGGCTGGCAGATCTGATGACACGCATCGCATCCCCAGTGGGCTGAACAGAGCCGAGTTGACGTGGCGCCAAAACAGAAATCGGGCGCGCGGACTGATGTCTGCGCGCCCGACACATCGTTGAGGTCTTAGTAGTGGAAGCGGGCACCAAAGGTGAAGCGCCGGCCGTAGGAGTAGATATCCAGCGGCTGGTTTTTGAAGCGCCCATAGGTGCTGTAGGTCGAGTTGTTGAGGTTGGTGGCCTCGCCGAAGATCGTGACCTGTTTGGTGAGCTGATAGCTGACCGAGGCATCGATCTGCGTCTGGGCATTCACATTGACCGGCTCGGCGCCGAAGGTGCCGCCCTGACCCTGACCAAGCTGCAGCAGATAGGAGTCACGCCAGTTGAGCGCGACGCGCGCCTCAAAGCCGTGTTTGTCATAGAAGCCCACCAGGTTTGCCGAATTGGCAAGGCCGGTGATCGCAAAGGCAGCACCCGAAATGTCCGAGGTGTTGAAGTTGCGGTTGGTGTTCACCAGCGTGGCGTTGGCGCTGAAGCCGAAGCCGGTCTGGCCGAACACCTGCTGCCAGGCAATTTCCACGCCTCTCACCACGCCGTCAGGACCGTTCACCTGACCCGTGACCTGGAACAGGGCGGGCTGGTTGGTGTTCGGATCGATCACGCCGTTGAAGGTCTGGGTCGAGGTGCCGCCAACGATGAAGTTGGTCAGATGCTTGAGGAAGCCGTTCACCGCGAAATACGAGTTCGGGGCATAATACCACTCACCCGCGATATCGAAGTTATCCGACAGGTAAGGCGCCAGCGTCGGGTTGCCGCCCGAAGCCGCAAGGCTGCCCTTGCGCAGCGTACCCAGGCTGATGTTCGGCTTGAGCAGCGTCAGTGCCGGACGCGTCATGGTGCGCGAGGCGTCAAGACGCAGCGTGAACTTCGGCGTGATCAGCAGCTTCATATCGATGCTGGGCAGCAGATAGTTGTAGTTGTTGGTGCGGCGCAGCGGCTGCAGTGTCGGCGCATAGGTTGGGGAAAGCAGTGTCGGGTCGCCCGAGTTGACGGTCAGGGCCGTCAGCAACTGGCCCGTACCGGCCGAAACCACCGACGTGTTTTCATCACGCACACCGACGCTGACGTGGAAGGGCAGGGTGCCCAAATCCGTGTCGAACGTGGTCTTCATGAAGATTGACCAGGTTTTTTCAGTGACGTTGAGCAGGCTGCTGGGGTTGTAGGTGCTTCCGATGTAACCATTCGGGAAAGCAGACAGCAGCGCATTGTACACATCATAGGGGCTGTATTTGATGATCGCTGGCGCCAGATTGCCGGTGTAGCCGGGAATGAAATTGGCAGTGCTGATCGTGCCCTGGTAGATGCTGGTGGGAAGCGGAGCCAGTGCGGTAGCCGCGCGGCCCGAAGGCGTGCCATAGCCGGAGAATTCGGTGAACACGTTGACGTTCTGGCCCGTTTTCGGATTGACGGCAGTGATGTTGGTGGTGGTGCTTTCGCGGTGGAACGAATCCTCCTTGTAGGTACCGCCGAACAGCAGCGACAGGTGGTCCTGCTTCCAGCTGGCAACTGCCTTGAACTGCTTTACCGTATCGGTGAAATAATTGGTGCCATTGCTGATCACGTGGCTGCCGAGATAGGCCGGATTGGTGAATTGGCTGATGTTGTTGGCAGGGCCCACGTCATGGATCGAAGGCAGGAACTTGCTGCCATTGCCCAGGATGGTGACACCCGTGGGCGCACCGAGCGGCGAGGAGTAGGTCGTGCACCTGGTCGGTGCCGTGGTTGGACCAGCACCGGTCGGATAGGTACAACCTGTGGACAGGAACGTGCCGTTCGGATCGGCGTTGGTACCGCCGTAACCGATGTCCATATTGTTGTTGTAGCCGTTGTTGCCGGGGTTCTGAAGGCTCTTGCCATAGGCGCCGTCAAAATCGAACTTCAGATGTTCGGTCGCTTCCCATTTCAGGTTGGCGCCAAACTGGTTGGTCTGGTTGATGGTGCGCGCATCGGTGGCGTTGAAGTCCATCGGTGTACCGAACTGGTTGAAGTCGGTCACCACGCCGTTGGAATCGAGCTTGACGTTGCGCAGGTCATTGCCGTTGAACCACGCGCCATACGAACTGTTCGTGGTGTGGATGGTCTGGCGGCTGAAGTTGTCGTCCAGCGTGATCAGCACATTGTCGGTCGGCTTCCACTGTACGGCGATGCGCGCATCGACGCGTTCATCCTTGGTGGTGGGTTGCTGCGCTGTGACCTGCTGGGGGAACCAGCCCAGCAGCGTCTTTTGCGAAGGGGTGAAGTCCTGTGTCTGGCAGGCGGCCTGAACCTGGCACTGATAGAAATAGTTGCCGATCCAGCCCGGGATGGTGACCTGGTTGGTTGTGGTGTCATGGCGGGTATAGGCCACGTCACCCAGAATGCCGATCGTGTCATCGGCGAAGGTATCGCTGACCAGCAGGCCGCCCGAGGGAACCACCTTGCCGTTGCGGTCCTGCACCGAGCCCGAAACCGAGGCGGCCGTGTGGAAACCGGGGCGATCGAAAGGCTTGGGCAGTTCGACGTTGATGGTGGCGCCGATGGCGGCGATGCCCAGTTCAACTTCAGGCGTCTTGTAGACGCTGAGGCGGCCGACGAAATCCGAGCCGACCTGCGTGAAGTCCACGCCGCGCGAACCGGTGGCCGTCGAGATGTGGCGGCCGTCATACAGCGTATCGTTGAAGTCACCGCCGAAGCCCCGGATGGTCACGCCGGTGGCATCACCGCGCGCGCCCGAGCGCTGGATGGAGACACCGGGCAGGCGCTGCAGGGCCGAGGCGACGTTGGAATCGGGGAACTTGCCCACTTCCTCGGCGGAGATGGCGTCGACGACGCCCGAGGCATTGCGCTTGAGGTCGAGGTTGCGCTGGAGCGAGCCACGAATACCCGTCACGATGATGGCGGCATTGTCCGACTGCTCATTTGTGGGTGGTGGCTGGATCATTCCAGCCGCAGCATTGGCTGCAGCATTACCTGCAGCATCACTGCTGTCCGCCGCCATGGCGGGTGTCATGTTGACGATCGCCAGAATACCCGAAGCGCAGCCGAGCATCATCCTGGAACGAATTGAATTATTCATATCCCCTCCTGTTTTTATTGTACAACCAGGTACGTCCCTTCGCTTTCGCAAGCGAAGGAGCGGCCTCTGCCCCCAGAGGTCTTGGAGTTTTTGTCGATTTGTAGAAATTTTATAGAATGCACATCGGCCATCACTGCCGATCTTTCTTCTCCCCCGAATCTGCCTTGTTGGCTTTATTCACCGTTTTCTTAGGCAAAACGGATAGCGCTAACAAGCATTTTGTGATACTATATGATTTTTCGAGGGTGTGACGGGAAACGTGAAGGCCGCAGGCTTGATGTTGCAGCAAAAGATGCAGCATCAGCAGCTCGGTTCGACATATATGGCTTGCTGTGAGCAGGCCATTTGCGCATGCTATGTACCAATGGGTGGAGGGTAAGGTGACGCCAAGGCTGGAGATCGTCAATTCGGTGGAGCATCGCGATGTGCGGATGTATCCGCGCTTGCCGCAATATCCCTATTTCGTGCCGATTTTGCTGGGTGAGTTCACGGCTGCTGCTGCCTGTTGCCCCATTTTCCTGGCCAAGGATCAGGAAAATGGCCAGTTTTACGCTGCGGCTCTCTTCGGTTTTTCGCAGGATCAGTTGCTGGTCGATGGCGCGGATGAGGGCAAGGCCGCCTTTCAGCCGCTCGATCTGCAACGACAAGGGTTTTACGCGTCAGGCGAGCATCTGGCCATCGACCTTCATCATCCGCGTTTCAGCGATACAGCGCCCCTGCCGCTCTTTACCTCCTCGGGCGAGGTGAGCGAGGAGTTGCGCTACATTCAACACATCATCGGGCGGATCATGAGCGGGCGTGAAGAGACCACCCGTTTTATCGAGGACATGCTGCGGCTCAAGGCTGTTGAACCCATCGACATTTCGCTCGCCTTCGACAATGGCGAGAATCTGACGCTCGAAGGGCTTTACACCATCAGTCAGGACGTGCTGCAGGATCTTGATGGCGCAGCGGTCGCATCGCTGTTTCGCACCGGCCATCTGCAGGCGGCGTTGAGCATGCGGATTTCGCTGGGGCAGATCCCGGTGCTGGCCCATCGCCGCAACGCGCGCGTCGCCGAACCGGCCTGACGCCAGCCCGCATGACCTTGGAGAGTCAAGCTTTGCCGGGCCGGGTTGTTGAGGCTGATCCGGCGATGCCGCCGGACCCCGCCGGTTTCGAGCGTGTGGTCATGGCGGCGGGGCAGCCAGTCGTCATGCGAGGATTGTGCGCGCATTGGCCGGTGGTCGTGGCGGCGCGGCAATCGCCTGAGTGTTTGCGCGAAGAGATTATGCGCCACGCTACCGACCGCCAAGGGCAGGCGTTTCGTGGCAGACGCGATCTGCGCGGGCATTATTTCTACAAGGGCGAGGCGCTTGACGGCTTCAATTTCGAGCGCGTCAATCTGACCATTGGGCAGGCTTTCGATGAAATCTTCGCCAGTGTGGTGGATGTCACGCGCGATACCTTTTACATGGGGTCACTGGCGGCGGACATTTTTCTCCCCGGTTTCGCTGACGACAACAATGTGCCGATGCTGCCGCGCCATGTGGTGCCGCGCCTGTGGATCGGCAATGCGTCCAACGTTGCCTGCCATTATGATTCTACCGACAACATTGCCTGCGTTGTGGCGGGGCGTCGGCGCTTTACCCTCTATCCGCCCGACGCGATTGGTGATCTGTATGTCGGGCCGATTGACAACACGATGGCGGGGCAGCCTGTCAGCCTCGCGGCGGTGGCCGCGCCGGGGGATGCGCGTTTTCCGCGTTTCGAGGCCGCGCGGAGCCGCGCCCTGACGGTTGAACTGGCACCGGGCGACGCGCTCTATCTGCCCAAATTGTGGTGGCATCAGGTGGAGGCGACCGAGCCCTTCAATGTGCTGGTCAATTACTGGTGGGATGGCTTTGCCACTGGGCCGGACAATCCCCAGACCATGATGATGCTGGCGATGATCGCCATTGCCGACCGCCCGCTGGCTGAACGTGCTGCATGGCGGGCCTATTTCGACCATTATGTATTCCGGCTGGAGGGCCATCCGCTGGCCCATGTGCCGCCTGGTCAGCACGGTATTCTTGGGCCGCTTGCGGGAGGAATGTATGGCCGGATCCGCGCCATGCTGATGCAGAGGTTGCGCGGCGGATAGGCGGTGTCGGACGCCGGCGTTTGTTGATTGAACTGTGGTTGGTTGCAGATCAAAATCATCAGACAATTGAATGTCAGTGTTTGCCGCGAACCATTGACCTTTGAGGCCTTTCGCCAATTACGATAATTTTTCCTTCCGATGCGCGAAGTATGGCCATCGCTCGCGGCCAGATGCGGTGAATTGTATCAGTTGGTATCAGATCGTATATTCAATTGTCTGACTAGTTGACTGCGATGCAAACCCGCGTAAGTTGATCCCACAAGCTGTGCCGCAAGAGCAACAGGCCTGCGCCACGTCCGGCGCCGCGGCCACGAAAAGGGGATGAAGGATGGCCGAAAACGGATTGCTTTTGGATCGCCGCCGCGCATTGTTGACATCGGCGCTGGCCGGAGCGGGCCTTTCGCTTCCTGCTGGTATGGCAAAGGGCGCGCCCACCGTGGCCGCGCGCGGATCGGGCACATGTTCCACTCCGGCCAGCGCCGTGGCCAAAACGCAATATGGGCCGGTGCGCGGCTATGTGTCCGATGGGGTCTTCACCTTCAAGGGCGTCCCCTATGGCGATGACACGGGCGGCGAAAACCGCTGGCTCCCCGCCAAGGCGCCCAAGCGCTGGACCGAGGAATACCACGCGCTGGCCTATGGCGCGAACTGCCCGCAGACGCTCCACAATTTCCGCGCCATCGAACACACCTTCCTGCAGCAGTGGGATGACGGCTTCCTTGGCGAGGATATGCTCAAGCTCAACATCTGGACTCCCTCGCTCAGCGGCAGCCGCGCCGTGATGGTCTATTTCCATGGCGGCGGTTACAGCTTCGGTTCGTCCTATGAACTGGCCTCGCATGACGGCGCGCAGATGGCCCGGCATCACGATGTGGTGCAGGTGTCGATCAACCACCGCCTCAACGTGCTGGGCTTCTTGGACCTGACCGAGGTGGGTGGCAGCGCTTACGAAGATTCGGTCAACGTCAGCATGACCGACTGCATCGCCGCCCTGCGCTGGGTGCAGGAGAACATCGCCAATTTCGGCGGCGATCCCGACAAAATCATGATCTATGGCCAGTCTGGCGGCGGATCGAAGGTGACGACACTGCTTGGCATGCCCTCGGGCAAGGGGCTGATCCATCGCGCGGCGGTCCAGTCGGGTGGGGGCGGGATGATCCCGGCGGCCGAACAATCACGGGAATTCGCGCGACGCCTGGTTCGCAAGCTGGATATTGGCGAGAAAGATATCGCCGCGCTGCAAAAGGCAGACTGGAATACGCTGTTCACCATCGGCAACCAGGTCGCGCGGGAGATCAACGGCCCCGGCGGCTGGATGCCCGGTCCATCGTCGACCCCGCGTGTCGGGTGGGGGCCGACACTTGATGGTAAGGTCATCAATATCCGCTCCTTCGCCGATGTCGCGCCCGATATTTCACGCGATATTCCCATGATCATCGGCAATGTCAGCGAAGAGGGGATGCGTTTTGGCTCAAACCCGACCGAGGCGCAGTGGCGTGCTGACCTGACCGGCCAATATGGAGCCACCAAGGCCGATGCGCTGATCGCGGCGATGAAGAAGGCCCATCCGGAAAAGGCGATACGCACCCTTTCCTATGGCGTGCAGGGGCTGAGCAGTCGCAACCACGTGCAGCAGATGGTCGCGCTTAAACACGGGCAGCACGCGGCCCCGGTCTATCAGTATCTGTTCCAGTGGCAGTCGCCGCAGCTCGATGGGGTGGCCGGCGCGTGGCATACGACCGATCTGGCCTTCTGTTTCGACAACGCCGCGCGCTGCGATCAGGGCACCGGCAACACGCCCGAGGCGCAGCGCCTGGCCCGCACCATGGCCACCGCCTGGGCCAATTTTGCGCGCACCGGCAACCCCAGCCAGCCGGGGCTAGCCTGGGCACCATCCGATCCGCAGCGCTGCCAGACGATGGTTTTCGACAATCAGTGCCGCATGGTCGATGACCCTGAAGGCGCTGTGCGGCGGATTTTGTTGGGATGAAATGAAGAGGCGACAGTCCGGCTGGCGCGCAGGTCTTCACTTTGACGTTGGATACAGCATGATACCCCGATCAGGAGAGAGAGTGTGACCCGAAAACACGCGATTTTGTCTCGCGTCATCCCGGTGTTGGCCGCGTTGGCCTTGGGCGGCACGGCGACCGTGCCGGCGGCTGCCGCCGACAAGGCTCAGGCTGGCAAAATTGAGGCTGGCAAAATTGAGGCTGGCCCGGCCAAACTCGCGCCTTACTTCACGGTTGCCACCGGCGCGGCCAAGGCGGCGGACGCCGATGGTTTCCTTCAACGCTGGCTGCTGCTCGAGCCAATCGACAAGCCCAATCGTACGAACACCGTCTTTACCGGCACCTATGTCCGGCAGGCCTTCGCCAACCCGCCTTTCTCCGGTTCTTTCACCACCATGCCGCGTGATGGCCAGAAGGTGACGGTGGCGGGCAAGCCGTTGGTCTGGCACGCGCTCGATGCATCGCCCTTCGATGTGAAGCTGTTCAATTTCGCCCAAGCCTATGGCAAGCAGACCTATGGCGTCATCTTCTGGGCGGTCACCGTGGTGAACAGCCCGCGCGAGATCCATGACGTGCGCGTTGCCGTGGGTTCGAACTCGGCCTCGATGTGGTGGCTTAATGGTCAGGAAGCCGCCAGCCTGTTCGGCGACCGGCGCATGGTGATGGACGATGTCGTCTCCGAGCCGATGACTTTGCACAAGGGGCGCAACATTCTGCGCGGCGCGGTCATCAACGGCCCGGGCCTGAGTGATTTCTGCGTGCGCTTCATCGACGAGAAGGGCCACCCCATCACCGATCTCACGACCAGCACCCGCTAAGTCGCCGCGCCCTTCCATGACAAGCAGGGAAAACCTTCCCATGAAACTTCTTTCTGCCGCTGCCTCCTGCCTGGCACTCATGCTCGGCTGTTCGAGCGTCGCTCACGCCCAGCAACTGGCTGGCGAACCCTATATCCACGATCCGTCAACCATCACCTTGTCCGATGGCAAATATTACACCTTCGGCACGGGCCGCGGTGGCCTGGTGTCGGAGGACGGCTGGACCTGGCATGCAGGCGGCGAGCGCCCGGGCGGCGGTGTCGCGCCTGATGTCATCAAGATCGGTGACCGCTATTATGTCGCCTATGCCGTGGGCGGCGGCGGCATGAGCGGTGGCCATGCCAGCCTGGTCAAGGTCATGTGGACCAAGACGCTGGACCCCAGGTCGGCCGACTTCGGCTATCATGACGTTGGTACGGTGGCGTCGAGCGATGGTGTCGAAAATCAGGATGCGATTGACCCGGCGTTTTTGCTGGCCGATGGTCATCTGTGGCTCAGCTATGGCACCTATTTCGGCTCCATCCGCATGGTCGAGCTTGACCCGGCCACGGGGCAGCGCGTTGCCGGCAATCAGCCTGTCGATATTGCCATCGACATGGAGGCCACGGCGCTGATGCATCGCGATGGGTGGTATTACCTGCTCGGCACGCATGGCACCTGCTGCGACGGGCCCAACTCGTCCTATAACATCCGCGTTGGCCGTTCGCGCAGCCCTACGGGCCCCTATGTGGACAATATGGGCATTCCGTTGCTCAAGGGAGGCGGCAAGCTGGTCGTGGCGGGGCGTGGCCGGGTCTATGGCCCGGGGCATTTCGGTCTGATCGACCTTGGCGGCGGCCTCGAAAAATTCTCGATGCATTACGAGGCGGACATGGACCGCAGCGGGCGTAGCGTGCTGGGTATCCAGCCATTGCTGTGGAAGGATGGCTGGCCGGTGGCTGGCACCAACATCTCGGCGGGCACCTATGAGATCCAGTCGGAACGCAGTGGCGGCGCCCTTGAACTGGCGGTCGATTTCGTGCGCATCCCGTTCCAGCGGCAGCGCGGCTTCTTCGGGCCGCCCACGACGCCTGTGGGCCCCATTCCGAACCTGACGCTGGAGCAGGATTCAGTCGCCTGGCCCAGTGGCCCCATTGCCGTTGATCTGGGCGATTACATGATCAAGCCTCACCAGACATGGCGTGTTGAGCCGGTGGCGGGCGCCGGCGGCTATATGGGATCGCCTTATTACAAGATCCTGATTGCGGGCACGACGCGCACTCTCGCCGCCACACCCGATGGCAAGCTGGTCGCTGATCCGGCTTTTTCCGGCACGACCGGGCAGCTTTGGCGGATCGATCAGTTGACCGATGGTACCTATCGCATCACGCCCAAGTTGCAGCCCAAGGCGGGCAGCGAGCTGGTGTTGACGGCAGCCGGTGCCAGCACGCCGGTCCTCGCCAGCTTTGATCCATCCAACGATACCGGGCGCTGGACCTTCCAGACGCCCTGAGGCGCTTGACCGGAGGCAAAGGGGCTGGGATGCTGACGTATCCCGCCCCGTGTGCCGGTTGCTGCAGACCGTGCTTGCGGCGGCTTCCCGGATGAAAGGTTCTCGGATGTCAGGAATAGATGTGGTCGCCGTTCTCGTTGCCAAGCCCGGCCATGAGGCGGCGCTCGAGGCGGTTTTGCAGGCCTGTGTCGCGCCCAGCATGGCGGAACCGGGCTGCATCTTCTACCGCCTCAACCGTGACAGCGCCCATGCCGGACGTTTCGTGTTTCTGGAACGCTGGGCTGATGAGGAGGCGATTGCGACGCATGAGGCCACCAGCCATTTTCAGGCGCTGGCAGCTGCCTTGCCCGAGCATCTCGATGGCGAAGCCCTCATCATGAAACTGGAAACGCGTTGATCCATCGTTTGCCGGCGCGGTTTGCGCCCCATGTCGTCGCACAACCTCAGGCCGCTCTATCCCTTCGCCCATGCGTTAAGCTACGCCCGCTCTGCCTATGACGCGCCGGTACTCTCGACAAGGACCGTCAAGGCGGACGAGACGCTGGCTGTGACCGCGATGGAGCGCAATGCCGGCGCTGTCTCGGGGGTGAAGAGGTGGTGCAACTCTATGCGCTTCACGCTCAAGGATGCGAGAGCGACCAGACATAGGCAGCCAGAGCGTGGCGCTGCTGACCGGTCAGCACGGCACCGCCATCGGCTGGCATGGGGGCTGAGAAACGCTTGGGTGCCGGAACGCCGCGGGCAATCAATGCCTCGATCTCCCTGGGCGTGCCCTGGCCCCACAACCATTCGGGGTCGCTCAGGTTGGGGGCCACAGCAGTGCCCTCGCCATGCGGGCCATGGCAGCCGGAGCAACTGGCCTCGCCCGTCTCACCTGCCCAGAGCCGGCGGCCCAATGCGATCGATGCCAGATCCACGCCCGCCGGCAAGGCGCCGTTATGGGGCGTGATTGCCTGCGGCCCGGTGGCGGCAACCGGCGCGGCTGCGGCGCCGACCGCCTGTTGTACAGGCGCGGAATGGGAGCCACGATAGGTAACCCGCCAGATCCGGCCCACCTTGTCATCAGAGATATACAGCGCGCCATCGGGCGCCATTGCCAGCCCTGTCGGGCGATAGAGCGCGTTGCCCGATGCCTGGCCTGGCCCGCCAAAGCCATTGGCAAAGACCACATAATGGCCAGTGGCGCGGCCATTGCGCATCGGCTGGAACACGATGTTGAAGCCTTGCTGCGGCCCGGGCGCGCGGTTCCATGACCCGTGGAAGGCAATGAAGGCGCCTTCGCGATAGGCGGCGGGGAATTGCGCGCCTTCGTAGATCAGCAAGCCGTTGGGCGCCCAATGGCCCGGAAAGGCCGCGATTGGTGCCTTGGCCTTGGCACAGATGCCGATTTTGTGGCCGCCATCGCCGCCATATTCGGGGGCCAGCACCAGTTGCTGGCGCTGTGGATCGAAATAACACTGCGGCCAGCCGAAATCATCGCCCTTGTTGACCAGGAGCAATTCCTCGGCGGGCCAGTCCTGCCCCTGCTGGGCGGTGTAGAGCGCGCGCCAGTTTTCATGCAACTGGTCGCGGCCATGTTGGGTGGCGAAAAGCTGGCCATGGCTGTCAAGCGTCAGGCCCACGGCATTGCGGATGCCCGAGGCGAAGCGATTGGCGGGCGAGAAGGCTTGCCCGGTCTGATCCGCGCGATACTGCCAGATGCCGGCCCGATGCAGCTTTTCGGTGCACGGCGAAATGCCGGGCGATCCTGCCTGTCGGTTGGCGAACTGACAGGCATTGGTCGCGCTGCCAATGCTCACGAACATAGTGCCATCATGCCGGATTGCCAGACTGCGCGAACGGTGATCCCCGCCAACGGGCAGGCCGGACACCACCGTGGCCGGCTCGCCCACAGGCAGACGGCTGCGCGGATCGAGACGGTAACGGATGATGCGGTTCTTGTCCTCGAGATAGATCGCGCCTCGATAGAGCGCAACGCCCGTCCCGCCGGTCACGGCAGGCACGGGGCGCTCGATCACATCGGCGCGGCCATCGCCATTGGCATCGCGCAGCATGATCAGCCCGGAAGGGCGGCTCTGGTCCTGCGCGTCGGGCGCGGAATTGGCATAGATGGTTCCATCCGCCGCCACCGCCATGTGCCGCACATGGCCCAGCTTGTCGGCGAAAATGGTGGCGCAAAATCCGGGTGGCAGTTGCAGGCCGCCGGGCTGGCGGTCGCAGGCCGGCGCGGCGGGCGCTGCCCTTCCGGCTGAGTGAACGCCTGCCGCCAGCGAGGCCAGCGCCACGCCCGCCAATGCGAAATGCCTTGCTGCCATGTCCCGCTCCAATCTCGGCATGTGTGGAATTGATGTCGGCTGGTTCGATAAATTGGTATGAGGATTAGATCAAGATTTGCCCCGGCAGGACACAAATTTGTCGCAAATACGCCGCTTTTCTTGCACTGCGTAGTTCGCAGTCAATGACTGACCGATGCCCTAGCGGCACAGTGTCGGAAGATAGGAAGGCAGCGCCGGGGGTGGCATCGGCAGGGCGATGTTTCGGCTCTTGGCCCAGCGTTCCATGATGCCGCCGCCGCCGGGCAATGTGTCGGCCTGGGCATAGGCCGGGTCCGCCTCCGCCTGCGCGAGGGGGACGTAATGCGCGCCTGCCGCATCGAGCCGCGCCATCACCTCGGGCAGCATCACGGCCGACCAGCCCCCCACATGGGTGAGCAGCACCTGCGGGATCATGCGGCCATAGACGGCGTTGGAGGTGGCCTTCGTCCAGGCGATGCCTTCGTCCACACTGCGTAGATAGTCACGCTTCATCATTGCGATGGCTTGCATATTGCCCTGCGCGACGCAGCGGGCATAGGTGTCGGTATAGGCCCAGTCGCTAAAGCTCATGCTGACATCGGCGATGCGGTAACCGCGCCCGGCCAGCCAGGCTGCCGCCGCGTCATGCCGCTCGGCGTCCCGCCCCGCCGACAGGTTGGGAAAGCGCAGCCAGTGCCAGTCGGCGCTCTTCATTTGCGCCGCGACCGCCGGCTCGCCCTGTTCCACATCTGCCTGCCATGCCGCCAGCGACGGCGCGCTGTCGAGGTTCAAATGGGTGTAGGTATGGTTGCCCAGCGGGTATCCGGCCTTGCGCCACAAGGCCAGCACCGGCGCGCTGTCGGGCTCCTTCTCGATCTGCACGGCGTTGACGAAGCCATAGGCCTGTTTCACCCCATGGCGATGCAGTGTGTCGAGATAGCTGCGCGCGATGCCGACGCGCGTCATGCCTTTGGGCAGGGCGCCATGGGCGGGCAGGTCGTCGACCGTGATCGCAATGTCGAAAGGTGTGGCGGTATGCTGATGCCCGCCTTGCGCCATGGCGCCGGTTGCGCAGGCGGCAAGAAGAAGCGACAGGGCGACGGTGCGGAACATGCATCTCTCTTTCCATGGTGACGCCGGGGCTGGCGTTGCCCCCGCCATTCTTTGTGTTTTTTGCTGCCGCCAGTCGCGGTCGACCGGTATGGGCGTTACGCGATCTTGTGCCTCGTGTGAGCGCTAACTGCAAGGCGGCTTCGTATGCCCCTTGGACGGATACATGCAGAAATTTCAGACGGGTTTTGCCCTGTGTATGGAGCCATTGGCCTTGCGGGGCATTTCATGACCCACGCGCTTGAGGCGCCGCTTTGTCTGATAGGGAGACGAGAGTGTCAGAGAGCGCATTGTGTCTCTGGCATTTCCTCTTATAGGCCTGACAGAGGGCGCCGCCCAAAAATGTCATGTTCTCCGGGCATGATGACCAGGATTGATGCCAACTGATTTTCGGGACATCTTTGATGACAGATCACGACACAATGCTCAGCCCCCGGACCGTCGATACCATCATGGCCCGCTCGGGGGTCCAGTTCGGCACCAGTGGCGCGCGCGGGCAAGTGGCCGCGATGACGGATTATGTCTGCCATGCCTATACCACTGGCTTCCTGCAGCATCTGGTCGACCTTGGAGAGTTTTCGCCCGGCATGCGCGTGGCGCTGGCGGGCGATTTGCGCCCCAGCACACCGCGCATCATGACGGCCTGTGCCCAGGCCATCCGCGATATGGGCGGCGAGGTGGTGAACTGCGGCTTTGTGCCGACACCGGCGCTGGCGCTCTATGCCTTTGGTCAGGAAATCCCCTCGATCATGGTGACCGGAAGCCATATTCCCGATGATCGCAACGGCATCAAATTCTATCGCCCCAAGGGCGAGGTTCTCAAGGATGACGAGGCGGGGATGCGCGGCCAGATCATCGAGAGCAAGCCCGGCACTTTTGCTGCCGATGGCATGCTTGTCTCGCCCGAAGCCTTGCCCGCCGAAGTCGATGCCCGGACCGATTACATCCAGCGCTACGTCCATTTCTTCGGGCCGGCGGCGCTTTCGGGGCTGCACATCGGCATTTACCAGCATTCGGCGGTGGGCCGCGATCTGCTGGTCAGCATTGTCGAGGCTCTTGGCGGCAAGGGGACGCCGATCGGCCGTGCTACAAAGTTCATTCCGGTCGATACCGAGGCGATCCGCCCCGAGGATGTCGATCTCGCAAGGGATTGGGCGAAGGACTATGGCTTTGATGCCATCATCTCGACCGATGGCGATTCCGACCGCCCCTTGCTGGCCGATCACACGGGCGAATGGTTGCGCGGGGATGTGCTGGGCGTGCTGTGCGCCCGGGCGATCAGGGCGCAAGCCGTCGTGACGCCAGTGTCGAGCAATACCGTGCTCGAACGCTCGGGCGCCTTTGCCCGGACGGCCAGGACGCGGATCGGCTCGCCTTTCGTGATCGCCGCGATGAATGATCTGCTGGCATCGGGCGCGGCGCCGGTGGTGGGGTATGAGGCCAATGGCGGCTTCCTGCTGGGCAGTCCCTTGGGGTCACTCTCACCCTTGCCGACGCGCGATGCCGTGCTGCCGATCATGGCGGTCATCATTGCTTCGCGCCCCGGAACCATCCGCGATCTGCTCGATAGCCTGCCGCCGCGCGTGACCTATTCCGACCGCATCCAGAACTTTGCGACGGAAAAGAGCGAGGCCATCTTTGCCCGGCTGCTGGAGGGCGGCACGCAGGACCAGATCAGCCGGCTCGACGGTATTTTTGGCAAGGTGGCAGGCGCCATCACCGCCATCGATGTGACCGACGGCATTCGCATGACGACGCAAAGCGGCGCGATCCTGCACCTGCGTCGCTCGGGTAATGCGCCGGAATTGCGCTGCTATTCGGAAAGCGACACTGCCGAACACGCCGCCGCCATCAACAGGGAAGCGCTGGCGATCGTGCGCGACACTTTGGCCTGATCTACACTTTGGCCTGACGGCGCGAGGGGCGCCAATCCATTGCGCCCCTTATTTCAACTGTCGCTTCTCCAGCTTGCGGGCAAGGGTGCGGCGATGCATGCCCAGTCTTCGTGCGGCTTCGGAGATGTTGAAATCGCATTCGGCCAGCGTCGCGTGGATATATTCCCACTCGACCGTTTTGATCGAGGTCTTGCGGCCTTCCACCGGCACTTCGGGGTTGCCCTCGCGCTTGGCGAAGGCCTCCTCGATGTCGTCGGTGTTGGCGGGCTTGGCCAGATAATGCGCCGCGCCCAGCTTGATCGCCTCGACCGCCGTGCCGATGCTGGCAAAGCCGGTGAGCACCACGATGCAGGTGGCCGGATCATGCTGGGCCAGCATCTGCACGCAGGTGAGGCCTGACGCCGTGCCCAGCTTCAGGTCAACCACGGCATAATCCAGCCGCACCTTGCCCAGCATCGTTTCGAGTTCCTCCGGGCTGGTGGCCAGATGCACCTCATAGCCACGCCGCTCGAAGGAACGACGCAGAGTGCGGCCAAAGGCGGGGTCGTCCTCCACGATGACGAGGGTCGGCTGGGGATCCGTTTCACTCATCCTTTCGCTTTGCCCTGAAAGGCCAGCGCCGACAATGGTATCCTCAGGTCAACCTGCGCCCCGCCCTCGGGCAGGTTGGTGATGTTGAGCCGTCCGCCCAGCTTGCGCGCCACATTGACGACGAGGAACAGGCCCAGCCCACCGCCGGGGCGTCCCTTGTTCGAGGCATAGGGCTTGCCGATCTGCGAGAGGATGTCCTCGTCAAAGCCTGGGCCTTGATCGATGACGGTCAGGACCAGCGCGCCGGTTTCACGTCGCGCGCTGATGGTGATGCCCTGGGGCGAGGCCTCGATGGCATTGTCGATGATGTTGCCGACCACCTGTCGCAGCGCCGGGTCGGAGACGATGTCGACATCCTCGCCGAATTCATCGGTAAAGCTGATCGGGCAGATGCTGCGCGCGCGCCAGTCCTCCACGACTTCGGTGAGGAAGCCGCGCACCGAAGTCACCTGCGGGTTTTCTCCCCTGATCTCGCCGCCGGAAATGAGAATGCCCGACAGGATCGCCTTGCAGCGTTTGAGCTCGGCCTGCATCAGGGCAACATCCTCGCTCAGCTCGGCATCCGTCGCGAAGGTGGGATGGTGCATCCAGTCGCCCAGAATGACCGACATGCTGGCCAGCGGCGTGCCCAGCTCATGTGCCGCGCCGCTGGCCAACAGGCCCAGTCGCACGATATGGTCCTCCTCGGCGGCCTGTTGGCGCAGGGCCGCCAGCGCGGCGTCGCTGGCCCTTCGGTTGCGGTCGATGCGCACGACGAAGATGACCAGCAGCGACGCGATCAGCAGAAAGCAGATCAGGCTGCCTATGAGGTAGAGCTGAAAGTGGACGCCATCATAGGCGCTGGGCAGGGTGAGTGGCTCGAACCAGAAGGTGAGGAAGGTGGCATCGCAGGCCGCCAGCAGCGCGATGATCCAGCTCCAGCGGGGCGGCAGCAGAATGGCGCCGATAACGATCTGGAGCAGGAAGAGAAAGACGAAGGGGTTGGTGCCGCCGCCCGTCTGGTAAAGCTGCCAGGCCAGCGCCGAGACATCGAGCATCAGCACGCCCAGCAGCTCGATATAGGAAAAGCCGCGCCGCCCGATGCTGAGCACCAGGGTTACCAGATTGACCAGCGCCAGCGCCACCAGCACGACCATCATCTGGAACACCGGCAGATGCACATGCAGCACGGCGGCGGTGAACCAGATCGTGGCCAGTTGCCCCAGCACCGCCAGCCAGCGCAACTGGATGAGCAGCATCATGTTGCGCTTGGAAGCTGGCGCGATGGGCCAACCCTGTCCCCGGCTCATGCGTCGGCCTCAGGCGCGGTAACGTCGCACCACGAAGATGGCGCCAAGGCAGAGCAGGGCAAGAGTGAACCAGGTGATCGCATAGCCGAGATGATTGTTGGGAAAGCTGACCACCGTTAGCCCGGCGACCGGCTGTTTGGCCAGCAGCTCTTTGTTCATGCCGCTGACCGCCTGTGCATCAATGAACCATCCGGTCTGGGCCGACAGATGGTGCCTTTGCGCCAGAGCGACAATATCGCGCGAGGTCCACAGATCAGCTTCCGGACGATTGGGGCGCATGAAGCTGCCGCCCGGCTCGCTCACCCGCATCAGCCCCACCACATCGACCGGCGCTGTGGGGGTGAGGGCGATCACCGCGCCGCGTTTGGTCCCCATCGGCACGAAGCCGCGGTTGACATAGACAATCTCTCCGTCACCCATCCGCAGCGGGGTCACCGCCCAATAGCCCGTGCCCAGCGAAGAGGGGCCCGCGACCAGTTCGGTGTCACCGACGATCCAGTTGCCGTGGAGCGAGAGGCGGCGGTACTCCATCCCCTTGGCCTGCGCCATGGTGATGCCGCGCGGCAGGCTTTCCACCCGAACAGGCAGGGCCGAAAGGCCGGCATTGACCCGCGCGATCAGGGCTTCCTTCCAGGCGAGGCGTTTGACCTGCCAGACGCCAAGCCCGACGAACAGGGCCGCAAACGCCAGAAGGGCGGCCACCAGCAAAAGCTGGCGCCGCCCCCCTGCGTTACCCTCGGTGGCCGGGATCAACCCATGCCTTCCATGGTGGCGGGCATGGGCATCATGTTCTGGTTCATGTGATACATGACCCAGAGCGAGCCCGACAGCACGATCCCGACCAGGATGATGGTGAAGATCAGCGCGAGCAGGTTCTGCCCGCCCTCGACCCGGGGGCTCATGTGCAGGAAGTAGACCATGTGGACCACGATCTGCACGGCGGCAAAGCCCATGATGACCAGCCCGGTGGCCGAGGCGCTGTGCAGCGCCCCGGTCATGACCAGCCAGAAGGGAATGGCGGTGAGGATCACCGACAGGACGAAACCGATCACATAGTCCTTCATCGAGGCGTGGAAGCCCGAGTCGTGACCATGGTCGTCATGGTGTGCATGGTCAGCCATCAGCGCAGCGTCCCCATCAGATAGACAAAGGTGAAAACGCCGATCCACACGACGTCAAGGAAGTGCCAGAACAGCGACAGGCACTGCAGGCGGCGCTGGTTGGCGGCGGTGAGGCCAAAGCGGCCCACCTGCACCATCAGCGTCACCAGCCAGATGCTGCCGAAGGTCACGTGCAGCCCGTGCGTGCCTACCAGCGTGAAGAAGCTGGAGAGGAAGGCGCTGCGCTGCGGGCCATTGCCTTCGGCGATCAGCTCGTGGAACTCGAACATTTCGATGCTGAGGAAGGCCAGGCCAAACAGCAGCGTGATGAACAGCCAGCCCAGCGTCGCGCCCTTGTTGCGGCCCTGCATCGAGATCATGGCAAAGCCATAGGTGATCGAGCTGAAGAGCAGCATCGAGGTGTTCACCGCGACGAGCTTGAGGTTGAAGAGATCCTTGGGGCCTTCGCCGCCGGCATAATTGCCACCCAGAACGCCGAAGGTGGCGAAGAGCATGGCAAAGATGAGGCAGTCGCTCATCAGATACAGCCAGAAGCCGAGGCCCGTGCTGTAACCGTCCGGATGGGCGTGTTCGTTCAGGTCATAATAGGCGGCGGTCAGGTCGCCCGGCGTTCCTGCACTTGGGGGCGTGGTTGCGGGGCTGCTCATGCGGCGGCTCCTTTGTTGGCAACGGCAGCCAGCTGCGCGGTGCGGGCAGCTTCCACCTCGGCGATATGCTCGGCGTGGATGTGATAACTGCGGTCATAGTTGAAGGTGTGGAAGATGGCGGTGCCGATGATCGATACCAGGCCAACGATGGCCAGCCACCAGACCTGCCAGATCAGCGCGAAGCCGGTCAGGGTCGCCATCCCGGCAAGGACGATGCCAGCCCAGGTCGAGCGAGGCATGTGGATGTCCTTGAAGCCCGAGACGGGGCGGGGCACGCCGGCCTTCTTCATGTCGGCCCAGGCGTCCAGATCGTGGATGACGGGCGTGAAGGCGAAGTTGTATTCCGGCGGAGGCGAGGAGGTTGCCCACTCCAGAGTACGGCCATGCCACGGGTCACCGCTCTCGTCCTTGTATTCCTCACGCTTCCAGATCGAGATGGCGAACTGGAGGAGCATGGCGCCGATGCCGGCGGCAATCAGCAGCGCGCCCAGCATGGCCACGATGTAGTAGACGCGCAGCGGGTCATAGGAGGCATCGAACACGCGCATTCGGCGCGTCACGCCCATCAGGCCCAGCATGTAGAGCGGCGTGAAGGCCAGCCAGAAGCCGACGACCCAGCACCAGAACTGCACCTTGCCCCAGAACACGTTCAGCTTGAAGCCGAAGGCCTTGGGCCACCAGTAGTTGATGGCGGCGAACACGCCGAACACCACGCCGCCAATGATGACGTTGTGGAAGTGGGCGATGAGGAACACCGAGTTGTGCAGCACGAAGTCGGCAGCAGGCACAGCCATCATCACGCCGGTCATGCCGCCGATGGTGAAGGTGAGCATGAAGGCGACCGTCCACATCATGGGCAGGTCATAGCGGATGCGGCCACGATACATTGTGAAGAGCCAGTTGAACAGCTTGGCGCCCGTGGGGATCGAGATCACCATGGTGGTGATGCCGAAGAAGCTGTTGACCGAGGCGCCCGAACCCATGGTGAAGAAGTGGTGCAGCCAGACGAGGTAGGAGAGAATGCCGATCACCGCGGTGGCATAGACCATCGAGGTGTAGCCAAAGAGGCGCTTGCCGCAGAAGGTCGCGGTGATTTCGGAGAAGACGCCGAAGATTGGCAGGATGAGGATATAGACCTCGGGGTGGCCCCAGATCCAGATCAGGTTGACATAGAGCATCGGCGAGCCGCCGAAGTCATTGGTGAAGAAGTTGGTGTGGATGGTGCGGTCCAGACCCAGCAGGGCCAGAACGACGGTCAGCACCGGGAAAACGGCAACGATCAGGATGTTCGTCACCAGCGCCGTCCAGGTGAAGACGGGCATGCGCATCAGCTTCATGCCGGGGGCACGCAGCTTGAGGATCGTGGCGATCAGGTTGACGCCCGAAAGTGTCGTGCCGACACCAGCGACCTGCAGCGACCAGATATAATAGTCGACACCGACATCAGGGCTGTAGGCCAGTTCGGAAAGTGGCGGATAGGCCAGCCAGCCGGTACGGGCGAATTCGCCGATGAACAGCGAGGCCATGACCAGCACCGCGCCGCCCACCGTCATCCAGAACGAGAAATTGTTCAGGAAGGGGAAGGACACGTCGCGCGCGCCGATCTGCAGTGGCACCACATAGTTCATCAGGCCCGTCACAAACGGCATGGCCACGAAGAAGATCATGATGACGCCGTGCGCGGTGAACACCTGATCAAAGTGGTGAGAGTTGAGATAACCGTCGGACCCGTTGAAGGCGAGGGCCTGCTGTGAGCGGATCATCAGCGCGTCGGCAAAGCCGCGCAGGAACATGACAAGGCCCAGGACCATGTACATGACGCCGATCTTCTTGTGATCGACGCTGGTGAACCATTCCTTCCAGAGATAGCCCCAGAGCTTGAAATAGGTGAGGGCCGCCACCAGCGCGATGCCGCCAAGGGCGACGCCGACGAATGTGATCATGACGATCGGCTCGGTGGGCAGCGCGTCAAGGCCTAGTCGGCCCAGGAGCGGTGTCCAGTGCGAATGGGTTGAGGGTTCTATCAGCATGGTTGTCGCCGTTACGAATGGGTGGAGCGGGCAGGAGCGAGCAGGCTCAGCTCTTGCTTGGCGTGTGCCTTCTCAGGCGTCGAGGATTGCTGGCCGGCGGGCAGCACGGGGCCGGCCACCTTGGCGGCCGGATCGCACAGCGCGCGAACGAAGGCCTTGTCCAGCTCCGCCTGCTTGCCGGGGACGATCGGCGTCACCTTGGGGCGACCGTCTTTGTCGTAGGTAAGCTGCGCCATATTGAAGGTGCCGGCCTTGCCGACGCCGCCCTTGGCATCCAGAGCCATCATCTGGTTGACGCACATCTTGCCCGGCGTGACGCAGAGGTTGACGATGCGATCAAACAGGCCACCTTGAACATTGGCGAAATGGCGGACCGGGTCGGTCGCCTCCACGCCCGAGGGCTGCTCGACCTTGAGATAGGTTTCGGCATCCAGCTTGTCGCTTGCGCTCTTGGCGTTGGCGACCCACTTGTCGAAATCGCCACCGGCCAGACCCAGCGCGGTGAAGTGCATGTGCGAGAAGCCCGCGCCGCTGTAGTTGGCCGAGAAGCCGTTATAGCTGCCGGCCTTGTTCACCACGGCGTTGAGCTGGGTGGTCATGCCGGGCATGGCATAGATCTGCCCCGCGACGGCGGGTATATAAAAGGAGTTCATCACCGAGGAGGCGGTGATCGAGAAATGCACCGGCCGATCGACCGGCAGAGCCACTTCATTGATGCTCGCCACGCCTTGTTCGGGGTAGATGAACAGCCATTTCCAGTCGAGCGCCACGACTTCGATCTCGAGCGGCTTGGTGCCGGCCTTGACGGGCTGGCCTTCCTTGATGCGATCGAGCGGGCGGAACGGATCGAGCAGGTGGGTCGTTACCCAGGTGAGCGAGCCGAGCGCGATGATGATGAGCAGCGGGGCCGACCAGATCACCAGCTCAAGCTGAGTCGAGTGGTGCCACTCGGGCTCATAGCGGGCATTGGCGCCGGCGCGATATTTGAAGGCAAAGACCGCGATGAGGACCATCACCGGCACGACGATGATCAGCATCAGCAGCGTGGCGACCACGACCAGATGGGCCTGCTGCTTTGCGATATCACCCGCCGGGTTCATGACATCGGACTGACATGCGGACAAAATCAGCGGCAAGACCAATGCGCTGGCCTTACGCCAATGGCGAGGGGGGGGAGGGAGATGCATGCTCATGGAACGCGCGCGTAGGCCTCCTATGCTGCGTCTGCGATAGGACATTTTGTCCCATCAATTTGATTGTCATCATGGCGTTTTTAGTGCAGCCTTCATTTTAGCGCAAATCATAGGGATTTTTGGGCGGGAACCCCGAGCTTCTCTAAGACTTGTGTATAATACTAAGATATTGGGATGCCTGAATATGACCACCGCCACCTTTTCTTCGGGGGGCGCGCCTGCGTCTCCTGGCGTGTCACCCGGCCTCGGTATTGCTCCGGAGTCGCGTGACGACCATGTCTCCCCCGGCGAGATCGCCATTGGCGTGATCATCGGGCGCACATCGGAATTCTTCGACTTCTTTGTCTATGCCATCGCTTCGGTGCTGGTGTTTCCCAAATTGCTCTTCCCTTTTACAGATGCCTTTACGGGCACGATCTATTCCTTCGCCATCTTCCCGCTGGCCTTCATTGCGCGTCCACTCGGCTCTTTCGTCTTCATGGCGATTGACCGGGCCTATGGCCGCACGATCAAGCTGGTGGCGGCGCTCTTCATGCTGGGCGGGTCGACGGCGGCCATGGCCTTCCTGCCATCCTACGCCGATGAGGGGGCGACCGCGATTGCCATGCTCGCGTTCATGCGCCTGGGGCAGGGCTTTGCGCTGGGCGGCAGCTGGGATGGCCTGGCCTCGCTGCTCGCACTCAATGCGCCCAAGGAGAACCGGGGCTGGTATGCGATGATCCCGCAGCTTGGTGCGCCGCTGGGGTTGATTGTGGCCAGTTCGATGTTCGCCTTTTTCCTCTCGACGCTGGATCAGGCCGAATTTCTGAGCTGGGGCTGGCGTTTTCCCTTCTTCGTGGCCTTCGCCATCAATGTGGTGGCTCTGTTTGCCCGTCTGCGTCTGGTCGGTACGCCCGAATTCGAGCGCCTGTTCGAAGAAGGCGACCTGCAGCCCGAGCCGCCCGCCCAGACTGTGCGCACCGAATGGCGCACCATCGTCATCGGCGCCTTTGCTCCGCTGGCCAGCTTTGCGCTGTTCCATATGGTCACGGTGTTCCCGCTCTCCTGGGTCTATCTCTACACCAATGAGGAGCCGGTGACCTTCCTGCTGATCGAGACCTGCGCGGCGGTTGTCGGCGTGCTGGCGATCATCGCTTCGGGCACGCTGGCTGATCGGGTCGGGCGCCGCGTGGTGCTGGGTTCCTCGGCGGTTGTCACAGCGGTGTTCTCGGGCTTTGGCCCCCAGATGCTCAGCATCGGCATGGCGGGCGAGATCGTCTTCATGGTCACCGGCTTTGCGTTGCTGGGCGTGTCCTTCGGGCAAAGCTCGGGTGCGGTGGCCTCCAGCTTCTCGCAGGCGCATCGCTATACGGGTTCGGCCCTGACCAGCGATCTGGCCTGGCTGGTGGGTGCGGCCTTCGCTCCGCTCATCGCGCTCAAGCTGGCGCATGAATATGGTCTGGTCGCCTCGGGCCTCTATCTGCTGTCGGGTTCGATCCTGACGCTGGGGGCGCTCTGGCTCAACCGTGAGCTGGCCGGCACGCGCAACGCGATGTCAACCACGCTGGCACTGGCGCTTTAACCAGCGCCACGCAGATTGATTGTTGAGGATCGGCGGCGTCGGGCTCTTGCCCGGCGCCGTTGCTTCTGAAACATGTCGCGAATGCCTAATGCAGTTTCACAGATCGCCATGCTCAAGCATCGCTTCCAGATGGACTGGACGCGGCTGTTCTGGGCTGTTGCCCTGCTGGCGGTGACATCGGCCCTTGCCGTCAGCGTCGATGGTGTCCTTTCGGAAGGTTATATCAGCCTCATCTTCGTGACCGCAGTCATGGTCAATGGCGCGCTGCACGGGCTGGGCATCGCCTTCATCAGCGCGCTTCTGGCCGATGTCGGCTTCGACATGCTGATCACCGAACCCAAATGGGTCATCACCTATTCCCACCCCAACGATCTGGCAGCGCCGCTGGTCTTCACCCTTTCGGCGCTGATTTCCGGCCTGCTCTCGGGGCGGCTGAAGGATGAGGCGCGCCGGGTCCGCCAGCGCAATGTGCAGCTTGAGGCTCTGCTGGAGGCCAGTGGCGGGATGCAGCGCGCGCGCAACACGCATGAGGTGGCAACCGCACTGACCGCCAGCGTCATCGACCAGACGGGCATCATGGCCACGCTGCACGATGCGGCAGGGCAGGGGCTGGATGGCGGTGATGCCTATCCCCAACTGGTGCCGCTGGTGCAGGAGGCGGTAGCCTCGAACGCGGAATGGATCTCGCGTAATGGTGTCTGGGCTTTTCCGCTGCCGGGCAGCACGTCGACGCTGGGGGTGCTGATCGCTCAACGGCCTGATGGCGCTCCGCTGGATCAGGGCTTCATGCTGGCGCTCGCTCGCATGACGACGCTGGCGCTCGAGCGGGTCCATCTGGCCTCGCGCCTTGCCGAGGCCCATGCGGCAGCGCGGGCCGAGGAGCTGAAAAGCGCGCTGCTTTCCTCGGTCAGCCATGATCTTCGCTCTCCGCTGACCGCCATCAACACGGCGGCGGCCAGCCTGTTGGCCTATGGCGAGCATTTTGACCCGGAGACCTCGCGCGAGCTGCTCACCGGCATTGTCGAGGAATCCGACAGGCTCAACCATCTGACCTCCAACCTGCTTCAGATGTCGCGCCTGCAAGGAGGGCCGGGCGGCCTGTCGCGTAGCGTGTTGCCCGCGCTGGAAATGACCCGCAATGCCATCGAGCGGCAAAAGCGGATCGCCCCGTCACATCAATTTCATGTGGAGGCGCCCGATGGCGAGGTGTCAGTCCTGGCGGATGCGACGCTGTTCGATCTGGTTCTGGCCAATGTTCTGCAGAATGCCTGTCTCTACAGTCCGCCTGGCAGCGCGGTGAACATCCGCTGCGAGGAGGAGGGGGACATGTGCCGCATTGCCATCAGCGATGAGGGGGTCGGCATTCCCCTGTCCGAGCAGGCGCGTGTCTTTGAGCGTTTTTACCGCGTGCGGCGCGAGGATGGTGCACCACGCGGAACAGGACTGGGGCTTGCCATTGCCCGCGGTTTCGTGGAAGCCTCCGGTGGTGCGATTGAACTTGCCTCGCCTTGGCGCGATGGCAGGGGAACCTGCATCATCATCCGCCTTCCCCTTGTTCCCAGCGAACCGAGATCTGACACCGCATGACCTCTGGCCATATTCTGCTTGTCGATGACGAACCTGCCATCGTGGCTGCGCTGCGCCCCGTGCTCAAGACATTGGGCCATGCCGTTACCGTTGCCATTGATGGCACCGCGGCCATCGCCAATTTCACGCTGGGCGATCCTGACGTGGTGCTGCTTGATCTGGGGCTGCCCGACATGGATGGCAAGGATGTGATCCGCGCCATTCGTGCCAAGGCCAACACGCCGATTATCGTGATTTCCGCCCGCCATCAGGAAGCAGAAAAGATCGCCGCGCTGGATGAAGGGGCGGATGATTATGTCGACAAGCCTTTCGTTCTGGGCGAATTGCTGGCGCGTGTACGCTCGGCCCTGCGGCGACGCGAGGTGCTCGCCAAGCCGATCGAGACTTTCGACTCAGGCCCGCTGTCGATTGATTTTGCAACGCGCGTGGTCAAGCTGCGCGGGGAAAGCCTGCGCCTCTCGCCCAAGGAATACAATCTGCTGCGCACACTGGCGGAAAGTGCCGGTCAGGTGGTGACGCAGCGGCGCCTGCTCGCCGCCGGTTGGGGGCGCTCGGAAGCCGATCCGCAATATCTGCGTGTCTATATGGGGATGCTTCGCCAGAAGCTGGAGGAAAACCCTTCGGAACCCAAGCTGATCCTCACCGAACCTGGCGTTGGCTATCGCTTGATGGTGGGAGGGGAGCCGGCCTGAGGGCCGGCCAGCCATAGTGATGGGCCCGAGGGGAAAATGGGCCGCCCATGATTCGCTTAGGGATAGGATGAAACAAAGGGCGGCCAATTCAGTGGCGCCACACGGAATCGTGCCGGTCACGGCAGGTCCGATTGTGGCGAGCGTTGTATTTTATGCTCCTGTCGGCCGATGTAGGCCTCAGTCCGGTGGGGGGCACCTAAAAATCCTATAGAAAATTGTCTCATCCCATTCATCGAGTAACGATGGGTTATGCATCGTCTGCCGTAAATCATTCTGCGGTTTATGGCATAATGATCTGAATTTACTAAACTCTTCGGATGGATGTCGGGTTCGCCTCGATCTGCCGCAGCCGCACGTGAAGAGGGCGACGCGTCATCAGATCATCCGGGCAGGCAGGGCTGGTGGGAGGCGTATATTTGACGATCGCAGGGTCTATATCGCGGGCAAAGATAATGCCGAAGCGTTGGTTTTGCACCCAGGCGATGCTTCCCTCGACCCATCCCAGATTTCGCAATTGCAGCGAAACCATTGCCCCTTCCCGAGGCTTGGGCAGGCCTTCGGCCATCACGCCCTTTTCCGAGATGTTGCGCAGCTTGACCATGACCTCCCCGTCCAGCCCCTCAATGCGGCAAGGCGCGCTCATGAAAAGGCTGTTTCGGAAGCTGTGGCGTTTTTCTTCGCTGGCGCTCATGGGGCCGGTCCTGGAACTCGAGGCATCACAGGGCGGACCGGTCTTTTATCAGGTCCTGACCCATCCTCGCTTCTAGGCGCCCGCAACCTAAGGAACAGGTGACGCGGGGATGGGGAAAGACACCTAACCAGGGGCGAAAAAATGCAGGAAATGACCCGATTCGTCGTAAGTCGGGCATAATTGTGGAAAATCGCTTGAAACCGCGAATCAAGTGTGATTCTAAGGAGGCATGAAGATCAACCGCCCCTCACGTGGAGCCATCAAGGACAGTACGGTGCAATGGCTCGCCCTTGCAGCGCTGCTGGGCATGTTGGCGTGGTCGGTTGCCGGGCCCAGCGGGTTGCTGGCCTGGGGCGAGAGTCATCGCACCCTTGTCGAACGGCAGCAGCAGATCAAGCGGTTGACCGTTGAGCGCGATGAACTGCAAAATCGTGTGAACCTGCTCGACCCGCGCCATACGGACCCTGATCTTGCTGGCGAATTGCTGCGCCGGAACCTCAACGTCGCTCATCCTGACGACGTCATCATGATGGTCCACTGACAATCAAAGCGTCCTGCATTGCGGTGCGGCATTTTTGCTGCATTGCGGCAATTCCCGCCTTAATGGGCAGGGGGGCGCTTTCTTGCTCACGGAACCACTTGCCCTCTGTGTCAAAATTCGTATTCGACTGTTTGCGGGCGCAATCCCCTGCGTCTATAGACCGTCGCGATAACCGGCCCTCAGAGGAACACCATCTTGGCCCGAACCGGCAAAACCCAGAACCCCACGCCCACCGCCGACACCACCGGCAACTCCGGGCTCGATCATCTCCAGCAGGCCTATGAGGCCAACCGGCTCTACGCCGCGACGGACGATGAACTGCTCCACTTCTATGAACAGATGGTGCTGATCCGCCGCTTTGAAGAGCGTGCCGGCCAGCTTTACGGTCTGGGTCTGATCGGTGGTTTCTGCCACCTCTACATCGGCCAGGAAGCGGTCGCCGTCGGTATCCAGTCGGCTCTGAAGGAAGGGCACGACAGCGTCATCACTGGCTATCGCGACCATGGCCACATGCTGGCCTATGGCATCGACCCCAAGGTCATCATGGCCGAACTGACTGGCCGCGAGGCTGGCATCAGCCGTGGCAAGGGCGGCTCGATGCACATGTTCTCCACCAGCCACAAGTTCTACGGCGGCCACGGCATCGTAGGTGCGCAGGTCTCGCTGGGCGCGGGTCTGGCCTTCAGCCATCAGTACAACGAAGATGGCGGGCTTTGCGTCGCCTATTTCGGCGATGGCGCGGCCAACCAGGGTCAGGTCTATGAGAGCTTCAACATGGCTGCTCTCTGGAAACTGCCGATCATCTTCGTGGTGGAAAACAACCAGTATGCCATGGGCACGGCGGTCCGTCGTTCCTCGGCTGAAACCCATTTCCACAAGCGCGGCACGGCCTTCACCATTCCGGGCATGGATGTGAACGGCAATGACGTTCTCGAAGTGCGCTCGGCAGCCAACATTGCGGTGGAATACGTCCGCGCCGGCAATGGCCCGGTGCTGATGGAGCTCAACACCTATCGCTATCGCGGTCACTCGATGTCGGACCCGGCCAAGTATCGCAGCCGTGAGGAAGTGCAGGACATGCGCGACCACCACGACCCGATCGAGGCGGCCAAGATCGAGCTGATGAAGCGCGGCGTGGCCGAGGACAAGTTGAAGGAGATCGACAAGAAGATCCGCCAGATCGTGTCCGAAAGCGCCGATTTCGCTGAAAATTCGCCCGAGCCGGCCCTGTCCGAACTGTACACCGACGTGCTGGTGGAGACTTACTGAGATGGCAATCGAACTCAAGATGCCCGCCCTGTCGCCCACGATGGAAGAGGGCAAGCTGGCGCGCTGGCTGGTGAAGGAAGGCGATGAGGTCAAGTCTGGCGACATTCTCGCCGAGATCGAGACCGACAAGGCCACCATGGAATTCGAGGCCGTTGACGAAGGCACGATCGGCAGGATCGTGGTCGCAGAGGGCACCGAAGGCGTGAAGGTCGGCACCGTGATCGCGGTGATTGGCGAAGGCGACGTGGCGGCTCCTGCTGCTGCTCCCGCCGCAGCTGCGCCGGCGCCTGCCGCCGTGGCTGCAGCCCCGGTTGCCCCCAAGGCACCCGCCAAGCCCGAGATCCCCGCCGGCACCAACATGAAGCACTCGACCGTGCGCGACGCCTTGCGTGACGCCATGGCCGAGGAAATGCGCCGCGATCCGCGCGTCTTCGTGATGGGCGAGGAAGTGGCCGAATATCAGGGCGCCTATAAGGTGACCCAGGGCCTGCTTCAGGAATTCGGTCCCAAGCGCGTGATCGACACGCCCATCACCGAATATGGCTTCGCCGGCATCGGTACGGGCGCGGCCATGGGCGGCCTGCGCCCCATCGTCGAGTTCATGACCTTCAACTTCGCCATGCAGGCGATTGACCACATCATCAACTCGGCCGCCAAGACCAACTACATGTCGGGCGGCCAGATGCGGTGCCCGGTGGTGTTCCGTGGTCCCAACGGTGCTGCAAGCCGCGTGGGCGCGCAGCACTCGCAGAACTATGGTCCGTGGTATGCCAACGTGCCCGGCCTCATCGTCATCGCGCCTTACGACGCTTCGGATGCCAAGGGCCTGCTCAAGGCCGCCATTCGCAGCGAAGACCCGGTGGTCTTCCTCGAGAATGAGCTGGTCTATGGCCGCACCTTCGAACTGCCTGAGCTGGACGACCATGTTCTGCCCATCGGCAAGGCCCGCATCATGCGTGAGGGTAAGGACGTGACGATCGTCTCCTACTCGATCGGCGTGGGCATGGCTCTGGAAGCCGCCGAGACGCTGGCCGCCGAAGGCATCGACGCCGAGGTCATCGACCTGCGCACGCTGCGTCCGCTCGACAAGGAAACGGTGCTGGCTTCGCTGGCCAAGACCAACCGCATCGTGGTGGCCGAAGAAGGCTGGCCGACCTGTTCGATCGCATCGGAAATCGCGGCGATCGCGATGGAAGATGGCTTCGACGACCTCGACGCGCCGGTTGTCCGCGTGTGCAACGAGGATGTGCCGCTGCCCTATGCGAACAACCTTGAAAAGGCGGCGCTGATCGAGCCTTCGCGCATCGTCGCGGCGGCCAAGAAGGTCTGCTATCGCTGATCCTTCCATGATCCTTCGGGATTGATGGAGCAAAAGGGGCGCTCCGGCTCGGCCGGGGCGCTCTCTTTGCGTTTGGGTCTGGGGTAAATCGGTGTATGGCGCCCGCATGATTGCCGATGACCGTCTCGACACGCTGCCCCCGCCATGGCGTCTGGCGCTGGCCTATGCGCCGGCTGCGGCGCGTCCATTCTGGCTCTCTTTTCTGGCACTCGATGTCCGTCTGGCAGGCGTGGTGCGCGGCGCGCGCGAACCGCTGCTGGGTCAGATGAAACTGGCTTGGTGGCGCGACCGTTTCAATGCCGATCCTGACAGTTGGCCCAAGGGCGAACCTTTGCTCTCCAGCCTGCGCGCCTGGGACAGCGCGGTCGGGGGACTGGTCGCCCTGGTCGATGGCTGGGAAGCGATGCTGGGCGAATGGGGCGATGGTTCCGGCCCGGTGGAGGCTTTGACGCAGGGCCGTGTCGAGGGTGTCAAGGCTCTGGCCGGGGTTCTGGGCGCGCCGGGCGATGATGGGCTTGCCGCCATGGCCCGGGGCTGGGCAGCGATGGATCTGGTGAGCCATCTGGGTGATCCAGCGGAGCGGGCCGAGGCGGCGGCCAGCTTTGGTGAAATCGACTGGCGGCGCTATCCCTTGCCGCGCAGAATGCGGCCCCTGACCGTTTTGCACGGGCTGGCCCGGCGCGCGAGTCTTGGCAAGGATGCATCCTCGCCCATGGCGCTGCTCCATGCCATTCGTCTTGGAATTCTCGGTATTTAAGGTAAGCTCTCCGCATCCAGAGGGGGCGGGGCATGAACCGGATCGCATTGGGGGCGGTGTCTGCCCTGCTGTTGGCATCGGCTGGGTTTTTCTGGTGGCAGGGGCGGGCGGAAGTCGAACGCGGCGCCCCGCCACCTGATCTCTCAGCCAGCGGAGATGGCGTCCTCGAATTGCCACAGGCTGACCCGACCGGCAGTGGGCCGTCGCTGCCCGGCGACAAGACGAAACATGCGCCCAGGCAGACCACGGAGGAGCGCCGCTTCAACCGTTTCGACCGCAACCGCGACGGCAGGATCACCCGCACGGAAATGCTCAGCACGCGGGTGAAGGCGTTCCAGAAGCTGGACACCAACCACGATAATCTGCTGACCTTCGAGGAATGGGCGGTGCGGACCTCGAACCGCTTCAAGGCGGTCGACCGCGATGGCGATGGCATCGTCAGCCGTGAGGAACTGGCTGCTTTTTATGTCGCACAGGAGGCGGCCAAGGCCCAGCGCGCCAAGGCGAAGGCGGCGCTATGTTCATGCAGCACCGCCCCGTCGTCTGATGATGATGGCGATTAGACCAGCGCGCCCGACGCCGGCAGCCATGCGGCGAGATCCGCCTTGGCGCGCTCGGTATAGGCCGCCTTGCGGTCGGCCTTCTTCATTTTGCGGCCCTCGGCGGTCTTGCCCGAGACGGGGGGGAACAGGCCAAAGTTGATGTTCATCGGCTGATAGGTCTCGGCCTCGGCATCGCCGGTGATATGGGCCAGAAGGGCACCCAGCGCGGTGGTGGACGGGGGGGCAACCCAGTCCCGGCCTGCTAGCTCGCAGGCCGTCATGATGCCCACCAGCATGCCGACGCTGGCGCTCTCGACATAACCTTCACAGCCGGTGATCTGCCCGGCAAAGCGGATGTGCGGCGCGGATTTCAGCCGCATCTGCCGGTCGAGCAGCGTTGGCGAATTGAGGAAGGTGTTGCGGTGCAATCCGCCGAAACGGGCAAATTCTGCATGTTCCAGCCCCGGGATCATGCGAAACACGCGCTGCTGCTCGGCATATTTGAGCTTGGTCTGGAAGCCGACGATGTTCCACAGCGTACCCAGCGTATTGTCCTGACGCAGTTGCACCACCGCATAGGGCCAGCGGCCCGTGCGCGGGTCATCCAGCCCCACCGGCTTCATCGGGCCGAAGCGCAGCGTATCCTCGCCGCGTTCGGCCATGACTTCCACCGGCATGCAGCCGTCGAAATAGGGGGTGTTGGCCTCCCACTCCTTGAAGACGGTCTTTTCGCCCGCCAGCAATTCCTCGCGGAAGGCAAGGTACTGCTCCTTGTTCATCGGGCAGTTGATGTAATCCTTGCCATCGCCAATGTCCGAGCCCTTGTCCCAGCGCGCGGCCATCCAGGCCACATCCATGTCGATCGAATCGCGATAGACGATGGGTGCGATGGCATCGAAAAAGGCGAGGCTGTCAGCGCCGGTGGCCGCGCCGATGCTGCCCGCCAGCGAGGCTGCTGTCAGCGGGCCGGTGGCCACGATGGTGAGGCCAGCTTCGGGCAGGCTGTCAATGCGTTCGCGTACCAGGGTCAGATTGGGCAGGCTGGTCAGTGCTTCCTCGATTGTGGCGGAAAACACCTCCCGGTCCACCGCAAGAGCGCTGCCCGCCGGAACGCGCGCCTTGGCCGCCGCCGCCATGATCAGCGAGTCGCACTGACGCATTTCATGGTGAAGCAGGCCAACCGCGTTCGACGTGTCATCATCCGACCGTAGCGAGTTCGAGCAAACCAGTTCGGCCAGATTGTCAGTCTGATGGGCGGGGCTGCGTTCTCCAGTTCCGCGCATTTCGGAGAGGCGCACGCGAAAACCCCGCCGCGCCAGTTGCCAGGCTGCCTCGCTGCCCGCAAGGCCGCCGCCGATGATGTGAACGTCGTAAGGATTTTGGCTGGTCATGGGGCAGGGCCTTTGCCCCATGCGCGACCTCAGGGCAAGGCGGGAAAGGCCGGCTCGCCCGGCGCAACCCAGACGAGCGGCCCATGCGCCAGCACCGCCGACAGCGGCAGATCGGCATAGATATGCGGGAAGAGCACACCACCGCGCGCTTCTTCCCACTTCACCGCCTCACCCAGCGCTGTCAGATCGACAGCGGCAAGATAGAGATCGTCCTGCCCGGCAAACCATTTGGCCAGCGTGCCGGCCACCTGATCCTGCGCTGAGAGATGGATATAGCCATCGGCCAGATCAACCGGCCCCCCGGCGAAACTGCCCGCATCGAGCAGCTGCGCCATCTGGGGTGCGGTCAGGATCTTCCAGGCGATTGCAGGATGGGTCACGCCGGAGCGCCGCCGTCATTGGCTGGTGCCTCTGGGGTCGGCGTCTCCTCTTCGTTCACCTCATCTTCCGGCAAGCGCGCCGCCGAGACGACATGCTCCTCGTCAGCCACGTTGAACAGCCGCACACCTGCGCTGCCTCGACCGATGACGCGAAGCGATTCGAGCGGCAGGCGGATCAGCTTGGCCTGATCGGTCACCAGCATCAGCTGGTCGGCCTGAACGGCGGGGAAGCTGGCGACGACAAGGCCGTTGCGGGCGATGTTGTCAATATTGGTGATGCCCTGGCCGCCGCGACCCGTGCGGCGATATTCATAGGCCGAGGACAGCTTGCCATAACCATTCGAGCAGACGGTCAGAATGAACTGTTCATGCTCGGCAAGATAGGCGTAGCGTTCGGCGGTCAGCGTGGGTTCGCCTTCCTTCTCGCCCTTCCATGGGGCAAAGCGCAGGTAATCCTCGCGCTCTTCCGGTGTGGCGCCGACGCGCTTCAGGATGGAGAGCGAGATGACCTCATCGTCGCCCTTCAGCGTCATGCCGCGCACACCCGTCGAGGTGCGCGAGGTGAATTCACGCACCTCGTCTGCGGCAAAGCGGATCGCCTTGCCCTGACGCGAGGCCAGCAGCACATCGTCGCCCGCATCGAGCAGGGCCACGCCGATCAGGCGGTCCTCATCCTCTTCCTCGAACTTCATGGCGAATTTGCCGTTCGAGGGGATGTTGGCGAAGGCATCCATGCTGTTGCGGCGCACATTGCCCTTGGCCGTGGCGAAGACGACGGACAGGTCGCCCCATGCCGCTTCGTCCTCGGGCAGCGGCAGCACAGTTTGGATCGTCTCGCCCTGGTCGAGCGCTGGCAGCAGGTTGACGATCGGGCGGCCGCGCGTGGCCGGGCCGCCCTCTGGCAGGCGATAGACCTTGAGGCGATAGACCTTGCCCGCCGTGCTGAAGAACAGCACCGGATTGTGGGTGGTGGTGACGAACATGGTCGCCACGACATCCTCATCCTTGGTGGCCATGCCGGCGCGGCCCTTCCCGCCGCGTGCCTGGGCGCGGAAGGTGCTGAGCGGGGTGCGCTTGATATAGCCATCGACCGTGACGGTGACGACCATATCCTCGCGTTCGATCAGATCTTCATCATCGATGCTGTCACCAGCGGGCACGATCTCCGAGAGGCGCGGCGTGGCGAACTGGGCCTTCACGGCTTCCAGTTCGGTGCGCATCACCCCATAGAGTTTCACCCGGTCAGCCAGGATCGAGAGATATTCGTTGATCGCCTTGGCGAGGCCTTCCAGCTCTTCGCCGATCTCGTCGCGGCCCAGCGCCGTCAGGCGGTGCAGCCGCAGGTCGAGAATGGCCTTCACCTGCACTTCGGACAGGCGGTAGGTGGGGGCGGAAAGCTCGTCCGCGCCTTCCTCGATGGCCTCGACAAGGCGGATATAGGACGCGATTTCGCCCATCGGCCATTCACGGGCGAGCAAGGCGGTGCGGGCGGCGGCGGGGTTGGGCGCGCCGCGGATGATCTTGACCACCTCGTCCAGATTGGTGACGGCAATCACCAGACCCAGCAAGATATGTGCCCGGTCACGCGCCTTGTTCAGTTCGAACTTGGTGCGGCGGGTGATCACCTCCTCGCGGAATGTGATGAAGCTGGTGATGATGTCCTTGAGACCCAGCACTTCCGGGCGCCCGCCGCGAATGGCAAGCATATTGGCCGGGAAGGAGGACTGGGCAGGGGTGTTGCGCCAGATCTGGTTCAAGACCACCTCGGGCGTGGCATCGCGCTTGAGGTCCACGACGACGCGCACGCCTTCGCGGTTCGATTCATCGCGAATGTCGCTGATGCCCTCGATCCGCTTGTCCTTGGCGGCCTCGGCGATCTTCTCGACCAGGCTGTTCTTGCCGACCTGATAGGGGATAGAGGTCAGCACGATCGAGCGGCGATCACCGCGCCCTTGCTCGATGACATGGCGGCAGCGCTGAATGATCGAGCCGCGCCCGGTGTTGTAGGCGTTGCGCGCGCCGCCCATGCCCAGGATCAGCGGCGCGGTGGGGAAGTCGGGCCCCGGCACGATCTGGATCAGCTCGTCCGTCGTGATGGCCGGATTGTCCATCGTGGCGAAACAGGCGTCGATCACTTCGCCAAGGTTGTGCGGCGGAATGTTGGTGGCCATGCCGACCGCGATACCGCCCGCGCCATTGACCAGCAGATTGGGGAAGCGCGCGGGAACCACCGAAGGCTCCTGACGGCTGCCGTCATAGTTGTCGACGAAATCGACCGTGTCCTTGTCGAGATCGTCGAGCAGCGAGTTCGCCACACGGGCCAGACGCGCCTCGGTGTAACGCATCGAGGCCGGCGGATCGGGGTCCATCGAGCCGAAGTTGCCCTGACCATCGATCAGCGGCAGCCGCATCGACCAGTCCTGCGTCATACGGGCCAGCGCGTCATAGATCGCGCTGTCGCCATGGGGGTGATAGTTACCCATCACGTCGCCCACGATCTTGGCCGATTTGCGATAGGGCCGCCCGGCCACCATGCCGCCTTCCTGCGCGGCATAGAGGATGCGGCGGTGCACCGGCTTCAACCCGTCGCGCACGTCGGGAAGCGCGCGCGCCACGATCACGCTCATCGCGTAATCGAGGTAGCTCGTCTTCATCTCGTCGACGATGTCAACGCGGGTGAATTCGCCCATCGGGTTCGGATCGGTCAAGGTGGTGTCTTCGCTCACGCGTCTGTTGATTTCTGCTGTTAAACGGAACGGTTGATAGGACGCTCTAGGCCATGCGCGCGCGCATGGCCAGCATTGCCGCCGGTATCAGGCCAGTGGTTGCGCTTTTTTCCACAAACCCGTGGAATGGAATGCGGTGACATGCCTCATGGCGGCGGCGGAATGGAGGCGTGGACATGCGGCGGGACGGGTTCAAATACCGTTCAGTCGCGAGCGCGCAGTTGCATAGTCAGTTGCCAAAGGCCCGAATCCCCTGCACAGACAGCGGCTGAATGACAGCTTTCGCCTGGCCGCGGTGTGCGAGGCCAGGGCAATACAGGAGTTGAATGCATGAACCGGATCAGCTCGCGCCTGCGCGGCTCGCTCCTTACGCGTGTCGCCGTGATTGCCGCCCTGTCCATGGGGGTGGTTGCCAGCTCCGCGCTCGCGGCCGACAAGAAGGCATCGAGCAGCGCGGCGAAGTATTCGCCCGGCTTCCTGGCCGTTGCCAGCCCGATCCAGACGCAGGTGGAAGCCGCGCGCAAGAACAACAATCCGCCCGCCGATGTTGCCGCGCTGGTGGCCAAGGTGGACCCGCTGGTCGCCGCGGCGACCACGCCTGACGACAAGATGGGCGCGGGCGGCCTGGTGGTGGCCATCGGCCTTGCCGCCAAGGACCCCAAGCTGCAGCGCAAGGGCGTGATGCTCGAACTCGAGAGCGGCAAGGCCCCGGCCGATATGATCGGCAAGCTGCATGTCTATGCCGCGCAGTTCGCCTATGACGCGAAGGATTACGCTGAAACCCGCGCGCAGGTCGCGGCAGCCGTTGCCGCCGGGCAGAATGATATCCAGCTCGAGGTGCTCGCGGCTGACACCTATTTTCAGGAAAAGAAGCTGCCCGAGGGCATGGCTGCTCTCAAGGCGGTGATCGAGAAGGCCAGGGCCGGCGGCATCAAGGTGGATGAATCCTGGTATCGTCGCGGTTTGGGTGCGGCGGAAGACACGCAGAATGGCGACTATGGCGCCTATTTTGCCAGCGGTCTGGCGACCGATTATGGCACGCCCGCCAATTGGGCGCTGGCGCTGGCGGTGGTGCGTGACACGCACAAGTACAATCTGGCCGAGACGCTCGATGCCATGCGCCTGCAGGCCCGCATGGGCGCGCTGTCGACCGAGCGCGATTATCTCGACTACATCGAGGCTGCGGACCCCATCCGCAACCCCGAAGAGGTCAAGACCACGGCGGATGCGGGCATCGCTGCCGGCAAGCTGAAGACGGCAACGCCCTTTGTCGCCGATGCGCTGCGCATTTCCTCGGGCCGTCTCAATTCGGACAAGGCCTCGCTGCCCGAACTCGACAAGCTGGCCCATGCCGCCAATGCCAAGACCGTCACCATTGCCAACACGGGTGATGCCTATCTCGGCTTCAGCCAGCCCGCCAAGGCAGCTGAAATCTACAAGCTGGCGCTGACCAGGCCTGATGTCGACAAGCCGACAGTGAACACGCGCCTGGGCATCGCCCTGTATGACGCGGGCGATTATGCCGGTGCCAAGGCTGCCTTCACCGCCGTCGATGGTCCGCGCGCCGCCATTGCCCAGTTGTGGCTGGTGGCCGTGGCCAAGAAGGCCGGCGGCAAGTAAGCCTGACGCCGAGGATGCACAAAAAAGGGGCGACGGGAAACCGCCGCCCCTTTTTCTGTCTGTTCAGCCGTTCAGGCCACGGGCGTGAAGATGTCTGTTTCTTCGTCCAGCACGTGCAGGACGCCGTCGGAGATCGCGAAGAAAGCGCCGCGCAGCGTCAGTTCGCCGCTGGCCTCCTTGTCCGCCACCCAGGGGAAGCTGCGCAGATTGGCCAGGCTGACGCGCACGCCGGCCTGTTCCATCGCGCGCTCGGCGGTGCGGCCTTCGATGCCATATTGGGCAACGACAGGCTCGCGTGCTTCGTCCAGCATGGCGATCCAGTCGGCCACGAAACCGCCCTGGCCATGTTTCGCGCCGTGGAGCGACTGGGTGAGGGCCGCCTTGCAGCCCCCGCACATGCCGTGGCCCATCACCACGACTTCCTTCACCTTCAGCACCTGGATGGCAAATTCCAGCGCGGCTGAAACGCCGTGATGGCCGGGCGTCGTTTCAAAGGGCGGCACCATGGCCGCGACATTACGGACGACGAAGATCTCACCCGGGTCCACGTCGAAGATCTGCGCCGGATCGACCCGGCTGTCGCTGCAGGCGATCACCAGTACTTCAGGGCTCTGGCCTTCGCGCAATTGCTCCCATCTTTCGCGGCGGGGCGTCCAGCCCGATTCGCGGAAGCGGCGGTATCCGGCGATAAGCCGGTCGAGTTGGGGGGTGTTTGCCGTGCTCATGGCGCCGCTTTTGGCCCGACATGGCCGCGCAGGCAAGAGTGCCTGCGCTTTGGGGCATAGAGCGCAAGAACAATTGCAAGGCGCGCAACAAACCAGCCGCTTTTACACTGGAAAGGCGGCGTGCTTGCGCCTATCTGGCATGGCATGAACGACCTGTCCTCACCGCTCGCGCCCGCTGACCAGACCTCGACCCCGCAGACCCTGCGCAAGCCGGACTGGATCCGCGTGAAAGCGCCGGTCAGCAAGGAATATGGCAAGACGCGCGATCTGATGCGCGGGCTGGGCCTGAACACGGTGTGCGAGGAAGCGGCCTGCCCCAACATCGGCGAATGCTGGACCAAGAAGCATGCGACGGTGATGATTTTGGGTGATGTCTGCACCCGCGCCTGCGCTTTCTGCAATGTGAAGACGGGCATGCCGCGCCGGGTCGATCCGCTCGAACCCGCGCATGTGGCCGAGGCCGCCGCCAAGCTGGGGCTGGAACACATCGTCATCACCTCGGTCGACCGTGACGACCTGCCCGATGGCGGCGCCAGCCAGTTCGTCAAGGTCATCAATGAGCTGCGCAAGAACACGCCTGGCACGACGATCGAGATCCTGACGCCGGACTTCCGCAACAAGATGCAGCGCGCGGTCGAAGCCATCGTGGAAGCGGGCCCCGATGTGTACAACCACAATCTGGAAACTGTGCCGCGCCTTTACCCCACCATTCGCCCGGGCGCGCGCTATTTTGCCTCGCTGCGCCTGCTGGAGGAGGTCAAGCGCCATAATCCGATGATCTTCACCAAGAGCGGCGTGATGCTGGGCCTTGGCGAAGAGCGGCTCGAGGTTCATCAGGTGATGGACGACATGCGTTGCGCGCAGATCGACTTTCTGACGATGGGCCAATATCTGCGCCCCACACCCAAGCATGCCGAGGTCAAGGAATTCGTGACGCCCAAGGCTTTTGCGGCCTATGGCGCCATTGCCCGCGCCAAGGGCTTCCTGCAGGTCGCGGCCAGCCCGCTTACCCGTTCTTCTTACCACGCTGGTGAGGATTTTGCCGAAATGCGCACCGCGCGTGAAGCGCAACTGGCCAAGAAGGCTCTGGTGGACGCGAAATAACATGCCTGCCCTGCATGAAGTCCGGCGCATGCCTTACAGCGCCAAGCAGATGTTCGATCTCGTCGCTGATGTCGCGCGTTATGGGGAATTTCTGCCCTGGGTGATCGCCACGCGCGTGCGTGAGGATAGCGAGACCGAGATGGTCGCCGACATGCTCGTCGGCTTCAAGATGCTGCGTGAGAAGTTCACCAGCCGGGTCGAAAAGCAAAGCCCGAGCCGCATCACCGTCCATTATGTCGATGGGCCGATGCGCGACCTCGACAACAGCTGGACCTTTCGTGATGTAGACGGCGGCGGCTGCGAGCTGGATTTCAGTGTGAAGTTCAGTTTCCGCAATGCGCTTTTTGAAAGCATCGCAGGCCAGTATTTCGATCGCGCCTTCCGCAAGATGGTGGAGGCTTTCGAGACGCGGGCCGCCGAACTTTACGGGGCGCCCACCGCCTGACGGGCGGGGATTATTCCCCCGCCTCGTTCCCGGCGTCATCCTTTGCCACGGGCAGCAGCAGTTCCAGAGCGACGCGCGCCGCATCCGCGCGCACGCTGGCGCGGCTGACGGGTTCGAAATGGCGCTCCTCGGCCGTCACGTCGCTGTCGTCGCGCTGGGCGCGGGCGAAGACCACCAGACCCACCGGCTTTTGCGGCGTGCCACCATCGGGTCCGGCAATGCCGCTGATCGCCACGGTGACATCGGCGCTGGAATGTTTGAGCGCGCCCTGTGCCATGGCCCAGGCGCAGGCCACCGAGACCGCGCCGAAGGTGTCGATGATGTCACCCGGCACGCTCAGCAGCTCATGCTTGGCTTCGTTGGAATAGGTGACGAAACCGCATTCGAACACGGATGATGAACCCGCGATTTCGGTCAGCGCCGCGCTCACCAGCCCGCCGGTGCAGCTTTCCGCCACGGCCACCTTGCGGCCCAGCGCGGCGTTCTCGGCGATCACCCTGGCGGCGAGCGCGACGATATCGGGGGGAAGAAGCGAGTCAGTCATGGATTGCAGATCCGGATTTGTCCGATCCTGGCCTGTCCGGTTTGCGACCCCAGACCGATGGCAAGACCAATGATATCTGCCGTGCTTTGTGCCGGCAGAGGTGAGAGCAGCCGCAGCATGTGATCAATGCTGGAACAGCGCTCGGCGGGAATTTTCTGGGCGACCAGGCCCTGGATGAAGGCGTCGACCATTTGTTGCAACTGCGGATCGGGCAGGTTGCGCAGAACGTTGACGACCTCGCCCTGCTGGCTTTCGGTGATGCGCAGGAAAGCCGCCTTGGCGCCGGGCCATGCCGATGGCTTGGCCGCGGCATAGCGCCCGATCATCTCTGGCCCACCGGTTTTCAGGAAAGCATCGGCCGGCAGGGTGGCCGAACAGCGCTGGGCCGTGGCGGTCAGCGCATTGGGCAGGGCATAGGTGGCGATCTGCGTGAATTCACGCGGGGCAAGGCAGACCGGCTCTGCCGCGCGGACCATGCCCGGCATCAATGCCAGCAGCCCGGCGGCCAGTGCGCAGGCCGGGCGACGCGTGTTGAAGGCCCGCCTCATGCGCGCAGCACCACGGCGGCGGCCTGCGCGGCAATGCCCTGTCCGCGTCCGGTAAAGCCCAGTCTTTCGGTCGTGGTGGCCTTCACGCTGACCAGCGCCTCGGGCACCGCCATGATGGCGGCAAGCCTTGCCTGCATGGCGGCGCGATGCGGGCCGATCTTGGGTGCTTCGCAGATGATGGTGACATCAGCATTGCCCAGCTCATAGCCTGCCGCGCGCACCAGCGTCATGGCATGGGCCAGGAAACGGTCGGAGGCAGCGCCCTTCCACTGCGGGTCGCTGGGCGGGAAATGCTGGCCGATGTCGCCCAGCGCGACCGCGCCCAGCAGGGCGTCGACCAGCGCATGGATGGCCACATCGGCATCGCTGTGACCGGCAAGCCCCTGATGATGCTCGATCTTCACGCCGCAGAGCCACAGCTCCTCGCCATCCTCCAGCCGGTGCACGTCATAGCCGGTGCCCATGCGGACGGGCGGGCGGGTATCGCCCTGCGCGTCGCCGGCAGCAAAGTCGCTGGCAAAGGTCAGTTTGTGCAAGGCTTCATCTCCATCGACCAGAGCCACGGCAAGTCCATGGGCCTGCGCAACCTGAGCGTCATCTCCGGCCATCGGCGTGTCCGCCCAGGCCTGATGGGCTGCTAGAATGTCATTATAATGAAACGCCTGTGGAGTCTGCACCCGGCGCAAGGCTTCGCGCCGTGCCGCAGGCCCCATATCGTCGCTGTCGCCGGCCACATGGCACAGGCTGTCAACCACCGGCAGCACCGGAATGGCGCCCGGCCTTGTCTCCAGCGCGGCGACCAGTCGCTCGATGACGGGGCGCGGCAGGACGGGGCGCGCTGCATCATGGATGAGCACGAGGCGAGGGGCATCACCGGCCAGTGCTTCCAGCCCGAGGCATACCGATTGCTGACGGCTGTCGCCCCCGGTGATGAAGCGGACCCCCGCGATGCCGGCCACGCAGGCCTGCGCGATCGCATCGGCGCCGGAGGGAATGGCGATGATGATCGGGTGGATCCCGGCGGCGGCCAGTGCCTCGACGCTGTGGCGCAACACAGGCTTGCCGCGCCAGAGGGCGAATTGCTTGGGTACAGGCTGGCCGGCGCGCAGGCCTTGGCCGGCTGCAACCACCAGAGCTGCCACGCCCGGATGAGTCGTGTCGTCCTTCATGCAGCGCGCCGGTAGTCGCTTGGCAGCCCGCACGCAATCGCATCCCTGCGAAAATCGTATGCCAGGGCGATAGACTGCTTACACAGAGGACAAAATCGGCTATGGGCTGCCTGTTTTTTAGGCATCCTATCGGTTTTATGACAGAAACACCCACGCCCCCCGCTTTGCAGCCGATCCATATCGGCCCCGTCCGCATCGACAGCCCCGTCGTGCTGGCGCCGATGACGGCGGTGACCGATCTGCCCATGCGCCGTTTGGTGCGTCGCTATGGCAGCGGGCTCAATGTGACCGAGATGATCGCCAGCCCCGCCGCCATCCGTGAAACGCGCCAGTCGGTGCAGAAGGCGGCGTGGGATCCGGCCGAGGAGCCGGTCTCGATGCAGCTCGTCGGCTGCGAGCCCGAGCAGATGGGTGACGCGGCCAGGCTCTCGCAGGACAAGGGTGCGGCGATCATCGACATCAACATGGGCTGCCCGGTGAAGAAGGTGGTCAATGGCGATGCGGGCTCGGCGCTGATGCGCGACCTGCCGCTGGCGACCAAGCTGATCGAGGCGACGGTGAAGGCCGTTGACGTGCCGGTGACCGTCAAGATGCGCATGGGCTGGTGCCATGACAGTTTGAACGCGCCAGAGCTGGCGCGAATCGCGCAGGATCTGGGTGCGAAGATGATCACCGTGCATGGCCGCACCCGCAACCAGATGTATCGCGGCGAGGCCGATTGGGCCTTCGTCCGCCAGGTGAAGCAGGCAGTGGACATCCCCGTCATCGTCAACGGCGATATCTGCACCATCGAGGATGTGGCCAATGCGGTGGAGCAATCGGGCGCGGATGGCGTGATGATCGGGCGCGGGGCCTACGGACGCCCCTGGCTGCTGGGTCAGGTCATGCATTGGCTGGCCACGGGCGAGCGCAAGCCCGACCCTGACCTTGCCGAGCAATTTTCCGTTCTTTCAGAACATTACGAGATGATGCTCGAGCATTATGGTATCATGACCGGCGTCAATATGAGCCGCAAGCATCTGGGCTGGTACACCAAGGGCCTGCATGGCAGCGCCGAGTTCCGCAACCGCGTGAATTTCATGGATGACCCGGCGATGGTGAAGGCGGCTCTCGCCGAGTTCTACACGCCGCTGATCGAACAGGGTTATCAGCGCGCGCAGGCTGCCTGAGCGTGATTGCCTCCGCCGACCTGCCCGAGCATCGCAAGCTGCTGGTCAGCCTGCCGGTCGCGGTGGTGTTGCTGGCGCCTGAACAGATCATCAGCTGGGTCAACCCGGCTGCCGAGCAATTCTTTGGCCAGTCCAACCGCCGTCTGATGGGCAAGCCGCTGCGCGAGGTCCTCGATCTGGTCGAGCCGCGCCTTGCCCGCCGTCTGGCCGAGGCCGATGCGCCAGTGTCCGCGCGGCAGATCGACGTGCATCTGATCGGGCAGGGGCCGCGCCGGGTCGACATCACCGCCGGCCCCGTGGCCGACCGGGTGGGGTGGATGGTGATGACGCTCCATGACACGGTCGCCGCCGATGCCATGCGGGAAAACGGCAATGGCGGAAATGAAGGCGTGCTGCGCGCGCCCGAAATCCTCGCCCATGAGATCAAGAACCCGCTGGCGGGCATCAAGGGCGCGGCGCAATTGCTGGGCCGCAAGGTGGAAGGGTCCGACCGGGCGATGACCCTGCTCATCGCCGAGGAGGTCGACCGGATCGCCAAGCTGATCGACCAGATGCAGACGCTGAGCCGCCGCACCGCGGAACCGGTTGCCCCCTGCAATCTGCATGAGGCCATTCGCCGTGCCGCGGCCATCATGATGGCGGCCACCGCCGGCGCGCAGAAGATCGAGGAAGAGTTCGATCCGTCGCTGCCGCCGGTGATGGGCAGCGCGCATGGGCTGGTGCAGGTTCTGATCAACTTGCTGGCCAATGCGCGCGATGCCTGTGGCGGCGCTCCGGGTTCCCGCGTTATCGTGCGTACCCGCTTTGCCAGCGGTTTGCAGCTTCATGCCGCCGGGCAGGGCTCGCCCGTGCGCCTGCCCATCGAGGTGCGGGTGTCGGACAATGGTCCGGGCATCGAGCCTGCCATGCGCGACCATATTTTCGAACCTTTCGTCAGCAGCAAGAAGAGCGGGCAGGGCCTTGGCCTGGCGCTGGTGCTCAAGCTGGTGCGTGACATGAACGGGCGCATCACCCATGACCGCGATGAAGTGGGCGGGTGGACCCATTTTCGCCTGCATCTTCCGGTTGCCCCGGAGGAGCCGGTGCAGCGTTCCGTCAGCCGGGCAAACAGAGGGTAGGTTTCAGAGTGATGAGTGTCCTGCTGGTTGAGGATGATGAGTCCATCGCGATCGTGATTACCGCGGCGCTGGAGGCAGAGGGTGTTTCGGTTTCACGCTGTGACAGCATCGCCGGACGTGATCGCCTGCTGTCAGAGCGACGCTTTGCCGCGCTGGTCACCGATGTGATGTTGGCCGATGGCGATGGGATCGACAGTCTGGGGCGGGTGCGCGAATTGCGGCCCGACATGCCGGTGATCATCCTTTCGGCGCAGAACACGCTCGATACCGCCGTGCGCGCCAGCGATACCGATGCTTTCGAATATTTCCCCAAACCCTTCGATATTGACGAGCTGGTGCGCACCGTGCGTCAGGCAGCGGCATCCAGTTCCTCGCAAGGACTGCTGGAAGAGGATAGCGGTGGGCAGGGCCTGCCGCTGGTCGGGCGTAGTGCCTCGATGCAGGCGGTCTATCGCATGATCACCCGTGTGCTGCGCAATGATCTCACGGTGCTGATCCTGGGCGAATCGGGCACCGGCAAGGAACTGGTGGCCGAGGCGATCCACCAGCTTGGTCATCGGCGCGCGGGGCCCTTTGTGGCGGTCAACACCGCCGCCATTCCTGCCGAGCTGATCGAGAGCGAGCTTTTCGGGCATGAAAAAGGCGCCTTTACCGGCGCGGTGGCCCGCCACATCGGCAAGTTCGAGCAGGCCGAGGGCGGCACGCTCTTTCTCGACGAGATTGGTGACATGCCGATGCAGGCCCAGACCCGCCTGCTGCGCGCCTTGCAATCGGGCAGCATCCGCCGCGTGGGCGGGCGCGAGGAGGTGCGGATCGACACGCGCATCATCGCGGCCACCAATCGCGACCTGATGCCGATGATTACGGCGGGACAGTTCCGCGAGGACCTCTTTTACCGGCTTAATGTCGTGCCGATCAACCTGCCGCCCCTGCGCGAGCGGGCCGATGATATCGAGGCATTGGCCCGCCATTTCCTGACGCTGGCGGCCGCTGAAGGATTGCCCCGGCGGCAATTGTCACCCGATGCGGTGGATCTGCTCTCACGCCAGCCATGGCGGGGCAATGTGCGCGAGCTGCGCAATTTCATCTATCGCCTGGCGCTTCTGGCGCGCGAGGATGTGGTGGATGCAGCATCATTGGCGCCGCTTCTGGCAAGCTCTGCCCGCGCGGAGGCCGAGGGGGAGGCTGCCCCCACGGTGGTCGTCTCGCAGGATTTCGACAGCTGCATCAACCACTGGCTGGCCACGCACAAGCCTGCACCGGGCGCAATTTACGACAGTGCCCTTGCCGCATTCGAACGGCCCTTGTTCGAACAGGTTCTGCGCATGACGGGGGGGAACCAGCTGCGCGCAGCGCAATTGCTGGGCATCAACCGCAACACGCTGCGCAAGCGTCTGGGCGAATTGGGGGTGGATGCGGAACTGCTGAACCGGCGCTTGTGACGCGCAGATCTGTGCCAGTCGGGGACGGGCATGGTGAATTCTGCTTGCAAACACGCCACAGCGGTGTTGTATGAAGGCAACGATGTCGCAGAACCCGTCCTTTCAGGCTCGCCGTTGGATGCCGCGTTGGTGGCGGCGGGCGCAGGTCTATCTGCGGCGCGTGAACATTTTCCCATGGCTGCTTGGGGTGGCGATCGCCTCGCTGCTGGCGGCCTGGCTTTCTGCCTATATCGTCCTTTCTGATCAATCAGATAAAGGGCATCTTCTCCCATCGGTTCTGACCACCACGCTGCTGATCGGCATGCTCGTGCCGGCCATGGCGATCCTGATGCTGATCGGACGCATTCTGGCCCTGCGCCGCGCGGCCGCCAGCATCGGCAGCAAGGGCAAGCTGCACGTCCAGCTGGTGTTCCTGTTTTCCATGATCGCGGCCGTGCCCACCCTGCTCGTCGTGATTTTTGCCTCTATCCTGTTTCAGCAGGGCGTCGAGTTCTGGTTTTCCGACAATTCGCGCGGGATGCTGGAAAACGCCAACAAGCTGGCGCAGGGCTATTATGAGCAAAGTCAGCGCGACGTGTCGGACAATGCCGTCGCCATGGCCTATGACGTGCGCGACGCGCTCAGTCGCGTGTCGATGGTCAGTCGCGAATTTACCGAGGGCTTTTCCTATCAGGTGCTCCAGCGCAAGCTGGATGAAGTGGCGATTTTGCAAAAGGCGCCCGATGGCCACCTTAACACCGCCGTCTTCGTCGACCCCACCGGAAAGCCGCGCGATTGGGTGACCCCGGCAGAGCTGCGCCGTGTTGATGCGGGCGAACGCATCGTCATCAACGCCAATTCCGACCGGATCGAGGCGATTACGCCAATCGACCGCCATGCCGGCCTTTATCTCTTCGCCGCGCGCCGTTCGGACCTTCTCTCGCTCAGCCAGGGCAAGCGCGCGGAAAACATCGTGCGAGCCTATCAGGTGCTGACCCAGAAGGCGCGTGTCTTGCAACTGCGCTTCAACGTGGCCCTGTTCGTCGCCTCGTTGATGCTGGTGGCCTTGGCGGTATGGTTCGGCCTGCGTTTTGCCGACAGGCAGGTGCAGCCGCTGGCGGAGTTGGTGGCGGCGGCGCGGCGCGTCGGCGCGGGCAACTTTGCCCTGCGTGTGGGCGGCCGTGCGGGGTCGGACGAGATCGGCCTGCTCAACCGGGCCTTCAACCGCATGACAGTGCAGCTTGAGTTGCAGACGCTGGCCCTTGTTGGTGCCAACCAGCAATTGGATGAACGGCGTGCCTTCATCGAGGCGGTGCTGGAATCAGTGACGGCGGGCATCATTTCGCTCGATGCCGAGGGGCGGGTGCTGTTGATGAACTCTTCGGCGCAAAAGCTGCTGCGTCCTGCTGATTCCGGCCCACCCGAGGGTAGAGCTCTGGCCGAATTTGCCCCGCAGCTGGCCGGGTTGGTAACGCCGGGCGCCAATGAAGGCATCGTCCAATATGCCAAGGGCAGCGAATTGCTGACCCTGGCGGTCAAGGTCACCGGCAATCCGGCGGGGGCTGTGCTGACCTTTGAGGATATCACCCGGCAGTTGCTCGACCAGCGTCAGGCGGCCTGGTCGGATGTGGCACGCCGCATCGCCCATGAAATCAAGAACCCGCTCACGCCCATCCAGCTTGCGACAGAGCGGCTCAAGCGGCGCTATCGCCGCCAGATCGAGACCGATGGCGAGCTCTTTGAGGAGTTGACCCAGACGATTATCCGGCAGGTGGGGGATCTGCGCAAGATGGTGGATGAGTTTTCATCCTTCGCCCGTCTGCCAAAGCCGGTGTTTCGCAACGAAGATCCGGTGGATCTGGCGCGTCAGGCGCTGTTCCTGCAGGAAGTGGCGCGACCTGACATCAGCTTCTCCTTCAGCGCCGAGCCGGGTCTCGATTACATCGCCTGTGATCGTCATCAATTCGGTCAGGCCATGACCAATGTGCTCAAGAATGCGACCGAGGCGGTCGAAGCCCGCGCAAAGGCCGCCGATGGCGATTATCGCGGGCGCATCACCGTGTCCATCGCGGGTGAGGACCATGGCGTGGTGGTGACGGTCACCGACAATGGCGTCGGCTTGCCCAAGGATCGCGAGCGCATCGTCGAACCTTATGTGACGACACGCGAGAAGGGCACCGGCCTTGGTCTGGCCATCGTCAAGAAGATCATTGAGGAGCATGGCGGCGACATGGCCTTCTCCTCGGTGGAGACGGAGGAAGGTGGCACCATGGTCACCATGCGCTTTGCCCGCGACCCGCTTTCAGACAGGCCGACCGCCGATAAATCCGCCGAAAGGCGGATCGGCGAGGCGGCGGAATAACAGTAAGGACGCTTGAGAATGGCACTCGATATCCTGATCGTCGACGATGAAAAGGACATTCGCGATCTCGTCGCGGGGGTCCTGTCGGACGAGGGTTATGATTGCAGGACGGCCGGCGACAGTCGCGCGGCGCTGGAGGCGGTGGACAAGCGCCGTCCCTCGCTGGTGCTGCTCGACGTGTGGTTGCATGGCAGTCCCATGGATGGGCTTGAAGTGCTCGACGCGATCAAGGCGCGCGAGCCGGACCTGCCGGTCATCATCTTCTCCGGGCATGGCAACATCGATACGGCGGTGGCTGCCATCGGGCGCGGGGCAATGGATTTCATCGAAAAACCCTTCGAGACAGAGCGCCTGCTGCACCTGGTGGAACGGGCGACTGAAACCGAGCGCCTGCGCCGCGAGAATGCCCGCCTCAAGCTCGACATGACGCAGGGTGAGGAGTTCACTGGCAATTCCTCGGCGATCAACCATGTGCGCGCGACACTGAAACGCGTGGCCAACACGGGCAGCCGCCTGCTGATTTCGGGACCTGCCGGTGTGGGCAAGGAAGTGGCGGCACGCCTGCTGCACAGCTGGAGCGGGCGGGCGGCCAATCCCTTCGTCAGCGTCAATTCCGCGCGCATCACGCCGGAGCGCTTCGAGGAGGAGCTGTTCGGCGAGGAAGCGAATGGCAAGCTGGTGCGCGCCGGGCTGCTGGAAATGGCCGATGGCGGCACACTTTACCTCGATGAGGTGGGCGACATGCCGCTGTCCACCCAGGCACGTATTTTGCGGGTGCTCACGGACCAGTCCTTCGCTCGCGTGGGCGGCGCGCGGCAACTGCGTGTGGATGTGCGCGTGGTGTCCTCCACCAGCCGCAATCTGGAAAAGGAAATCGCCGAGAAGCGTTTTCGCGAAGACCTGTTCTACCGGCTCAATGTCGTGCCGGTCCATGTGCCGCCCCTGTCCGAACGGCGGGACGATATTCCGGCCCTCGTCAGCCACTTCTTTGCCCGTTACGCCAATGATCAGGGGCTGACCGCGCCGGAAATCACCATGGAGGCGATGGCCGCGCTGCAGGCCTATGAATGGCCGGGCAATGTCCGTCAGCTTCGCAATGTGGTGGAGCGCACCGTCATTCTTGCCCCGCGTGAAAGGCTGGGACGGATTGAGCCCGACATGCTGCCGGGTGAGATCGTCACCGGACGGATGCAGGGTGACGCTGGCATGTCGGCCCTGATGGGGGTGCCGCTGCGCGAGGCGCGCGAGAATTTCGAACGCGAATATTTGCGCGTCCAGATTCGCCGTTTTTCCGGTAACATCTCGAAAACGGCCAGTTTTATCGGGATGGAGCGTTCTGCCTTGCATCGCAAGCTCAAACTGCTGGGCATGGGCGAGCGGCAGGAGGGCGACGAGGAGGAGTAGAATTTGGCCCGAGGCGGGACGTTTCGGGCCATTTTCCCATTTACGCTGCAGGTGCGAAACATTATTCAAGGCCTCAGTGAATCGGTCGGCGAGACTCGTCGGCCAGATCGCGAAGACCGCAAGGCCTTCGCCAAAAAGAGGAGCTTATAATGCCGACATCGAGCAAGACCGAAGCCGAGGGCGAAACGCCCGCTGCTGCTCCCACCGCCGGTCGTACCCTTACCGCCCGCCCCCGCCTGAAGGCCGCGCTGCCCCCGGCAGTGGAACCTGCCGCCGATGAAGCACCGGCGCCCGCGCCTCGCGCTTCGCGCGCCAAGGCGGCGGCCGCAGCGCCTGCTCCCGCTCCCGCCGCAGCGCCTGCCGCTGGCAAGGGTGGGCAGAACCTTCAGGATCAGTTCCTCAACCATCTGCGCAAGAACAAGACCCCGGTGACGATGTTCCTCGTCAAGGGTGTCAAGTTGCAGGGCATTGTCACCTGGTTCGACAATTTCTCGATCCTGCTGCGCCGCGATGGCCAGTCGCAGCTTGTTTACAAGCATGCGGTCTCGACGATCATGCCCTCGACGCCGATCGACACCCGCCTTTTTGGCACCACCGAAGGCAGCAAGAAGGCCCGCCTGCTGCAGGACGTGTTCCTCTCCAGCATCAAGGCCGCCGCCGTGCAGGTGACGATGTTCCTGGTCAACGGCGTGATGCTGCAGGGCCGTGTTGCGGCCTATGACCTGTTTTGCATGATGCTGGAGCGTGAGGGCTATGTTCAGCTGGCCTACAAGCACGCTGTTTCCACCATCCAGCCGGTCACCCCTGTCGATCTGACGGGTGAGTGGGACGGCGAAGAGGATACTGACGTCTGACTTTCTCCATCGATGAACCCAAGGGCGAGGTGGCGCGCGGTGCGCGCACCCTCGTCGTCTGCCCTGACATTCGCGGCCGCGTGGCCAGCACCCATGATCCCGCCGCGCGGATTGAGGAGGCGAAAGGGCTGGCTCTCGCTATCGGTCTCGACATTGTCGAGGCCTTTGCTGTGCCCATTCGCGAAGTGCGCCCCGCCAGCCTGTTCGGTGAAGGCCAGATCGAGAACATCAAGGTGCAATGCACTTTGCATGAGGCTGATCTGGTCATCGTCGATGGCGCGCTGACCGCCGTGCAGCAGCGCAACCTAGAGGAAAAGCTCAAGCGCAAGGTGATCGACCGCACTGGCTTGATCCTCGAGATCTTCGGCGAACGCGCGGCGACGGCGGAAGGCCGCCTGCAGGTGGAACTCGCGCATCTGGATTATCAGGCCGGGCGTCTGGTGCGGTCCTGGACCCACCTTGAGCGTCAGCGCGGTGGCTTCGGCTTCCTGGGCGGCCCGGGCGAAACGCAGATCGAGGCGGACCGCCGCATGATCCGCGACCGCATGGCCCGCATCCGGCGCGAGCTTGAGCAGGTGCGCCGAACGCGCGGTCTTCACCGTGACCGTCGCGGCAAGGCGCCTTGGCCGGTGCTGGCGCTGGTGGGCTATACCAACGCGGGCAAGTCGACGCTGTTCAACCGGCTGACCGGTGCTGATGTGATGGCGCAGGACCTGCTGTTTGCCACGCTGGACCCGACGATGCGCGCCATCCGTCTGCCCGGTGTTGACAAGGCGATCCTGTCGGACACGGTGGGTTTCATTTCCGACCTGCCGATGCAACTTGTCGCCGCCTTCCGCGCCACGCTGGAGGAGGTGACCGCCGCCGATGTGGTCATCCACGTGCGCGACATCGCCAATCCGGAAACGGAATCGCAAAAGGAGCATGTGCTCGCCATTCTCACCGATCTCGGGGTGATTGACGAAAGCGGCGTGCCCACCGTCCCCATCGTCGAGGTGTGGAACAAGTGGGATCTTTTGCCCGCCGATGATGTCGTCGATCTGCTACGCGCCGCGCGCCAGCAGGGCGAGGATGAGAACCAGCTTATCGTCCCGCTATCGGCACTGACGGGCGAAGGCTGCGATGATCTGGTCGAGGCGGCAGGGCGGATGCTGACAGGCGATGCGCGCGAGCATGTGATTGCGCTGGATGCGGCTGACGGCCAGCGTATCGCCTGGCTTCATGCCCATGGCGATGTGCTGGAAGATGTCGAGGCGGGTGATGAAGCTCACCCTCAGCGCCGCCTGCGCGTGAGGCTGACCCCGCGCGAATGGGGCCGCTACTGCCGATTGGGTGAGGATTAAGCTTTTTCGGCCCGCTTTGCCGCCTGCCACAGCTCTTCCTGCTGGTCCAGCGTCAGGGCGGCAAACTCATTTCCTCGGACCTTGGCGAAATTTTCCATGGCGCGAAACCGGCGCTCAAACTTGGCATTGGCGGCGCGTAGGGCATCCTCGGCCGCCACGCCATAGGCGCGCGCGACATTCACGGCAGCAAAGAGCAGGTCGCCGGCTTCTTCGATCCGCTCCGCCTCATTGCGTGCTTCGGCCAGCTCCTGCGCCTCTTCGGCCAGTTTGGCGACGGGGCCTTGGGTATCAGGCCAGTCAAAGCCCTGTCGCGCCGCGCGCTTCTGCAATTTTTCCGCCCGCATCAGTGCAGGCAAGGCCAAAGCGACACCATCCATGGCGCTGGTCGCGCCCTTGGCTTCACGTTCGGTGGCCTTTTGTGCTTCCCAGCGGATCTCGCGTGATTGGCCGCTTTCTGCTTCCTCGCCAAAGATATGGGGATGGCGGCGCTCCATCTTGCTGCCAATGGCGGCGGCCACATCCTCGAAGTCGAAATGACCCGCCTCTTCGGCCATGCGGCTGTGAAAGACCACTTGCAGCAGCAGGTCACCCAATTCCTCGCGCAGCTCCGCCATGTCGCCGCGTTCGATCGCATCGGCAACTTCATACGCCTCCTCGATCGTATAAGGCGCGATGGTGGCGAAGGTTTGCGCCACATCCCATTCGCACCCTGACGCCGGATCGCGCAGTCGCGCCATGATGGCCAGAAGGCGGTCGAGCGGCTCGGTGGGCAGGGTCATGGCATCTCGCAAGGAAACAGCGGGGAGAGGTCATGCTGTGCCATTCCCCGCGCGCCCATGCAAATGATCAGGCCATCATGTCCACCACCTTGCGGCCCAGCGCCGGATCGTCGGTGAAAAAGCCGTCGAGGCCGAGGGCCACATAGGCAGCGATTTCCCTGAGGCTGCCCGCCACATAGCGTGCGCCATCACCCGTGTCATTTCGGAAATCGGCGGCAAGGAAGTGGTTTTCGGGGCGGAAGGTCCAGCAGCCCACCAGCATGCCGGCCTTGCGTGCGGCTTCGGCAAGCCCGGTCGAGGGCATCAGTCGCCCGCCTGTGTCGAGCGGGCGATAGAGCCGCGTGGCGGGTGAAAACCAGTCGGCATAGGTTGCCATGTCGGCCAGGGCGGCGGGCGTGAAAAGGTCGCGCCACAGGCGCTTGTCGCCCGCTGTCACGAAATCGGCCGGGCTTTGGCTCGGGTCACCGATGAGCTGCATGGTCTGCACATTGCCAGGCAGTTTGGGGCGCAGCGCTTTCAGATTGGCGATTTCGAAGCTCTGCACGATCATCGGCGCGGTGCTCAGATAGTGACTGGCATGCAGGCGGTCGAGGAAGCGCTGCTCCATGGGCAGGCCGATGCCGGCAAAATAGGTGGAATGCTTGATTTCGGGGATAAGGCCGATCTTGCGGCCGCGCGCGGCGGCTTCGGCTGCGGTGAAATCGGCGATTTCCTCCAGCGTCACGATCTGGAACTGGCCATCATAGGAATGGCTTTCCTGGCGCATGCCTTGCAGCCTTTCGCGCGCGCGCAGGGTCTTGATCTCGGCCAGCGTGAAGTCCTCTGTGAACCAGCCGGTGATTGTCTCGCCATCAACCACCTTGGTCGTGCGCCGCCCGGCAAATTCGCTGCGGCTGGCCACGTCGGTGGTTTCGGCGATGTTGTTTTCATGCCGGGCGATCAGCACGCCATCTTTCGTGGGCACCAGGTCTGGCTCGATAAAATCGGCCCCATCGGCGATCGCCTTGGCATAGGAGGCCAGCGTATGTTCCGGCCGCAGGGCCGAGCAGCCCCGATGCCCCATGACGATCGGCTTGGCGGGACGTTGGCGCATCGCAGCAGCTTCCTTGGCAAATGTGGTGAGGGGGCCGCCCCCCAAAGCCCCGCCGCTGGCAAGGCCAGCAGCGGTGTAGCCCAGCAGGCGGCGGCGGGAAAGCGACCCCATCATAGCATCAGAACCCCAGCGAGAGCGTGCCGAACACCATACGCGGCGCGATCGGATAGACTGAATAGCTGGCTGACGTATTGACCGAGAGGGTCGAGACGCCCTTGGTATTGCCCAGATTCGTCACATTGATGCTGAGTTCGGCCTTGCGCATGTGGAACATTTCGGCCGGCAGTTGCGCGGCCACCCGCGCCGACACGAGGAAATAGCTGCCCACCGCGCCATCATTGACATAGGTGGCATAGCGCTTGCCCACATAGTCGCCGAAGAACTGCGCCTCGATCGGCCCTTTGCTCAGGGTGATGACGGTCTTGTTCATCCATTTCGGGCTGCCGGGCACCTGCTTGCCGCCGGTGGGCACCACATTGTTAACGGTGGCAAAGCCGCCGATGCTGGTGCCGGTCGCCGAGCCGGTGGCGGTGGAATAGTCGCTGCTGTATGTCGACGAGTTGAAGCTCGTCGCATTATAGATCGAGACGTTCTGACCAAAGCGGGCGGTGATGCCCGCATCCACGCCGTTGGTCTTCACGCTGCCCACGTTGAAGAGCGAGGTGGTGCCACCCGTGATTGAGCCACCGGCAATGCCGCCGGGCGCGGCGCTGACGGCCAACAGGCGATTGCTGAAATCGACGTGGTAATAGTTGAGCTGGCCCTCGATGCTGCTGAGCAGGCCGGTGAAGCTGTGTTTGGAGCGCAGGCCCACTTCATAGGTCCACGAGGTTTCGGGGTGGCCGTTGGCCTTGATGAAGTCAAAGGCCGCCTGGCTGCTGGTCGACCACGGATCGGCGCTGCCGCCGCCGCCATAGGCCTGGTACTGGCGCATGTTCTTCTGGATGTTGAAATAGAGCTGTTCATGGCCCGTGGCATCCCACTTGGCGCCGATGGTGGGCAGGAACCAGTTCTCGGTGTTGATGCGCCCGGCGGGCAGGTTGGTGCCCGCCGCAAAGCCCGCCAGCGAGCCGACCTTGGGCTGCACGGCAAACCAGCCATTGGCATATTGCGCGCTGGTCTTCAGGCCGCCTTCGACCGTCAGGGCCGGGGTCAGCTTCCACGTATCCTGCAGGTGAAGCTGCAGCGTGTTGACGCGCATTTCAGCGGCATATTGCGTGAAGAGCGGATTGGTCGGTGTGATGTAGGGCGTGGAGCCAGCCACATTACTGGCATCCAGCGCGTACCAGCGGCGCCAGGCGTGCGACGAATTATACTGATACCACGCGCCCACTTCAATCTGATGCGCGCCAAGGTCGGCATTCAGCGTCGAAATGATGCCTTCGCGCATGATCCGATATTCGGTGGTGCGCGTCACATAACCCGAACCGCCGGTGGCCTGCACCAGATAGGCCGAGTTGTTGGCGTTGCTCTTCTGGGCCGTGGCGGGCGTATAGCCCGGCGTCAGATAGGCATCGACCACGGTGATCGACTGGCCCAGTGGCCCGGCCACCACGCCTTCGCCATTATTGTGATGGTAATAGACCTGATTGGACCATTTCACCTTGCTGCCAAGGTTCAGATCATACTTGAGGTATCCAAGATAATCGGCTCGGTGGGCGTCAGAATAATAGTTGCGATAGTTCGAACCATCACTCGCCGGCGTGTTGCCAAAGGCATCCACGTAACTGTGGGCCGCGCTATAGCTGGGGAAGGTGTAGGGACGGGTGTAAGGCGTATAGGACTGGGCCGCCGTGGTCGGCTTCACGACGATGACGGTCGCATCCTCATTGGGCTCGGTCTTGTCCGACCAGTCGAAATAGCCGGTCAGCTTGCCGGTCGCATCTTCATGGACGAATTTGGCATTGGCCTGCCAGCCGCCCTGGATACCGTTGAAATCCCACGACCGGGCGCGCTGGCGGTCAGCCGAGATGGTCAGCTTGTTGCCGCCGGCAAACTCGCCCGTGTCGATGCGGGCATAGGTGCGCGAGGTGCCATACATGCCCACGGTCTGGTTGATCTGGGCACCCATATGGGCCGCAGGGTCGCTGCTGAAGATCTGCACCGCGCCACCCAGGTTGCTGGTGGAGGCAATGCCCAGTTCACCAGCGCCGGTGGCCACCACCGTGCTGCCGACATTCTCGCTGATGGTCGCGCGCTGGGGCGAGAGGCCGTTGAAATTGCCGTAGTTCTGGTCGCCCAGCGGCACGCCGTCCAGCACATAGCCGAGCTGGCTGATCGAGAAGCCATGGATGAAGAGCTGGGCGTTCTGCTCATTGTTGCCCCACGGGTCGGCGGTGACATAGAACACGCCGGGCAGCGTTTCGATCGCCTTGAAGGGCGCGGCGCCGGGCAGGATCTTCTGGATTTCCGCCCCGGCGATAGACGATGTCGAGCGCGTGGCCTTGGCGGTGACGACAATCGCGCCCGCCGTTTCGGCAGCATCGCCATCAGCCGCCGCCGTCGGGGCAGGGGCCGCGTCGGCTCGGGCCAGACCTGGCGCCAGGGCAAGGGCGGCAACGCCTAGCAGCAGGAGATGGGGTGTCGGTCGGCGGTGTGTCATCTTGGTCTAGCGTCCCTGTGTTGCGCGGAGTGCCGCGTCGGGATTGCCCGCTAGAGATGGCTGGTGACAGAATGCCGACAGATTTGCGTCCTTGTTGTGACTTTGCGCTGCATCGCATCATAATGCTGTCATAAAAGAATAAATCTCAAAATGAATGCATGCGCCAGACGTTTCCGCCTTGCCCCCGCCACGGTATCGGGGTTGCGCCGCGCAACAGTCGAATCGGCAGCTTTTTCGCTTGTCTTGCCTTTGCTCGCCGGCAGACACAGGCTTGCGTCCAGATTGGGAATCGCCAACTTGCAGGTTGTGCCCAAAAATGGGCATCGGGGCCTTCCAGGCTTGGACTTTTTGCGATGAAACTGCTGCTGCTCGAAGATGATGATGCCACCCGCACCCAGATCCTGCGCCAGTTGACGGCGGCGGGCCATGAGGTGGAGGCCTGCACAAGCGGCCCTGAAGCCATGTCCCTGGCCATGCAGGGCGGCTACGGCGTGCTCATCCTCGATCGCATGGTGCCCGGCGTCGACGGGCTCTCGGTGCTCAAGGCGTTGCGGGCGGCGGGGATCCGCACGCCGGCCCTTTTGCTCACGGCCATGGACGGGATCGACGATCGCGTCGAGGGGCTGGAGGCGGGCGCCGATGACTATCTTGTCAAACCCTTTGCCGCCGCGGAACTGCTGGCACGCGTGGTCGCCCTCTCGCGCCGCCCGCCGATCAGCGACGAGGTGTTGGTGCGCAAGGTCGGTGATCTTGCGCTCGATCGGGTGAAGCGTATTGTGACGCGCGGCGGTCGCCGGATCGACCTGCAGGCGCAGGAGTTCAAGCTGCTCGACTATCTCATGCTCCACGCCGGCGAGGTGGTGACGCGCACCATGCTGCTCGAAAACGTCTGGAACTTTCATTTCGACCCGCAAACCAATGTCATCGAAAGCCATATGAGCCGCCTGCGCGGCAAGGTCGATCGCGGTTTCGGTCAGGAACTGATCCAGACGGTGCGCGGGGCCGGCTATCGCATCGACGCGCGCGCGCGCTGAGCATGGCACTGCGCCAGCGCTTTCGCCCTTTCAACAGTGCGGCCTTTCGCTTTGCGCTGGTTATTGCGGGGATTTTTGCACTGGCCTCCTGTCTGTTGCTGGGCATGGTGCGCCATCAGGTGGGCCATTATGCGCAGGATGCCACTACCGGCGCGCTGCAAACCGAAACGCGCATCCTGCTGGCCCATGACCGTGCGCGGCTGGCCGACGAAATCCATATCCGCATGCAGGCTGATGGTGAGGATACGTTCACCTATGCGCTGATCGACCCTGCCGGGCATCTGCTGGCCGGCAGTTTGGCGCCGGGCCTTGCCCATGCGGGCTGGGGGCAGGTGATGATGGTGGAGCATGGCCCGCTGGCCCATGGCCACACAAAGCCCGAACGCCTGCGCACGCTGGGCACGCCTCTGCCCGGTGGCGGGTTGCTGCTGGTGGCGACGGACGGTTTCGATGTCGACCGGCTTGGCGGGCATATGGCGCGATTTACCATCGTCTGGGCCATCAGCGTAACGATGCTGGCGTTGCTGGGCGGCTGGGTGGCGGGTTGGTATGTGCTCGAAAGGCTGGCCGACACCAATCTCGCGATCGAGAGGATCATGGCGGGGCGCACCGATCAGCGCCTGCCGATGATCGGCCTCGCCCCGGAACTCGACGATCTGGCGCGCAACCTCAATCGCATGCTCGACCGGATTGACGGGCTGATGGCGGGGCTACGGCAGGTCTCGACCGATGTGGCCCATGATCTGCGCACGCCACTCACCCGTTTGCGCCAGATGCTTGAGGCTCTGCAGGACCAGGTGCATGGCGGTGCGTCGCGCGATGATGCCCATGGCGAACCCGCGACGATGCTCAAGGCCGGCGTCGAGGCGGCGTTGGCGCAGACCGACCAGATTCTCGGTACGTTCCGCGCGATGCTTCGTCTGGCGCAGATTGAGGGCGGGGGGCGCAAGACACCCTTTGCTCCCGTCGATCTGACCGGACTGCTGGGCGCATTGGTCGAAACCTATGAGCCGGTGGCCAGTGATCGCGGGGATGCGTTGATCGCGCAGATCGGGACGGGCGCCTTGCACGTTCAGGGCGATGGCGAACTGCTGGCGCAACTTTTCGCCAATCTCATCGAGAATGCACTGCTTCATACACCTGATGGTACGCGCATCACCGTGGCAGGGGAAAGGCGCGGCGGCATGATAGCCGTGACCGTTGAGGACAATGGGCCGGGGGTTACGCCCGAAAGCCGCCCCCATCTTGCCGAGCGTTTCTATCAGGCCGATCCCAGTCGCCATGCCGGCAGCGCGGGGCTGGGGCTTGCGATTGCCAGCGCCATTGCCCACCTGCATGAAGGTCGGCTCGACATCGAGGATGCAGCGCCGGGCCTCAGGGTGAGCGTTCTGTTCCCGGCCTGAGGCAGCGTGGCGTCCTCGCGGCGTTGGTCAGGTGGAAGGATCGCTTGTGAGGCGGGCCGGCAATAATTTATCTCTCGGCGGCAAGATTGCCCTATAATCGCCACAATGAAAGCCGCTTGCAAAACGCGATTGATCAGGAGTCTTTTGGACATGCAGCAGGCCCGCCAACCCGTGGAATCAGCGCAAGCCGCCCCGCCGCAGGGCGATGCATCGGCGCGCGGGCCGGATCAGAGGGGCGGCGGGGCTGGCGCGCGCATCCGCCTGTCGGGCGTGCCCGATGACCGCGAGATGCTGCGGGTGGCCGCTGAACTGACCCGTGATCTTCAGCGCCCCAATCGGTTGCTCTACTGGGTTGATTCGCTCGGCTCGGCGGCGCTGGCCTATGCGGCGATGGCGGGCGCCATGCTGCTGCCGGCGATCTATGCTGTGCCTTGCGGGGTGGCGGCGGTGTTGCTGCTCTATCGCGCCACGTTGTTCATCCACGAGATCACCCATGTGAACCATGCCCATCTGCCCGGTTTCCGCCTTGGCTGGAATGTGGCCGTCGGCATGCCCACCATGCTGCCCTCGCTGATGTATGAGGGCATCCATATCATCCACCACACCCGCACCCGCTATGGCACCATCGAGGACCCGGAATATCTGCCCCTCGCGCTGATGAAGCCCTGGTCGCTGCCGGTGTTCCTGCTGGTCTCCATCTTGATGCCGATCGGCCTGCTGCTGCGCTTTGGCGTGCTGGGGCCGCTCTCTATGCTCTCGCCCCGGCTGCGCCGCGTTGTGGTAGGGCGTTTCTCCGGCCTTCAGACCAACCCGCGCTTCGAGCGCCGCTCGCCCGATGGCGCCTTTGCCCGCCAGTGGTTCTGGCAGGAACTGGGCGCCAGCATCGTGGCGGTCACCCTGCTCGCCACGGTCGCAACAGGTGTGCTGCCGCTGCATTATTTCCTCGTTTACATCACGATCATTTCGGGCGTGGCGGTGCTCAATCAGGTGCGCACGCTGGTGGCGCATCTCTGGGAAAATGAGGGTGAACCGCTGACGGTGACCGCTCAATATCTCGACAGCACCAACCTGCCTCAGGGCTTTCTGCCCTATCTCTGGGCGCCGGTGGGGCTGCGCTATCACGCGTTGCATCATTTGCTGCCCAGCCTGCCCTATCACGCGCTGGGCGAGGCCCATCGCCGCATTTCGGGCGCCCTGGGCGCGAACTCGACCTATGAGGGGGCGAATTACCCCACGCTGCGCGGGTTGCTCTGGCGCCTGATGGCCAGCACGATGAAGGCACGCGCGGAGTAAGGCGAAACAGGGATCAAAGCGGGGTTCGCGCCTGATCCCTGTCTGTCGGTTTCAAAAAGATAACGGGGCTGGCCAATCGACCAGCCCCGCCTTCGGGTGAGTTAGCGATGGCCACCACCATGGCCCCCGCCAAAACCACCGCCATGCCCACCACCGAAGCTTCCACCATTCATGTCGCCGCGGCCGCTGCCGCTGGCATAGCCGCCGCTGCCGTAACCACCTTGGCCATAGCCTCCATGGCCATAGTCGCCACGGGCATAGCCACCACGGTCGTAACCACCGTGGCCATAGTCACCGCCGCGAAAGCCGCCGCCAAATCCCAGGCCCACCGGCGCCCCGCGGCCGACGAAGGGGCGGGCATAGCGCTGGCCACCGTTCCACCAGTAACCGTCCCGCCATGACCAGCCGAGCCGGTAATAATAATCGGCCGGATAGCAATCATCATCATAACCGGGATAAGCGTCAAAGCAGCCTGCCGGCCCGGGATAGGGCGCGTAGCCGACCGGCTGGGCATCACCATAATAAGGCCCCTGATCGGCCAGAGCGGCACCCAGCGCCAAACCGACGACGCCTGCGGCAATCGCCACACCGGCGTCATTGCCGCGTCCATAGCCGCCATGCCATGGCTGCGCCGAAGCCGGGGTGGCAACAAGCGCGCCAGCAGCCGAAACGGTCAGCGCAGCACCCAGCGACAACTTTTTCACAAACGGGTTCATTGTCTGTCTCCCAGGCGTCCCAGTGTCAGGTCCGTACCGTGGCGAAGCTGGCTGCCTTGTGAGTTCGCTTCTAGAACAGCGTAACTGAATAGGGGTGGAAGCGGTCATGCAGGTTGAATTCAACGTTGTAACGCTGTGTCAAAAAGCAATTACAATTGGGCGTTACATCGTGAAATCGTTGATCTGGATGAGCGTTTCCGGGAAATTTCTGCGCAGGCAAGCCGTATCCGAGTTGCGTTTTTGACAATGATCGTGGAGGGCTTTGCATGTCTCGCCATTTGCGCTCATCATGTCATGCCGATAAGCGCGGCGCCTCCTTCTGATCCAGACATGTTGTCCGCCTGTGTCCTCCAGCTTTTCCCTCCGCCCGTCCTTGCAGATTTTCCTGACCGTCGCCTGCACGGCGATGGCCTATTTCTGCGTGGGGCTGCCATTGGCGGTGCTGCCGGGCTGGGTCCATCTCGATCTTGGCTACAGCGCGGTGATCGCGGGGGTGGCCATTTCGATGCAATATGTCGCCACGGTGTCCAGCCGGCGTCTGGTGGGCTCGATGGCCGATACGGTTGGTCCGAAGCAGTCGATCATGGTGGGGTTTTCATGCTGCCTTGGCAGCGGGATTGCCGCGGTGCTGGCAGGCTGGATCGCCCGGATGGACCATCATGGCACGATGGTGCCCTTGGCGGCGCTGGGGGTGATCCTGCTCAGCCGTATCCTGCTGGGGTGTGGTGAGAGTATGATTGGCACTGGCTCTATCGCCTGGGCGATTGCGCGCACCCACCCTGCTCATACCGCGCGGGTCATTTCGTGGAACGGCATCGCCACCTATGGCGCGATTGCGCTGGGCGCGCCGGTGGGCACATGGCTCTATGCCGCAGGCGGTATGGAGGCGGTGGGCGCGGCCTTGCTGGTCACCGGTCTGCTGGGGCTGGTCTTCGCCTGGCCACAACTCGCGACACCGGCGATGCAGGCGGAGCGTCTGCCCTTTCGCGCGGTCTTCCTGCGGGTCTTGCCTTATGGTCTGGCGCTGGCGCTGGGCGCGATCGGCTTTGGCGTCATCTCTGCCTTTATCGCCCTGTATTATGCTGCGCGCGGTTGGGCCGAGGCGTGGGTGGCGCTCAGCACCTTTGGCTGTTGCTTCGTGCTGGCGCGCATCCTGTTTCTGGGGGCGATCGCGCGGCACGGCGGGTTGAAGGTGGCGCTGGCATTTCTGGGGCTCGAAACACTCGGCCTGTTGCTGGTGTGGGCGGGGGCCCATGCATGGGTTGCGGCGGCGGGCGCTGGCCTTGCCGGCTTTGGCTTTGCGCTGATTTTCCCGGCGCTTGGGATGATCGTGGTCGATCTGGCGCCGCCGCAAAACCGTGGGTCGGCCATTGGTGCCTATTCGATGTTTACCGATGTTGCGCTGTGCGCGGTGGGGCCGGTCGCCGGGCTGCTGGCGGCCAATGTCAGCTATGGCGCGCCCTTTCTCTTCGGTGCGCTCTCCTCGCTCTGTGGGGCGGTGTTGGTGGGGCTGCTGCTGCGCGGCAAGGTCAAGCAGGGCAGGCATGGGAGGGCGGTCTCTGCGTCTGGCATGTCCTGATCCTGATACACTGTCGCGCAGGTACGTTTAATGCAATTTTAAGCAATTTTTCTCATGGTTTGATCTGTGTTGATGCGTTGATCCGCCAGATGGCGGCTGGCGCCATGGAAAGGTTGCCTGGGATGTCGATTTTGATTGGTGGCTCGCCCATGTCCACGCTGACGAGCCTGCTGGGCGGCGGCACGCCTGAGGCCAATCCGGCCGGTTCGGGGCAGGCGACCGACACCACCAGCCTGACCAGCAGCAGCGCCGCCACCTCCGGGGCGAAGCATGCCCACCACCATCACCATGGCGGAGGGGCCAGCGGCGCATCCTTCAGCGACCTTCTCAACGCCGTCACCGGCCAGTCCTCGACGCCCGGCATCACCGGCTGAACGGATCCGGCAGACCCGCAAGATGCTCCTTGATGAAGCCGTTGCGCTGGGGCCCATCCTGCCCGTTGACCTGCCCATGCTCTATATGTGGGAGGATGATCCGGCGATCGCCCGGTTCAACCGGCCCTATCTTCCCGCCGACTTCCAGCGGCAGAGCGATTTCTGGCTCAACACCTCGGGCGACCGCGGCAGGGTCTTTTTCGCCATTCGCGCAAGGGGCGGGCCCGAGATCATCGGCTATGTTCAGATCAACGCGATCGAGCCGATCCACCGTTCCGCCTCACTGGGCATTCTCGTCGGGCGGCCCGGGGATCGCGGCAAGGGCTATGGCCGGCAAGCGATGACCATGGCGATCGACTATTGCTGGAACCACCTGAACCTCACCCGGCTGACCCTGAGGGTCCAGGCCGACAATGGACGCGCCGTCGCCCTTTACCGCCAATTGGGCTTCGAGACCGAGGGCGTGCTGCACAAGGCCGAGTTCATCCACGGCCAGTGGGTTGACATGATGCTGATGGCGCTGATGAAGGCGCAGCGCTGAAGGGGCTCCCTGTCAGTCGCCGGCCCCTTGATGGCCCGACCGACCGAAATTGTACCGCAGGCCAAGCATGAAGGCCCGCCCCGGCGCGGGGGTGCGGAATTGCTCATCCTGCCCGGTGTAGATGTTGGTGCCCATCACGCCAAAGGTGGCGTAGCGGCGGTTGAAAAGATTGGTGATCGTGCCGAAGAGCTCGACCTGCGGCACGGGCATCACATGGATGTCGAGGTTGATCAGCATATAGCCGGGCACCGCGCCCTTGAGATTGGCCTCATCCCCATGCGCGAACTGGCTGGAGACCGCGATGAGATTGGCGCCCAGCGCAACCTGCCGCACCGGCGCATAGACCCCCCGCAGCTTGACCTTATCGGTGGGAATGCCGGCGATATGGCTGCCTGGGTTGACCGGATCACCATTCTCGTCGGTAAAGCTGGAACGATAGGTCGCATCGACGTGACCGTAGCTGGCCGAGAGGTGCAGTTTTGAAAAGTCGCCCGTGATGCCCAGTTCGACGCCCTGACGCCTTGTCTCGCCGACATTGGCGAAGGTGCCAAGGCCAGCGCTGTCGAAGGTGAACTGGATGTCATTGGTCAGCTTTGTGCGGTAAAGGGCGGCGTTCCAGGTGATATGTCGGCCGATTGTTCCGCGCGCGCCCGCCTCGATGGTATGGGCGATGACGGGATGAAGATAGGGGTCGCCGTTGAATCCGGTGGGCAGGGCGCAGGGGATGGCCGGATCGGCGCAGGCCAGTTCGATGGCCGTCGGCGCGCGCATCGCCTCGCTGTAATTGGCAAAGAGACCCAGCGCCTTGCGCGGGTTCCACGCCAGACCCACCGCCGGGCTGATGCGGCGATAGCTATGGGCGCCGGTCACCGGGTTGATCTCCGGCCCCGGCACCCCGCTCGACGGCACCTTCGCGGTTGACAGGGATGAGCCTGCGCTGTTGCTCGTGCTCCATGTGGATGCGCCGAGATAGGATGCGTTGTAATATTTCGCGCCATCCGCACCGGTCCAGCTGAACCCGCCATCATCATTGAGGAAGCGGCTGTTCGTGCCATCGAGCGAGACATGGGTGTAGGTGTAGCTGACCGAACCGGTCAGGCTCACATGATCGGTCAGCTTCACCATATCGCGCAGGAACAGATTGACACTGTCATTGCGCGAGGAGACCGCCACACTGCTGACCAGAGGGTTGCCCTGAAAACCGGCGGCGCTGCCATATTTGAGGTTCCATGGCATCAGCACCGTCTGGTAACCGACCAGATAGGCCAGCCATGTCGCCTGCCCGTAGGATATGGTAGCCGTTTCAAAGCTGCCGCCCAGATTGAGGTCATTGTCCAGGCCAAACAGCGTGCCATCCACATCCACCATCGCATTGCCGCCGAAGCTGCGCTGATGCACATTGGAGGTCACCACCGATGTGTTGATGTTGTCCTCATAGTTATGGATCGGCAGGGCGCCGGTATAGGGCGCGAAATTGGCGTATCTGGCGCTGCCCGGCAGATAGGGGTTCACCTGAAAGAGGTCGAGAGCCGTGCCGCTCGCCGCATCGGCACTGCAATCGCGCGTATCGCCGCAACCATCGTCATTGGCGGCATTGCTGTTCGTCGACCGGGCGTTCGACCGGCGGTAATAGGCATTGCCGCTCAGCTTGACATGGCTGGTCAGTTTTGTGTCGGCCTTCAGGTTCACGATCAGCTGATTGTTCGAGACATTGTCGGGCCAGGTATAGGCCATCTGCGGCGCGTCGAGCATCGAGAGCGGCAGGGCCTGCGTGCCACTCAGCGATGTGTCGGCCCAGATCAGGCCCAGTTCCGCATGTGCGTCTGCCCTGTGCCAGCGCAGCTTGCCATAGGCCTGCTTGACCATACTGCTGGAATGCAGGCGATAACCGTCCTGCTCGTCATAATTGCCGGCCAGAAACCAGTCGAAGGCCTTGTTGGCGAAGGTGCCGCCCGCCTCGGCCTGCACGGCCTTGCGGTTGAAGGAACCGGCCTGCATTGTGACGCCCAGCCCGCCATCCTGCGCGCCATTCTTCGTGTCGAGCACCAGCGCCCCGCCCAGCGTGTTGAGCCCGAAGACCGGGTCGGAGCCGGGCAGCAGTTCCACCTGGCGGATGGCGTTCATGGGGATGAGATCCCAGTTGACGATCGAGCCGAAGGGCTCGTTCATCCGCACTCCGTCAAGATAGACCGACAGGCCCGTGGGCGAACCCAGCAGCGAGGTTGCCTGAAAGCCGCGATAGGACAGGTCGCTCTGATAGGGGTTGCCCGTGGCATTGCTGAGCGAGACCGAGCCGACGCTGGCATTGAGCAGATCGGCCAGATTGGCGTGGTTCTGCCGCGTCAGCGGATCGCCGGAGACGACTTGCGCATTGGCGGGCACGTCGGAGAGGGCAGTGGTGTCGCTGGCGAGGGGGGCGGTGACGATGATCGCCGGGCCGATGTCATCCGAGGCCATGGCGGGCGATGCCAGCCACCCGGCACATGCCAGACAGCTTGCCCCCACAGCCCACATCCTGCCCCTCATTGCTGATCCTCTCCAAGGTCATTGCACCGGTTATCCGGTTGCCTTGTCAGGACTATAAGGGGCAGGAGCTGGAAAATCCCGATGGTTTCGCGTGTCCGACCAAAGGTATAAGGCGGCGGCCCGGTGGCTCCGGCGTGTGGCCTCAAAGTCCTGCGTGCAGCCCGAACCACACTGTGCGCGGCACGGCCAGATCGATGCTGCCGGCCTGATTGCGCGTCATTACGCTGACATCGGTCAGGTTTTCGACGCGAACGATCGCCGAAAGTCCATGGACCAGCGGAGCGCGGGCATAAAGGCCGATCGTCGTGGCCGGGCGCAGCACGGAATTGGCACTGTTGGCGTCATCCTCATAGGCCGCGCTGGTGTAGCGCGCCGTGGCGGACAATTGCCACCCGGCCTTGGGCACCCAGGCCAGCGTGTTGCTGGTCACGAATCTCGGGGTCTGGGCGGGGCGCAGACCATTGAGCGCTGCGGCCTGCCCGCTGGCTTCCACCACCGCATCGGTCAGCGCCAGCGAGGAATCGAGCGTTATGCTGCCCCAGTGGCCCTTGGCGTCGACCTCGATGCCGCGCGCGCGGATGGCATCGACATTCTGGCGCTGCTTGGTGTTGACCCCGGTGGTCACATTGGCAATCGCATGGTCCAGCCGGTTCATGAAGGCGGTCGCCGACAGGGTAACGCCCGCCACCGGTCCGAGATCAACACCGCCCTCGAACCCCTTGAGCCGCTCATTGGTCAGATTGGGGTTGGCGCTGGTGACGACAGGAAAGACCGTAAAGGTGCGGTAAAGCTCATTGACCGTGGGCTGGCGCATGCCGGTATAGGCCGAACCGCGCAGCGACAGCCCCGGCATCAACCGCCAGACCGCCCCGCCCCGGCCAGACAGCGCCCAGCCATTGCGCGGGTCATAGGCCGTGTCCGAGGTGACCGCTCCGGCAGCGCTGGCCAGCCGCACATAGCCGCGCGTGATGCTCCAGCGGTCGGCGCGAATGCCGCCCGTCAGCGTCAGCGCGCCCAGCTTCCAGTCGTCCTCGCCAAAGAGGCCGGCATCATCATTGGTGCCCCCCGCCCAGCGATAGCCGGTCACCGCGCCGCTGGTGGAATTGTAACTGACTTCGGACAGATCGCCGATGGCGCGGCGCCAGTCGCCGCCCAGGCGCAACTGATGATGGGGCCCCACGGGCGGGCGGATCTCGACCTTGCCGCCAAGCCCGGTTGCCGGGGTGGAGCGCTGGTCGAGTGTGGGCTTGAAGGTGGAGGAGGAGACCGCGACATTGGAAAAGCCGCGATCCTGCACATAGGCCAGCACATCGAACTGCCATGGCCCGCGCCCGACCAGACGGATCGAGGCATCCTCGCCAAAGCTGCGGCTGTCGGCGCCGGCAAAGCGCAAGGTTCGCTGGTCGCGGAAGGCCAGCACCCGGCCCTGCAACTCGATGTCGGAGGAGATGGGCGCCACGGCGCGGGCCGAGACGCTCCACCCGTCATAGGCGGCCCGCACGCTGGCGGGCACTCGCTGGTCCGCTGGCGTGGTCCAGAAACCTTCGCCCCGGTCCCACCGGCCGGAGATGACGGCAAAGCCCTGACCCAGCTTGGGCGCGACACTGCCCGACAGGGTGGTCTCGCCGCGATTGTCGACCGAGACATCCCCCGAAAAGGGGCCGGTCATGTCCCGCCCGGCGCTTTCCAGCGCGATGGTGCCGGCCACCGCGCCCGAGCCGAAGGCGCCCGATCCGCCCCCGCGCGTCACGCGAATATCGGCAAGGCGTTCAGGCGCGATGGCGGAGAGCGCCACCGAGCCGAACATGGGGTCCGCCATGGGCACGCCATCGAGCAGCACCAGCGTGCGTGCCGCTGCATTGCCGCCCAGCGCGCGCAGGGTGACGCCCTGAGCCGAAGGGTTGGTCGAACGGCTGTCGGAGCGTCGGAACTGCTGAAACCCGGCCACGCCCGACAGCACGTCCTCGATGCGGCCCGAGGCGCTGGAGAGCAGCGTGTCGCGCGTGATGGTGATGCTGTCAAAGGCGGCAGCCGCGCTGCTGTCCTCCAGCGGGCGCCCGGTCACCACCAGCGTATGGTCGGCATCGGAGGGATCCACGGCAGGATCGGCGGCGGCTTGGGCTGGGCCGGCGCAGGCGATCGAGAGGACCAGCGCCACCACAGAAGGACCGCAGAGGATCAACTGGTTTTGTCGAGCAGCGCGCGCCCGGTGGCTCTCATTCATGAAATTTACCTCTCCCTGGCAGTCTTTGAGACTGTCTAGACCGAGGTAGCAGGCGGAGGAAAGCACATATCTTATACTTTGGAACAAGATGGTGAAGGGGCGACCCAAGGTGCAATTGTCCTTGGCATGCCGCAGTCCGATTTTGAGACGACATTCGCAAGGGCGAAGGTTTCAGGAGAGAGACGATGTTGCACGAGGCCTTGGCGAAATTCGCCGGCAAATCGATGATCCGCGAGCAATATGAGCATTATATCGGCGGTGCCTGGGTCGCGCCAGCCAAGGGCGAGTATTTCGACAATATCTCGCCGGTGACGGGCCAGGTGGTCTGCCGCATTGCGCGGGGCACCTCTGCCGACATCGACGCCGCGCTGGACGCCGCCCATGCCGCCAAGGATGCCTGGGGCAAGACTTCGTCCACCGAGCGGTCGAACATTCTGCTGAAGATGGCCGACCGGATGGAGGCCAATCTCGACCTGATCGCCATGGCGGAGACCATCGACAACGGCAAGCCGATCCGCGAGACGACCCATGCCGACATACCCCTTGCCATCGACCATTTCCGCTATTTCGCTGGCTGCGTGCGGGCGCAGGAAGGCTCGATCAGCGAGATCGACCATGACACCATCGCCTATCACTTCCATGAGCCGCTGGGCGTGGTGGGGCAGATCATTCCCTGGAACTTCCCCATCCTGATGGCGGTGTGGAAGCTGGCGCCGGCGCTGGCGGCGGGCAACTGCATCGTGCTGAAGCCTGCCGAGCAGACGCCGATGTCGATCATGGTTCTGCTCGAGGTCATCGGTGACCTGCTGCCGCCCGGCGTGCTCAATGTCGTCAACGGTTTTGGCGTCGAGGCGGGTAAGCCACTGGCTTCCTCCAAGCGCATCAGCAAGATCGCCTTCACCGGCGAGACGACGACCGGCCGTCTCATCATGCAATATGCCAGCGAGAACCTGATCCCGGTGACGCTGGAGCTGGGCGGCAAGAGTCCGAACATCTTCTTTGAGGATGTGATGGATGCCGATGACGACTATTTCGACAAGTGCCTCGAAGGCTTTGCGATGTTCGCACTCAACCAGGGCGAGGTCTGCACCTGCCCCAGCCGTGCGCTGATTCAGGAAAGCATCTACGAGAAGTTCATCGAACGCGCCATCGCCCGCGTGAAGGCGATCAAGATGGGCAGCCCGCTCGATCCCTCGACGATGATCGGCGCGCAGGCCTCGAACGACCAGCTCGAAAAGATCCTCTCCTATATCGCCATCGGCAAGGAAGAGGGCGCACAGGTGCTGACCGGCGGCGAGCGTGCCACCCACGAAGGCGAACTGGCGCAGGGCTATTACGTAACGCCCACCGTGCTCAAGGGCCACAATGGCATGCGCGTGTTCCAGGAGGAGATCTTCGGCCCCGTGCTGGCGGTCACCACCTTCAAGGATGAAGCCGAAGCGCTGGCGATTGCCAATGACACGCTCTACGGCCTTGGCGCTGGCGTGTGGACGCGCAATGGTGCCCGTGCCTATCGCATGGGGCGTGGCATTCAGGCCGGGCGCGTGTGGACCAACTGCTATCACGCCTATCCGGCCCATGCGGCCTTTGGCGGTTACAAGCAGTCGGGCATCGGGCGTGAAAACCACAGGATGATGCTGGACCACTATCAGCAGACCAAGAACCTGCTGGTCAGCTACAGCCCGAAGGCACTGGGCTTTTTCTGATCCCTTGCTCTACCCGGCGTGCGCGGCAGCCTTGGTCAGCTGCGCACGTCAATCCTTGGCGGGCGACCTACCGCATCTCTCCGGTCGCCCGTCATTTTAGCAAGGGGCAGGTCGATGAACCGGTTACCACCGCGTATATTGTCCACCCCGGTCGCCGATGCCTTGATCGCCAGGCTGACGCAGCGCCACGGTCCGTTGATGTTCCATCAGTCGGGCGGTTGCTGCGATGGATCGGCGCCCATGTGCTTCCCCAAGGGCGAGTTTCGTGTGGGGGCGCAGGACGTGTTGCTCGGTGAGATCGCCGACGGCGTGCAGGTGTGGATCGGCGCCGCGCAATTTGCCTATTGGCGCCATACGCAGGTGACCATTGATGTGGTGCCGGGGCGGGGTGCTGGCATGTCGCTCGAAGCGCCAGAAGGTTTGCGCTTCATCGTGCGTTCGCGCATCTTCACTGATGAGGAAGCCGAGCTTCTCGAAGCTGCCGGCGAGCCGCTGCGCGGGGCGTGAGACGGCCGGGAAGGCGAGGGCAGCGGATCCGCGTTGCACAGGGGAACGTCACGAGGGCACCGGACTTGGTCTTTGGCAGAATTTTTGGGAAGGCCTGCGTCAAGAGCCATGGTTTTGGATGACAAACACCCCAATTTCCGTCCATGATCCCGCTATAAGATAGTGGGGGAGGCTGCGGGCACATGGTGCAGGATACGGTGACATCGGGCGTGGTCTTCGCGGCCTCGCATGCCGATGATCCATTCGAGGCGATGGAAGAGATTTCCGCCCAGCTGGGGCAACAGCCGCTGGCCGGCGCGATCGTGTTTTGTCCACATCGTTTCGATGCCGCGCGGCTGGCATGGGCGATCAACCTGCACACCGAGGGCACGCGCGTGATCGGCTGCATCAGTTCGGGCGAGCTGACCGAGGAAGGCTATGACCACGACAGCCTGAGTGTCATCGGTTTTCCCGCCGAGGCGTTCCATCTGGCCTCGCACTGCTTTCTGGAGGTGGACCATTTCGACCCCGCCGAGGCGCGCGCGCAGGTCCGCCGCCTGGCTGCCGAAGCGGATCGCGAAAGCCGACGGCTGGGGGAAAAGGTGAACCATGTCGCACTGTTCCTTGTCGATGGCCTGTCGCATTCGGAAGAGCTCCTGACCATGACCATCCAGGACGCGCTGGGCGAAATTCCGCTGATTGGTGGGTCATCGGGTGACGACATGGCCTTTCGTCAAACGGCGATCTTCGAGGGCGGGGCCTTTCACCCGCGTGCGGCGGTGGTGGCGATCCTGTCCACGCCGCGCCCGCTCCATGTCTTCAAGGCGCAGCACTACCGCCCGGGTGAGCGCAAGATGGTGATCACCGGCGCCCTGCCGGAGCAACGCATCGTGACCGAGATCAATGCCGAACCGGCGGCGCAGGAATATCTGCGCCTGGCGGGCCACCCGGGTGAGGAGATGGGCACCGAATTCTTTGCGGCCCATCCGCTGATGGTGCGGGCGGGGGGTGAATATCATGTCCGTTCAGTGCAGACGGCCAACCCCGATGGCAGCCTCACCTTCTATTGCGCCATCGACGAGGGGCTGGTGTTGACGGTGGGCGAACCTGTGGACCGCATCGCGGGGATGGATGCGCTGTTTTCCGGCATTGCCGACACGATCGGCCCGGTGGACCGGATCATCGCCTTTGACTGCGTGCTCAACCGTGTGGATGCCGAAAGGCGGCAGATCGCTCACGACGTCTCGCGGCTCTATAACCGTCATCGGGTGATCGGGTTTAACACCTATGGCGAGCAATATCATGCGCTGCACGTCAACCAGACTTTCAGCGGGCTGGCCATCGGGCAATGAATGACAAGTCTGCCGATGACATGACCGATACGGACGCGCTGCGCGACGAATTGCGCAAGCTGCGCCGCATCAATGCGGCCTTGATGGACCGGGTAGAACGCTCCAGCGACATGGCGGGCAATGCCTTTTCCATGTTCGAGACGGCCATTTCGCTCGAAGCGATGGTGCGCGAACGCACGGTGCAGCTGGAAGATGCGCTGGGCAAGCTGGCCAAGGCGAACAGCGATCTGGCGGCGGTCAATGCCGCGGCCGATGCGGCTCAGGCCCGCCTGCGCGACGCCATCGAGTCGATCAATGAAGGTTTCGTGCTCTTCGATGCCGATGACCGGCTGGTTCTGTTCAATGAGGCCTATCTGGGCTTCTGGCCCGAATTGACACCCCATATTCGCGTGGGCATGGAATTTTCCGAAATCGCGCAACTGGCCGCCAAGATCGAGCGTCCGCTTGGTTCGGTCGTCGCCCCCGACCGCTGGGTGTCGGAGCGACTGGCCCGCCACGGCATTGCCGATGGCGGCCATGTGCAGGCGCTGTCAGACGGGCGCTGGGTGCAGATCAATGAACTGCGCACCAGCGAGGGCGGCATCGTCGGCATTTACACCGACATCACCGAGGTGAAGGCCGAGGATGCCCGCGCCCGCACCATGGAACTGGCCGAGCGCAACCTCATCCTGCAATCGACGCTCGATACGCTCTCCGAAGGCGTCTGCATGTTCGACAGCGCCCGCCAGCTTTCGGCGTGGAATGACGCTTTGGGACGCTTGCTGGGGCTGGGCGATGATGTGACGCGCGCGCTCACCTGCCATGATGGTTTGCTCGACTGGTGTCGCAGGGGCCTCAACATGCAGGATAATGGCTGCCTCGATTGGCGGGAGGAAGAGGCGCGCGGCGGGCCGCTCAGCCAATTGTGCCCGGCCGGAGATCGCCGTTTCGAAATCCGCTCGACCCGCACGGCGCAGGGCGGTTTCGTCTTCAGCTTCACCGATGTCACCGACATGCTTTCGGCGCAGGCCGCCCTGCGTGAAACCGCCGAGACGCTGGAGCGGCGCGTGTCGGAACGCACCGCCGAACTGCTCAGCGTGAATAAGCAATTGGGCCGCGAAGTGGCTGAGCGCCGCAACATCGAGGCGGCATTGACCCAGGCCAAGATCGCGGCGGAAAAGGCCAATCTGTCCAAAACGCGCTTTCTGGCGGCCGCCAGCCATGATCTGTTACAGCCGCTCAACGCCGCCTGCCTGTTCGTCGCGGCGCTGGGCGACAGGCGGCTGGCGCTGCCCACCCGCGCGCTGGTGTCACAGACGGCGACGGCGCTGGAATCGGTTGAGGATCTGCTGGAGGCGCTGCTGGAAATCTCACGGCTGGATGCCGGGGCCATTCAGCCGGAAATCAGCCATTTCCGCATCGACCAATTGCTCCAGACGCTCAACGTCGAGTTTACGCCGTTGGCGCGGGCCGCTGGCCTGACCTTGCGCATTGAGACGGGCGAAATCTGGGTCGTCTCCGACGTGCGGCTGCTGCGGCGCATTTTGCAGAACTTCATTTCCAATGCCATCCGCTACACCGCTGCTGGCGGCGTGCGGGTGACCTGTGAGGTGGAGGGGGAGCAGGTCCGGGTCGCGGTCATCGACACGGGGCGCGGCATTGCCGAAAACCAGCAGGCGCTGATTTTCGAGGAGTTTCGCCGGCTCGATACGCGCAGCCAGGGCAAGGGGCTGGGCCTGGCCATCGTGCGGCGTGCGGCGGACATGCTGGGGCACAGGATCTGGCTCGATTCGGCTCCGGGCGAGGGCGCGACCTTTGCCATCACCCTGCCGCTGGGCAAGCCGGTTGATGAAGAGCTGGGCAAGAGCATAGCGACCCCGCGCGACCGCACGATGCAAGGTCTGCGCGTGCTGGTGGTGGACAATGAGCGCCAGATCCAGTCCGGCATGCGCACCCTGCTGGAGGGCTGGGGGTGTGAGGTCGCCGTGGCGAGCGGCGAGGCCGATGCGCTGGGACAGTTCCCAGAGGGGGGGCGGCCAGATGTCATTCTCGCGGATTATCACCTCAATGATGGTGAGACCGGCGACAAGGTTATCACGCGTCTGCAGGCCCATTTCGGCGTGCCCGTGCCGGCGGTGATGATTTCCGCTGACAGGGGGGAGCCGCTCAAGGCGCAACTGGCGGCTACCAACACGCCGCTCCTCAACAAGCCGGTGAAGCCTGCGCAATTGCGCGCTTTGCTGCGCACCATGCTGCCCTGACATACGAAAAGGGCGCCCATGGCGGGGCGCCCTGTTTCCGCATCATTGTCGGCGGATTACTCCCCGTCGAATTGCACCCGGTTGGCCAGAATGACAGCCTGCGTCCTGCTGAACACGTTCAATTTCAGCAGAATGGCTGAGACATGGGCCTTGACCGTCGTCATGGAGACCGACAGGTCATGGGCGATCTGCTTGTTCAGCCGCCCATGCACCAGATGGCCCAGCACGATTTTCTGCTGCGGTGTCAGGCTCTCGATCCTTTCGCGGATCTGCTCGTTCTGCTCGCTGGCCGGGTCGCTTTCGGCAATGGCATCGGGCATGTAGATTTCGCCGGCCACGACGCGGTGCAAGGCATCGAGAATGGCGCTGCGTTTCATGGATTTGGGGATGAAGCCCGCCGCGCCTGCCGCCAGCGCCTCGCGCACCACGGTGCGGTCGAAGGTGCCTGATACCATCACCACCGGCAGCATGGGAAAGCGCTGGCGCAGCAGATTCAGCCCATCGAGCCGCTTGACATCGGGGATGTTGAGGTCAAGCAAGACGAGGTCGAAATTGTCCTGCGTTTCAAGCGTGTTGACCGCCTCGTCGAGGCTGGCCGCCTCGAAGATGTCGCATCCGTCAAAGGTCACCGCGATCACGCTGCGCAATCCATCCCGGACCAGCGGATGATCGTCCACGATCAGCACTCGCTCCATCTCCGGCCCCTGTTTGCCCCCGTTCATGGTGTCTTTTGCACTCCCACGCTCATGATCGGACAGTTTTTGCGCCGTGGCAAGCATGGTTGCGAGGGATGGGGGCGGAGCGATCCGCCCCCCGCTGCCATAAGCCCCCTGGTGGCTGCGTCCCATCACAATCATGCCTGCAACTCCTTCGTCCGGCTCAGCCCTTGGGCATCTTGAACACCCAGAGCGACCCGCCCTGGTTGATGTCCTTGAAGCTCTTGGCCACTTCGCCGCCCCACAGGGGAACCGCGCCGCCCCAGCCTGACATCACGGCGACATATTGTTCGCCATCCTGTTCCCAGGTGATGGGTGAGCCGACCACGCCCGAGCCGGTCTGGAACTTCCACAGTTCCTTGCCCGTCTTGGCGTCGAAGGCCTTGAGATAGCCTTCGGGCGTTCCGGTGAAGACCAGATTGCCCGCCGTCGTCAGCACGCCGCCCCACAGCGGGGCCTTGTTCTTGTATTCCCAGACGATCTTGCCAGTCTTGGGGTCGATGGCGCGCAGGGCGCCGATGTGGTCTTCCGCGATCGGCTTGATGGTGAAGCCCGCGCCCAGATAGGCCGCGCCCTTCTTGTAGCTGATCGGCTCGTTCCAGATGTCCATGCCCCAATCGTTGCTGGGCACATAGAAGAGGCCGGTGCTCTGGCTGTAGGCCATGGGCATCCAGTTCTTGCCACCCAGGAAGCTGGGCGAGGAGAAGACGGTGGTGCCCTTTTCGGTGCCCTGCGGCGCGCCGGGGCGGCCGGCGTCAATCACGATGGGCTTGCCGTCCTTGGTGTAGCCTTCGGCCCAGGTGGTCTTCATCACGAATTTGTTCGCGCTGATGAACTTGCCGTTGGTGCGGTCCAGCACGAAGAAATAGCCGTTGCGGTCGGCCTTGGCGCCCAGCTTCATCGGCTTGCCGTTGATGGTGGCGTCGAAGGGAATGAACTCGTTCACCCCGTCAAAGTCCCATCCGTCATGCGGCGTGCTCTGATAGTGCCATTTGATGACGCCGGTGTCGGGGTCGATGGCGAGGGTGGAGGCGGTGTAGAGATTGTCGCCCTTGCGCAGATGGCTGTTCCAGGGGGCCGGGTTGCCGGTACCGAAATAGAGCAGGTTGGTGTCCGGGTCATAGGTGCCGCCCAGCCAGGTGGCGCCGCCGCCGGTCTTCCACAGGTCGCCTTCCCAGGTGGCGTTGAGCGTGCCGGTGATGCCATTGTCCTTGCCGTGCAGCGTGCCCATGTTGCCTTCGACGACCGGGCGGTGCCAGATCAGCTCGCCGGTGTTGACGTCGCGCGCTTCCACCGCGCCCACAATGCCGAATTCACCGCCCGAATTGCCGGTGATGACCATGCCATGCACGATGAGCGGCGCCGCTGTGGCGCTGTAACCGGCCTGATAATCGGCGATCTGCTTGTTCCAGATCACCTTGCCGGTGTTGCGGTTGAGCGCCACCAGACGCGCGTCAAGCGTGGCAAAGATGATCTTGTCGCCATAGATCGCCGCGCCGCGGTTCACCACGTCGCAGCAGGGCATGATGCCATCGGGCAGGCGGGCGGCATATTTCCATTTTTCCTCGCCGGTGCGCGCATCAAAGGCGAAGAGGCGCGAATAGGAGCCGGTGACGTAGATCGTGCCGTCATAGACCAGCGGCTGGGCTTCCTGCCCGCGCTGCTTTTCATCGCCCAGCGAGGCGGCAAAGGCGGGCACCAGCTTGGCGACGTTGCCGGCGTTGATCTGGGTCAGCGGGCTGAAACGCTGGGCGCGCGGACCCATGCCATAGGTCAGCACGTCGCCGGTGGATTTGGCGTCGTTCATGAGCTGGGCCTCGGTGGGGCCCGCATCGGTCTGGGCCTGAAGGGGAGCACTGGTGCCTCCCAGAGCCAAGGCCAGTGTGATGGCGGCCATGCCTGCCATCGAACGTTGAAAACGTCCTTTCATCATCATGCTCCCTGTTTTCTTTGTTCCCGGCGCAGGGTTTGCGCCTCGATGAACAGACTATGACCTGGCCCTTGGCGAACAATTAGACCTTGGGTCAGAAACTTCACGCAGCAAGAGCAGGCGTCCAGGTCACGCCATAGCGTGCGAAGATCGCCTTGAGCTGGCCCGAGGCGGCCATGGCATTGAGATGCTCCTCGATGGCGTCGCCCAGGTTGCGGCTGTTTTCCTTGACCGCCATGCCGATGTCCCAGCCGGGCGAGCTCAAACCGGGCAACGGCAGGGTGCGCTTGGCGATGGCGGCCTCCTGGTGCTGCGCCAGCACCGTCTCGATCTGTGCCCGGCTGGCCAGCGCGCCGTCCGCCTTGCCGGTGGCAAGGGCGGTAACGGCATCATAGCCGGTCTGGAAATGGGCGACATCGCGGGCCAGAACGCCTCCTCCCGCGCCCATCAGATAGAAATCGGGGATCGAGTCGGTTTCGACGGCCAGCTTGCGGCCCCGATATTGCAGCGGCGGAGCGTTACAATCGAGCTGGCTTTTAACGCAGGCGAACTGGAAGCTTTCGCGGTAATAGGGGGCAACGATGGCCACCTGATCGTTCTTCGCGGCAAAATCCCGGTCGAAGGGGACATGCAGCATGACATCGGCCGGCTGAAAACCCAGCAGGCCGCCCTTCCACACGCCATTGCGCAGGTCAGCTTCCACATCATCGCCCGGCATCAGCTCGGCAAGATCGACGTGGACGCCCAGCGCCTTGGCAAGGGCCGTTCCGAGATCGGCATCGATGCCCACCATCTCTCCGCCCTCGCGCCACGACCAGGGGCGATTGTCCTTGTAGATTGCGACCCTCAAGACCCCCAGTGCCTTGACCTTGGCCAGAGGAGCCGCGCCCGCCACGCCGGGGGCCAGCCCCAGCGCGGCCATGGCCATGGCCCCCATCACGAATGCACGCCGGTCCTGCACGGCCTTAGTCCTGATGCTTGGTTTCAAGCCAGGTGCGGATGGCCCAGCCCGCTTTCTGGCCAAGCACTTCGCCCATCGGCGGCATATAGACCTTGCCATCGTGCGAAGAACCATGCTGGAAACGCATGATGAACCATTCATCGCCGCTGTCGCCCAGTTCCAGATAGCGCAGGTCAGGGGCAATGCCGCCGCTTTCCGCTTCCAGCCCGTGGCAGCGCGCGCAGTTCTGGCCATAGGCGCTTTCGCCGATCTTGGCCGCGGCCGCATTGCCGCGATAGGGATTGTGCTTGAGCCAGGCCTCGCCAATGTCGGGCAGGCTGGAGGTGTCGACCGGCTGGGGCGTGACATTGCCATGCGCCATCAGGGAGGAACCGATTGATGTGACGACCACTGCGGCAGCGGCAAGTGTCGTCAGGCGACCCAGAATGTTCATCCTCTAACCTCATTTATATCATGATTGGTTGGTGCTGATTGTATTGACACCGGCGAGGACGCCCATAGACCTTTGGTACTATCCCCAGTCTCGGGGTAGGGGCGTAGAGACTTGACATATGAAGAGGATCATTGCCCTGATGGTGGCCGTTTCGGCCTGTGTCCCCGCTGTTTCCATGGCAGAGACACTGTACGTCTCGAATGAACACGGCAATACCGTCAGCGTCATCGACGCGGTCACGATGAAGCCGGTGGCGACCTGGAAGGTCGGCGCGCGGCCCCGTGGCATTGCCCTGTCTCGTGATGGACGTTTCCTGTTCGTCTGCGTTGGCAATGACCATGCGGTGCAGATGATCGAGCGGGCAACCGGCAAGATCATCGCCGATCTGCCCTCGGGGGAGGATCCCGAGCAGCTCTTCGTTTCGCGCGATGGAAAATACCTTTTCGTGGGCAATGAGGACAATGCCGCATTGACCGCCATCGACATTGCCGCGCGCAGCGTGGCCTTTCAGGTGCCCGTCCACAAGCAGCCCGAAGGGGTGGCGCAAAGCCCGGACGGGCACTGGCTGCTGGTGACCTCCGAGGATGAGAATGTGGTCGACTGGATTGACCTGTCCTCGCGCAAGGTTGCGGCCACGGTCGAGACCGCCCTGCGCCCGCGCCATGGCGAGTTCACCAGCGATGGCGGGCAGGTGTGGATCGCGGCCGAGGCAGGCGGTGTGGTGCAGGTGGCCGACACGCAAAGCCATGCGATTGTCGAGACGATCCATTTCGCGCCACCCGGCGTGAAGGACTATCAGGTCCTGCCCTGCGGCATCCGTTTCACGCCCGACGGCAAGACTGCCGTCGTTGCTCTCGGACGGGCCAACACCATTGCCCTGGTCGATGTGGCGACGCGCAAGGTCCGGGCCTATGTTCCGGTCGGCAAGCGCGTCTGGCATCTGGCGATCGGTGCCGATGGCGCCCATGCCTATACCGCCAACGGCCTTTCCGACGATGTGACCGTGATCGATCTTGCCACGGCCAAACCTGTTGCAACCTTGCCCGCCGGGCACGGGCCATGGGGCGTGGTGGCAGCGCCCTGACCGAAGGAACGAGAACCTAAGTCCAATTTCGAGGTCTTCGGGGCCGCGCCACTCTCTCGTCAGCCGGAAGACCGGCCAAAAACGGGAGGGTGATATGAAAAGGCAGCTGATCCTGAGTGGATGCGCCATGGCGCTGGCTCTGGCGGTGGGGGCATCGCCGGCAATGGCGGGTTCGAATGCGGAACTGCTCAAGCGACTGCATGAAAAGGGCATCCTGACGGACGAGGAATATCAGTCGCTGCTGGCCGGCGACAAGGCCGAGACAGCCGCTGCCCCGCCGCCCGCGGCGGCTACGCCGGCCCAGGCAGAAGCGCCGACAATTTCCGACGCTGACTACAAGCGCATGATCCGCATGACGGACAGCGGCGTCGGCATGGAGATCGGCGGGGTGACCTTCAAGGTGGCCGGGCAGATCAACGGTTTCTATACCCACGACAAGGGTCAGGCGCCGGGGGCCAACACGGCTGTGGTGGGCGGCGTCGTGGCCAGCGGTGGTAACACCAGCGCGATCCGCAACGGTTTGCTGCCCGGCTTCCTCAAGTTCGATGTCACCACCAAGCAGGGCGGCTGGGATGTGGGCGCCCATTTCGGCATGTACCCCGGCATCGACAGCGCGAATTACGCCAATGGCGGCGGCGCCAACAGTGGCGGCAAGAACACCGCCCTGCAAACGGCGGGCATTGACTTTCGCCAGACCTACATGACCTTTGGCAAGGCCAATGTGGGTGAGTTCAAGATCGGTCGCGACATTGGTCTGTTCGGGTCCGAGGCGATCCTGAATGACATCACCCTGCTTTCTGTGGGCACGCCGGGTGGCAACGTGGCGCCGGCCAACACCTCGCTGGGCCGCATTGGTGTGGGTTACATCTACACCGATTTCCAGCCGCAGATCACCTATACCACGCCGACCTTCTCCGGCCTGTCGGCCAGCGTCGGCATTTTCCAGCCGCTCCAGTCGCTCACTGGCCCAGGCGAAACCGGCTCCTCGCCCGGTTTCCAGGGGAAGATCGTCTATACCGCCAAGGTCGAGGACCTGAGCATCCGTGCCTGGGTTTCGGGCATCACCCAGCGGCATAACCGGGTCGATGGCGTGAATTATACCGGCGAAGGCGTCGATATGGGTGCCAAGCTGGGCTATGGGCCGATCTCGGTGACGGGTTATTACTATCGCGCGGCCGGCCTTGGCACCACGGCGCTCAACCTGTTCGACACCGACGCCACCGGCAAGCGTCGCGACAGCGACGGCTTCTACCTGCAAGGCACCGGCACCTTCGGCAAGTTCATGCTGGGCGGCAGCTATGGCGAGAGCAATCTCTCCTTTGCCAATGCCACCGATGCCGCCGCCAACCCCACGCTGGTCAAGAAGAACAGCAGCTGGGTCGGCCAGGGCCGTTACAATCTGACCGGTTGGGTGACGCTGATCACCGAATATGTGCACAGCGTTTCGGAAGCACAGAACGGCAACAAGGCGAAGGGCGATACCGTCGCTGCCGGCGCAATTCTGTTCTTCTGATCCAACCCAAAGGCCAATATCGTTCACGGCAAGCGGCGTTCTAACCAGAGAGCGTCGCTTGTCTGGCGAACCTTGTCACGATAACAGAGAGCATGCCATGATCGACGAGTTGTATCGGGTTCCGGACCAATGGGCGCAGCAGGCACGTTTCGACGCCGCCGGCCGCCTTGCCGCGCATGACCGCTCCATGACCGATGGCGAGGCCTATTGGCTGGAACAGGCACGGCGTCTTGACTGGATCACCCCGCCGACCAAGGCCTGCCGCAGCAGCTTTGACGAGGCCGATTTCGGCATCGAATGGTTCGCCGATGGTCGCATCAATGTGGCCGCCAATTGCCTTGACCGTCATCTGGCCGAGCGTGGCGATGCCATTGCCATCATTTTTGAACCCGATGATCCGGCAGAGGAGCCGCGTCGCTATACCTATCGCCAGCTTCACGCCGAAGTCTGCCGCTTTGCCAATGTGCTCAAGAATGCCGGAGTCAGGCGCGGCGACCGGGTGACGGTCTATCTGCCGATGATCCCCGAGGCGGCCATGGCCTTGCTGGCCTGCGCGCGGATCGGAGCCATCCATTCCGTGGTTTTTGGTGGCTTTTCGCCCGAGGCGCTGGCCGGGCGCATCACCGATTGCGATTCCTCCATCGTCATCACCGCCGATGAAGGCCGGCGCGGGGGCAAGCGCATTCCCCTGAAGGCCAATGTCGATGCAGCCCTTGGCCATTGCCACGGGGTCGAGCATGTCATTGTGGTGCGCGCCACGGGCGGCCCCGTCGCCATGCTGCCCGAGCGCGACATCTGGTATGACGAAGCCGTTCTGGACGCGAACACCGATTGCCCGATCGAAGCGATGAATGCGGAAGACCCGCTCTTCCTGCTCTATACCTCCGGCTCGACCGGCAAGCCCAAGGGTGTGGTGCACAGCAGCGGCGGCTATCTGCTCTGGGCCAGCCTGACGCATGAGCTGTGCTTCGACTATCGCCCCGGCGATGTCTATTGGTGCGCGGCGGATGTCGGCTGGGTCACCGGGCACAGCTATATCATCTATGGCCCGCTGGCCAATGGCGCGACCACGCTGATCTATGAAGGCCTGCCCAACTGGCCCACTCCTGCGCGCATGTGGCAGGTGGCGGACCGGCATCAGGTCCACACGCTGTTCACCGCCCCCACCGTGCTGCGTGCCCTGATGAAGGAGGGCGACCATCATGTGGAAGCGACCAGCCGCGCCTCGCTGCGTCTGCTGGGCAGCGTGGGTGAGCCGATCAATCCGGAAGCCTGGCGCTGGTTCCATCACGTCGTCGGGCAGGACCGCTGCCCCATCATCGACACCTGGTGGCAGACCGAGACTGGCGGGGCGATGATCGCTCCCATGCCCGGCGCCACCGCTCTCAAGCCGGGCAGCGCCACTTTGCCCATGCCGGGGGTGGAGCCGCGCATTCTCGATGGCGATGGTCATGAATTGCACGGCGCCTGCGAGGGCAACCTCGTCATCGCGCGTAGCTGGCCGGGCCAGATGCGCACCGTGTGGAACGACCACGAGCGCTTCTTCCAGACCTATTTCTCCTGTTTCCCGGGCCACTACACCACGGGCGATGGCGCGCGGCGGGACGAGGATGGCTATTACTGGATCACCGGCCGCGTCGATGACGTGATCAACGTGTCCGGCCACCGTATGGGGACGGCGGAGATCGAGAGCGCGCTGGTGCTGCATAACAAGGTGGCAGAGGCTGCCGTGGTGGGCATGCCGCATGACATCAAGGGGCAGGGCATCTACGCCTATGTCACGCTCAATGCCGGCGAGGTGCTCAGTGCGGATCTGCGCAAGGCGCTGGTGTCCTGGGTGCGCATGGAAATCGGCCCGATCGCCACGCCCGATGTCATCCAGTTCGCGCCGGGCCTGCCCAAGACACGCTCGGGCAAGATCATGCGTCGCATCCTGCGCAAGATCGCCGAGGGCGAGGTCTCGCCTCAGGCGCTGGGCGATGTCAGCACGCTGGCCGATCCCTCGGTGGTCGAGGAACTGGTCAAGGGCCGCGTGGGAGTGGCGGCATGAGCGCGGCGCAACGCTATAGCGGCGTTGCGCGCGCCCTTCACTGGACGATCGCCTTGCTGATCGTCATCAACATCCCGCTGGGCCTGCTGCATGATGCGCTGGCCCATACGCTGCCGGCGATACCGCTGCACAAGGCGATCGGCATCACGGTGCTGGCGCTGAGCCTGGTGCGGATCGTCTGGCGGCTGGCGCATCCTGCGCCGACGCTGCCCGATGGCATGCCGGGCTGGGAAAAGACGGCGGCACATGGTTTGCACCTGCTGTTCTATGGCTTGATGCTGGTGCTGCCGCTGACTGGCTGGGCGATGATCTCGGCGGGGGACAAGCCTTTCACATGGTTTGGTCTGTTCAGCATCCCCAAGCTTGCCGTGTCGAAGGGGAGTGTCGTGCTGAGCCTGTCGCACGCGCTCCATGGCCCGCTGGGCATCATTTTTGGCGTGCTGATCCTGCTGCATGTCGGGGCGGCGCTGCGGCATCACTTCGTGCTGCGCGACGATGTGCTGCGCCGGATGCTCGGTTAGCTCTGATCGACGCGGGGCAGCAGTTTCGCCTCCAGCATGGGGTAGAAATGCGAGACGCTGCGCTGCAATTCGTAGCGCCCGCTGGCCATGTTGCGCAGCTGCTCGGGAATGACCATCCTCCCGGCCTCCACCATGTCCATGCCGCCGCGCACGGCTTCGGTGAGCGCGGTATCCAGCCAGTCGATCCACGCCCGGGTCTGGGCGATGGCCTGTCGGCCCGTCCCGTCATAGGGGCCATGGCCCGGGATTGCCCCCTTGTGCCCCAATGCGTCGAGCGCGGCGAGGCTCTGCCGCCAGCGGGCGAGGTCAGCCGTGGGCGTGGCCGGGGCGCGGTCATGAAAGAGGAGGTCGCCGCCGATCAGCGTGCCGCTCTGTTCATCCAGAACAGCCAGATCCGCCGCGCTATGACCCGACAGCGCCAACAGACGCAGGCGGCGCCCGCCGAAATCCTCTTCGTCCCCGCCAATGGTCTTGCCGGGCAGCGCCAGATCCGTGCCGCGCATCCAGTCGCCCAACAGGCGATACATCTGGTCCGAGAAGCCTTGGCCGTCACGGCTCATACCGGCAATCGTGCCGGGCAGGGCCGCCACGATCTCGGGCGCAAAGGCGCCAATGCCCATGCCGTGATCGGGGTGGAGATGGGTGACATAGACCCGTACCACGCTGCGCCCGGTCAGGCTTTCGGCCACATGCTTCAAACGCTGGCCGTAACGCAGCGAGGGCCCGCTATCGACCAGCACAGTGCCGGCGGGCGTGGCGATGACCGTGATGTTGGCAATGGCTCCGCCATTGTCAAAGGCGATGCCTTCATCCGCGCCCGTGATCATCCAGATGCCGTCAGCCACCGGGGTTGGCGTGATCGTGTAATCCGGCGCGGCGGCGCGCGACATCACAGGCGCGACGAGTGGTGCCGCGACAAGCCCGGCCAGCGTTGTCCTTCGCGAAACCCTCACAAGCCCCCTCCCACGATGAGCGAGGCGTGATAATCACGCCCGTTGCTGTCACGCGCGGCGATGGCGAGCCTTTCCCCCATGCCCGCGCGGGGCATGATGGTGAAGGCAGGATCTTCCGACACCGAGGCCCAGATGTCCATCTCGCCCAGAACCGTGCCGGTGGAGGAGGTTAGGCTCAGCGTCTCGATATTGTAGGTGGGGATGCCCGGGACGAAGCCGGTATCCATCGGGTGGCGGATGAGAATGCGCGTGCGCGCCGTGCCATCGGGGCCGGTCGGCCAGGCGGCGCCGCGCATCTCGCCCAGATGCTGGGCCCAGTCTCCCTTCACCCGGCTGGCGGGAGGCGCCGAACAGCCCCCGCCTGCGGCATCCATCCATCCGCCATGCACCAGCCATGAACCATCGGCCCGTTGCACCGCCCCGCGCACCGGCGTGCGCTGGTCCAGCTTGATGCGCGTGGCCAGATAGGGCGCGCCGGCCAGCGGGCGATAATCTACCGCCAGCGGAATGGGGTTGAGATCGGCCATGATGACCATGCGCCGCACATCGCCAATCTCCCTTGCGTCAAGGGCGACGGGAAAGCAGTGCTGGTTTTCCGCCAGATCGGGCATGGACAGCTTGACGCGCGGGTCGAAACTGACCCTATCCTCGCCGAACACGGTTTTGGCGTGATAGGTCCACATCGGTGAGCCGAGCGGATCGGGCGGATAGCGTGTCTCGACCCCATTCCTGCGGATGGATGCTTGCGTCATGATCTTCTCCCAAGGTCCGTGGTTACATCCGCTTTGGCTTGTCTACCATTGCACCTTGGGTCCGAAGCGGGAGACGCAGGGATGCGGTGGTTTTGGGTTTGCGTTTTGATGATGGGTTTGGCCGGGCCCGCAAACGCCCAGTCTGCTGACGCGCTGTTCGGTGCCGATGGCTACCGGGTCAGCCATTACCGCGGGCCGGTGCATGAGGCGCCGCAAGGGGTTCACCGGATCGATGCCGCGACACTGGCGGGGTTGGGAGGCAGACCGCTGCTGCTCGATGTGGTGCCGGCAGAAGGCGGCTACCGCGACGACAAGGGCAACTGGCATCTTTCAACGGTGCGAGAGACCATTCCCGGCGCGCACTGGTTTCCCGAGGCGGGGCGTGGCACATTGTCTCCCGACATTGCCCGCTGGTTTGCCCAAGGGGTGCGGCGGCTGACAGGGGGGCGCCGCCATCGCATGATCGTCACCTTCTGTCTGGCCGATTGCTGGATGAGCTGGAATGCCGCGCGCCGGCTGCGCGCCATGGGCTACACCAACGTCTGGTGGCTGGCCGAGGGCACCGATGGCTGGCGCGAATCCGGCCAGCGGCTGGTGAAGGGCGTGCCCGAAGGCAATTAGAACCAAAGGTCAATTGCGGCGGCGTCTGTCTTCGGGGAGATGGATGAGCATATGGCGGTCAGGCCCGCACCATAACACAAGAGATGAGGAGATTTTCGATGTCCATGCGCCGCGCTTTCGCCCTTGCCGCTATTGGCCTCTCGTTTGCCGCCATGTCGGGCGTGGCCAGCGCCAAGGACATCATCGTGCACATGAAGAATGCCGGCAAGGAAGGCGCCATGGTCTTCGAGCCGTCCTTCGTGAAGGCTGCACCGGGCGACGTGATCCATTTCGAACCCACCGATGCGGCGCATAATGCGGAATCGATCCCCTCGATGATGCCGGCGGGTGCTACGCCGTTCAAGGGCGTGATGGGCAAGGACGTGACGGTGACCGTGACCAAGCCCGGCCTTTACGGCGTCAAATGCTTGCCGCACTACACCATGGGCATGGTCGCTCTGGTGCAGGTCGGCAAGGTCACCCCGGCCGAACTGGCGGCGGCCAAGGCCGTGAAGCTGCCCCCCATGGCTGCCAAGCGCATGACGCCCCTGCTCGACAAGGTGAAATAATCCACTGTCGGCCGCTGTCGTCAGCTTTTGATGCGACCAACGACGTGGGCGTGAGCTTGCCATGGTGATCAGGATGAGGCGAGGAGAGCTTGCAGTGCAGGCCCCCTCGCTACGTCCAATCCCTTGATATTTTGATCAATCGGGAAGCTGCCTTCACAGTCGGCTTTGACACCCTCTTGCCGGCCAACTATCCCTTTCCCCAACCAAAAGGAGAGGGATTGTCATGTTGAGCCGCCGCGAAACGCTTTTGGCCGGTATCGCAACCAGTTTGCTGAGTTCTCCGGCGCGCGCCGAGCAGCACCCCGGACAGTGGCCAGCCTTTCCCGCCGAGGAGATTGATCTTTGGCCCGGCACGCCGCCGGGAGCCCCCTCCGTGCTGCCGGTCGAGCAGGTGATCGACAATGGCAACGAGCAGCATCACGGTCGCATGGTCAAAGGCATCGCCCGGCCACGCATGAAGGTGTTCCGCCCGGCCAGGCCGAACGGGGCAGCGCTGTTGGTAACGCCCGGTGGCGGCTTTTCAGTCATTGTCATTGACGTCGAAGGCTATCAGGTCGGGCCATGGTTGAGCGAGCGGGGCTGGACCGTTTTCGTGCTTTACTATCGCCTGCCGGGTGAAGGCTGGGCCAACCGGGCGGATGTGCCGCTGGCTGATGCCCAGCGCGCCATGCGGCTGATCCGCTCACGGGCAACGCATTATGGTTTCGACCCGGACAAGGTTGGCGCGATGGGCTTTTCCGCGGGTGGGCATGTCTGCGGCGATCTTGCCACGCGCTATGATGCGCAGGTCTATACGCCGGTCGATGCTGCCGATCGCCTGAGCGCGAGGCCGGTCATCGCTGCGCCGATTTACGCGGTCCAGTCGATGCGCTCGCCACTGGCGCATGCCGGTTCGCGCGATATGCTGCTGGGGCCGGCGCCCACGCCCGAGATGGAGCTTGCCCACAGCCCCTCTCACAACGTGACCGCGACAACGCCGCCCTTTTTCATGGCCCATGCCGAGGATGATACGGTCGTGTCGGTCGACAACACGCTGGAAATGCGCGCCGCGCTCAAGGCGGCGAAGATTAAGGTGGAGACGCATCTGTTTACCGCCGGGCAACATGGTCTGGGTCTGCCCGGCCCGGCAGGGGAACCTGCGAAGCACTGGAAGGAGATGTTTGTTGCCTGGGCCCGGGCGCAGGGGCTGGGTTAGGCGCTGGGCAGAAGCAGATCCGCCTCAAGCCCCTTTCCCTCGGCCGAGGTCAGAACAAGGCTGATGCCATAGGCCGCAGCGATGTCGCGTGCAATGGCCAGCCCCAGCCCGGTTCCGGGTTGTGACAGATCATGACGCACGCCAATGTCGAAGGCGGCCTCGATCTGATCGGGCGACATGCCCGGCCCATCGTCGGTGATCGTGATCCGGCAGGTTCCTTCCCGCGCAGTGATCGCGATTTCGACGCGCGAAACCGACCATTTCCCGGCATTGTCGAGCAGGATGGACAGCAGTTCGGACAAATCCACCGGGTCGACAGCCACAGCCTCTACAACGCCGCCACGATCGATCAGTTCAAAGCTCTTGCCCGGATGAAGCTTGCGCATGGCATTGAGGACCGGAGCCAGAATATCTGGCAGAAGGCTGGCCTTGATCGAGGTTCGCGCCGTCGCGGCTGAGCGCGTGCGAGCCAGATGGTACTCAATCTGCTGCACCATCACCTCGCTCTGGCCCAGCAGCGTGAGCCCTGTTTCGCGAGTCGTCTGGCCTGCCGCCAGATGCTCGGCCTCGTCGATGATGACGGCCAGCGGCGTGCGCAGACTATGCGCCAGATTGCCCGCCTGAACGCGGCTGCGCTCGATCATCGCCTGATTGTCGGCGGCATAGGCATTGAGGTCATGGACCAGCGGCATGATTTCGGAGGGGAAGGGCCCTGACAAAGGCTCGCGGTTGCCCGTGCGCAGGGCGGCGACCGAAGCGCCCAGCCGGTCGAGTGGGCGCAGGACCAGCATGATCGCGATCAGTCCCGTTCCCACCAGCATTGCGGCCAGCCCCAGCAGCCACAAGGTCAGTTCCTGCGTGAACCCGGCGATCGCCTCATCGAGATAGCGTTTGTCCGTGGCGATGACATAATGGATCGTCCGCCCGTCGGGGGTTTGCCCGGTCAAGCCATAGACGATAGCGGTGCCCGATGGTCCGTTCTCGACGATATGGCGCACTTCCGGCGTATGGGCGATGTCCTCGTCCAATTGCCCATGCACCATCGAGGCGGAATGCAGCCGGTCGCCGTGATAGACGCTGACCTGCCAGTAAAAGCCCGACATGGGTTCAAGATAGCGCGGGTCGGACAAGGGGCGCGATAGGCTCAGATGCCCGTCGCTTGATACCTGCACCAGGCCGGTCAGCTCACGAACATGGCCATACAGTTCGTCGTGATATTGTAGCTCGATATGTTTGGTGAAGACACGCGTCGCGGAAAACCAGATTCCAGCGATGCCGATCGCCACCCACAGCACAATCGCCAACAGGAAACGCAGGCGCAGGCTGCCGCCGCGCCACGCGGATATGTCGATCCGGCCGGTCATGCCGTGAACCGATAGCCCATGCCGCGCACCGTTTCGATACGTTTCAGCCCGATTTTGCGGCGCAGGCGGCTGATCAGCACTTCGACGGCGTTGAGCTGGCGTTCGCTGTCCAGATCGTAGATATGGTCGATGATCCGGCTCTGGTCGAGGACCTGGCCGGGGTGGCGCATGAAGAGCTGCAACAGGCGGAATTCCATGCGCGAGAGCGTCAGGGGCGCGCCGTCGAGTTCGACCTGTTTGGCCGCCGGATCGAGCCGGAGCGCCCCGCGCTCCAGCCAGTTGTCGCCGCCTTGCCGTGCGCGTCGCAGCACCGCGTGCAGGCGGGCGTGCAGTTCCTCGAAGCGGACCGGCTTGACCACAAAATCATCAGCCCCGGCGTTGAGCCCGTCCACCTTTTCCTGCCAGCTTCCCCGGGCCGTGAGAATGACCACCGGCGTCTTGAGGCCCTTTGCGCGCCATTGGCGCAGCAGGTCCATGCCCGTGCCGTCGGGCAGGTTGAGGTCGAGCACGACGGCGGCGATCCTCTCGAGATCGGGCCAATCCTCGCCCTGGGCAAAGCAGCTTGCGACATCCACGGCAAAGCCGGCCTCGCGCAGGCGCCCGCTCAGCCGCGTGGCCAGTTGCGCGTCATCCTCCACCAGCAGCAGACGCAATTCCTGTTCCCTCCCTGTCACACAAAACGTCCTGCCACCCTAAGCTGACAAGTTGCTGTCAGCTTGGGGTGGCATCACCCTAGCATGAAAAAATTTCCCGCGCCCACGTCTCGCCTTTTGTCCATGGCTCTTGTCACCGGCCTGTGTGCGGCTGGCCTGGGAGCATGCAGCAAGGCGCCTTCGACACAGGAGGCCAAGCTGGCTGCAGGGCAGGACAAGCCTGCTGCCGATGGCCTCATCGTGATGGGTGACGAGCAGATCGCCCGGCAGGCCATCACGCTGGCGCCGGTCGAGGCAAGCGATGTCATGCCGGTGGGAACGGTGCCCGGTGTCGTTTCGCTGCCGCCCGATGCGCGCGTCGCGGTGACGACGCCCTTTGCCGGCACGGTGGTCAAGGTGATGGTGATCCAGGGGCAGGCGGTGACACGCGGACAGCCGCTGGCCGTGGTGCGGGCGGCTGAAACGGTGCAGTTCGGGGCTGCTCTGGCACGGTCGCGGGCCGAACTGCCGGTGGCCGCGGCGCAGGCGGCGCGCATGGAGCAACTGTCGCGCGAAGGCATCATCGCCCCGGCCCGCGCCGAGGAGGCCCGCGCCAATCTCAACGCGGCGCGGGCGACCCTGGCAGAGAACCGCCGCCTGCTGGCGCTGGGCGCGGCCTCGGCGGATGGCACGATCACCCTGCGGACGCCGATTGCCGGACGGGTTACCACCGTGGGGGTTGATGCGGGAAGTCCGGTCGGCAGCGGCCCCGCGCCCTTCCTGATCGAGAACAATGCGCAATTGCGGCTCGACCTGCAAATCCCCGAAAGACTTGCCGCGCTGGTGCGCCCGGGCATGGCGGTCCATGTCGAGCAGGATGGACATGGTGCGACCGGCCATCTTCTCTCGCTGGCGACCTCCATCGATCCGGCCACGCGCGCTCTCTCTGCCAAGGCCAGCCTGCCGCCCGACACCGGGTTGATCCCGGGCAAAAGCGTGATGGCGACGCTGGCCGCCACGCATGCCGGAACCCGTCAGGCCGTGTCGGTGCCCAGCGAGGCGGTTACCCATATCGGGGACCACGATGTCATCTTCCGCCGCGAGCCGCGCGGTTTTCGCGCCGTTACCGTGATTGTGGCCGGGCAATTGGGCGACCGCACGGTGTTGTCAGGCGGGGTGGTGCCGGGGCAGCAGGTGGCCGCCAGCGGCATTGCCGAGCTCAAGACGCTGAGCCAGGGAGGCTAGGCCCATGCTGCGCAAACTGATCGAACAGGCGCTGGCATGGCGCATGGCGGTGTTGGGGGCTGCACTGTTGTTGGCGCTGGCCGGGGCCTGGTCCTTTGCCAACCTGCCGATCGATGCCTTTCCCGACATTTCCTCCACCCAGGTCAAGGTGATCCTCAAGGCGCCGGGCATGACGCCCGAGGAAGTGGAAAGCCGCGTCATCGCGCCCATCGAGCAGGAAATGCTCGGCATTCCGCATCAGACCATGCTGCGCTCTGTGGCCAAATATGCGATTGCCGATGTCACCATCAATTTCGATGACACCACCGATGTCTATTGGGCGCGTAATCAGGTCAGCGAGCGCCTGACCGGCGTTCTGGGCAATCTGCCCGCCAGCGTGACAGGAGGTCTGGCGCCGATCTCCACACCGCTGTCCGACATGTACATGTTCACGCTGGAAGGGCCCCAGAGTCTTGCCGAAAAGCGCCGCGTGCTCGATTGGGTGGTGCGCCCCGCGCTGCGTACCGTGCCGGGCGTGGCTGATGTCAACGCGCTGGGCGGCATGGTCGAAACCTTCGAGGTGGCGCCCGACATGCAGGCGCTGGCCGCCGCGGGTTTGAGCGTGAGCGATCTGGCCACTGCCATCAATGCCGGCAACCGCAATGATGGCGCGGGCCGCCTGCCCACCGGCGAGGAAGCGCTGATCGTGCGCGCCACCGGGGCCATTCGCACGCTCGACGATCTTTCGGCCGTGGTGTTGCGCAGCGGGGCCAATGGCGTGCTGCGCCTGGGCGATGTTGCCAAACTGCGGATCGGGGCGCTCACCCGCTATGGCGCGGTCACCCGCAATGGCCGGGGTGAGGCGGTGGAAGGGCTGGTGATGGCGCTGCGCGGCGCGGATGCCTCCAAAGTCGTCGATGGCGTCAAGGCCCGGCTCGCGGATATTGCTCCGACCCTGCCCGCCGGCATGACCATCGCGCCTTTCTATGACCGGTCGAACCTTATCGAGCGCGCCGTGGGCACGGTGGAGGAAGCGCTGCTGGAGGCCACCGTGCTGGTCGTGGTGCTGTTGCTGGTGTTTCTGGGCGATGTGCGCGCTTCGGTGATCGTGGCGCTGGCGCTGCCCATGGCCGCGCTGCTCACCTTCATCTTCATGCGGGCCACCGGGCTCACCGCCAATCTGATGAGCCTTGGCGGGCTCGCCATCGCGGTGGGCATGCTGGTCGATGGCGCGGTTGTGGTGGTGGAAAATGTCGTCGAGCGACTGTCGGATCGGCGCCACGTCGGGGTTGGCAAGCTGCACAATGTGTTCATAGCTGCCGCCGAAGTGGCCACGCCCGTGACCAGCGGCATGGCGATCATCGCGCTGGTGTTCCTGCCTTTGCTCACATTGCAGGGGCTGGAGGGCAAGCTCTTCGCGCCGGTGGCGCTGACCATCGTCCTGGCTTTGCTCTGCGCCTTGCTGTTGGCGCTGACGCTGATTCCGGTGCTGGCCTATCATGGGCTCAAGGTGCGCGTCGATGACGATGGGCACCATCACGAGCCATGGCTGATGCGGCAGTTGGGGCCGCGTTATGCCGCGCTGCTGGCGGGCGCCTTCGCGCGCAAGCGGCTGGTCTTTGGTTTGGCCGGGGTCGCATTGGTGCTGGCGGGAGTGGCCTATTCGGTCACCGGCAAGACCTTCCTGCCCACCATGGATGAAGGCAGCGTGATCGTGCAATTGACCAAGGCGCCCTCGATCTCGCTGACGCATAGTCTGGAGGATGACCTCAAGGTGCAGCGCGCGCTGCTGGCCAAAGTGCCCGAGGTGAGCGAGGTGATCGCACGGACGGGCTCCGACGAATTGGGGCTGGACCCGATGGGGCTGGGCGAGACCGACAGCTTCCTGCGTCTCAAGCCGCGCGACCAATGGCGCAAGGCCGACAAGGAATGGCTGATCGAGCAGATCCGCAAGGTCCTGGCCGATTTTCCCGGCATTCAGGCCAGCTATACCCAGCCCATCGAGATGCGTGTTGCGGAAATGCTGACCGGTGCGCGGGGCGATCTGGTGGTCAAGGTTTTCGGACCCGACAATGCCGCGCTCGCCCGCATTGCCGGGCAGATCCAGACCCGGCTCAAGACACTGCCCGGCACCAGCGAGGCGCTGACCATGGCCAATGACCGGGTGGACTATCTTCAGCTTGACATCGACCGTCTGGCGGCGGGCCGGGTGGGCATGCCCATCGACCAGCTTCAGGATGCGATGCGCGCGCAGGTCGAGGGCGTGCGCGCGGGGGTGGTGGCCGATGGGTTGCGCCGCGTGCCGATCCTGATCCGCACCGCGCCTGAAGGGCAGACGCCCCAGACCTTCGCCGACCAGACCTATCGCTCTCCCACTGGGCAGCTGGTGCGCGCCAGCGATGTGGCACGGGTGGAGCGGGTAGAAGGCCCGGTCAAGCTCGAGCATGAGAATGGTTCGCGCTATGCCATGGTGCAGGCCTTCGTTTCGGGCCGGGATCTGGTTGGCTATGTCGCCGATGCCAAGGCCGATATTGCCGCCCATGTCACCATGCCGCAGGGCTATCGGGTGGAATGGGGCGGCCAGTTTGAAAACCAGCAGCGTGCCTCGGCGCGGTTGATGGTGGTGCTGCCCATCTCGCTGGCGATGATTTTCGTCGTGCTTTACGCCACGCTGGGCAGCGCGCGTGCGGCCGTCCTCATTCTGGTCAACATTCCCTTTGCGCTGGTGGGCGGTATGGTGTCGCTGGCGGTCTCGGGAGCCTATCTTTCGGTGCCTGCCTCGGTTGGCTTCATCGCGCTGCTGGGCATTGCCGTGCTCAACGGGCTGGTGATGGTAAGCTATATCCGCCAGCTGCGTGAAGGCGGATTGCCGCTGGCACAAGCAGTGCGCGAAGGAGCGCAGCGGCGGCTGCGCCCGGTGCTGATGACCGCAACGATCGCGGCTTTTGGTCTCGTGCCACTGCTCTTTGCCACGGGGCCGGGGTCGGAGATCCAGAAGCCACTGGCGATTGTCGTCATCGGCGGGCTGGTCAGTTCGACGTTGTTGACGCTGGTGTTGCTGCCCATCCTTTACGAGATCTTTGGTGAAAACCGGCGTGAGGCCGCGGCGATGGAGATGGCCGATGCGTAAGGCTGTCGCTTGTTTCGTGGCGCCGCTGGTGCTGTGTCATGCCGGCTTTGCCCATGCGCAGTCCGGCGAAGGGGAGGCCGGACTGCCTGCCAAGAGTGATGTTGTCGCCGCGCTCGATGCCTATCCCGGTGTTCGGGCGGCGCTGGCTCGCACCGATGCGGCGCGGGCGGAAGCAAGAGCCCTGTCGCGCGGGCCGCATGAGTTCACCTTGTCCACGACCTATGCCAGCCGCACAGTGAATGACGGCACGGGGGTGGCGAATGGCCGCTTCAATGAATTTTCCGCCGAGGTGACCCGTCCCTTGCGCCTGCCGGGCAAGGCGGCGCTTGACCGCCAGATCGGCCAGCAGGGCGTGGCCTATGCCAGCAACATGGCCGAGGATGCCCGCCATCAGGCCGCCTTGCTGCTGGCGCAGGACTGGTGGGACTGGATGGGCGCTGCGCAGGAGGCCCGGGTGGATGCGCAGGCGGTCGCCAATGCGCAGGCGTTGCTCGCCAGCGTCAGGCGCCGCGTTGCGCTGCGCGATGCCTCGCGACTGGAGGAAGATCAGGCCTCGGCAGCCCTTGGCTCGGCTGCCGCGCAGGCCAGTCGCAGTGCCGGGCGTGTGGCTGTGGCGCGCGCCCGGCTGGTGGCGCAGTTCCCGGCTTTGCCGCTGCCGGTCAACGCACCCGATGCACCGATGCCCACGGCACCTGCCGGTGGATTTGTCATGCTGCATGACCGCATTCTGGGCCAGAGCCATGAGCTGGCCGCAGCGCAGGCCTTTGCCCGTCAGGCGCAGGCGCAGGCCGACCGTGCCCGCAAGGAGCGGACAGGCGATCCCACCTTCGGCCTCAGGGTGTTTTCGGACAAGGGCGGTATGGAAAAGGGCGGGGGCGTGGTCTTGTCAATGCCCTTTGGTGGTGGCTTCCGCTCTGCCCAGGCCGATAAGGCCAGCGCGCAGGCCAGCGCGGCGCAGGCCGACTTGCAGGCGGTTCAGCTCAACATCGATGAAACCGCCGATACAGATCTGGCCGGCGCCCAGGCGGCGCTGGGGGCATGGGAGGATGCTCGCGCGGCGCTCGATGCGCAGATGGCGGCGCTTCTCAAGACGCGGCGCGGACAGCAATTGGGCGAAATCAGCCTTGCCGAGGTTCTGCTTGCCGAGCGTATGATGCATGATGCCTTTCGCGCAGAAGCCATTGCCCGGATCGATGCGCTGCGCGCGATCACCAAGATACGGATCGACAGCCATCAACTGTGGATTGGCGATGATGACGGGGAGGGCGCCGCGCCGATGAAATGATCATCCGGCCGGGGCGGGGCTCATGACTCAGCAGGCGCGCCGACGAGGGTGGCAATCAGGCAGATGAGGCCCACCAGCGCAAAGCCCGCGCGCATCAGCCATCCCCCGGCCCCGGTGCGGCGCGAGACCCAAATGGCAATGACGGACTGCGCCGTGTAATAGGCGGCAAAGGCCCGTGACGACAGGGCGATGACCTCAAACGGATTGGTGAACCAGACGATCATGATCGACAGGGCGCTGGCGATCACAAAGGCGGCGCGAATGGAAAACCTCCGGCGCGACACTTCGACGAGGAGGCCACCCGACCCGATCGAATCCGCGATGGCCGCGCTCAGCTGGCTGGTGACGGCGGCACCCATCACGAAAAGCCCCAGCAGCGGCGTGACCATGGTCATCAGATCATAGATGCCTGCCACGCCTTGCGCGCGTGACGCGGGCCCCAGGATCGGCGTCAGCATGGCCAGAAAGGCGAGGTAGATGACCGAGGACATCCATTGCGCAAGCCGCATGGTGCGAACGCGGGTGGGCTGGTCATAGCTGTCGCCCAGGTAGCGTGAGGTTTCGAAACCCTGAACCGTGATGAGCAGGCCCAGCAGGAGCGGAAGGCTGGCCCAGGTCGCCTTGATTGAGGGGATGGACAGGCCGATGGCCGGCGACGTTGCCCACCAGACGCCGAGCCCGGCGAGCAGCCCGGCGATAAGGCCGATTTTGACTGAGACGCTGGCATGGGCGGCATGTTCGATCCGCCGCAGGTCGCCCGACATGGTGAGCAGCGTCAGGCCGATCATGACCGCGGTCACCAGCAGGTTTGAAACCAGCGCATGATGGCCAATATGACCATTGAAGGGTTTGAGGAGAAACTCAGCCAGCAGTTTCAGATAATAGGCGACTGAAACAGTATAGGCGATGGCCAGCAGGATCTGGGCGATGCGCATGACCCAGGCAAGGTGATCGTGGAAATCGAGCGTGGCCGCATGGTTCTCGGCATGAAGGATGTTGTAGCGGACCACCGCCCCGGCGGCATAGGCGATGAGCAGCAGCAGGGCCATGGCGATGATCGCGCCCGACCCGAATTCGCGCGCCAGCAAAGGGCCGCAGATGAGGAATCCCGACCCGATGATCGATGCCAGCGGGGTGACTGTCGCCCGCCACACCGGGCTTTTGGCAAAGCCGCCGCAGGTCAGCGCGAGGATGAAAAGGAGGGCAACGGCAATGGAAATGGCGACGATCATGATTGCCCTTTTGAGCCGCATTGCCAATGCGAATGGTGGACGCCTATCCGAAACATGCGGGAACCCGAAACCGAAAATGGTTTGGCGGCCAAAATGATCCCTGAGAGGTTGGCGGCGGTTTTGCAACGCCAGCTTGTATCATGTCGGGCGGGATGCTTAGTTCCGCAGGTGCTTTGTGATTGATGTGAGGAAACGATGACCGACAGTCCTGAACCATCATGCGAGTGCGAAAAGGCCATCGGCAGGCCGGATCCCGAACGGGGGGCATGGACACGCCGGGCGCGGGCAACACAGTAGCGCGCGCCCGCCCGGAAACACATAGCCGTTCAGAACGCGGCGCGTTCCATATATTTTCGCCTTGCCCGGGCGGATCATCACAGCATTCACGAGGATTACGATATGAAGGACATGTCACGCCGCGCCGCGCTGATCGGGGGCGCCGCCCTGCCGCTTGCCGGCACTGCGGCAAAGGGGGCCACCTCGCTGCCGCTTGCCGGGGCGCCCGAGCATCTCGCGCCGGCCCCGGGGGCCAGTCTCGCCCCGCGTCCACCCATGGGGTGGAATTCGTGGAACAGTTTTGCCGGCACCATCACCGAGGATCAGGCTCTCAAAACCGCGGCGATCATGCGCGAAAAACTGCTGCCCTTCGGTTATGACATCTTCACCGTCGACATCCAGTGGTATGAGCCCGAGGCGAAAAGCTACACTTACAATGCCCATCCGGTGCCCGCGCTCGATGACCATGGCCGGCTGATCCCCGCGCCCAACCGCTTCCCCTCGTCGCAGGGCGGCAGGGGTTTTGCGCCCCTTGCCGCCAAAGTGCATGCCATGGGGCTGCGTTTCGGCATTCACGTCATGCGCGGCATCCCGCGGCTCGCCGTCGAGCAGAACCTGCCAGTGCTCGGCGCGTCGGTACGGGCCCGCGATATTGCCAACACCGCGAGCATCTGTCCGTGGAACCCGGACATGTACGGCATCGACATGACCAAGCCCGGCGCCCAGGACTATTACGACGGAATTTTCCGGCTTTACGCCTCCTGGGGTGTCGACTTTGTCAAGATGGATGACATGAGCCGTCCCTATGATGCCCATGCGCCGGAAATCGCGGCGGCGGCCAGGGCGATCGCGCGTTGCGGCCGGCCCATCATCCTCAGCCTCTCGCCGGGAGAAACGCCGGTGCCGCGCGGAGAGGATGTGCGCCGCCATGCGCAAATGTGGCGAATTTCCGACGATTTCTGGGATGAATGGGCGCAACTTTATGCCCAGTTTACCCGGCTCGAGAACTGGTCGACCTTCGCGGGGCCCGGTTCCTGGCCCGATGCGGACATGCTGCCGCTGGGCACCCTTGCCATTGGCCAGCGAACCAGCCGCTTCACGCCCGATGAACAGCAGACGCTGATGAGCCTTTGGGCGATTGCCCGTTCCCCGCTCATCATGGGGGGCGATCTGCGCAAACTTGACGCCGCGACCCTCGCGCTGCTCACCAACCGCGAGGTGCTGGCGGTCAACCAGCACTCGATGGGGAACCGCCCCCTTTTTCTGGCCGATAACACCCGCGTCTGGACGGCACAGGCCCAGGGCGGGCAGGACCGTTATCTTGCGCTGTTCAACACCTCGAACGCCCCGCTGGAGGTTGCTTGCCCGCTTGGCGAACTGGGGATGACGGGCAGGGCGGCGCTGCGTGATCTTTGGGCCGGGCGCGAGCTGGGCGTCGTAGAAGGGCGCGTGGTGACAAGATTGCCGGCGCATGGCTCGGGCCTTTACCGGCTTCGCGCCGCGTAACGGGAGTAGTGCGCTGCCTCTGCGCGCTACACCATGGGCATAACAAGGCGGGTCAAACCTGCTGGGTCTTGGGGAACGCCAGGGGAGCGGGTATTATAGCAGATACAAAAGGCAGCGTTTCCGAATGGATTTCGGCTGATGAAACGGCAGGCTGCTGGCGCTTTGTCGGCGTTGGCGTTTTGCTGCATCGGCAGTGCGCTGACAGCCGCCACGGCCCCTCGTCAGGCGTAACGAGAGATCGGAAGCGTCGCGATCTGACCCAGACAATGTTGAATAGGATCTGCAGCCGGTATGAAGCTGCAAGTGTTTGTTTCATGGAGAGTTCTGAATGAAAGCATCGCCAGCGGCCCGACGCTATTTGCGCGCGCTTGTTCCTGCTGCTGCCCTTTGCGCGGCCTCGGCCTAGGCGGCGGCGCCACCGTTTGATCTGGCCGAGCAACTGGCGACCGCGACTGTTTCCAAGCTGACGGTGGATGAGAAGATCGCGCAGCTGGTCAATGTGGCGCCCGCCATTCGCCGCCTTGGCATTCCGGCCTGCAACTGGTGGACCGAGAGTCTGCATGGCGCCTTTGGCCCGGTGCCCACCACCAATTTCCCCGAGCCCATCGGCCTTGCCGCCAGCTTTGATCTGTCGCCGCGCGATCTGAGCAGCGTTGACCCTGAGGGGGGCGCTCGGCTCTTGCCGGGCGCTACACGCTCAGCCTGGGCGGCGGACAGCCCGGCCAGGGCCTGCCCAGGGTCGAAACAGGCTTTACCGTGAACCAAAGCGCGGCGGTGCCGCGCTGAGGAGGGGGCGAGCGGATGCTCCGATGTGGCATTATGTCGCTTTGTTCCTGACGATGGGCAATGTGACAAAAGCTTCGCCACCGCTCGCCTCAAACGTTAACAATCAGCCATGCCTGCCGGTCAGCTTTGGTTTATTGGGCCGAGACCTCGTCGGAATAGAGCAGCAGGACACCGCCATCGCTGTCCTTCATCGCGCGCACCGGCATGGATTGTTCCACGCTTTCGATAAACAGCCCGGATTCATCGGTCTGGAATCTGCCGCCCACGCGCAGCGCTGCGACCCGTTGGTCCCCGATCACGATAGGCGAGACGCGATAGCGGTTGAACTCCTCCACCGCCTGCGCCAGCGAACTGCCGTTCAGCTCGATCGTATGCTCGCGCCAGGCGGTCTTTTGCGACAGGCCCGCCGCATCATAGGCCGCCACGGCCACCGCACCGGGATGGATGATCGCAAAATTGCCCGCCGGCACTTTGTGCAGCGCCGACAGTCCCTCGCGCACGCCGACCACGCCATGCGCCACGGTCAATTCGACCACCGCGCCCCGATCGCGCACATTGAAGGCGGTGCCCAGCGCACGCAGCGTTGTGTCGCCCACTTCCACGTCGAAGGGGCGGGCGGGGTTATGGGCGACGTCGAAGAAAGCCTCGCCACGTCTGAGTTTCAGCAGGCGGCGTTGCGGGGTGTAGGCCACTTCGAGCGCGCTGTCGGAGTTTAGCGCGACATGCGAACCGTCTGGCAATGACAGGTCCCGCGTTTCGCCGATGCCTGTGGTGTGCAACTGTCGGTCGCGCCACAGCCGGAAGCCAGCCATTGCGGCAAGGGCCATCCCCAGCGCCCCGGCAGCCCCCAGCAAAACGCCGCGTCGACTGCTGTGCGCGAAAGCAGGGGCGATGTCGCAGCTGCCCACCTCCGGTTCCGCATCGAGCTCGGCCGTTGCGCGCCATGCCGCCCGGGCCTGCGCGAAAGCCACCGCATGGGCCGGCGAGGCCGCGATCCAGCGCTCGGCCTGCGCGCGCTCAGCTTCGCTGGCGCCATTCTCGAGCGCGAGCAGATGGCGAATGGCCTCCGTCTCGTGCTTCTGAAGCGGCGCTGTCGGGCTGCTTTCCAACGCTGGTGACCTCTTGTTCCTGCTGGGCGAGTGCTCTCATAAAGGTGGCGAGGGCAACGCCCAAGTGTTTTTCAACTGTAGAGACGGACAGTTCCATCTCTTCCGCTATCTGCCCCATCGACTTTTCATGCAGACGCCTGGCCACGAAAACGCGGCGGGCCTGCGTGGGCAAGGCATCGAGCACCGGCTGCAAGCGGCGCAACTGGTCGCGGGCGCACAGGTGGGCGGAGAGATCATAGCTGCTTTGCAAGGCCTCGAACTCGATGATCGTGTCGAAGGCCACCACCTTTTGCCGCCTTGCGCTGTCCACCAGCAGATTGCGGGCGATGGTGAAGAGATAGGCACGCCCATTTTCCACCTGCTGCCAGCGCGCATTGGCGTAGGCGCGTGTCAGCACTTCGGAGACGAGGTCCTCCAGATCGTCCGAACCACTTTTCAGCCGCCTCAGCCGTGACCGCAAAACAGGCGTGTGCGGAAGGATATGCGTCTCGAACCATTCCAGCTTGGCATGAAGATCCTCCATTGGCGCCCCCCGATGACGGTGACCGACCAGGACATGCTTTCCCATTGTTCTCGTGTTTCGGCGCGCGAGCCTAACCAGCTTCCCCGCCAGCCCCTCTAAGTCAAATGCCCCCCTTTGCCCTCTGGCGGACTGCCGCTGCTGCTTCGTCTCACCGGATGAACAGCACCTGGCGGACCCTATGGTCGCCCGGTGCGTCAGCGACATGTCAGGGGGCATTTGTCATGCAATCACCGGTTCATAATTCACGCCTGGCCATTCGGTCGGTCTTGCTGGTCGCAATTCTGGGTTGCGCCGCGCCGGCGCTGTGCGCGCCTGCCTTCGCCCAGGCGCAAAGTGCCGGTGCGATGGGGCAAAAGCATCTTTTCGACATTCCCGCGCAGGATATGAACGATGCGTTGCTACGCCTGTCGCAGCAATCGGGGCTTCGCGTGCTGTTCCGCTATGAAGCCGTCTCCAACCTGCGCACTGGCGAGATCAAGGGCTGGTTTTCCACCCGCGACGCACTGGAAAAGCTGATCGCCGGGCGCCCCTTGCGGATGAGTTTGACCCCATCGGGTGCGGTCGTGGTGATGTCCGTCACCAATAAGGCCAGCGTCCAGCCAGCCGGGCTCGTGGTGGCCTCATCGACCACCAGTGTCAGCACGAGAGTTCCTGATCCCGAACCGGCTGCCGCACCTGAGCGGCCTGCCGGCGACAGCGATACGATCATTGTGACCGGCACCCGTGCCACGGGACGCACTGTGACCAGTTCGGCCGTCCCCATCGACGTGATCGGCAAGGCCGAACTGCAGACCTCGGGCAAGCAGTCCACGCGCGATCTGCTGGGCACGCTGGTCCCCTCCATCAACGTATCGAGTTCGGGGGCAGGGGCCAGCTTTGCGGTCAAGACCCTGTCGCTGCGTGGCCTGTCGAGCGATCAGGTGCTGGTGCTGATCAACGGCAAGCGCCGCCACAACACCGCCACGATGTTTATCAATGGCACCACCCAGTCGGGCCAGTCGCCGGCCGACCTTGACCTGATCGCCTCCAATGCGATCGGGCGCGTCGAGGTTCTGCGCGACGGTGCGGCGGCGCAATATGGCTCGGATGCCATCGCCGGGGTGATCAATATCGTGCTGAAAAACGACCTGTCGGGTAGCGCCTCGCTGCTGGGCGGGGCGACGGGATCGGGCGATGGCGCGCAGGGGCGCATGCAACTGGACAAGGGCTTTGCGGTAGGGGCTGGCACCCTGCATCTGTCGGTCGAAGGCTATAACCAGGGGCATACCTATCGCAGTGCCATCAATCCTCTGGTCAATGCCGATGTCAACAAGGGCGGGCAGCCGGGCGTGATCGGGGCCAATGGTGTCGTCGATTTCGAGATGCCGCTGGGCGAGAATGCCACCCTCTACAGCTATGACACGGCGTCCTATCGGCAGGCGGATGGCTGGCTGACCTATCGCACGCCTACGGCCAACACCAATTACGTTGAACTGTTCCCCAACGGCTATTCGCCGCATCTTTTCCTGACCGATTATGATTATCAGGCCAGTGCGGGGGTCAAGGGCACGGGCCCTGCGGCGATCAAATACGACCTTTCCACCAATTATTCCGACGACCGCGTGCTTTACAACGAAACCAGCGCGCTCAATGTTTCGCTGGGGCCGACCGGGCCGACGCATTTCTACATCGGCAAGCTGGGCACGAGCGAATGGACCACAAACCTGGACCTGTCGCGCCCTGTCGACATCGGGCTGGCCTCGCCGATTACCGTGGCGGTGGGCGCGGAATATCGGCGTGACAGCTTCACCATCGGCGCTGGTGATCCCACGTCCTATGTCAACGGTGGTTATGTCTCGACCAGCGGGCCCTATGCTGGCGTGCTGCGCGCGGTAGGCTCGCAAGGCGTCACCGGCTTTCCCGCCTCGACCGCCGGCTCGTGGTCACGCCATTCATGGAGCCTTTACGGCGATCTGGAAGGCACGATCATCAAAGGCGTGGACCTTGGCCTTGCCGGGCGTCACGAGCATTATTCCGATTTTGGCGATACGAGCACCGGCAAGGCTTCGCTGCGTGTCGAACTGGTGCGCGGCTTTGCCTTGCGCGGCACGGCCAGCACGGGTTTCCGCGCGCCCACGCTGCAGCAGGAGCATTATTCCTCGGCCAGCACGATCAACGTCAGCGGTGTGCTGCTGCCGGTGCAGGCTCTGCCCGTCGATACGCCCGCGGCCATTGCATTGGGCGCCAAGCCGCTCAAGCCGGAGCGCTCGGTCAACTATTCGGTGGGCGCTGTCTTCACCGCCATTCCGCGCCTGACGGTGACGGTCGATGCCTATCAGATCAGGATCAATGACCGTATCCTGCTGTCTGAAACGCTTCAGGGCACGACGGTGCTGAGCGTGTTGCGATCGGCGGGCATTCTTTCTTCGGCAGGCGGCTTCTACTTCTCCAACGCGGCCAGTACCCGCACGCGGGGCCTGGATGTGGTAGCGACCTATCGTGTGCCCGAAACCGCGTTGGGCAGCTTTAATCTCAGCCTCTCGGGCAACTTCAACAAGACCATCTTCACCCATATTGATGATCTTCCCCCCGTTCTCAAATCGGCCGGGCTGGTGTTGATCGGGCGCACGCGTCAGGGTGATTTCACGCAAGGAACGCCACGCTCGAAGATCATCGGCACGGTCAACTGGACCAAGGGGGCGATGAGCGCGATGGTGCGTGCCACCCGCTATGGTTCGGTTACCCAGACCTCCACCTATTATCCCGGTACCGCCGCCTATGCCGCCGCGCCCGATGCCACCGTCAACCCCAAGACGCTGATCGACCTGGAAGTGGGTTATCAGTTGACCCATGGCATCAAGATCACCGCTGGCGCGAACAATCTGTTCAACATCTATCCCGACAAGCTGCCGACCGGCCTTCAGGGCAACGGTTTCCAGCTTTACAATGCCTATGCGCCTTATGGATTTTCAGGTGGTTTCTATTACGGCCGCGTCAACTTCTCATTCTGATCGGCGAAGGTTCGGACCATCCCTCTCGCCCAGACCATCCTGAACATGACGCTGGCGCGACAACCATCCTGCGTTGCCCAGCCCATCGGAGAATTAAGCATGAAAGCCGGAATGTCATGTGTTGCCCGGGCCATATCGATGCTCGCTCTGGCGCTCTCCAGCGTTGCGGCGCATGCGGCTCCCGCCAATCCGCCGCCGCCGGGAGCGGGGCGGACGGTGGCCTTCGATGTCCATGCCGGCACGTCCTATTCGGTGTCCGTATCGCCGGACGGGCAATGGCTGGCGTTCGATCTGCAAGGCAGCCTCTGGGTGGTGTCGAGCAAGGGGGGCGCGGCCCGGCGCATCACCGATTATTTCAATGATGCCCATCTTCCCGTCTGGTCGCCCGATGGCAGGCATCTGGCTTATTATGCCTATCGTGACGGCGATTATGATCTGTGGATGGCGCGCCCGGATGGCAGTGATGCCCACCGACTGACGCATAGCGAGGATGACGACCGTGATCCGGCATGGTCGCCCGATGGCAAGACCATTGCCTTCGCATCGGATCGAGCGGGCAGCTATGACATCTGGGCTCTGGACATTGCCGATGGTGCCTTGCGCCAGATCACCAAGGGCCCGCGTGAGGATCGCGCACCTGCTTGGAGCACGGATGGCAAGACCATCGCCTTCTCCTCCACCCAAGGCGGCCAAAACGGCATTTACAGCGTGCCGTCCGCGGGCGGGGAGGTGACCCCGCTCGCTATCGCTCCAGCCGGCGCGCGCTATGACGCGCCCTCGCTTGGCGCAGGCAAGCTGGCCTATGTGGTGCTGGATCGCGCCGGCAGCCATCTCGATATCGATGGCAAGCTGGTCAGTGGCGGGGAAAATGTCTTTCCCTTTCCCCTTCGTTGGCAGGGAGAGGATGCCTATTACATCTCCGATGGGCTGATCCGCCATCGCAAGGGCAGCAGCGTGACCACCGTGCCCTTCACCGCGCGGCTGGAAGCGACCAAAAGCGAATACACCCGCGCCCGCCGCGATTTCACCTCCACCCAGCCGCGCCGGGTTCTGGGGATTGGCCATCCCACCTTGTCGCCCGATGGCCAGCGGATCGCCTTCACGGCGCTTGGCGATCTCTGGGTGGTGTCTTCGCAGGGAGGCAAGCCTGAGCAGCTAACCCATGATGCGGCGCTGGAAGCCGATGCGGCCTGGTCACCTGACGGCAAATTCCTCGCCTACAGTTCCGACAAGGGCGGCGGCTTGCTGCAATTGTGGGTGCGCGACATGGCCACCGGCAAGGATCGCCAGATCACCAACATCGACACCCAGCCGCTGGGCGCGGCATGGTCGCCCGACGGGACGCGGATCGCCTTTCTCGACGTCGATGGCCGCTGGGGGGTGGCCGGTCTGGAAACCGTCGATGTGGCGAGCGGGGTGGTGACGCGTTTGCAACCCTCTCTGGCCCAGCCAGGCAAGCCGACCTGGTCGCCGGACGGCCGTTATGTCGCTGTTGCCCTGTCGAAAGCCTTCTCTGCCAGTTTCCGCGAAGGGCGCAATCAGATCTGGGTGGTGCCCTCTGATGGCAAGGGCGCGCCTTTCTGGCGCGATGCCGATCCGGTCACCTCGCTGGACACGCGGGGCGGCGGCGGGCCGGTATGGTCGCCCGATGGGCAGAAAATGGCGGCCATCCAGGATGGCTTGCTCAAGGTCTGGCCGGTGGGCAAGGATGCCTCACGCATGGGGCCGGAGCGTTCGTACAGTTCCGAAATTTCCTATTACCCCACATGGAGCGGAGATTCTCGCCGCGTTCTCTATCAGGCGGCGGACAAGCTCAAGATCGTCGATGTGGAGAGCGGCGAGACGCGTGACGTGCCGCTCGACTTTACCTATCGTCTCGATATTCCCAAGACCCGCATCGTCATTCACGCCGGCCATCTTGTTGATGCCGTGCATGATGCCACACAGCTCAACAAGGACATCGTGATCGAGGGCAACCGCATCGTCGCGGTGCAGGATCACGATCCCAGGCTGCATGCGGGGGCCGACAAGGTCATCGACGGCAGCGGCCTGACCGCCATTCCGGGACTGATCGAGCACCATGCCCATGTGCAGAAGGATTTTGGCGCCAATCTGCATCTGGCATGGTTGTCTTATGGCATCACCACGGTGCGCGATCCCGGCAACCAGCCCTATGACGGCGTCGAGGACCGTGAGGCCAGCGAGGCGGGGGTGCGGATCGGTCCGCGTATCTACACGACCGGACCCCTGCTGGAATGGCGAAGGGTGTTCTATCGCATGGGCGTCGCGGTCAATGGCCCGGCGCATCTGGAACGCGAACTCGACCGGGCGCGGGCGCTGCACTATGATCTGGTCAAGAGCTATGTGCGCATGCCCGATCTGCAACAGCGGCGCATTGTCGAGGTGGCCCATCAGATGGGCGTCCCGGTGGCCACGCATGAAATTTTCCCGGCCGCCTATACCGGGGTCGACAACACCGAGCATCTGGGCGCCACCAGCCGCCGTGGTTTTTCACCCAAGCAAGGACCGCAAGGGCGTGTCTATGAGGATGTCATTCAACTCTTCGGGCGTAGCGGGCGGACGCTGACCCCGACCAATTTTGGCGCGCTTGATATCCTGCTGGATCAGCATCCTGAATTGCGCAAGGATCCGCGGCTGGCCTTCTATCCCCAATGGGCGCAAAAGACCGTAACCGAGGGGGAGAATTTGCCCCCCGTCTTGATGGGTATGCAGGCGGGGCAACTGGCGGGCCTCAAGGCCTTGCGCGACGCCGGGACGCTTGTGGTGGCGGGCACCGATACGATGATCGCCCCCAATCTGGACGGTGAAATCGCTTCCTATGTCCGTGCCGGGTTCACGCCCTTCGAGGCTTTGCAAACCGCCACGGTCAACGCCGCCAAGGCGCTGAACCTGGATGCCGGCACGCTGGAGCCGGGCAAACTGGCTGACATTGCGCTCATCGATGGAGACCCGCGCAAAGACATTACCGCCATCTTCAAGGTGCGTGACGTTGTTGCGAATGGCCGCCCGTACACGGTGGCTGACTTGTTGGCCAAAGCACACAAATAGGCGGCGGAAGATTTCGGAAACAACCTTTTGTCGTTGTCTTGATCGAATTGATTTTTTGCATAAAGGGATTTTATTTTTAAAATTCTAAATCATTGCATGAAGAGCATATTCATAAAATTCCGTTGATGGAGGAAAAGTTCTGCGCCGCCTTTAAATAGTACCAAGGTCATGGTCGTAAGACGATGGTCGGGGTATGACGACTGCGTCTTGTGAGCAACCTTTTCTGTACACCTTCTAAGGCTTGTGGACATTTAGCGCATGGCAATCTTCAGCGCGGCGATATTGATCATAGCTCGGTAGCTTTGGTCAGTTTTCTCATAGCGGGTGGCGATACGCCGGAATGTTTTGAGCTTGCAGAAGAAGTTTT
>JAGWMZ010000035.1 GCA_028871475.1 Sphingomonadales bacterium | reverse complement strand
CCCTTTCAGGCGGCAGCAATTCCCCGATGATCGCCCACTCGTCGTCCCTCAGTCCAACCCGCTCGCCCAAGGCCGCCTCCAAAAGACAGCCTTGAATCAACCGACGAGTATTCTGTCAACCTTTGTCCACGAAACCTAATTTTCGAAGAATGTAATAATAAATTGTCGTAATGTATTTATATAGTCGTTATTATTCTGATGAAAGCTAAATTATTTTCCTCTGAAAATATCTCTTTAATCGCGTTAAAACTATAACAATTTTTGATGATCGACCATCATAATTAAAAATCATTGACGCGTCTTCCTCCGGATAAATATACATGATCTACAAACGTAGAATTGCGCGATGGGACAGGCGTTATGAAAAGGACAAAGGTAGCGCTGCGGACGGCAACATTTGCCAGTGCTTTAGGAATGTTGTTGTCAGCAGTGCCAGCCATGGCTGATACGCCGGTCCCGGCAACGACACCGAACGGGCTGTCAAAACCCGCCACGCCCCGGCCCAAAAACGTCCTTTTCATCATCGCTGACGATATGGGCACGCGACTGGGCACCTACGGCGCACCAGTGGCGACCCCGAACATCGACGCCTTTGCGCATACCGGTGTCCAGTTCAACCGCGCGTACACGCAATATCCCTGGTGCGGACCGAGTCGGGCCTCATTCCTGACCGGTACGCGACCGGATACCACGCGCGTGTTCAATCTCGCCACTCCCTTCCGCCGGGCACTGCCCGACATTCAAACTTTGCCGCAATATTTTCGGACGAACGGCTACTTTACGGCCCGTGTCGGCAAGGTTTTCCATCAGGGCGTGCCGGGCGACATCGGCACCAGCGGACCTGATGATCCGCAATCCTGGGACGAGGTGGTCAACCCGCGCGGACGCGACAAGGATGCAGAAAACGGCAAGCTGCACAACAACACCCCTGGTATTCCCTATGGCGGGGCGATGACGTGGCTGGCGGACGAGGGGGCTGATACCGAACAGACCGATGGCAAGGTTGCAACGGCGGCGATCGAGCTGTTGAAAAATCACGCAAACAAGGATCAGCCCTTCTTCCTCGCGGTCGGCTTTTATCGACCCCACGTTCCCGAAGTGGCGCCCAAGAAATACTTCTCGCTCTATCCGCTATCCAAGATGAAACTGGCGAATGAAAGTCCCGCGAGCTTGGCCGCCGTGCCCGATTACACCAAGGCTTGGACCCCCGATAATCTGGGCATGTCGCCCCTTCAGCAAAGGGAAATGATCAGGGCCTACTTCGCCGCCACCAGCTTCATGGATGCTCAGGTCGGGCGGGTGCTCAATGAGTTGAAGCGTCTCGGGCACGATAAGGATACGATCGTCGTTTTCATCGGTGACCACGGCTACCTGCTGGGCGAGCATGGGCAGTGGATGAAGAACATTCTTTGGGAAGAGGCTGACCGGGTACCGATGATCATCCGCGCTCCAGGCGTTTCGGTTGCCAATGGGAAGTCTCCGCGAACGGTCGAAATGCTCGATCTTTATCCAACGCTGACCGATCTGGCCGGGCTTCAACCCTATAGCCGCAACGAAGGCAAGAGCCTTGAGCCTCTGCTACGTCAGCCTGATGCAAGCTGGAACCGCCCGGCCTTTTCCCAGATCCGTGGCGGCAGGAGCGTGCGCACGGAGCGTTGGCGCTACACCGAATGGGAAGATGGCAAGCTTGGCAATGAGCTTTATGACCTGACAACCGATCCCGAGCAGCACCACAACCTCGCGCAAGATCCAAGATTTGCAAGTGTCGTGGCGCAATTGAAAGCCACTCTGCCCCAGGCCTCGATCGGCAAGCGACCTGCACCGTCGCATTATGACAAGATCCACGCTTGCATTGGTGGCTACGCAAGTGGCGCCCAATCATCGGCGGAGGGCAACGCAGCTGTTCGCAATGGACGTGGCGGAGGCGCAGGTTCAGGAGCGGAAAGCGTTGTCGGGCTGAAAGTCTGTGAACAGATTGACCCTTAGCTCCAATAACGCCGCGAGGTGCCGATGGCCGGACCATAGGCGCCTTGGGTAAAGCCCGACATTGGTTGGATGGCGGTTGCGGAAAGGGTATCACTTCGGCGCAGCGCGCGCGCATTTTTAAACTCCTTCCATACCCCCGGGCCTGAAGGCACTGGCATCGGGCTCAGCCTTGCGCGCCAGATTGCTCGTGCCGATGGCGATGTGCAGCTGTTTCCACGATTATCACGCGGAGCATCGCATCGAGGATCAACGGGTCGAGACATGGTTGAAAGCGTCTGTTTTGCCTGAGGCCGCTTTCCTGCGTGTTTCATGATCCGAAATAGGCTCGTTCGACGCCATTCTGGCAATGGCGGCTTCTTTCTCAACTCTTGCCGTTGCCGCGCGCGGGAGAGGCGCAGACAGAGCGATGATTTCCGGCATCCGTTCATCGTCTCGCCGTTCCTAAAGTCGAACACAGCGCTTTAATTGCAGCCTGGCCTGGCGCATAGGGGCAGGTCCGAAGGGCGAGTTTCGCGCCCCATGCCGCGTTAAACCTTCTTGATCAGGCAGGATGTAATGATCCCTCCGATACCGATGAACTGCGAATTGCTGGATCTGCGCGCGCTCATCGCGGTGGCGGACGGGCGCAGTTTCATGCGCGCGGCCCAACAGCTGCATCTGTCACAACCCGCGCTCAGCCGCCGTATTCAAAAGCTGGAGCAGGCGGTGGGCACGGTGTTGGTGGAGCGTACCACTCGCACCGTGCGCCTCACCGCCGCAGGGCAGCAAGTCGTGCCCCTGATCCGCCGCATGCTGCAGGAAATTGATGGTTCGCTGGTCGGCCTGATGGTGCAGGGCGAAAAAGCTGCCGGGCGTATCACTCTGGCCAGCATCCCCAGCGCGACCGTGCAGTTTCTGCCGCAGGTGCTGCAAACCTTTGCCCAGGACTATCGCAACACGCGGGTTCGCATCCTTGACCTGTCCGCCACGGAATGCGCCGAAGCGGTCCGCACCGGTGAGGCCGAATTTGGCCTGTCTTTGCCTGTGGGCCCCGATTCAGACCTGTCCTACACAGCGCTGCATGATGATCCCTATGGGCTGGTGTGCCGCAGGGATGATCCGCTTGCCAGCGTCTCATCGCTCGGTTGGCGTGATCTTGAAGATCAGCGGCTGGTCACGGTCCACCGTGCCAGCGGCAACCGCACCACGCTGGAGGCTGGCCTTGCCGCGCAAGGGATCAATCTGACGTGGTTTTATGAAGTGACGCGCCTGACTTCGGCGCTGGCGCTGGTAACCGCCGGGCTGGGGCCCTCGGTCTTGCCAAAGCTGGCCTGCACAGGCCCGGAAGCCAGTGAGTTGGTGTGGCGGCCGCTGCGCGATCCCACGATCAAGCGCAAGATCGGCGTGTTGCAACGCCCCGGCGCTCACCTCTCCCCGGCGGCAACGCGCCTCATCACTCTGCTGTCTCAGGCGTGGGCAGAGGCAAGCCCAGGCTGAGCTGCCCGCCATTCCACCGTGACACCAGCAAGGTTGCGCTGATGTTGGCGACGCCGCTGGTCAAGGCGCGCAAGGTCGAGAGCAGGCGGTCAACCGCAATCAGCATGGCCGCCGCCCCGACTGGTACATCAGGCAGCAACGACAGGGTAAGCAAAAGTGCGGAAAATCCGCTGCCGATAACACCGGCTGAGGCCTTGGAGGTGACCAGCATCACCGCGAGATAGAGCGCAATCCGTTCGGGCGGCAGGGGAATGTGCAAAGCCTCGCCCAGAAACAGCGTCGCCACCACCAGATAGACCGCCGTGCCCGCGAGGTTGAGCGTGTAGCCCAGCGGGATCACCAGACCCACCACCGCCGGCTGAGCGCCCAATCCTTCCAGCTTGGTCATCAGCCTGGGCAGCACCACCTCGCTGGAGGATGTGCCGGCCACAATCAGCAGTTCATCGCGAAAGTAACGCAATAGACCCAGCGGCGACAGGCCCGTGCGCGCGCCGACCAGGAGCAGCAATGCCAATGCGAGCCCGGCGCAGGCCAGCGCAAATGTGGCGACCAGCCATCCCAGCGAGGAGATAAAGCTGATGCCATAGGCACCCACCGTGTAAGCAATGGCACCAAAGGCGCCAAGCGGCGCGATACGCAACAAAAACCCCACGATAGCAAACTGCAATTTGGCCAGGATACGAATGCCCTGGCTGATGGGTGCCCCCGCCTCGCCAAGACGCAACAGGCCAAAACCAACGAGCCCGGCAATGAACAGCACCGGCAGGATATCGCCCGCCGTGAAGGCCGAAAAGAAGGTCTCGGGCACCATGCGTAGAAGGAAATCTCCCGCGCCTTGAATAGGCGTGCCTGACAATTGGTGGTGCAGGTCAACCGCGCCCGGCGGCGTGGGCGGCAGGCTGAGGCCTGCGCCGGGTCGCAGCGTGGTCACCACCAGCAGCCCGGCAAGCAAAGCCGCCACCGTGATGGCCAGAAACACGATCAGCGCGCGAAAGACAGTGGTTCCCGTGCGCACCGCGCCACCGTGCAGCACAATGCCATCGACAATGGTGCAGAACAGGATGGGCGGTACCATCATGCGCATCGTCTTGATGAAAGCGATCCCCAAAGGCCCCAGCTCGATGCCAAAGTCGGGCCAGACATAGCCGACCACAACGCCCGCCAACGCACCGGCAATCACCTGCACATAAAGATGCCTCAGCAATGCCTCCCCCTCAAATTATGCTTATTGCACATAAAGTGCACCGATAATTGCATTTGATAAATATATTTGGAGTTGCTCCAAGTGTCAAACACGGCGCGGGCCACGAGGGCTCGGCGACGATGACATGCGGGCCTGGATAAGGGCCCGGGGAGCAGGTTTGGCATGTTTCGGCTGATCGACAGTCTGGCTTTTGCCGGTGGCGCCATGCGCAAGACGCGGATGGGGCGGCATGCCCTCGCGGCGATGCTGGCCTTGCCCTTGTTGGCAGGCTGCGCCGGGCATCAGCGACCTGCGCCTCCCTCCGCAATCGCGCCCTTGCATGTGCTGACCTCAGGCGGCTTCAATGCAGCGTTCGATGTACTTGCGGCGCAATACACCAAGGCCAACGGCACGCCGATCATCATCGGGCATGGCCCCTCGATGGGCACCACAGCCAATGCCATCCCGGCCCGGCTTGCCCGTGGCGAGGACGCCGATGTGGTCATCCTCGCCCGCTCCGCGCTCGATGATCTGGTGGCAAAAGGCAAGGTGAGCGCGGATACGCCGGTCGATCTCGCTCTCTCCAAGATTGCTGTCGCGGTGAAGGAAGGCGCGCTCGCACCCGACATTTCCTCGGTCGCGGCAGTCCGCCAAGCCCTGCTGGCGGCGCGCTCGATAGCATGGTCAGACAGCGCCAGCGGCGTCTATATCCAGACCACCATGCTCGACAAGCTGGGTGTGGCCCAGCAGGTTCGGGCCAAGGGGCGCATGATCCCGGCGACGCCCGTGGGGCAGATCGTGGCTCAGGGCGAAGCCGAAATCGGCTTTCAGCAATTGTCGGAACTGCTGCCGGTCAAGGGTATCCGCATTGTCGGCCTTCTGCCGGACTCGCTGCAAAAGGTGACGGCTTTTTCAGGCGGCGTGGTCGCCACCTCGCGTCATTCCGCCCAGGCGCGGGCACTGCTCAAATTTCTGACATCCTCCAAGGCCGAAAAGGCCATCCGCGCCAGCGGCATGGAACCGGCGCCACACAAGGTGAAGCCATGAGTTTTTCCTCTTTACCGATGACCGAAGTGGAGCATGCGCCAAAGCTGCTTCACAAACGCTCGGCCTTCAAGTCGATCTTCATTGTTGCCAGCGGCAACTTCCTTGAAATGTTCGACTTCATGGTTTTCGGCTATTACGCCACCTATATCGCCCATGCCTTTTTCCCGACGGGAAGCGATTTCATCTCGCTGCTGCTGACGCTGATGACCTTTGGCGCGGGCTTCCTGATGCGCCCGGTAGGCGCGCTGGTGCTGGGTGCCTATGTCGATCGCCATGGCCGCCGCAAGGGACTGCTCTTGACTCTTGGCCTGATGGCCTTGGGCACGCTGGCCATCGCCATCACGCCCGGTTACGCCCAGATCGGTCTTGCCGCTCCCATCATCATCGTGGTCGGTCGGCTCGTCCAGGGCCTGTCGGCCGGCGTCGAGGTCGGCGGTGTGTCGGTCTATTTGAACGAAATCGCCCCGCCCAACCGCAAGGGCTTCTTCACGGCATGGCAATCGGCCAGCCAGCAGGCGGCCGTGGTGTTCGCCGCGGTGATCGGCCTGCTGGTCTCATCATACCTGCCCACTGCCGAGATGCACGCCTGGGGCTGGCGCCTGCCCTTCATCATCGGCTGTCTGATGATCCCTTTCCTCTTCATGATCCGCCGCCATGTCGAGGAAACGGAGGTTTTCCTGGCCCGCAAGGAGCATCCCACGGTCGGCCAGATCCTGGCCACCATCGGCAGCAATTGGGCCGTGGTGCTGCAAGGTGCGCTGATGGCGGTGATGACCACCGTGTTCTTCTACATGATCACCGCCTACACGCCGACCTATGGCAACAAGGTGCTCAATCTGGGGCCGATCGACAGCCTGCTGGTCACCGCTTGCGTGGGGCTAACCAATTTCATCCTGCTGCCGGTCAGCGGCGCCTTGTCTGATCGCATCGGGCGGCGGCCGCTGCTGCTGGGCGCAACCGCTCTGGCTGTGGTGGTGACCTATCCGCTCATGCGCTGGCTGGTGGCCGCGCCCAGCTTTGGCGGCCTGCTGCTGGTCGAATTGACCATGGCGGCGATCTACGCCGCGTATAATGGCGCCTTCATCGTCTATCTCACCGAGATCATCCCGCCGCATGTCCGCACCGTGGGCTTCAGCCTGGCCTACAGCATGGCGACGGCCATCTTCGGCGGTTTCACGCCCGCGATCAGCACGGCGCTCATCGGCGCGACCGGTGACAAGGCCATTCCCGGCGCATGGTGCGCCGCAGCCGCGCTGCTCTCCTTGCTGGCACTGCTGATCCGGGGCCGCGCAAAGGCTGCGCCTCGCACCGGCTGACGAAGCAAATCGGGGCAATCAATGATAAAACAGGGAGTTGGATAACATGACGACATATAGCAAAGTACACTTTGCGCGCAGCACCGCGGTCACCGCAGTGGCGATCGCTTTGCTGGTGCCGATGAATGCCGCAGCTCAGGATGCTGCCGCCACCGCACAAGGCACCCCTCCGGCCGCCACTCAGGACACTGTGGCTGCACCGAGCGAACCCCCTTCTGCTCCGACAAGCGCGCCAGCGCCCAGCGATGAGGGCATTGTGGTGACGGGCAGCCGCGTAGCCAGCGGCTTCAAGACCCCCACACCGGTGGCGATCAGTACGGCGGAGCAATTGCGTGCGCAGGCGCCCACCAACCTGGCCGACGGGCTCAACCAATTGCCCGTGTTCAACGGCAGCACCAAGACTTCGAGCCCCTCGACCACCAACAGCCGGGGCGGCAACAGTGGGCAGAACCTGCTGAACCTGCGCGGCCTTGGCGCCCAGCGCACGCTGGTGCTGCTGGATGGGCGCCGCATGCCCGCCACCAACAGCGGTGGTTCGGTCGACATCAACATCCTGCCCCAGAGCCTCATCAGCCGGGTGGATGTGGTGACCGGCGGCGCCTCGGCGGCTTACGGTTCGGACGCTGTGGCCGGTGTGGTGAACTTCGTGCTCGACACCAAGTTCAAAGGGTTCAAGGCCGAAGCGCTGGGCGGCATTTCCACCCACGGCGACCTGCCTTCGGCGGGGGGATCGCTGGCCTATGGCACTTCGCGCCTCGATGATCGGCTGCATATCGTGGTCGGCGGGGATTACTTCTACCAGCGCGGCCTGCGTGCGGACGAAAAGACCGGTCGCGCCTGGTTTGACGATAATGCCGGCCTCATCGCCAATCCGGCGACCGGCAGCCTGCCGCGCAGCATCATCATCCCCTCCATCCGCAGCTCGGCGGGCACCTATGGCGGCCTCATCACGTCGGGCCCGCTCAAGGGCACGCAGTTCCTGCCTGGCGGCGTATCGGCGCCCTTCAACTATGGCACCAACACCGGCACGGCCTTTCAAAGCGGCGGCGATGGCGCGCGCGCCAACATCGGGCTGATGCCAACGCAAGAGCGTTACAACGCCTTTGCCCGCGCTGAATACGACCTCTCCGACCAGACCTCGGTGTTTGTCGAAGGGCTCTATGCCAACAGCCATACCGTGCAGGGTGCCTTCGTCAGCCAGAACACCGGGTCCAGCGCGGCTTACACCATCTTTCGCGACAACGCCTATCTACCGCCTGACATTCTGGCGCGCATGGTGGCTGCCAATGTCCAATCCTTCCAGCTTGGCCGCTTCGAAGGCGAACTGCCGCTCGCGCAGAATGAATCGAAGATCAAGGTTTACCATGGTTCGGTCGGTGTGCGCGGCGCACTGGGCGGCGCTTGGAAGTATGACGCCAGCTATACTTTCGGGCAGACCAATCAGGAGTTGCGCTCGAACAATCTGACCATCGCGCGCAATCTCTATGCCGCTGCCGACGCTGTGCGCGACCCTGCGACCGGCAACATCGTGTGCCGCTCGACGTTGGCCGGGCTCGATCCGGGCTGCACCCCGCGCAACCTTTTCGGACCCCAGCAGCCCAATCAGGCAATCACCGATTATGTCACGGGCGACAATGTGCTGAACCTGCGCCTGCGCCAGCAGGTTGTGTCGGCCAACATCCGTGGCGATCTGGGTGAGCATATCCAGTTGGCAGGCCCAATCGCCGTGGCGGCCGGTTTTGAATATCGCAAGGAAAGCGCCAACCAGACCACCGACGCTCTCTCGCCCACCAAGATCGATTTCACTGGCATCCGTGGCGGCCCGGCTTCGCTCAATGGCCGCCAGGGACCCTATCGTTTCTTCAACCCGCTGCCTTTCTCTGGCGCTTACGACATCCGCGAGGGCTATCTCGAAGTCGCGGTGCCAGTGCTCAAGGATGTACGCTTTGCCCGCTCGCTCGATCTCAATGGCGCGGTGCGTTATGCCGATTACAGCACCTCGGGCGGAGTCACGACGTGGAAAGTGGGCGCAAGCTGGCAGATCGACCAGGCCTTGCGCCTGCGCGGCACGGTCTCGCGCGATATTCGCGCACCCAATCTGCTGGAACTCTACAACCCCGCCACCCAGCTCAATGGCAATGTCGTTTACAAGGGCGTGCAGACAGCGGAAGTCAATTTTGCCACCGGCAACCCAAACCTCAAGCCGGAACGCGCGTTGACCACGACTTTTGGCGGCGTGTTCCAGCCCGATTTCCTGCCCGGCTTCTCGGCATCGATCGACTATTACCGGATCAAGCTGAGCGATGCGATCACCACCCTGACCGAACAGCGCGTGGTGGATGAATGTGCCGAGGGCAATCAGGTGCAATGCGCCAACATCACCGTACTGCCGTCGGGCTCGCTGAGCATCCTGCGCCCCAATTTGAACCTGGCTTCGCAGACCGTGGCGGGTATCGACTTCGAACTGGGCTACAAAACATCGCTCGCAGGCGGCAAATTGGCTCTGCGCGTGGTAGGCAACCATGCGACCGAGAACAATTCCCAATCGCCCGGTTCGCCCGTGCTCCAGGCCTTGGGCGAGACCACCACGCCCCGATGGAGTGGTATCGCCCAGGCCACCTGGACCAAGGACGACTTCTCCCTCTTCGTGCAGGAACGCTACATCGGCCCTGCCCTGCTGAATGCGGCATGGGTCGAAGGGGTGGACGTGAACATCAACCACACGCCTGCTGTCTTTTACACCAATCTGACCGGCACGTATAATCTCCACCTGGGCGGTGGCAAACAGCAGGTCTATCTCTCGGTGGCCAATCTGTTCGACCGTGATCCGCCGCTGTCACCCCCGCCGGTCACCACCTTCACCACGGCCGCCAGCAGTGCCTATGACCCCATCGGTCGCTACATCACAATGGGGGTTCGGGTCAGCTTCTGACCCGGCATCGGCGGGCGCCGGCTCGTGCTAGCCCCGCCTCCTCGGCGCAGGAAATGGATAAGATGGACAAGACCTTATTGATCAGGACACGTGTCATTCCCTCGGATCTGGTGGAACAGATGGCAACCCGATTGCCCCGCCAATCTCGTGACGAACTGATGGAACGCTATGGGATCAGCTACAACACATGGCGCAAGCTGCGTGCGGGCGTGCCAATCCGCGCCTCTTTGGCCGAGCGGCTTGAGCAACGGGTGAAACAGGCCATGGCCTGAGGGCACCCTTTCAGATTGACGCACGCCTTCTGGCGCTGCAAGCGGTCCGCAAGGGGGCGCGCTGATACAGCTCAGCATGATCCAAAGGACGCGTACTATGGGCCTGCCCGCCAGCAAGCCACGCAATTTTCGCATGATCGCGCTGGTGATTGCCTCGGCGCTCATGATGCAACAGCTTGACGCCACCGTGCTGGCCATCGCCATGCCCGCCATGGCGCATGATCTGCATGTGCCGCCTTCTTGGCTCAGCATGGCTTTGACATCTTATCTGGTGGCTTTGGCAATTTTCATCCCGGCCAGCGGTTATCTGGCGGACCGCTGGGGAAGCCGGCGGGTCTATTGCGCTGCCATTGTGGTCTTTCTGCTGGGATCGGTCGGCTGTGCGCAGGTGCATGGGCTGGGCGCGCTGATCGCGGCGCGCGTCGTGCAAGGATTGGGCGGCGCGCTGATGATGCCGGTTGGCCGGCTGATCCTCATCCGCTGCACCCCGCGCGAGCAATTGATGTCGGCGCTCTCCTGGCTGGTGATGCCGGCGCTGGTGGGGCCAATTCTGGGGCCGCCTTTGGGGGGCCTCATCATCACCTGGCTCGACTGGCGATGGATTTTCTACATCAACCTGCCGGTGGGCATGATGGGGCTGGCGCTGGCCATGTGGCTGATCCCACCCATGCCTGGCGGCACCCCTGCCACCTTTGATGGCAAGGGCTTCCTGCTGTCGGGCGTAGCGCTGGGCTGCGGTGTGTTCGGGCTGGAATTGATCAGTCGCAGCTGGGCGGGCCCCGTGGCGGGGGGGCTGCTGGCGGCGGGGGGGCTGCTGGGAGTGAGCTATGTTCGCCATACCCGCCGGATGCAAGGCGCCATTCTCGACCTGTCCTTGCTGCACATTCCAAGCTTCGGCCTGTCGGTGATCGCGGGCAATCTGACGCGTATCGCACAAGGCGCGCAGCCATTTCTGCTGGCCCTGATGTTGCAAACCGGCTTCCATCAATCCGCCGCCACCGCTGGTCTTGTCGCCATGGCCGGCGCGGTTGGCGCTGTGGTGATGAAGCCATTGGCCCCCCCCATCATCCACCGCCTTGGCTATCGCTTCAGCCTGAGCGCGGCGGGGGTGGTCTCCAGCATCGGCTATGCCTCGCTGGCCCTTTGGGGGCAGGGTTGGCCGATTGCCGCGATGATGGTCATTCTGGGAGGCACCGGCTTTTTCACCTCGCTGGCGTTCACGGGCTATAACACCGCGGCCTTTCTCGATGTTCCTGCCGAGCGCATGAGCGCAGCCACAAGTCTTTACGCCACCGTCCAGCAATTGTGCCTTTCACTGGGCATCTGCATCGCGGGTGGTGTGCTAGAGGTGGTCAGCACAGTGGCGCCAGCGAACGCTGCCGGCACGGCCGGCTACCGTGCTGCTTTCCTCGCCGTGGCTGCGGTATCGGCTTGCGGTATCGTGTTCAATCTAAGGTTTCCCAATAAGACTTGAGGCCTCACCACTGTTATGGTTGCGCCCTGCCCTTCTTGAAGCAGAGTGAGTTCAATGGCTCTATGCCAGGGTCTGAAGCGTCCCGGGTTTCCCGGAGGCAGTTTCAATTGAGTCACGCAGCCATATCGAGGTTCTCAAGGGCTGCATAGTAATTGGCTTCGGCCTCGGCAGGCGGAATGTAGCCGATGGGGCCGAAGAGGCGTTGATTGTTGTACCAGTCCACCCACCGCAGTGTGGCCATTTCGACGGCTGATGCGCTCGGCCAGGAACGCTGGCGCCAGATCACCTCGGCTTTGTAGAGGCCGTTGATCGTTTCGGCCAAGGCGTTGTCGTATGAATCTCCGACGCTGCCCACGGAGGGAACAAGGTTCGCCTCGGCCAGGCGCTGGGTGTAGGCCATGGCAAGATATTGAACGCCCCTGTCGCTGTGGTGCACCAATTTATCGTCGGGTTCGGGTCTGCGCGCATGGATCGCCTGTTCCAAAGCGTCCAGCACGAAGCCGGTGGTGGCGCTGCTGCTGACCTTCCAGCCCACAATGCGCCGGGCATAGGCGTCGATCACGAAAGCCACGTAGACGAAGCCAGCCCATGTGTGAACATAGGTGAAATCGACCACCCACAAGGCGTTGGGCCGGGCGACGCGAAACTCCCGGTTGACCTTGTCGAGCGGGCACGGCGCTTTGGGATTGCTGACGGTCGTGATCGTCCTCTTGCCGCGACGAACGCCTGCCAGGCCCATGACGCGCATCAACCGTTCCACCGTGCATTTGGCGACCGCGACGCCCTCGCGCCGCAATTGATGCCAGACCTTGCGCGAACCATAGACACCGTAATTGTCCTCGTGGACGCGCTTGATCTGCTCACACATCGCCTCGTCGCTGCGCGCACGCGCCGGGCGCTTGCCGGGATCGGCAAGGCGCAGGGCATGTTCATGATAGGAGGACGGGGCGATTGCCAGTTCACGGCAGATCGGCTCGATACCCAAGTCCTCACGATGAGCGTCGATAAACGCCATCATCATCTCTCGCGGCGGTCGAGCTCCGCCATGGCAAAATATGCCGACGCCTTGCGCAGGATCTCGTTGGCGCGCCGCAGTTCCTTAACCTCGCGTTCCAGCAGCTTGAGCCTGGCTTTGTCATCGGTAGCCAGCGCCGCTGGTGCCGTTCGTCGGCTCGCCTCCTCACGGCACCAGCGGCGCAGCGTCTCGGCCGTACAGCCGATCTTAGCGGCGATCGAGGTCATTGCCTCCCACTCCGAGCCGTAATCAGCGCGATGCTCGCCGACCATGCGCACGGCACGATCACGCACCTCAGGCGAGCCGAAGGCCAGCGAAGCTAAAATTTGTTCCGGGTTTTGCTCATCACGAATGCTCCTTCTCACAAATAGGAGCCTCCGGGAAACCCGGGACGCTTCAGTCAGTGATATGCAATTATCCCGGCGCCCGAGACCGACGATAGGCTGGCGCTGAGGGAGTTTATCGCTGTGATCTTTCTGGATTGCCCATGATGTCGGGCGTCGCCGGGCGCGGCGGCAAGGACGCTACCGCGCTCGGCGACGGCCAAAAAATAGCGGAGATGTCTGAGTTCCAAGGCGAGTCTCCTATGCTTTTCAGGCATAGGGATGACATACAAGATCTTTGTCGGCGACGGGAAGACCATTTAGGCCTTGCGCTGAAATTCCGCAGGAGACCACAATGTCCCAGATCACCACGAAAGACGGCGTCAACATCTTCTACAAGGACTGGGGATCGGGTCAGCCGATCGTATTCAGCCACGGTTGGCCGCTGAGCGCCGACGACTGGGATGCCCAGATGATGTTCTTCCTGCACCAGGGCTATCGGGTAATCGCCCATGACCGGCGTGGCCATGGCCGGTCCGACCAGCCCGCCATCGGCAATGACATGGAGCACTGGGTGGCGGATCTGGCGGCGCTGACCGAGCATCTCGATCTGCGCGATGCGATCCATATCGGGCATTCGACAGGGGGCGGTGAGGTGGCGCGCTATGTTGCCCGCTTTCAGGAGCGCGTTGCGAAAGCGGTGCTGGTCGCGTCCCTGACCCCCAACATGTATCGGAGCGAGGAGAACCCGTCGGGCCAGCCGCCAGAGTGGTTCGAGGCGATCAAGGCGGGCGTGCTGGGCAATCGGTCGGAGTTCTTCCGTTTCGTGCCCGAAAACCCGTTCTATGGCTACAACCTCGATGGGGCCAAACCATCGGAAGCGGTCATTGCGAACTGGTGGCGCCAGGGCATGGCGGGTGGCGCCCTCGCCCATTATGCAACCGTGGTTTCCTGGCTCGAGGATTACACCGAGGATCTCAAGGCCATCACCGTGCCGGTGCTCGTGATGCATGGCGAAGCCGATCAGGTCGTTCCTTTCGCAAGCTCCGTACCGCGTGCGGTGGATCTGCTCAAGAATGGGGTGCTCAAGACCTATCCAAGCTATCCTCATGGCATGCTGACCACCCATGCCGATGTCCTCAACCCCGATCTGCTCGCATTCATCAGGTCGTGATGACAACCCTCGCCGATCATCGGCTATGGTGAGCATGGCTATAGTAAATTGAGAAGGGTTCGGGGCTTTCTGAGGATGGTGATGAATGCAAATCGAACCCTTATCGAAAATTTGCTGGTCGCCCAAATCCCCATGATCGCGGTCATTCACTCGATGGTTGGGAACTTTTCTGGGGCTGGTAAGCGAGAGGTTCGAGAGGAAGCGATCATCGTTGCAGCTGCCCATGAATGGCCGTCAATGTCGTTGGCTGTTCTGATGCACGCGGCAAAGGCCAAAGCAAGCACCGCATCCGCACCATAATCAAGTTTGGCCACCTCGACGACTTCCGACCAAACTTCGCCCGATATGGGCGAAACCATTATGATTCAAGTGCGTTGCATGAAGTTTACGGCGACCAGGGCCACTTGCGTGCGATTGCGAACATTCAGCTTCTTCATGAGCAGCGTCATGTGCGCCTTAACGGTCTTTTCAGCAATGCCGAGGTCGAACGCGATTTGCTTATTGAGCTGCCCGGAACGCACACCCTGCATGACCTTGATCTGCGTGGGCGTCAACCGGACCGGCGGTACGGCGACCGCGTCCATGCTCTCACTGCTCACCTGCTGCATCGTTCATGCCTCCTCTTGTCGCGTCCGCCTGCCCGTCTTTCCGGCTAGGTTCTTATAGTGTCATACAAGCCCACCCTGCCTTCCAAGCGCGGGATGAGACGAAGAATGTAGTTGGACAACTCCTGAATATTGCGACATGGTTACGACGTCAATGCCCGATTTTTCCTTTGTCGCCTCCATTATCTGTTATACAACTTTTGACAGAGCAAGACCGCTACCTCCTCCAAAGCGGTCCCATGGAGAGGACATGATTGTGATCGTCAGTCTGCCCCGCCACGCGCCTGGGCCAGAGCATCCCTTGCCGCTGGAAGCCAGTCGATGAGCGAAGAGCTGCGACTCACTCTCTCGGCGGTGCTGGGAATCACCGTCGCCATCGCGCTCATCGTCAAGGCGCGCTTCCATCCCTTTCTGGCACTGCTGTGCGGTGCATTCCTCATCGGTCTGCTGACAGGCCTTGCGCCTGCCGACCTGGCCCATGCGGTGCAGAAGGGAGCAGGCGATGTGCTGGGCGGCACAGGGCTCGTCGTCGCGCTGGGCCTGTCGCTGGGCGCCATGCTGCAGCTCTCAAACGGCGCGCAAGTGGTGGCGCAGGCAGGGCTGAGGCTGAGTGGACCGCGCGCCGCGCCATGGATGAGCATGGCCGTGGCACTGCTGCTTGGCCTGCCACTGTTTTTTGAAACCGGGTTGGTGCTGTTGCTGCCGATTGTGGCGGCCGCCGCCGATGGCCTGCACGGCGGCACGGATGCAGCGGACATGCGCCTGCGTTTGATGCTGCCCGCGCTGGCCGGGCTCACGACCCTGCATGCGCTGGTCCCGCCTCACCCAGGCCCGTTGCTGGCAGTCACCGCACTGCATGCTGATCTGGGGTTGACCATGGTCTATGGCCTGCTTGTCGGCCTGCCCACCGCGATCATCGCCGGGCCGCTGCTGGCAAACATCATCGCGCCGCATGTCCATCCTGACGCGCCGGTGATCGGCAAGGCCGAGCCGCTGGTACGGGCGCCGGGCCTGGGCGCTTCCCTCGTCGCCGTCTTGCTGCCTGTGGTGCTGATCGCGTCGGGGCAGGTCAGGGCGGTGGTGCCCCCGGCCATGGCGGCGCATCTGGGCTGGACGGGTCTGGTCAGTGATCCTGTCTTCGCGCTGGTGCTGGCCAATCTGGCGGCCCTGCCCCTGCTGTTCGGGCGGCGCATGTGTTCAGCCCCGGTGCAAGGGGCCGTCTGGGCCGAAGCGATGAAGCCGGCCGGCGCCATCATTCTGGCCATTGGGGCTGGCGGCGCGCTCAAGCAGGTGCTGGTAGCCGCCGGGCTTGCCAATTTTCTCGCACATCTGGCCACCGATGGTGGCATTCCGGCTATTGCGATGGCGTGGATGACCGCTGTCTGCATTCGCCTGGCGACGGGTTCTGCCACGGTTGCCACCATCACCGCCGCCGGGATCATGCCTGCCGTGGTCACCGCCACGGGCGCCTCGCCCGAATGGACGGTGCTGGCGATTGGGGCGGGGTCGATCTTCTTTTCCCATGTCAACGATCCGGGCTTCTGGCTGGTGCGCAGCTATCTGGGCACCAGCACGCCCGACACATTCCGCAGTTGGTCCGTTCTGGAAACGGTCGTCTCGGTGGTGGCGCTGGCTTTCGTTCTGGCAGGCAGCTATCTGGTATGACGCGGGAGGAAAGCATGCAGGAAGGACGGCTGGCCGATCGGGCCTATGCGGGCATCATCGAGATCATCAACACCGAGGATCTGGAAATCGGCAACCGCCTCCCCTCCGAGGCGCGATTGGCCGAAATCTTCGGCATTTCCCGCACCATGGTGCGCGAAGCCCTGGTGAGACTGGCCGCTGACGGCATCACCGAGGCGCGCCGCGGCGCAGGGTCCTTCGTCAAGCGGCGACCCTCGATGCGGCTGGGCTCGCATATGCAGATGATGGACCTGTCGGCCACCATGGGCAGTTACGAGGTGCGCTTCGTGCTAGAGGCAGAAGCGGCGCGGCTGGCGGCCATGCGACGCTCCGTCGAGCAGATGGGCGCCATTCAGCGGGCCATGACCAATTTGCGCAAGGCTCTGGTCTCCACCGGCCCGGCGCACAACGAGGATATGCTGCTGCACCGCGCGATCGTGCTCGCTACGGCCAATCCTGTGTTCCTCTCCTGCTTCGACCATATGCATGAGGAGGTGGACCGCATCATGCGGGCGGGCGTCGACATTTCCCGCTCCCGCCCGCCCGAGGCGATTGGCGCCATGCTGACCGAGCATGAGATGATTGTCGAGGCGATCAAGGTGCAGGATGGCGACGGGGCAGCTCTGGCGATGCGCTGGCACCTGTCGCAGGGGCGCAAGCGGCTGATGCCCTGACCATCCGGGGCGGACAGATCCGGGACCATGGTCCCCCATGTCCTGCCACCCCGCCTCGCCTATCACCAGCGCAACGCCATAGGAGATGATGCATGAGGTTCAGACATGCCCTGCTGTTGGGATCGGGTTTTGCCCTGCTGGCATACCCTTTAGCGGCCCTGGCCGCGACGCCCGCGTCAGGCAGGCCCATGCTGGCCGTCGCGCCCGCCGACCCCGCCGCCATCACCGTGCGGGGCGTGGGCGACGGCAAAGCTGATGACACCGCCGCGATCCAGCAGGCGCTCGATAGCGCCGCGCAGAAGGGCGAAGGCATCGTCTTCCTGCCCGCAGGGCGCTATCGCATCACCCGCTCACTGTTCATCTGGCCCGGCCTGCGCCTGTTCGGCACAGGCGAGCGACGCCCCGAACTGGTGCTGGCCGACAACACGCCCGGCTTCCAGAAGGGCGTGGCGACCATGGTCATCTTCACCGGGCGTGAACCCAAGGCGCCCCAAGGCCCGGAGGAGAAGGTACCCTTCCCGCCACCCGACTCCGTGCCGTTCAATCCGGCCATTGCCGATGCCAATCCAGGGACTTTCTATTCGGCAATGGAGGGGATCGACATTGCCATCGGCGCGGGCAATCCGGCGGCCGTGGGCGTGCGCTTCCATGCGGCGCAGCATTCTTATCTGCGGCATATGGATTTCCATGTCGGATCGGGGCTGGCTGGGCTTTATCAAGTGGCCAACAGCTGCCAGGATTTGCGCTTTTTTGGCGGGCGCTATGGCATTTTGACCGAAAAGCCCTCGCCTGCCTGGCAGTTCACCCTGCTGGATTCGAGCTTTTTCGGCCAACGTGACGCCGCCATCCGCGAGCATGAGGCCAGCCTCACACTGGTCAATGTTGCGATGCGCGATGTACCCGTCGGGATCGACATCGATCAAGGCTATGGCGATTGGCTGTGGGGCAAGGATGTGCGCTTCGAGAATGTCTCGAAGGCCGGGGTCGTGATCTCGAACGAAGACAATGCCTATACCCAGATCGGCTTCGAGAATGCGGTCGCCAGCGGCACGCCAACCTTCGCCCGCTTCCGCGACAGTGGCAAGGCGGTGGCGGGGGCCGGTCCGTCCTACCGGGTGAAGGAATTTACCTATGGCCTGACGTTGGCCGGATTGGGCACGATGGGCACCTATCAGACGCGGATGGATCAGGCGCGGATCGCCGCTCTGCCGCCGCGCCGCGCGCCGGCGATCCGCGCGCTGCCCCCGGTGAGGGACTGGGTCGATGTGCGCAGATTGGGCGTGAAGGGCGATGGCAAGAGCGACGACACCGCCGCCCTGCAAGCCGCCATCGACAGCCATCGCGTGCTCTATTTCCCCACCGGGCGCTATGCCGTGAGCGATACGCTGCATCTCAAGCCCGATACGGTGCTGATCGGCCTGCATCCCGATCTCACCCAGATCATCCTGCCCGACGGCACGCCCGGCTTTCAGGGGGTGGGGGCACCCCGCGCGCTGATCGAGAGCGCCAAGGGTGGCGATGCCATCGTCACCGGCCTTGGCCTGTTCACCGGCGGGATCAACATGCGTGCCACCGCCCTGCTGTGGAAGGCAGGCGAAGGTTCGCTGGTCGAGGATGTCAAATTCCAGGGTGGCCATGGCACACGGCTGGCCGATGGCTCGCGCTTCGATCCCTACGACGCGACGCACAGCGCAGACCCGGACCCGCGCAAACGCTGGGGCGGGCAATATCCCAGCCTGTGGGTGACCGATGGAGGCGGCGGCACGTTCAGCGACATCTGGACGCCGGATACCTATGCTCGCGCGGGCATGTATGTCTCGGACACGCAGACGCCCGGCCATGTCTATGAAATGTCGAGCGAGCATCATGTTCAGACGGAATTTGCGCTGAACAATGTCGCCCATTGGGAATTCCTCGCCCCCCAGACAGAGGAGGAGAGCGGCGAAAGCCAGGAGGCGGTCTCCTTCGACATTCGCCATGCGCATGACATTCTGATCGCCAATCTGCACGCCTATCGCGTGACGCGCACAATACGGCCCGCGCTGGCGGCGGTGCGTCTCCAAAATGTGGCAGACATTCACTTCCGCAATGTGCATGTGAATGCCGAAAGCGGTCTGGCTGTCTGCGATGAGAACGGCTGCGCGACACGGCTGCGCGCCAGCAAATTCCCCTTTGAAAATGCCATTGTCGATGTGACTCATCGGCTGGAGATGCGCGAACGCGAATTCGCCGTGCTGGATGTGCCCGCCACCCCCATCGCATCACCCACCACCACCAGCGTGACCAAACTGGCAGGCGATTTTTACGCGGCGGCAGGCGGCGTGGTGGACGGGCAAGGCAAGCTCTATTTCGTGGAGCACCACAGCCACCGCATCTACGGCTGGAGCGAGGCCGAAGGCCTGACTGTCGAACGTGATGAGCCGCTGGATCCCGTCAATCTGACGATCGACCGGGCAGGCAATCTGATCGTCTTGTCCTCCTATGGGCGCAATGGCACGGTCTATGCCTTCAAGCCGGGGACGCCCGACACTGCCCTGACGGTCATCCCTGCGACGCCTGTCGTTCCCCATCAAGGCGCGGTGGTCGCCCTTCCGGTCAACCTGTGGAACAATGGCGAGTTCAAGGATCAATACGACCCTGCCACCGACCATTTCACCACGCTGGCTGACATGTTCAAACGCGACATGGCGGCGCCCAAGGCGCAGGAGTATGTCTCGCCCGATGGCAGTCTGGTGCTGCCGGCCTTCCGCGTGTTTCAGCAGGGGCCGTCGGACCATCGCGGCTGGCGCTTTGGCGATACGCTTGATGCCTATGGCCTCGTCACCGCGCGGCTGGGCGAACGCGTGTTCCTGAGCAATGAGTCCGAGGACAAGACCTATTCCGGTGTGGTGGGCACGGGCGGCAGCGTTACCGATCTCAAACCCTTTGCCAATCGCGGCGGGGAGAGCGTGGCGGTGGATGCACAGGGTCGCGTCTATGTCGCCAATGGGCAAGTCTTCATCTATGATCTGCGCGGCAAGGAACAGGGCCGTATTGATGTGCCTGAACGTCCTTTGCAGCTTCTTCTGGGCGGTGCGGATCGCCGCACACTCTATATCCTGACCCAGCATTCGCTCTATTCATCCAGAATCTGACGCGGCGAAAGACGGGCCGCAAAAAGGGCGCTTCCACCACAGGATGGAAGCGCCCTTTTCCTTGTGGCTTCAATCAGAAATTGTAGCGCACACCAAAGCGATACATGCGCCCGATCACATCATAGAGTTGCGGGTTGACGTCGACGCCGGTGTTGGTCTGGGGCGACCCGGCCGGGCTGTGGTTGAACAAATTGTCCACCTTCACATAGGCGGTCAGCTGCTTGCTGAGATTGTAGGTAGCGCCAATGTCCAGATAGAAGGCGCCCGGCATGCGGTTATAGTCAACCGTGGGATGATTGACTGTGGAAACCGGGCAATTGGTCTGGCAGACAACATATTCATTGCTGAACACGCCCGCGCTGAACCAGCGCTGGGTCAGGCTCAGGCTGAACGTATCAGTATCCCAGCTTTGCGTGGCCAGCACCTTCCAATGCGGCGTGGCGCCAGCATTCACCCCGGCGCCCTGCGTCGGGATCGTGCCCGGCAAGCCGGTGTCGGTGATGAAGTTGCGCACATTGGTGCCCAGCGCGCGCAGGGTCAGGCTGCCGGGCAGCTTCACGCTGTCGAGATTGAAACGATAGCTCGCCTCGATGTCGAACCCATCGGTGAAGATCGACGCCAGATTGAAGGACTGCACATTGGCGTAGGGCTGGGCCGCGTTAAGGTTGAAGGCGGCGCACAATTGCGTCACCCCCGCCGAGCAATAGTTGATCTCCTGCTGCGCGCTCAGCGCCGAAATCACCCCGGTCATCTTGATGCGGTAATAGTCGAAGGACAGGCTAAGCCCGGGCGCCCAGTGCGGGCGCGAAAGCACGATGCCTGCCTCGGTGTTGCGGGCGATTTCGGGCCGCAACGCCGAATTGCCGATGGTGTTCTGCTGGATGATCAGCGACTGGTTGTTGGCCGGATTGGTGATGCCGGGCAAATTGACGGTGATGGGCGCGGCATAGAGTTCACTCAGATTGGGCGCGCGCACATCGCGTGAGGTCACCGCGCGCAGGCGGATGCCATCAATCGGAGTGGCCCAGGTGCCGCCTATCTTCCAAGTATAGACCGTGCCTGAAGTGCTGTAATGCGTGCCGCGCCCGGCGACATTCAGGTTAGCCTTGCCCGCGGTAGGACTGTCGAACAGCGGCAGGTTGACTTCGAGGAAGCCCTCGTAAACGTCATATTTGCCGGTGCCATTGTGATAATTGCCCGCATACCAGTTGTTGCCCGCCGTGCTGAGCAGCGGATCGGCGGGATAGGCTGACGTGTTGGGATCATCAGCCGTGACGCCATTGCCATAGGGGTCGCCGTTGACCTTGTAATATTCATGCCGGTATTCCCCGCCGAAGGCGATCGACACAGGCCCCGCCGGCAGCGAGAATGGCTGGCCGTTGATGGCAAGGCTGACGACATCCTGCGTCTGGCGCGTGTGCTGATAGGGCCCGTTGGCCGGTTCGATATAGGCCAGCGTTGCCGCGCTGGGCGTGGCCCCGCCAAAGATGTTGAGCGGCTGGCATCCCGAGGCCACCGCCACCGGATTGGCGCAGGTGATCGTGCCATCGCTCTGGCGCACCGCCTGGATCGCTGCGTTATAGCGGCTGTTGAGCGTGATGTTGCTGACGCGGATGTCGGTGATGTTTTCACCATGCTCGTAATAGCCGTCATAGGACCAGTTGGTGCCCAGAACATCCAGCTTGCCCTTGGCGCCCACCACGCCGCGGATCTGCTGACGCACCGGATTGACGTTGATGAACTGGGGCAACACCGCATTGCTGACGCCATAGCTGAAGCTGGTGATGCCGGCATTGGTGCACATCTGCTGCACCGAAGCGGGCACGAAGGGGTTCGAGCATTGCATCGTCAGGCCTGTCTTGGCGGCGCCTGGGTTGGGTGTGTTGTTCGATGCCACGCGCGAGACGTTCAGCGTGCCATAGATCTCATTGTTCGCATCAATGTCGAAACCGACCCGGCCGTAGCCGTCCCAGCGCGTGATTTCCGACTGCAGGCTGGTGCCGATGCCGACATTGCCCGACAAGTCGCCCCCCACGCAGAAACCGCCATAGCAGTTCGACACATTGCCCGCCGCGTTTTTCGCGGGAACGCCGTTCGAGCCATAGACGAAGGGGAAGGGATTGCCGTTCTTGTCAAAGGCGATACCCTGCAGCGGCCCCGCCGAAATCAGGCCATATTTGGTGTATTGGTAGGACTGGGCATGCTGGCGGTAGAGATATTGCGGCGAGCCGTCATTGGTGATGCCCCGGTTGATCAGCGTGTCTGTGTTGTACCATGTGCGTCCATTGGCTGCCGCTTCGCCAAAACCACCGGCGGGGATGCCGTCCTCATGGCTGTATTCCCCGCTCAACACCACATGCAGGCGTCCGTCGAGGAAGCTTTTGCCCGCCGCTGCCTGAAAGGTGTAATTGGCATCGTCGCCATAGGTCGAAATGCCGCCCTGCATATTGGCCTTGAAGCCTTCGAAATGGGTCTTGGTGATGAAATTCACCACGCCGCCCACCGCGTCCGAGCCATATGAGGCCGAGGCGCCGCCCGTCACCACATCGACCCGCTCGATCAGCAATTGCGGAAACAGGCTGACATCGGGCACGCCGGTGACATTGGCGCCCACCACGCGCTGCCCGTCGATCAGCGTGAGCGTGCGGATGGTACCAAGGCCGCGCAGGCTGAACGAGCTGAGGCCCTGGGTGCCGCTCGAGGTGCTGTTGGTGCCCACGGTGGCACCGGTGCTGCCCTGCAGCGAGGGCAATTGGGCTATGGTGGTGAAAACATTAGGTTGGGCGTTCTTGGCAATCGCCGCCGAGCTGAGCACCTGGGTCGGCGTGGGCGCGCTGAAACCGCTGCTGGTAATGCGCGAGCCCGTCACGATGATGTCGCGCGCAGTCTGGGGTGAAGCTGGTGCCGGAGCGGGCGTTTCGGGTGCCGGCGCCGCGCCCTGCGCCAGCGCCGGGGCGGCCAGCGTCAAGGCGATCAGCGCGCCGCCACTGGCCAGCATGGCGCGGCAGCGCAGGCCATGGTTTGCGTGATGTGTTCTAACAGTCATCTCATAATCCCCCATGAATGGTTTGGTCGTTGGTTTACTGGCCTTTCACCGCGTAAAGTGTGTGGTGGGTCAGGATGAAGAGTGTGCGGTGGTCCTCGCCTCCGAACAGGATTTGCAGCGGGCGTTCGGGCACATCGATACGGCCCAGATCCTTGCCGTCCGGCGCGAAGACGAAGACCTGCCCGTTGGCGACATAGACCCGGCCCTGACTGTCCACCGCCACGCTTTCCCCGCCGCGATTGGCGAAAGGTTTGAGATCGGTAACGCTTCCGCCGGCACCCAACAGGCCGGAATAGGTCTTGTCCTCGGACTCGTTGCTCAGGAACACATGGCTGCCCACCCGCGCGGCAACAAAGCCATAGGCGTCGAGCATGTCGGAAAAGCGCCAGCCCAGATGATCGGGCGAACCTTGCTGGAACACGCGGAAAGCGGGCAGCACCAGACTGCCATCGGGCGAGACATATTCGCGCGCCTTGGGCGTGGCCATGTCGTGCCTGAACATCTGCGCCAGCGTGGTGAAATGGTCAGTGGCAGGGTCATATTGATCCTTGAACTCGCCATTGTTCCACAGATTGACTGGCAGCAGCGTCTGCGCCGACGGATGCGATGAGGCGGGCGTGGGCTTGATGACCGTGATCGAGCCATCCTGCGTGCCGGGTGTGAAGCTGTAGACCCCCGCCTCCGGCCCCAGCGAGGAGAGCACCATCAGATCACCGTTGCGCGCCACCGCCAGATTGACCGGATCGACAGGATTGTCCCGCACCACGGTGAGGCCTGCCTTTTCACTCCAGCTATAGATCCGCTGAAAACGGTGATCGACGAAATAGAGCGTGCCGTCACCCGCCACCGCCGCGCCGGAGATTGACCAGAAGCCGTCCTCCAGCTTCTCCACTCTGGCACCGGGCGGGAAAGTGGAGGGGGCAGGCCGAACCGCATCGGCGGTAACGTCCAGCACGGCAAATTCGCGTTCGCGCGTGTCGATCTTGCGCGTCATGTCGACAATGCTGTTTTCGAAGGGGAACTTGCTGGTGCGCAGATAGGTGCCGCAGCCATTGGCATCGCAGGTGGCATAGCCGCTTTCAGCATTCACATGCACGTTGCGGAAACGGATGTCTGAGGCATTGTAGAGCTTGACCGCCATGGCTGCGGGCTTGAAACTGCGCGTCACGCGATAGGCGTGGTAATTGGCCATCAGAATGTGGCGCGAATTGCGGATTTCCAGCGAGACGGCATCGCCCCCCTCGCCCACTTCCTGCTCGGTCTGGGGGGCCAGGAATTCCCAGTTCTCCACGCCATCCAGCACGATTTCATTGCGCACATGGTGCTCGTTGGAAAACTCATAGACGTGGCCCGGCGTCTTCGTGTTCGAGACATAGAGGCCGTTCTGCGCCTGCGTGTCGGGCGCCCAGATGGCGGCAAAGGTGCCGCCGCCGCCAGCCGTCACCCACAGGCCGGGATACTGCCCGTCCCAATGGTTGCTGGCCACCGGGTCGCCGCCAGGCCGGCTGTAGAGCCCAAGCGGCTTGCCATCAGCGATGAAGGTGCCCCCGCCGCCCTGGATCTTCACATCGTCGATCTGCGAAGTGGCCCCAGCCTTCCACAGCACCGGGTTCACACGCGGGTTGATCCGGCCCCCGAAAATGCCCAGGCCAAAGAGCATATTGTCGCCGCCCCTGGGCGTCTCGATCATCGGCAGCGGCCCGCCAAGACCAGCATAGGCGGGCACATTGTCTGGCAGGGCGATCTGGGTCAGGCTGGGATGCAGGCCGATCAGTACCGTATCGGGCTTGAGATGCAGCGCGGAGCTGATCATGTAGAAGCCGATGGGAAAATAGAGCACGCGATGGCTGTCGATGGCAGCTTGCAGGGCGGCGGTGTCATCGCTTTTGCCATCGCCCTTCACGCCCAATGTGCGCACATCGACCCAGTCCTTCACCGGGGGCAAGGCGCGGATCGCCGGCGCGCGGCGCGGCGGCAGGGCGCCGATGCGCGCCTGATCCATCCGCGTCTGATAGGTGCCGATGGCTCCTTGTCCGGCCAAAGTCAGGCCATAGGTAAACTCCTTCACCCGGTAGGCCGGGCCCACACCGGCCACCGCCTTGCCGCTGTCGCGGAAGCGGGCGAAGGTCGGCGTGCCGCTGGCGACCGCATTCTCGAAGCCGATCTGGGTATAGGCGTTGTCTTCGTTGGAGATCACGACCCCGGCCTTCGAGACATTCTCGAAGCGCACGTCCTTGCCCCATAGCCAGTCGCCATAGCCCTGATCGATGTCGATCCCCACTGGCACATCGCGCATCGAGACATTGACCAACGTCAGCCCCACCTCATGCTCACGGATGGCGGCGTCACGCTGGCCGGAAAAGCTGGAGTCCAGCAAGGTGAACTGCCAGGCGGGGGAGGTCTTCTCAGAAACGATGCCATAGCGCCCACCGAAGAAGCGCAGGTCCTCGCACTCGTTCCCGGCCTGATAGATGCCTGCAAAGCCTGAGCCGATGTGGAAATCCATATGCGAGAGAACGGCATGCTGGGCCACGCGGAACCGCACCCCCGCCGCCGCCGGATTGCCCGCGCCGATCTCGATGTCGACGTTGCTCATTGCGGAATAGAAGGTGGCGGAATTGGCGTCGCGCACCTTGTCGCTGAACGGCACCACGCTGGGCACCGGCTCGGGAACTTTGCCCACATCATACTGGTCGCCGCCCGTGAAGACGACCATCGTACCCACGCCCTGCCGGAAACCAGGCGTGTTGTCACCCAGCACCAGAACCGGCCGGGTGGCGCCCACGCCAAAGAGACGCACACCCTGCGGCACCAGGATCGAGCGCGTCAGGCGATAGCGGCCCGAAGGCAGGAAGACGATCCCCTCGCCCGTAGGCCCGCGCGAGGCAGCGATGGCGGACTGAATCGCGGCGGTATCGTCAGCCTTGCCGTCCCCCATGCCTCTCACGGTCACGATGCGAGGGTCCTGAGGCGCGCTGTTCAAGACCGAAGGCGCGGCGGCGGCCGAGGCGTGCTGCCCTTGCGCGCCACAGACACAGATCATCGTGAGTGCGAACCAGCCTCTGCGCATGCCCTACCCTTTTCATGGGAGCGGTATCATCAAGGTCCGCCCGTTTAGACATGCGATGTTACGGGAAACGGCCAGGCGCGGCAGCAGGGACCAAGGTCCCAGTAGTGAGCCATTGCAAGAGCGCGGTAAAACTTGAAGAATCCGATAGCGCCAGCATGGCCCCGGACGAATTCCGGCAGTGATCCAAGGGGAAAGGAAGCAGGTGCGAGGCAATCTTGAGACAGGCATTTCTCCGCCACTGGCCATCACCGTGATGGGAGTAAGCGGCAGCGGCAAATCGACGCTCGGCGCCCTGTTGGCGAGGCAGTTGGGCTGCACCTTTCTTGAGGGCGACAGCTTCCATTCTCCCCAGAATGTCGAGAAGATGCGTGCAGGCATCCCCCTGACCGATACGGATCGCTGGCCATGGCTGGACCAGCTGGGCGCGGCCATCGAAGAGGCAGTCGGTCGCGACGGGCTGGTGGTGGTGGCCTGCTCGGCCCTGCGGCGTGTCTATCGCGAGAGGCTGACGGCCAGCGCGCGCCTGCCCATGGTCTTCATCCTGCCGAGCACCACCGCCGCCGAACTGGCACGGCGAATGGAAGGCCGGCCCGATCATTACATGCCGCCAAGTCTGCTCGGCAGCCAATTGGCCACGCTCGAAGCGCCCGGACTGGACGAACCTGCGCTGATTCTCGATGCTACCGCCTGCCCCGAGGAGTTGGGGCAGCAGGTGGTGACATGGCTGAGAGGCGCACATACAGCGCTCAGAGACAGGTAACACAGGCGCTGGAGCTGTCCATGGCCCGCTATCTGTTCCCTTGCCCAGGGCATGCGCCCATAAAACAACGGACGTCGATCTGACGTGGACCGCGCATATGCTTCCGGGCCTGAACCGTCTTCCGTACGTCCGGGCATTCTTGCCTATTCCCCGTAGGCATAATGGATAGTCGATCAGCCGATCTTCGTCGCCGCCGGCTTCACCAGGCGCAACGTGCTCGACGTGGTGCTGGGTGTCGCCACCAAGGTGATGAGCAACTACACAAACCACATCGTCCACACTCCGCTCGATGCATTCATGAAGGGCAATGAGTGGACAAAGCCCACCGCCTGAATGAGGGCCAGCGCCACTCATGGCGCGTCCTCAGACATGAGACGCCCCGGTTCCGCGCTTCCATGCGCAGAGCCGGGGCATCGCCTTTGGCAAACCTTCAGGCCCGTGCGGCGGTGGCGCGGCTTTGGCCAACACCGGTCAGCGCCAGTTGCCGCTGCGCGACCTCGATGAAGGCGCGGATATTGGGTTGATTCTTGCGGCCGCTGTGGAACAGCAGCGAGACCGGCACCGACGAAGCCTGATCGCCGTCCAGGACCGGCACCAGCCGGCCGGCGGCAAGGTGATCGGTCACCTGATAGGACAGTGACCGCACAATCCCCAGCCCCGAAACGGCAGCGGCAATCGCGGCATCGACATTATTGATCGACAGGCGGGGCAAGCGACGCGCCCCACCCTCCACACCCCAGCCGCGCTGCGGCCCGACCTCATCCTCGACCGCAATCAATTGGTGGTGGCGCAGATCGGTCAGCGCCATCGGCTTACCATGCGCCTTGATATAGGCAGGGCTGGCGCTGAGCACACGTCGCACCGCGCCGATACGCTGCACATGGAGCGCGCTGTCGGGCAGATCGGCAATGCGCACCGCAATGTCGATCCCTTCCTCGACCAGGCGGACCACGCGATCAAGCAACAGCAACCTGACGCGCAGATCAGAATAGCGGCCGAGCATCTCTGCGACGACGGGCAGGATATGCAAGCGCCCGAACATCACCGGGGCCGTCACCGTCAGCGTGCCGCGCGGCGCCAGACGGCTGCCACGGGCGGCCTCGAAAGCGCTGTCGATCTCGGCCAGCCCTGCTCTGGCGCGTTCGAGAAAGGCTGCACCTTCTTCAGTTAGCCGAACACTGCGTGTGGTGCGCATCAACAGCGCGACGCCCAGGCTGGCCTCCAGGGCGGCGATGCTGCGCGTCACGGTGGTGGGCGACATGTTGAGCCGCCGCCCCGCTTCGGCAAAGCTGGCATGTTCGGCAACGCAGACAAAAGTTTGCAGGGTTTTCAGCCGGTCCATCGCGCACTCCCTGGGGCCATGCCGAGACTATCAACCAAATCAGCAATAATGAAGTGCCATCCTACCTGATTATCAACAAACTTATCCCGAGCGAGAAGGCGCGATCGCAAGAACCAATCGACAGGGGTCTATCATGAGCAAAGCCATCGCCCTCGGCACCGTCTTCGCAGCTTCATTCGCCATAGCGGCTCCAGCCATCAGCCAGGCTGCGCCGGCAGTCGCCGTACAATCCGCCAGTTCCGTCATCCACTACCGCACCGTGAAGATCGAGGGCCTCGACATCTTCTACCGCGAAGCTGGGCCGAAGGATGCCCCCACCGTCCTGCTGTTGCACGGCTTTCCCAGTTCATCGTTCCAGTATCGCAATCTGATCCCTGCGCTGGCTGACCGCTATCATGTGATTGCTCCCGATTATCCGGGCTTTGGCAATTCAAGCGCGCCCGATCACACAAAGTTCGCCTACACCTTCGCACATCTCACCGACGTTACCGAGGCCCTGCTCGGCCAACTCGGCGTGAACAGCTACACCATCTACATCCAAGACTATGGCGCGCCGGTTGGCCTGCGCCTGGCGCTGCGTCACCCCGAGCGGGTGACGGGTCTCATCGTTCAGAACGGCAACGCCTACAAGGATGGCATCCAGGACTTCTGGAAACCGGTCGAGGCGCTGTGGGCCAACCCCACACCTGCTAACCGCGACGCGCTGCGCAAAGTGCTGACGCCAGAGCTTACCAAATGGCAGTATGTGAATGGCGCGAGCGACGATAGCCGCATCGATCCCGACAGCTGGGCGCACGATCAGGCGCTGCCTGACCGCGCCGGCAATGACGAGATCCAACTCGACCTATTCTACGACTATCGCACCAATGTCGCGCTCTATCCGCAGGTCCAGCAGTTCTTCCGCACGCGCAAACCCCCAACGCTGATCGCCTGACTGTCCGATCCGCGCACCCGGTGGCCCAGGCCGTCGGGTGCTGCTCCTTACCACGGCAGCGATCGGTTGAACCGATCGACAAAGCGCAGGCCCGGCTTCCCCCGGTTGGTCTCCACCATATCGACGACATGGGGAATGCTTTCCTCGATCGACAGCAGAGCATCATCGCCGCCCATCTCGGTCCGCACCCAGCCCGGCGCGACCAGCAGCAGCGTGTGGCCATCACCGGCATGTTGGGTGGCATAGCCTTTCATCAGCATGTTCAACGCCGCCTTGCTGGCGGAATAGAGCTGCCAGCCGCCGGTTGCATTCGTGATGCTGGCCAACTCCGAGGTCATGATGGCAACCGTGCCGCCATTCGGGACCAGATCGCAGAGCATTTCGGCTGCCCGCACGGGCGCCAGCGCATTGGTGAGCATCATGGCAAGAAAATCCTCCTCGGGCGCCGTGCTGGGACTTTCCGAAATGGCCCGCGCGATGCCAGCATTGATGAACAGAACGTCGATCCGCCGGCCAGTGAGCCGCTGGCGAAGCGCCTGCACCGGCTCGGCATGGTCGATGTCCACAGTCTCAATCTCGAGACTGCCGGGAAAGCGCGATGCCAAGGCGTCTAGACCGGCCGAGCCGCTGCGCGCTGTGGCAATGACGCGCCAGCCCCGCCCCAACCATTCCTCTGCCAACGCCAGGCCGAGCCCACGCGAAGCGCCCATCACCAGCACCGTTGCTATCTGCGTCATCACCGCCTCCTGTCTTTATGGAGATTACTTCTGGCATCCTTTTATGCCGGAGTTTAACGCCGATTTGTCAGAACATTCCGGATCAGGAGTCATGGAACAGTGTCATACGACGCGCGCCTGCTGTCCGGTGTGACGGTGCTGATGGCGGTGGTGGAGGCCGGGACTATGACCCGCGCCGCTGATGCGCTTGGGCTGACCCAATCGGGCGTGGGCCGTGCAATTCAGCGCCTGGAAGCGCGCGTTGGCGTTCGGCTGCTCGACCGCACGACACGGACCTTGCGGCTCACCGATGAGGGAAAACGCTTTTGCGATCGCGTTGGCCCGCATCTCGACGGGATTGCCGAGGCCGCGCTGGAGGCTGCCGGAAGCGCGCAGGCCGTGCGAGGGCGGCTGCGCGTCAATGTCGATCCCTTTTTCTCGCGCCTGATCCTGGCCGGGGAACTCAGCGGCTTTCTGGCCGCCTATCCCGAATTGCGGCTGGAACTTGTCATGCGTGACCAGATCGGCGATCTCGTCGCCGATGGGTTTGATATGGCTTTGCGCTTCGGCGAACCGCCAATCACGGGTTTTACCGCGCGCAAGCTGCTTGAAACGCGCATTCTGACCGTCGCATCGCCCGGTTATGTTGCGATCCATGGGCGCCCTTCGCATCCCAGTGAACTCGTCCATCATGCCTGTATCGACTATCGCGATCCACTGACCGGCCGCCCGTTCGATTGGGAGTTTCGCAAAGGAAACGACATCCTGCCTGTGCGCCAATCGGCGCGGCTGATGGTTTCCGATGTGGCGACGATGATCGGTGCCTGTTGCGAAGGCGTCGGAATTGCCCAGATCATGCAACTGGGCAGCGGCGCAATGCTGGCGCAAGGAAGGCTGGTCGAGCTGTTTCCAGATTGGCCCGACGAGACCTTTCCCCTCTACGCGATCTACCCGTCACGCCATCACAGGTCCGCCCGGGTTGCGGCGTTCTCCGACTGGTGCCTCAAACTCCTGGACGCCATCGATGCGTAGAGGGCATCATCGCTGCCCGACGCCTAAAAAGCTGCCTTGCCGACGGAGGCACCGCCATCGACATGCAGTGTCTGGCCGGTGATAAAACCTGCGCTCTCCGACAACAGGAAGGCCATGGCCGCGGCGATCTCGTCGGGTTGACCAAAGCGGCCCATCGGCACGGCCGAGAGATAGCGGCGCTCGCCTTCGCTTGCCGGCGCGTTGTTGGCGCGAAACAGCTCGGTTTCGGTCGGCCCCGGCGAGACCGCGTTCACCGTGATCCCGGTTGTTGCCAGTTCCAGCGCCCAACTGCGGGTGAAGCTGACCAGCGCCGCCTTGGCAGCCGCATAGGATGTCCGCTGGACCGCGCCCAGCACGGTCAGGCTGGTGACGTTGACCACCCGCCCCCAACGACGCTCCATCATGCCGGGCAGCAGCGCCTGCACGGCTTGCACCGCCGGGTGGAGGTTGACCTGCATAACCTCGTCAAGCATCGGCAGGGTTACTGAACCGAGCGGCTGTGCGCCGACCAGACCGACATTGTTGACCACCCCGTCAATGGCAAAGCGACCGGCCAGATCGTGCAGGGCGGCCTGCGTTGCATCGGCATTGGCCAGATCGACCGGCACCAGCGTGCCGGGAAAATCGGGCGTCGCATTGCGGGCAAAGCCGAGGACCTGATGGCCGTCGCGGGCGAGCCGGTGAGACAGCGCAAGGCCGATGCCCTTGCTGGCGCCGGTAATGAGGAAGGTTCTGGTCATGGTGTGAAACTCGCGAAAGGAGCCCCGGCCGTGTGAGCGACCGGGGCTTCGATATCAGGCCGTGGCGATGGTCGCAGCGCGGCGCAGCGCCGGCAGCATGTCCTCGGGCTCAGGCCTGCGGGTGTAGTCCGGATTCACTTCGGCATAGAGGATCATGCTGTCCTGGCCGATCACGTAGCGGGCGGGCATCGGCAGCGTCCAGCTTGCGTCACCGTTGAAGGTGGGCAGGTCATTCTTCAGGCTCTTGTACAGCTCAATCAGATAATCCGGCAGCTCGAAGCGCAGCCCGAATGCGGCGGCGACATCGTTGTGCGTGTCCGACAGGATCGGGAAAATCAGTTCATTCTGGCGTACCGATTTCCGACTGTTCGGCGCCGTCTGCGGCGAGATCGCCACCAGGCTGGCACCCAGCGCTGCGAATTGCGGCAAGGTCGCCTGCAACGCTTGCAATTCCATGTTGCAGTAAGGGCACCATACACCGCGGTAGAAGCTAAGCACCAGCGGCCCTTTGGCCAGTAAGCTCGTCGAGGAAACGGGCCGACCTTCCGGGTCGTTCAGCGTGAAAACCGGGGCCTTGTCGCCGGCTTTCAATGCGCGCGTGGCGGCACCGCTGGCGATCAGCTCGGCGGTGGCGCGGTGCATGGTCTGGATCACTTCGGGCGGCACATTATAGGGCGGCTTGCCTGCCTGGAAATCAGCCTTGAAGGCATCGAGCTTGGCTTGCAGGGTCATGGGACTTCTCCTCGGATCGGGGTATCGGGGTATCGGGGTATCGGGGGACAATGGGCCGTTCCGGCAGGGATCGGCAGATCGGCAGGTCGACTATCGCTCATTCCGCGCTGGAATGGGGTCAGGCCTTGGCGAGGTCGTAAAAAGGATAATCAGTGTAACCGCGCGCATCGCCGCCGTAGAAGGTGTCGCGGTCATAAGGGTTGAGCGGCAGATTGCGGCGCAGGCGCTCGGGCAGGTCGGGATTGGCGATGAAATCGCGTCCAAAGGCCACCGCATCGGCATGTCCAGCCTCAAGGATCGCCTCGGCGCTGCTGCCGTCAAAACCGCCCGCCGCGATCATCGTGCCGCGAAACAGCGGGCGCAGATGCGCGGCGGCAACGGGCTCGGCATCCTCGATCAGCTCGGTGCCCTTGATACGCGGCTCGACGATATGGAGATAGGCGATGCCCATCGCATCAAGCTGGCGCACGACGTAGCCAAAAGTCGCCTGTGGATCGCTGTCCGACATTGAGCCGTAAGTCCCGCTGGGCGTAAGGCGCACACCGACCCGATCGGCGCCAAAGACATCAATGGCCTCCTGTGTCACGTCCAGCAGGAAGCGCGCCCGGTTCTCGATCGGCCCGCCATAGTCGTCGGTGCGCTTGTTGGTGCCATCCTGCAGGAATTGATCGGGCAGATAGCCGTTGGCGCCATGGATCTCGACGCCGTCGAAACCGGCCGCCCTGGCGCGGGCCGCCCCGGCGCCGAATGCGGCGATGATCGCCGGGATCTCGTCCCGCTCCAGCGCACGCGGCATCGAGAAGGGCACCGGGCCGTGGGCGGCATAGCCATAGCCCTGCGCCGCGATGGCTGATGGCGCAACGGGCGCCTCGCCATTGGGCTGGATATCGGGGTGCGACTGGCGACCGACATGCCAGAGTTGCATCACGATCTGGCCGCCCCGGGCGTGGACGGCATCGGTGATTGCCCGCCAGCCCGCGATCTGGGCATCGTCGTAAATGCCGGGCGCTCCGGCATAGCCATAGCCCTGACGGGAGACAGGCGTGGCTTCCGAGACAATCAGGCCACCATCGGAAGCGCGCTGGCTGTAATATTCGCGCATCAGCGCATTGGGAATGTCACCCGGATCGGAACGCATCCGGGTCAGCGGTGCCATCACGACACGGTGTTTGAGCGACAGTGCGCCGAGGGTGGTGGGGGTGAACAGCTTGGACATGAGGGCAACTCCAGGATTGAGGATCAGGCGGCGGGCACCAGCGTGCTGATCCGCGCGATGGCGCGCTGGACGGCGGGACGGGCCTCGACCGCGGCGTACCAACGGGCGATGTTGGGCGCGTTGTCGAGGTCAACCATCGCGAATTCGCGGCGCCACAGCCAACCGAAATGGGCAATGTCGGCGATGGTGAAGTCAGCACCGGCGACGAACTGCCGCTGGGCCAGCACGCCATCGAGAACACCGACCGTGCGCTTGGCCTCACCCGAAAAACGCTCGATGGCGATAGGTTGCGGCTCGGCGGCGGAGCGCTGAAAGAAGCCCGACTGGCCAAACGCCGGGCCAAGGCCTGAGGCGTGGAAGAACAGTTGTTCAAACACCTGTGCACGCCCCTCGCCCGATGCGGGCAGCAGGTGGCCCGTCTTTTCGGCCAGGTAAACGAGGATCGCGGCGGACTCGGTCAGCACCAGATCGCCATCGACCAGCACAGGCACCTTGGCATTGGGATTGAGCGCCACGAAATCAGGCGCCTTTTGCTCGCCCTTGCGAACGTTGACCCCGCGCAGATTGTAATTGAGCCCGAGTTCTTCCAGCGCAATGGGCACCTTGATGCTGTTGGGCGTGGCGAAGGCATAAACGTCAAGCATGGTCGTATCCTTTGGAAAGCTGGCGCCGCGCCATGGTGGGTGCAGCCAGAACGAGAAGCGCCGAGATCAGGCTTCCGGTGGTTTGAAAGGCATGAAGAGCACCAAGGATGGAGGGCGAATGGGTCGCCCGCATCAGCCAGATCATCATCGCGGGAACTCCTGCTCGCCCCGGCCCATCCGACGGCGTAGGTAACAAGTGCCTCATTGCCGCTCGACAGAGCAGACCGCTTGAGGTGATAATGGTCATTCCTGCGGGGAATGCTCAGGAGGCCGGAATGGACCGCTATCAGGCAATGTTGACGCTCATCCGGGTGGTAGAGACCGGCTCCTTCTCGGCGGCGACCACCTTTGCCCGACTGCACATCGTGCCGCTTCTCCCCCTGTTCCTCGAACAGCATCCCGATCTGGAGATCGACGTGATCCTCGATGACCGGATCATTGATCTGGTTGCGGAAGGAGTGGATGTCTCGTTGCGGATGGGGGCGCTGCCTGATTCAGCTGCCGTCGCGCGCAAGCCGGCGACCGGCGCCCGCTCGGTTATGGCGACGCCGGCCTATCTGGCGCGGGCGGGCGAGCCGCATAGCCCCGCCGATATCGCCGACCACGAGGTGGTAATTTACAACCAGCTCGCCAATGTCTGGTCCTTCACCCGCGAAGGCGCCGAGGCCTCAGTCGCGGTGCATGGCCGGGTGCGGGTGAGCGCGGCCGAAGGTCTGCGCGCCGCGGTCCTCGCGGACATGGGCCTGACCATCACCTCGGACTGGATGTTTGCCCCCGAACTGGCCAGCGGCGCGGTACGCCGTGTGCTGACAGACTGGCATTTACCCTCGCTCGATCTGTGGGCGGTGTTTCCGGCCGGGCGCATGGCCAGCGCCAAGGCGCGTGCCTTCGCCACCTTTGTGGAACGCGCCATGGCACATCGCCATTCCGGGCCGGCATAGGCCTTATCGCCATGCGCCATCATCCGCGACGCTGAGCACAGGTCTAGCCTGGAAAATTCACCGGGGGTTGGCGGATGTGGCGTAACACTATGATTTGACGTATGATTTGGTTGCTTACACCGACCATCGTCATTTCTGGAGAACCACACCCGCCATGGACAACCCTACGCTACCCTTAGCCGGTTTGTCACCCGTTTCCGGCAAGCGCCTGGACGCGAGATTTGACGGCGGCATGCTCTCTTCCGATGGCGGCTTGGTCCTGCTGCGTGAGGTCGAGCAGCGGCTTGGCGTAGCTGATCGCCTTGCGGCCTGCATCAGGGATCCGCGCGCGCCCGACCGCATCACCCACACCTTGGCCGACATGATCCGTTTCCGCCTGATGATGATCGCGGCGGGCTATGAGGATGGCAATGACGCCGCCAGCCTGCGCCACGATCCCATGTTCAGAATGGCGCTTGATGTGCTGCCTTCGGGCCAGGCCCTGTGCTCGCAGCCGACGATCTCGCGGCTGGAGAACCTGCCCGACACGCGCGCGCTGCTGGCCATGGGGCGGGCGCTGGTCGACCAATATTGCGACTCCTTCCGCACCGTGCCCAAGCGGATCGTCCTGGACATCGATGATACTTTCGATGCTGTCCATGGCGGTCAGCAGCTGCGCCTGTTCAACGCGCATCACGATGAATATGGCTTCCAGCCTATCGTCGTGTTCGATGGCGAGGGCCGTTTCATCACCGCCGTGCTGCGCCCGGCCAAACGGCCAGGAGGCAAGGAAATCAGGGCTTTCCTGCGCCGCCTTCTGCGCGCGATCCGCAACCATTGGCCCAGAACGCAGATCCTGCTGCGCGGCGACAGCCATTACTGCTGCCCCGAGGTGATCAACTGGTGCCGGGCTGGCGGGCACGATTTCATCCTGGGCGTCGCACCGACATCGACCCTGCGCCGGCACATCACCGATCTGGAAACCAGCACCAGGGCACGCTTCGAAGCCGCGCTCGGTGAGGGAAAGATCCGTCGCTTCAAATCCTTCCACGACGGCGCCCGAAGCTGGAGCCGCGTCGAGCGTATCATCGCCCGCGTCGAGGTCGGCGAACAAGGTGCCGACACGCGTTTCATCGTCACCAATCTCAAAAAGGGCTCGCCGCGCTGGCTCTATGAACAGGTCTACTGCCGCCGTGGCCAGGCCGAGAACCACATAAAATCCTGGAAAACCCACCTCGCTGCCGACCGCACATCCTGCACCAGGGCTGCCGCCAACCAGTTTCGCCTGTTCCTCCACGCGGGAGCCCATTGGCTGATGTGGGGCCTGCGCGCCGCCATGCCCAGGCGCTCGGTCTGGCGCGCCCTTCAGTTCGACACGCTGCGCCTGCGCCTCATCAAGATCGCTGCCCGCGTCGTCGAATTGAAGACCATGATCCGCATTCAATGGCCGACAGCCTGCCCATACCAGAAAATCCTCCAGGTGGCGCTCGACAGGATTCCCCGCTTGGTCACCTGACCGGCGCGCAAGGCATCGTCCATCAAACCCTTCCCTTCCATCCGCAAACTTCGATACCGAAAATCGCCCCGCACTACGGGCGTGATCTCATGTGCCTGCTGTCGGTTCAGAACGCCAAAGTTGCGTCAGGCACGCAACCCCGGTGAATTTTCCGGGCTAGTTTCGAGCTTGCTTTCTCCCTTTTTGAGCATCGCTACGCTCGGTTCGGATCGTGCCCCCGGGCGTTCTCTTGTCTTATGACATTTCCGCCTGCTGGGGCATCATGAGATGCCCGATCCGGGGTGGCCACCCCAGGGCTGTTCAACGCTAACTACATGATGGGCGGTATCTCGTTGTAGGGCTTGAATTTTTTGGATTCCCAAGTAGCGATTTTTCTGAATCAAGGAGCAAGCACTTGTGAGGAATACCTGATCCCATGACGCCGACGCTTTTATCGATTTTTGCGGAGATCCCTGACCCGCGCCGCGGTCAAGGCAAGATGTATCCGCTCGCCCCAATCCTGCTTTTCACTGTTTTGGCGATGCTGTCTGGCGCGG
>JAGWMZ010000034.1 GCA_028871475.1 Sphingomonadales bacterium | reverse complement strand
CGACCACTGACATTCCTCCCCACTAACCATCAGCAGGAATCCAACAGTCCGCGCCCTGTCCTGTCAATTCTGCACGGAATATGAGTCAGAACCAATTCTACGCGCCGATCAGGGGGTCAATGTTCAACGCCGATTGACATTTCAGGGGATTGAGAACCTCGGTGTCGAGCCAATCGACCCGTTCGGTCAAGGTGGCGTCAAACGGGGAAAATTTGTCAAACTCGCTGGGCATGTTGGTCAACACGTCCCGGTAGTATGCGGCCAGTTTGTTTAGCCCCTGGGCAAATGCGGCTTGACGGTCGGGCTCAAGGATCTTGGCTTCCTTGGCCATGGCCGCAATGATCTCAGGCGGGATAGGGGCATCGCTATCGGTCACGATCAGCTCTCACGTTGGTGCAGGCGGACGATACTACCCGATTTGAGTCAACGCCTTACTGATTCCACCGCAGTCAGCGAGGCAGCGATATCGGCAAGGGAGCGGAACAAGACCATCGGGTTGTCGAGCGACGGCAAGAAACCGCGACGGCGCCAGAATGCGGCGGCATCAGCATCGAGCGCATTGACGACCAACGCGCGCCCACCAACCAAGCCTGCCGCCGCAACGCAACGCTCCAAGGCGTGCTTGAGAAGGCCTGTGCCGATGCCTTGACCTGCATAGGCGGTGTCAGTCGCAAGCTGTCCCAAGAGCAGGCAAGGAATGGGATCGGGCGGCTGGCCGGTACGGATCGAACGCGGCATGGCAGCTGGGATGATGGCGGTCGGTGCGAGGCCATAGTACCCGATAACGCGACCTGCATTATGGACCACCATCACCGCCGTGAAGCCTTTGCGTTGATTGGATAGGGCCCGCCGCCTTAGCCAATTGTCCAGCGACGGCTTGCCACAGTCGAAATGCGAGAGGTCATGCCCCTCGCTCAGGGGTTCCGGTGCTGAAATTGCCATACGTGGCCCTTACGACGCCTTGGGCGTTTCCCATGGCGCTGCACGCTTCAACACATCAACCATGGCGGGGACAGGCTTGCCGGGGGTATCCAGCGCGGCGACAAAAGCCTCGAAACCTTCAGGACTGACCCGGATCAAGGTGTTTTCCATGATGGCGTCCTCGGCGGCGCGCACGGCGGCATCGCGCATGAACTCCGTCCGCGAACGACCACGCAATTGCGCGGCACGGTCGATGATGGCCAGATCGGCGTCAGGCAGACGCAGCGAAAGCGGGTGATCTTTGCGTTGGGCGGCTTGTGACATGGGGTTCTCCGTTCACCGAACCATATACGCCAACGTATTGCGAATTGCAATACGGCGATCGGCGCGCCAATTCAGCGAGGCGTTCGCCCCATTGCTCCAAGGCGCCACGCTTTTCCGCGTCATAGCCATAGCGATTATACACCGCCGCCACTCCGGAAATCGTGCCCGAAATATGGTTCAACACCTTCTCAATGACATGCGGCGGCACAGCGGCCCGCGCCATGCCTGATGCGGCGGTGCGGCGCAGATCGTGAAATCGCCAATTCGATGTCCCTGAGATGTCGTGCATATGCTGGATTGCCTTGGTGAAGCCGTTGATCGGTACCCGCCCGTTGGTCGTAAACACGATATCGCACCCTTCATAGCGCGGGAGTTCGGCCAGCAGGTTCAGGGCGAACGCGCTCAGCGGCACAGCATGTGGTTTGCCGTTTTTCGAAAGATGGGCGGGGATGACCCATTCCTTCGTGTCGAGGTTGATTTCGCTCCATCGCATCTGCGTCAACTCGCCCCGGCGTTGGGCCGTGGCCAACAGCAGGGGCACGAATTGTCGATAGGGGTAGGGTTCCCCCGCACAGGCTTTCAGCAGGGCAGTGATTTCCGCATCGCTCAACACGCGATCCCGCGCCTGTTCGCGCGTCGGTGCCCGCAAGCCCATGACCGGCGATGCATCGAGGATGCCGCGTTCAAGGCACCAGTTGAACAGTTTGCGCAGGTGCGAATGGATGCGATTGGCTTGATAGGCTGAGCCGCGTGCCACCGCGCCATCGATCAGCGATAGAATGTCAGGGCGGGTGAGGGTGCGAATATCGCTTTGCCCGAAGGTGGGAACCAGTTCGCGCTTCAGGATGCGCTCTGCCTCGCGCCAACTGCGGTTGCGTGGGCGTGCGTACTGATTGATGAAGTCCTCGCAGATCGCTTCGACCCGCATATCGGCTTGGCGGCGCCGATGCAGCGGATTGACCCCGTCATCGACAAGCCGCAATGCCTCATTGGCGCGGTCGCGGGCTTCGCTCAGCGTCAAACGCGGGTATTGGCCGAGTTTCATGCGGCATTGCTTCACGCCATACCGGAAGCGAACATAAAAGACCTTGTGGCCTTCCACCGTCACCCGAACGCTGAAGCCTGGGCACAGGGCATCGAACACCTCGTACCGCCTTTCCTTGGGCTTCAATGCATCGATGGTCTTCGCAGTCAGTGCCTTGCGCATGTGGCGTTCCTTTCAACGGCACCTCAATAATCATGGGTTCTGGATAATCTCAAAGAAAATCCTAGGCTTAGAATGACCTGAAACGGAAAAGTTCAGTATGCTACGATCTGCGAAAGGACCGGGGGTGGTTGGAACCAAAAATCGGCATCGCGTCCCGCACCAAGGATAGCGACTCGGGCTGGTGGTTTAGGCGTCAGGGAATGACGTGAAATGGGACTTTACTGCCATAAGCGTTGAGCATACGCTTGGCGGCTCTGAGCCAAAATGCAGTCATTCGGTTCGCTTACCTGCGCTCGCGCAATTCCTGCAAGACCGCGCGAAACGCGGACGACAGGTCGTGCCGATCCGGATAATACAGGTGATGCCCGGCAAACGCCGGGCACCAATCGCCCAGCACGCGGACCAGCGATCCGTCGGCAAGGTCGGCCTCCACCTGATCCTGCATCACAAAGGCCAGCCCATGGCCCGCCTTCGCCGCACGGATCGCGGTGGCGCTGTCATTGACGATCAGCGCGCCCTCAACGCGGACATTGAGCGAGACATCGCCCATTTCGAATTCCCACACGTAAAGGTTGCCACGCGTTGCCATGCGCAGGTTGATGCAGCGATGCGCGGTCAGGTCACGGGGCGATTGCGGCACGGCGTGGCTCGCCCAATAGGCCGGTGATCCCACCACCGCCATGCGTAGATCCGGTCCGATCCTCAGCGCGATCATGTCCTTTTCCACCTGCTCGCCCAGTCGCACCCCGGCATCGAAACGGTCGGTTACGATGTTGGTCAGCGCGCCATCAATCGACAGTTCCACCTGAATATCTGGATAGCGGGCCAGCACCCGATCAATCGCGGGCCACAGTACGGTTTGCGCGGCGTGGCGGCTGCAGGTGATGCGCACCAACCCGGCGGGCGTGTCGCGCAATTTGCCCATGGCCTCTAGCTTGGCCGCGATCTGCCCCATCGCCGGGGCCAGCGTGTCGAGCAATTGCTGCCCCGCTTCGGTCGGGCTGACTGAACGGGTGGTGCGCGCCAGCAGCTTGATGCCCAGCCGCCCTTCAAGGCGCCTCATGACATGGCTGAGCGCCGATTGCGAGGTGTTGAGGCGCGCCGCCGCGCCGGTAAAACTGCGTTCTTGCGACACGGCCAGAAAAACCGCCAGATCGCCCCATTCGTCACGCTGCATTGATGATCCTGAGATATAGGTTTATGCAGGATATACCGCCTAATCATCACCAATGCCACGGTGTAGTCAAGCGCCATGACAGCAGGAGCGACCATGGCAAAGGATGTGGTGGTGATCATCGGAGCGGGCGGGATTGGCATGGCCATCGCCCGTCGCCAGGGCTTTGGCAAAACACTGTTGCTGGCCGATTGGAACGCGGAGTGACTGGCCAAGGCGGCGAAGGACTTGGAAGACGCCAGCTATGCCGTGGTGGCGCAGCAGGTGGATGTCACCTCGCGCGTATCGGTTGCCGCGCTAGCCGATGCGGCGGCGGCCCTCGGGCCGGTGGCGCAGGTGGTCAACACCGCTGGCCTTTCACCCAACATGGCCAGCGTGGACAAGGTGCTGGCGGTCGACCTGTATGGCACGGCGGTGGTGTTCGAGGAATTTGGCCGCGTGATCGCACCGGGCGGAGCGGGGTTAGTGGTCTCCAGCATGGCGGGCCACATGGGCGAGAGGCTGTGCGCTGATGTCGAGCAGGCGCTGGCCACCACGCCCGCCGATGACCTGCTGGCCTTGCCCTGCCTTTCCATCAAGGCGGTGCCCAATTCGATGGTCGGCTATATCGTGGCCAAGCGCGCGAATATCCTGCGCGTGCAGGCCGAAGCGATCCGCTGGGGTGCATGCGGCGCTCGCGTCAACGCGATCAGCCCGGGCATCATTGCGACCCCGCTGGCCCAGCATGAGCTGAACTCGCCCATCGGCGATGGCTATCGCGCGATGATCGCAGCTTCGCCCGCAGGTCGCATGGCCCCGCCCGATGAAATCGCCATTGCCGCCAGCTTCCTACTGGGGCCGGATGCGGGCTTCATCACGGGCAGCGAGCTGTTGATCGACGGCGGTGTGATTGCCGCGATGCGCGCGGGCCTGCTGGGCCTGCTGGGCCTGCCGGGTTAAACGACACGAAAGGACACAGCCATGGAACAACGTGAACTTGGCCGCAGTGGCCTCAAGGTTTCGGCCATCGGTTTTGGCTGCATGGGGCTGAGCTATGGCTATGGCCCGGCGGTGGACGAGGCCGATGGCATAAGCCTGATCCACCGCGCGGTGGACAGCGGCGTGACCTTCTTCGACACTGCAGAAGCCTATGGCCCCCATGCCAATGAGGAATTGGTGGGCAAGGCGCTGGCGGGCCGGCGCGACAAGGTGGTGATCGCCACCAAATTCGGCTTTCCCAACGGCAAAACCGCTGATGGCCTGGACAGTCGGCCCGCGACCATCCGCGCGGTGACCGAAGCCGCGCTGCGTCGCCTGCGGACCGATCACATCGACCTGCTGTATCAGCATCGTGTTGACCCCGCGGTTCCGATGGAAGATGTCGCGGGCACGGTGCGCGACCTGATTGCCGAGGGTAAGGTCGGACATTTCGGCTTGTCCGAGGCGGGGGCGGAGTCAATCCGGCGCGCCCATGCGGTGCAGCCGGTCACGGCGCTGCAAAGTGAGTATTCGCTGTGGTGGCGCCAGCCAGAGGCCGAGATCCTGCCGCTTTGCGAGGAACTTGGCATTGGGTTCGTGCCCTTCAGCCCGCTGGGCAAGGGTTTCCTGACCGGAGCGATCACGCCGGATACCCAGTTCACCGCCAATGATTTCCGCAATATCGTCCCGCGCTTTGAGGAAGCCAACCGCAGGGCCAATACCGCGCTGGTGGCGCGGTTGACACAGATTGCGCAGGTCAAGGGGGCAACACCCGCACAAATCACCATCGCTTGGCTGCTGGCGCAGCGCCCGTGGATTGTGCCGATCCCCGGCACCACCAAGGCGCATCGGCTGAATGAGAATCTGGGCGCGCAGGCTGTCACTTTGACGACCGCCGACCTTGCAGAAATTGGCGCCGCGCTGGATGCCATCGCGGTTGTGGGGGAACGCTATCCCGCCGCCATGGCGAACCGGGTCGGGCGATAGGCCATAAAAGGAGCAGCGGACATGCAGGAGGTGGTGGTCTTAATCGGTGCCGGGTCCATCGGGCAGGCGATCGCCCGGCGGGTGAGCGCGGGGCGCCATGTGCTGATCGCGGATGTGCGGATCGAGGCAGCGGAAAAGGCCGCGCAAACCTTTCGCGAGGCAGGCTTTGCGGTGACAGCGGCGCATGTCGACATCGCATCACGCGCGCCGGTCGAAAGCCTCGCGGCGCAGGCCGCAGCCCTTGGGGCGGTGATGGGCGTGATCCATTCTGCAGGCGTCTCTCCCTCACAGGCGCCGGTGGCGACGATCCTCGCGGTCGATCTCTATGGCTCGGCACTGGTCCTCGAAGCATTTGGCGCGGTGATCGCGCCGGGTGGTGCGGGCGTTGTGATCTCGTCGCAATCGGGCCACCGCATGGCCGCCCTGACCGCAGAGCAGGACCGCCTGCTGGCGACCACGCCTGCGGATGACTTGCTGGCGCTGCCCATGCTAGCGGGCGATGCAATCACGGACACGCTGCATGCCTATCAGATGTCAAAGCGTGCCAATGGCCTGCGTGTGCGAGCCGAGGCCGTGCGTTGGGGAACGCGCGGCGCGCGCATCAACGCGATCAGCCCCGGCATCGTCATCACCCCGCTGGCACATGACGAACTCAATGGTCCGCGCGGCGAAGGCTATCGTCGCATGCTGGCCCTCTCACCCGCAGGCCGGGCTGGCACGCCCGATGAAATCGGTGCGCTCGGTGCATTCCTGATGGGGCGTGAGGGGGCGTTCATCACCGGCAGCGACATCCTGATCGATGGCGGCACCACCGCCAGCTGGTTCTACGGGCCGCTGGCGCAGGCGTGATTGTAGGGGCGCGCAGGTTCGAAAACCTCACACTCCACGATTGGCGGCTTTTGCGGTGTGCAGACGCTGTGGCGTGTCATGCGTGAGGTCGGGAGCCATATGATTATAGCATGTTGCGGACGGATTGGTTAAAAATCGCAACATACTTGGTTACAGAGCGAAGGCGGGGTCACAGAGGGGTATCAGACGCATGCAATTGCTTGCTTTAGAACGAGAAAGCATGCAACGATATGCAACGTCGAAGATCGCGGTTTTGTGACCCCGAGAGAACGATTCGAGACGATTTGCGTCGATATAACAAGAGCTTATGGCCAGCTTTTAATCAGTAGGTCGCTGGTTCGAATCCAGCAGGGCTCACCACTCCCTTCACCAAAAACATGTCCTCGCGTCCCGATGAATGGGCGGACAAACCGGCTTTGGAACGCGCGCCCGAGGGCAGGCAATCAACCCTACCCCTTTTGGTCAGTACGCCGCCTACATCCAATGCCCGGTTGAGCCGAAAGGCAAACTGCGGAACGCTGTCGCCCTGTCGAAAGGGTCTTTCCATGTCTTACCAGGGCGATGGAAGGCAACCGTTTCGCGGCGCGAGGTGACACGATGCAATTTACCTTCATCGGCCTGATCCAGTTGGCGATCGGGGCGATTATCTTTTTCAGCGGGTCGCTGCGGCACGCCATTTTTTTCCTGATTCTGTCAGGCCTGTTCAGCGGCAGCGCGGCGATCGTCCTGCCGGCGCTGGGCGGTTCCTCGATTCCGCCGATCCAGTTCGCCTGCCTGATCGTTTACCTGCGCATTCTGGCGCCGCGTGGCGGCTTCATGGGTCTGCTGCCCGAGGCGATCCGCGCCAACCGCTGGCTCGTGCTCTATTCGCTCTATGGCGTGGCGATGGCCTTTATCGCCCCGCGCCTCTTCGCCCACCGGATCGACGTGGCGCCGATGCGGTTCGATGATGCGCGCAACCTCTTCGATACCGCCCCGCTGGCCCCCACCACCCAGAACATCACCACCAGCGTCTATATGCTGGGCACCATGGCGATCGCGATCGGCTCCTATCTCGTCTGCCGCCTGCGCGGGGGCGTGGCCACGCTGATCACCGCGGCCATCGTGGTGGGCTGGCTGCATGTGGTGCTGGGGCTGGCCACCGCGCTGGCCGTCGGCACGCCGGTCGATGCCTTTTTCGAACTGTTCCGCAATGGCAGCTATGCCCAGCTCAACCAGTCGGTGGGTGAATTCGTGCGCATCAGGGGCCTTTTCCCCGAGAGCTCGTCCTATGCCGATTTTGCCTTTGCCTATTTCACGCTGAATGCCGAGCTGTGGTATCGCTCGATCCGCCCCCGCGCCACGGGCGGCGTGGCGCTGGCCCTGGCGGCGATCCTGCTGCTCAGCACCTCCTCCACCGCCTATATCGCGCTGGCTCTCTATCTGGCGTTCTTCGCGCTGCGGGCCATGGCGCTGCCCCATATGGCCGAGATGCGGCGCGTGCGGCAACTGGTGCTGATCATGCTGGGCGGCGTTGCGGTATCAGCCTGCGCCTTCCTCGTGGTGCCCCACCTGCTCTCGACCGCGACCGAGATCGTCCTGCACATGACGCTGGACAAATCCTCTTCCGACTCCGGCCAGCAGCGCCTGTTCTGGGCCACGCAGGGGCTGACGGCGTTCAAGACCTCGCTCGGCCTTGGCATCGGCCCGGGCAGTTTCCGTTCATCCAGCCTGCTGACCGCCATTCTGGGCTCCACCGGCATAGCGGGCAGCGCGGCCATTCTCGCCTATCTCTACACGGTCTTCCAGCCCACCCGCCATTCCACCTTCGGGGTCAGCGATGAGCTTGCCCTGACCATCGGTGGCAGCTTTGCCACCGCCGCCCTGCTATGCCTGATCCCCCCTTCGCTGATCGCCCCCAGCGCCGATCTTGGCGCCAATTTTGCGCTGTTTGCCGGGGCTGCGGTGGCATTGCGGCAAATGGCGGGGGCGCGCAGCGGCACGATGCGCAACGCAGCACCTGCCGCCGCCACGGATGGCCCGCTGCGGGCGCAGGCAACGGCCTGACCGCGCCGTCAGCGCGGCGGTGACCAGACCGGATAATGATCGCTCGGACGCGGGCCATTCATCCGGTTGCGGATGAGGCGCTTGATCCTCATCGCATTGGCCCAGATCCGCGCCTTGAGATCGTCCATCATCGGCGTGGTTCCCGGCTCGGCCGGGGCCAGCCCCCAGCGACGCATGCGATGATTGAACCCATGCACATGGCGCAGGCGATGGTGCATCGACCTGATGTCAAAATTCACATTGACCGAGATCGAGACCGTATCGCCATTCTGCACCCAATGCGGGCCGGTGCTGGGGAAATAGGCGCCGTCGCCCGAATTGAGCGTCATCACCTTTTCCATCTGTTGCAGTTCCGGCTTGTAGATCCCCGCGCTGAAATCGCCCCCGCCGCAGTAGTTTTCCATTTCGCGCTGGCAGACAATTGTGCGATCGCCACCCGGCAGGGCGTGAACCGTCTTCTCGCCGGATATCTGAAGCAGGAAACTGGGCTCCAGATCGAAATGATAGGGCGACAGGCGCCCAGGTGAATTCACGAAGACCAGGCATTCGCCCAGCACGACATCCTCGCGGAAGGCTTCCGGCGCGCCGGCAAAGACTTCACCCAGCAATTGCTGCAGAACAGGGCCAAAGACCTCGTCCTGCTCCACATGTTTGAGGACAACCACACTGTTGGTCTCGGCAATGTTGGCCAGGGTTTCGTCAAAGGGCAGCCAGGCGTCCTCGCGCGTTGCCCAGCCGTCTTCCACCTTGATCCGCCCGTTCTGCCAGGCTTTGAACTCGGTATGATCGGGCAGCCGGCCGGCCAGCGCCCTGATGGCTTCCAGCGTGAAGAGCGGATTGCTGTGAAGCGCATGGCGAAAGGCGAAAGGCTGTCGGCCCAGCGCGGCAAATTGCGGCGCGTCCGAAGGGGCGATCAGGCGCTGCGCACTGTCCTGCGGCGACGTCGGGGGGTGTTTCAGGGCATCGATGGCCTTCGGGAAGGTCATGTCGCTCATCTCTCCTCGTCCTTCTTACCGTGCCACCGACAATTCAGTGGCTTGCGCGCCGCTACGCTCCGGCATCGCCGCCGCCCGCGCGGGGTCGGATATCGTCATGACATCGCCGGCATGGCCCAGATCCGCAGGGGGAAAGGCGGTCGCATGGCCCAGAAGATAGCGGTCGAAAAATGCCCGGATGATGGCGGTATGCACCAACTGTCGCTGCCGCAAGGCCGCGCGTTCCTCACCAAAGGCGGCAAAGGGGCGCCGCCACTGCCAGGACGGCGCGGCGCCGGCGAGTTCCTCATGCGTTACATGACGCGCATGCAGCCAGAAGAAATCCGCCCGGCCAAGCAGGCTGCGATGAAGCGATCGGTCAAAGGCACAGCCCAGCGCCAGCGCCCGCTCGGCCGGATCGTCCGAAGCCAGCCAGCGGTCCGGCGGAAAGTCATCGTCGATGTAAAAGAGCAGATAGGGCCTGTCGATCGGCACATGGGTCGCCTCGCCAAAGAGCCAGCCGTCGAGATTGACGACCGCCCTGATCCGCGCGTCCGAGAGCGACTGCTCCACCCCGGTGGCGCCGCCAAAGGAAAAGCCGAGAAAACCGATCCGCGCGGCGTCGATCCGCGCCGCCAGATCGGGCGCGACCAGCGCCGCGTCCAGCACAGCTTTGCCCTTGCGCGCAGCCATCGCCACTTTCCGGCCCGCCGGCTTGAAAGTGGCGGCATAGGCGGCGGGCGTGTCATAGGCATAGGGCGCGTGACGGGCGTCGATATCCTGCGCGCTTTCATGCGGCCTGGCCGGATCGAAGGCGACGTCATCGAAGCCGACCACCACATAGCCATGGCTGGCCAGATCGGCCAGTTGCCGCGAGCCAGGATCGACGCGCTCCCCCCAGCCCGAGGCGAAGAGGATGAGCGGGCGCGCGCCCGGCGCCTCGCGCGGCTGCCAGACCAGTACGGAAACGGGGCCATCAGGCGTGCGCAAGGTCCGCCGCGAGACATCCACATGCCATGGGCCGGTCTGAGCGGCGCGCTCACGGCGGATGGTGGCATAGGCTGCCGCAGTGCATCCCATCAGGATCACGGCACCAAGAACCACTGCGGCGCGCGCCAGCCGCATGTCAGAACCCCAAACCCTCGAGCGCGGCGCGAATGGCCGGACCGATCACCGCCGCGCCCTCGGACCGGAAGATCGTGTCATGGGTGCCGGGCACATCGATGATGGACAACTGGCCGCCGACATGGCCGCTCCAGCCGAAATCGCGCGGGAACAGGCGGCTGGATTTCATCTCCATGCTGCGGAAAAGCAGGACGTCGCCGGGGTAGGACTCGAAGTTCATCTCCGCCTGGCTGGGAAACAAGACCTCCTCGGCGAACCAGCGGTTGTTGTCCTGCAGCGCGTCGCGCACCTCCCCAGCCGGACCCAGGCCCAAACGGTGCATCAACCGCGTGACGCGCAGCGCGCGCAGAATGCGATAATTGTCGATCCACTGGGCCACGGTCAATTCGCCTGACCTCACCCGCTGATGCAGGGCGCGAAACGTCTCGACACGCACCACCCACTTGCGGATTTGGCGGTCGAGAAAAGGCATCCGCTCGCGAAAGCCGGGACGATAGGTGTCGTTGAGAATGACCAGCGGCACGTCCTCGCCATCAGCGCGCAAAAGGCGCGCTGCCTCGATAGCCACCGCGCCGTACAGGCAGAAGCCGAAAAGCACATAGGGCCCATGCGGCTGCACGAGGCGGATCATCTCGACAGCATCGCGGGCATGATCGCGAAAATGTCGTTTGGGCAGCGCCATACGCTGGGGAGGGCAAAAAGGCAGATCGAAAAAGGGATGGTCCTTACCAATCGCCCGCGCCACCGGATAAAGTACCGAAGCATTGTTGATGGCGATGACCGGCATCTTGTCGCCCTTGGGCTGCAATGCAATGATCCGCTCCCTGATTGCTTCCAGCCGGGGGTTGCGGACACTGGCGGTCATCTGCGTCTCCGCCTTGTAGCGGGCAGACGGGGGGGGCACGCGTGGCTCGGGGCGCGCGCGGTTTTCCTGATCGGGCGCAAGGATATCGACCAGCGCCTGCTCCGGCCGCGCCACCGCGGCTTCGATCACCTTGCGCCAGACCGATAGCAAGGCATCGACCGTAGCAGTGTCATAGAGTGCATCCGCACCTTCGCAAGACAGGCGCCAGCCTTCCTCACGCCCCACCATGAAGAGGCTCAAGTCCCAGAAGGAGCCAGTCGACGCCCCCGTGGCCGAGATCATGCGGAAAGCACCAAAATCCTTGTCGGCGGTCCGGCCACTTTTGATATAGCTGCGCTGCACCACCAGATTGACGCTGTAGAGCGGCGAGCGATGTGCGCTCAATTCCTCGCCTGCAAGGCCGATGACCTCGGCAAAGGGCAGCAACCTGTTGTCCATCGCCTCGCTGGTGATGGCCCGCACGCGGCCGGCAAAGGCGAGAAAGCCTTCCCCCTCCCGCACGGGCAGGCGCAGCACCACCGTGTTGATCAGCGAACCGACGATGCGCTCTGAATCGGGGTCCTCGCGACCGGCGGTCTGCGTGCCCACCACCACCTCGCCCCTGCCGGTAAAGAGATGCAGCGCCGCCGCAGCCGCCGCCGTGGCCAGCGAAAACAGCGTATGGCTGTTCGCCCGCGCCAGCGCCTCGAACGCATCGGAAAGCGCGCGCGGGAGCAGGATCGAGCGGATCTGGCCATCGCTGTCCCGGCGCGGGCCGGGCCGGTCCGGGGCGACCTCGAAACGGGTCAGCCCGGAAAGCTGCCTGCGCCAATAATCCCGCTCGCCGTCGAGCGCGCCACTGGCCAGAACGTCGCGCTGCCACATCGCATAATCGCCGAACTGCATGTCAGCCGGCGCCAGATCGGCAGGCACGCCGCTGTCGACAGCAACGGCAAGGCGCGCGAACTCCTCTTCGAGCTGTTCGATCGACCAGCCATCGACAATCAGCTGGTGGAAGGTGAAATGCACATAGGCCACATCCTGCGCCAGACGGACCAGCAGCACGCGGAACAGCGGCACGCCGGGGCCATCGCCCGCCACGTCAAAAGGTTCACGCGCATCCGCCGCGCCCAGCCGCTCCAGCTCTTCCTCCCGCCGGGGCGAAGGCAAGGGGCGCAGATCGACCAGACTGGGCTTGATGACGATCTGCCGCAGCACCTGCTGCTCCAATTGCCCCTCGGCGCCCATGCGAAAACGGGTGCGCAGGATCTCATGCCGCTCGACCAGCTGATTGATCGCCTGGGTCACCGCCTTGTCCGAGATGCTTCCCTCAAGACGCCGGCGGAACGTGGCATTGAGCGCCCCGCTCGACCGGGGAAAGTCCATTTCACGCCACAGCAGGTGCTGGTTGGGCGTTGCGGGAAACCGCACCACCACCTCGGGCTCGGGCTCGGGCTCATGGCCGGCGCCCCCGAAGGCCGGTTCGCCCCCGCTCACGACGACAAGCCCCGCAAACCGCCGCGCCGATAGGCCGAAAGCGGCGCCACAGCGCTCGCCGGGCGCGATGGCACGGGCGACGGCTGCTCGCCCGAGAGCATGGCGGCGACCTCGCCCAATGTCGGATTGGCCAGCAGACGCCGGTTGTCGAGCTCAAGCCCGATATCGGCCATGCGCGCGGCAATGCGGAAAATCTGCAGGGAATCGGCGCCCAGATCGAAGATCGCATCATCGGTCTCGATCGTGTCGAGCCCCAGCACCTCAGCCCAGATCGCCCCGACCCGCGCCTCGGTCTCGAGCAGTTCGACGGTGCGATTGGCCGCGGTGCGAGGCTGCTGTGCCGCCGGTGCCATCTGCGCCCCGACCGGCTCCGGCTCGCCTGTCCGTACTCCAGCCTCTTGTTCAATAATCCGCTGCAAGGCAGCCTGATCCACCTTGCCGTTCATCGTCAAGGGCAAGCGCGAGACAAGCCGGATGGTCCTGGGTTGCATATGTCTAAGCAGCACGCTCGCCATATGCTTGCGCGCTCGCTCGACAAGCTGTGCCTCCTGCGGTGCATCCGGCATGGCCAAGAGGAAAGCGTGCAAGTGCCGCGTGTCTCCCCCGGAACCGGTAACGATCACAGCAGCATCGCGCACGCCCGCCACCTCGCGCAGCACGCTTTCGATCTCTCCGGGTTCGACGCGCTGGCCGTTCAGTTTGACCTGACCATCCATACGGCCCAAAAACTCCAGCATACCGTCACCACGCCACCGCGCCAGGTCGCCAGTACGATACAGCCGTTCACCCGGCGCAAATGGATTGGCCACGAAGCGTTGCGCGGTCATGTCGGTCTGGCTCAGATAGCCCAGCGCCAATCCCTCGCCACCCACAAGCAATTCGCCGACCATCCCCTGAGGACACAATTGCAACCTGTCATCCATCACATAGGCACATGTACGGGCAATCGGCTGACCGATGGGGAGCAGGCCTCCATCCCATTGGTCTGCGGGAACGCGATAGCAGGCCGAAAATGTCGTGTTTTCCGTAGGGCCATAGCCATTGACAAAGCGGGTATGTGAAAGAGCTTCTTGCGCCCGTCGCAGATGGATGGGCGAAACAACGTCGCCTCCAGCCAGGATTTGCCGAAGCGGTGACAAAACCCCCACTCCCTCATCCACCAGAGCGTGAAACAGTGCGGCGGTAAACCAAGCCGTGGTCGCGCCGTGAGTGGCGCATGCTCTGCCAATTTCGGCAAGCGAAGGCGTGGCGGCAGGCACAATGGCCATGGCTCCACCATGCAGCAAAGCGCCCCAGATCTCCAACGTACTTGCATCAAAGGATAAGGGCGCAAGGTGAAGAAAAATCTGTTCAGGACCAAATGCAATATAGTCCTGATCGACCACCAGCCGCACCACACCGCGATGCGGCACCACCACGCCCTTGGGCCTGCCGGTGGAGCCCGAGGTGTACATCACATAGATGGGATCATCGCCACGCAGCGCCACCACCGGCGCCGCGGCCGGATGCCCCGCCGCCTCGGCGAGCAAGGCGGCATAGCTTACACCCATGTCGGCCAGTTGCAGCTGGGCCACGGCCTGTTCCGCGCCCGGGCCCACCAGCACCAGCTGCGCCTTGCAATCCTCCAGCACATAGGTCTGGCGCGCCATGGGATAGGCCGGGTCGAGCGGCACATAGGCCGCCCCGGTCTTGAGCACGGCCAGGATCATGACAATCGCCTCGATCGAGCGACCCGAGAGCAGCGCCACGAAATCGCCGCGACCGGTGCCCCTCGCCATCAGCGCATGGGCCATGCGGCTGGAGAGCGCATCCAGCTCGCCATAGCTCATCTGCCCCTCATCGGTGACCAGCGCCACCCGCCCGGCATGCGCGGCGGCAGCCTGGGCAAAGCGCTGCACGATGGTGCAATCATCGGGCAGGCGGGGCAAGACAGGATTGCGGGCCAGCAGCCACTGCCGCTCCTGCGCGCCCAGAATGTCGATCTCGCCAATCGGCGTGGCGGCATCGGCCACCAGCGCGCGCAGCGTCTGGCGCAAGTTTTCGCTCCAGCGCAGCACCGTCGCCTCGTCGAACAGGTCGGGGCTGTAGTCGATGTCGATCCGCAGCCCCTGCGCGGACTGCACGACATTGAAGAAGAGGTCGAAATTGACCGCCGCCTTGGGGTTGGGAACCAGGCTTGCCGACGCACCGCCGAAATCGATCCCCTCACCCAGGCTTTCCAGATTGAACTGGATGTCGGTCAGCGGCGTCCGGTTGGGGTCGCGCGGCAGCTTGAGCGCACGCACCAACGCGCCATAGGTGTAGTCCTGGTGGTCAAAGGCGGTCATCAGCATGGCCTTGACCGCCTTGAGGTGATCGCCCAGCGGCGTGGCCATGGTGAAGGGCGCGCGCAGCGGCAGGAAATTGACGCAATGCCCCGCCAGCGCCTTGTCCTCGACCAGCGCCTGCCCGGCCATGGGGCAGCCGATGACCACATCCTCCTGATCGGCCAGCCGCCCGATGGTGGCCTGCAAGGTGCCAAGCAGCGTGGCGAACAGCGTGCAGCCCAGCTTCGCCCCGGCCTTCTGCGCATCGCGCATCAGCGTCGCGTCGATCCAGGTCGTCGCCGTGGCGCCGCTGAAGCTCTTGATGGCGGGGCGGGGCCGGTCGCCGCACAGTTCGAGCGGCGCGGGAATGGTGGCATAGGTGTCCAGCCAGAAGCCACGGGTCTGCGCGTTGGCCTCGCTGGCGCCGGCCTTGGCCAGCGCGTAATCGGCAAAACTCTCGACCGGATCGAGCTGCGGCGCGACGCCCGTCGCGCGGGCGCGGTAGAAAGCGGCGACCTCCTGCGCGAAGAGATTGGCCGTCCATCCGTCGAACACGATGTGATGGGCCGTGAGGAGCAGCGCCGACGTGCCATCCGCCATGCGGAACAGGCGCGCGCGCAGCAACGGCCCGCTCGACAGGTCGAAGGCAGTGACGGCTTCCTCGGCCTTGGCCTGCGCCAGTTGCTCCGCGCTTGCCGCCTCGGTCACGGGCAGGTCAAAGGCGAGCGAGGGCGCGATAGCCAGCACCGTACGACCTGCCGGAATGGTGGCGCGCATGGCATCATGGCGCGCGATGAAATCCCCGATCGCACCCTCGAGCAGGATTGGGTCAACGGCCCCGTCGAAATTCAGCGTCATCGACTCATTGTAGGCACAGGACGCCTGCGGCCCCATCTGCGCGGAAAGCAGGATCTCCATCTGCGGTGCGGTCAGCGGCACCTCGCGCGGGCCGGCGGGCACGGTCGCTGCTGCCGTTGCCGGGGCCGGATCTGCAACATGGCTGCCCTGCGTGGCCAGAATGCCCGCGCCCTGCAACAGATCGATCGTCGCGCGCGCGGCCTCCACGATATGGTCGATGTCAGCGTCGCTGTGCGCCGTGGTCAGGAAGCAGGGATAGCCATCGAGCACATGCACGCCCAGCAGCCGCATGTTGACATGGAACAGCGCGCCCAGCCGGTCGGCGCCGGCCAGATTGAGCATGAACCAGCTCGAATAGGTTTCAACGCGCGAGGGCACGCCCTTGGCAGTGAACAGGTCGTTCAGGCGGCGCACGAGACCCGCCGTCCTGGCCGCCAGCTGCTGCTGCAATTGCGGGCCCTGTTCCTCAAGATGGTCCAGCACCGCCTTGCAGGCGGCCATGACCAGTGGATGGCGCACGAAAGTGCCGGCAAAGAAGGTCGGCGCCACCTCGGGTACGCTGTCATCGCCATAGGCCCAGTACCCGCCATCGAGCGCATCCATGAACCGCGCCGCGCCGGCCAGAACGCCCACCGGCATGCCGCCGCCCACCACCTTGCCATAGGTGGCCATGTCGGCGCGGATGCCCAGCACGGCCTGCATGCCACCGGGATGGGTACGGAACCCCGTCACAACCTCGTCAAAGACCAGCGCCGCCTCATTCTCCGCCGTGATCGCGCGCAAGTCGCGCAGGAAGTCGAAGGGCAAAAGTTCAGGGTGACGGCTCTGCACCGGCTCGACGATGACTGCGGCAATGTCCTGCCCATGGGCGCGAATCCAGTCCAGCGCCTCGGCCGAACCATAGGAGAGGACCACCATATTGGCGATCGAATCATCGGGAATGCCCGGCGCGATAGGGAAGGCCCGCGTGGTGCCCGGCTTGCAGCCCGACTTGACCAGAACCTCGTCGAACTGGCCATGATAGTCGTTGTTGAAGACGACGACAGTGTCGCGCCCGGTCACACAGCGCGCCAGACGCATGGCGGCCATCACCGCTTCGGACCCGGTGTTGCAGAAGGTCACCCGCTCCATCCCCACCATCCGCGAGAACTGCAGCGCGACCTGCCCGGCCAGCGGCGTCTGCGGACCGATGGCAAAGCCTTCCTCCAGTTGCTGCGCCACGGCAGCCTGCACGAAATCGGGCGCATGGCCAAAGGCGGTCTGCCCATAGCCGTTCACCAGATCGACATATTCATGCCCATCGACATCCCAGATCTTCGATCCCTTCGACCGGCTGGCGACGACGGGGAAGACCATGTCCTTCCAGTCGGCGCGGAAGCCGGACACCGAACGCGGATCGGCAAAATAGGCGCGGTGTTGCTGCGTCTGCGCCTTCGAACCGGGCATTCTGGCGCAATAGCGCGCCGTCAGGTCGGCGATCAGCGCGCGCTGGCGCTCGGTCACCGGAGCATTGGCGGCCTTGGCATTGAAAGGCCGGAAGCGGCCAGCCGAGGGACTTTCGACCGACGCTTCCGGCCGGCCCGCCGTTGCCGGGAGCACATCGGCGGGCCTCGGCGGCGCAGCTGCATCGCCTGGGGCCACGGCGGCAACCGGCAGGGACTGCTGCGCGGGAAGGGCAGGTGCCGACGCCTGCTGCTGACCGCCCAGAAAGGCCAGTTGCTGGCCGATCACGGCCTGCATCGCCGCCAATTGGGCCTGAAGCGCACCGGCAACGCCGGATGCCTCCACCGCTGGAGCCGTCAGAGCCGGGGTCGAAATGCCGATGGTCGGCAGAGCCGGGGCCAAGGAGGCAGGGGCAGGAGCGGCAGGGGCCGGTGCGGCAGGGGCCCCGCTCGACACGGTCTCCACCGGCGCGGTGGTCGCCGCCGCCGAGTGCGCGGGCGCAGGATCGGGCGCAAGATTGGCGTCAAGATGCCGGGCCAGATCCGCAATGGTGGGAAAATCGGAAAGCAGCTGGCGGAACACCAGCTTCACGCCGAACTGGCGCTGCACCTTGGCGGCAACCTGCCCCAGGAACAGCGAGTCAAAGCCCAGCTCCAGGAAGGGCGCGCTCCAGTCATCCGCGCTCAGGGCCTCGCCCGAAAGATCCTCGAACAGGGCAGCCAGTTCGCCGCTCAGGCGGGCGGCACGGTCTTGCTGGGCGTTGGTGGTCATCTCGGGCTCGCATTTTGAGGAGAGTTGGACGCTTGGCTGCGCGTCATCGCAGGCTTGCGTCGTGGACCTGACGCCGGTGGCGGGCGCCGCGATCCAGTGGCTTTGTCGCTGGAAGGGATAGGGTGGCAGCGTGACGCGGCGCGCCTGCTCGCCATAGAGCGGGGCAAGATCGCTTTCGATGCCCAGGGTCCAGAGCCGGGCGATCGCCTCGTTGAAGGCGGTTACATCCTTGTCCGCCTCGGCAAAGTCGGGCAGCGAGGTGATGGCCGAAACATAGCGATCGCGCGCCAGCCCCTGCACGGCAAAGGTGGTGAGCGCCCGGCCGGGCCCCACTTCGAGCAGGATGGGCGCCGCATCCCCTGCCGTCACGCGGGCCAGAGCATCGGCAAAACGCACCGGATTGCGGCAATGGCCTGCCCAATAGGTGCCATCGGGAGCGGTGGTCACCCATTGCCCGTTCACGCTCGACACATAGGGGATGAGCGGGTCGGCAAAACCCATGCCCCGGGCGAATTCCTCCAGCCCGTCGACCACCGGGTCCATCATGCGCGAATGGAAGGCATGCGAGGTGTGCAGGCGGCGGCATTCGATCTCGGCTGTGGCCAGCCTCGTCTCCAGCGCGGCGATGGCATCAAACGGCCCCGCCGCGACGCAGAGCCCCGGCGCATTAGCCGCCGCCAGATCCAGATCATCGCCGAGCAGCGGCAGCAAATCCGCCTCGGATGTGCGCACCGCCAGCATGGCACCGGCTGCGGCTTCCTGCATCAGGCCCGCGCGGCGCGCGATCAGCATCAACCCGTCCTCGAAGGACATGACGCCGGCCAGGCAGGCCGCGACCAGCTCGCCCACGCTATGGCCGATCATCGCGGACGGCTGGATCTGGCGCGCCATAAACAGGCGGGCCAGCGCATACTGCGTCAGGAACAGCGCGGGCTGGGCATAAACGGTCGAGCGGATGGGATGGGGATGGTCGTCATCGCCTGCGGGCACCTCATACAGCAGATGCCGGATATCGAGCCCCAGCGGCCCCATCAGCACCTGCGCGCCCCGGTCGATCCAGTCGCGAAAGACGGGCTCGCTCTGGTAGAGACCACGCGTCATGCCCGGATATTGCGAGCCCTGCCCCGGAAACATGAAGATGACGGGGGCCCCTTCCCGCACCCGCGCCTTGATGCCGCGCCGCGCGAAACCGGCCAGCTTTTCAACGGCCTCCGGCAGGGATGAGGCGACGACCGCCCCGCGCTCCTCGCGCCTTGTCCGCCCCTGATCCAGCGTGAAGGCGACATCGGCCAGCACCAGTTCGGGATGGGCCCGCAGATGCTCGCCCAAAGCCTGCGCCATGGCTTCCAATGCGGCGGGCGCGCGCGCGGAAAGGGGCAGGACCTGCACCCCGCCGGGCATCGCGTCGCGCCCATGGTTACGGGGGGCCGCAGCGGGCGCTTCCTCCAACACGAGATGGACATTGGTGCCCCCCACGCCAAAGGAGCTGACCCCGGCGCGACGCGGCATGCCCTGCCTCGGCCATGGGGTCAGCGCCGTCTCGATACGGAATGGACTGTCGGCCAGGGCAATGTGCGGATTGGGCGCGGTGTAATTGGCCAGCGGCGGGATTTCGCCATGACGCAGGCACAGCGCGGCCCGGATCAGCCCCGTGACGCCGGCGGCGGCATCGAGATGCCCGACATTGGCCTTGGCCGAGCCCAGCACGCAGTTGCCCTGCGCCGCCATGCCGCCAAACACCCGCATCAGCCCGTCAAACTCGATGGGGTCACCCAAAGGGGTGGCCGTGCCATGGAGCTCGACATAACCGATGCTGGCCGGATCGACATCGGCCTGGGCCAGGGCGGCAGCAATGGCGCTGGCCTGGCCCTCGGCGCTGGGGGCCGTAAAACCGATCTTGCTGGCGCCGTCATTGCTGACGCCATAGCCGCGAATGACAGCGTGAATATCGTCGCCATCGGCCAGCGCATCGGCCAGCCGCTTGAGCACCACCACCCCCGCGCCCGCGCCGAACACCGTGCCGCAGGCCTGCGCATCGAAGGGGCGGCAGGTGCCGTCGCGCGACCCCATGCCGCCGTCCTGATAGAGGTAGCCGCGCTGCTGCGGGAAGGTGATCGACACGCCCCCGGCCAGCGCCACGTCGCACTGATAGTTGAGCAGGTTCTGGCAGGCCTGCGCCACGGCCAGTGCCGAGGTCGAGCAGGCGCTCTGCACCGTCATCGCCGGGCCGCGCAGGTCCAGCTTGTAGGCCACGCGGCTGGCCAGCGTTTCGGGCAACGCGCCCACCAGCGTCTGCATGTCGTCAAGCTGGTAAGTGCTGGTGAAGCGCGCGGCGGCCTCGCGGTCGGCCAGCACATTGTTGATGAGATAGGTGGGCATGCTGGCCCCGGCGAACACGCCGACAAGGCCGGGGTAACGGCGCGGATCAAGGCCCGCCAGATCGAGCGCCTCCTGCGCGATTTCCAGGAAGATGCGATGCTGCGGGTCGGTCAATGCCGCTTCGCGGGCATACATGCCAAAGACGTCGGCATCGAACAGGTCGGCATCCGCCAGCACGCCGCGCGCGCGCACGAAATCCGGGTCGGCGCGGGTGGCCGCATCGAAACTGTCCTCCAGCTCGGCATCGGTGAAATGCGTGATCGAGACCGTGCCCCGCCGCTGGTTGTCCCAGAACTGCGCCACGTTGCGGGCACCGGGAAAGCGCCCGGTCATCGCCACAATGGCGATGGCATCCATCTGCGCCCCGTCATCCTGCGGCAGGCTGGCAGGATCACCCGTTGAAAGCGGCGTAATCTCTTCGCGTTCCATGGCTTGCCCCCTTGCCTCCCCTATGCCCCCCGGCCCCGGCGCATCGCCGCAAGGCGCTGCCGCTGGGCCCTTTCGCGCGCGGCATCGGCCAGATGGCCAGGCGCCGTCGCCGGCATTCGGGCCCCCTTGCCCAGATGCTCGGCCAGACGCCGGATGGTGGGCCGCGCGAACATCTCGGTGATGGCGATCTTCACACCGAGCAGGCGTTCAAGCTCGTCATGCACCTGCATCCATTGCAGCGATTTGCCGCCAAGATCGAAAAACACATCATCCGGCCCGATCCGCTCCATGCGCAGAACGCGCCGCCAGATGGCCATGATCTGCCCGGCAAGCCCATCGGCGGACGGTGCGGGCCGTTCGGGCGCCGCCGTGTCAAGACCGCCCAGCAGCGCGGCGCGATCGACCTTGCCATTGGGCGTGAGCGGAAAGCCGGCGATCACCTCGATCCGCGCTGGCCGCATATGGGCGGGCAACTGGTGGCCAAGCTGCGCCCCGGCCGCCGCGGCAAGCTGGCTGCCGGGCGCCTCCTGCCCCTCACCCGCCGTGATGAAAGCGATGATCCGCTTCAGCCCGCCAGGCGGCGCGTCAATGACCACGCAGGCATCGTCGATGCCTTCGCAGGCGCGCAGGGCCTCCTCGATCTCGCCGGGCTCGACGCGCTTGCCGTCGATCTTGACCTGGCGATCGATGCGGCCAAGGAATTCGATGTCGCCGTTGGGACGGGCGCGCACAAGGTCGCCGGTCAGATAGACACGCGCCGAAACGGGCGCGGGCGCGTCCACGAAGGCGGCGCGGGTGAGATCGTCGCGCCGCAGATAGCCCAGCGCCAGCCCCGCGCCGGCGGTCGCCAGCTGTCCTTCTGCACCATCCGCCACCGGGCGCAGTGTTTCATCGAGAATGAACACCTGCGTCCCCGCGACCGCCCGCCCGATGGGGACGGAGCCGGGCTCGATGGTGTCCGCCGTGAGTTGCGCGCAGCAGGTGAAGGTGGTGTTTTCAGTCGGCCCATAGCCGTTGACGAACAGGGCGCCGGGCGCCTGCGCCAGGAAACGGCGCAAATGGCCGGGCGAAATGACATCGCCGCCCGCCAGCAATTGGCGCAGGCCAGCGAGCGAGGGCAAACGCGATTCGACCATCAGGTGGAACAGGCCGGCGGTCAGCCAGGCCGTGGTGACGCCGCCATGCGTCAGCACGGTGGCGATGGCATCAAGTGTCGGTCGCGCCTGGGTGACGATCGCCAGCTGTGCGCCATGCAGCAGCGCGCCCCAGATCTCGAAAGTGCTGGCATCGAAGGCCAGCGGCGCCAGATGCAGCATGATCTCGTGGGGACCAAAGCGGCAATAGTCTTGCCCGGTGACCAGCCGCACCACGGCACGATGCGGCACGACGACACCCTTGGGCCGCCCCGTCGAGCCCGAGGTGTACATCACATAGGCGACATCCTCGCCATCACGCGGCACAGTGGCACGATGCTCGCCGCCCGGCACCTGTGCCGTGAGACGCGCCACATCATCCAGCCGCCAAACAGGCGCGAGCGCTCCGCCATCGGCCAGCGCAAGGGCACAAAGGCGCGGTTGCATCACCGCATCGGCCAGCACGAGAACCGGGGCGGCATCGCCAAGCATGAAGGCGAGCTGCGCATCGGGATAGGCCGGATCAAGTGGCACATAGGCCGCCCCGGCCCGCAAGATGGCGACAATACCCACGAGCGTGTCGATGGAGCGCCCCGCGCAGAGCGCCACCAACGCACCGCGCCCGACGCCGGCCCCGAGGAGCCGCGCCGCCAGAAGATTCGAGCGCTGGTCGAGCTGGCGATAGGTCACTTCATCGCCGTCAGGCTCGACCGCCGCGATCCGATCGGCATGGAGCACCATGGCAAGGTCAAGCAGGTCGGCCAGATGACCATGGGTACCCGGCCCAAGCTCCGCGGCCCGGCCGCAGCGACCGGTCACGCCCTCCAGCGCGTCAGCCCCCTCCGGCGCGTCGGACAATGTGTCGCTCACCATCACCATACCCTGTTGCTGCTCCCGGCCCGCAGGCGATACCAACCATGCGCGGCAAAAACCGCCAATCCTGTCAAAACAGGGCGCGAGCACAGGGCGGAAAAGGAACGAAACGATGGTCTTGCATCGCATCGCAACATTTCACCCGACAATCGCGCCCGATTTGCAGTGTATGGCGCTCAAGTCGCGGCGCTAATTACTATTATGGGTGGCTGAAGCCATTCATCGGCCATACCACTATCGGGGCAGGGGCTTAGACTGATGCTCTCTTGCAGCAGCGATGGTTTATGCGAAGTCTGTCAGGATCAAGCAGGCTTCGCGCGCGGCCTGCTTCCGACTGTGGCGGTCACGCACATGGTTTCGATGCGCACGGTTCCGGCACAAGGTTCTTTTCATGGAAACGACGATCCGTACCGTCACGCATGCTCTCGATTTTCCCGGCCATGCCGCATCCTGGGCGCTCGACATGGCGCAGGCACGGCAGGTGCGGCTGCGCCCGCTCCATTGCCTTGAGGCAGCAGGACCGGGCCTGCCCGCGCGCGAGGATCTCTGGCTGTGGCTTGGCATGCCGGCCGCCGCGGGCCGGGGCCAAACCGGCCCGCAGGCAGATGCTGAAACGCTCACCCGGCTGAACATGGCCGATTGCCTGAGCGATGCCGAGCTGGCACGCGCCGCGCAATTCCGTTTCGAGGAGGACAGGTGGAGCTATTGCGCGGCCCATGCCGGGCTTCGCCTGCTGCTGGGCCGCATTCTGGGCGAGGGACCAAGGCAGATCCGTTTCGCCACAGGGGCCAAGGGCAAGCCCGTGCTATGCGCCAGCCACACCCCGCCGGGGCTGGCAGAGAGGCTTCATTTCAACATCAGCCATACGCGCGGGCTGGTGGCGGTGGCCCTGTCCGGCAGCCCCGTGGGGGTGGATGTGGAGCGCGTGCGCCCCTTGCCCGACATGCGCCGCCTGATCACCAGCCTGATGGCGCCCGAAGCACTCAAGGCCTTTGCCGCCACCCGCAATGTCGAGGACCGGCTGGACCTGTTCTTCCGCTACTGGACATTGGGCGAGGCCTTCATCAAGGCGACCGGCGAAGGGCTCGACCAGGGGCTCGACAGTTTCGCCTTTACCGAAAGCGGATCGCCCGGCCTCACGCGCGTTACGCCCGGCTGGGGCGATATTGCCCGCTGGCGTTTTGGCCATGCCCATCGTCCAGGGGTTGAAAAGTTCTCCCATGCAGCCTGATACCGCCCGCCAGACCTGCCGCCTCCCCCATGCGCGCGGCCGACCGAGACCATGATGACAAAGAAAGACGCCGCGCCCGACCTGCACGACAAGGTGACATCGGGCAGTGCATTCCTGCTGGTCAATCGCCTCGCCATCAAGTCGATGGACGTCATCATCCTGATGGTGCTGACGCGCTGCCTGCTGCCCTCCGACTTCGGGCGCGTGGCCATCGCCATCTCGACCATCCAGATCATCGAGACCGTGCTGGAACTGCAGACCGGCTTGGCCCTGCTTCAGGTGCCCGTGATCACGCGCAGCCATCTCAACACCGCATTCACCATCACCTTGCTGCGCGGGCTTGCCATCATGGCGGTGCTGATGGCGGCGGCGGTCCCGTTGGCGCGTTTCTATCGCGACGATCACCTCACCGGGCTGATCTGCGCGCTCTCCGTCGTGCCGCTGCTGCGCAGCGCCCGCAGCCCCAAGATGGTGCTCTGCTTCAAACATCTCGATTTCATGCCTGAGGCCACCGCTGACCTGATCGGCAAGATCGCCGCGCTGGCGCTGGCCGTGGCGGTCGGGCTGATGACGCGCAGCTATTGGGCCATTGCCATTGGTGCCATCGCCGCGCCGCTGTTCTTCATGCTCTCATCCTATGTGATCTGCCCCTTCCGGCCGGCCTTCACCCTGCGCCATCGCCGGCTGTTCTATGGCTATATGGGCTGGGGCCTGGCCGGCCAGATCTGCAGCGCGCTCAACTGGCAGACCGACCGCTTCGTGCTGGGCAAGATGGTCTCGCATTACGACCTGGGCCTGTTCACCGCCGCGCGCGACTTTGCCGGAACCATGGTGAAAGTGGTGATCGAAACGCTGATGCGCCCCATCGTCGCAGGCCTTTCGGCCACCAGCGGCGACAAGGCGCGGCTGGTGCGCGCCTATGGCAAGGTCACCAGCGCGACCATGGCCATCGGCCTGCCGGTGGGGCTGGGGCAGGCGATGGTCGGCAAGGAGATCGTGGCCATCCTGCTGGGTGCGAAATGGGCCTCGGCCGCCTCGATCTTCTCGCTGGTCTCGCTGGCGCTGATCCCCGCGCTCTATTCCAGCGTCACGACCAACCTCTTCTACGCCATCGGGCGGCCCGATCTGGTGTTCCAGCGCAACCTTTACGATTTCCTCTTCCGCTTCCCCGCCACCATCGTGATGATCGCGCTGGCCGGGCTGCAAGGGGCGGTTTACGCACTGATCGCCTCGGAAATCCTGCTGGCCGGCATCTGCCTGCTTTCGGTCAGGAAGCTGTTCGACATCTCGGTGACGTGGCTGGTGGCGGGAAGCTGGCGCAGCCTGGTGAGCGGCCTGGCCATGACCGGCGCTCTGGCGCTGGTACGCCATCTCTTCCCCCATGGGCAGGGGATCGGCCCCAGCGCGCTCTACTTGATGCTGGCGGTGCCGATGGGAGCGGCGGTCTATCTTGCCACGCATCTTCTGTGCTGGTCATCGACCGGCTCGCCCGAGGGCATCGAACGCTATGCCATGGCGTTTATCGTCAAGCGGCTTCGCCCGTCGGGCCGGGCGCGCCCCTGCGAACCATCCACCACGCCCTAACGGCGGCGATAGACGTGGATGTAATCGACCCAGAGATAGGATGGGTTGGGCGTGTCCTTGATCGGCCAGCCGGACCCCAGTGCCAGATCGACCAGCGGATAGAGGCAGGACTGATAGCTGGGCGGCGCGGGCACGCGCCATGTTTCATGCCGGTCGACATAGAAACGGACCTGCGTGGCTGTCACTTCGACGCCGTAAGTGTGAAACTGCGTGGTCAGGCTGCCGGCAGGCACATCGCCGACAAAGCGGCCATCCTCGTTGGGCTGGCCGAACTGCTGTTTCCAGACATGCCATGTCGAGACGTAATGGGCCGGCTCGTGACCGTAATATTCGATCACATCGATCTCGGCCGATCCCTTCGACTTGTCACGGCCAATCAGCCAGAAGGAGGGCCAGACGCCCGGCCCCGGCGGCATTTTCATGCGTGCCTCGAAATAGCCGTATTGCTGGCAAAAGCCACGATCCTTGGGGTCAAGCGCCGAGAGGAGCCCGGAGCGCCATGGGCGCCCCACATCCTTGCGCGCCTCGATACGCAGAACACCATCCTTCACCGTGAAGGGAAAACCTTTTTCCGGGTCGGTAAACTGCGCATCGCCAAAATCGCCCGCCCATGGCGTATGCGCGATCCAGCGGCTGTGCCCGTCGCCCCATGCGCTCACGCTCAGCGTGTCGAAATCCTCGGCAAAGGTCAGCGTGAATTGCGACAGGTCGATGTCGGGATGCGGCGCAGGCGCTGTGGCGGTGCCCGGCGCCAGCACCGTGGACAGCGCCAACAGGCCAACCGCCAGTTTCATTGCGGCACTGCCTGTTTCCCGGCCAGCGCCCGCGCCGGCTGGCGCGACGGGCTGATCGCTTCCTGATAGACGGCGATGGTTTCGCGCGCCATCCGCTCCACCGTCCAATAGGCCCAGCCGCTGCGTGCCGCGGCGCGCAGGCTGGCCAGTTCTGCCGGCTCCTCGATCAGCCTCATGAGAAGATCGGCCAGTTCCGCCGCGTTTCCAGGCGCGAACAATTGACCGCTCTTGCCGAATTCCAGAATTTCAGGATTGCCGCCGACATCGCTGGCAAGGCAGGCACACCCCATCTGCCGCGCCTCGATCAGCGCCAGGGCACAAGGTTCGGCCAGCGAGGGCAGCACGAAAATGTCTGCCCCGCCCATCACCTGGCGCGGATCGGCCGAATAGCCCAGAAAATGGATCGCCTCGCCATGGCCGGTTGCCGCGGCCAGCTGTTCCAGCTCCCGCTCTTGCGGCCCTTCGCCCACGATATAGAGATTGGCGAGCAGCCCCCTGTCCCGAACGCTGGCAAAGGCCGCGATCAGCGTATCGATCGCCTTGCGCGGGTGCAACCCGGCAACGGTGACGATCGCCGGATGCGCCAATGGCATGATGGTTTCGGGCGAAGCACTGCGCCGCGCGCCATTGACTGTGCCATTGTGCACGACGCGCAGCTTGCGCGGGGCAATGCCCTTGTCCACCATCTCGCGGCGCACGGCATCACTGACCGCAATGACCAGATTGCCCAGCCCCATCAGACGGCTCTGCCGATCGAAGGAGTTGTGCAGCGTGGTGATCAGCCGATAACGGAACAAGGGCCGCGCCATGCGCGCCAGGATCGCGCTGGCGACCATATGGGCATGCACGATATCAGGCCGGATTGCCCGCAAGGCGCGCAACAGCGCCGGCATCACCACCGAGACATGGCGCAGCCCCCCCGCCGGCAATTCGACAAACGTGACCCCATGCCTTGCCAGAACGGCGTCGAAGTTGCCCGGTCCTGCCACAAGGAACACCTCATGGCCAAGCCGGGCCTGTTCGCAGGCCAGATCCACCGCCACCTCGACATGGCCATTGGCTTTATAGGAATGGTTGAGGAGATGGATAATTCGCACGATGCGCTGGTCTCCGCGGCGGGCCAAAGGCAACAACGCCAGCCACGGCGCCACGCGGTTTTCGCAGCGCCATGCTCTGGCTTGCAAGGATTCATACGACCACCGCCCCGCCCGGGCATTGGCGCAAACGGATAGTGCCCCTCTTTGACGCAAAGGCACCTACCCCTTCCGCCGTACCACTTGATTCACACCCCCGCTGCCAGGAGGCTAATCATTCGAGAGTATGCAAACTCCACTTTTCTCTCGATCGGCATCGTATTACATTCCTCACCAAGAAAGAGACGAGAACTCAACGCGCCCTCAAACGGGAACAGGCGCCCCGATCACATCACCCCATCACGTTACAAGACAATTTTACACATATCTGGCGGCGCTCCGCAGCTTTCCCCGGCAAGAGCCAGCGCGGCCGCGTTGGCCTGGCGAGGGCTGAGGGCGTTGAGCGGGTCAAAAAGTTTTCCACGGTTTTGGATTTATTGCGACAGGACAGAAGGGGCGCAATCCTGTATAAAATAATGAAATTTCGATAATGTGATGTAGATTTGGCAAATATACCTGGCAGCATTCAGCCAAGGTTTATTTTTCGTGATTTAATATGAGTTATACGAGATATTTCTCGCTATATTCAATGAGATATTGATAGAGATCTCTGGATCAATATTCACTTCGCACAGATTGATGCCCCGATTAACAACGATCAACCTTCACAACGAGCAGCCCATGCCATTGACGAGCGACAGGCAAGTCGGACAATGACGGAAAGGAAATCGCCGTTGACGGACCAATATACCATCGACTTCCCGGATTTTTCCGAAGTCGTGCAGGCCTTCACCGACAGCTATGCCCGCATCATTCACAATGGTTCTCCCGCCTCCGAGATTGCGATGGCCATGCTGGGGGCAACCATGAACGTCTATGAGATGTTCGGATTGCGCGCGGAATTGCCGGGGCTGTTTCGCAGCCTTGCCGACCAGATCGAGACGGAAAAACGCATCAACTGAAAGCCTCCCGCCCGGCAGTCGGTGGTGCGCCTCGGGCAAAAAGGCCCATTCCCCCGTGCCGTAACCCTTCGGGATATATCCTTTAGTTTCCTTCTCGGTCGCGGTTCACGCCTATAAATTCATACGACCAAGGCCGCCACGAGGTTTCTCCTCGCGGCAAGGGATGCAGCGCGAAACCGCAAGGCTAGGCGAAAGCATAAGGCTTCGCTTGCCCTTGCCGGACAGGCGCAGGCAATCCGGGCCGCTAGAGCGAGTTGAGGCGGACATGCGGATTCATGTGATCTTTGCGACAACCGGCCGGGCGGCCGTCCTGGGCAAGGTCGTCAAGCGCCTGGCCGGCCAGACGCGCCAGCCCGACGGGATCGTGGTGGTGGGCACCTGCCCCGCCGATGTGGCAGGCGTGGAAGGCGCCGCGCCCAACCTGCAGATCATCATCGCACCCAAGGGATTGTGCATGCAGCGCAACGCCGCGCTGGCCGTTCTGGCGGGCAAAAGTGATGTCGTGGTGTTCTTCGACGATGATTTCGTGCCAGCGCATGATTTCCTTGAGCAGGTCGAGCGCGAGATGAGCGCCAACCCGGAGCTCGTCGGCCTGACCGGCCTGCTGGTGTGCGATGGCGCACAGACCGGCGCGCTGGACTTTGAGCAGGCCGTGCACCGTCTCGACGTTCTGCAGGAACAGCCACCCGCCCACAGCGCGCGGACCGCATGGCTCTACGGGTGCAACATGGCGATCCGGCTCAGCGCCAATCCACAACTGCGTTTCGACGAGACGCTGCCGCTTTACGGCTGGCAGGAGGATGTCGACTTCAGCACGCGGCTGGGGCGCCATGGCATGCTCTATCGCACGCATCGCCTGACGGGCATTCACCTGGGCGTGCGCGGCGGGCGCACCTCGGGCCTGCGGCTTGGCTATTCGCAAATCGCCAATGTCATCTATTTGCGGCGCAAGGGAACGATCCGGCTGCTGCATGGCTGGCGCATTCTTACATGCAATGTCGCGGCCAACCTGCTGCACAGCCTGCGCCCGGAACCCCATATCGACCGGCGCGGGCGCCTGATGGGCAACTGGCTGGCACTGCGCGACCTGACCCGCGGCAAGATTGATCCGAGACGGATACTCTCCCTGTGAGGCGGTGAGGCCATGGCGATGACCGGCCTGCTGATCAACGGCCGCTTCCTGAGCCGCCCGGCCACTGGCGTCGACCGGACCGCGAGCGAGCTGGTGCGGGCGCTGGAACGGCGCAGGCAGGCTGGCGCCCCCTTCACGCTGTCGATTGCCGTGCCTGCCGATGGGCCTGCCGATGAGGAGATCCGCCGGCGCCTGGCGCTGGGGCAGGATTGCGCGATCCATCGTTCGCACTTTCGCGGCTATGCCTGGGAGCAGCTCGTGCTGGCCTTTGTCGCGCGGCGTGACAGTCTGGTCAGCCTGTGCAACATGGGGCCGGTGCTGCGGCGACGACAGCTGGTGCTGATCCATGACACGCAGGTCCATGATGTGCCCGAAAGCTACAACCGGGCCTTTCGCCTGACCTACCGCTTGCTGCAGCCATGGCTGGCGCGGCGCGCGCAGTCCATCGCCACCGTATCGCAGCATTCCGCACAAAGGTTGCAGCATCATGGCATTGGCGGCGCGCGGCACTTCGCGGTTCTGCCCAACGGCATCGACCATTTCGACGCGATTGCCGCCGACGAGGCCATCCTGCCGCGTCTGGGCCTGATGCCGGGCGGTTATCTCCTGGCGATCGGCGCGAAGGCGCGGCACAAGAACATCGCGATGCTGATCGCGGCCTATCGCGCATGGTCGGGGCACAAACCGCCGCTCGTGCTGGTTGGCGCACCCTGGCCGGAAATCGAGCAGAACGCGCCCGATCTGATCTGGACCGACCGCGTCAGCGATGGTGAACTCAAGGCGCTGTATAGCGGCGCGAGGCTGTTTCTCCTACCCTCGCTGACCGAAGGCTTTGGCCTGCCCGCGCTCGAGGCGATGGCCTGCGGCTGCCCGGTGCTGACCTCGCATGCCGGAGCATTGAGCGAATGCTGCGGCGATGCTGCAGCCTATTGCGCGCCCGACGACGCACCCGGCTGGACCGCGACAATGGTGCAACTGGCCGACCAGCCGCAAAAGCTGGCAACCATGCGCAAGGCCGGGCTGGCGCAGGCCGCCCTTTTCCGTTGGGATGTGACAGCTGCGCTGATGCTGCGGCTGCTGGACGAGACCGCCCTTTCCGCACCCGGCGCCCAGCCGGACATCTGCCTCGCGCAGGGATAGGCCGGCAAGAGCAATCCGGGGCCGTCAGTTCACCGGAATGAACTGACGGATCTTGTCGTCAAAGGCCTCGGGCGAGAAATGGGAGGCCTGCTCGATCGCATGACGCGGGTCGAAATGACGCAGGAAATATTCCATGCGATCGACCGCCTCGATCAGATCCTCGGTGTCCTGACGCTCGAAAAGGATGCCGGTACGATCGGGGATGACGCTGTCGACCAGCCCGCCGCGCCCCAGCCCCACCACCGGGCGGCCAGAGGCCATCGCTTCCACCGGGGTCAGGCCGAAATCCTCCTCGGCGGTCATCACCAGCGCGCGGGCGCGGGCATAGGCGCGGCGCAGGGCGCTGAAATCCAGGTGGTCGACAAAGCGGATGTTGGGCATCGCCCGCGCCTTCAGCGCCTTGGCCATGCCGCCCGATCCCACCATCAGCAACGGCAGGCCATTGGCGTTGAAGGCATCTACCGCCAGATCGGGCCGCTTGTAAGGCACCATCTGCCCCACCCAGAGATAGGCATCGTCAATCTCGAGCGAGGGGGTGAACAGGTTGGTTTCCACCGGCGGATGGATCACCTCGGCCTCGCGCCGCCAGAATTTGCGAATGCGGCTCTGGATGAAATGCGAATTGGCGGCGATGCGGTCAACCCGCGCGCTCGAACTCACATCCCATTCGCGCAGGCGGTGGTACATGCTGGGCATCGCCATGCGCGCCAGCCAGTTGGCCTCCTTGCGATACTGGTGATAATGGTCCCAGATGTAGCGCATGGGCGAATGGCAATAGCAGACATGCATGGCATTGGGCGGGGTGATCACCCCTTTGGCCGGCCCCGCCTCGCTGCTGATCACCAGATCATAGCCGCTCAGGTCCAGCTCCTCCAACGCCATGGGCATCAGCGGCAGGTAATATTGGTAGAATTTGCGTGCATAGGGCAGGCTGTTGATGAAGCTGGTGCGCACCCGTGCCGCCCTGATCCGCGCCGAAACCGCCTGCAGGTCATAGACATGGGTCAGGATGTCGGCATCAGGATAGAGGTTGAGCAGACGCTCCAGCACGCGCTCGCCCCCGCGCATTGCCACCAGCCAATAGTGGACGATGGCCACGCGGGGCTTGCGCTGGCCGAGAATGGCTGGCGCCGGCGGCCCCGCCGCGCTCTCGAACAGGGCGCTCATGCGTAATACTCGCTGTATTTATTGTAGTAGAAGGCCGGGTCTTCGCGGGTGAAGAAGCTGCGCTTGCGCAGGTCCACCTGATTGAGTGCCACACCCACCACATTGATGAGATCCTTGGGCAGGCGGTTGCGCGCCGTGCGGATGGCAAAGGAGGAGGTGTCGCGCCATTTGGCGACCAGCACCACGGCATCGGCCCGCGTGGCCAATGTGCGCGTCGCGGCGATAGGCAGCACGGGCGGCAGGTCGAGGATGATCCGGTCGAATTTGGTACGCAGCTCATCGAGCAGCTCGGTGAATTTCGGACCGGTCAGCAGGCGCTCCAGATCGGGCTTGTTGGCGCCGAGCGGGATGACGCAAAGCATGCGATCCTGGATGAGATGGTCGATTTCCAGCGGCGCTGAACCTTCGAGGATCTCGATGAGGCCGGGCTGATCGGGGCCGACATCGAGCAGACGGCTGATGCCACGGCGGCGCATGTCGCAATCGATCAGCAGCGTGCGCGCGCCGCCTTCGGCCAGCACATGGGCAAGGCAGCAGGACATCACCGTCTTGCCCTCGCCCGGCAAAGCCGAGGTCAGCGCGATCACCTGCGGGTCCTTGTCGGTCGACTGGTCGATGGCGGTGCCCAGCACGCGGAAGGCCTCGGTAAAGGCCGAACGCGGATTGTTGCGAATGGCCGCCAGCGCATGGGGCCGCTCGGCATGCACCGAGGCCAGCAGCGGGATGGAAGCGAGGTAATTTTCCGAAAGGTCGCTTTCCACGTCATGGGCGGTGGTCAGCCCCAGGAACAGCGCATCGGTGATGTAAGCCACAACCACACCCACGCCCAGACCGATGACCAGCGACAGCGCCATCACCAGCGGAATGTTGGGCGAAAGCGGGCGCGTCGGCTCTTCAGCCAGCGACAGGACGCGCGCCATCGGGCGCTCGCTGCCTTCGGCGGCCAACAGCTCCTTGTAGGTGCTCAGATAAGTGTCATAGATACCCTGCGAGGCAGCGGCGGCGCGCTCCAGCCCGCTCAGCCCCACCATGGCGGCATTGTTGTCGGCCAGCTTCGCATGGGCGACCGACAGGCTGCCGTTGAGCGAGGCCAGGCGATCCTGCGAGACGTCACGCTTGGCGCGCAGATTGGAAATCACCCGGCTGATTTCGGCCTGAATGCGGTGGCGCACCTCAAGCAGCTGGCTCTTGGCCTGAATCAGCGCGGGATGGTTCGGGCCATAGCGCGATTCCAGATTGGCGACCTGTCCGGCCAGCTGCCCTTCCTGCGTGCGCAGGGTCGACACCACGGAGGAATCCAGCGCCTCGCCCACATCATCGCCCGATGAGCCGGTGCGCAACTGCTGCAGCGCGGTGTCCAACCTGGCCTGATCCTCGGCCGCCGACGCACGGGCCTTGGTCACTTCCATATTGTAGTCGGAAATTTCCTGCTCGGTCAGCGAGGTGCCCGAAGTGCTGAGCAGATTATGCGCGATGCGATATTGCTGCAACGCTTCGGTATCGGCCTGGGCCTGCGCGCGCAGCTTCTCCAGCCGGCCTTCGACCTGCTTGCGCTGGCGCACGTTGCGCTCCTGCTCGGCGGTGGTCTGCCACTGGGTATACTGGCGGGCATATTCGTTCACCACCGCCTGCGCATCATGGGCGTTGGCCGCATCATAGGTGATGGTCAGCGCATAGGTCTGGCTGGTGCGCTTGGCGTCGATATGACGTTGCATGGCCGCGTAAAGATCGCGCTGTTCGGCCTGTGTCTTGCCCTTGTCCAGACCCAACGCCTGCGCGACGCGCATGGCCATATCCTGCGACTCGATGATCGCGGTCTGGGTGTCGACCAGCTGGTTGTTGATGTCGGTATGGCCAGTATCCTGCGTGCCGCCCGGTATCGACCGGGACGCATCGAGCACCATCACCGTCGCCTCGGCGCGGTAAACCTTGTGGGAAAACACACTGAAAGCGCCCCCCAGCACGAGTGCCAGCCCCGCACAGCCAAGGATGACCTTGAGCCGCCGACGCAGGAAGCTGATGCTGCCCACCAGGTCGAGCCGGTCGGTGGCGGCGAGCGAGCGATCCCCTAAGGTCGCGATGGCCGATGCGCCGCCGCCCGATGCAATGAGTTCACGCGAGCCACTCATGGTTTATCTCCATCATTCGGCTCCATGGGCATGGCGCGGGTGACACAGGTTTGCGTCACAGGACGAACCTCAAGCCGACGGAACCGGAAAATCCACTGTAAACGCGCCCGAGGGCGCCGCCCCATTGCTGGCGATAGCCAGCCTGCGCGATCGCCCCGACGTTGGAGGTCACGCGGTAATGCACGCCAAGGCCCGCCTCGACACGGCGGTCGGTGCGAGAGAGGCTGCGATATTCCTCCTGGGTATAGGCAGCACTGCCTTCCAGGATCATACGCTCACCCAGAGCCCTTTGAGCCTTGAGATCAAAGGTGCTGCGCACGATGGCGGGCACATTGGTCAGCGGGCTGGCATCGATATCGCGGCGGCCATCGGCCGTCAGCCGCCACATGGGCGTGGGCGTCCAATTGGCGGTCAGCTTGTAGTTGATGCCATTGACCGCAGGCGTGCCCGGTGTCTGGAAACTCTGGTGCATGTAGCCAGCCGCCGCTTCCAGATCGATGAGCGAGGTGACCGCCAGATGCACGCCGAAGAGCGCGGCATAGCCGTTGGAATCGCGCGGATAACCGATGTTCTGGGCATAGCCCACGCCATTGGCGCTGAACTGGCCATAAAGCCGCAGCGCGGGAGAGAGCCGATATTGCACCTCCACCCCGCCCTGACGCACCGTGGCGTTGCGGTAGGCAAGGCTGATGCGCACACCCTGCGCATAGGCGTCGAGATAATCCTGCGTGCGGATGCTGCCATCAACGGCCAGTTCCAGCACGCCGCCCGTCCGCGCGATGCGCGCGTGGATCTGGCGGCGGTCGTAAAGCACGGGATGGTCGGTGGTGAACTGGTCGCCCGCCGTACCGCGCATCTCATAGCCACGCCCCAGTTGCCCGTCGGCATCGACGGTGATGCGATCGCCCAGATCGAGCCGGCCGCGGCCGCCGCCATAATAGGTAGTGGTGTTTTCCGCCGGGGTGTTGACATAGCGCAGCAGGCCAACACCGCCATCAAGCTCCGCCATATGACGTGGCAGGTTGGTGGCCAGCCGGAAATCGGATGTGACCACGCCGATTGTGTCGACCGTGCGGTTGGTATCGACGTTGTAGATGTTCGAATCTTCCTGAATGCGCGCCACGGTTTCGTTGCGCAGCACCAGTGCATTGCCCACCGCCAGACCGGGGCTGCTTTCCGCATCGAACATCTGCGTGGGTGTCGCCACGCGCGATGTCTGGGCGCAGGCCACGCGCGGGGCGAGCACCATGGTCAGCAGGATGGCGATGCGTGTGCCCAGCGATGGCCCCCGCCGCCGCCCCCTGCCCGACATCACGTAAATCACGCGATGGGCGGCAACTTCACGCTGTTCCTGACCGGACAGCAGCAGCACGGCCAGCAATCTGACCACCTGGCCGGCCTCGACCAAGCTGGCCCAGAGGCCGGATTTTGCCGGTCCGCAGCACGCTGGCGCGGCGAGCCCCTGGCGACGCCTGCCCGAAAGTGGTAGGGCCCCACTCATTAAGGATAGTATGGTCAAGACGAGCGAGTTGCTCATGACAAAGGGCAAAGGACCGTGTGGGGTACGCTTGGGCCCGGGGAAAAGCTTTGGTCGAGCACTGCTTTTCGCAGTGCCGTTGTCTGCCGCCCTTTGGGGCTTCATCATCCATTTCATCAGGTAATGCGGCCGGGCCATCAGCAGGCCCCCTTTCGCGCCAGCACGGCCGGAACCGTGCAGCACAGCAATTTCCAGTCAAAAGCGAAGGACTTGCGGCGCGCATACAAGCGATCGGCTGCCACGCGCCGGCGATAGGACGTGTCGCTGCGCCCGGTCACCTGCCACACGCCGGTAAGGCCCGGGCGGCATCGCAGATAGCAGGCGATGTGCCGCCCATACATGCGCAGCTCTTCCTGCACCACCGGGCGCGGGCCGACGAGCGACATCTTCCCCTGCAGGACGTTGAAGAGCTGGGGCAACTCGTCGAGGCTGCTGCTGCGCAGGAAGGCGCCGAACCAGGTGATCCGCGGGTCTTTCGACAGCTTGCGGTTGTGCGCCCATTCGCGGCGAAACTCAGGGTTTTCGGCCAGCAGTTTCTTGAGCCGCTTTTCAGCGTCGCGGCGCATGGAGCGCAGCTTGTAGCATTTGAAGGGCTCGCCGTTCCGCCCGATGCGCAGATGCGCGAAGAAAGGCGGACCAAAATCCGACAGGGTGATCATCACCGCCAGAATGACGATAAGCGGCAGGAAAAAGATCAGCAGGGCCGAGGCGCCGACGATGTCCATCAACCGCAAGAGCCGTTCCTGCGGGAAGGGAGCCTGAAACGGATAGGCCTGGGCAGGCAGCAGATCATTGGCCACCAGCGGGCGCGTGGTCACCGCGGCGGGGCGACCCTCCGTCATCAGAGCCTGCTCGGCCGAGGACGGCGGCGACCAGAGCAACAGGAATGGCGACGCGGCGAGAGGCTCGTCGCGCTCCTTTCGTACATCTGTTCTTGAGGTCAGCATGTGATGTCACAGTACCAATCGGTTACGGCAGGCTAAATCGACAGCGCCCTGATGGCCCAATCGATGCTCTGACGATTTCCCAATTTGGCCAAGCACACAACCGAGCATCGGATGTATTGACGCCTACCCTAAGTGGTTAAGCATGGCTTAACGGGTGACTCATCAAGTATCACTCAGAATAGGGATTTCGGGGTTTTGCACGCGCCGCTATGATGGTTTTCACGCAACCGCTGCCAGGCTTTGGCAGGCATGAGGAGCCGGCTCGTGGACCCTATCGTCAAACCATTCATCCCCCGTTTCAGGCCGGCAACCTCGGCCCTGTGCCTTGCCCTTGCCGTGCTTGCCGCCCCTGTCTCGGCGGGAATGCCGACCACCTCGGCGACCGCGCTCAACGCGCGGCTGCATGATGGCTATCAGATCGGTGCGGGCGACAAGCTGCGCATCACCGTCTTCGACGAGCCGACGCTGACCAATGACTATATCGTCAATGAAGGCGGCGCCGTGGCCTTTCCCCTGATCGACGATGTCATGGCCAACCGGCTGACCACCGAGCAACTGGCCAGGACCATCGCCGACAAGCTGAAGAACGGCGGCTATGTGCTGACCCCCAAGGTGGCGGTCGAAATCACCCAGCATCGCCCCTTCTACATTCTGGGCGAAGTGACCAAGCCTGGCGAATACCCCTATCGCGGGGAACTGACCCTGTCCCAGGCCGTGGCCACCGCCGGTGGTTATACCGCCCGCGCCAATACGCGCACGGTCAAGCTGCAGCGCCAGTCCGCAACCGAGCCGGTTCGTGTCAAGCTGGACAGCCCGCTCAAAATCGCGCCGGGCGATACGATCATCATTCAGGAAGCGTTTTTCTGAGCGCCGCAAGGCGCGCCCATCCGGAAATATTGTCAGGCCTGATGCAAGTAAAACAGAACATAGCCTGAATCACAGAACCGAATCGACAAGCGGACGCCCCAAAAAGGCGTCCGTTTTTTGCGCCTCGCCAAGAGAATCTCGCGCAGAAGGGCAGGGTTTCCCTTTTGCGCGTGTCGACCTGCCCCCTGCGCATCGAGAGATTTTAACCATCCTTGAGATCAGGCACGCTCGCGCGTCTCATTTTGAAACGAAGAAACTCTTCTGCCACATAATCATAAAGTAGTATTTCAAGAACACAAATTCTTGAAATAATGAAAAAATATCAAACGATGTAAAGTTATTTTACACAACTCATATGCCGGTTGATTTCATCCAGACCCAAGTTGAACAGCATGTTTGATAAAATGGCTGTATATCAATAGTGTGCGCGCGGGCACACGAGTGTTACCACTACATTTTGCGGCTGATGTGTGGGACGCGCGAGCGCGCGGCGGAGCTTACGGTGCTGGCTGCTCGGC
>JAGWMZ010000074.1 GCA_028871475.1 Sphingomonadales bacterium | reverse complement strand
GTCGCTTGAAACCATGGCGCCAGTCAGCGACAATCCCATCGTCATGCTGTCGGCTGTGCCCGGCGCATGATCGGCTCAAACCGATGCCGAAATCGGCGGTGGCTCCGATAAGCTACACCACGCCATGGGACACGATCGGACTTTGCCCGCCAGTGCAAACTGAGGCCCGGTGATATCCAGCAGGTGCTTGCCGACACTCCGCTCGACCCGAAAACGCACTACCATAATGTGCTTTCCAAAGCCGATGTCACCACGCTGCGCGAGCGCTTTTCTCGGCACTGTAATGAAGCGCTCCGCCAGACCGACGCCACGCGGCGGTTCGATCCGCGGAGCTATCTTGAAATGGGCATCGATCAGGAGCCGGGCGAGCATCTCGGCGGTGCCCGAAGCAGCGACGTCGGCGCCGGCTTGCACGACGACATCCACATAGCGAATGTGAGAAAGGCCTGGGACGGCGAGCGGCGCCGGATGCAGCAGCGCCATGGCGAAACCCGTTATGCTATCGACGCGGATATCCATGCGTTGGACCTCCAGATTGCGGCTGTTGACCAGCGGCATCACGACTGGCTCAAGACCCTGCGCGACGACTATGTCACCGCGCAAAAGGAAGCATACGCGGCAACCGTCGAGATCGGTCGGCTTGGCCTCGAAGACCGCATCAACCGATCGGGCGCCGAACATCTTGAGCGCCATATGCTCGCGTGGATTGCGGATGCCCGCTCGGGCAAATCGACGCTGGCCAAGCGCCGCGATTTGCCGCTGGCGGAGGCCCGCCTTGCGCACGCCCAGCGGCACCTTGCGGAACTTGATCGCGCACTCGAACCATGGGCGGAGGCTGCCGCTGATCGCATCAAGCGCCGCGATGCTGCCGAGACGCGCGCCAGCATTGCGTTGAAGGCGTTCAAGGAGGTCGTGGCCGAAGCCGCGCAGGCTGATCGGAATGTCCAATCGGCAGAGCAGGCGCGTGTGGCAGAGGCGCCTGCCGCGCCGACTTTGGTTCAGCCCGCCCGTGCCGCCACCAGCACGAAATTGCCGTCGCCCTATACCGCCCAACCGCGCGATCGTTTCGCGCAATTCAACGCGCTGATTGGACGCATTCGGGACGCCAACCCAGCCCTGCCGATCGTGCTCGATCAGGCTCTTTATCTTGTGCCAGCCTTGCCGGAAGCGGACAGGCAATTGCTTCAGGACCCGGACTTCAGGCAGCGCGCTCAGGCTGCGCTGGCCGCCATGTGCAAGCACCAGGACATGGCCATCGAACGGCTGCTGGCGTTCGCCAGAGCGCATGGCGAACCATGCCTTTTTGCAGGCATCCGCCGTGATGGCAGCGCCGCGCCGCAGAGCATCGCCAATCTCTACACGCGCTATCGTCAGCACCCGTCCTTCCGCGCGCGGATCGACGCGGCGCACGCGGTTTACGAGACCATGCGCGAGCGAGAGCGCGCCACCACCGCAACGCCCAGCCTCCCGGCGCCGAATTCAGTGCCGGTGACACGTACGGCGCCATCGCCGGTTGTCGCGGTGAACATCGAAACGCCTGCTCCATCGATGCCGATGTATAGGGCAACCGAGTCCATGCCAGAGGCTGTCGAAGCAATTGCGCAGTCGGTTCCGCCGCTGCCAAAGCCGGAGCCAGCGGCGGGGCCAGTTGTGATCGCCGAGCCGGAAGCGGCTCCTCCGTCGAAGGTCAACATGGCACCCGTACCGCTGCCGCCCGTCATGCCGCCTGCCGTGCGTCAGGCTGACGATGATGTCTCGGTCAGAGCCAAGTCTGACCGGGCTGCTCCCGATGAAACCGCGTCCGCAAAGCCGATCATGGAGCAAGCTCCTGTGCCGGTTCTGCCCGTGGCACAGCCAACACCGCTTAGCCCCTTCGCTGGCCTCAGCACCGAGGAAGCGGCGGCGCGCAAGCTTGCCGCGCAGGCCAAAAAGGCAGCGGTCAGAGACGCGGCACGCAAGATCGCCGCCAACGCAGCGGGCAACATCGCTAAGCCGCTTGCCCCGGCGCCTTACGACAAAGCTGTCGCAGTTGAGGCGGCGGCGCAGCCGGAACTCCTGCCAGCATCTGCCCCTGCGACAGTGGCGCCGCCAGTTGCTCGGACTGCGTCGTTCGAAGCCCCGTCGCCGGTCACGGCAGAGCCGTCCGTTCCATCGCTTCCATCGATGGTCCAGAAGATCGAGGATACCTTGGCCGCTTTCCGTATGAACCCGGCGTTTCTCGCCCTGTTGCGTTCCGAGCGGCAGGCCTTCGACGATCGCGCCGGAATGGTCACGCTCTTGCTGGGCAATGGCAATCTCCACCTCGGCTTCGATGAGCACGGACAGGTGCGGTCGAAGTCGAGATTGGAGGCGAGGCTGGGAACGCGGTCGACGTTGCACGTGGAAGCGCATGCGGAATGGGTGTGTAGTGTGATCGGCGAGCTCGCTGGCGATGCCGCCGGCCGTGCGCTGTTGCTGGAATTGGCGCGGGCAACGGCCGTGTATGCCATGCCCGAAGGACCGTGGCATCCGAAGATCTGGCACACACCTGATGGTCGTCCGGCGCAGCAGGCTGCCGCAGCGGCGCAGCGCCGGAACCTCGATCGAAATCAGTAGGAAGGTGGGAGCAGGAGCGCCGCACGCAGCATCGCGCGGCGGCGGTAAGGACCAAGGGGAGAAACGGCGGGAGACGGTGTCTCCAACGGCCGAATGAAAAAACGGCGGGAAGGAGGCGAACACTCCAGCCAAGGACTACCCATATGCATATCACCTCTTTGACCCATGAGCCTATCGGCATCGCTGCGATGCGCGCGCCGGCAACCCTCGCGGCGCTCGATGCTGCCTCATTGCTGACCACACTTGCCCGAAAGCCGCTGCTGCGGATCGGACAGGTGCTCGTTGCCCCCGCGTCCGACGATCTCGCAGCGCGCGCTGAACTGGAGCGCTCGGCGATCGACCAAGGTTGTGATCTCATCCTCGGTCACCACGATGGTGTCAGCATCCTTGTTGGCATGAGCACCTACTGGATGGTCTTGTGGCACCGTGATTACCGCGCGTTCCTGAGCGAGATGGGCGAATTATGGTTTTTGCCGCCGGTGGCCAGCGGGCCGTGCTTCACCATTCGCGACGGTAGGCTCGATGCCATGATGGAGCCGCCGTACCGCGACGAGGCCGATCGCCAGGCCGGGATTGCACGTGCGCAGTCCGTCCATCTCGCCCGTATGGAGGGCTGACGATGAGCCTCGACTATGCACCCGAACACGGCAAGGTCACCGGTGACATTGCTGTCGGCACCGTCCTGTCCAGCTTCGGCAAGGGAATAAACACGGCGCGGGGCGCGGTCGAGCGGCGCTTGCGCGTTGGTGGCGGCACCATGCCGGCGCACCGCAGCGAGGTGTTGCTGCCGCCTGGTGCGCCCGACATGCTGGGCCACCTCGATACGCTCCTCGATCATTACGAACGTTCGCTGCTTCCCTCGCAGCGGGAGCTTGTCGTGATTTTTACGATGCGCTTCCCCCGCGACAGCGCGCTCCACGATCAATGGGAACTGGCGCGCGCTTTCATTCGTCAGCACCTCAACGCGGAGCGGCGTCTGGCGGTCATAGCCGTCCAGCACGCGCCGGGCCTTGCAGGCTTTGCTGAGGGCAAGCCGCATGTTCATGGGCTCGCCCTCGCACGATCGCTCGACGGCTCGAACTTCGGCGGCTTCACTCCAATCGCCAAAGCGGGCGCCAAGTTGATCCTGGCGAATGAGTGGCAGGCCTGGCGCGCCGCGCGCGCGTAGAGGGCGGAAGCTCGCAGGATCGAACGTCGATCAACGAAATGGGCTGAAGGCCCGCAATTATCAAGGAACAGAGAGATGAAGAACGCTGATGTTGCAGCGCTGGGGCGCGTGCGCGCGATCACCGTGGCACTGGCCAAACGGATGGGGATCATGATTGATCCCGGCGCCAACCTGATGTTGCCCAAGGGCCATGCGCATTGCCTTATCGCGGCCGATGCGGAATTGGTGTTGCTACCGGTTGCGCCACCAGCGAGTGGGCTGGAGGCGATCGCATCTGCCCTCGCGTCGCTGTGTCGAAGTGACGTTCTCGCCCTGACGATCGCAACCGATGGGGCAGGGCGGGAAAGCGTCTATGCCGGGATTGTCCGCGATGCTGGCCAGCGTATTTGGCAGGGCGGCTATCGACCGTGGAGCGATGGGCGGGGCTTCTGGCTCGTGCCCGACTTCGCAGGGGAGCCGGTCTATCGGCTCTCGGCGCGGCGGATGGTGGAAGCGCCGCCGCCCTGGCCCGACGACGAGGCTTGGGCGCGGGGTCTGAGGCTGGCCAACGCCATCCTGCTGGATAAGGCCGCCTCTGATGAGGGGGGGGCACAATGATCCGAACCGAAAGCTGTTGGCTGATCTCCGACCTGCGGATCGACGAAACTGGCATCTGGGCCTTGATGGTCCTGCCGGAACGGATCGTGAAGCTTGAAGGCAGGAACGTGACCACCTGGTTTGCGCCGGGTTATACGATGCGCGAGTTGGAGGAGATCGCTCATGCCTGCTGGCGCCTTCCGCCTGGGCCGCCCGAGGAAGAGGTGTTAAGCGAGCAGCACCTCGAGCCGCTGCTTAGCCATCAATATCTGAATGCGATCGAGGTGTTGCGGATTTTGGCCGTCGGCTGATGAACTTGCGGCATAAAAAATTGGATGGCGGCAATGTTGGACGATCCGGAACGGCAGGTTTCTGCATACAAATTGCTTGAAGAGGACATTCGTTCAGCAGTGAAGAAGAGCATGAAAGCCCTACTTTCGATAGATTGAGAAGTAAGTGCCAGTTAGGGGCACAATCCAGCTAGAAGCTCCGATTCGAGACCTCATATTTGGCATTATACGCCTCAAGGAAGTCCGGATCGGCACAGATGCATCGACCGCTGCGGTCTTGGGATTTGGGGTCGTGGAGGAATGGAGCCAGCGGCCGGAGCAGATCGATCCGCGTGCTGGTCGTCGGCGCTTGCGACGCGCCAATGGTGTCCTTCAGGACCTCGGCCGCAAGCATGATGCCGGCGAGCGCCGACTGGAATGACATCGGGACCACGGCACGGACCTTCGCCTTGCCACCGCTCAGCTTCATGACGAGGCCGCCGCAGATCGCGGCCTGATGGAACGATGCCACGGGACGCCCGACGAAAGGTGCGAGCGGCTCGAATGGAACCTCCAGCGCCGTAGCGACGCGCTGGACGAAGGCCTCGTCGACAGGGGTGCCCGTCTGCAGGAGGACTTTGACCTCCTGCTCGGCATCGGGCATTCCAAGTTCCTCGGCGACGAGGACGTGTGCGTCCTTTGTCCTGCCAGCTGGCATGTAGAGACAGGCAAGACACGCTCCGTTCCCGAAGATGTGGCGGGACACGCCCAGATCGGTCTCCTGGGTCCAGGCGTTTGCAATCCATCTCGGCAGCGATCCCTGGACTGCCACTCGATCCCCAGCGCTATCCAGTGCGACCGCCACGCGGTCGAAATGCCAGTCGCCGCGGTCTGCGACGAAGTCCTGCCAGGTCGCCGGGTGGGGCACGAGGGTGATGTCCGTCGATGCAAGATGAGCCTGAGCCATATCTGTCTTATCACGGTCCAGCCATTGATGCGTCGCCAGGACGTAGCGCTGAAGGTTGGTGAGATCTACCGCTTCGTGATCGATGACGTGGAGCTCGCCGCGCAGCCCCGCCCAGTTCGCGCATGCCCAGAGGAAGGCATTGCCGATCGCGCCGGCGCCTACGAGGAACACCTCCCCCAGATCCACCCCGGCATCGACTTCGGGGCCGGAATATCGGCTGTCGAAGGTGAGCATCGACAGGTCGATCTCGTCGTCCATATCGCCGCGCGCCAGCTGGTCGCGGAACAGCCAGCGGAAGGCATTTGCCGCCCCGAAGCACGCGGCAGCGCCCGCACCAACGGGATTTCCGGAATTGCCTGATCCCAGCGGCCGGGAGCGTGAAAGCCTCGCTGTCCAGCCTTCGGACCCGAGATGGAACGTCTCGCACTCGAAAGGAGAGGGCGATGCGCCGACCACGATGGCCACCGAGACGCCATCCGGGCTTCCCGTGATCTCGATGTCGGGGTTGATCGCCCGGGCGAGATCCTCGAGCTTCTTCGCCTCGTCCGGCGACGTGCCGCCAGTCGAGACAAGCGCGATCCGGGGATAGAGCTGGGCAAGGAGGCGGATCGAGAGATCGAGGGTGGCGGCGCCTTCCAGCGACGCGGCCGAGGCGGCGTCGAACCCGATGCCGACGACGTGCCCGTCCAGGCGTTCCAGGAAGCCGGCGAGATCGAAGTTCGCCAGCACCTGGGAAGCCGACACGGCGGCCCTGTCGATGAAGTTGGCAAGAGCCATGGTCAGTCTCCTATGTGAATCATTGCCGCAGCGTCACGCGGGCTGACCGGCCGCCAGCAGGCCGCGGCATCCAGCCGGTAGGTCGCGCAGAGGGGAATGGAAAAAGGCGCCCGGGCGAAGTCGGGAACCACGAGCGAGAGGCAGCCGACCGTCGTGGCAATGGCATAGGCGTCGTCGGTGCTCGAATGATAGGCGCGTCCCGGGTGGCTGTGGATCTGCGCGAGAAGGGTCAGGCCTTCCCTGTACAGCTGCACGTTCAGGCGATGCAGCGCGTCTCCCTTGACGATCACGCACACCCCGTCGGCGGTGTTGAGATGGGTCTGTTCGGGAATAACGGTGTGCAGGACGCGGAACAGATCGCCCTCCTGCCTGCCGACCCAGAGGGCCATGCCCTCGCTCCCGTGACGACCGGCGGCGCGCAGATGGCTCTCGACCATCGCCGCGCAGGCGGATGGCACGACGACCTTGCGCACGTCCGCGACGGTCATTCCGGAACCGACGCGAGGCCTGCCGCCACGCCGACCTGCTTCGCCTGGACCTGAGCCTGGATCGTCGTTCCTCCCCCCTGCATCGCGACCTGGACCATGTAGGCTTCCATCACGTTGGGGCCGTATTTCCAGATGTTGTCGACGATGAAGGCCAAGCAGCCTTCGCCAGAAGCTCGATGAAGCAGCCATGGGTCCCCCGAGTGGGCAGGATTATCGTGATATTCGCGTACGCCGGGCAGGCAGAGGAAGGGCTTGCCTCCCTGTTCGTTGGCCATGACCATCGGAATCAGCTCGACTGGTTGGTCCTGCGTGGCGGACTTCAAAACCTCCTCGCGGGACATGCCATCCCGTTTCGACAGCCTGAACATCGACAAGAGCACCTCGTTCGGGGCAAGTTCGCTGTGGGTGAGGGGATCGACGAAAGTCACCGATGGCGGCTGCAGGTCGTAGTCGGTGAAGTCGATCCGCACGGCGCCGAGGAGGGGGGGCGGCTTGAGCCTGGCTCCACAGAAGGCGATCGTCACGGTCGGAAACGCCACCTCCTGCAGCAGGATGCCCCGTCTGCGATAGGTCGCCTCCATCTCCCGGAAGAGACCCACCTCCAGATCGAACTTGGTCCGGGTGACGGCGGGATCGACCGACTGGGCCTTAGACACCGGCGACACCCGCGCCGAGGCTCAGGAAGAGGGTCACCTCGCACCCGAAGTGGAACTCGCCGACGCGCTTGCCGGGATCGAGCTGATCGCCGGCCTCGGTCTTGATCTCCCAGTTCTCGGCGGGCTGGGCGAGGTTGTGGGTCTGCTCGAGCGCCTTGCGCCGCAGCTCGCCGAGCAGCTCTTCCTCGTCGGCCTCGACGACCGTCGGCTGACCGTTCACCACCATCGTGATCTTGACCTTGCCATCATGACCGTGATGATGGTCGCCGTGGTCGCCGTGGTCGCCGTGGTCGCCGTGGTCGCCGTGGTCGCCGTGGTCGCCGTGGTCGCCGTGGTCGCCGTGGTCGCCGTGGTCGCCGTGGTCGCCGTGGTCGCCGTGGTCGCCGTGGTC
>JAGWMZ010000002.1 GCA_028871475.1 Sphingomonadales bacterium | reverse complement strand
CTTCAAACAGCGTCTCGTCCCCCACCAGCGGCAGGAACGGCTTGGGCTTCACCGCCCGGCTCCTCGGCCATAGCCGCGTGCCATTGCCGCCGCACAGAATGACAGGGGTAATCATGCTGAAACTGCTCCTGTATGGCTGGCCCCATCACGGCAGGGCCGGCCCTTATGCATCTCGATCAAACTCTAAAGACCCTTTGGTGATTCTTCACCCACCTTGCGCAAGCGCAAAGCAGGCTTTGCGTGCAATAGCGATACAGATAGGCTCGAAATGGCACAATTGTTCCAGATTTTGCCGCACCTTGCCTCCGCCACACAGCGCGCGCCATTCCCGCCCCTCCCTGAATGCAGGCAGAACGCCCTGCCCTTCCGTCGCCATTGAGGGGCCAGCCTCTCACATGGGCAGCCGCGGATGTTGCGGCAGAGCCCCCTCCACAGTCGGCAAGGTCGCCTTGACCATCGCCTCCACACCTTCGGGCGTCGGATGGATGTGGTCGGGCAATTGCATGCCCGGCTTGCCATTGATGGGCGCCATGAAGAAAGGCACCAGCGCCGCGTGATGCTGGCGCGCCAGATCGGGGTAAATCGCGTCGAAAGCCTTGGCATAATCGGCCCCCATATTGGGCGCGGCCATCATGCCCAGCAGCACGACGGGAATGTGATGCGCGTCCAGCTTGCCAAGGATAGCCTCCAGATTCGCCCGGGTCGCCGCCGGCGACAGGCCGCGCAACATGTCATTCCCGCCCAGCGAAAGCAGCAGCAGATCCACCTTCCCGCCTCCGCTTTCGATGCTGCTCAATGTGAAATCAAGCCGGGCCAGACCGTCGGCCGTCGTGTCGCCCGAAACGCCCGCATTGACCACCCGGGCATTGATGCCCGCCGAACGCAGCGCCGCCTCCAATCGCGGTGGATAGGCCTGCTCGGGCCTGAGCCCATAACCGGCCAGCAGCGAATCACCCAGCGCCACGATACGCCGCTCCGGCCCCGCAACGGCCGGGCTGCTCGCGCCGGAGGGTGCATCAGACGGAGTTGCAGTCACAGGATCCTGGGCCGATTGCTCGCCGCCCGCCTGCCCGCAGGCGCTCAGCGCCAGCACTGCCCCGGCCAGCGCCATCATCTTTGCCATCTGGCCGATCGTCCTGCGCAAACATCTGCCCTTTCGTGCTTTCCGGCGCGTTTCGCCTGACCCCACCTTGCCGTCGGGGCCACCACGCGCCATATCCATCTCGTGACAAATTCCCCACAAAGCAACCCTTCCCCGCAACCGGCCATGCCACCAGCCATCGCGGCCAGCGACCTCACCCTCACGCTGGGGCAGGGCGAGGAAGCGACCGCCATCCTGCACGGCGTCTCGTTGACCGTGCCGCAGGGGCAGGTTGTCGCCCTGCTGGGCCCTTCCGGTTCGGGCAAAAGTTCGCTCATGGCGCTGCTCTCCGGGCTGGAACAGGCCTCCTCGGGCACGCTGCATGTCGCGGGTGAGGATTTTTCCACGCTGGACGAGGATGCGCTGGCCCGCGCGCGGCGGGGCCGCATCGGTGTGGTGCTGCAGGCCTTTCACCTGCTGCCCACCATGACGGCGCTGGAAAATGTCATGACCCCGCTCGAACTGGCCGGCATGGAGGATGCGCAGGACCGCGCCCATGCCGAGCTGGAAGCAGTCGGCCTTGGCCATCGCCTGACGCATTACCCCACGCAGCTTTCGGGCGGCGAGCAACAGCGCGTCGCCATCGCCCGCGCGCTGGCCCCGCGCCCAACACTGATCTTTGCCGATGAACCCACCGGTAATCTTGACCATCACACCGGCGAGCAGATCATCGACCTGCTCTTCGAACGCCGCGCCCAGACCGGCGCCACGCTGGTCATCATCACCCATGACGAGGCCCTGGCCGCCCGCGCCCAGCGCATCATCCGCCTGTCGGACGGCATGATCGCCAGCGACCAGCTCACCGCATGAACACCCTGCCGTGGTCCATCGCCTGGCGTCTGGCGCGCCGCGACCTGTCGGCGCGGTTTCGCGGGCTGCGGCTGCTGCTGGCCTGCCTGTTTCTGGGCGTGGGCGCTCTGTCCGCCACCGGCACACTGACGGCGACCATCGACGACAGCCTTGCCACCAAGGGTCGGCAGACGCTGGGCGGCGATGTGCAACTGACGCTGTGGCAGCGCGACCTGTCTCCGCAGGAACGCGCGGCGCTGGCGCGCTTCGGGCGGATTTCCGGCGGCACGCGCATGCAGGCCATGGCCACCGGCGCCAATTCAGTGGCGGCCCCCATTGAGCTCAAGGCGGTTGACGCGAACTGGCCGCTGGTGGGGCGGCTGACACTGGTGGGCGGGCGCGAGGTCGGCGCGCCGGGCCCGGGCGGGGCCTATCTTTCCGATGGCGCGGCGCAGCGCCTTGGCCTCTCGGTCGGCCAGCCCTTCAATCTGGCCGGGCAGATCCTGACCGTGCAGGGCATCATCGCGGATGAGCCCGACCGCCTGTCCGAAGGCTTTTCGCTGGGCCCTACCATTATCACCGATGCCGGCTTTCCCCATCGCGCCGGGCTGGATGGGGCAGGCGCCATGATCCGCACGCGCACGCGCATGGCCTGTTTCCACACCTGCAACGCACAGGCCATTGCCGACCGGCTGAAAGCCCAATTCCCCTCCTCCGGCCTCGACATCCGCACACGGGACAATGCCGCGCCGGGGGCTGAAAATTTCCTCTCGCGCATGGGTGATTTTCTCAATCTGGTGGGGCTGGCCGCGCTGATGATCGCCGGGCTGGGCATTGGCGGGGGCACGGCCAGCTATCTGGAAGCACGCCGTCAGGCCATTGCCACGCTCAAGGTACTGGGCGCCACCAGCGCGGATATCGCGCGGATCTATGTGTTGCAGATCGCCGCCGCGGCACTGGTGGGCAGTGTGGCGGGGCTGATCGTCGGCACGGCCATGGTGCCGCTGCTGACCCATGCGCTGTCCTCGCTACTGCCGGTGGAGGAGGGGGTGGTGCTTTCCCCCCTCGCGCTGGGCCGGGCGGGCGTTTGGGGCCTGCTGGTGGCGCTGGTCTTTGCCGCGCCGCCGCTGGCTGCCGCGCGGCGCTGGCCCGCCATGGCGCTGATGCGCGCGCGGGTGTCCGGCACTGGCGGGATGCCGCGCGGCGCGGCCCTGCCGGTGGTGCTGGGCGTGGTGGCGATTGTCGCACTGGCCTTTGCCGGGTCGACCAGCCTGCGCACCACGGCGCTGTTCATCGCAGGCGCGGTGGGCGCCTTTGCCGGCCTTGGCGCGCTGGGCTGGGGAATACGCCGCCTTGCCGCACATCTGCCACGTCCGCGCCACGCCATCTTGCGCATGGCGCTGGCCAATCTGCACCGGCCGGGCGCGCAGACGGGGCGTCTGGTGACGGCGCTGGGCTTTGGCCTGTCGGCCTTTGTGCTGCTGGCGGTGGTGCAGACCAGTCTGGATGCCAATATCGCGCAGCGCGTGCCGCAAAAGGCGCCCGATTATTTCGTCGTCGACCTGCCGCCCGAGCAATCGGGCAATTTCACAGCGGCGGTCAACGCCACGGCGCCCGGCGCGCATATCCGCACGGTGCCCGCGCTGCGTGGCGCCATTCTGGCCTATGGCCCGTCGTGGCATCAGGTGCGGGTATCCGACCTCGCCCAGATCCCCGACGATGCCTGGGCGCTGAAAGGCGAGCGCGGTCTTACCTTTTCCGCCACCGTGCCCGAGGGCAACAGGGTGACGCAGGGCAGCTGGTGGAACAGCGCCAATGCTGGCGAACCGCAGGTCTCCGTCGATGAAAAGCTGGCCAAGGCGATCAACCTGCATATCGGCGATGTCATCACCGTTGGCCTGCTGGGGGTAGAGCGCAGCGCGCGCATCACCTCCTTCCGCCGGATCGACTGGGACAGTTTCGGGTTCAACTATGTGCTGGTCTTTTCGCCCGGCGCGCTGGCCGGGGCACCCTACAAGCTGGCCGCAACCATCTCGCTTGCGCCCGACCATCGCAGCGCGGCAGTCAAATCCGCCCTGTTGCAGCGGCTGACCCGAACCCTGCCCGGCACTTCGGTGGTCGAGGTCGGCCCCTTGCTCAGCGCCGCGCGCGATCTTTTGGGGCAAGTGTCCACCGCCATTCTGGCCGCAGCCTCCATCGCCGTGCTGGCCGGCATTGCCGTGCTGGTGGGCGCGATAGCGGCGGCGCGCGCCAGCCGGCTTTATGACAACACCATCCTGCGCGTGCTGGGCGCCAGCCGGGGGCAATTGCTGGGGCTGCAGATGGCCGAATATGGCTTGCTGGCGAGCATTCTGACCGTGGTGGCGCTGGGTCTGGGTTCGGCCCTTGGCTGGCTGGTGGTGGTCAAGCTCTTCAGCTTTGACTTCCTGCCCGACTGGCCGCGCGTGCTGCTCGTGCTCGGCGCAGGCCTTGCGGTGGTGCTGGGCTTTGCCTTTGCCAGTTCGCTGCCGCTGCTGCGCGCAAGGCCGGCACGGGCCCTGCGCGAGCTTTAGCCAGCAGCGGGCGGCCTAGTTGAACACGCCGTAAAGCCCGCGTCCCTTGGGGTCCTCGCCAAAGCGGTTGGCGCCCGGCGTGCCGTCGCTCACCATCAGCCACAGCCAGATCACCCAGCCGACAATGGGCACCAGCAGGATCAGGAACCACCAGCCCGAACGATCGGTGTCATGCAGGCGGCGCACCGTCACGGCCAGCGAGGGCAGGAAATTGACCAGCGCGAAGAAGCCGCCCAAAAGGCTGCCGGTCATGCTCGGCGTATGGCGCAGGCCCATCACGACCGACCATGATCCGCCCAGCGTGCCGTCAATCAGCAGCGAAACGAGCATGGTGAAAAGGGCAAACATCCAGTATTCCTTGCGCTGCGAGCGCCCGGAAAAGTCGACATAACGTTTGTAGGGTAGCAGCATCCAGTCCATGATGTTCGCTCCATCGACGGTCTTGGCCCATGCTGCCCAATTCTTCACCCCCAGGCAAATGAAAAAGGGAGCGCGAGCGCCCCCTTCTTCTTAACCAAAGATCCTGTTTTCTCAGAACTTGTAAGATGCCGCCACGCCATAGGTGCGAGGTTGGTTGGGGTAGCCCGAAATGGAGCCCGCCTGCGCCGGGGAATCGAAAATCACCGTCAGATAGCGATCATCGGTCAGGTTGCGGCCCCAGACGCTCAGCTCGAAACCGCTGGGCAACTGCCAGCTCAGCGAGGCGTCGATCTCGCTCACCTCGCGCTTGAACTGCCGCGCGGCCGCCAGCGCGGGCTGATAGCTGATCACCGCGCCATTGAGCGGATTGGTGGTGATAAAGCCGGGCAGCCCGTCCTCGATCTGCGTTGGCGCCTCATAATGCCAGTCGCCGCGCAGGATGACATGGTGGCCGCCGGGCAGCGGATGATTCCAGGTCGCCACCATGGTCGAGGAGATGGGCGCGATGCCAGCGGGTCTGGTGCCGCTCAGGTCACCGAAGGAGGAATCGGTGAAATTGTCATAGCGCGGCTTGAGATAGGTCACGCTCTCGCCCAGCGTCAGCTCGGGGCCGACATGGACCTGCCCTTCAAACTCGATGCCGAACACCGATTCCTTGCCCGCATTGAGCAGATCGTAACCCGCGCCATTGAACAGGTTGATCTGGAAGTTCTTGATCCGCTCCTTGAACACGGCAAGATTGGCCGAGGCGATGCCCCAATCCCCCTTCAGCCCAACTTCGAAAGAGGCCGATTTTTCCGGCAAGGCATAGCGGCTGCCATAGGTCTGGTTGGGCACGGCCAGCCCCGCCGCGACAATCGCTGCCGCATTGGTCAGCGCCGGGCGGCTGTCGCGCGAGAGGTTGACCGAGGAGGCCTTGAAGCCGGTCGCATAGGAGGCATAGACGTTGACATGGCGCGTGGCGGCATAGGCCACCCGCGCCGTATAGCTGACATCGCCATCGGCGGTGCGTCCCGGTTCCACCGCATTGGGCACATTGAGGAACTGGGGCATGAACTGCAGCGCGCGCAGGGCCAGCAATTGCGGCCCGGCCACCGCCGCATAGGGGGCCAGATTGATACTGGAGAACACATCGCTGCTCGTCACCCCGGTGGCGAAACGCTTGCGGTCATGGGTGTAGTTGAGGCCGCCCGTCACCGTGATCTTGCCAATTTTCACATCGGCCTGGGTGAAGATCGAGAAGCTTTCATCCTGCAGCGCGTAATTTTCGTTGAGCCCCGTGCCCGGCTGGAAGAATTGGCCGGTATAAAGCGCGGGATTGCCCGAAAGCGTGCCCAGCAAACCTTCCACCCCCGGCAGGGTAAAGGCCCCGCCCGACTGCTGCTGGATCAGCGCATTGGCATAGCCGCGAAAATCCTTGCCATATTGCAGCTGACCCTGCTGGCCGATGTTCTCGTTGAAATAGAAGCCGCCGGCGGTGAAATTCACGAAATCGCCCAACGCCAGATTGGCTCGCACTTCCTGTGTGAAGGTGCGGATGTACACATCCGCAGAATTGCGGCCCAACAGGTCCGCGCTGGTGAAATCGCTGTCCTGATTGTTGTGGTTGATGCTTTTGCGCCAGGCGGTGATGCTGGTCAGTTTCACCGGGCCCAGCATGTAATCCACCTGACCCGACACACCGTAATTGACGATCCTGTTGGTGGAGGGAATGTTGCTGTAAACCGTGGAATAGGGACTGCTGGCCGGATTGGTCCTGCCGCCCACTGCCGCAATCGCCGCCGCCGTGGGGCCGGCCAGCACATTCACCGTGGCGCAGCACAGCTCGTTGATCTGGCCATAATCACCGATCAGCCGCACCTTCAACCCGCTGTCGGGCGCATAGAGCAACTGCGCACGCACATTATAGCGATTGCGGTTGTTCGTTTTGGAATTGGTCCCGGCATCATAGACATAGCCGTCCCGCCGGTTGTAGCTGCCCGAGATCGACCCGGCCAGATCCTTGGCGATCTTGCCCGTCAGCGTCGATTTGACGATGAAGGCATTGTCATTGCCATAGGAAAGCTCGGTCGAGCCATGCGTCGTCATCTGCGGTTCGGCGGTGGAGATCGAGACGACGCCGGCGCTGGCATTCTTGCCGAACAAAGTCGACTGCGGCCCGCGCAGCACTTCCACCTGGCTGACATCGGGAAGGTCCGTAACCTGCGCGGCGCTGCGCGAGCGGTAAACGCCGTCGATGAAGACGCCGACGCTCGGCTCCACCCCGGCATTGTTGTCGCCATTGCCAAAGCCGCGGATCAGGAAGGCGGTGTTGCCGACATTCTGATGGTCCACCACGCGCAGCGACGGCACCAGGCTGGACAGGTCCTTGATGTCGCGGATCTTGGCCAGCGCGATCGTCTCTGCGCGGGTGACGGTGATGGCGACGGGCACGTTTTGCAGCCGTTGTTCGCGCTTGTTGGCGGTGACCAGAATGTCATTGCCCACCGCATCGACGGCGCCGGGTGGCGGCGCGGGCGGCGCTTCCTCGCTCTCGGGCGGGGGCGCAGCGGTGGGAGCTTGCGCCGGGGGCGGCGTGTTGGCGGGCGGCTGATGCGCCGCGACGTCCGCCATCGCGGCATAGGGCGCCAGCAGACCCAGCGCCCCGCCGGCCAGAATCGCGCCGCGCAAACGGCGCAGCCCCCCCGTCGTCGTCGCCGCGGCGTTGAAGGTGGTCTGGGGCATTACGGCATCGCTCCTGTGGCGACGGAGTGCGCCGGCGCGATCACTCGCGCCAATTCACCGCATCCCCGCCATGTCATCCTTTGGGCTGTTTAGTGGGGCCTCCCGCAAGCACAATCGCAAATCGGGAGAAATCAGCCCTTTTCCCTATCAAATCACGCATGATGTGGCGATTTCGAGACAGCTTGCAACATCTTGCCCGCCCCGCCTTTGCGCCTCTGCCGCGCACGCATCTTGCCCCGGCCGCCCCTTTCGGCTAGGGGGCCGCCAGAATTGTGCGGTGCAAGATGCCGCCCCTCCTCCTAGGAAAGTCCCTTTGATGTCCGCCCCGCTTCCGCTTCGCAACATCGCGATCATCGCCCACGTTGACCATGGCAAGACCACGCTGGTCGACCAGCTGTTCCGCCAGTCGGGCACCTTCCGCGACAACCAGCGCGTGGAAGAACGCGCGATGGACAGCAACGATCTGGAAAAGGAGCGCGGGATCACCATCCTTGCGAAGCCGACCTCGATCGAGTGGGAAGGCACGCGCATCAACATCGTCGACACCCCCGGCCACGCCGACTTCGGCGGCGAGGTGGAGCGCATCCTCTCGATGGTCGACGGCGTGGTGCTGCTGGTGGACAGCTCGGAAGGCGCGATGCCGCAGACCAAGTTCGTCACCGGCAAGGCGCTGGCGCTGGGCCTCAAGCCCATCGTGGTGGTGAACAAGGTCGACCGCCCCGACGAGCGTATCCAGGAAGTGCTCGACGAAGTGTTCGACCTCTTCGTCTCGCTCGACGCCAGCGACGAACAGCTTGATTTCCCCGTGCTCTACGCCTCGGGCCGCAATGGCTATGCCAGCGAGGACCCGACCCGCCGCGAGGGCACGCTGACCCCGCTGTTCCAGAAGATCGTCGACCATGTGCCGCCGCCGGCGCTTGAGGTTGACGCCCCCTTCACTTTCCTGGTGACCCTGCTCGACCGCGACAACTTCCTGGGCCGCGTGCTGACCGGCCGCGTCACCTCGGGCGTGGTCAAGGTCAACCAGGCGATCCACGCGCTCGACGCGGAAGGCAATGTGATCGAGACGGGCCGTGCGTCCAAGATCCTGTCCTTCCAGGGCCTGGACCGCGTTCCGGTGGACGAAGCCAAGGCTGGCGACATCATTAGCCTCGCGGGCCTTTCGGTTGCCACCGTCGCCAACACCATTGCCGACACGTCGGTCCGCACGCCGATCAAGGCCCAGCCGATCGATCCGCCGACGCTCTCGATGCGCTTTGCGGTGAACGATTCGCCCATGGCCGGTCGCGAAGGCACCAAGGTGACGAGCCGCATGATCCGCGACCGTCTGGAGCGCGAAGCCGAATCGAACGTGGCCATCAAGGTCACCGAATCGGCCGACAAGGACAGCTTCGAAGTCGCCGGTCGCGGCGAACTTCAGCTCGGCGTGCTGATCGAAACCATGCGCCGCGAAGGCTTCGAGCTGGGCATCAGCCGCCCCCGCGTGCTCTTTGGCACCGACGAGAACGGCAACCGCACCGAGCCCTATGAAACCGTCCTCATCGACGTTGACGATGAGTTCTCGGGCACGGTCGTGGAAAAAATGGCCAACCGCAAGGGCGAGATGACCGACATGCGCCCCTCGGGCGGCGGCAAGACCCGCATCAGCTTCATCGCCCCCTCGCGCGGCCTCATCGGCTACCACGGCGAATTCCTGTCCGACACGCGCGGCACGGGCATCATGAACCGCCTGTTCGACAAGTATGGCCCCTACAAGGGCAAGATCGAGGGCCGCAAGAATGGCGTCCTCATCTCGAACGGCGCGGGTGAAGCCAATGCCTATGCGCTTGGCCCGCTCGAAGAGCGCGGCATCCTGTTCGTCGGCGTGGGCGAGGCCCTCTATGAAGGCATGATCATCGGCGAAAACGCCAAGCCCGAAGACCTCGAGGTCAACCCGATGAAGTCGAAGGCGCTGACCAACTTCCGCGCCAGCGGCAAGGACGACGCCGTGCGTCTGACCCCGCCCAAGGTGATGACGCTGGAACAGGCCATCGCCTATATCGACGAGGATGAAATGGTCGAGGTCACGCCCAAGAGCATCCGCATCCGCAAGACTGAGCTTGACCCCAACGAGCGCAAGAAGGCCAGCCGTCGCAAGGACGCCTGAGACCTTCACGGTTGGGTGATGTTGAAAAGGCCGGGGGGTGAAAACCCTCGGCCTTTTTGCTGCGCCCGCCACGGCACAGCGCCCCCTTCCCACGCTTTACCGCATCCTTGCAAATCTGAACCTTTGCTGCAGATGCCGTGCCAGTTCCGTTCAGCCTGAAAGTTGCAAACAACCCTCACAGACGGCGAATCGGCGCGAGTCGATCGAAGGGCCGAACAGGGGTTCGGGTCCAGATGTCCGTCAGGAGATAACACATGACCGGTAAGATGACCCTTATCGCCAAGAAGACCCTGATGGCCGCCACGCTGGCGGCAACGGCGGCAACGGCTCTGGTGGCCACACCCGCCATGGCCGATCGGGATCGCGGCTGGCATGGCGGACGCGGCGGCGGTGATGCCGGCGCGGTGATTGCGGGCGGCCTGCTGGGTGTGGCGGTGGGTGCCGCCATCGCCTCGGACCATCCGCGCCCCTATTATGGCTATGATTATGGCTATCCAGCCTATGGCGGCTATTACGCCCCGCCGCCCCCACCGCCGCCCTATTACTACAATGGCGGTTATGCCCCCTGGGTGTGGCGTGACGGCTATTACTGGGATCACTGGGGCCACCGTTATTATGGCCACGGTGGCTGGGGTGGCGGTTATGGCTGGCACGGTCACCATGGCTGGCGTCGCTAAGTTGATCTGATCCCAAGCCCCCCTTTGGCGGGCGCCTGCCCTTCCTCCCCCTCCCGGCATGGCGCCCCAACCTTGGCGCATGGTTCCTCCATCCTCTGCGGTAGGAGCCATGCGCCTTTTTCGTATGGACAAATTCGGCACCTGGGTCTGCCCTCTCGCCAAATGAACAAGACAGGTCTATGGGCCCCGCGATGGACAGTCCCTCCCCAGCCCTTCCCAGCGTGACCAGCGATCTGCGCGTCGCGCTTTTCAGCGGCAATTACAACATGGTCACCGATGGCGCGAACAAGGCGCTCAATCGGCTCGTCTCCTATCTGCTGGCCCAGGGCGCGCAGGTGCGCATCTATTCGCCCACCATTGCCACCCCCGCCTTTGCCCCGGCGGGCGATCTGGTCAGCGTGCCCAGCGTCGCCATTCCCGGCCGCGCGGAATATCGCATTGCCATGGGCCTGCCGCGCTCGGTACGCCGCGATCTGGCGCAATTCGCGCCCAATGTGGTTCACGTCTCCTCGCCCGACATCGCCGCCCACCGCGCGATCAGCTGGGCGCGCGCGCGCGGCATCCCGGTGCTGGGCAGCGTTCACACCCGTTTCGACACCTATCCGCGCTATTACAACATGGCCTGGATTGAGCCGCTGCTCACCGCCATCCTGCGCCGGTTTCACCGCCGCTGCGATGCGCTGGTCGCCCCATCGGAAAGCTTTGCGCAAGTGCTGCGCGACCAGCGGATGAATTACGACATCTCGCTGTGGTCACGCGGGGTGGACCGCACCATCTTCAACCCGCAGCGGCGCGATATGGCGTGGCGCCGCTCGCTGGGCATTGGTGACAATGAGGTGGTGATCGGCTTCCTTGGCCGTCTGGTGATGGAAAAGGGCCTCGATGTCTTTGCCGACACGGTCGAGGAGCTTTCGAACCGGGGTATTCCGCACCGCGTCATGGTGATCGGCCAGGGCCCTGCGCATGACTGGTTCGAGGCGCGGCTGCCCGGCGCCGTTTTTGCCGGTTTTCAGGCCGGGGCTGATCTGGGCCGGGCGGTGGCCGGCATGGATGTGCTCTTCAACCCGTCGATCACCGAGACCTTTGGCAATGTCACGCTCGAAGCCATGGCCTGCGGCGTGCCCGCCGTCTGCGCCGCGGCCACGGGCAGCGAGAGCCTGGTCGATGACCATGTGAACGGCCGCCTCATCCGCCCCGGCGCGGTGCACGCCTTTGCCGAGGCACTCAAGGCCTATCTCGTCAGCCCCGAATTGCGCGCGGCCCATGGCGCGGCGGGCGAGGCGCGCAGCCTTGATTTCAGTTGGGACCGGATCAATCAGGCCGTGGCCAGCACCTATCTGCGCCTCATCCGCCAGAAGAGGCGGGGCAAGGCCTAACGCAGCACCCCGCGCCAGAACATCTGCCGCGAAAACCACAGCTGGAACAGGATGGCCACCAGCAGCAGCGCCGCCATGGGGGCAAAACCACCGCCGGCCTGCTGCGCGCCATGGGCATATTCCCATGTCAGCGCCCCCACCGCTCCGGCAAAGGAGAGCGCATAGGCAATGGCGGCATGGCGCACCCGCATCAGCATCAGCAGGCTGCCCACCACCGAGCCCCACACGCCCAGCGCCCAGGCCCCCACGACCCAGTAGGGCAATTGCTCGATGAAGCGGATCATCGCCGGCGGCATCTGCGCCATGTAGGGCGCCACGCGCAGATTGGTCAGCGTGTAGTCAGCCGCGCCCAGCAGGTTCCACAAGCAGCACAGCCCCACGACAAGCCAGAACCAGCGCGGCGCCGGCGCGCTCCACGGCGCATCATCCCTTGGGGACCCCGCCGGCTGCTCGCTTTTGTTGCTGTCCATCGCGCTACTCCCGCCCCTGATCCGAAGATCTTTTCACTCATGCAAGGCGCAGGAATCAAGCCCTGCTCACAGGCGATGCATTTATCGCCTGATCATACTACATGAAGCCCATGGCCGACCTTTTCCACGCCGATCCTCCGCCGCCCTCGCCCGCCGCTCCCGGTTCAGCGGCGGGCACCATGCCGCTGGCCGAAAGACTGCGCCCGCAAAGCCTCGCCGAGGTGATCGGACAGGACCATCTGACCGGGCCGGAAGGTGCGATCGGGCGCATGGTCGCGGCCGGGCGCCTGTCGAGCATGATCCTCTGGGGCCCGCCGGGCACCGGCAAGACCAGCATCGCACGCCTGCTGGCCGCCGCTGTTGGCATGCGTTACGCGGCGGTCAGCGCGGTGTTTTCCGGTGTGGCCGACCTCAAGCGCATCTTTGCCGAGGCGGAAGGGGCGCTCTCGCTCCATGGCCGCCCGACGCTGCTGTTCGTCGATGAAATCCATCGCTTCAACCGCGCCCAGCAAGATGGCTTCCTGCCCTATGTCGAAAAGGGCACGGTGACACTGGTGGGAGCAACGACCGAAAACCCCTCCTTCGAACTCAATGCGGCGCTGCTCAGCCGCGCGCAGGTGCTGATCCTGCATCGCCTCGATGCCGCCGCGCTGACGACGCTGATGGAACGCGCCGAAGAGGCCGAGGGCGTTCCCCTGCCGCTGACCAACCCCGCGCGCGAGGCGCTGATCGCCAGCGCCGATGGCGATGGGCGCTTCCTGCTCGGCCAGATCGAGACGCTCTACACCGCCTCGCTCGCCGCCCCGCTGGGGCCGGCGGAGCTGGGCCAGTTCCTGCAGCGCCGCGTCGCCGTTTATGACAAGGACCGCGAGGGGCATTACAACCTCATTTCCGCCCTGCACAAATCGCTGCGCGGGTCGGACCCGCAGGCGGCGCTTTATTATCTGGCGCGGATGCTGACAGCGGGGGAAGACCCGCTCTATGTGCTGCGCCGCCTGGTGCGTTTTGCCAGCGAAGACATCGGCCTTGCCGACCCGCAGGCGCTGACCCAATGCTTGGCCGCCAAGGATTCCTACGACTTCCTGGGCTCGCCCGAGGGCGAACTCGCCATCGCGCAGGCCTGCCTTTACTGCGCCACCGCCCCCAAATCGAACGCGGCCTATGTCGCCTGGAAGGCCGCCGCCGCCACGGCCAAGGCCACCGGATCGCTGATGCCGCCCGCCAACATCCTCAATGCGCCCACCAAGCTGATGAAGGAGATCGGCTATGGCAAGGGCTATGCCTATGACCATGATGCCGAGGACGGCTTTTCCGGCGCCAATTACTGGCCGCCGGAGATGGAGGCGCAAACCTTCTATCGCCCGGTTGAGCGGGGGTTTGAACGGGAGATCCTGAAACGGCTGGAATGGTGGGAAAGGAAGAGACAGGAAAAACGGTGAAGCCTGCCGCTCCCCGCTTCACCCATCATGTCGCGATTGACTGGTCCGGCGCCAGCGGGCGGCGCCACAAGGGCATCGCCGTGGCCATGATCGGCCAGCACGACCCGGCCCCCATGCTGATCCGCCCGGGCCACATCTGGTCGCGCGAGGAGGTGCTCGATTGGGTGATCCAAGAAACCCCGCCAGAAACACTGATCGGCTTTGACCTGGGCCAATCGCTGCCTTTTGTCGATTGCGGTGCGTTCTTTCCGGAATGGGATCAGAGCCCGCCCAGCGCACGCGATCTCTGGGCGCTGGTGGACGGCATTTGCGCGCAGGATGCCGACCTTGGTGCCCACAGCTTTGTCGAACACGCCCAGGCAAGCCGTCATTTTCGCCGCCACGGAGGCCGACAGGGCGACCTTTTCCCGCCGGGGCGCGGGCGCATGCGCGTGACCGAACTGGCGCAGGCGCGCGCCGGATGCCAGCCGACCAGCAATCTCAATCTGGTGGGCGCCTCGCAAGTCGGCAAATCCTCCTTGACGGGGATGCGCCTGTTTCACCGCCTGCCCCCCACCATCCCCGTCTGGCCGATCGATGATGTGCCGGAACAGGGGCGCGTGGTGGTGGAAATCTACACCACCCTTGCCGCCATGGCCGCGGGGCGCCGGGCGGGACGCTCGAAAATTCGTTCCCGGGTGGATCTGGCGCAGGCTCTGGCAGCTTTGGGCTGCGAGGAGGATGAGCCCACGCAGGCTCCGCTCAGCGATCATGCCAGCGATGCGCTGATCACCGCAGCATGGCTGCGCACAGCTTCAGCCCAAAGAAAATTTTGGTATCCACAGGCCCTTACCCCCCATCTTGCACACACCGAGGGCTGGACCTTTGGCGTGGCTTAGGGCATGGGAGCGCGGCTCGGCGTTATGGCGCCGGAAGACATGGGCCGGCTTAGCTCAGTTGGTAGAGCACCTGATTTGTAATCAGGGGGTCAGGGGTTCGAACCCTCTAGCCGGCACCATTGTCCCTTCCTTTGATCCCTTATCCGCCCTTATGATCCGGTCATTCCGGCCCGGTTCCTTGCCCACGCAGGGCACTGACGGCTCGGCTCGCCCCGCGCATGGCGCATCAGGGCTAGCCAATCGGAAAATTTATGCTATTTGTCATAGCTAAATGACGCTCGCCACCTTGAGCGCCACGTTTGGGAGAATGCCGAGATGGAGTTCACGCGCCTCGATCCGCTGACGGGAGCAGTTGCGTCCACCGCCGCCGCCATGACCACCGCCGACGCCGCCGCGATTGCCGTCAGGGCGGGCGCCGCGCAGCCTGCATGGGCCGCGATGGGCCCCAATGCCCGCCGCGCCGTGCTGGCCCGGGCCGCCGATGCGCTGCTGGCCCGCAAGGATGCGTTTGTCGAGGCGATGATGGGCGAGATCGGCGCCACCGCCGGCTGGGCCATGTTCAACCTGACGCTGGCCGCCAGCATGGTGCGCGAGGCCGCAGCGCTGACCACCCAGATTCGCGGCGAAGTCATCCCCAGCGACAAGCCTGGCTGTCTGGCCATGGCGCTCAAGGAGCCCGTCGGCGTGATCCTGGGCATCGCGCCGTGGAATGCGCCGATCATTCTGGGCGTGCGCGCCATCGCCACGCCGCTGGCCTGCGGCAATGCCGTCATCCTCAAGGCCAGCGAAATCTGCCCGCGCACCCATGCGCTGATCATCGAGGCCTTTGCTGACGCCGGCTTCCCCGAAGGCGTGGTCAATGTCGTCACCAATGCGCCGGCGGACGCCGGGGAGATCGTCGGCGCGCTGATCGACGCCCCCGCCGTCAAGCGCATCAACTTCACCGGCAGCACGACCGTGGGCCGCATCATCGCCCGGCGCGCCGCCGAGCAACTCAAGCCCTGCCTGCTGGAGCTGGGTGGCAAGGCGCCGCTGCTGGTTCTGGACGATGCCGATCTGGACGAAGCGGTGAAAGCCGCCGCCTTCGGCGCCTTCATGAACCAGGGCCAGATCTGCATGAGCACCGAGCGGATCATCGTGGTCGAGGCGATTGCCGACCAGTTCGCGCAAAAATTCGCCGCCAAGGTTGCCTCCATGGCAACGGGCGACCCGCGCGAGGGGACCACGCCACTGGGCGCGGTGGTCGACATGAAGACGGTCCATCATGTCAATGCGCTGATCGAGGATGCCCTTGCCAAGGGGGCTTCGCTGCTGACCGGCGGCAAGGGCGAGACCGTGCTGATGCACGCCACCGTGGTCGATCGCGTCACCGCGGACATGAACCTCTATCGCGATGAAAGTTTCGGCCCGGTCGTTGCCATGATCCACGCCCGCGACGAGGCCCAAGCCATCGAGATCGCCAATGACAGCGCCTATGGCCTCTCCAGCGCGGTCTTCACCGGCGATGGCGCGCGGGGGCTGCGCGTGGCCCGCCAGATCAGGGCCGGCATCTGCCACATCAATGGCGCCACGGTGCATGACGAGGCCCAGATGCCCTTTGGCGGGATGAATGACAGCGGCTATGGCAAGTTCGGCGGTCTGCAGGGTATCGACAGCTTTACCGAAACCCGCTGGATCACCATGGAAACCCAGCCCGGCCACTTCCCCATCTGAGGGCGCGCGCGATGAGCAAGACACCGGCCCTGACCCAGCCGGCTTCCCCTGCCCCGGCGGGGGAGGTCGACGCCGCCTCCCCAGCCCCGCTGCTCGACCATGCCTTCACGGCCCGGATCACGCTTGATCCCCCTGTCGAGATGGGCATGGTCGCCGATGGCCGCCGCCGCTATATTCCGATCGCCGGCGGCACCATCTGTGGCCCCATGCTGCGCGGCACGGTGCTGCCGGGCGGCGGCGACTGGCAGACGATCAGGGAGGACGGCGTTACCTTGGTCGAAGCGCATTATGCACTGCGGGCGGAGGATGGCACGATCATCGAGATCCGCAATCCGGGGGTTCGCGTCGCCAGCGTGGAGGTGAGCAACATGCTGGCCCGCGGCGAGCCCGTCGACCCTTCAGCCTATTATTTCCGCACGACGCCGCGTTTCACGGTCGAACCCGGCGCTCATGACTGGCTGGCGCGGCACGTCTTTGTCGCGCGCGGCATCCGCCTGCCAAGCGAGGTGCAGATCGACGTCTATATCCTGCGCTGAACCCCTAGTGGTCCGATTCTGACATTCGATACCATGTGACGAAAGGGCGTGTTCGAATGTCAGAATCTTTTCGGACCACTAGAAACCTTTGATGCTAGTGGATTTTACGATTTTGACATTTGCAGACCCATCCCATCCGCCAGGGGATGCAAATGTCAAAATCAATCCACTAGGATGCCAGCAAGGCCTTGAGCGCGGGCAGGAAATGGTCGCGGTGATCTGCCGGAATGCGGTTCATCAGATCCGTCTCGAAAGCGCTGGTCAAGGACTGCACCTTGGCCAGCCGCGCGCGGCCTTCCTTGGTCAGAACAATCGCCTGCGACTTGCGATCGATCGGCTCGCGCGCGATCAGACCCGCCCCTTCCAGCCGATTGAGCAAGGGCACCATATTGGCCCGCTGAATATCCAGCAGCTTGCCGATCTCGCTTGAGGTCAGGTCCGAACGCCCGCTGACCAGCAGCAGCACAGTGGCATCCGAAATCTTGAGGTCGAGCGCGGCCAGCCGGGTGGCAAGTTCGGCCATCATGGCATTGGCTGCACGGCGCAGCATGAAACCGGGCAGTGTCGCCAGCGGATGATCGCCGGCCGTGCCTTCGGCCCCCGGGGCCTCTGGCGTCAGCTCGGCGATCCTTTCCTCATGTGCCCCCGCATTGCTCACCATCTCTGACTTACGCTCCAGCATCGTTCATTGTCATAGCAATCTGGCTGCCGCCAAAAAGATAGCCTCTAACCACTTTTCAAGAGAATGCCATGGCCGAACGCAGGCTGGAAGCGCGGGTCTCGCCCGTCACCGGGAAGCGGATTGCGGGGGGCGTGCCTCATGCCTTCCTGTTTGATGGCGGCGCGGTGCAGACGAAATTGGCCGCATCCTCAAACGACCCGCGCCCCTTGTAACGCGCATAGGTCGGCCAGGCGCAGAGCGGGCGGGTGCGGTCCGGCCAGGGCGCCTGCGGGTCACCCTTGGCGGGAATCGAGGCCGGAGCCTTGCCATGCTCGACCCAATCCACCAGCGCGGCGAGGCCGTCGAACTGATCGGCAGCGTCGCCGCCGCCGCAATGGTTCATGCCCGGCACGGGAAACACACGCGCAAAGCTGGAGGCCTTGCCCTTCGCGCGGGCATTGACGCCCTGCCACCAGCCCAGCGTATCGCGCAGCGAGAACACGGGATCGGCAGCGCCATGCGGCACGATCAGCTTGCCGCCATGCGCGGCAAAGGCGGACAGGTCGGTCGAATGCGCCGATGAATCCTGCCAGGCCGAATGGGTGAAACCTGCGCCGGTGGCGTAGATCTTCTGGCCATCGGTCAACACATTGAAACGCAATTCCGCATCGAGCAGGCCCTGCGGATCACCCGGCACCTCGACCGGCGGCACGATGAAGACCGTATGGAGCGAGGCCCCACCCAGCACAATGTTGAGCGCGGGCACCTTGCCGTCCGATGAGCCCAGCTTCCAGATGCGCCAGCCTGGTGTCGCAATGCCCGGGTCCCACGCCCAGTCGGAATAGATCGCGCTGCCATCAGGGCGCCGGGCGCCGCGCATCAGGTCATAGAGCGTGTCGGCCTTGGCACGGGTCAGGCAATCGCTCTGGCCCGCCTTGCAGACGCTGGCCTCGATCTGGGGGCGCACACGGGCGGTCGTACAGGCCGCCACATTGCTCACCATGCCATCGGCCGCGCCGTCAAGCGCATCGCAGGCCCTGGTGATCGCACGCCCGGCGATGGCCAGATCCTGATCCGTCAGCGCCGTATGGAAAGCCGGGAAGGAGACCGGCCTGGCCAGAAGCCGGGACAGCCGCTGCACTTCCCAGGTTTCCTCGACAGCGGCACGCGGCAGGGCAAAACCGGGGGCCGCCGCCATGATGCCGTCAAAAATGTCGGGATGCTGCTGGGCAAAGACCATGCCCTCCTCGCCGCCCTTTGAGCAGCCCACGAAATAGGAATGAACAATAGGCCGGTGGTAGAAGGCGGTCACAATGGCCTTGGCGGCCAGGGCAACGGGGGCCAGAGAGGCATGGCCATACTCGCTGCGCGCCTGCGGGTCGAAACCGAAGGCCGTTGGCCCGCCCCTCTTGGGATTGCTGTTGCGCTGATTGTCATGGCCCGAATCCTGGCTGACCACCGCATAGCCGCGCATGATCGCCGGGGTGATCGCGGAACCGCGCACCATGCTCACCCGCCCCAGCGCATCGCCGATCTCGCCATTCGATCCGCCGCCACCCTGAAAGAAGAACCGGCCATTCCATGCCTCGGGCAGGCGCATGTGAAAGCGGATGGCATAGTCCTGCCCGTCCACGCCCTTATGCTCATGCATGATGCCAAAGACCTCGCAATGGGCGGGGATCATCTGCCCGTTGATCAGGCCAGCGGGAACCGGAGCAGCCCGTTCGATTCGCGTGCCGGCCTCGGGCCAGGCGACCGCCAACGCGGCCGAGCAGGCCGTGCCCGCCGGCTCTGAAGCCATGGCGGGGGTCATTGCGGGAGCAGGGGCCGGAGGGGGCGACTCGGCGGACTGCGTCGCATTCAGGCCGGTTCCCGAGAGGGCCAGGCCCGTGACCGCGCAGGCCCCCGCGGCCAGCAGACCCTGACGCAAGCGATGGTGAAGTCCCTTCATACAGCTCTCCCTTCTTATCGTCTGTGACCTTTACGCCACAGCGCGCGAATTTGCTATTGGATATTACATTATCCATCTTGCGTCGAGGTAAATGTTATGTTGCATAGCGTTTATAGCAACCGCGCCTCAGGCGCCATAATGTTTGGAGAGAGAGGATGGGCAAACTGCCCTTTGCAGCCACGTATCGTCTGCGCCATCATGCCGCCTGCCTGCTGCTGGCGGGTACGATCCTGGCCTCGAACCCGGCTCTGGCCGACACCCAGACAGCGCCCTCCGCGCCGACGGCTGACGCGGCTGCACCAGACAAGGCGCCCGATGACAGCAAGGACATCGTGGTCACGGCCCAGCGCCGCCGCGAAAGCGTGCAGAATGTGGCGATCGCGGTCACCGCCCTGTCCGGCGACGCGCTGGGCGACAAGGCGGTGGTGCGCCAGTCGGATCTCCAGAACGCCTCGCCGGGCCTCTCCATCGTCAAGGCGGGCCTGACCGACTCGATCAACATCCGCGGCATCGGCCTGGCCTCCGGCTCACCCCAGGTCACCAATGGCGTGTCCACCTATCTGGACGGCGTGTTCCAGCCCCCGATCGTCTCGGGCGCGCAGTTCTACGACATGGCCGGCGTCGAAGTGCTCCGCGGGCCGCAGGGCACCCTCTCGGGCGCCAATTCCACCGGCGGCGCGCTGTACATGAACACGAACAAGCCGGTTCTGGGCAAGTTCGGCGGCAGCGGCACGGTTGCCTATGGCAACTTTCAGAATTTGAACGCCAATGTTGCGATCAACCTGCCGGTGACGGACACGCTGGCCATCCGCGTGGCAGGTCTGGCCGCGTCGCGCGACAGCTATTACACGGACATCGGCCCCGCCCATGCCACGCCGGACCGGTTGAGCGAGCATGACGCCCGCGTTCAGGCCTTGTGGAAATCGGGCGGTTTTTCCGCGCTGGGCAAGGTCGAACTGATCGACCGCCAGACCGGCGGCTATGCCTATCGCCCTATCGCCACCACCCAGTTTTCCGCCGGGCGCACCACCACCCCCTGGACCATCGACTACAACAGCAACCCGTCGAACTTTGAACGCGCCACCATCACCCAGCTGGAACTCAAGTACCAGTTTGACAGCGGGCTGACCGTGCTGTCGCGCACCGCCTATCTGAACAAGCGCATCAACAACCTCTACGATACCGACGGCACCGAACTGGCCACGCTGGGTTCGGGGCAATTCGTGCGCGAACGTCAGTATTCACAGGAAATCAACATCATCTCGCCCGACACCGGCCGCTTCAAATATGTGCTGGGCGCCTATGGCCAGCGCAACAAGATCAACGTGCGCAATTACAACACCACCGCCGGCGCCACCACCCTGCTGATCGAGCCCGACACCAACAAGGCGCTGGTCGGCGTGTTCGGCCAGGCCAGCTACCAGTTGACTGACAAGTTGCAGATCGAGGCAGGCCTGCGCTACTCGCATTTCCACGTCGATGGCACGGGGGCGGTGATGCTGCCCAACCGCACCGTGCTGGTGCCCCAGACGGGCACCGAAGGCGATGGCCGCGCCACCGGCAAGATCACGCTGAACTACAAGCCCGACAGCAACAATCTGATCTATGTCTTTGCCGCGCGCGGTTACAAGAACGGCGGCATCAACCCGCCGGGTGGCACGTTCAATCCCGAAACGGTGATGGATTACGAAGCCGGCTGGAAGTCCACCTTCCTGGATCGCCATGTCCGCACCCAGCTTGGCGTGTTCTACAATTCATACAAGAACTTCCAGGAAGACATCATCAACCAGAGCTCGGGCGCGGGTGGCGTCACCAATCTGGCCAATGCCACCATCAAGGGCTTTGAGGCCAGCTTCCAGGCCCATACTGGCGCGCTGTCGCTCGATGGCGGCATGTCTTTCGTCGACTCCAGCCTGAGCGGCTTCACGCTGATCAACAAATGGGCGGTACCCAGCCAGTTTTCCGGCTTCCCCCAGTGCACCGGGTCGAATGCGGCGCGCTGCTTTGACTACACCCCCACGCTGACCACCTCCAGCGGCGGCCCCAACCTCTACAGTCCCAAATGGACGTGGAACGTGGGCGCGCAGTACAAGATCGCGGCCGGCAACGACGTTACCGTCACCCCGCGCATCAACTACGCCTATGTCGGGTCACAGTGGGCCTATGTCACCTATGTCGCGGCCACCGACCTTCTCAACGCCCACAGCCTGCTGAACGCCAGCGTCGCGATCGACAAGGGCGATCTGCGACTGGAATTCTATGGCACCAACATCACCAACAACTTCTATGTCTCGGGCCAGAGCGGCAAGAACGAGTTCTATGGTGCACCGCGCGAATATGGTGTCCGCTTCAGCGTGAAGTTCTGATCGGCTCGATCCACTTCACACTGCGCAATCCCCGGGGGCAGGTCTTTTCCAGACCTGCCCCCGTTGCGTTTTGAGCCATTGACACACCGCCAGAAGCCGCGAGAATTGCGCCGTAGACCAATCGGATTTCACCTTATGCGCGTCGATCGCCTTGGCCATGTCAACATCCGCACGCCGCTGTTCGAGGAAACGCTGCTGTTCTATGAAGCCTGTCTCGGCTTTCGCCGGGGCCCGGCGGTGTCAGCGGTGATGCGCCCCGACAATGTCTGGCTCTATGACGAGCAGGGCCAGCCGCTCATTCACGTCAACGCGCCACTGCCCGGCGAAGCGGCAGCGCCCGCCGGCCAGGCCAGCCGCCTCGACCATGTCGCCTTTGACTGCAGCGGCCTGTCCAGCTGCCGCGAGCGATTGACCGCCAATGGCGTTGCCTTTCGCGAACAGCCCTTGCCGGCCCGCCGCCTGCATCAGCTCAACCTGCTTGACCCCAATGGCATCAAGGTCGAACTGACGTTTCGCACCGACGAAGACGAGTATTGACCGCCCATGCCAAGGCGCCGCCGCCCCGTTGACGGCGGGTCGGCGCCATGGCCGCGGCCGACACAAGCATGTCACGCAGGCCGGGTGCGAGCGTTTACCTGACAGCTATCGGCAGAACGGCGCCGCGCCCATCACCGACTTGATGCCGCCCGTGATCATCGCCTGAAACTGCGCGGCGCCCGGTTCGCCATCCTTCTCGAAGGCCTTGGCATCATGGCCCAATGTCGTCACCCAGACCTTGCCGCCATCGTAATATTGGCACCAGACAACCGGGTGAAAGCTGCCGTGACCGGGATGATGCCCCACCACCGATGGATAGCGCGACATGGGCGGCAAATTCGGCGGACGCGGGCCGCTCATCGCCCTTGGCGGGCCATCGGGATAATGGGCCTGCGCCGGGTCCCAGGACTTTTCATCTATGGTCGCCAGAAAGCGCACATGGGTGGGAAAGGGGATGAGATTGTACCATTCGTCATGGAAGCGCCAACGGGCTGGCAGGCCATGGGTCGCAGCATCCTTGTCGTCAACGATCACCACATCCCCGTCACGCGCCGGGCCGTGATCGTAGAAATTGGCATTGCCCAGCAGGCCTTCGTAATAGGGCCAGTTATACAGCGTGCCAAAGGCGTTATGGATTGCCACGAAGCCGCCGCCCGCCCGCATATACTGGCGCAGCGCCGTCTTGCCATTGTCGTCGAGAGCATCGCGCGAGGTGGAGAGGAAGATCACCGCGTGATAGCCGCTCAGATTGGCCATGTCCCGGGGGTCTTCCGTATAGTCGATGGCCCAGCCATTCTCCTGCGCGATCCGCAGCATCTCGCGCTGGGCAATGTTATCGGGCCCCAGCGGGGGATTGAGCCCGGCGCCCAGCGGCGCACCCAGATTGGCGTGACGCGGCCCGGCGGTATGGGTGTAGAGCAGGATACGGTACTGTTTCACAGCGGCGCGTGGCCAATCGTGAAAACAGCGCGGATCGACGCCGCGACACACGCCATAATCCCGGTCACCGAGCCGGTCGTTGATCGCACCGCCCGGATTGCCGACCTGAGCACCAGCCGCGCCGCAACTGGCCAGAAGCAGCAAACCAATGATCTTTTTCATAAGCTTGTCCTTACCGCAGGCTATAGACGATGAGACTGTCACTGGTGACCGGCGTGCCCAGAAAGCTGCCGCCCGTGGCAACGATGGCGACATATTGCCTGCCCTTCACACTGTAACTCACCGGCACGCTATGGGCCGGGGCCGGCAGCCGGTCACTCCAGATCTCCTTGCCGGTCTTCGTGTCAAAAGCCCGGAACCGCGCATCGTCGGTGGCCCCGATGAAGGTCACGCCGCCCGCCGTGCTGGTCGGGCCGCCCGCCGATGGCCGCCCGGTGGCCTGCAAGGCGGCGGGCAGGCTGTCGGTCACGCCCAGACGGCTGCGCCAGGCAATTTTGCCAGTGTTGACGTTGACCGCCACCAGATCACCCCATGAACCGCTCTGGCACGGCATCCGCGTGGCCGGATTCCAGAAACGGCCATTGACCGGCCCCATATTGTAGAAACCGCCCTGCCCGTTGGGCATGATCTCCTGTATTTGCCCCAAGGGCGAGATGTTGACGATATAAAGCCCGCGCGCGGGGTCAAAGCTGCCGCCAAACAGCGCGCCGATGGTGCCGGGCATATAGACCATGGGGCGGTTGTAGGTGGGAGGATTGTAGGGGCCGCCCATCGCAATGGCGTTGTCCGCCACCAGCTTGCGGCAGAAAGTCTCCTGCTCGGGCGTGATCTTCGACAATTGGTCGGTGGTCATGCTCATCTGCGCCAGCGGTGCGGGCAGCACGGGAAAGGGCTGCGTGGGCGAAGTGATCTCGCCGGGCACGTCGCTTTTGGGAACCGGGCGCTCCTCCACGCCATAGATCGGCTTGCCGGTGACGCGGTTGAGGATGAACAGCATCTGGTTTTTCGAAAAGATGCCCACCGCCGGAATGACCTTGCCGCCATGCTTCACGTCGAACAGCATCGGCGGGGTTTCGGTATCATTGTCCCAGATGTCGTGGTGGACGACCTGGAAATGCCAGATGTAGCGCCCCGTCGCCGCATCGACCGCGACGACCGAGGAACCATAAAGGTTGTTGCCGGGCCGGTCGACGCCCACCCGGTCATCCGCCGGCGCGCCGAAGGGAAGATAGACGATGCCGCGTTTCGCATCGACCGTCATCTCGCCCCACACATTGACGCCAGAACGGTTATGGCCGCTCTCGCCCGCCCAGCTGCCGGTGTTGGGCTCGCCGGGCCGGGGCACGGAATGGACCGTCCAGACGAGCTTGCCGGTCCTGGCATCCCAGGCGCGCACATCGCCCACCGCGCCGCCGATCCCTTCCCCCACCGCCGATCCGGTGATGACCAGATGCCCCCAGATCACGGGCGGCGAGGTCATCGAATAGGGCTTGTTCATCCCCGTGACCATCACGTCGGGCGTCCTGAGGTTGATCGAGCCCTTCTCGCCAAAGCCGGGGCTGGGCTGGCCGTCGGCGATCCGCAGCGCGTAAAGCCGCCCGTCGCTGCCGCCAAAGAACAGCGCGGCGCCCTGCCCTTTCTCGCCGGGCCAGAAGTCCATGCCGCGCCGGGCGGGCTGCACGCCCTTGGGCAGATCGTGCGACCAGATCTTCTCGCCCGTGGCCGCGTTGAGCGCCACGACCTGATTGTAGGGCGTGGCGACATACATGGTGCCCCCGACGATCAGCGGCGCGGTTTCCGAGGCACTGAACCGGCCATTGCCGAAGAAAGCCGGAAAGCGCCTTGCGCCCGCACCTCCAGCGGCAGGCGGCGCGCCGGGTGGCGGCCCCGCCTGTTCCGCGGCGGCCTGCGCCTGATCCGCCGCGCTGGGCACCGCTGTGGGAGCGGCCGTCGCCGGCTTCATATGGAAGACCCAGGCCTGCCTGAGATGGCCGATGTTGGCAGGCGTGATCTGGCCGGCGCGCGAAAAGCGGGTTGCCGCGCCATCGCCGTTCGGTCTGCTCCAGTCCTGGTCCGGCGCGGCCATGGCGGCGATGGCACCGGTGGTGGCCCATGTCATCAGCAGCGCGCTTACGCCTGCTCGCAAGATCAGCGTCATCCTCTCGCCTTCCTTCTGGCTTTGCCGGCATCGGTCCTTTGCGCCCCGCCCGGCCTTGTTCGTTTTTTCAATCAGCTGTCTGCCGCAAGGCGCCGCACGTCACCAATGACGAAAAGATAGGAGAGCACCCCCAGCAAGGCGACGCTGCCGATATAGACCAGCGCGCCCCGGAATGATCCCGAAGCCTGCACGACAAAACCGATCACCATGGGTGTGACAATGCCCGCGATGTTGGTGCACAGGTTGAAGATGCCGCTCGTCAGGCCGATTTCGCCTTCAGGGGCGACATCGGAAATCAGCGTCCAGCCGAGATTGCACAGACCCTGACCAAAGGCTGCCACCGACATCACCGCGATCAACAATCCATTGTCGCGAATGGCGCCAAGCGACAGGATGGTGGAGACGAGCAACAATCCGGCGACCACCGGCGCCTTGCGGCCAATGGTGGCAGAGCCTGTGCGGCGGATCAGCCAATCCGACACCACCCCGCCCGAGAGCACACCCAGCGACGCGGCCACATAGGGCAAGGCGACGAAAAAACCGGACTTCACGAAATCGAGATGGCGCTCGGTGGACAGATAGGTGGGGAACCAGGTGATCAGGAAAACCAGCGCCGAATTGCTGCAGAACTGACCCAGCGAGGCGCCCAGCACCTGCCGCCGGGCCATAAGGCTGCCCATGCGCGCCCAGGAAAAGGGCGGCGTCCGTGTGGTGCCCATGCCGCCGCCAGCGGCGATATGCGCCAGTTCGACCCTGTTCACCCGTGTGCTGTGCACAGGATCGCGATAGACCCCATACCAGGCAAGCCCGAAGGCGATGCCAATGGCGCCGACCAGGATGAACAGGCTGCGCCAGCCCCAGTTCGCCACGATCCAGAACAGCAGCGGGCTGAGAAAGGCGAGGCCAAAATATTGCCCCACCGAGTAAACTCCCGTCGCGCGGGCCCGTTCGCCCTGCGGAAACCAGGTCGCCAGAATGCGGCTGTTGCAGGGATAGCAGGGCGCCTCCGCGATGCCGAGGCCAAAGCGCAGGCCGATCAGCGTGCCGATGTTGGCGGCAAAGCCATGGAGCAGCGTGAAGGCCGACCAGAAAATGAGCGAAAGGGCATAGGTGAGCCTCGTCCCCAGCCGGTCGAGCAGCAGTCCGCCCGGGATCTGCGCGGCCGCATAGGTCCATGAAAAAGCCGAGAAGATCACGCCCAGCATGCCGGGCGACAGGCCCAGTTCCGCGCTCATTGGCCTGGCAGCGACGCTCATCACCGATCGGTCAAGGTAATTGAGCACGGTCGCGGCCGTCACCAGAGCCAGCACGGCAAAGCGGGCGCGCGTCGGGCGTGCCCCCCGCTCCTTCTGCCCCGCCCTTGCCGTCGCGCGCGTCACTGTCCCGACCGCACGCGGATGATGTGACGGACCCCCAATCCGTAAACGTCGATGCCCAGCCCGCTGATCATGCCCGTCACGCCCTGCGTCAGGATCGATTTGGCGCGCCATTCCGCCTCGCGACGGTGGATGTTGGTGATGTGGACCTCGATGATCGGGCAGTCGCACATCTTGAGCGCATCGAGCACCGGATAGCCCGCATAGCAGAAGGCCGCCGGATTGATGACGATGCCCGCCGCGCCGATGCGCGCCTCATGGATGAAATGGATCATCTCGTGCTCGGCATCGGTCTGGCGGCAGATCACCTCGAATCCTGCGGGCTTGGCGATCTCCCGGCATTCGCGTTCGACATCGGCCAGCGTGGCCGAACCATAGAGATGCGGTTCACGCACCCCCAGAAGGCCAAGATTGGGGCCGTTGAGAATATGGATCTTCTTTGCCATTGCCTGCTGTCCAATCATAAGATCTGTTGTCATTGGGGCCCCTGATGCGCCGCGAGCCAGGCAATGATCCTGTCACGATCCTCCTGCGAGGTGACCTGCGCTCCCAGACCAATCATCCTGTCGACGATCGCGGCCCATTCCTCGGCCTTCATGTGCCGTGCCGTGATCTGCACCATGGGATGACAGTCGGCACAGGTCGCTTCCACGAAGGGCTCGTCAGGGTCACCGGGCGCGCCGGAAGGCTGGGGCGCGGCCACCACAGGCGCCGCTGACTGCGCATGCCCCAGCGCCGATGACGCCGCCACAAGGGCGCCCATCAGCGCGAAAACCAGGTTCCGACCTGTCACGGCCATCATCATCCTTCTCCCTGCCGAATGCGCTTTGGCGGCATGCGGCCCTGTCACTTCGATGAGCAATTCCCCGCATCCTGCATGAGAGATTCTTGTCAGGCAAGAGTGATTTTTTCAGAAATTTCTTCGCGTGAAAATGCAAGCATGGTGCGGAGTCATCGCCATCTGTCCCGCAGAATTGACGAATGAGGCGGAATCTTGTTGACATCACTAAAACGGATCGCAATTTTGGTATGACAAGAAAACAAAGGGGAGATGACCATGCCGGCAAGCCGTGCGTTTTTACTCGCGTCTGCAAGCGCAGTGATGTTCGTTATGCATTCACCCGCCATCGCGCAGACAACACCGCCAAATCAGGGGCAGGCATCACGGGACGCGGATACCGCCGCCCCCACCACCACGTCGGACAGGGACATCATCGTGACCGGCTCCAGCCTGAAAGGCGTGGCGCCCGTCGGTTCGGCCCTGACCACGCTGGGCAAGGCGCAGATCGACAACACGGCCGCGCAATCGGTGCAGCAAATCCTCAAATCCGTGCCCTCGATCACGGGCCTGCAGGCGCCCAGCCAGGGCAGCTCGGGCTCGGCGGACAATTCGGGCACCAATGCGCCGACCATTCACGGTCTTGGCGCGTCGGCCTCAAACTCGACGCTGATCCTGATGAACGGGCACCGCCTCCCCACCACGGGGGCCAACCATATGCTGGCCGACCCCAACATCATTCCCACCATTGCGCTCGAACGCGTCGAGGTGCTGACCGACGGCGCCTCCTCGGTCTATGGCTCGGACGCGGTGGCCGGCGTCATCAATTTCATCACCCGCAAGAACTTCAGCGGGCTTGAAGCCAATGTGCAACACGGCTTTGGCAATGCCTATCACACCAACAGCGCGGCGGTGCTGTGGGGCAAGAGCTGGAGCACGGGATCGGTGCTGGCGGCCTACAGCTTCTCGGACAAGTCCAACCTGTCGCAACAGGCCCGCTCCTATGCACGCAGCGTGAACCTTGTCCCGCTGGGCGGCACGAACCAGACCACCAACAAATGCGCCAATCCCAGCCTGACGGCAGGCGGCAAAACCTATTACAACACCGGCACGGCCGGAAGCTACAACACCACGCAGCAGGGCAATTGCTCCCCCGCCGCCGGCGACCTGCTGCCGCAGGAAACGCGCCACACCGCCTATGTCCAGCTCCGCCAGGATGTCGGCGACAATCTGCATATCGTCGGCGATATCGACTATTCTTTCCGCAAGACGGTCTCGAACGTGTCGCGCGGTTCGGCCTCAGCGACGATGACCTCGGCCAATCCCTATTTCCGCGCCTTCAATCTGGGCGGCACGACGCCGACATCCTACACAATCAATTTCGATGCGAACCAGCTCTACGGGCCCGGCGCCACCTCAACAGGCAGCGCCGAGGATGTCTACGCCCATCTCGATGCGACCTATGACTTCAATCCCAAATGGTCCCTGAATGTCGGCGGCGTGTTCGGGCGCGACCATTCCCAGATCATCAGTCAGGGCACGCTCAATCAGGCCAGCTTCAACCTTGCAGTGGCGGGCACGACCTCGGCCACACTGAACGGCATCCCCGAAACGGTGACCCAGACGCTGACCACTGCCAATGCCTTCGATCCTTTTGGCGGCCAGACATCCACCGCGACGCTGGCCTCACTGACCGACAGCGCCACATTCTACAACACCACCCAGACTATGCGAAACGCCTATGCCAAAATCAGCGGCGAACTTTTCGACCTGCCGGGCGGGGCGGTGAAGGCAGCGGTGGGCGGCGAATTGCTGGGCTATTCCATCGATCAGGCGCACACCGCGCTCAATGGTCTGGGCGGGGCCAGCGCCAATTCGATCTACATCCCCCTCACCTACAAGCGCAATGTGCAGTCGGTCTATGGCGAACTCTATCTGCCACTGGTGAAGGACGGCTTTGTCAGGTCGATCGACGTCAACGTCTCGGGCCGGTTTGATCATTACAGCGATTTCGGCAGCACCACCAACCCCAAGGTCGCCGCCAATTTCGAGCCGGTGCGCGGCATCAAGTTCCGTGGCAACTGGTCGCGCTCCTTCGTAGCCCCCGCCCTTACCTCGATCGGCGCCAATGCCTCGGGCCAAACTGGCGAATCAGCCTTTGCCTATGGCCTTGGCACCACGGTGGCAGGCGGCCTCACCAACGTGCCGATCTCGCTCTACCCCAGCGTCACGGCCATTCCGGGCGCGGTGTGCACCAGCACCAGCTGCAACCTGTCGAACGTCTATGGCGTCTTCCTGCAAGGCGGCAACGCCAGGCTGAAACCGCAGACGGGCACGGACTGGAGCGTGGGATTTGACCTGACGCCGGTGCAGATCCCCGGCCTGCGGGTCAGCCTGACCTACTGGAGCGACCAGTTGCGCAATGGCATCACCGCGCCGACCAGCGCCTATGCCTTCGGTGCGGCCAGCCTGTCCAATTTGCTGACGCTCTATCCCGGCGGCGCCACAGCGGCGCAAATTGCCGCGGTGCAGGGCTCACTACCCCAGACAGGCGCCAGCGCGACCGCCTACTGGATCTACAACTACACGCAGAACAATGTGCTCAACCTCAATGTTGCGGGCATCGACTTTGAAGCGATGTATCACTTCAACACTCCGGCGGGGAACGTCACGCTCGACGGCTCCTTCACCCGCAAAACCAAGTTCGAACAATGGTTCGGGGCCGATGGCACCCATTTCAGCGTGCTGGGCACGGCAGGTTTCAACACCACCTTCCCTTCACTCAAGACCGAGGGCCGCGCCAACATCGGCTATGACAAGGGCCCGTTCAACGCGGTGGTGGGCGTGACCTATGAAGGGCCCTACACCTGGTGGGGCGCAGGCGTGATGAACCCGATTGTGCGCAATGCCGCCGGCGTGCCCGTCGGCGGGGGCGATCATGTCTCGCCCTTCACCACCGTCGACCTGCATGTATCCTATACGCTGAAGGACTTCGGCCGTTTCAAGAAAGCCAATCTCTTCGTCGATGCGACCAATCTCTTCGACAAGGATCCGCCTTTCGTCAACGTGGCCAGCACCAGCGGCGCGACCGGCTATGACGCGAGCAGCGCCAACCCGCTGGGTCGCGTCGTGACGATCGGCCTGCGTTCGAGCTTCTAGGAACCATATCCACCCTGCCCGCCCGCATCATGCTTCCCATGAAGCACCGATGCGGGCGGGATTTTTTGCAACACCCCCGCCGAAGCCTTCAGCCCGGCGGCATCGGATCGCCGTCGTCGAACAAGGTCTCCATATCCTCGCGCGCATGCCCGATCAGGTTCTGCACGATCGAACGCGCCGCCTCGCTGCGGCGGGCCGCAATCGCCCGGAACAGGGCATCATGGTCCGGCTTGGGGTCACGCGGCACATGGCGGCTGCGCTTGAATTCGGCGATATAGCTGACAGATGCCCCGATCAGCGAGGCAAGCTGCGAGAGCACCTCATTGTCCGCCGCATCGAGCAGCACGCGATGAAACGCCTCATCGGCCGCCTGCCCTTCCGGGCTGTCATGCGGATGCTGCCCCATGATGTCGAGCGCATCGGTCATCTGTTCGAGATGGGTCTGTGTCCGGCGCTGCGCCGCCAGAGCCGCCGCCGCCGGCTCCACGATCATGCGGACATCGAACAAGGCCGTCAGGAATGTATCTGGCGGGCCGTTCTGAAGGATCCAGCCCAGAACATCGGGATCGAGCAAATTCCATTGTCGCCGTGGCAGCACCCGTGTGCCCGATTTGGGCCGGATCTCGACGAGATTCTTGGCCGCCAGCATACGGATCGCCTCGCGATAGGCAGGGCGCGAAATCTTCAGGGTCTGCACCGCGGTCAGTTCGCTGGGCAGCAGTTCGCCCGGCTTGTGCCTGCCCTGAACAATGGCGATCCCCAGATCGCGGGCCACGGTCGTGTGCAGCAATTCGACGTTGCGCGTCGCATCAAGGCGCCTTGCGCTTCGTCCTTCGAGTGCCTCTTCCATGGCGGGCATGTTGAACAGTTATGGCCGCTAAGCAAGGAGGAACCCGCGCCGCGATGGCCCGGCGCCGGATTTATCGGCCAGCCGGCCCGTCATGCGCGTTTGTACCATGTGAAAAATGGCGGCAACATTGGTGGCCCATGGATGCGCCACAGGCCTCCCTTCACCCGAACCGCGTTGTGGCCGCGCGCAATCCTTGCCAAACAGGCGAGGTCGGCTCTTTCATGAACCATCATAGATGAATGCAAGAACAGCATGCCGCCATGGCAGCGCGGCTGAACAATAACCCTGTCAAATGAGGGGCCCCATGCGCGATCTTCAAATGAAATGCGTGCCCGACGGACTTCGCCCTTCGGGCACGCATTTCATTCAGGCATTCGGCAAATCCGCAGGGGGCCTCGGAACAGCCGTATCGCCTGACTGCGCGATTAAGACAGCGAACCTTTCCAATCCATGAACTGGAACGCTGCGGCGCAAAATACAGGCTCGTTTTTGCATGCCCGACCGAAGGTGAACCCAACTGCCCGATATTCAACGGATCATCGGCCACGGCCCGCTCCATCCACGGCGCGGCATGGGCTCAGATGCAAACCCGTCCCCGCACCGCAAAAAAGGGACGGGCAAGACGCCCGTCCCTTTGCCGGCCAAGTCGGCGGGAAGATCGGCGCTTACTGGCCGGTGGCAACCAGCCCCTTGCCATTGCCCTGCGCGGAAAGCTCAGAGGCGGGCATGGTGACATTGCCGGCCCCGGTGCTGACCACCAGGCTGCTGACATTGCCGCTCTCATCGGCCACCACCTGCTTCACCTTGCCCAGCTTCTGCCCATTGAGCGAGCGCACCACCATGCCCGGCTTGACGCCCGTGGCACCCGCCACGCCCGCCGCGCTGCTGCCCGCCAGCGCCAGTGTCGAACGCCCGGCCGTGCCGGCGATCTCCGCCGAGCCCCGGGCCGCGCCGACCGCCGTGGCCGTGGTGCCGCTCACCGCATTGGACGTGCGGGCGGCCAGCGCCTGGCCGGTGCTGGTGGCCGCGGAGCGCGCCTGACCTGCCGTGCTGCCGACGGTCGAACGGGCCGATTGCGCCGTGTTGCGCAGGTCATTGGTGCCCACCAGCTGCGCGCTGCCACTGCCCGAGGCGCTGCCCGATCCACCCAGCGAAGCGGCGGCCGAGTTGAGCGGCGTGGTGGCGCTGCTCGCCAGATTGCCCGAGCCCGATGCGCTGCGGCTGGCCTGAACCTGGCCCGTCTTGCGGTTGACCGACTGGCTGCCCGAGGTGCTGCCATGGCCGGTGGCGCTGGCGGTCACATCGCCCGAGCGGTGGCGGACAGTGTTGGCGACCGAGCGGGTCGAATCCAGCGTGCCGTTCATCGCGCCACTCATGGTGCCAAAGCCACCACCCAGGCCTCCGCCCAGGCCGCCGCCAAAGCCGCCGCCCAGCGCCCCGCCAAGCCCGCCACCACCCAGCAACTGGGCATGGGCCGGCATGGAAACAGTGCCCAGTGCCAGAGCAAGAGCGGCAAGCGAAAAAGAAGAAAAGCGGTTCATGGTTCATCTCCTGAAGAATGTCTGGAGCGCGTCCTTGAATGTCCGGCTCTGGGAGATGAACGAGAGGGCTTTCAGCTTTCATCCATACTTCGCGAAATTTTTTCAGATCCCCTTGCGGCAGGCTCCGCACAGGATGCCGCGCCCGGTGCGCGCGCTGGCCCCCACAGCCTCACCATCGGCCCGGCGGAGCACCATCTGGCGTGAAGCATGCCCTTCATCGAGCGCGGCGATCCGCGCGGCCACCAAAGGGGCGGCAAAGGAGGTGCCGCGCAGCCGTTCCACCTTCCCGCGCAGACCAATGGCAGTCATGTCGGCGCCGGGCGCGGCATAGTCGAGATGGCTGGCATGGCCCGCCTCGAACAGCACGCGCCCGTGCCCGTCCACCCCCGTCACCGCGATGACACCATCATAGGAGGCCGGGAAAGCGGGCGGCGCGGCGGCGCCATCATTGCCCACCGCCGCCGTCACGATCATCCCGCGTGACTGCGCCGCGCCGATCGCACGCGCCAGCAAGGGATTGGCCGGGCCGACAAGGCTGATCGACACCACCGGCACATGCTGCCCCGCCATCCATGCCAGCGCCCGCGCGATGGCCAGCGCATTGCCGCCCGCCGGATCGGTGCCATAGACATCGGCCACATAGGTGCGCGCCGTGCCCGCCCCGGCCAGCAGCGAGGCAATCGCCTGCGCATGAGCGTTGGGATGCGGGCCGCCACTGGCAAAGCCGGCCTGCGCCACGATCCGGGCGCCGGGCGTCACCCCGCCGTCAATGATGCCCACCGTGCCGCCGCGCGGTTGCGGGGCCGCTCCGCCCTCGCCCCGGCCGGGAGCCAGGCTGCCGCTGGTGAAATGGATCTGGTCCGCGCTCACCTCCTTGCCGGGCAAGAGGTGGCGCAGGCGGCGCAGTGCCGAGGCCAGCGCCATGTCCGCGGGCGTGGAGAGCCGCGCATAGGCCACGCCCAATCCGCCAAGGTCGCCCTGATCGATCACGCCAAACCCGGCCGAGGCCGCACTGGCCAATGCGGCGGGATCGGGGTCGAGCAGCAGCACCTCATGCGCGCGCGCGGGCTGGCCGGTGTCATCCACCTCGACGCTGGCGCGATGGCCGCGCACGAAAGCATCCAGCCGCGACAGGCGGGCCTGTGCCATTTGCGCGACCGTGCCGAGCGTGTCGGTGACAGGGCGGGTCACATCGCCCACCGTCTCGCCCAGCCTGTCGCCCAATTGCCCCACGGCATCGCCCACCCGCCCGCCGACACCGCCGGGCAGGCTGATCTGGGCATGGGCGCCGCCCGTCATGGCGGACAGGGCCATGATCAGCCCGGCTCTTTGCAACCATCGCTTCGAAGCTTTCCACATGGGCTTGTTCCCGGATCAAAAAAACGGCAGGCACGATGGATGAAACGCATCCCTGCATCCGTTTCATCCACAAGCAAGGCAAAAGGCGTGACATCAACCCATTTCGCGGAAAGTCTGGTCGAACTGCTGCCCCGCATGCGGCGTTTCGCACGCGGGCTGGCGCGCGACGGGGCCGATGGCGACGACCTGTGCCAGGCGACGATCGAACGCGCGCTCAAATCCAGCCATCTGTGGCAGGAGGGAACGCGGCTGGATGCATGGGTGTATCGGATCATGCGCAACCTCTGGATTGACGAGACAAGGGCACGCAGCAGACGCGCGCAAACCTTCGCCCCCGAGGAAGAGGGCGAGCATGTGGGCGTGGCGGGCGATGCGGCCATCGAGGCGCATGCCGAGATGGCTCATGTCGACCGCGCCATGGCCGCCCTGCCCGCCGACCAGCGCGAGGCGGTGATGCTCGTGCTGGTGGAAGGCTTTGCCTATAAGGAAGCCGCCGAGATCATCGGTTGCCCCATGGGCACGCTGACCTCGCGGCTGGTGCGCGGGCGCGAGGCGCTGATGCGCATGCTGGGAGAAACGGCATGACCGATATGACCGACGAAGAGATCATGGCCTATGTCGATGGCGAGCTGGAGGAGGAGGCGCGTGGCCGTGTCACGCTGGCGGCGCTGGGCGATCCCGATCTGGCCGAGCGCATCGCCGCACAGCGCGCCCTGCGTGACCGGCTGAGCGCCCATTTCGCGCCCATCGCGCAGGCCCCGGTGCCCCCGGAATGGGCTCGGCTCATCCGGCAGAAAACCACGCCGGAACCGCCCCGCGTGGCCCAGGTGGTGGATCTTGCAGCTGCGCGCGCCGCGCGCCAGCCGAAGCAATCCGGGCAGACCACGCAAGGCAGGGCATGGGTGAGCGCGGCCATGGCGGCCTGTCTTGCCATTGGCGTCTTTGCCGGAACGCAGTGGCACGGGCGCGACACCGGGCCGATCAGCGTCAAGGATGGCGCGCTGGTCGCCTCTGGCGCGCTGGGGCATGCGCTCGATACGCAGCTTGCCTCGGCGCAGGGCAGTGGTTCGATCCGCATGCTGGGCACGTTCCGGCGCGAGAGTGGCGATGTCTGCCGGGTGTTCAGCGGTCAGCAGGCCTCGGGCATTGCCTGCCATGACAAGGGCCAATGGCAGTTGCAGCATGTGCTGCCCGGCAGTCAGCCCGAGGCGGGCGATTACCGGCAGGCAGGCTCCGCCGACGCGGAACTGATGGGGCTGGCGCAATCCATGGCCAAGGGCGATCCGCTCGACGCGCAGCAGGAACAGGCCGCAAAGGCCAAGGGCTGGCAGTAAGACTGCCAGCCCCCCCGATCGCGACGGACACCTTGTCGCGACGGACACCTTGTGACGATTGGCACCTTGCGATCAACGCTCCATCGCGTGCTTGATGTCGCGCATCTCGTCATGCCCTTCCAGCACGTGGCGGAAGGCATCCTCGATGATCGCCTTGACCTGCGGCGACAATGCGCGGTCCAGCACGGCATCCTCATACTTCGCCTTGATATGGTCTTCACCCGCCTCGACCTCATTGACGATCATCTTTTCATTGTGGTTCGTCACGGCCGATTTGAGGTTGAAGAACATGCGCTCGGCGCCGCCGATGACCGAACCGCTCCGCTCGGGCTCGCCGCCCAGCAGGCTGACCTCATTCTGCATCCGCGTGGCCATGGCGCGCCGCTCACTGGCGCGCTGGGAAAAGAGGGCGGCAAAGCGGCTGTTCTGCGCCTCCCTTGCGGCTTCGGCATAGCCCTCGGCGCTGTCGATGGTGGTTGTGATCAGGCTGTTCAGCGTCGAAATATCATGTTCGTTCTGAGACATCTTGGGCTCCCATGGTTTTGCATGTGACTTTTGCTGCACGAGAAATAGCGCAGCATGGCCGCAGCATTTCTCTCTCGCTCGCCTCGCGCGGGCTTGCCCCGCGCGAAGGATGAAAGTGCCGGGCCGGGCGAAAGTGTCGCCATGGATTACGTTTCACCGCGCCCCGGCAAGGGTTGGTCGCAGCGCGGCGATCAATAGGTGGACGGCGGATCGCTGGCGGGGAAGGAAGCGTCGGATGCTTCATCCACCTTGTCCCATTTGGCAGGCTTGTCGCGCATATGGGCAGGGCCGGCATCGCGCACAGGCGTGGGCGATGCCTCGTGCCCGCCCTTGCCATCCTTCTTCGCCGTGCCCCGGCTGAGGTAAAGCCAGCCGCCAAGGGCGCTGAGCAGGCCGACACAGAGCCCGCGCTTCATCGTCAAAGCAGTCATGTTCCCATCCTTTTGGCAAGGCCCCGCTTGGGGCCAGTTGCTGTCAGCTCGACTGGTTGCGGCGGCGCGTCACCCATCCCTTGCGGGCAGCGGCGCTGCGCTGTTCGGGAGAGCCCGAGCGGTTCGCCCGTCCACCGCGTGAAGAGGAGACATGCGTATCAGTCCGGCCACGCCCGGAACCCGAACGATTGCCGCCGCCCGAGTCCTTGTTCACCGTCGCCCAGGCGCGTTTCGCCGCCTCGCCTTGCGGGACACCGCGCGCCTCGTAGCTGTCCTCGATATGGCGGGCCTTGCGCTTCTGCTTGTCGGTATAGGCCGATTTGTCACCGCGTGGCATTGTCGATCTCCGCGACATCTCTCACCCGGTGTTCAATGCGCAGGCGTGGCGAAGGGTCCATGCCATCGCGCGGCTCGTCAGGGCAGATCCTCGCTCCGCCGTGAACCGTTCTCCACCAGCGTCCTGTGAAAGGCGCGCAGACTATCGCCTTGACGCAGCGCGGCCCGATCGCGGATCGCCAGGGCAGCCATCGCATCGGCCAGCCGCACGCCGGGCTCCAGCGCGATACGGTCAAGATCGGTGTCGAAGGGCGCGAAATAGGCCGCCACGCCCTGCCAGTCCTCCAGCCGCGCGCGCGCCTCCTCATGGCTCCAGCCATGCAAATGGATGCCCAGGTCCACCAGCCCGCGGCAGATGTGGAACAGGTCCCAATGGATGCTGCCGAGCCGCGAGAGAATGTCGGGATAGGCGCCTTCGGCAGCGGCGAGCTGCTCGGCATAGATGGCCCAGCCCTCGACAAAGCTGCTGGCATAGCGGCGGCGCAGCGGATGGGGCGGATGCAGCCCTTCCATGCCGAGCTGGATCATGTGGCCGGGCAGCAATTCATGCGCGACAACGGCGGGCAGGCTCCAGCGCGGGCGCAGGCGGATGGTCTTGAGATCCACGATGTAGGCACCGGGCGCACCGGGCCTTGGCACCGCGCGATAGCCCTGATGCCCGGCGGCCATCTCCTGCGCGCTCAGGGCGCGGACCGAGGCGTTGACGCACCATGCGGGCAGGGGGCCGAAGTGATCCCCAAGACGGCCGCGCATGAAGGCCAGTTGATGCGTCATATCGGCCACGGCCTGCGCACGACCTTGCGCATCGTCGCTGTAAAGCCAGGCCGGATCCTGCCATATCTGACGAAAGCAGACGCCGACCGTCTCCCCCCTCACGCCCATCCGCGCGAAGATGTCACCCGCTTCCCGATGCAGGGCATCGCGGCGGGCGGCCAGCTGCTGCTCGCACCGCGACAGAGAGCCGATGGCCCCGCCCGGCCGCGCGGCAAGCAGGGCAAACCAGCGTTCTCCCTGTGGCAATTGGCCCAGGCCCTGTCGTGCCGGACTTTGCGGACGCAGCGATGCCAACAGATCCGCCTGCCGGCCAAGCGCGGAGGCCAGTGCCGGCCCGGCGGCCTTGTGTTGCTCGATGGCGGTGATCAGACGCTCCAGCCAGACACGCGGCAGGACAATCCCGGCCTGCGCATCGGCGGTAAGAGCACGCGTTTCCGCATCGATGGCCTCGGGCGATGGGCCGCGCCATGCCCCGTCTCGCGGTGTAACGCGATAGGGGCGCAGCCCCACGCCATGGGGAAAGCGGCGGGCAAGCTGCGCATCAATCGCCAGCCCCGCCCGCGCCGCGCGTAGGTCTAGCCGGTCGGTTTCAGTCAGATGCCCTTCGCCAAATGGGGCCAGCAGCGCCAGTGCCGCATCAGGCGTGGCGGCTTTCTCCGCCGCATCCAGCGCCGCGCGAAGATCGGGCCTTGCTGCGGGTACGGCACGCAAGCGCTCGCCAAAGCCAGCCAACGTCAGCCCCATCACGCCACCCAGAACCGCGCGCCGCCGCATACTCATCGCCCGGCCGGAACCGGAATGCTGTTGTTGAGCTGGGTAATCTCTTGCACGCTGTCCGGCAGGCTGACCCGCACCGTGAGCCCTTGCGCCGCGCCGCCCGCAGGCAGCGGCAGACGCAGGCTGGTTGTCTTGGGCGTCAGATCACTGGGGGCCGGCAGGGTCGGGATCGTCACTTTTGCCAGGACACGGCCATCCGCCGCCACCAGCATCGCCACGCCGCCTTCGGCAGGTTTGGCGCCAAGGCTGTGAACGGTGACAGCGACCGCGCCCCGCGCCACCTGCACATCATCCGCGCCAATGCCCAGATCGGGCCGCTGCTCCACCGGCGCCTCTGCCTTGGCAAGGCGGAAATCCAGCGTGGTTTCGCGCCCCGGGGCAAAGCGCAGCGCGATGCTGGCGCTGCGCTCCAGCGTGACATGCTGCTCGCTGCCGTCATCACCGCGCATGATCCAGCTACCTGCCGGAATATCCCAGGTCGACATGGTGGCCGCCTGATCCTTCTCGCTGCTGTTATAGGCCGTCACGCGGAAATGATCGGCACGGTCATTGCTGACCAGCAGGGCGACCTTTTCCGCCCCCTCCGGCTCGGCAAAACGCCAGCTCACGAGGTTGCCCGGCCAGTAATTGCCCCGCACCAGCGCAATGCCGCCCAGCCTTTCGCGCTGCAACATGTCCGAGGCGATCTCCACCCGGTCGGTCCACCAATGCCCTTGCGTCATCATCCCCATATGCTGGGTCTTGTCGATGATCGCCTCTTCGTGCAGCGTTTCGATCTCCTTGCGATCTCCGGTTTTCAGCCATGCGGCATAATGCCCAAAGCCGGTGGTGGGCTTGGCGGGCACTTTGGCGAGCAGCGCCGCACCATCGGGCAGCAAGGCAAAGCCGTTGTCATCGAACTGGTGCAAGGCGCCAAAGCCGCCCTTGGCGATCAGCGTGTCGATGGGCCGCAAATAGCGCGCGTCGCCCGTAAAACGCCACGCCGCCCAGGCCGCCTGCGGAGGCAATGAGGCGCCACCGCCATCGCCCGCCCGCTCGGCATCACTGCGCCAGTTGATGTCATTGGGGAAACGCCAGAGCCCGTCGCTGCCCTGCTTGCCATGGGCCAGCAGCCCATCCATCAGCCCCGTGACCAACCCGCGCGCCGTCGCATTGCCATTGTAGAGCCCGACCAGAATGGGACTTTGCGTGACAGAGAAGGAATAGGGCTTCTGCCATTCCCACGGCCCTTCACGATACATCTTGCGCGCGCCATACCAATTGCTGGCGAAATGCATATGCCCGGCCGGATTGACCATGATCACTGACTGCAGCGCCTTGGTCGTCGCCATCAGCCGCTCGACCGCCTTGGGCTCGCCCCAGTTGAGGTAGAGCCGCTCGCCGTTGGAGTTGATGCCCTCCTCGTAAACATGCAACTCGTCCGTGGTGATATAGGGCAAGCCATTGACGATCATGCCGTTCTTGTAGGCCGCATCCGACAGCGCGCGCACCGAGGCGTTGATCTTGTCCGGCTCCACCCCCATCAGCGCGACACCGGGCCATTGCTGGACAAGATCGGTATCATCGGAAATGCCGCCGCCAAAATCGCCAAAGGGCACCTGCCGCTCGTCGATCCACCAGTTCACGAAATGGCGCACCAGCGCCAGATCCTGCAACTGGCGCGCGGCCCAGCCCGGCACGCCCGCCGGCACTGGCGGCAGGGATACAGGGGGCAGGTTTTCCGGGCGATAGTCAATGTCGGCCCACCAGGCGCGGGCTTCCGCATTGTCCGGGTCAACGCGCAGCAGGTCGGTCACATCGCCATGCAGGCGGCGGTAAAGCCCTTCGCGCATCGAGGCGGTGTGCTCCTCGACCAGATAGCTCCAATTGTCCTTCACCTGCATCAACCGGTCGGCCACATGCTCGCGCAGGGCCTGCGCGCGCGGCTTGAAGACCAGGCGGATATGCGCGCCATTGAGCGAGGCAGCAGTGAAATCGGGCGCGGAGGCCGCGATGGAGAGATAAAGGCTGTCGTTCGAGAGGATGCGGTCGCGCAGGTCCAGCCACAGCGTGCGTTTCTGCCCCGGCGGCACCGAGACCGAGACGTCGATCATGTCGCGCATCGGCCAGATCGGGTCTTTCACCCGAATGTTGAGCGCGACAAGCCCGCCCGGCCGCGGCGTGACATTGAGCGCGGGCAGGTCGATGGCGATGCCATCCAGCCCGTCATGCAGATTTTGCCAGCCATAATCCCAGGCGCGAGCCAAAGGCTGATCCGCCTTGGCCTCGCCAAAGCTGGAAGGGATGAGCACATGGACGATGGGTGCCGCGCCCGCGATGACGGCATTGCCGCCACCGGCACCAGCCGCCCCGGCGCCCACCGCCGCCTTCACCCCGCTGCTGGGCATGGCGACCACCGTGGTGCGTTCGTCCAACGGATAGCGCCCGGCGATGAAGCTGTTGAGCGCCGAAAGTGGCGCCATATCGGGCGAAGTCTTCGCATCGATCACATAGTCGAGCTTGAAGCTGCCGTTGGGTTCGGGGGCCTGCGTCACATCATAGGCCCAGATTTCCTGAATGGGCTGTTCCTGCATGATGTTGGTGAAGGAGAGCACCCCGCCCTGCCGCGTGGCAAAGCTGTCAGCGCTGCGCACCACCCCTTGCGGACGCTGGGCCAGAAGCTGGCTTTTGCCGCTATCCCCCGCCCATGTCAGGCTGCCATAGGCCCCGCCGCGAATTTCCACGCGGTTGAAAGGCTCGCCCGTCGGCACGGTCAGCTCATAGCGCTTGCCGCCCTCGACATAGACATTCCAGTCGGGCAGCTCGAAATAATCATCGCGCCCCGGCAGGCGCGAGCGGTTGTAAACGCCCGGCCAGGTCGTCTCGTCGATGCCATCCACGCCTTTCCACATGCGCTCCTTCATGTCGCGCGCATCGGCGAACTCCACCTTGCGGATGGTGGTGGTGCCCGGTTCCAGTACGGGCGGCAGGCCTTTGTCCCAGCCATAGCGGTGCAGCCATGCGGCCCATGCCGCGCTTTTGTCCGACCCCTTGTCAGCCGCCGGCTCACCCTTCGCGGCCAATGTGGCAATGGCGGCGGCGGGCAGCATGTGATCATAGACGCGGATCTCATCGAGATCGCTGCCACGCATGAAATTATAGCGGCTCTGCACCTGATGCGGCGAAAGCACCCGCCCGGCCATGCCGAAACCGTCGAGCCCATTGTCGAGATCGGCCTTCTGGTCCTTGGCGGCCACCTCATGCCCATCGACGTAGAGGCGCACGCCCACCGTCTCATCCCAGGCAAAGGCGATGTGGTTCCAGACGCTGGGCGAAGGCTTTTGCGGCATGGCCCATGAGACGCGAATGCGCGACAGGCTGGCATCGGTGACGAAAGCGTCGAAGCCATGGCCATTCCAGTCGATGCGCAGGAAGGTCATGTCCCAACTGGTGTGGTCAGCAAAACCGGCGCGAAAGATGACGAAAGGCGCTTCGCCCACGGGATAACGCGAACGCCAGAAGAAGGAGAGCGTGCCGCGCGCGGCCAGCATGTTGCCCGGCGCCTTCCACGCGACATAGCCGTCATCCTCCCAGCGCGCCGCGCCGCCGATGGCGCCATCGGGCACGATGCTCACATCGCTGCGGAAATTGGGAACCGGGTCGCCGCCTGCGGTTTCAGCGTGAAAATCATGGTCGAGCGAGGCGCGGAACAGCAGTCCGTCACCTGGGGCGGCCGCGGCAGGAAGCGCCCCGAGCGCAAGAGCCGCGAGCGAGGCGGTGGCGAGGATGCGCATGGCGATGGCTGGTCGCCCTGTCGCTCTCACCGCACCCGACGGCACCTTGGCGATGGACGCATGTATCAATGAGGCGGAATCCGCCCCTTGCCGTTCTGCATGCATGAAGCGACCTCTCCCAAAGTGCCTTGCTGAGGCTTGGCATAGATTAGGAAACCGGTGTCATCAAGCGATTCTACGGGCTTTTTACGGTCAAAGTGGCAAAATCCCAAAAGGAGCTGCCGATCCGAGGATCGGCACCATCCACCCAATCTGCCCGCATGATCGCGCTCAACGCGGCTTGCAACGGGCCAGATCGGTCAGCGAAATGGCGCCGGCCATGGCCTTGTAACCGGCCGGCGAAGGGTGGAGGTGATCGCCGGAATCGAAAGCCGGCCGCATGCGGTCGGGATGCTGCGGATCGCGCGTCACAGCGTCGAAATCGACCATCGCGTCAAAATGCCCCTTGGCCCGAATCCATGCGTTGATGGCCGCGCGATCCGCCTCCAGCGCGGCATCGGGGTGATAATAGTCATTGCCGCCAAAGGGCAGGATCGTCGCCCCCACCATGTGCAGCCCATGGGCATGGCCCCGCGCGATGATCTGGCGATAGGCGCCGATGATCTGCGAGACGAACTTCTGATGATCCTCGCCGGTCAGCGTGGCGCGCACAGCCGGATCACGCGCAAACGTGCCCAGATCATTGATCCCTTCGAGCAGGATGACCGTGCAGGCCCCGCTCTGTGCCAGAACATCGCGATCGAAACGCGCCAGCGCATTGGGGCCCAGCCCGTCGTGCAGCAACCGGTTGCCGCCGATACCCACATTCACCACGGCCAGGCCCCGCGCCGCGCCGCGCCGCGCCAGCGCATCAGGCCAGCGGTCATTGCCATTGGTCGTGGCGCCATGGCCATCGGTGATCGAATCGCCCAGCGCCACCACGCCGCCCGTCCCGGCGCGTGTCAGCACCTCGACGCCCGACAGGTTGTACCAGTGATCGAAAGAGCGCGCGCCGGTCCAGGCCGCCTCGGCGCTGTGCTGGCCGCGCAGCAGCCATGAGGTCGCGCGCGAACCGGGGTGGCTGGTCTGCTGCTGGGGCGCGGCGGCAAAATGCATGCTCACCGCCAGATCGCTGAAGGGGGCAACCCGCCAGTGAATCGGATCGGACAGATAATCCGCCCCGGCCGGAATGGTCACGCTCGACTGGCCATCAAAGGTGACGGCATGGTCGCTGGCCGGATCGGTGGCGGCGCCTGCGGGAGAGAGAGCCCGCGCCACATGCACGGCATCCAGCGTGAGGGGCGCGGTGCCGAAAGCATTGGACAGGCGCAGGCGCAAGGCGCCGCCACCAGCGGAAAGATGGACGATCTGGCGCAGGCTGGCATCACTCAGCAGCGCCGGATCAAGCGCATTGGCAGCTTCGGGGATCTGCTGCGCGGAAGCCCAGCTTTCCTGCCAGACCGGTTTGGATGGGGCCGGAGCAGGCCGGGCCATGGCCCCGCCGCCCGCCATCAGCCCGGCAGCGGCCAGACCAACAACGCACAGGCGCAGGCTTGGGAATGACAGCCGCCGCCCCCGCCGCTCGCGTTTGCACAAGGACGAAGAGGTGACAAAGCTGTGAGACACGAACACGACCTTTCCCGGGACTATCGCAAAATACCAGACGATGGAGAGCCACCGCCTGGCCCTTCTGGAGCATAGGCCGACCGGGTCGGGCAAGGCGCATGGCCCTGCCCTTCCCGAGACGGCTGGATCATCAGAACTTCTCGCGCAGGCCAAGGCTGAACGTCGTACCCGGGTTGTAGTCCGAGTAGGTGGCATTCTTGTACTGCAGATAGGTACGGATGTGGCTCTTCGTCAGATTGGTGATGTTGAGGGAGATCGTGGGCAGATAGCTGCTGCCACCGAAGATCTTCTCCAGATCAAAGTTGGACGAAAAGTCCAGTTCCTTGTGCGGATCGCTGTAGATGCCAAAACCGTTCAGACCGTTCTGCGGGCCCTGCGCCGCCAGCGAACCACCCGTGTAGTTGTAGAGCACGCGGGCCGAAACGCCCTTGTGATCGTAATACAGCGTCAGATTGTAGCTGGTGTGGGGCACGCCGGTGGCATAAACGCCGCTCTGGCTCGACTGGTCGATCACCGTCAGGTTCGCGATCACGCCCAGACCCTTGATGCCATGCGAGGCAAGCAGGAAGTCGAGCGGCTGAACGATCGTGAATTCGCCGCCATTGATCACCAGATTGCCGGCATTGACCTGCTCGCTGATCGAGATCGGCGAGTTGTTGCCGCCCTGCGAGTTGATCACAAGGGCCTGCTGCTGGGTCACGGTGTTGATGTTGATACCGTACTGCGCCAGCTGGCCGAAGGTGCCGCTGATGTTCTGCGACTGGGTGAAACCGGTGATCGACTTGCGATAGGCCGCAATGGCGATGTAGCCTTCCTTGCCCGTGTAATATTCAAAGCCAAGGTCGAGGTTCTTCGACAGGTAAGGCGCCAGGGCGGGGTTGCCCAGCGTGACCTGATAGGCCGACGGATCGGAGAAGTTGACGCCCGGCAGCATGGCATTGGGATCGGGACGGGTCAGCGTCTTCGACCAGCTGGCACGGAACACCGCATGGCGGCCCACGTTCAGATCCGCCGTGAAGGCCGGCAGGGCATAGCTGTAGGAATTGTAGGTGTTGATGAAATTATAGGCCGCAAAACCAACGGTGGGATAATAGCCACCGTTCTGCAGGTTCGCGTTCTGCTGGGCGACGGTGCCATTGGCCACATAACCGCCGATGCGCTGGTTGGTGTGGATGAAGCGCACACCACCGTTGAGGCGCAGCGTGTTGTCGCCGAACTCGAACTTGTCGTCAGCTTCGACATAGGCGCCGAAGTTCTTTTCCTGGAACTGACCCGAGTTGGCGCCCGTGTTCGACGAGGTCGAGAAGGGAGCCGAGTTGTTGAACTGGTTGTAGTTCGACGCCGCGGCAAAGGCCGGCCAGTTGACCGTGACAAAGCCCTTGGGACCCGGGATCAGATAGCTGGCCAGAGCCGACTGCGGGATCAGCGAACCCTGATAGGCGATCGGCGTGGTGGCGCCGGCGGTGTAACCCGTGCCGTAACCCGGATAGTTGGCAGCCGCCGAGCCAGGCGCATTCGCCCCGTTGCAGGCCGGCGACGTGTTGGGCGCCAGCAGGGCAACATTGGGGTTGTTGCCGCACACTGCGTTCTGCCACAGCGCGCTGTTGTCGTAGGCAACGATGTTGCGGTAGTTGTTGTCATAGGCAGCGCCCACGCGCAGCACCAGATCGTCGTGATCCCACTTGATGCTGCCGCGGATGCCCTTCGTGGTGGTCTGGCGGCGTTCGTCCTGAATGTTGACGCGCGACTGGCTGTTCCAGAAGAAGTTGGCCGGATTGTCGAGATCCGTGCTCGAGGCAATGCCGATGTTGCCATTGTTGTTGGTATAGTTGACGGTATCGCCACTGCCCAGCGCCGTTGCCACCAGCACCGAAGGCGACTGGCGATAGAAGCTGCTGTGCGTCAGGTCGGCCTTCAACTCCAGCTTCAGGTGGTCGGTGGCCTGATATTCGCCGCCCGGGTTGAAGCCGTAATAGGTCAGCTTTTCGTCATAGGGACGATATTCCAGGAACGACTGCGCATTGGCGAAGGTGCCCGAGGTTACAACGCCATTGGGGTCAACCTGCAGACCGATGGGAATGGCGCTGCCGTTACGGACGATCCAGTCCATGTCAATGCGCTGTTCCTGGTTGCGCGCCTTGGTCAGCATGCTGTCCAGATAGAGGTGCAGACCGTTGTCATCACCCTTGTATTCCAGCGAGACGACGCCGGTGATGCGCTTGCGCGAACCGTATTCGTTGAACACGCGGCCAAGGCGTGGGATCAGCGCCTGGTTCAGCTGCGTGATCGACAGGCCCGGGTTGAGCGCCAGCAAGGCCGCCTGGTTCAGCGTGCTGCCCGTGGTCAGACCATTGCCTGCGCCCGCCGGAACCGTGCCGGGGATGGACCAGGTGCTGCCGTTGCTGCCGGTGCCGTTGATGTTGTTGCGCGACGAGGTGGTGTTCTGCGCGGCGGAAAGGTTGGGCTCGGTCCAGCCAATCGATTCAAAACCGTCGGAATTGACCTGGTTGCTGATGCCCGACACGCCGACGAGGACGCCGAATTCACCCTTGGTGGTGCTGAAAACGGCGGCGCCCTTGTAACCGGGCTTGCCAGCGTTGGTGTTGTAGATGCCGTCCATCGACAGTGAGTAATGCGTGCCGGGGCGGTCGAAGGGATGGGCCGTGCGCAGGTCGATCGACCCGGCGGCACCGCCTTCGAGGATGTCGGCGCGCGAGCTCTTCTCGACGGTGATCGAGGTGAAGAGTTCGGTGGGGAAATAGTTGAGGTCGACCTGACGACCGGTGCCCGAACCATCGGCGGTGCCGGTCGAACCGACCATGATCGCCGCACCATTGAGCGTGACCTGCGTGAAGGCCGAACCCAGACCGCGAATGGCCGCGTTGACGCCTTCGCCGTCGTTGTCGCGGGTGATGGTCACGCCCGGCACGCGGTTCAGCGATTCAGCGATGTTCGAATCGGGGAACTTGCCGATGTCTTCGGCCAGAATGGTTTCGGTCAGGCCGACGTTGTTCTTCTTGATCTCTGCCGAGCGCTGCAGGCTGGCGCGATAGCCGGTCACAACGATTTCACTGGCCTGCGCCTGGTCCGAAGCGGCAGGCGCGGCCGGTGCGGTTGCAGTTGCGGGCGCCTGTTGCGCCATGGCCGGCGTAGCGAGCAATCCGAAGCTGGAAACGCCCGTAGCCAGCCCCATCATCACGGTCATCTTGCGGTAATTCATGTGCACACCCTATTCCCAAACATGCCTGACAGCGCCTTCGCATCGAGGCAGGCCATTTTTGACGTTAGCGCTATCATTTTTGGTTAAAAAAACACGTTCCTACGGCCCAAGACCACCAGCCTTGCCGACATTCACCAACCACGCAGGCCCTTGCGCGCCGGCCCGGCATCCCACTTGACGGCACCACGCCGCCCTATGTCGCATAAGCCACGCTTGAGGACATCGCTGCCACCCTCATGACCAGGCAGCTATACCTACGTCACTTATACTGCAGTCATTTTCCAGCATGGCAAAAGCAACGGCGCATTGAGGAGCCCGGACGAACCAGGCTCGGCCCATGCGCGCGGCAGATCCCACCACGCAGGAGCAGAGGCTCCGCGATGGGGATCGAACAGACATGTCTGTGCTGACCTTCATCGACGCAATCCTCTCTGTCACGCCACCGTTGATGTTGTTTCACATCGTTTTGATAGCGCTATCAGAAGCGATCAATAATCTCCCATAAGCCCCTGTCAACCACAGATTTGTATCTATTGGTAGCGGTACAAATTGACGCGCTGAATCTGGAACTCGCCCGGCTCAAGCCGTACATGCCGCCCCTGGTGAGTCTGGTCGCCATTGAGCAGCCGACCGGCGATCCACCGGCCCGAAGCGTCAAAGCGCCCTTCCCAATCGCTACCGATCCCTGCCTGCTCCGGCCCGGGTCCAACCGGCTTGAAGGTGACGGTAACACCCTGACCGGCAATCAGATAATCATCGGCGCCAGTCTGGATGATGATCGCCCCGGCATTGCCGGTCGCGGCATTCGCCTGCGGCTTCATGATATCGGCAAAGCTTACCGTGAAGAGATAATTGCCGATCCGCTCGGTCACCGGCTCATAGATCAGCGTGCCGTCATAGAGCGAGCGCGGGCGGAAGGCCGACATGCGCCCGGTTCCCTGCGCGGCCAGAATCTGCGGCGTGATCTGTTCGAGCACGTCATAGGCCCTGGCGAAGGCCCCCGGCTTTTCGTCAATCGATTCGATCGAGAAGGGGCCAAAGCCGATCGCATCCAGCTTGCCGATGGCGTAAAAGGCATTGCCGGGCACCTGCGGATGGTCGGCATTGTTCGCCTCGGGAATGAACAGCGGATTGTCGGGCCGCTTGTAGATGTTCACGATGTCGACGAAATTGGGAAAATAGATGTCGGGCGACAGGAAATCGAGGCTCGGCGCCCCGGCTTTCCAAACGTCGATCAGATGCGGCAAGGGCCCGCCGCTGGGATATTCGCCCGGCGCGCGGCCGGGGCGGTTGAGCGCCACATTCACATACATCGGCAGATCGTAGGCCGCCTTGCCCGCGCGGGTCAGCCCGTCGACGAAACGGGCATAACTCCAGGCGGTGAACACTTCCTCGCCGGCGCTGCCTGGGCCGAAGACCTCGGCCCAGGTGCCGCTGGTCTTGGCGCCATGCTCTTCCCACAGACGGCGCAGGCCGGGCACCAGCGTGTCGTGATGCTGGGTCAGCCGCGCCATCAGTTCCTGCGGCACCGGCCCGGCATAGGCCTTGTTGGCCGCCGGGCTGTAGTCGCGCGCCACCGGCAGCATGCCGATCTCGTTTTCCACCTGCACCATCAGCACGGTGTTCTGCTTGTCATCCACCGCCTTGATATGGGCGAGCAGGGCGGCAAACACCTTTTCGTCCGCCGCCAGCGTGGCAGGAGCCAGTGGCGAGAGGATCTCCACCCCCTGCCCATTGGGCAATTGCGCGCGCGGGAAACGCGCCTCATCCCGCTTCACCCAGCCCGGCACATAGGTCGACATCGAGTTCTTCCACGCGCCGAACCACAGGAAGACCAGATTGAGATTGTTGGCCCGCGCCTTTTGGATCAGCATATCGACCGAGGACCAGTCATACTGGCCCTCCTTCGGCTCGATCAGTTCCCACGAGACCGGGGCCAGCACCGTGTTGAGATGCATGTCGCGCAGGCGCTTCCAATGCGGCGCCATATAGGCCTCGCTGGAGGCGCTGCTGTTGCCCAGTTCGCCCGCCAGCAGCAGCATGGGCTTGCCCTGCACCTCAAGCTGCGTAGCCGTGCCGTGGCGCACCAGCCTGGGCGCATCGGCCAGTGCCGGTGTGGCCGCCAGCAGCAGGGCGGAGAGGGACAGGCCGGCAAGCGACAGCAGCGTCTTCACCATGCAACATCCTTGCAAAGGGCCAGCGCGGCCAGTGCGCCCTTCGTTTCCAGAACGGTCAGCCAATGGGTCAGCGCCTTGCGCAGCACCGCATCCCCTCGCAGCGCGGCGGGCACCACCGCCTCGATACCCAGCACGGCCTCGATCCGCGCGGCGGCATCGGGCGCATCGGCCAGTGCCGCGCCGATTGCCCCTGCCAGCGGATCATCCACGGTGAAGCCCTGCCCCAGATCATCGACACCGGCCTGCCAGCGGATCCAGCCCGCGACAGCCAGCGAGAGCGCCGCGATCCCCTGCCCTGCCTGCAAGCGTGCGGCGATGGTCGCCAGCAGCCGCTGCGGCAGCTTCTGCGATCCGTCCATGGCGATCTGATGCGTGCGGTGCATCAGGGCGGGATTGTCGAAACGACCCATCAGCGCCTTGCGATAGGCGGCAATATCCAGCTCGGGCGGAGGCGAGAGCGTTGCCTGCGCCTCATCCCATAATTGCTCGACAAAACCGCGCGCCTCGGCCTTTTCCAGCACCTCATGCACATGGGCCAGCCCCGCCAGACCGCCCAGATAGGCGATCCCGCTATGGGCGCCATTGAGCAGGCGCAGCTTGGCCTCCTCCCATGGGGCGACAGCCCCGGTCAGTTGCACGCCAGCGCCAAAGGCAGGCCGGGGTCCGCAGAAACGGTCCTCGATCACCCATTGCGTGAAGGGCTCGGTCTTGACCATGGCGCGGTCTTCCACGCCAAGACGCTGCGCCAGATCGGCAATGTCCTGCGGCGTGGTGGCAGGCACGATGCGGTCCACCATGGTTTCGGGGAAAGCACCCTTGGCCGCAATCCACGCCGCCAGCGATGGGTCATGCCGCGTCGCCAGTTCCAGCACGCCGGCATAAAGCCGCGAGCCGTTGTGCGGCAGATTGTCGCAGGAAATGGCGGTAAAGGGCTCCAGCCCCGCCACGCGGCGCATGGACAGCGCCTTGACGATATAGCCCAGCGCCGTTTGCGGCTTGTCCAGCGAGGCAAGGTCAGCGGCCAGCTGCGGATCACCCTCGATCAGCGCGCCGGTCGCCGGATCGAGCTTGTAGCCCTTCTCGGTGATGGTCAGCGTGACGATATGCGTGTCGGGCGAGGCCATCACCGCCAGCAATTCACCGGTCGTCTCGGGCGCGATCAGCACCTTTTGCACCGCACCGATGATGCGCGCGCTCTGCTGCGCGCCATCGCGCACCAGCATGGTGTAGAGCCCGTCCTGCGGCGCCATCTGCTCACGCACCGTGGGCGAGCGCAGCGATGCCGCCACAATGCCCCAGCGCAGATCACCCGCAGCCAGCACATCATCGAACATCGCCGCCTGATGTGCGCGGTGGAACGCACCAATGCCCAGATGGACAACGCCCACCGTCACCTGTGCGCGGTCATAGCCCGGGCGGGTGACGTCGCCCGGCAATTGCGTCAGCTCCGCTTCGCTCAGGCGCATCACAGTTTGTAGGCCTGCTTGGCCAGATCATAGGCGAGAGCGCGCGCCAGATCGAAGGCCTCATCCTGTTCCAGCCGATGTTCGACAACCAGTTGTGCCAGCCAGCCGCAATCCATGCGGCGGGCCACGTCATGGCGCGCCGGGATCGACAGGAAGGCGCGCGTGTCATCATTGAAGCCCACGGTGTTGTAGAAACCGGCGGTTTCCGTCGTGCGTTCGCGGAAGCGGCGCATCCCCTCGGGGCTGTCATGGAACCACCATGGCGGGCCCAGCCTCAGCGCGGGATAGTGCCCCGCCAGCGGGGCGAGTTCGCGGCTGTAGACGTCCTCATCCAGCGTGAAGAGGATGAGCGTCAGGCGCGGATCATTGCCATAGAGGTCGAGCAGGGGCTTGAGCGCCTGCACGAACTCACCCGGCATGGGAATGTCGCCACCCTTGTCGCGGCCGAAACGAGCCAGAACGGAATCATTGTGGCTGCGCCAGACGCCCGGGTGAAGCTGCATCACCATGCCATCCTCGATCGACATGCGCGCCATTTCCACCAGCATATGCCCGCGGAACAACTCGGCATCCTGTGCCGAAACGGGCCCGGCCATAACCCTGGCGTAGAGCGCCTCGATCTCGGGCGCGCTCAAATGGACGGTGAAGGCGGTGGGGTGGCCGTGGTCGGTGCTGGTGGCGCCGGCCGCGCGAAAATCGGCGCGGCGCTTTTCATGCGCGCGCAGATAGCCGGCAAAGCTGCCCGCATCCTCGCCCGTCATGGCGCAGAAGGCCTTAACCTTCTCGATGAAACCGGCGCTCTCCGGGTCCATCACCGGATCGGGGCGATAGGCGGTGACGACCTTGCCGCCCCAGCCGCTCTCGCGGATCGCCTTGTGGTGCTCCAGCCTGTCGAGCGGCCCTTCGGTGGTGGCGATGGCCTCGATGTTGAACCGCTCGAACAGGGCGCGTGGGCGGAATTCGGGCGTCTTCAGCGCGGCGTCGATCGTGTCGTAATACAGCTCGGCACTGGCACTCTCCAGCCGCACATCGATGGCGAAGACCTCGGCAAAGACCCAATCCAGCCACTGGCGCGAAGGCGTGCCGGCGAAGAGATGGTAGTTCGCGGCGAAGAGGCGCCAGATGGCGCGCGAGTCGGTTTCGGTCGGGCTGCCGTCCACGGTGGGAATGCCCAGTTCCTCCAGCTTGACGCCCTGGCTCATCAACATCCGGAACACGTAATGATCAGGCACGATCAGCAGGTCGGACGGGTTCGCGAAAGGCTCGTCATAGGCAAACCAGCGCGGGTCGGTGTGGCCATGCGGGCTTATGATGGGCAGATCCGCCACCGTGGCGTAAAGCGCGCGGGCGATGTCGCGCGTGCGCGTCTCGGCCGGAAACAGGCGGTCGGGATGGAGATGAAGGGGCTTCATGCGGGGTTTTCCGAAAGCGTGAGCGGACCGTAACGCGGGACGATCAGGTGAATGACGAGAAGCGCCACCAGATAGGCGCAGGAGGCAATGACGAAGATCGGCTGAAAGCTGCCGACGGTTTGCAGGATGATGCCCGCATATTTGGCCATCAGCATGCCGCCCAGCGCGCCCGAAAGCCCGCCGATGCCGATGACAGAGCCTGCCATCCAGCGCGGAAACAGGTCTCCGGGCAGTGCATAGACATTGGCCGAAAAACCCTGATGCGCGGCGCAGGCAAGGCCGATCAGCCCCACCGCCGCCCACATCGAGGGCGCATGGGCGGCAAAGGCGATGGGCAGCGCGAAGAGCGCGCAGAAACCCATCGCTCCCTTGCGTGCCCTGTTGGTCGACCAGCCGCGCCCCATCAGCCGCGAGGACAGCCAGCCCCCGCCCACCGAGCCGACATCGGCCAGCAGATAGACGGCAATGAGCGGCGGCCCGAAATCGAGCATCTTGACGTGATACTGCCGGTTGAAGAAGTCAGGCAGCCAGAACAGGAAGGTCCACCAGACGGGATCGATCAGGAAGCGGCCCATCAGATAGGCCCAGGTCTGGCGATGGCGGAACAGCGCCAGAAATGGCACAGGGCGCTGCGGCTCGACCGGGTCGGCCTCGATCCAGGCCAGTTCTTCAGCGCTCAGCCCCGCCTTGTCGCGCGGGCGGCGATAGATCAGCAGCCAGGCCGCCAGCCACACCACCGTCAGCAGGCCGGTGAGGATGAAGGCCCAGCGCCAACCCAGCGTCACCGCGATGATCGGCACCAGCAGCGGGGTAACGATGGCCCCGACATTGGAGCCAGCATTGAAAATGCCGATGGCCAGCGCCCGCTCGCGCCGGGGGAACCATTCATTGGTGGCCGAGAGCGCGGCGGGGAACGTCCCCGCCTCACCAATCGCCAGCGGGATGCGCGCGATGAGCATGCCCGTGGTGCTGGTAAAGCAGGCGTGGAGCATATGGCCCAGTGTCCACAACCCCACCGCCAGCGCATAGCCGGTACGCGCGCCGATGCGGTCGATCAACCGCCCGAAGATGACATAGGCCAGGCCGTAACCCGCCTGAAACCAGATGGCGAGGCTGGCATAGCCGGTCTCGCTCCAGCCATAGCGGGCCTGCAGGGCGGGCTTGAGCGTGGGCAGCACCAGCCGGTCGATGTAGCTGAGCACCACCGCGGCAAACAGCAATGCGCAGACGATCCAGCGGATGCGCCCTTTCGGCTTGACCTGCTCCACGATGGTTTACCAGTTGTACATCGTGCCGTCTTCCAGCCGGTTCACCGGCAGGAAGGCGCGTTTGTATTCATATTGGGCGGCCAGTTCCTCGTCGATCTCCACACCAAGGCCCGGCTTTTCGCCCGGATGCATCATGCCATCCTCGAAGGTATAGGCATGGGGGAAGACCGCATCGGTTTCCGCCGTGTGGCGCATATATTCCTGAATGCCGAAATTGGGCACCGACAGGTCGAAATGCAGCGCGGCGGCCATGCACACCGGCGAGAGATCGGTGGCGCCATGGCAGCCGGTGCGGATCTGGTAAAGGTCGGCCAGCGCCGCAATCCGCCGCAGATGGGTGATGCCGCCGGCATGCACCACCGTCGCGCGGATATAGTCGATCAGCTGATTCTGGATGAGATCCTTCGCGTCCCAGATCGAGTTGAAGATCTCGCCCACGGCCAGCGGCGCGGTGGTGTGCTGGCGGATCAGCCTGAAGGCTTCCTGATTTTCGGCAGGGGTCGCATCTTCCAGCCAGAAGGGGCGATAGGGCTCCAGATCCTTGCCCAGACGGCCCGCCTCGATCGGCGTCAGGCGGTGATGGATGTCATGCAGCAGATGCACGTCCCAGCCCAGCGCCTCACGCGCGGCCTTGAACAGTTCGGGCACCACGCGCAGATATTTGCTGGTGTTCCAGACGTTTTCGGTCGGCAGATCAGCGTCAGCAGGCTCGTAGAAATACTTGTCCTTCGAGACGCCATAGGTGCTGGCCATGCCCGGCACGCCGCATTGCAGGCGGATCGCCTTGTAGCCCTGCTTCTGATAATCCAGCGCAACCTCGATCGTGTCCTCGATGCTGGTGCCGTTGGCGTGGCCATAAACCATCACGCCCTCGCGGCTGGCCCCGCCCAGCAGCTGATAGAGCGGCAGGCCGGCGATCTTGCCCTTGATGTCCCACAGCGCCATGTCGACCGCGGCGATCGCCGTCATGGTGACCGGGCCACGGCGCCAATAGGCACCCTTGTAGAGATATTGCCAGATATCCTCGATACGGTGCGCGTCACGGCCGATCAGGCAGGGGATGACGTGATCCTGCAGATAGCTGGCCACCGAGAGTTCGCGACCGTTGAGCGTGGCATCGCCAAGCCCATAGACACCCTCATCGGTTTCGATCTTGAGCGTGACGAAATTGCGGCCAGGGCAGGTGACAATGACCTTGGCGCCGGTAATCTTGGGCATGGGTTCTTCCTGTTCAGACGATGGCGGGCGTAAGGGTTGGCTGGCCATGGCGGGGCGGCAACGCGGCGCCACCGGCATGGCAAGAACGGACAATCGAGCGCAAGGCGCGGGCGAGCGCAGATGAAGCGCAAACGGCCATCACGGGCGTTCGACTGGCCTGAAACATGGTAACCCTCTCCACCCGGCATCGTTTATGCTGCGATTTTCGCTTGCGGCGCCTTGCTTGATAGCGTTACCATTGCTCAGACAAGACCCGGCTGTCAATGCCCTTGATCAGAGCGGCAGCCACATGGTTCGGGAGAGAGACTGATGTTGGCTCGGCTGTGCTGCTGGCTGCTTACCCTTTTTGCGATGTTCACCTCACTCGCCCTTGCCCCCGCCGCGCGGGCAGAGGACGGCTATCAGGCCTGGCTGCGCTACGCCCATCTGCAGGGCACGGCCCTGCAAGACGCTTCGGCCCATGCCACGGCGCTGATCGTCATGGACAAGGGGCCCTCGGCCAAGGCCGCGCAGGCTGAATTGCAGCGCGGCTTTGCCGGCATGATGGGCAAGCCCCTGCCGCTGGCCACGGCGCTGCGCGACGGTGCGATTGTGCTGGCCACACCTGGGGCCTCGCCGCGCCCATTGCCGGCCTCCCCGGCTGATCTGGGCGACGAAGGCTATGCCATCCGCACGGTGACGATGGCGGGAAAGACTGTCACCCTCATCACCGCCAATCACGAGATCGGGCTGCTCTATGGCGCCTTCGACCTGCTGCGCCTGGCCGCCACCGGGGCCGACCTTGCCCATCTCGACCAACGCAGCACGCCAAAACTCAAGCTGCGCCTGCTCAACCACTGGGACAATCTCGATGGCACGGTGGAACGCGGCTATGCCGGCTTTTCCATCTGGGACTGGTGGCACCTGCCCGACTGGAAAGACCCGCGCTACAGTGATTACGCAAGGCTCAACGCCTCGATCGGCATCAACGGCACGGTGCTCAACAATGTGAACGCCAAGGCCGACAGCCTGACCGCCCCCTATATCGCCAAGGCCGCCGCGCTGGCCTCCGTGCTCCGCCCCTATGGCATCAAGGTCTATCTCTCGGCCAAATGGAGCGCCCCTATCGAGATCGGCCATCTCAAGGACGCCGACCCGCTCGACCCGCAGGTCGCCGCGTGGTGGGCAGCCAAGGCCAATGAGATCTACGCCGCCATCCCCGATTTCGGCGGCTTTCTGGTGAAGGCCAACAGCGAAGGCCAGCCCGGCCCGCAGGATTATCACCGCACCCATGCCGATGGCGCCAACATGCTGGCCGCCGCGCTCAAACCCCATGGCGGCGTGGTGATCTGGCGCGCCTTCGTCTATGCGGCGGGCGCGCAGAAAGATCCACGCCTCGATGACCGCGCCAAGCAGGCTTACGATGATTTCAAGCCGCTCGATGGCCAGTTCGCCGACAATGTGATGGTGCAGGTGAAAAACGGCGCCATCGACTTCCAGCCGCGCGAGCCGTTCCATCCGCTGTTCGGCGCTATGCCCAAGACCCCGCTGATGATGGAATTCCAGATCACCAAGGAATATCTGGGCCAATCCACCCATCTGACCTACCTTGGCCCCCTGTTCGAGGAAACGCTGCGCAGCGACACCATGGTGAACGGCCCCGGCTCGACCGTGGCCAAGGTGATCGAGGGCAAGCTGGATAACCACAAGCTGACCGGCATGGCGGGCATCGCCAACATCGGCACCGATCGCAACTGGTCCGGCTCCACCTTCAACCAGGCCGACTGGTACGCCTATGGCCGCTTTGCCTGGAACCCGGAAAGCTCGGCGCAGACCGTGGCGCGCGAATGGGCCGACCAGACCTTCACCACCGACCCGCGCGTGGTGGCGCCCATTGTCTCCATGATGATGGGCTCGCGCGAGGCGGCGGTCGATTACATGACGCCGCTGGGTCTGGCGCATCTGATGGGCACCGGCCACCATTATGGCCCGGCCCCCTGGGTGTCTGACCTTGGCCGCCCGGAATGGAACCCGGCCTATTACCACAAGGCCGACGCGCAAGGCATCGGCTTTGACCGCACCATGAGCGGCAGCGAGGCGATCGCCCAATATGCGCCGCCCGTTGCCAAGGCGCTCTCCTCGCTGGCCACCACGCCCGAGCGGGAATGGCTGTGGTTCCACCATGTCGGCTGGGACCAGAAGATGGCCTCTGGCGAGACGCTGTGGGACGCGATGGTGCACCACTATGACCATGGCGTCGCCTATGTTGCGGCCATGCAGACGACGTGGAACAGCCTGCGCCCCTCTATCGACCAGCAGCGCTTTGACCAGACGCAGACCTATCTGGCCATTCAGCACCGCGAGGCGCAATGGTGGCGCGATGCCAGCATCGCCTATTTCCAGTCGATCAGCAAACGCCCCCTGCCCGCCGGCAGTGCCGCGCCCGAACACCGTCTCGACTGGTACAAGGCGCTGACATTCCCCTACGCGCCGGGCCGTGGCTGACCGTCACCGGGAGACCCGGGAAGGAGGCTGGTACATTGTTATGGCAATTTCATTTGTTTTCGCTAACATTTGACGCAATTACGTAACCCTCACGCCAGCCTCCATCAACAGAATCCAGCAGAATAGAGTTCATGGACGCCAGAGAAACCCGCCGGCAGCGCAGCGCGCCGACCATCATCGACGTTGCCAGACATGCCGGCGTTTCGGCCATGACCGTCTCGCGGGTGCTCAACGACGAACAGGCCGTGCGCCCTGTCACCCGCGAAAAGGTGCGCAAGGCCATTACCGCGCTCAATTACGCGCCCAGCGCCGCCGCGCGCACGCTGGCGGGGGGCGATGAAATGCGGATCTGCCTCGTCTTTTCCAACCCTTCCACCTCCTTCCTCTCCGAACTGCTGATGGGCGGGCTCGATCAGGCCGGCCGCCACAATGTGCTGCTGGCGGTGGAAAAGCTGGCCGAGGGCATGTCGATCGAGACGATCGTCAACCATCTCGTTCAGGCGCGGGTGAACGGCATTCTGCTGCCCCCGCCGCTTTGCGATTCGCCCGAGATGCTCAAAGCGCTGCAAGCCGCCTCGATCCGCACCGTCACCATCGCCGCCAGCCATCCGCCGGCCGATGTGGCCGCGGTCAACATCGACGACCGCCTCGCCGCGCTCGATATGACACGGCACCTGATCGCGCTGGGACACCGGCGCATCGGCTTCATCAAGGGCAATCCGGCCTATAATTCGGGCCAGCGCCGCTACGAAGGCTATTGCATGGCGCTCGATGAGGCAGGCATGGTGCTTGATCCTTCGCTGGTCACGCAGGGCCTGTTCAACTATCGCTCCGGCCTCGATGCCGCCGAGCAATTGCTCGACCAGAGCGAACCGCCCACCGCCATCTTTGCCGCCAATGACGACATGGCCGCCGCCGTTGTCGCCATTGCCCATGGGCGCGGGCTGGATGTGCCGGGCGATCTGACCGTCTGCGGCTTTGACGATACGCCGCTGGCCACCACCATCTGGCCCGAACTCACCACCATTCACCAGCCCATCGGCAATATGGCACGCACTGCGGTCGACCTGCTGGTGCGCGACCTGCGCCAGCGGCGCGAGAACACGGCCGAGGAAACGCCGCATGTCCTGCTCGATTACAAACTGGTGCGCCGCCAGTCCGACGCGGCGCCAAGACGGCGCCCACGCCGGGCCTGAGCAGGTCCTTTAGCCGAAGGTAAAGGCGAAGGCCTGCACGCCGGGATCGAGGAACTCGATCTGGAACGTGTGATCGACAATCGGCCCCTTCTGACGGATCAACTGATAGAGCCGCTGCTGCGTCACCATGCCCATGCCGGCACCGTCGGTATCGAGCCCATGGTCGGCGCCCGGCGTCTTACCGTCAATCGTCACGCGGAAACGCACCGGGCGGCCCTGCGCATCGGGCCCCAGCACCAGGTGCAGGTCGCGGGCATGGAAGCGGAAGGCGATCTTCGCCCCGGCCCCTTCGGCGCTGGCATGTTCCTGCCCCACGCTCCAGCGACCGCCCAGCCCCCAATCGTTGAGTTTGGTCAGGCCGGGCAGCGTGTAGTCATGCGCCATATCGCCCACGAAACCGCCAGGTGAAGCAAAATGCTCGGCCCGGCCATAGCCGACATAGGTTTCGGGCGAGGCGACCTCGCCAAGATCCGCCGCTTTGCCCACGCCCGTCGCCTCGACCAGCGCGGTGCCGCGCACCATATGCCCATTTTCCATCAGCAGGCGCTGAATGGCCTTTTCGGTGGCATCATAATCGCCTTCGCCAAAGCTGTGGTAGCGGATGCGCCCCTGCCCATCGATCAGGAAATGGGCGGGCCAATATTCATTGTTGAAGGCGCTCCAGATGTTGAGGTCATTGTCCATCGCGACGGGATAGGTGATGCCCAGATCATGCACCGCCTTGCGCACATTGGCGGGCTCTTTCTCAAAGGCGAATTCGGGCGAATGGACGCCAATGACGACCAGCCCCTGATCCTGATATTTCTGCGCCCATGCCTTCACATAGGGCAAGGAGCGCAGGCAGTTGATGCAGCTGTAGGTCCAGAAATCGACCAGCACCACCTTGCCGCGCAGCGCCTGCGGGCTGAGCGGGGGCGAATTGAGCCATTGCGTGGCGCCGGTCAGGGGTGGGAACCGGCCCTCGACCGCCAGATCGCCGGTCGATTTGGCCGATCCGGCGTGAAAACGGTCGAGCAGCCCCTGCTCGATACGGTTGGTGCCGGAAAGCGAGACGCGTGTGAGCAGGCCGGTATCCACCCCCAGCGCAATGGCCACCACGCCAGCCAGCACCAGCACGCCCAGCACGCGGCGGATATGCTCGCCAACCCCGATCGAGCGCTTCATGGCGGCAAAGACCTTGCCCCCCACCAGCAAGGCCAGCGCCAGCGATGTCGCCGCGCCCAGGGCATAGGTGAGCAGCAGCAGCGCCGTCTGCGCGCCGGCGCCCTGCAGGGCGGCACCCGTCAGCACCAGCCCCAGCACCGGCCCGGCGCAAGGCGCCCAGAGCAGCCCCGTCGCCACGCCCAGCAGCAGGCTGGCGCCAAAGCCCGAGGCCCGCGATTGCCCTCCGCGTGAGGATTGCGAGAGCCGCGCGCCCAGCGCCACCAGCGGCCGCGTCGCCCGGTCGGACAGCGAGGGGAACAGCAGCAGCAGGCCAAACAATGCCAACACCACCAGCGCCACCCCGCGGCCGTAGCTGTTGGCCTGTACCGCCCAGCCCCCGCCCAGCGCCGCCAGCGCCGCGACACCCGCAAAGGTCACTGCCATGCCCAGCAGCAAGGGCAGGCCGCTGCGCAGGAAAGGCTGGTCGGCGCGGGCGAAGACAAAAGGCAGCACCGGCAGGATGCAGGGGCTTAAAATGGTGAGCACACCGCCAAGATAGGAGAGGAGAAACAGGATCATGACGGCACCATAAAAGCAAAAACCACGCGCGTCACAGAGCCGCGCCCAGTCTCTTTTACGCCCGGCGCCGGGCAAAGGTTACGAAACGGCGCGCGGAAACCATGCTCAGGCGCTGATGTCCACCGCGCCGCTGATCTGCGCCATGGCCTGCGCCGCCAGAGCATAGCTGTTCAACCGCGCCTGATGGTCGAAGATCTGGCTGGCAACCATGATCTCGTCAGCGCCAGTGCGGCGGATGATGGCGGAAAGGCCCTGCGCCACATCCTCACACGTGCCGATGGCGGCGCAGGCCAGCGTCTGGTCGAGCATAGCGCGATGGCCAGCGGGCAGGCTCTCGTAATAGCCCTCGACCGGCGGCTGGAACCACCCGCGCCCATGCCCGGTGCGCAGCGAGATGAATTTCTGCTGCATCGAACTGGCAAGAAACCGCGCCTCCTCCACCGTCTCCGCCGCAAAGACGTTGAAGCCCACCATCACATGCGGCTTGTCCAGAAAGGCGGAGGGGCGGAAATTGCGGCGATAGATTTCCAGCGCCTCATCCAGCATCGCCGGGGCGAAATGCGAGGCAAAGCCATAGGGCAGGCCCAGCGCAGCGGCCAGTTGCGCGCCATAGGTGCTCGACCCCAGGATCCACATCTGCGGCGCGGCCCCGGCGCCCGGCGTGGCGGTAAAGCCCAGCCTGTCATCGCCGGCGAAATAGGCCTGCAATTCCATCACCTGCTGCGGAAACTCTTCGGCATTGCCGTGGCGCAGGGCCATCGCCACCCGCCCGTCCGAACCGGGCGCGCGGCCCAGCGCCAGATCGACCCGGCCGGGATAGAGCGCATCAAGCGTGCCGAATTGCTCGGCGATCTGCAAAGGCGCATGGTTGGGCAGCATGATGCCCCCCGCGCCGATGCGGATGGCCCGCGTGCCCGCCGCCACATGGGCCAGCACCACCGATGTCGCCGCGCCGCCCACGCCCGCCATGCCATGGTGCTCGGCCACCCAATAGCGGTGGTAGCCGCAATCCTCGGCATGGACGGCCAGCTCTGCCGCATGGCCCAGCGCCTGCGCGATGGAACTGCCTTCATTGATGGGGACAAGGTCAAGGACGGAAAGTTTGGGGGGCTGGGTCATGTGCCCCATATCGGAATGGATCGCCCCCTGTGCAAGGTGCGCCGCCGTCAGCGGATCACGACCGATCCCCCAGCACCAACGCCAGACTGGCCGCCAGATCGCGCTGGCGGAAGGGCTTGGCAAGGCGCGGTATGGTGCCCGAAACGCCCGCCAGATCCGAATAGCCCGACACCAGGAGCACCGGCATCCCCGCCCAGCGGCGCGCGACTTTGGCCACCAGCTGGGCGCCGGTCATCCCGGGCATCATGTGGTCGGTGACGAGCAGGTCGACCCTTGCCCCGCCCGCCAGCACCGCAAGCGCTTCCTCCGCCGAGGCTGCCTCGATCACCCGCAGGCCGAATTCCGCCAGCATCTCCGCCGCGCTGGCGCGCACCACTGCCTCGTCATCGACAAGCAGCACGGTCTTGCCATGCATGGCCAGCGGCACGGGCGGCTGGACCTCGGTCCGCTCGATGGGGGCCTGGCTGGCGGGCATCACCAGTTCGACCGTCGTGCCCCGCGCCGGGGTGCTCTCGATGCGCAGCGCCCCGCCCAGCTGGGCCATCAGCCCATGGACCATGGAGAGCCCCAGCCCCGTGCCCTTGCCCACGCCCTTGGTCGAAAAGAACGGCTCGATGGCGCGTTGCAGCGTCGCTTCATCCATGCCGACGCCCGTATCGCGCAGGGCGATCACCACATGCCCGTCCTCCTGACGCAGCGAAACGCCGAGCGTGCCGCCCGAAGCCATCGCATCGCGGGCATTGACCGCCACATTGACCAGCGCCATTTCGAGCTGGTTACGGTCCACCAGCGCCGGGCTGACATCGGGCGCGATGGTGAGCGAGAGCCTGTGGCGCGGGCCCAATGTCACCTCGATCAACCCGACGAGATCGAGCAACAGCAGGCCAATATCGACCGACTGCACCGTCAGCGGCTGGCGCCGGGCAAAGGCGAGCAGCCGATGCACCAGCGTGCGCGCCCTTTCCGCCGATTGCAACGCCCCGGCGATCATCTTCTGCTCGCGCTCACCCCCGACATTGCGGCGCGAGAGCAGATCGAGCCCGCCCAGAATGGGGGTGAGCAGATTGTTGAAATCATGTGCCACGCCGCCGGTCAACTGGCCCATCGCGTCCAGTTTCTGCACCTGGCGCAAGTCTTCCTGTGCCTTGATCAGCTCGGCAGTGCGCTGTTCCACCCGCTGCTCCAGCATGGCGGCAAAATCGGCGCGCTCTGCTTCCATCGTCACGCGCGCGGTGACATCAGTCAGCACGCCCGAAATCGCCCGTGGCCGGCCATCGGGGTGAAAGCTGGGCTTGGCACGCAGGCTGACCCAGCGGATGCCGCCTTGCGGGGTGATCAGCCGATGCTCAACCTCGCAGGCCTCACCGGTCTCGATGCTGTTGTCGATGGTGTGAAAGGTATGGGCCCTGTCCTCGGCATGAACCGCTGCGCGCAACTCCTCCATCGTCAGGGGATGATCGGGCTCAAACCCGAAAATGCCGCAAAAGGTGGCGTTGGTTTCCAGCTTTCCGCTGGCCAGATCCAGCGTCCAGACCCCCATGCGCCCAGCCTCCAGCGCCAGTTGGCGGTCGCGCTCACTTTGCGTCAGCGTGTCGATCAACCGGGTGTTTTCCAGCGCGATGGCCGCCGCGCGGGCCAGCGCCTCCAGCCGCCGCACCTGCGCGGGATCATGCTCGCGCACGTCGGACCAATAGGCGCCCAGCGCCGCCACCGGCTCTGGCTTGCCGATGGGCACCATGACGAGACTGCGCACGAAGGTGGGCGCATAGGCTGCCTGCGGCACGCGCGCGTCCAGCGTGATGTCGCCGATGCAGACAGTTTCGCCCCGCGTCATCGCCCAACCGGAAATGCAGGTTTCCAGAGGAAAGCGGTTGCCCGTCCACAGCGGGCCCACCGCATCTTCGGCGGCGTAAAAGCAATGGCCGCCCTCGCGGATGACCACCGCGATGCCCTGCGCGCCGACAATCTCGCGCGCCGTCTCGCGCAGGATGTCGACAATGGCCGCAAGCGAGCGCGCCGTGGCCAGCCGCTCGCTCGCCTCGCTCAGCGCGATCCAGCGCGCATCCTCAACATTGATCGGCGTGGCAGGCGGCATGAAAACAGGGGTTCTCCGCAAGGCGGCTTACCCGATGATAGCCTAAGCCTCCCCCACCAAGGTATAAGGGGAAGCGCGGAAGCGCCCGGTTACCACAGCACGGTACCTCACCATGGCGCGGATCAGCCCGCGTCCTCCACCGCCTCGCCCAGTTCCAGCCATGCGGCTTCGGCGTCCTGCAATTGATCGTCGAGCACGGCGCGGCGACGGGCCAGTTCACCCATGTTCACGCCGGCCAGCTCCTTGGGCGCTTTGGCAGGGTCGGCCATGGCCCCGTCCAGCGCCTCGATCTGTGCCTGCAGTTTGGTGATGCGGGTCTCGGCCTCGCGCAGCTTCTTTTGCGCCGCCTTGTATTCCTCGCGGGCAAGGGCGTTGGCGCGCTTGTCGGCCTTGGGCTTTTTCGTGTCCGCCCTGGTCTCCACCTTCGGCTGGTTACGGCCCAGAATAAAGTCGATGTAATCTTCGATGCTGCCGTTGTAATCCTGCGCCGTGCCGCCATCGACCAGCACCAGCCGGTCCGCCGTCAGCTCGACCATATGGCGGTCATGGCTGATAAGGATGACCGCGCCCGTATAGGTGTTGAGCGCCTGCACCAGCGCCTCGCGCGCATCGATGTCGAGGTGGTTGGTCGGCTCGTCGAGCACGAGGAGATGCGGCGCATCGCGCGTCACCAGCGCCAGCGCCAGACGGGCGCGCTCACCACCCGACAATGTTCCGACATTGGCCGTGGCATGGTTGCCCGAAAAGCCGAAACGGCCAAGCTGGGCGCGCACGGCGGCGGGGCTCTTGCCGTCCATGGCGCGGGCCATCAGCTCCAGCGGGGTCGAATCGCCGGCCAGTTCCTCCACCTGATACTGGGTGAAATAGCCGACATTCATCTTGCCCGCCGCGGTGATCTTGCCCGCCATCGGGGTCAATTGCGCGGCCAGCAGGCGGGCCAGCGTGGTCTTGCCGTTGCCGTTGCGGCCCAAGAGGGCGATGCGGTCATCCGGATCGATGCGCAGGTTGAGCCGCGTCAGGATCGGCCTGGCCTCGGTATAGCCGACCGAGGCAAGATCGAGCGTGATGAGCGGCGGGCGCAGTTCGGCCGGATCGGGAAAATCGAAGCTGAGCGTCGGGTCTTCCAGCTGCGCCGCCACGGGCTGCATCTTGGCCAGCATTTTGGCGCGCGACTGGGCCTGCTTGGCGGTGGAGGCGCGGGCGCTGTTGCGCGCCACATAGTCGCGCAATTTGGCGGCGCGCGCTTCCTGCGCTGCGCGGGCGGCGGCCTGCTGGATCAGCCTTTCGGCGCGCTGCTTTTCAAAGCTGTCGTAATTGCCGGGGTAAAGCGTCAGCTTGCCGCCCTGCAGGTGCAGGATGTTGTCGACCACATTGTTCAGCAGATCGCGCTCATGGCTAATGACGATCAGCGTGGCGGGATAGGCTTTCAGGAAATTCTCCAGCCACAGCGTCGCTTCCAGGTCGAGGTGGTTCGAGGGTTCGTCGAGCAGCATGACATCGGGCGCGGAAAACAGCAGGCTGGCCAGCGCCACGCGCATCTTCCATCCGCCCGAAAAACTGTCGAGGGGGCGGCCTTGCATCTCCTCGTCAAAGCCAAGGCCGATGAGGATGCGTGCCGCGCGGGCCGGGGCGCTATAGGCATCGATCGCCAGCAGTCGCTCATGCACATCGCCCAGACGGTCAGGGTCGGTGCAGGTCTCGGCCTCCTCCAGCAGTTGCGTGCGCTCCACATCGGCGGAGAGCACGCTTTCAAAGGGTGTGGTCTGCCCGCTGGGCGCTTCCTGCGCGATGTAACCCAGACGCGCGCGGCGCGGCATGTCGACGCTGCCTTCGTCCGGTTCGATCTGGCCGATGATGGCTTTCACCAGTGTCGACTTGCCCGCGCCATTGCGCCCGATCAGCCCCACCTTGCCGCGCGGAGGGATCGCCGCGCTGGCGCCGTCGATGATGTTGCGCCCGCCAAGGCGCACGGTGATGTTCTGGATCGTGAGCATGATCCCCGCCTAGCAGAGACGGTGCGAAAGCCAAGCCCCGCACGCCCAAGCACGCACCGCTACTGGGCGGAGACAGGCAGGCATGGTCGGAACATCGCTCAATTGGCCGACCATGCGGCACCGCACAACGCGCGCTGCAACGCGGAAACGCTTTGTAACGAAGCCATAATTCCGGAGAAACGTCCCAACCCCATAGTTTTCTCTGCCAAGCAGAATCGCATGGCGACCTATGGAGTTTTTCAATGCGCCCCTATCATCCCCACCCTGCCCAGCCCACCCATGCCGCCATGGAGGATACCCGCCTGCGCCTCACCAGCACCGCCGGGCTGGTGGGCATCGGCATGGCCATCCTGAGCTTTCTGGTCGCCATCGATCGGCCCGAATGGTTTCACATCCGCCCGGCCACTGGCACATCGGTGGCGCTTTCCCATGCGATGAATGCCCAGCCGACGACCGATCAGCTTCGTCCCATCGCGCAATAGGCCGCGCCCGCCCAATCCGTCACCCCGCTTGCATTCGTGAAAGACACAGGACAGTCTCGCCACCATGGTTGTCATCTCCCATTCCAGCTATCAGACCATTCTGGGCGGCATCAAACGCCAGTTGCTGGTGCTCTTCGTCTGGGATGTGATCGTTACGGTCACCTATTACTATCTGCCCTTCAAGGCGCCGGGGCTGCCGCTCACCCTGTTCGGCAGCGCGCTGGCGCTGATCCTGGGTTTCCGCAGCACCTCGGCCTATGCGCGCTGGTGGGAAGGGCGCGGCCTGTGGGGCGCGATGATCAACGCCAGCCGCAGCCTGGCACGCGCCACGCGCAATTTCCTGCCCGCCGACCATCCGCTCGCCCGCGCCATCGTCACGCGCCAGATCGCCTATGTGAACGCGCTGCGCTGCCAATTGCGCCGCGTGGGGATGAGCGCGCAGACCCTGCCCGACCTGTCGCAGGCCGAGGCCGGGCAGGTGCTGGCCAAGGCCAACGCTGCCAACGCCATTCTTGACGGCACCGGCGCGCTGATCACGCAGGCACGCCAGCAGGGGCTGATCGACACGATCCAGCAGGCCCAGCTCGAACGCGTGCTGATCGACATCGCCAATGCGCAGGGCGGCATGGAGCGGTTGAAAAACACCCCCCTGCCCGCCCAGTTCCGCGTGTTTCCCAAGCTGTTCACGCGGCTGTTCTGCGTGCTCTTGCCTTTCGGACTGGTCGAGTCGCTGGGCGTCGTCACACCGCTCGGCTCAACGGTGGCCGGCACGATGTTTTTGGCGGTTCTGGCCATTGGCGATGATCTGGTCGATCCCTTTGCCGGCACCATCCACGATCTGCCGCTCGAAGCCATGTGCCGCACCATCGAGATCGACCTGAGGCAGGGCCTGGGTGACGAAGCCCCCGCGCCCGTCACCCCCGATGAGGACGGCGTGCTCTGGTAAGGGTCAACGCTTCTTCTTCGCCCCATTGAGCGCCGCCGCGGCAAGGATCAGCGCCTTGAAGGCCTCCTCGTCAACAGCGGCGCCTTCGAGCAGATCGATGGCGCGGCGCACATTGCCATCAAGGCTGGCGTTGAACAGGCTGGCCGGGTCGGGCAGGCTGGCGCCCTTGGCGAAGGTCAGCTTGACCACCGCTTTGTAGCTTTCGCCGGTGCACAGGATGCCATCACGCTCCCACACGGGCACGCCGCGCCATTTCCACATCTCCACCACATCGGGCAGCGCCTGATGGATCAGCGCGCGCATATGGGCCAGCACGGCGCCGCGCCAATCACCCAGTTCGGCGATGCGCTGGTCGATCAGTTGCGATGGGGTCGGTTCGTCCATGGGGGAAGTATGGGCCGCAACCATGCATGGCGCAAGCCACCGAGCGAACCGCTCGCCTGTCCTCAGGCAATCCCCTTCATCTTGCGAAAGGCATCATATTTATCGAGGAAATTGTCGATGTCGTGCTTTTGCAGGTAATAGGGCGTGGACAGACGAATGCGCCCCGGCGCCCCGCCACGCACGCGAATGCGATGGTTGGCCCACATCCAGTCCATCAGTTCGTGCATCTGCACCGGGCTCATGTCGACCGTGGCGATGGCGCAGCGCATCGTCGGGTCGGGCGAGGTCAGGTCATGGGCACCGCGCTTGATCATCTCGCCATGGATGTAATCGGCCAGGTAACGATGGCGCTTCTCGATCCGTTCGATGCCGATGGTGTTGGCCAGGTTGATCGCCGCCAGCAGGCCCATCATGGCCGGAATGTTCGAGGAGCCGATCTGCGAATAGCGATCGACATCGCGCGCGGGCGCATCCCAGCCGCCCGTCACGGTGGTGGGCCACAGGCGCTCCATCACCTCGGGCCCGCGCACATAGAGGAAGCCCGTTCCCTTGGTGGCAAAAAGCCATTTGTGCATCGAGCCGGTGTAGATGTCGCAGCCGATGTCATTGAGGTCGACCTTGAGCATCCCTGCCGCATGGGCCCCGTCAAAGGCCGAGATAATGCCCCTGGACCGCGCCAGCGCGGCAATCTCCTTGGCCGGCAGGATGAGGCCACTGTTGGTGGAAATATGGCTGACGAAGATGATCTTCGTCTTCGGCGTGATGGCGTCATTGATGCGATTGAGGATGTCGGCAGGCGTCTTTGCAGGCTTGGGCAGGGCGAATTTCTTGACCACAATGCCATAGCGTTTGGCACGCAAAACCCATGGCTGCTCGCCGCTGCCGTGCTCCTCGTCGGACATCAGCACTTCATCACCCGGCTTCATGTCAAAGCCGCCCGCCACCACATTGTTCGCTTCGGTGGCGTTGCGCAGCACGGCCATCTGGTCGGTGCGGGCGCCCATCAATGCGGCAAAGGGCGCGCGAAATTCGGTCCAAGGCCCATAGCCCCAGATGGGGTAGCCCTCAGGCTCGGGCTGGGTCATCTGCTCGGTCAGCTCATAGCTGTCGTAGATGGCTTTCAGCACCGGGCGCGGCGAGGACCCCACCGTGCCATTGTTGAGATTGACCACGCCTTCGGGGATGAGGAACTGCTTGCGCAGCGCAGCCCAATAGGCGTCCTCATGACTGGCATAGAGGCCGGGCGCTGGCAGATCCACCGCCGCCAGGGCAGAGGCTGGCAGGGCGGAGGCCGCCCCGGCGAACAGGCTGTTGGCAAGCATCGCACGACGATCGAGCATGGAACCCCCTTCACAGACGGGCAGGCGATGCGCCTGCCCCGCGCGAAGGGCAGCTTGACCGATCGTGGCACCACGTAAATTGGTGAAATGACGAAGATCAGGCGCCAAATCCTATCGGAAATGGCGCGAGAGCACGACCAGCGAAGGATCACCCTCGAAAGGCTCGGGGGTAAAGCCCTTTTCGCGTTCCAGTTCGATGGCCGCATGGTTCTCGCGGCTCTCGATCGAGATCACCCGGCGCACACCGCGCCGCTGCGCTTCTTCCGCCAGCAGGTCGAGCAGCGCCCAGCCGATGCCCAGCGCCCGATAGTCATGGCGGATCGAGACGGCAACTTCGGCGGTATCGAGCTTGCCGTCGCAGGCCAGCATGGCCGAGGCCACCAGTTCGCCCTTGGCCGGATCATAGGCCAGAAAGCTTTCCGTGCGGAAATGGTCGGGATGGGTGAGCACGTCGATCTGCTCGGCGCTCAGATGCTGGCAGGCGCTCAGAAAACGGAACCGGCGGTCCTGCTCGCTCACCTCGTCGAAAAAGGCGGCGAGTGCATCGCCATCCTGATCGGTGGCGGGCACGACTTCAATGACCAGACCCGACCGGGTGGTCAGTTGGCGAGGCTTCTGGGCAGGCTGGGCGATGGAAAGCGTGTCGGACATGGCAGGGGTTCCTCCCGTGATGGGCTTCGATGGGGCGTTTATGGACTCGCTGACCGCCCCGCGCCTTGATCACGGGCAAATTTCGCGAAAACTTCGGCCATGTGCGGCAAAGACACGACTTTGGCGCAGGTTCTGCGACGAAAGGCCACCCTTGCCGTTCGAAGGCAAAGAGCGCATCTCTTCATTCTAGAGCGAAATCCGTTCCGACTGGATCGGACGAAGCGCTCTGGATTTTTGTTCGACCGCGTTTTCGCCAGGCACCAGATAAGTCCATCTGGCTCGAAAACGCTCTAGCCCAAGATGCGGAGCCACTGCCGTGAGCGTGACGATCCTGATTGCCGATGACCATCCCCTGTTCCGCCAGGCGCTGACGCTGGCCGCGGCCAGGGTGAACCCGGGCGCCCGCATTCTGGAAGCCGGCACGCTGGCCGCTGCCGCCCGCGCCGCGCAGGAAGCCGGCGATGATCTGAAGCTCATCATGCTCGACCTGAAAATGCCGGGCGCGGTGGGCTATTCGGGCATCGCCCTGCTCCATTCCGAACGCCCCGAGGTGCCCATCCTCGTCATTTCCAGCGCCGAGGGCACGGCGGCGGCCGAGGAAGCACGCGCCTTTGGCGCCGTCTCCTTCCTCTCCAAACACGCCGATCTCGACCAGATCGAGGCGACCATCGCGCGCATCATGGGCGGGCAGGCGCCGCTGCACCATGGCCATACCGCCGCGCCCGGCAGCGACATCGAGACCATCCGCCGCGAGGTGGCCGGCCTCACCCCCACCCAGCTCAAGGTGCTGCTCGCCGTGCTCGATGGTCAGCTCAACAAGCAGATCGCCCACAGCCTTGGCATCACCGAAAGCACGGTGAAGGCGCATATGACCGCGATCATGCGCAAGCTCGACGTGCGCAACCGCACGCAAGCGGCGCTGGTGGCGCGTTCACTCGGGCTTGATCTCGCCCACTAAGCCGGTGGCCACTCGCGCCAGAAAATGCTCGATCGCCTCGGGCGCGGCGGGCTTGGCGTGCATCTCCACGCCGAGAGATGCGGCCAGATCGCGAATCCATTCACCGCTTTCCGCCGTGATCAGCATGGCCGGCAGGCCCGGCTTGATCGCCCGCAGTTCCTGCACCACGGTCAGCCCATCCTCGCTGCCCGCGGCGCCGTGGTCCAGCCGGTAATCGACCAGCGCCGCATCAGCCTCATGCGCATGGGGCAGAGCCTCCCCCCCGCCCGAGGCGCCGATGGCCCGGTGGCCCATGCTGGTGAGCAAAGCGACCGTCGCCTCCACCGTGCGCGCGTCATCGTCAATTGCCAGCACGGTCAGGGCACGATGTTCGACCGGCAGGGGCGCGCATTCTGACGGCGTGAAACGCTGGCCCTCCGCCGTGCCACCGCCTGCCTCCAGCCACAGGCTGAAACGACTGCCGTGCCCCAGACGCGAGGCGACCTCGATCCGCGCGCCCAGCAGGCGGGCAATCCGCTCCGACAAGGCCAGCCCCAGCCCCAGCCCTTCCACCTCGACATCACCCAGACGGGTGAATTCGCTGAAGATCGACTCCATCTTGTCCGCCGGAATGCCAACGCCCGTGTCGACCACATCCACCCGCACCCAGGCCACGCCATCCACCATCCGCCGCCGCACGCCCAGCAGAACCCCGCCCTCGACCGTGTAACGCAAGGCATTGGCCAGAAAATTCTGGAGCAGCGAACGCAACAGCCCCCGATCGCTCACCACATCCAGCCCCGCCCCCAGCGGACCGCTGCGCAGCGACAGGCCCTTGCTCTCGGCCATGGGATAGAAGCCGTCGATGAGGTCGCCCAGAAAGGGCGTCAGCGCCAGCGGCTCAAGATGCGGCGTCACTCCGCCCGCATCCAGCTTGCTGATGTCGAGCAAGGCGCGCAGCAGCCCTTCTGCCGCGGTGATCGCAGAATCCACCCGCGACACCAGCACCCTGGCCTTGTCATCCACATCACGCGACAGGGCCGCTGTGAACAGCCGCGCGGCATGAAGCGGCTGCAACAGATCATGGCTGGCCGCCGCCAGAAAACGCGTCTTGTCGGCCGTGGCGCGGGCCAGCTGGCGGTTGGCCTGCGACAGTTCGGCAGTGCGCGCGCTCACCCGGCTTTCCATCTGGGCCAGGGTCTGGCGCAATTCGGCGCGCACCATCGCCTCGCTGGTGATGTCGGTATAGGACATGACATAGCCGCCGCCCGGCATCGGCCCGCCCGAAATCTTGATCACCGTACCATCGCGCCGGTGCCGCTCGATCGAATGAGGCAAGCCGCGGCGCAAATAGGCCAGACGCCGTGCCACCATCTCTTCGGGGTCGCCCTCGCCCATTTCGCCGCGCATCGCATTGTAGCGCATCAAATCAACCACCGGCATGCCGACATAGACCATGCCCGGCGGGTAATTGAAGAGCGCCTCATAACGCGAATTCCACGCGACGAGATTGAGATCGGCATCAACCACGCTGATGCCCGCCTCGATGTTCTCGAACGTCGCGGTGAGCACCTGCCGCGAAAAGCCCAGCGCATGGCCCCGCTCATCGAGCAGCCGTGTCACCTGCGCCAGGGTCATGCGCCCGCCCGCCAGCGCCGAGGCCACCAGCGCGCGCGCCGCCGATGTGCCCACCACCGCGCCGATCAGCGCCCGCGCCCGCTGGGCGGCGCGATTGTCGATGGGCGCGCCGCGCTGCGCTTCAGGAAACTCCGCAGCGGCCTTGTCCTGCCCCACGAAGCTGGCGACCAGATCCCGCAGCTGGCCAAGATCGGAAATCTGCGTCTGCCAGCGCATGGCCGCCGGCAAGGGCGCCCCGCGCGCCTTGCGCGCCGCCACCAGCAGATAGGCAGCGATGTTGACGCCCAGACTCCACACCACGCCATGCACCAGCACGCTGGTATGGCCGATGCCCAGCAGGCGCTCGGGGTCGGCGGGGCCCTGCGCCAGCCACGTGTGCCATGCCGGCGGCAGAACCGGCGGCAGCGCCAGCGTATAGAACCAGAAGGCAAAGCCCAGCGCCAGGCTGACCCGCGCCGCCAGCGGATCACGCCGTCGCCCGGTGGCGGCCATGATGAGATGCGGCGTGAACTGGGCCATGGCGGCAAAGGCGACAAGTCCGATGGATGCCAGCGAATCCTCCGGGTTGACCAGCAGCGCCCAGGTCAGCGCCGAGGCCACCAACGCCAGAATGGCAGCACGGCGTACCAGCAGCATCCGCCGCCCCAGCGCGCCCGCCGGCGGCGCCCCGCCCTCCACCAATGCCGCGCGCACCACCGTGGGGAACACCAGATCATTCGAGACCATGGTGGCCAGAGCGGTGGAATCGGTGATGACCATGGCGGCAGCGGCGCTGATCCCGCCCAGCAGTTCCACCGCCATGATCACGCGGTGCCCGCTGACCTGCGGCAGCCACAGGACGAAATAATCCGATTGCATGGCAGGCGAGAGCACAGTCAGCCCGGCCAGCACGATCGGAAAGACCGACAGCGCCATCAACGTCAGATAAAAGGCAAACCCGAAACGCGCCTGTGGCAGATCCTCGATATCATGCGCCTCGGCCAGCGCCATGTAGAACTGGCGCGGCAGGGCAAGCATCGCAAAGGCCGAAATCAGCGCAATCGCCAGCGTATCGGCGGACAGGGTGTGCATGGTAAAGCGCGCCGCCAGTTGCGACCAGCCTGCCGCCACCCGCTCGGGCGGGGCATGCATGACCATGGCCACCGCCAGTGCGCCGACCAGCAGCATGGCGCAGATCTTCATCAATGATTCAAGGCCGACCGCATAGATCAGCCCCTCAGAGCGCCCCGTCAGCTCAAAACGCCGGGCGCCGAACAGCATGGCAAACAGCGCCAGCAGCGCCGCGCCCGCCACCATGGTGGGCACCGCCACCGCCTGCCCGGTGACGATGGAAAAGGCGATGCCCATCGAGCGCAATTGCAGCGCCATATAGGGCACGGTGCCAGCCAGCGCGATCAGCGTGACCAGCCGCGCCACCACCGGATCATGACCAAAGCGCGCGGCGATGAAATCCGAAATGGTGACGGCCTGTTCCTCGGCCACCGCGCGCGACAGGCGGCGCAGCAGGCCGGGCGCCAGCAGCAGCACAAGGATCGGCGCGCCATAGATCGGCAGATAATCCCAGCCGGTGCGCGCCGCGCTGCCCACCGCGCCATAGATGGTCCAGCTCGAGCAAAAGACGCCCAGCGCCATCGTATAGGCGAACTGGCGCTGGCGGCGCTGGCGTTCGGGCAGCAGATGCCGGGAAAAACCCTGCGCCCGCCGATCAGCCCAGCCCGCAACGAGAAACAGCAGCCCTATCCATGCCAGCGCAAACAGCGCCGCCGAGCCGACATGCACGTCATTCCTCCCTGCTCACAGCCTTGCTGCCCTAGCGCATCGGGGCCGGCGATCAAGCGATGAGGCAGGGATAGGACTATTTAGGCAGGCTCGGGCACGGGCTGGGCACGTCCGGCGCGGGCGGCCTGGTCGATGGCGGTCAGGAACTGGTCAGTCGCGCGCGGCCAGGTGAAGCGTGCCGCAAAGACCGCCGGGGCCTGGCTGTCGAGGCGCAGCGCCTTGTCCACCGCCACGCCAAGGTCGCGGTCGAGCGCGGCGACGGTGGCGGGGAAATCGTGCTCCACTCCGCGTCCCTGCGCGCCCAGAATGTCGATCGGCCCGGCGACGGGATAGGCCGCCACCGGCAGGCCGCAGGCCAGCGCCTCGATGATGACGAGGCCGAACGTGTCTGTCAGGCTGGGGAAGACGAAGACATCGGCGCTGCGATAGGCCGCCGCCAGCCGTTCGCCCGCCAATGCGCCAAGGAAGGTGACATCGGGGTAAAGCCGGCGCATTTCGGCCAGAGCCGGGCCATCGCCCACCACCACCTTGCTGCCCGGCGTGTCGAGATCGAGGAAGGCCTCAAGGTTCTTTTCCGGGGCCACCCGGCCCACGTTCAGCAGGATGGGGCGCGGCAGCTCGGCCAGTTCGGGCAGCGTATCGCCAACCAGCGTGAACAGCGTGTGGTCGATACCCCGTCCCCAGGCATGGGTATGGGCAATGCCCCGCCCGGCCAGTTCGGCCGCCAGGCTGGGGGTGGCGACCATGACGGCACTGCTGGGTCCATGAAATCGCTGCATGATAGGCCAGAACCTTTCCGCGCTGATGCCGGTGCGCACCGAGAGATATTCAGGGAAACGGGTGTGGAAGGCCGTGGTGAAGGGCACGCCACGCGCCCGGCACCAGCCGCGCGCGCTCCAGCCGATGGGGCCTTCGGTGGCGATATGGACGAGATCGGGGGCAAAACCATCGAGCATGCGCCGGGCCGAGAAACGCGGGCTGATCGCCACGCGGATCTGGCTATAACCGGGCAGCGCGACGGTCAGAAACCGCTCGGGCGTGATGAGTTCGACCTCATGGCCGCGCCGGTGCAGTTCGGCCACGGTGGCGGCCAGGGTGCGCACCACGCCATTGACCTGCGGAAACCAGGCATCGGTGGCGATGGCAATCTTCATGGGCGCGATCTGCTTGGGGGCGATCTGGAGAGGGGCGGTCGGGTTCATGGCACGCTCCATCGGGGAAACGGTCAGGCAGGCTGGGGCAGCGCCGCGCGGGGCACGGCCAGCGCGGCCAGTTCACGCTCGCGCACTTCGGCGCCGTAATCGACGATGCTCATCGCGCCATCGGCTTCCTCAACCAGCGCGGTGCAGCTTTCGACCCAGTCGCCGTCATTGTAATAGGTGACGCCCTGGATCTGGCGAATTTCAGCCGAATGGATGTGGCCGCACACAATGCCATCAAGCCCGCGCGCCACCGCCTCATGCGCCACCGCTTCCTCAAAGGAACAGATGTAGGAGACCGCGTTCTTGACGCGTTTTTTGAGATAGGCCGAGAGCGACCAATAGGGCAGCTTCAGCGCCCGGCGGATGGCGTTGAAGGCCACATTGACGCGCATCATCATCTCGTAGGCCTGGTCCCCCAGGAAGGCGAGCCACTTGTGATAAAGCACCACCGCGTCGAAACTGTCGCCATGGGTGACCAGCAGACGGCGGCGGTCGGCGGTCACATGGATCGCCTCAAGCACCAGTTCCACGCCACCAAAGGTCATGCCGGCATAGGGGCGCAGCATCTCGTCATGGTTGCCGCAGATGAAAACCACCCGCGTGCCGCGATGCGCCATCTTCAGAATGCGGCGCAGCACTTCATTATGCGCGTCGGGCCAGTACCAGCCCTTTTTCAGCCGCCAGCCATCGATGATGTCGCCCACCAGATAGAGCGTCTCGCATTCGATGGAGTGCAGGAAATCGACCAGATGCGCCGCATTGCAGCCGCGCGTGCCCAAATGCACATCGCTGATCCAGACAGTGCGATATTTGCGCTTGGGCCGGAAACTCTTGGGTTCAGGCAGGTCAAGCCATTCGGGCAGGCGGCGCTGGCCGCCAAGGCTGGCAAACAGATCATCGACCTGCGGGGTGCTCTCGCGCAACATGGGGTGTCCTCATGCCTCGTGTCCCTCTGGTGATAGCGCCGCGAGGTTGCGCAGGCATGACCATTGCGCGTCAGTTGCGTGACAATCCCCAAGACCCTTTGGCCCCAAGACCCTTTGGCCCCAAGACTCACATCAAGGCAGGTCGGCGCCCTCGGCCAGAATGTCGATGCGCGGGGCAAGGCCCAGGCATTCGGCCAGCACGCGCAGATCCTTCTCCACCATCTCGCTGCACAGGGCAGCGAGATCAGGCCGCACCGCCAGCACCAGTTCGCCACCCGCCATCCGCAGCGAGGTACCAGCCAGCGCCATGACGGCCCCGCCGCCCAGGCGCCGCGCCAGACGCGTGGCCAGCCCCCACACCACCGCATCGCGCAACACCCCGATCGGCGCCAGGCGCAACAGTTCGGGCGGAACGGCGGTGCGCCCGCTGTTGGCCGCCACGGCCAGCGCGATCATCGCGCGCCCCCGCGCCGTCAGCCCCACCCAGCGTTTGCGCAGCGCCCAGTCGGCGCCCTGCTCCAGCCGCAGATTGGGTTCGGTGTCGAGCGAGACGAGCGAGAGCATGGTCGCCCCCAGCCGCAAACGCTGCACGCGCGGCCCGTCCGGGTCGGAGGATGGCGGCAAGGCGCGCGCCGTCCAACGCACCATTTCCAGCGCCAGTTGCGGGATGGCCGCGTGATGGGCAGCGGCAAAGGCCGAAATGCCCGCCAGCATCGGGTCGGAAGCGCGCGTCGCCTCGTCGAACCCCTCGGCCAACAGACCCTCGCGCAGGCCCCAGCTGGAAAAAATCAGCTTTTGCGGCTTGAGTTCGCGCACCAGCACCGCCAGCAGCGCCGCCGCATCGGGCAGGCTGGCCAGACGCGCGGAGGACACGCCGGGAATGGTGATGCGCTGGGTCACCTTGGCGGCGGGCAGCTTGGCCAGCGGCTTTGCGGGGGCCTTGGTCAGTGCTGCCTTCGCGGGACCCTTCGCCGCCATAGAGCGCGCGGCGGGCACCTTGCCATGGCCCGATTTGGCGGGCGGCGGGCTGAGCCGCGCCACCATCTTGGGATCGGTCAGCTTGCGGGCCAGCTTGATGGCATCCTCGGGCGCCATTTCAAAACCATGAGGGTCATCGATCGGCCAGTTCTGCTGCACCATGGCATAGCGGGCCAGCGCGCGGAACGATCCGCCCACCAGATAAAGCGGCTGGTCATGCGCGGTGGACCATTGCACCGAACGGAGCATCTTTTTCACCCGCCGGGAAAAACGCGCCCCGCCATCATCGCGCAACGCCGGCAGGCGCAGCGTGCCCAGCGGCAGGCTGGAACCATGGGTGCAACGCTCGCCATCAATGTCGATGAGTTCAAGGCTGCCGCCGCCAAGGTCGCCCACCACACCATGGGCACCGGGGAAGGCCGAGATCACCCCATGCGCGCTGCTGACCGCTTCCTCCTCGCCCGAGAGCAACCGGGGCGAGAGGCCCAGCGCCGCCACCTGATCAAGAAACTGGCGGCCATTGGTGGCATCGCGCACGGCGGCGGTGGCCACGCATTGCACATCCTCCACCCCATGCAGGCGCAGAATGGCGGCATAGCGGGCAAGGCTGGTGAGCGCCGCCTTCATGCCCTTGTCAGACAGGCGACCATTGTCCGCCACGCCCTTGCCCAGCCGCGCGGTCACCTTCTCATTGTGCAGAACGGCGGGCGCCCGCGCCGGGCCGCCGAAAATGACAAGGCGGACCGTGTTCGACCCGATGTCAATGATGCCGCGCGCGGCGCCTTGCTCGACCGGCCGCAGCAGGCTGGATTCGTGATGCATCTCGGTCTCTTAGGCCCCGCCGCGCCGCAGCGCCAGCTTGGGCACCTTGCGCCCCGACCCCAGCGCCGCCCCGCGCCCGGACAGCGAGGGATTGGTCATGAAATAGCGGTGAGCGTTAAAGGGCCGGTCACCCGGCACGGTGCGCTTGTAATGGCCTTCGGAATCGAGCGTCCAGCTCTGCTCATTGTCCAGCAGATTGGCCAGCATCACCTGATCGAGCACCTGATCATGCACCGTGCGGTTGCGGATGGGGATCAGCACCTCGACGCGGCGGTCGAGATTGCGGCTCATGCCATCGGCGCTGGAGATGAAGACGCGCGCGCGCGGATTGGGCAAAGGATTGCCCGCGCCAAAGGCCCAGACCCGGCCATGCTCCAGAAAGCGACCGATGATGGATTTGACGCGGATGTTCTGCGAGAGGCCCTTGATGCCGGGTTTCAGGCAGCAAATGCCGCGCACCACAAGGCTCACTTCCACGCCTGCCTGGCTGGCCTCATAAAGCCGGTCGATCAGATTGTGATCGGTGAGCGAATTCAATTTGCCCCAGATCTGCGCCGGCTTGCCCGCCCTGGCGTTCGCAATCTCGCGGTCGATGCAGCCATAGAGCCGCTCGCGCAGCATCACCGGGGCCACGCCGATGAGCGAGGTGCGGCGCGGCTCGACATAGCCGGTGATGAAGTTGAACACCTGATTGGCATCGCGCCCGATCGCCGGTTCGGCGGTGAAGAAGGACAGATCGGTGTAGATGCGCGCGGTGATGGGGTGATAATTGCCCGTGCCGAAGTGGCAATAGGTGCGATAGCCATCGCCCTCGCGCCGCACCACCATGCTGATCTTGGCGTGGGTCTTCCAATCGACGAAACCATAGATGACCTGCACGCCGGCATTTTCAAGCTGGCTGGCCCAGTGCAGGTTCTGCTCCTCGTCGAAACGGGCTTTCAGTTCCACCACGGCGGTCACCGATTTGCCCGCCTCGGCGGCCGCGATCAGCGCATTGATGATCGCGCTCTGTTTGCCCGCGCGGTAAAGCGTCTGCTTGATCGCCACCACATCGGGGTCGATGGCCGCCTGGCGCAGGAAGTCGATCACCACCTCGAAACTTTCGTAAGGGTGGTGGACGACCAGATCCTTTTCCCGGATAGCCGAGAAAATATCGCCGTCATGCTCCAGAATGCGTTCGGGATAGCGCGGGCTGTAAGGCTCGAACTTCAGCTCGGGCCGCTTTTCATCGCAGATTTCCGACAGGCCTGTCATGCCGATGGGGCCCGCCGATTTGATGACGATGGCATGGTCGAGCTTGAGCTTGTCGCGCAGCAGCAGTTCGGCCTCGGGGTCGAAATCGCCCTGCAATTGCAGCATGATGACGCTGCCGCGCCGCCGCCGTTTGATGGCGGTGCGGAAATAGCGGACCAGATCCTCGGCGTCTTCCTCGATCTCGATGTCGCTGTCGCGCAGCACGCGGAACACGCCGTGGCCCTGCGCCTCGAATTTGGGGAACAGTAGGTTGATATGGCGCCAGATCACCGTCTCGATGCTGATGTAGATGGCATCCTTGCCCGGAACGCGCACGAAACGCGGCAAGGGGCCGGGGATGAGCACCATCTCCATCACCTGCGCGCCGTCAGCCTCGCGCGTCAGGCTGACCATCAGCCCCATGCCGCCATTGCCCACGAAAGGGAAAGGATGCGCCGGGTCGATGGCCTGGGGGGTAATGACGGGCAGCACGCGCTCAAGGAAATAGTCTTTGAGCCAGCGGTTTTGCGCCGTATCCAGCCGGGGCGTGCAGGCATCGCCCTCCTCGCCCGCCCCTTCGTCGATGATATGGATGTGCTGGGCCGCCAGCTCCGGGCGCAGCTCCTGCCAGATCTCCTGCTGCACGCCTTCCAGCCGCCTCACCTCCTCGCGGATGTTGTCCAGTTGCTGGGCGGGCGTGTGCCCGTCGATCGAGATTTCCTCGATCTTGCGCCGCACTTGCCCGGCGAGCCCGGCCACGCGCACCATCAGGAATTCATCGAGATTGTTACCCGAAATCGACAGGAAACGCAGCCGTTCGAGCAAGGGATAGGAATGGTTGCGCGCTTCGTCCAGCACGCGGGCATTGAACGCCAGCCAGCTCATCTCACGGTTGAAGAAGCGATGCTGCACCGCCGCCACCGCCGGATCGGACGTGTGTTCGACAGCCCGCTCCAGATGGGTCAGATGCGGCGGCGTATGCGTGTTCATGTCAGATCCCCGGCTTCACGAACAAAGAATGCAAAACATCGGCCCCGGTTGCCCGAACAGGTTTCAGCCTGTCGCAGGCACGGCGCCCCCCAGGGCAGGCAGGTGCTAACCACGCCCGCGATAGGACGCCACGCCCTGATCGGGCACCCAAAGGCCCGCCGGCGCCGCATCCGATTGCCAGAACACGTCGATCGGGATGCCCCCGCGCGGATACCAATAGCCGCCGATCCGCAGCCAGCGCGGCGCCATTTCATCAAAAAGGCGCTGGCCAATGCCCACGGTCACATCCTCGTGAAACCCGGCGTGATTGCGGAAACTGCCCAGAAACAGCTTCAGGGACTTGGATTCGACGATTTTTTCACCCGGCGCATAGTCGATGACCAGATGGGCAAAGTCGGGCTGGCCCGTCACCGGGCACAGTGAGGTGAATTCCGGCGCGGCAAAGCGCACCAGATAGAGTGAACCCACGCGCGGATTGGGCACATAGTCAAGCACGGCTGCCTCGGGAGAATCCGGCAGGCGGCTGCTTTGGCCAAGATGGAGCGCGCCTTGTGCATAGTGGGGCGCATCATGGGGCGTGGCGTGGGGGGCGGAGTCGTTTGCGTCGCTGTGGTCGCTCATGATATCTCCCATGCCGCCAAGCGGCGCATGCCGCAAGCGCTCAATGGGGTGTTTCGCGCGGGGTGCGGGTCCATTGAAGGATAAACTTGGGGGTTGGGCCCGACGCGCTGCCCGCTTATAGGTGAACAGGTTCTGCCGTAACCACCCAATGCGCATGCCTTGCGTGACCGGCCCCTCTTGCCAAGAAGCGACCCGATGCCCGCCCCAGCGCCCCGCCCTTTCCGCGCCCCCACAGCCCGCCGCCCGGTGCTGGCCAGGCGCATGGCCCGGCTGGGCTGTGCCGGCGTCATGATGGCCGGCGCGATAACGGCTGGCGCGGGAAGCGCCACGGCGCAGTCGATCGGCGACTGGAACGGCAGCTACAAAACGCCGCCCGGCAGTGCCGCCAAGCCCAGCCCGTCCCCCGCGCCCCGGATCGATGTCGACCCGGTGATCCCGGTGACACCGGCAAGTCATTCCGCACCGCATAAGGCGCAACCGGCCAAAACGCGCCACCCGGCCCAGCCCCGGCACGCGACTCATGCCGAAGCGCCGCCCGCACAAACGGCAAAACCGGCCGCGCCCACGCCGAGTCCTACGCCCACACCGAAGCCTACGCCTACGCCTACGCCTACGCCGCCAGCGACCACACCGGCGACGGCGGTCAATATCCCCGCGCCCGCACCGGCGCCCAAAGCCGCAATCGCCCCAAGCCCAGCGCCAGCTCAGGCGCCGCTGCCGCAATGGCCTCTGGCAGTAGCGGCGCTGCTTGGCGCGCTGGGCGGCTGGGCCCTGTGGCGCCGCAAACCTGCCAGCACCGCCGGAACCGCAAGCGATGGCGCACCGCCCATGCAGGCTGTTCCCGTTCAGGGCACGGCAACCACGCCGGAACCAGCACCCGCGCCCGCCATGCCCCCTGCTGTCGAGCCTGCGCCCGTCGCGCCGCCGACCTTCGCCGCGGCCATCGCCAGGGTCGAACTGGCCGCGCCCGGCCCCGAACTGACGCTGGATTTTCGCCCCACCCGCTTCGCCACCACGCTGACCGAAGCGACGCTGCGCTATCGCCTGATCCTGTCCAACCATGGCAGGCATGAGCTGGGCCCACTCGTCATCACCGGCGCGATGGAAGCCGCGCAGGAGCCGACCGAGGAGGAACCCGCGCCCCTGCCCGCTCCACAAGAACCCGCCACCCCCGAACCGGCGCTGCATGTCTTTCGCCCAGCCCCCGGTTTCAGTCCGCATCCCCATTTCATTCCCGACACGCTGATCGTGCAGGGTGACGAGAACGCCAGAGAGCCGGACGCCGCGACGGAGACACCGGAGCCCCCGCCTGTCGAGCCCGACCTGCCCGCATCGCAGGCTCCCCAGGCGGAGGAAGCGGCGCCCCCCGCCAACTGGCCCATCTGTCACCATGTTTCCGCGCTGGAACCGGGGCAGAGCATCGACCTGACCGGCCAGTTGCGCATGCCGCTCGCCGAGATCGAGCCGATCCGTCTTGGCGGGGCGGCGATGGTCGTGCCGCTGGTGCGGCTGCGGGCTGCCATCGACACCGGCGGTGATGATGGAGCGGATCAATCTGCTCCACTGGCGGCGCTGTGCATGATCATCGGCGAGAGAATGGGCGCTGCCCCCGCCACCTCCGGCAGGCAGGGCGACACGACGCCGCTGGCGCCGCTGCGGCTGCAGGGCAAGGGCACCGATGCCGAGGCATTGGCGACCCGGATTCTGCCGTCCTGAAACAAGGCCAAGGGGCGCTGGGGGCGATCTTGCAACAGATCCTGCAAAAAGCGTATCTCCGCCATTGCAGAGCGGCGCGGGGAATCGTAATCCCTTCGCAATCGCAGCGAAGGGAGGACTGCACCGGCGATGGATAGTCTGGTAACATGCCGGTGGCTGGTGGATGACATGACCGCCTCCGACCTGCGGATCGTCGATGCGAGCATGCACCTGCCCGACGCGGGGCGAGACGCGCGCGCGGACTTTGCGCAAGGCCATATTCCCGGTGCCCTGTTCATGGATCTGGCCTCGCTGGTCGACAGCGATGCGCCGGTGGAAAACACCCTGCCCTCGCCGGAAAAATTCGCCAGCCGGATGGCCACTCTGGGGCTGGGTGATGGCAGCCGCATCGTGCTCTACGATGATTCGGCCATCCACAGCGCTGCCCGCGCATGGTTCATGCTCAAGCTGTTCGGCGCCCAGAATGTGGCGATTCTCGATGGCGGGCTTGGCGCGTGGAAAGCGCTGGGCGAAGAGCTTTCCGACGAGACGCTCGAGCATCGCAGCCGCCATTTCACCGCCTGGCAAAACAGCAGGGCGCTGCGCAGCAAGGCGCAGATGATGGCCAACATCCAGTCGCGCGCCGAACAGGTGGTCGATGCACGCGGCGCCGCGCGCTTTGCCGGCACCGCGCCTGAACCGCGTGCCGGAATGCAGGCCGGCCACATCCCCGGGGCAATCAACGTGCCCTATACCACGCTCTACAACCCCGACGGCACCTTCAAGGACAAGGCAGGCATCCGCGCGGCCTTTGAAGACGCAGGCGTGGACCTTGCCAAGCCCATCGTCACCAGTTGCGGCAGCGGGGTGACCGCCTGCGTGCTGATCTTCGGCCTCTCTCTGCTCGGCAAGACCGATGTGGCGCTGTATGACGGCAGCTGGGCCGAATGGGGCGCGGACCCTGAAACGCCCAAGGAAACCGGCCCCTCACGCCCGGCAACCGCGACCCACTGACGTCTGGCCCTATCCATGAGTTTCAACGACAAGCAGCAGCCGGCCACCAAGCTCGTCACCAGCGGGCGCCGCGACGAATGGACCGGCACCGGCGCGCATCCTGCCGCCGTGGTCAGCCCGCCGGTATGGCGTGCCTCGACCCATCTTTATCCCGACATGGCCGCCCTGCGCGCGGAAACCGGGCGCAATGAGGACGGGCGCTTCTATTACGGTCGCCGCGGCGCCCCGACCCAGTGGGCGCTGGCCGAGGCGCTGACCCAGCTTGAGCCGGGCGCTGCCGGAACGGTGCTTTACCCCAGCGGCGTGGCGGCGATCGCGGGCGTGTTGCTCACGGTGCTGAAACCGGGCGACGTGCTGCTGATGACCGACAATGCCTATGAGCCGAGCCGGAGTCTCGCCAAGGGCTTGCTGGCCGAGATGGGCATCGAAACGCGCTGGTTCGATCCGGACGGCGTCGAGGATTTCACCGCGCAGCTTTGCCCGCGCGTGAAGGCTGTGCTGCTCGAATCGCCGGGCAGCCTGACGATGGAGGTGCATGACCTGCCCGCCATTCTGGCGCTGTGCCGGACGCATGGCATCAGCTCGGTTCTCGACAACACCTGGGCCGGGCCGCTGGGCTTGGCCAGCCTGCCGATGGGGGTGGACATCGTGCTGATGGCGCTGACCAAGCATGTGGGCGGGCACAGCGACCTGATGATGGGCAGCGCCAGCGCCGGGCCGCAATGGTATGATGCGCTGCGCCGCCGGGGCCAGATGCTGGGCAATTATGTCTCGCCTGACGATGCGGCGCTGGCCTTGCGGGGCCTGCGCACGATGGGCCTGCGGTTGAAGCAGTCGACGGCCACCGCGCTGGCGTTGGCGCAGTGGCTTTCGACCCGCGAGGAAATCGCCCGCGTGCTCTGCCCGATGCTGCCCGGATCGCCCGGCCATGACCTGTGGGCGCGTGATTTCACCGGCGGCTGCGGGTTGTTCAGCTTCGTCTTCAAGGGCGGCACCAGCGCCGCGCGCGATGCCTTCATCGATGCGCTCGACCTGTTCGGCATCGGCTACAGCTGGGGCGGCTTTGAAAGTCTGGCCACGCCGGTCGACCCCGCGCGCATCCGCAAGCCGGAGCGTTGGCCGCTACCGGGGCTGGACGAGGGCGACCGCTTCGGCGTGCGTCTGGCCGTGGGGCTGGAGGATGCGGGCGATCTGATCGCGGATCTGGAACGGGCCATGGGCGTGTGGGCACAGGGGTGAAAGCGCCCTGCGGCCTCGACACAAGATTCCCTACCTCCGCCCATAGCCATTCTGCCTTTCCTCTGGCCGGGCGCAGGCCCAAGGGGGCGCGATGAACACGACCCCCTCCTCGCATGACAAGATCGAACCGGGCAAGATCTGGCTGGTTGGCGCCGGCCCGGGCGATCCCGACCTGCTGACGCTGCGCGCGGCGCGGCTGGTGATGGGGGCCAGGGTCATCGTGCATGATGGCCTTGTCGATCCGCGCATTCTGGCAATGGCCCCGGCGGGCGCCAGGCTGGTTTCGGTCGCCAAGCGCCGCAGCCGCCATTCGATGCCCCAGGAAGAGATCAACGCCCTACTGGTTAGCGAGGCCCGCGCGGGCCGCGATGTGATCCGGCTGAAGGGCGGCGATCCCTTCGTCTTTGGCCGTGGCGGTGAAGAGGCCGAGGCGGCCCGCGCCGCCGGTGTCGCTGTCGAAGTCGTTCCCGGCATTTCCGCCGCCATTGGCGCCGCCGCCGCCGCGCAGATGCCGCTGACCCACCGCGACGCGGCCAGCGTGGTCAGCTTTGTCGCGGGTCAGTGCAAGGGGCTTTCAGAGCAGAACTGGGCCGGGCTTGCCGGCCATGGCCGCACGCTGGTCATCTATATGGGGCTGGCCAATGCCGACCCCATCGCCGACAAGCTGATGGCCGATGGCCTGGCCCCCGACACGCCTGTGGCCGTGGTGGAAAACGCCGCGCGTCCCGAGATGCGGGTTTTGCACGGGCCTCTGGCGGGGCTGGGCGAACTGGTTCACAAGAACAAGGTGGTCAGCCCGGCGCTGATCGTCATCGGCGCGATCACCGCGCTGCAGGATAACGCAATCGCCGAGATGGCAGTGGAGAGTCAGGCGTGAAGATTATCACAGGCAATGACCTGAAGAGTGGGGCCGTCACCTGGTGGGATGGCAAGGGCTGGTCCCTGTCGGTGAATGATGCCGTGGAAGTGGCCGATGACGCCGCTGCCATCATCGCCGGGGAAGAGGCCACCCGCCGCGTCAACGGCGCCTACATCATTGACGCTGAAAAGACCGATGCGGGCATCCGCCCGGCCCATATCAAGGAGCGCATCCGCGCCCTTGGGCCCACGGTGCGTCTCGACCTGTCGCTTGATCCTTCCGCCACGCCTGATCGGGTGCTGTAATGTATAGCTATGACCACTATGACCAGGCCATGGTCGATGCCCGTGTCGCCGAATTTCGCGACCAGACCCGCCGCCGTATCGAAGGCACGCTGAGCGAGGAGAAATTCCGCCCGCTGCGCCTTCAGAACGGGCTCTATCTCCAGCTGCATGCCTATATGCTGCGCGTGGCCGTGCCCTATGGCACTTTGTCCAGCGCGCAGATGAAGGTGCTGGGCGATATCGCGGACAAGTATGACCGCGGCTATGGTCACTTCACCACCCGCCAGAACATCCAGTATAACTGGATCAAGCTGGAAGACACGCCCGACATTCTGGCCGATCTGGCCAAGGTCGAGATGCATGCCATCCAGACGTCGGGCAACTGCATCCGCAACATTTCCAGCGACCAGTATGCTGGTGCCACGCCCGACGAGATCATCGACCCGCGCCCCTATGCCGAACTGCTGCGCCAGTGGTCGAGCTTCCATCCCGAATTCCTGGCCCTGCCGCGCAAGTTCAAGATCTGCGTCATCGCCAGCGACACCGACCGCGCGGCGATGAAGCTGCACGACATCGGCATCCAGATGGTGAAGAACGACGCGGGCGAGGTGGGCTGCGCTTTCTACGTTGGCGGCGGCATGGGTCGCACCCCCTTCATCGCGCCCCAGATCAAGGCTTTCGTGCCTCTGGACCAGTTGATCACCTATGCCGAGGCGTGCCTGCGCGTCTACAACCGCTATGGGCGCCGCGACAACAAGTACAAGGCGCGCATCAAGATCCTCGTCCACGAGCTGGGTCTTGATGAATACAGCCGCCAGGTGGAAGAAGAATTCGCCCATCTGCTGAACCAGGACATCGAGCCGCCGTTGGCCGAGCTGGAGCGGATCAAGGCACATTTCGCCGATCCTGCCTTCGAGCAGGGCCTGAGTGACGATCTCGACCTGTCGAACCCCAAGTTCGCCCGCTGGGTGAAGGCCAACACCGCGCCTCACAAGGTGCCCGGCTACACCATCGCCACGATCAGCCTGAAACCGGTCGGCGGCATCCCCGGTGATGCCAGCGCCGATCAGATCCGCCTGATGGCCGATCTGGCCAAGGACTACAGCTTTGACGAACTGCGCGTGACCCATGCGCAGAACATCGTGCTGCCCCATGTGAAAAAGGCTGACCTCTTCGTCCTGTGGGAAAAGCTGGTTGCCGCCGATCTGGCCACCGCCAACCTCAACGCAATCACCGATATCATCGCCTGCCCAGGCCTCGACTATTGCTCGCTGGCCAACGCGCGCTCGATTCCCGTGGCGCAAAAGATCAGCCAGCGTTTCACCGACAATGGCAAGGAAGAGACGCTGGGCGAGCTGAAGCTGAAGATCTCCGGCTGCATCAATGCCTGCGGTCACCACCATGCCGGCCACATCGGCATCCTGGGCGTGGACCGCAAGGGCACCGAAAACTACCAGCTGCTGCTGGGCGGCAGCGAAGGCGCCGACACCTCGCTGGGCCAGATCACCGGCCCCGGCTTCAACGAGGATGGCATTGTCGATGCCATCGACAAGGTGACCGACTTCTATCTGGCCGAACGGCAGGAGGGCGAACGCTTCCTCGACACCTACCGCCGCCTCGGCATGGCTCCTTTCAAGGAGGTGATCTATGGCTGATCCCCAGTTCCTGTTCCGCGATGAGGCGGCTTCGGCCCCGGCCGTCGCCCTCTCCGCCTTTGGTGAGGACACCAACGCCACCGCCGTCCGCATCGAGCCGGGCGAGGACGCGCGCGCATTGCTCCCCCATCTCGACCGTCTGTCACTGGTGGAGGTGACCTTCCCCGCCTTCACCGACGGGCGCGGCTTCTCCTCTGCGCGTATCCTGCGCGAGGCGGGCTATACCGGCGAATTGCGCGCCACGGGCGACATCGGCGTGGACATGCTGTCCCACCTGCGCCGCGTGGGTTTTGACGCCATCGCGCCGGCCACCCCGCTGGACCCGGCTGAGGCCGAAACCGCCTTCAACACCTGGCCCGAGGTGTATCAGGCCACGGTGGTTGATGGCCGCAAGCCCATCTGGGCGCTTCGCCACGGGCTCTGACATGGCAACCCAGCGCATCATCGACCGCATCGACACGGCACCGGCCTTCACGCAGGATGACGCCGATGCCCTCAACCTGCGCTTTGCGCAGGCCAGCACGCAGGACGTGCTGCGCGCGGTGCTGGTCGATGGTGTCGCGGGCCATGTGGCCATGGTCTCCAGCTTTGGCGCCGACAGCGCCGTGTTACTACATCTGGCCTCGCAGGTCGATCCCTCGGTCCCTGTGCTGTTTCTGGAAACGGGCAAGCATTTCCCCGAAACGCTGGCCTATCGCGATGCGCTGGTGGAGCGCCTCGGCCTGACAGGCCTCGTCAACATAACGCCCGATGCCGAACTGCTGGCGAAGCGTGACAAGGAGGGCCTGCGCTGGTCCTATGACCCGGACGGCTGCTGCGAAATCCGCAAGGTCGAGCCGCTGGCCCGCGCGCTGCAAGGGTTTGATGCCACCATCACGGGCCGCAAGGGCTTTCAGGCCGCCACCCGTGCCGGTCTGCCCCGCTTTCAGCTCGATACGACCGATGCCGCCGGCCGCCTCAAGGTCAACCCGCTGATCGATTGGGACGCCGCCCGCATCGCCGCCTATTTCGCCGAGCATGACCTGCCCGCGCACCCGCTGGTGGCGCAGGGCTACCCCTCGATCGGCTGCGCGCCCTGCACCAGCAAGGTCGCTCCGGGTGAAGACCCCCGGTCTGGTCGCTGGCGCGGCTGGGACAAGACCGAATGCGGCATCCATGTCGATGGCAAGGATGACGATCTGCCGCCGGGGTATGAACCGGCGTTTTAGACAAGGTTTTGCAGCAAAAACAGATGCGAGGGCGATGGCCCTCGCATTTTCCTTTCCCTTCATCCCCTTCCCTTGTCACTTCACCCCCATACCCTCTTTCCCCATCCCCCGCTTTCCCCTAAGCGCCCACGATGCCCGAAACGCCCCGACTCTCCCGCCTTTCCGATCTGGCCGATTCCACGCTTTGTCCGCTGCTGGTGATCAAGGTCGGCTCGGCCTTGCTGGTCGATGGCCAAGGCGCGCGCCGGCAATGGCTGACCGAACTGGTGGCCGAGATTGCAGCGGCCAAGCAGCGCGGGCAGAAGGTGATCGTGGTGTCCTCTGGCGCGATTGCGCTGGGGGCGCGGCGACTGGGGCTGGACAAGGGCGGGCGGGGCAGCCTGGCCGACGCGCAGGCCGCCGCCGCCGTGGGGCAAATCGCGCTTTCAGGCCTGTGGGCGGAGCTGTTGGCTGCGCATGGGCTGAGCGCGGCGCAATTGCTGCTCACGCTGGAGGATCTGGAGGACCGGCGGCGCTACCTCAATGTCACCGCCACCCTCACCCGCCTGCTCGATGCCGGGGCGGTGCCGGTGATCAATGAAAACGACTCGGTGGCGACGCAGGAAATCCGTTTTGGCGACAATGACCGGCTTGCCGCCCGCGTGGCGCAGGCCGCCCGCGCCGATGCGGTCCTGTTGCTCTCCGATGTCGATGGCCTGTATGACCGCCATCCTTCCGAGCCGGGCGCGACACTGCTGCCCGTGGTGACCGGGGTGACCGATGATATCCGCGCCATGGCCAGCCCCGTTTCGGGCAGCGGCATGGGCTCTGGCGGCATGATCTCCAAATTGCAGGCCGCCGAAATCGCCGAACTGGCGGGCATCGCGCTGGCCATCGGCAACGGCACCAAGGATCAGCCCATCGCCCGCGTCGTCGAGCAGGGCATCGCCACGCTGTTCCTGCCCCGTGCTTCGCGGGCCAGCGCGGCGGCGCGCAAGGCCTGGCTGGGCGGTCGCCTGCGGCTCAAGGGCACGCTGATCGTCGATGCCGGGGCCGCGCGCGCCCTGCGCGAGGGCGCCAGCCTGCTGGCAGCCGGCCTGTCAGGCGTGGACGGGCAGTTCTCGCGCGGCGATGCGGTGGCGATCAAAGGGCCGGAAGGCGCCGTCATCGCCCACGGCCTGTGCGAATATGACGCGAGCGAATGCGCCGCGCTCAAAGGGCAGAAATCGGCCCAGCATGCCGCCATTCTGGGGTATGCGCCACGCCCCGCCATCGTGCACCGCGACCAGATGGTGATGGTCTGATGCCCGTCAGCCTGCCGCGGATCGCGCTGACAGGGGGTTCGGGGTTTGTTGGCCAGGCGCTGCTCGACGAAGCGGCCAAGGCCGGGGTCGAGGCGCGCGCCCTGGCCCGCCGCGCCATGGCGCCGCGCGCCGGCGTCGACTGGTTGCGCGGCGATCTGGATGACCGAAAGGCCCTCGCCCACCTGATGCGCGATGCCGAAGCGGTGATCCATGTGGCCGGCGTGGTGAACACGCCCGAGCCCGAGGAATTCTTCAACGCCAATGTGGTGGGCACGCTCACCATGCTGGAAGAAGCGATCAAGGCGGGCGTGAGGCGCTTCGTCTATGTCTCCTCGCTCTCCGCGCGCGAGCCGGAACTTTCCACCTATGGCGCCTCCAAGGCGCTGGCCGAGCAATTGGTCAAGACCAGCGGCCTCGACTGGACGATCGTGCGCCCGCCCGCCATCTACGGCCCGCGCGACAGGGAGATGTTCGAACTGTTCCGCGCCGCGCGCTTCGGCGTGCTGCCCATGCCCGCCGGTGGCCGCGCCTCGATCATCCATGTCGAGGATCTCGCCCGTCTGCTCATCGCCCTCATCCCCGGGCAAGACCTTTCCACTGCCCAGACCTATGAGCCCGACGATGGGCTGGCGCAGGGCTGGGCGCATGATGACCTTGCCCGCGCCATCGGGGCCGCCATGGGCAAGCGCGTACGCGTCATGGGCCTGTCAGGCGGCCTGATGCGCCTGGGGGCCAGCATCGACACGCGCCTGCGCGGCGCCAAGGCCAAGCTGACCGCCGACCGCGTTGGCTATATGATGCACCCCGACTGGGTTGCCTCGCCCGAAGCGCGAGTGCCGGGCAGCCTGTGGGCGCCGCGCATCGAAACGCGCGTTGGTCTGGCGGCGACGGCGGAGTGGTATCGGCGGGAAGGCTGGTTGTAAGGCTTTGGGATAAGGGAAGAGAAGATGCGAGGGCCATCGCCCTCGCGCTCCCTTTATTTCGGAGAGGGTATTGGCTCCCGATCGTTGCGCCAGCATCGCCGCGCCGCAGGCATGAATTGGATAGCTCAGGGTTTGAGTTTCCTGCCTGCGGCGCGGCGATGCTGGCGCGTGGCTTCAAACCCTCACGCCCCCTCCAAACGAAAGGGAGCGCGAGGGCGATGGCCCTCGCATTCTAACCTTCTCTTGACCCCACCTTACAAAGGCGACCAGTTCGTATCCTCGGCCTCTTCCCGCTCACCCGCAGGCCGCTCGGTCACGGTTGCGGCGGGCAGATAGCTGATCACTGCATCGAGCAGGGCATCAAGCCCCTCGCCCGTCGCGCCCGAAATGGGGAAGACCTTGTCCGCGCCGGCCTCGATCAGTTCCTTCGCATAGGCCGCAGCCAGTTCACTATCGGCCTGATCGATCTTGTTGAGCACGATGAGGCGCGGCTTTTCGTCCAGACCCTCGCCATAGGCGGCCAGTTCGTCCTCGACGATCTCCATGGCATCCACCGGGTCCTTGCCGGCGATGTCGATCAGGTGGACCAGCACGCGGCACCGCTCGATATGACCGAGGAAACGGTCGCCGATGCCCGCGCCTTCAGCCGCGCCCGCGATCAGGCCCGGAATGTCGGCCACCACGAATTCACGCGCCTTGTGGCGCACGACGCCCAGCTGCGGCCGCGTGGTGGTGAAGGCATAGTCGCCCACCTTCGCCTTGGTGTTGCTGATCTGGTTGATGAAGGTGCTCTTGCCCGCATTGGGCAGGCCGACAAGGCCCACATCGGCCAGCAGCTTCAGGCGCAGCCACACCCACATTTCCTCGCCGGGCCAGCCAGGCCCATGCTGGCGCGGGGCGCGGTTGGTCGAGCTTTTGTAGCTGGCATTGCCACGCCCGCCATCGCCGCCGCGCAGCAGCAGTTCGCGCTGGCCCGCTTCGGTCAGGTCGAGCAGGATCGTTTCGCGGTCCTCGTCGAGCACCTGCGTGCCGACGGGCACCTGAATGATCCGGTCCTCGCCGCCGGCACCGGTGCGGTTGGTGCCCGCGCCGCCGCCGCCGCGCTGGGCCTTGAAATGCTGGGTATAGCGAAAGTCGATCAGCGTGTTGAGACCGGCCACCGCTTCAAAGATGATGTCGCCGCCCTTGCCGCCATTGCCGCCGTTGGGGCCGCCATATTCGACGTATTTCTCGCGCCGGAAGCTGACCGCCCCGGGGCCGCCGCTGCCCGAACGGATGAAGATCTTGGCCTGGTCGAGAAAATGCATGAGTGGTTCCGGCGGTCGTGTTGGCAGTGGTTCAGCGGGCGAGTTTACCGCGCCGGGTGCAACAGCGCCAGCCCACAGCTTCACCCGGCCCGTTCCTCCGCGTGAAAGCGAAGGCCTTGCCGGATGCAGCTATGGGCTGGTGCGTGGTTTCAGGCGGATCTGCGATCCGACACTCAAGCATCTGGTGGAGCCTAGGAGGATCGAACTCCTGACCTCGTCATTGCGAACGACGCGCTCTCCCAGCTGAGCTAAGGCCCCGTTCCAGTGCTTGCCTGCCGAAAACAGGGGCTGTTTCAAGCCCCTCTTCCCAGCGGGAGGCGACCCATTAGCGAAGCCGCGCCCCCATGGAAAGAAAAAAATGCACCCGTGGAAAAATCCTCAGGGCTTGCCCGTGGTGACCTTGTTCACCAACGGGCTGGGTGAGGCCGCGGCCTGCGATCCGCCTGTCACGCTGGCTGTCGACTGGCCGTATTTGGCGTTCCAGTCGGTCAGATCGGCGCGGTATTTGTCATAGGCGGTGTAGAAGTCATCATAGACCTTGGCAAAGCCCACAAAGGCCTTTTCGGCAAAGGCGGGCAGTTCCTTGTTGGTGACCGTCGCGCTGTCATGCGCCATGCCCAGCGCAAAACCGCAGAAGGCGGGCAGCGTGGGCGGATAGGCGAAATAGTTGTAGAGATTGGTGAGGTAGCTCTCGCGCTGGGCGACATAGCCGCGCTTGTAACGCTGACGGAACAGCGTATCGACGCTGCGATTGGCGGCGGCAAGGGCCCGGGCGTGCTTCTTCAGGAAGAGGCCATAGGCGGTGGTGATGTCGGCATATTGGGGCGCGGTGCAGTTGAGCGCCGCCACGTTCCAGGCCGAGCGGAAGTTCCACACCCGCTGCGCGGCCACCGTATCGACAATCATCGTGTGGCGCACGCCATCGGGCCCGATGGCGGGAATCACCACATTGGCCGTTGCACCGTTCGGCGGCGTGGGCTTGGGCGGGATGATGATGACAGGCGGCGGGGGCGGCGGAGGCGGCGGAGGCGGCGGAGCCGCCGGCGGCGGGCTGCTGCAAGCGGCCAGCAACGACAATCCACCCACAACCAGACTTTTACGCAACCCCAAACCCTTCGGCCACCAACGCGCCATGCCTCTATGCCTTTCCATGCAAAGCAGTCGGAGGGACGCATCCCTCCTTTGGCCAAGGCCCTAGCCCAAGCCGGCAGACAAGAAAATGCCCCGGGGAGGTTTGCTCCCCGGGGCACTGCATTTTTGAGACAAAGCGTTCCGAAACTGCCGGCAAACTGCGGCCTGGCCCGGGATCAGCGGCGATCGCCCATGAAGCTGAGCAGGAACTGGAACATGTTGATGAAGTCCAGATAGAGGGTCAGCGCGCCCATCACGGCGATCTTTTCCTCATATTGCGTGCCCGCAACCTGAACATACATGCCCTTCAACCGCTGCGTATCATAGGCGGTCAGACCCGCGAAGATCAGCACGCCCAGCAGCGAGATCACGAAGGACAGGCCCGAGCTGTGCAGGAAGATGTTGATCAGCATCGCGATCAGCAGGCCGAAAACGCCCATGATCAGGAAGCTGCCCATGCCCGACAGGCTCTTCTTGGTGGTGTAACCCACCAGGCTCAGGCCCGCGAAGGCACCGGCCGTGGCAAAGAAGGTCGCGGCCACCGAAGCGCCGGTGTAAACCAGCAGGATCGAGGAGAGCGACAGGCCCATGGTGAAGGCAAAGGCCCAGAACAGCAGCTTGAGCGTCGAGCTCTGCATGCGGTTAAGGCCAAAGTTCATCGCCATGACAAAGCCCAGCGGCGCCAGCATCACCACCCAGCGCAACGGCGAACCGAGCAAGGCATAGGCGATGGGGTTCTGCGCCAGCACAAGCTGCATCAGCACCACCGCCACGATGCCCGAAAGCAGCACCGCCGAGGTCATGTAATTGTAGATCGAGAGCATGTATTTGCGCAGGCCCGCGTCCATCGAGCCCTGCGAGAAACCAGCATTCATCCTCGAAGACGCGCCAAAGCCCGTCTGCGAGGGCTGGGGGTCATTCCAGATGGCCATTTTCCAACACTCCTAAGGCGTGCCGGCATGCAACATGCATCCGGCAGGCATGGGACAATATCGTGCCGAACAGGCTCGGTTTCAAGTGAAACCGGCGGCAAGGTTTTGTACCAAAATGTTTCTGCCACAAGCGGCATGGCCAAAAGCTGAACGCGAGGCGTATGCCCCCGGCAAAACGGGCAAAATCAGCGCGCGGCAGCGGCCATTTCACGGCTGCGTTTTTCCGCCGCCCCCAGCGTCGCCTGCATCAGCGCCAGCACCGCCCCATTGTCATCCAGCACATCGAGCCCGGCCTGCGTCGTGCCGCCGGGGCTGGCCACACGGCGGGCCAGCTCGCCCGGATCATGCGGCGAGGCCATGGCCAGATCCGCCGCGCCCTGCACCATCGAGCGCGCCAGACGCAGCGCCTGTTCCGGATCGAGCCCGAGCGCCACGCCACCGGTCGCCAGAGCGTCGATGATGCGATAGATGAACGCCGGGCCCGAGCCCGCCAGCGCCGTCACCGCGTGAAAGAGATCCTCGCTCACCCATTCGGGTGTCCCGAGCGGGGTGAGGAAGGCGGTGATGGCCGATGCCTCCTCCTCGGACAGGCCCTGCGCCACCACGCCCATCGGGCTTTCGCCAAGGGCTGCGGCGAGATTGGGCATCACCCGCACGATGCCCCTCGCCGAAGGAAAGCGCGCGGCCAGACTGGCCAGCTCGGCGCCCGCCAGAATCGAGAGCACCACCGTCTCCTCGCCCGCCAGCGCCGTCAGCTGCGGCGCGACATCATTCAGCATCTGCGGCTTGACGCCCAGCATCATGAGATCGAACACCTCGCCCACCGGCAGTTCGCGCAGCAGGCGCACGCCCTCGGGCGCCTCGGGCAACAGCGGGTCGACCACGGTAAAACGCCCGGCCTCCAGCCCGCCGGCCAGCCAGCCGGCCAGCATCGCGCCGCCCATGTTGCCGCAACCGATGATCAGGATCGTGTCAGGAAAGGCCATGGCTCTCACGCCTCCCCGGCGGCATCGACCAGCGCGCTGGCCAACGCATCGGCAGGGCTCTTGTCGCCCCACAGGATGAACTGGAAGGCCGGGTAAAAGCGATCACATTCCTCGACCGCCACCTCGACCAGCATTTGCGCCTGAGCAAGACTGATCAGCCCATCGTCGCCCAGCATCAGACCATGGCGATAAAGCAGCACGGCATTGTTCGACCAGACATCGAAATGGCCCAGCCAAAGCTGCTCGTTGATCAGCGCCACCACCTCGAACATGGCCTGCTTCTTGTCATCGGGCACGCGAATGTCAGGCAGGCAGAGCAATTGCAGGACATTGTCCTCCGCCCGCCAGATGCCACGCAGCTGATAGCTGGCCCAGCTGCCCTGCACCTCGCCGGTGATCTCGTCATCGCTGACGAAATCATAGGTCCAGCCCCGCGCCTCGAAGAGCGAGGCCAGCATTTCCACCGGCGCGCAATCCTCGTGCCGTGGCAAGTCGCTCTGCACCGTTCTCGAAACCATCGACGCGCATCCTGGTGTTTTAAATTCCAAGGCAGGATGCGTGGCGCGGCTGACGTTGTAAAATCAAGCGCGATGCTGGCCTGCGTATAACTGCACAAGCCTGTGCACAGCCTGTGGATAAAGTTAACCGGAACTTTATCCGTCAGCTATTTGCCAAGCTCGTCAACCTCCTGCCCTTCGGCCGACAGCCACATGAAGGCATCGTCGAGCCCGGCTTTTTTCGCCTTGACGAGAAACGCCTTGGCGTCAGCCTCATCATCAAACGGCCCGACCAGCACGCGATTGGTGCGCCCCCAGTTGCTGGTCCAGGCTTTTTGCCCAGCCAGCAGCTTGGGATTCTCACGCGTCATCTTGCGCCAGTCAAAGGCGATGCGGTCGGCACTGCGGCCCACACCCACCTGCACCCAGACACGGCTCGGATAGGCCGGCGGCGGCGGGGCCTTCGGCGGCGGGCGGCGCGGCTTGATCTTGCGCAGATCCACCGCGCCCGACATCGGCGCCTCACTGACCTTGCCCTTGGCCTCAGGTTCGGCCCAGGCGCTGAAGGCTTCGGCAAAGCTGGCTTTGCGCGATGGGGCACGGGCATGGGCCTTCGCCCGGGTGGGGGCCGGCGCGGGGCGTGTTTCAACCGGGGCGGGCGGCACGGGCCTGGGCGGGGCGACAGCCACGCGCGCTTCGGCGGGCGCGGGCTGGCTACGCGGCATGTCAGCCACCGGGCCTGTGACGGCTGGCGCGGGCGCCCCACCAGCAGGCAGCTGCGCCAGATCGAAGCGGCCGGCGGGCTGGGGTTTCCCGGTGGCAGCAGAGCTGGTCGCAGGCGGCAATGGAGCAGACGGCAAGGCCGCGGGTGCGGGACGCGGCGCTTCACTCGCCAGCTCGCGACGCGGCGGCGGCGAGGAGGCCAGAGCAGGCGGCGGCGATACCTCACGCGAAGGCTTGGGGTCCGGCGGCAGGGGATTGGAGGAAGGCAGCGACGGCGCGGCGTTGACCGGCGGCAGCTCATGCTGCTCGTCCTTCCGGCGGCTGGCCCGCGTCTCCTCACGACGAGACGGAGCCTCTGCCGTTGCAGGACCGAGCGAGGCGCCCGAAGGCACCAGCGGCGCATCAGCCGCCGCCAGATGCCGCACCCCATGCTGCGAGGCATAGGCCAGAATACGCGGATCATCCTTGCCAATGTCGGCCGCGCGCGGAAAACGGCCAAGATTGGCCGCGGCCGCCTGCTGGGCTGGCGTCAATTTGCGCATGAAGCGCAGGAAGGGCGCCATGCCATTGGCCAGTTCGGTCGGCATGGTCGATTTGGCGATGGCCACCGCCTCATCCTCACGCCCAAGGATGGCATAGGCAAAGGCACGGGTACGCCACGCCGCGCGATCCTGCTTTTGCAGCAGCGGCGCCAGCGTCGCTTCCATCCCCTTGCGGTCCCCCGCGATCGCCAGGCTGAGCGCGAGGCGGCGCACCGCCTCATCGCCGGCTCCACCCGCCACGGCCTCGCGATAGAAGCGCTGGGCATTGGCATTGTCGCCCACCAGATCATGGGCAAGCCCGCGATCGGCCAATTGCCCCGCCGTCAGGGGCCCGTTCCTTGCGGCCAGATCATACAGCGTGATCGCCGCCACCGGCTCATAGGCGCGCAGCTTGAGCGTTGCCCAGCCGGCGGCGATCTTGGGATTGCCCGGCTCGATCTTGTCGGCCCGGGCGTAGAAATTGTCGGCGGCGCTCTCATCGCCCATAGCCATGGCGGCATTGCCCGCATCGGCCAGCGCATCGGCATCACGCGGATTGCGCCCCACCCGGCCCAACGCGTTGCTGAGCTGGCGCGCGGGGTCATTCTGGGCCGCCGCCCCGCCCTCGGCAGGCAAGGGCTGCACCACCGGATGGGACACGACCGGCAGCGATTGCGCCGACACATCCGCAACCCCGCCCAGCGCCGCGCCAGCCCCGGCCAGCATCAGCCAGCCACGCGGGCCAGCGCCCGGCATCAGGCCCAGCCTAGGCCGCGCCCGCGAATGACCGATCATCGCGCCAAGTCCCTATACTCTGTCACAGCGCCACAAGGCGCCAGATCACTGCCAGATCACTGATTGTTCTGGCGCCCCAGAAAACGCGGAATGTTGATGGCACCACCCTCATCACCGTCGTCCTCGTCATCGCTATGACGGCGACCGGCCAGATTGGCCATCCGCTCGAACAACGTGCCCCCCGAAGAGGCGGCAGGACGTTCCGGCGCCGGGGTGAAACGCGGCGCAGGTTCGAAAGCCGGTGGTGCGGCCTCATGGCCAGGGAGCAGACCGCGACGGCGCGACGGCGCAACCTCATTCTCCTCGACCAGACGGCTGGCATCGAGCAGCAGCTCGTCACGCGGCGCGACAGGCTCGAAAGCGGCTTCCTGGCCCAGCTCCAGAGGCTCTTCCTCTGCCATGGGCGCGGACAGCGGCGAAGGCGTGAAGACCGGCGCGGGCGCAGGCTCGGGCGCAGGCGAGAAGCTGGCGGGCTGCGCCGTCGACACGGTCAGCGCGGGGCCGGCGGGCGGCACGATCGGCTGGGCCACGGGGCCGCCGGGCACGGCGATCGAGGGACGCGCCGGCCCACGTGCCGAGCTCATGCTGAAGGGACGGCTGGCTTCCTCGGCCATCTGCGGGGTCTGCTCGATGCCGGTTGCCACCACCGAGACACGGATCTTGCCCTGCAGGTCAGGGTTGAAGGCGCTGCCCCAGATGATGTTGGCATTGGGATCGACCAGTTCGCGGATATGGTTGGCGGCCTCGTCGACCTCGAGCAGCTTCATGTCGTCGCCACCGATGATCGAGATGATGACGCCCTTGGCGCCCTGCATCGACACGCCGTCGAGCAACGGGTTGGCAATGGCGCGTTCGGCGGCTTCGAGCGCGCGATGCTCGCCATGCCCCTCGCCCGTGCCCATCATCGCCTTGCCCATCTCGGCCATCACCGAACGCACGTCGGCAAAGTCGAGGTTGATGAGGCCCGGCATCACCATCAGATCGGTGATCGAGCGGACGCCCTGCTGGAGCACCTCGTCGGCCAGCTCAAACGCTTCCTTGAAGGTGGTTTCGGCCTTGGCGACCAGGAACAGGTTCTGGTTGGGGATGACGATCAGCGTATCGACGTGCTTTTGCAGCTCCTCGATGCCGGCGTCGGCGCTGCGCATGCGACGCGTGCCTTCGAACAAGAAAGGCTTGGTCACCACGCCTACGGTCAGCACACCCTTGTCACGCGCCACTTTGGCGATGACGGGGGCCGCGCCCGTGCCCGTACCGCCGCCCATACCGGCGGCGATGAAGCACATATGCACGCCTTCCAGCGCGCGCTCGATCTCGGCGATGGTTTCCTCTGCCGCCGCGCGGCCCACTTCGGGGCGGGCGCCGGCGCCAAGCCCCTTGGTGATCTCAAGGCCGAGCTGAATGCGGTTCTTGGCGATCGAATTGTTCAACGCCTGAGCATCGGTGTTGGCGACGACAAAGTCGACACCTTCAATCTCGGCGTTGATCATGTTGGCGATGGCGTTACCTCCGGCACCACCCACACCGATGACGGTGATGCGCGGACGCAGCTCCTCGACGGCGGGCGGACCGATATTGATGCTCATTGCCATACTCCTCCAGCCTGCGCCCTGCCGTCCCGTTCATCGGCAAGAGTCATGTCAGACCTATCGTCTCAGAATGCACGCTTCGACTCGGCAGTGCAAAGCGCGAAAGCGGTTTGTCCACAGTCAGCATGGGCGTTGGCCCCTTTGTTGGCCATTGTCGACATCATTGCCATCTCAGAAATATTCTTTCAGCGCATGCAGCACACGGTTCATCAGGCCGCCGCTCGATGCCCTGGCCCCGCTCTTGTGCGCGCGATCCAGCTTGCGAATATCGACCGGATCGGCGGCGGCATACAGCACCAACCCCGCCAGCGTGGAAAAGCCCGGCGTCGCATGCGCCTCGGGCAGCCCCTTGATCGCCGTGGGACGGCCCACACGCACCGGGCGGCCCAGCGCCCCTTGCGCGAAATCGGCAAGTCCCGCCAGTTCCGCCCCGCCCCCGGTAAAGACCACCTGCCCTGCCCCCGCCCCGGCGAAGCCCATGGCTTTCAGCACGCGGTTCACCTCATCGAGCAGGCGGCCCAGTTGCGTGGTGATGACGCTGATCAGTTCGGCGCGGGGAATGCGGTTCTTGTCATCGGCATGGCGTGCCAGCTGGCCGCCCGGCGTGCCATCCTCGCCCGGGCCGTTGATGGGGATCATCTCACGATGATCGGCCGGGCTGGCAATCGCCGAGCCATTGACGCATTTGAGCCTTTCGGCCTGAAAACGGCGGATGCCAAAGGAAGAGGCAATCGCATCGGTGATGTCGCCCGAACCCAGCGGAATGGTGGTGAGGCCCACCAGCATCCCGGCGGCAAAGAGCGAAACCGTCGTCACCTCTGCGCCGAATTCGACCAGTGCCACGCCCAGCTCACGCTCTTCGGGCGTCAGGCAGGCATAACCGGCGGCAATCGGTGAGGCGATCACCCCCGCCACCTGCAAATGCGCATTCTGCACCGCTTCCGACAAATTGCGGATGGGCGCGCCATCAGCCAGCATCACATGGATATCGACGCCCAGCCGCCCAGCATGCAACCCCTTGGGATTGGCCACGCCATGCGCGCCATCCAGCGTGTAATGCGCCGGCTGAGCATGGAGCACCATGCGCCCTTCCGGCTGGATCACCCCGCAGGCGCCCGAGAGCAGATGCTCGATGTCATCATCCTCGATCCGCCGCTGGCCGATGTCGACCTCGACCTGGGTGATCTGGCTGGCGAGCCCCGCCCCGCTGCACCCCACCCAGACGCCCTGCACGCTGGTGCCCGCCATCTTTTCGGCGCGCTCGATCGCGTCGCGCACCGCAAAGGTGGCGGCATGGCTGTCAATCACATAGCCGCGCTTCACCCCCTGCGCGGCGCGGTGGCCGCTGCCCAGCACGATCATCTCGCCCGTTTCGGTGCGCCCGGCGATGATCGCCGAAATGCGGAAAGACCCGATGTTGACGGCGCCAAAGACGCTGGCGATGCGCGGCGTGGCCATCAATCCGCATCCTTGTGGCGGGTAGGCTTCACCACGCGGGCGACCGCGGTGTGGATGGTGCTGTCATTCACCGCCCTGGCATGATGCGTCCCCTCCGGCTCGCCGTTCCTGAGCGGAATGTCACCCTCGGGCCGGATCGTCGTGATCGGCTGGGTCGGGCCCTTGCCAGTCGAGAGCGGACCGTCGGGCAGACCTTCGGTCGAACGACCCGGCACGCGCATATAGATCCGGTCGGGCGAGCGCATGTCAAAGGCCACGACGCGCCCGCCCAGCAGGCGGTTGGTGCCATCCAGCCGCGCGAAGGAGACCAGCGCATCGGCCCCCACCTTGTCGCCTTCGGGCAGGGCCAGCACCTGCCCGGTCTTGAAGGTCAGGTTCCAGCGGCGATGGCCGACCCATTCGGCTTCCGCCACCTGCGGACGCAGGGCGGGCGCGGCATCGAGCAAGGCGGACAGATCGCTCACCCGGTCCGCCACGCCATCGCCCGAAAGGATCAGTTTGCTGCGCGCCCGCGCCGCGCTGATCGGCTCCAGCCGGTGCCCGCCCGCATCAATCAGCGTCAGCTTGTCGCCCTCGCGCAGTACGGGGCCCGGCTTGCGCTCGACAATGTCGACCACCAGCGTATCGGGCAATTCGCGTGAGACACGCGCATCCTCCACCCAGCTCAGTTGCAGCAGATCGTCGCGCACAGCATCGAGATCAACCATCGGCATGGCGCGGTCGCGCTGGGCCAGCACGCGCTCATAAACCTTCATCTCGTTGAGATGCTTGACGCCATGCACCTCGACGCGGTGCACTTCGAACCCGGCCTGCGAGGCGATGGAAGCTACTTGCTGCGTCGCCATGGCGGGAACGCCCGCCAGCACCATCACCAGCCAGGCCAGCCCCAGCGCGCAGCCAAGGATGGTGACCAGAAAGATGCGGTGCAACTGCGCCTCGGTCAAGGGCAGCCAGGCCAGCAGTCGGTCCAGCGCCGATCCGGTATGCGCGCGCGCAGCGGCGACCTTGCGGGCATTGCTGGCCTTTGTTGCCTGCCTGCGCGCGCTGGTCCCACCCCGTTTCAGCTTCTGGCTCATGGCTTGCCCCGTCGTGCTCCTGTTCAGGCCGATGTGTCGGCGTGCTTTTGGGCCGATGCGTCGGCCAGCGCCTCGGCGATGATGGCTTCCACCAGATCGGGATAGTCCATGCCCAGATGCCGCGCCTGTTCGGGCACCAGGCTGAGCGCCGTCATGCCTGGCTGCGTGTTGACCTCCAGCAGAAACAGGCCATCGACACCTTGCGTGTCATCCCAGCGGAAATCGCTGCGGCTGGTGCCCTTGCAGCCCAGCAACTGATGGGCGCGCAGGGCAATGTCCTTGCAGGCCTGGGTAATCTCATCGGGGATCTCCGCCGGGCAGACATGGCGGGTGAGGCCATCGGTGTATTTGGCGTCGAAATCGTAAAATTCGGTGGTGGGGATCAGCTCCGTCACCATCAGCGCCTTGTCGCCCAGCACGGCAGTGGTCAGTTCCTTGCCGCGAATGAAGGGCTCGGCCATCAGTTCGGGGAAATGCTGCCACGGACCTTCCACATCACGGCCGATGGGATTGCCGTAATTGCCGTCCTTGGTGACGATGGCCACGCCCACGCTCGACCCTTCACAGGCCGGTTTCAGCACATAGGGGCGCGGCAGCGGATCGCCCGCGTAAAGCTCCTCGCTTTTCACGATGCGGCCACCGGGCATGGGGATGCCATGGGCGACCAGCGCCTGCTTGGTCAGTTCCTTGTCGATAGCGATGACCGAGGTGGTGAGGCCCGAATGGGTATAGGTCAGGCCCATCAAATCCATCATGCCCTGCACCGTGCCATCCTCGCCCGGCGAGCCATGCAGCGCGTTGAACACAACATCGGGCTTTGCCTCGGCCAGTTTCAGCGCCACATCGCGCTCCATGTCGATGCGCGTCACCTTGTGGCCCCGGCTTTCCAGCGCATCGGCCACGCCATTACCGCTCATCAGCGAGACAGGGCGTTCGCTCGACCAGCCGCCCATCAGCACGGCGACATGAAGTTTGGGCAGAGTCACTGTGTGTTACCTACTCGCTTGATTTCCCATTCCAGCTCGACGCCGGACTGTTCTTTCACCCGGCGGCGGACCTCTTCGCCCAGCGCCTCGATCTCGGCGCTGGTGGCGCTGCCGGTGTTGATGAGGAAATTGGTGTGTTTTTCACTCACCTGCGCGCCGCCAAGGGTCAAGCCCCGGCATCCGGCGCGATCGACCAGTTCCCATGCCTTTTCGCCGGGCGGATTCTTGAAGGTCGATCCGCCCGTCTTGCTGCGCAGGGGCTGGCTGGCCTCGCGGCTGGCGGAAATGCGGTCCATCTCGGCCTGAATGAGGTCCGGGTCGCCCGCTTCGCCGCAGAAACGCGCCGCCACCACAATGCCGCCCTCGGGCAGGTCGGAATGGCGATAGCGATAGCCCAGCTCCGAAAGCGGCATGGTCACCGGCTGGCCGTCGCGCAGCACCACATCGCAGTCAATGAGGATGTCGCGCACCTCCTGCCCATAGGCGCCGCCATTCATGCGGACAAAACCGCCCACCGTGCCCGGAATGGAGCGCAGGAATTCAAGCCCGGCAATGCCATGGTCGCGCGCGGTGGACGAAACGAGAATGCCACTGGCCCCGCCGCCGCAGTTCAGCGTTACCTCATCCAGCCTGCTCACGCCGGCAAAGGCCTTGCCAAGGCGCACCACCACCCCCGGCACGCCGCCATCGCGCACGATGAGATTGCTGCCCAGCCCCAGCGCCATCACCGGCACATCGGCGGGCACCTGCGCCAGAAATTCACGCAGATCGGCCACGTCCCTGGGCTCGAACAGCCATTGCGCCACGCCGCCGCTTTTGAACCACACCAGCGGGGCCAGCGGCGCGTCAGCCGTCAGCCGCCCGGCGCAGGGAGGCGGGGTCCAGCCCATCACAGGCCCTTTCGCGCGGCGATGGCCGGGGCAAGACCGGCGGCCCATTTGGTGATGTCGCCCGCGCCAAGGCAAACCACCATGTCGCCGGGCTGCACCACGTCGGTTAATGTCGCCGCCAGAGCATCGGCGCCAGCAATCAAGTGAGCGCTGCGATGGCCTCTCGCCTTGATCCCCTCGACCATGGCGGCGCTGTCGACGCCCTCGATGGGCTGTTCACCCGCCGGATAGACCGGGGCGGCATAGACGATGTCGGCATCGTTGAAGGCCGCGGCGAAATCATCGAGATGATCGCGCAGACGGGTGAAACGATGCGGCTGCACCACGGCGATCACCCGGTTCTGCACACCCTCGCGCGCGGCGGCCAGCACGGCGCGGATTTCCACCGGGTGGTGGCCGTAATCGTCGATGATCGTGGCGCCGTTCACCTCGCCCACCTTGGTGAAACGGCGCTTCACCCCGCCGAATTTGGCAAAGCCGCCGCGAATGATCTCGTCGCTCACGCCCATTTCCACGGCGACGGCCACGGCGGCCAGCGCGTTCTGCACATTGTGGCGCCCGGGCATCGGCAGCTCGATCCCCTCGATCCGGCGGAACGAACCGTCACGTTGACGCAGCACGGCAGTGAAACGGTTGCCGCCGGGATAGGGGGTGACCGCCTCGCCGCGCACATCGGCCTGCGCGGAAAAACCATAGGTGATGACCCGGCGGTCGCGCACCTTGGGGATGATCGCCTGCACTTCGGGGTGGTCAATGCACAGCACCGCCGCGCCATAAAACGGCACATTCTCGATAAACTCGACAAAGCACTGCTTCACCCGGTCGAACGAGCCATAATGGTCGAGATGCTCCGGGTCGATGTTGGTGACGACAGCAATCGTGCCATCGAGACGCAGGAAGGAACCATCGCTCTCGTCAGCTTCCACCACCATCCAGTCGCTGGCACCAAGGCGCGCGTTCGAACCGTAAGAGTTGATGATGCCGCCGTTGATGACGGTCGGGTCCACCCCGCCCGCGTCCAGCAGGGCGGCGACCATGCTGGTCGTCGTCGTCTTGCCATGGGTGCCAGCCACGGCGACGGTGTTTTTGAGCCGCATCAGTTCGGCCAGCATTTCGGCGCGGCGCACCACGGGGATGCGCGCTTCCAGAGCCGCTGCCACCTCGGGATTGTCACGCTTCACCGCCGTGCTGGTGACGACGACGGCGGCATCGCCAAGGTTCTCAGCCGCATGGCCGATCATCACCTTGATCCCACGGCTGCGCAGGCCTTCGACCACATAGCCCTCGGCAATGTCGGAGCCTTGCACGCTGTAACCAAGGTTGGCCATCACCTCGGCAATGCCCGACATGCCGATGCCGCCAATGCCCACGAAATGGATCGTGCCGATGTCGGTTGCGACGCCCTTCATGCCACCTGCCCCTGCACGCCGGCAGGCATGGCCTTGCCCCCCACCCGGATGACATCCATCAAGGGCGCGCCGCCAAAGCCTTCGACCAGATCGGCAAGATCAGCCGCGGCATTGGGATGGCCGCAATTCCATGCACAATGGGCGGCATTGGCCAGCGTCTCGGGATGCTGGGCCATGGCCTGGATCTGCTTGGCCAATTCCACGGCGGTAAATTTCTCCTGTCGGATGGAACGCGCGCCGCCACTGGCCACCATTTCGCGGGCATTGGCGGCCTGATGGTCGTCGGTGGCAATGGGCAAAGGCACAAGGATGGCGGGGCGGCCCACGGCGGTCAGTTCGGCAATGGTGCTGGCGCCCGAACGGCCGATGAAGAGATGGGCGTCAGCCAGACGCTCGGCCATATCCTCAAAATAGGTGCCAAGTTCGGCGGGAATGTCATGGGCGGCATAGCGTTGGCGCACGGCGTCGATGTCTTCCGGGCGGCACTGCTGCGTCACCTGCAACCGCGTGCGCAGCGCCGGGGGCAGCATGGCCAGCCCATCGGGCACGACTTCGGAGAGCACGCGCGCGCCCTGCGACCCGCCGGTTACCAGTACGCGCAGCAGGCCATCCTCGGTGAAGGGCGGGAAAGGCCGGTCGCGCAGGGCCAGCACCTCGGCACGCACGGGGTTGCCCACCACATGCACCTTGTCGTCAAACTTGGGGCTCAGCCGGTCGACCTGCGCATAGGCGGTGGCAATCACCTGCACCCGGCCCGCCAGAAAGCGGTTCACCCGGCCAAAGACGGCGTTCTGCTCATGCACCAGGCTGGGGATGCCGGCGCTACTCGCCGCCAACAGGGCCGGCAGCGCCGGATAGCCGCCAAAGCCGACCACCGCGCTGGGCTGGAAGGTTTCATACAGGCGCAGCGCCATGCGCCGCCCCTCCAGAATGGATTTGATGCCCTTGATCCAACCCAGCGGATTCTTGCCCTGCAAACGCCCGGCGGGCAGCACATGGGCCGTCAGGCTCTCTGGTCGCCCGGGAATCGCCGCGCCGCGCACATCGGTGATGAGCGCGACGTGATGGCCGCGCGCCTCCAGCTCGGCGGCAAGGGCAAAGGCCGGGATCAGATGGCCGCCGGTGCCGCCCGCGGCCAGCACATAATGGCGGGAAACCTGAGACATAGGGGCGAGGCTCACTTGGTTGGTGTGGACGGTGGTGATTTTAGCGGCTTGGCGGAAAATGGCGAAACGAGATTAAGCGGCAAACCCGCCCTGGGCGCAAAGGGATCATGCGCCAAATAGGGATTACGCCGCGTGATGGCCAGCAGGAACCCCACGCCAATGCACAGCGCAATGGTGGACGAGCCGCCATAGGAGATGAGCGGCAGCGTCATCCCCTTGGATGGGAAAAGCTGCAGGTTGACGAGGATGTTGATAAAAGCCTGCCCGCCGATCTGTGCCACCAGCCCCGTGCCGGCCAGAACGGTGAACAGATCCTCCTCCTGCGCCAGACGGATCAGCACCCGCGCCACGATGGCGAAATAGAGCACCACCACCACGCCGCACATCAACAGGCCAAATTCCTCACCGATGACCGAGAAGATATAGTCCGTATGCGGCTCGGGCAGCGATTTCTTGGCCGTGCCCAGCCACAGGCCGGTGCCCGTCCACCCGCCATTGACCAGCGTGCGGAACGCCAGATGCACCTGATCGAACTGATCTCCCCCGCCCGACAGATTGAGCAGGAAATCATCGATACGGTTGCGGGCATTGCCATAGAACATATAGGCCAGCCCGACGATGCCCGCCCCGCCAATGGCCGAAAGGCCGATCATCGGCGGGCTCATCGGCAGGCCGGCAACCAGCAGCATGACAAAGCCCACCAGCACGAACAACACCGTCGAGCCGAAATCGGGCTGGAGCATGAGCAGCAGCGCCACCAGCGCGGTGAGCGCGATGCAGATCACCATCACCGGCAGCTTGTCATCGCGCAGCTTCCACGAGAGCACCCAGGCAAGGCAGATGGCAAAGGCGGGCTTCAAAAATTCCGAAGGCTGGATCGAAATGCCCAGCTTGATCCAGCGCTTGGCGCCATTGATGTTCGAGCCGACCACAGGGACCAGCATCAGCGCCACCAGCATCGCGCAGCCCAGCACGATGCCCGCGCGCCGCGCCTGCTCGCGGTTGAGGCGCGAACAGGCCAGCATGGCCGCCAGCCCCACACCCTCGTTCATCAGATGCAGGTAGAAAAAATGCAGGTCGCCAAAGCCCTTGCGCGCCATGGCCGGGGCATGCACGGCAGCAGGCGAGCCAGCCGCCACCGCCAGCGTGCCGATGCCCATCAGGAAGAGGATGAGCACCAGCAAAACCCGGTCGATCTCACGCCACCACACGGCCCAGTCGCCGCGCCGCGCCTTGCGCGCGCGCGTCGCCCCATCCTCGCCCGAACCCGCGCCCGGCACATAGGGCGCCGATGGCGCCGCCGCAGCGGAGGGCGACGTCATGGAGGGCGGGTTGCTGCGCGGCGGTTGGGGCGTCGCTTCGGCCATGGGTCAGCGCTCCCCGCTGCTCTGGGTCATCACCTCGACCAGTTGGCGGAAGGTATCGCCGCGCGCCTCGAAATCGCGGAACTGGTCAAAGCTGGCGCAGGCAGGCGAGAGCAGCACCACATCGCCCGGCACGGCGGCGGCAATGGCGGCGCGGATCGCCTCCGCCATCATCTCGGCGCGCACCACCGGCATGTGGGGGGCGAGCAGATCGGCGAACATCGGCCCTGCCTCGCCAATGGTATAGGCCGCCGCAACATTGGCAAAGCCGCCAGCGCATTCGTCCAGATCATCGCCCTTGGGCAATCCGCCCACGATCCAGTGCAGGCGGCGATGCCCCTTGACGGGAGGGAAGGCCGCCAGCGCCGGGGCGGTCGAGGCTGGATTGGTCGCCTTGGAATCGTTGACGAAGATCACCCCGCCGGCCTCGCCCACCCGCTCCATGCGATGCGGCAGGCCGCGAAAGCTCCTCAGCCCGGCTTCGATCGTGGCATCATCAAGGCCAAGGCGACGCACCGCGCCCACTGCCGCCTGCGCATTGGCGCGGTTGTGCGGCCCGGCAAGGCTGGGCCAGTCGGCCTGATCGCCCGGCAGGTCGATGCTGTCGATGAAGGTAAAGGCCTGCCCCTCGGGCGCGAAACGCAGCGCGTCCTCCTCCATCTCGGCCTTCATATCGACCAGCGCCAGATGGCCCAGCGCCTGCATGCCGAACAGCCGGGCCTTGGAAGCGGCATAGCCGGCAAAGCCATCGTAACGGTCCAGATGGTCAGGCGTGATGTTGAGCAGCACCGCCACATCGCAATCGAGCCGCTGCGTCAGGTCGATCTGATAGGAGGAAAGTTCGAGCACATAGACGCCGACGCCCTTGTCATTGGGCGTCAAAGGCTCCTGCCCCAGAATAGGCAGGCCGATGTTGCCGCCCATCGTCACAGGCACGCCTGCCTGTGCCAGCAGATGGGCGGTCAGCGCCGTGGTGGTCGATTTGCCGTTGGTGCCGGTGATGCCCACCACCTTGTGCGGCGGCAAGGCATCGCGCGCCATGGCGAAAAGCTCAATGTCGCAGATAAGCGGCACATTGGCGGCCCGCGCGGCGTCGGCAATGGGGTGGCGGTTGATCGGCACGCCGGGCGAGACCACCATGCCATCAAAACCGGTGAGGTCGATCGCCAGCGGGTCGGCCAGTTCCACCTTGTCGCCGTCAGGACCATTATGCGCCTGCGCCACGGCCTGGCGCGGCTCATCCTTGGCATCCCATGCCGTGACCCTGGCGCCCCCCGCCACCAAAGACGCAACCGCGCTCTGGCCAGACCGCGCCAGCCCCAGCACCGCAAAGCGTTTTCCGGCAAAGGCGGGAGTGGTGAGCATCGCCTTACCTCAGCTTGAGCGTGGAAAGACCGATCAACGCCAGCACGATCGAAACGATCCAGAAACGGATCACCACGGTCGGCTCGGCCCAGCCCTTCTGCTCGAAATGGTGGTGGATGGGCGCCATGCGGAAGACGCGGCGCCCGGTGCGCTTGTAGAAGAACACCTGGATGATGACGCTGGCCGCCTCCATCACGAAAAGGCCACCCACGATGGCCAGCACGATTTCATGATGCGCGGCAACGGCAATGGCGCCCAGCGCCCCGCCAAGCGCGAGCGAGCCGGTGTCACCCATGAAGACGGCGGCGGGCGGCGCATTGAACCACAGGAAGCCCAGCCCCGCGCCCATGATGCCCGCGCACAGAATGGCCAGTTCGCCCGCGCGCGGCACATGGGGAATGCCCAGATAATGCGTATAGTCCACGCGGCCCGTGAGATAGGCGATGATGGCAAAGGCGCCCGCTGCGATGATGACAGGCATGGTCGCAAGGCCGTCCAGCCCATCGGTGAGGTTCACCGCATTGCCCGCCCCCACGATCACAAAGGCAGCGAAGGGGTAATAGACGTATCCCAGCGGAATATAGGTGTTGGGCAGGAAGGGCACATAAAGATTGGTGCCCGTGTGTTGCACGATGATCCATGTCGCCACGCCGGCCACGGCGAATTCGGCGATGAGGCGCACCTTGCTGGAAACGCCCTTGGTGCTGCGCTTGGTCACCTTGTCGAAATCATCGAGGAAGCCGATGACGCCAAAGCCGATGGTGACCGACAGACAGGCCCAGACGAAGGGATCGGTGAGATCCATCCACAGCAGCATCGAGGCCACCAGCGAAATGAGGATCATGAGCCCGCCCATGGTGGGCGTGCCGCGCTTGGCCAGATGGCTCTGCGGCCCGTCCTCGCGGATCGGCTGGCCCTTGCCCTGCTTGACGCGGAGCATGAGGATAAAGCGCGGGCCGATGATAAGGCCGATCACCAGCGCCGTCAGCAGGGCAGCGCCTGCGCGAAAGGTCTGGTAACGCACCAGATTGGCAAGGCCCGCAAAATGGAACCACTGGGCGATAAAATAGAGCATGGGCGGTCAGCGCCTGTCAGATTTGAGGATGGAGCCTGAGGCCAGCGCGGACACCAGCTTGCCAAGACCCACCGAATTGGAACCCTTCACGAGAACAGCATCGCCATCGGCCAGGCCGAAGTCGGCCAGCGCCTCGATCGCCTCATCAGCCGTCTGGCAATGAGCCATGGCAATAGGCTTGCCAAGCGCGGAGAGAGGCGATTTCCCCAATTCCGCCGCCAGCGCCGCCATTTCCGGGCCGACCAGCAGGGCAAAATCCACCCCCGCCTCGGCCACCGGCGCCAGCAATTGCGCGTGAAGCGCCGGGCCGAAATCGCCCAGTTCCTTCATCGCGCCCAGCACGGCGATGCGCCTTTTGGCCTTTTCCTCGCGCAGCACCGCCAGGGTGGAGCGCATCGAGGCCGGATTGGCGTTGTAGCTTTCATCCATCAGCAGAGCGGTGCCACCGTCCGCCGTGGTGATCTGGCTGCGCGCCCCGCGCCCGGCCAGACCTTCCATTTCAGCCAGAGCCAGCCCCGCCGCGCCGAAATCGGCGCCCACCGCGCGCACCACCGCCATCACGGCCAGCGAATTGATCACCCAATGCTCCCCGGGCGCCGCCACCGTGTAGCACAGGCGGATGTCGCCCAGATCGGCCGTCACCAGAGAACCGCCGCTGCGCCCGCCAAGGCTGGGCGCGGTCAAAGCATCCAGCAGGCGCACATCGGCATGGGGCGCCCGGCCAAAGGAGAGCACCTTGGCCCCCTTCGCCTCGGCGGCGGCCTTCAGCCGTTCGTAATGCGGGCTGTCGGCTGGGATCACCGCCGTACCCCCCGCTTCCAGCCCTTCGAAAATCTCCGCCTTGGCATCGGCAATCGCCTCTTCCGAGCCCAGATTTTCGATATGGGCGGGCGCGATGTTGGTGATGACAGCGACATGCGGGCGCACCTGCGCGGTCAGCGCGCTGATCTCACCGGCATGGTTCATGCCCATTTCAAAAATGCCGTAAAGCGTGCGCGCCGGCATCCGCGCCAGGCTGAGCGGCACGCCGACATGGTTGTTGTAGCTTTTCACCGAGCGGTGCGCCGCCCCCCGGCTCGCCCGGTTGAGCACGGCGAAGATCGCCTCCTTGACGCTAGTCTTGCCAACGGAGCCCGTCACGCCGATAATTTTGGCTTCCGGCACGATGCGTTCACGCGCCGCCGCGCCCAGCGCCTTCAAAGCGGCAAAACTGTCCTTCACCAGCACATAGGGCATGTCGACCGGCCGCTCGACCACGGCGAGGCTGGCGCCATTGTCGCGTGCAGTGGCAACGAAGCGGTGGCCATCCATTGCCTCGCCCTGCAAGGCGAAGAACAGGCCGCCTTCCTCGATCTCGCGCGAATCCGTCGCGACATTGGCCACGAAACAATCCGCCTTGGTGCGCCCATGGGTCGCCGCCGCCACCTCGCCCGCGCGCCACAGCGCCGTGGGCAGGCCATCAGCCGGGTCGGCGGGCCATTCGAGGATGCGGGCCTTGTTCGTCATCTTGCCTTACTCCTGCGCGCCCAGGTTCGAGAAATCGCGCGCAACCGCCACATCGTCGAAGGGCAACACGCGCATCGCATCGCCCCGCCCCACGATCTGGCCCTGCTCATGCCCCTTGCCGGCGATCAGCACAATGTCATCGCCCCGCGCCATCCCCATCGCTGTTTCAATGGCCGCGCGCCGGTCGCCGATTTCAAGCACTTGCGCATGGGGCTGCGCCATGCCCGCCAGCACGGCGGCGCGGATGCGCGCGGGATCTTCGCCGCGCGGATTGTCATCGGTGACGATCGCAACATCGGCCTGCTGCGCGGCAATGCGGCCCATGGCGGGGCGCTTGCCCTCGTCACGGTCGCCACCCGCGCCAAAAACGGCGATCAGCCGCCCGCGCGCATGGGGGCGCAGTGCAGAAATCGCCGCCTCCAGCGCATCGGGCGTATGGGCATAATCGACATAGGCGGGCGCGCCCACACGGTTGAGCCCGGCGCGCTCCAGCCGCCCGCGCACCGGCTGAAGCCGCGTCAACGCATCGAGCACCTGCGCCGCGCCCAGCCCGCTGGCCATTGCCAGCCCCGCCGACACCAGCGCATTGGCCGCCTGATAGGCGCCGATCAGTGGCAGGTTGACGCGGGCCGTGCCGCCCGCATGCGCAACCTCCAGCACCTGCCCCAACTGGCCCGGCGTGCGGCTGATCAGGCGCAGCGCCTCCCCCTTTTCGCCCACTGTGACAAGGCGCAGGCCGCGTTCGCGCGCCACCGCAATCGCCCGGTCGGACCAGACATCGTCGGTCCAGATCACCGCCGCGCCATCATCGGCCACCACCTGCGTGAACAGGCGCATCTTGGCGGCGAAATAATCCTCCATGTCGGCATGATAATCGAGATGGTCGCGCGACAGATTGGTGAAGGCGCCCGCCATCACGCGCGGCCCCTCATTGCGATACTGGCTCAGCCCATGGCTGGAGGCCTCATAGGCGACATGGCTGACCCCCTCGCGCGCAAGGCCGGTGAGATTGGCCAGAAAGGTGACAATGTCGGGCGTGGTCAGGCCGGTATAGGTCGTTTCCTGGGGCGTGGTGACGCCCAGCGTGCCGATGCTGGCCGCCGGATAGCCCGCCATGCGCCAGATCTGCCGCGTCATCTCCACGGTGGAGGTTTTGCCATTGGTGCCTGTCACCGCCACCATAACGGGGGGCACCGGCTGATAGAAACCGCTGGCGAGGCGCGCAAAGGCCAGACGCGGCTCAGCAGCCTTGATATGGATGGCCCCTTCCACTCTCGCCTCGGGCCGGGCCACCACGGCAACGGCGCCAGCGGCCACGGCGGCGGGAATGAAATCCTCACCATTGACCTTCAGCCCGGGGAAAGCGCCAAACACATTGCCCGGCGCCACCTTGCGATTGTCGATAGCGAAGCCGGTGATGTGAACATCACCGGGGGCGGCAAAACCGGTGACATGCACCTCGCCCAAAGCGGCAAAGCCGGTGACGCTTTCGTCACCGGCTGCAATTTCCAACCCGGCCATCTGTGCCAGAGTGGACAGCTTCATTCGCCTTCTCCATTCGCAATCAACGGCGCGATGTCGGAAATGTCGATATCGCGGGTCTCGTCAGGCATGACGCCCAGCAAAGGCCCGATCTTGGGGATCAACCGCCCCACGATCGGCGCTGCATTCCAGGCCGCTGTGCGCTGGAAGCTGGTGGCGGCATTGGCGTGCGGCTCGTCCAGCGTGGTGATGACCACATAGCGCGGCTTGTCCATCGGGAAGGCCGCGGCAAAGGTCACCACCACCTTGTCCTTGTGATAGCCATGCTGGTCCGACCGCTCGGCCGTGCCCGTCTTGCCGCCGATACGGTAACCTGCGGCATTCGCGCTGCGCCCCGTACCGGTCGAAACGATGGTGCGCAGCAACTGGCGGATGCGCGCGCTGGTGCTGGCCTTCCAGATGCGGCGGCCTTCGGGCACATGGGCCGCATCCAGCTTGAGCAGCGTGGCCGGGCGCCACACCCCGCCATTGACCAGCGCCGCATAGGCGCAGGCCAGATGCAGCTCGGTCAACGAAATGCCATGGCCATAGGCAACGGTCGTGTTGCTGACGCGAGTCCAGAGCCCGTGCGAATCGGGCTTGGGCCAGATCGGCATGCCGCGCGCGGGCAGTTCGATATGCGGGCGCTGGTCAAAACCCAGCTTGCGGAAGGTGTCCATCATCCGCTGCGGGCCGATCTGGTCGCCCACCTGCGCCAGCACGATGTTCGAGGAATGGATCAGCGCCTCGGGAATGTTGAGCGTGGCGCCGAAATTCGCGTCATCATGGACAAGGTGGCCGCCCACCTCGCGCTGGCCGCCCGCCGGATAGCGATAGGCCAGATCGCGCAGGATGCCGCCATCAATGCCGATGGCCACGGTGATCGGCTTGATCACGCTGCCCAGTTCGAAAGGCTGGCTGGAGATGAGGTTGAAGGTATGCTTGGCCCCCTCGGCATCCAGCTCATTGGGATTGAAGGCAGGCAGCGAGGCCAGCGCCATCACCTCGCCCGTATCCACATCCATGACGATGCCCGCCGCGCTGCGTGCCTGCGCCCGCGTCATGCCCCAGGCCAGATCCGCCTCCAGAGCGCCCTGCACGCGCGCGTCGATGGAAAGCTGCAGCGGCGTGCCGCGCGTGGCCGGGTCGGTCAGCCGATGGTCGAAAACCTTTTCCAGCCCCACCTGACCATGGCCGTTTTCATCGACATAACCCAGAATATGCGCCGCCATCGACCCTTGCGGATAGTAGCGCTCATTCTCGCGGGGGAATTCCAGCGCCGGTTCGCCCAGCGCATGCACGCGGTTGGCCTCATCTGGCAGGATGCGGCGGCGCAGATAGCCCGGCTGCCCGGTGGCCAGCCTGGCGGCCAGCGCATCGACATCCTCGTCGGGGAAGATCTTCACCAGCGCCTGCGCCACCTCGCGCGGGGAGCGCACCAGCGGGCTGCCGTCGCCCAGCGCCTTGGGATTGTACCACAGCGCATAGGCCGGAAAGGCGCGGGCCAGCGTCATGCCGTTGCGGTCGACGATCTCGCCGCGATGGGCGGCATAGGGGCTGGCGGAGGTGTCGCCATGACCGGTCTTGGTCAGGCCCAGATGCAGGATGCGCAATTCGGCGATCAGCACCACCAGGGCAAAACCGATCAGCACCATCAGCACGCGCCAGCGCGCCACTTTCAGCGCATGGGCTCGCCGGTCGTTCAGATCGACCCGGCTGGCCGAAATGACCGCATTGTAGCGCGTGCCGAGCCCGGTGTTGTTGGCCGGAATGCCCGGCACCACCGGCACGCCCAGCGATACGCTGCCCAGCGCGCGCACGGGGCGCCAGCCGGCACCCGCCGTGCCGCCTGATGCGCCAACACCCGGCACCGCCTCACCCGTATCGGAGGCAGGACCGGCGCTGTTGCGACCGTGTTTCGGGCTTGGCGCGCCCAGCGGCCTCACTCCTCGTGGCCCCCGCCCATCGGTGCGACCTGCGAGAGGCGGTCTTCAAGCTGGCTGGCCTTGAGCGGACGGCGCACGTCGCCGCGCGGCACCTCGGCCGCCACCGCCGAACCGATGAAACGCCCGGCAACGGGGGTCACCGCACTGACCAGACCGGGGCGCAGCGGCGTGCCAAGATCGGCGCTGGCCACGCGGATCTGGGGCGGCGCGTCGGGCGACGGCGCCTTGCCCAGCACGGCAAGCTGGCGCTCGTTTTCCAGATATTGCGCCGGCTTGGGGGCTTCAAGGCCGAAGTCCACATCGTTGAAAGCGGTCAGCTGCTGCTGGCTGGCGCGGGTCTGGAACTCGGTGTCGAGCAGCATCTTCTGGCGGCTAAGCTCATTGATCTGGCGGTCAGCCAGACGCACCTCGCTCTTCACCGCATTCACGCGCACGGTCAGGGCCATCATCAGGGCAAAGCAGATGGTCAGCGCCATCCCCCAGCCAATGGTGTGCAAACGGTCACGAGTCATGATCATGCGGTGGCCCTCCGATGTCGCGCGGGGGTGGTGGTGCGAGTGGCGAAACGCAGCGTGGCACTGCGCGCGCGCGGATTGCGATCAAGCTCCTCGGCCGAGGGGCGGATCGCCTTGGAAACCTTGCCAAACATGGCAGGCGGCGCATCAGCCGTCACCGGGACATAGCGCGAGGTCGCCGGGGCATCGCCGCCGGCGGTCTTGAGGAACTGTTTGACGATGCGGTCCTCAAGGCTGTGGAAGGTGACGACGGCCAGACGCCCGCCGGGCGCGAGGAGCGTTTCGGCCGCATCGAGCGCCGTTTCCAGCTCGCCCAATTCGTCATTCACATGGATGCGGATGGCCTGAAAGCTGCGCGTGGCCGGGTCCTTGGGCATATGCGGCTTGTGGCCCAGCGCGCGGCGGATGATATTGGCCAGCTGCCCCGTCGTCTCGATGGGCCGCGCAGCCACGATGAAGCGCGCCACGCGGCGCGACTGGCGCTCCTCGCCATAGCGGTAGAGCACGTCGGCGATCTCGCCCTCCTCCGCCGTATTGACGAAATCGGCGGCGGAAGGTCCGCTCTGCGCCATGCGCATGTCGAGCGCGGCATCCATCGAGAAGCTGAAGCCGCGCTGCGCCTGATCAAGCTGCATCGAGGACACGCCGATGTCGAGCACCACGCCATCGACATGCTCAATGCCGGCTTCCGCCATGGCCTCGGCCATTTCGGAAAAGCGCCGGGGATGCAGGATGAGGCGGGGGCTCTCACCTTGCGTTTCAGCCCATGCGCGGCCAACCGCGATCGCATCGGGGTCGCGATCGAAGGCGTGGACCGTGGCACCCGCCGCCAGCAGCGCGCGCGTGTAACCGCCCGCACCAAAGGTGCCGTCAATGATGACCGCGCCCGGATGGGGAGCAAGCGCGGCCACCACTTCAGCCAGCAGCACGGGAATATGCGGGGCATCAGGGGCGATGAGGGCGTAGGGATCGAGCGGGTTTTGCAGGGAGGTCACTTGCGCCCTCCCTCGATCAGGCTGGCGCAAGCCGCCTTGGCACTGGCCCATTGCGGGCCGTCCTGCCGCGACAGGACTTGCGGGGACCACAGCGTGAAGAAGGGGCCGGCACCCTGGAAATAGATCGAATCGGTCAGCCCGCCCAGGGCGCGCAGATGCGCCGGGATGATGAAGCGGCCCGAACCGTCAAAACCGATTTCAGCGCAATCGTAGAGCTGGAAGGACCGCATGTCGCGGTCGAAGGGCTGGCCGGTGCGGGCGGCCATCTCTTCCTCACGGTCGATCTGCGCCTCGAAACCGTCGCGGCGCGAGAGGCCATAGCCGATCAGGCAGTCCCATTTGTCATGCTTGGAGACGAGCAGCAGGCCTTTGCCATTGCTCGATTCGGTGACCGACTTGCGGAAGGCGGCGGGCAGCACGAAACGGTCCTTGTCGCCCTTCGGCGAGAAGCCCTGTCCGCTGTATATGACCGGCCTGCCAGTCACCCCTGCCGTTCCCCGTCTTCAAAAGAGCCCCACCGGCCGAAGGCAAAGGTTCACGAGGCCCGCGCCGCGCTCCTCGCGCGGGCAGGGTGCTGGTGTCATCAGCGCCGTGAATCCTTGTCCCGATGCAACATTCTTATCGCGTCCGATGCGGGCAGGGAAGCCACATTACGGGAATTTATGCCACCTTCTGCCATGATTTTATTCATATATCTGATTTTATTATATTATATTTGAAATCAGCCTGTGAACATCCTTACCAAATCCTTTCCTCAGCTGGTATGAGACCGCCTAGCCAACCACGGTGCCGACAGGTCAACTCCACATAAATGCTCGATTTTCGATGGAATGGGTGGAATCGCCTCACCTGGCGGCAGGGCATTCCGCAGCCATTCCCGCGTTTTCCCCGAGTTAGCCGCAAGCCCGCGATTCTCCCGCCGCGCCACCAGCAGACGCGCGATGCGAGTCGCGCGCGCAAATAAGGATTCAACGAAGGATGGGAGCGATCAGGAAAACAGGCCGAAGGGGCCGGTCACTGCGCGGCAGGCGCCGGATGAACCGCGGGCTGCGCCTTGCCGACAGGATCGGGCGTGGGGACCACGCTGATATCGGCCAGCGGATCGGTGTTGCCCGCACCCGCGCCACTGCTGCTCATGGCGGCCTTGCTGGAGGATGCGAGCGCGGCCTCATTGGCCTTGGCATGATCCATGATGATGTTGGCAAGGCCGACCAGCAGCAGCATCAGCGCCAGACCGAACACCCCGACCTGCAGTCGCTGGATTGCCTGCGCGCGCAATTCGCGCGCTGAAGGCACCGCCCAGAAGGAGGCCGGAGCGACGGATTCGGTCAATTGGGTGCGCGATCCCATGTTCATTACATCGAGTTTACACCATCACGCGAGCCAGGGAAAGACCGGGAGTCCTTTCTGTTCCAGCCAGCCCCGGTTGTAGAGCGTCGAAAGATAGCGAAAACCCGTGTCGCACAGGATGGTGGCCACGCGCACATCCTTACGTCCCTGCGCCACCAACTGCCGCCCGAGAGCGACGGCACCGGCCACATTGATCCCGCTCGACAGGCCCAGCGCAAGGCCCTCCTCGGCCAGCAGGCGCCCCACCCATTCCATACCCTCGGCATCCGACATGCGGAACTGCGTGTCGATCGGCGCGCCATCGAGATTGGCGGTGATGCGCCCCTGCCCGATGCCCTCGGCCACACTGCTGCCCTCGGCCTTGAGTTCACCATGGGCAAAATAATTATACAGCGCTGCACCATAGGGATCGGTAAGCGCCACGGTGATGCTCTCGTCAAAGGCCTTCAGCCCCAGGCCAACGCCGGCCAGCGTGCCCCCCGTGCCTGCCGCGCAGGTAAAGCCGTCAATACGCCCGTCCATCTGCGCCCAGATTTCCGGTGCGGTCGATTCGATATGCGCCTTGCGGTTGGCGATGTTGTCGAACTGGTTGGCCCAGACCGCGCCCTCCGTCTCCTCGGCCAACCGGCGCGAGGTGTGGACGAAATGGCCCGGATTGGAAAAGGGCGCGGCCGGCACCAGCACCAGCTCGGCCCGCAGGGCGCGCAGCGTGTCCATCTTCTCGCGCGATTGCGTCTCGGGCATGACGATAATGGTCTTGTAACCCAGCGCATTGGCCACCAGCGCGAGACCAATGCCGGTGTTGCCCGCCGTGCCTTCGACAATGGTGCCGCCCGGCTTCAGCACGCCGCGCGCCTCGGCATCGCGCACGATCCACAGGGCGGCGCGGTCCTTCACGCTCTGCCCGGGGTTGGCGAATTCGCATTTGCCCCAGATTTCGCATCCCGCCGCTTCGCTAGGCCCCTTCAGGAGAACCAGCGGCGTGTTGCCGATCAGATCGAGCGTGGCGGAATGAACGGGGGGCTGTGCAGTCATGATCGCAGAGCTAGGGACGAGGCGAGCGAAGCGCAAATGATTTGCGCTTTGCCGCCCTAAACCGCCCCTTGCGCAGCCCCGTTCCGATCAGCCTTCCTGCGCGATCGTCACCTTCACGCCTTCCAGCGCGTCGGTCACGGGGATCTGGCACGAGAGGCGGGAATTGCCGTCGCGCTCGTCGCTGCTGTCGAGCAGGTCATCCTCATCCGCGCTCATCGGGGGCAGCTTGTCGGCATAGGCCGGGTCCACATGCACATGGCAGGTGGCACAGGAACAGCACCCGCCGCACAGTGCCAGCAACTCGTCAAAACCATTGTCGCGGATCGCTTCCATCAGCGTAATGCCGGACTGAGCCTCGATCTCACGTTCTTCACCGGCCTGATTGACGACAACGATCTTGGGCATGACAGACAATCTCCAATAGCGCGCACCGGCGAACAAGGCACGGTCTGGCGGCGATTTCCTCCGGCTGCTAAAGGCTGTCGCCCAGCATTGCAACCACGGCGGCATGATTTCAATTCACCCCGCCCGAAACCGGAAAAACCCCCATGGGCCTGAGCGCCGACACCATCCGCCAGGGACTTGATGCCATCGCCGCGCAGGAGGCCGGCATCGCCCGCGCCCTTACCCGCGTCGGCTATCCCGAACCGCGCATCCGCGCGCGCGGCTATGCCACGCTGCTGCGCACCATCGTGGGGCAGCAGGTCAGCGTCGCCGCTGCCTCCTCCATGTGGAACAAGCTGGTGGCGGCGCTGGGCGAGGATGTGGCGCCCGATGTGCTGCTCGCCGCTGATTTCGACGCCTTGCGCGCCTGCGGTCTCTCGCGCCAGAAACAGGGCTATGCACGCTCGCTGTGCGAACTGGTGATCAGCGGCGCGCTGGATTTCGACGCCCTGCCCGCCGATGATGAGGAAGCCATCGCCCAGCTCACCCAGATCAAGGGCATCGGCCGCTGGTCCGCCGAGATCTATCTGCTCTTTGCCGAGGGGCGCCCAGACATCTGGCCGGCGGGCGATCTGGCCGTGCAGGTGGGGCTGGGCAAGCTGCTGGGCATGGATGAACGCCCCAGCGAAAAGCAGACACGCCTGCTGGCGGAAGGCTGGCGGCCGCATCGCGGGGCGGCAGCGATCTTTACCTGGCGCTGTTATAACAATGCGGCGCTGTAGGTAGCGCCGACGGGGAATTTCCGCGCCAACGATCGGGCGCCCCTGCCCTCCCGCCGGGAGACGACATGGGAGCGCGAGGGGGGTAACCCCCTCACACCTTCCCTAATTCCTCAATCGCCTTGCCTCCCCCCGCCCTCATCCCCTATCGCCCAAACCATGCAAAGCGCCCTAACCGCAAAAGCCCTGAGCTGCCGTCGTGGCGACCGCTGGCTTTTCGAAGCGCTCGACCTCTCGCTCGATGCAGGTGAGGCGCTTTATCTGACCGGGCCAAACGGGGCGGGCAAGACCTCGCTGATGCGCATGCTGGCGGGCCTGCTGCGCCCCTCGCCCACCTTGCAGGGCATGATGGGCACCATCGCATGGAGCGGCAGCGTCGCCATGCTGGATGAACGCCCCGCACTCGACATGGCCCTGCCGTTGGGCGAGGCGCTGGCCTTTTGGCGCGACATCGACGGCGCGCAGGATGTGCCCTTCGAAAGGCTGGGGATTGCTCCGCTGCTCGATGTGCCGGTGCGCTATCTCTCCACGGGCCAGAAAAAGCGCGCCGCCCTTGCCCGCATGATGGGTCAGGGCGCGCGGAACTGGTTGCTGGATGAGCCGCTCAACGGGCTGGATGTGGCGGGCGTGGCACTGATCGAGGAGCTGGTTGCGGAGCATTGCGCCCGGGGAGGCACCGCCATCGTCACCTCGCACCAGCCGATCCGCCTGCCCGGCGCGCGGCAACTCGATATTGGGACGCAGGCTCTATGAGCCAGCCCCTGCTCGCCATCCTGCGGCGCGACGTGTCACGCCTGCTGCGCGGATCGCAGCACGGCGCATGGGGCAGCGGGATTGCCCTGCCCATCCTGTTCTTTCTGGCGGTGGCCATCATCTTCCCCTTCGCCATCGGGCCGGACCCGCGCCTGCTGGGCCGCGTGGGCGGCGGGGTGATCTGGGTGGCCGCCCTGCTGGCCGCCATCCTCCCGCTCGACCGTCTGGTCGAACCTGACATCGAAGCCGGCTTCTTCGACCAATGGGCCCTGCGCGGCATCGCCGAGGAAGGCTTGATCGCGATCCGCATCCTGGCCCACTGGCTCAGCTTCGCCCCTGCCCTGATGCTCGCCGCCCTGCCGGCCGGGGCCCTGCTCGGCCTTGGCGGCGACGGGCTGCGCATGGTTGAACTCGGTCTGCTGGCGGGCACGCCAGGCCTTGCCGCGCTCGGCGTGATGGTCGCGGCCATCACCGCAGGGCTGAAAGGGGGAGCGGCGCTGGCCGGGCTGCTCGTCATCCCGCTCGCCGTGCCGATCCTGATCTTTGGCGCGGGTGCTCTCGCCAGCGGCGGGGCGAGCGGCATCGCCCTGTGCGGGGCGGCCAGTCTGGTGCTGGTGGCTTTGGCGCCTTTTGCCGGGGCCGGGGCGGTTCGGGCTGGGCGGTGATGGAAGGAAAGAGAAATGCGAGGGCCATCGCCCTCGCGCTCCCTTTACGTCTTCCGGCTCATGGGCAGTGGTGCCCGGCTGTTGTGCGGGAACTCTCCACCAGAGTGACCTGAGGCGCCGCAGGCTTTGTTTCCTGCCTGCGGCGCGGCGTGCTTTGCGCTGCCGGGGAACCCCGTGGCGCAACGCGGACAACAAAAGGGAGCGCGAGGGCGATGGCCCTCGCATCTTCTTTTCCTCCTAAGAACCAATCAATAAGGCGGCTTATCCAACCCCCTCGGGCTCTTGGTGAAGATCTCGCACCCATCCTCGGTGATGCCGATCGAATGCTCGAACTGGGCCGAGAGCGAGCGATCCCGCGTCACCGCCGTCCAGCCATCGTCGAGCATTTTCACGCCCGGCTTGCCCAGATTGATCATCGGCTCGATGGTCAGGAACATGCCGGGGCGCAGTTCAGGCCCCGTGCCGGGCGTACCGACATGGACAACCTCCGGCGCATCATGGAACAGGCGGCCAAGGCCATGGCCGCAGAAATCGCGCACCACGCCATAGCGATGCGCCTCGGCATGGCGCTGGATGGCATGGCCGATGTCGCCAAGGCGCACGCCGGGGCGGGCCATGTTGACGCCGATCATCAGGCATTCATAGGTCACATCGACCAGACGGCGCGCCTTGAGCGGCACATCGCCCACCAGATACATGCGGCTGCTGTCGCCATGCCAGCCATCGAGCAGCGGGGTCACGTCGATGTTCACGATGTCACCATCGCGCAGCACCTTGTCGCCGGGGATGCCATGGCAGATGACATTGTTGATCGAGGTGCAGCAGCTATGCGTATAGCCGCGATAGCCCAGCGTGGCGGGCACCGCGCCGGCGTCCAGCGTCATCCGGCGCACGGCATCGTCCAGCACGCCGGTGGTCACGCCGGGCACCACCAGTTCGGTCAGCGCATCGAGGATCTGCGCGGCCAGCAATCCGGCCTTGCGCATACCGGCAAAGCCATCGGGGCCGTGCAGCTTGATCGTGCCATCGCGCAGGGGGGCCTCGCTGGCATCCACATAATGATAGGTGTTCATGCCTGACTATGTAGCAAATGCACCCCGCAAAAGCGAGAGGGGCACGCTAACGTCGCAACAGCCAGGCCCTATCGCCCTGCCGCAAAGGCGGCGCGATACTGCGGCCTGGCAGCGGCGATCACCGCCGGGGTCACGGGAAGCGTGATCTCATAGTCGCCTTCGGCATAGGGTCCAGCCTCGTAGGGGCCGATCAAAATCCCGATGCGCGTGAACTTGCGATGGTCGGCGCTGCCCAGAATCAGCACTTCCTTGGCCGGGTCGAGACAGGCATCGAACTCATCGGTGCTGTTGGGGTCAACCGGCTGCCCGCGACGCTCGGCACGCTGCTTGTTGAGCGCAGCGCAAAAGGCGGGCTGAAGCGCGGCCGTCAACGCGCGGCCATCGAAGAGGTCCACCGCCTTCATACGCCGCCCCGCCTGCTTGTCCCACAGCAAGGCGACAGGCCCGTGGTTGGGATGGGCGCCACCCGAATAATCCTCCACCATGCCCGACAGGCTGAGCCAGCCCGGCAAATCCGTCACCACCTGCCAGCTGGTGCTGGCATCATAACCATTGAAGGGGAAATGGCCCTTGCGCGCCTCTTCCTTGCCATCGCGCGCCTCGGTGGCAATCTCGGCCTGCTGGCGGGCCAGATCCTTGTCCAGCCAGGTTTTCAGCGCGGGAATACGCCCCGCCGCCGCCGGATAGCTGTAGCTGAACTCATAGAGCGGCGCCTTCACCTCCACCGCTCTCCCCGGCGGCAGCGGTTTGGCCGGGCCGCTGGCCAGAACCGGGGTCGCGACCGCGCCCACCACCATCATGATCAACGCCAAACGCGACAGCATCCCGGACACTCCATCAAGCCATGGCTGGACTTGCCCGCCCTCACCCGGATATGCAAGCCACATGACCAGCCATTCCGCCACCATGCCCGCCGATCCCGCCACGCCCGATCTTGTCCAGCCCGACCGTGGGCAGGCGGCCATCACCATCCATCTGGTCGACAAGGCCGGTTTCGAAGGCTGGCAGGGCAAGCTGACTGCCACGCAGCGCGGCGCATTGGCCGGGGCTAAGTTCAAGGGCGAGGCGGCATCGCAGGCCATTCTGCCCGATGGTGACGGCTGGGCCGTAGCTGCTGGGGTTGCCGATGTGTCGAAGCTGGGAAGCTGGTGCCTCGCCCGGCTGGCCGAGACATTGCCAGGTGGAACCTATCGCCTGCAACCGGCCGGCGGGGCGGATTGCAAGGCGCGCGGCGCCTTCATCGGCTGGGCGCTGGGGCAATATCGCTTCGAACGCTATCGCGCCGCGCCCCATGCCGAAGCGCCGCGCATCCTGTTGACGCAGGAGGTGAAACCTATCGCCCCCGCGCTGGCCGAGGCCGAGGCGGTGACGCTGGTGCGCGATCTGGTCAACACAGGGCCCGAGCATATGGGCCCTGCCGATCTGGAGCATGAGGTGGAGCGCATTGCGCGCGCCGCGCGCGCCACCGTCCGCATCACGCGGGGCGAGATGCTGGAGCATGACTACCCCCTCGTCCATATGGTGGGCCGGGCCGCCGCGCGCAGCCATGCCCCGCGCCTGATCGAGCTGGAATGGGGCGATGAAAAGGCCCCGCGCCTCACCATTGTGGGCAAGGGTGTGTGTTTCGATTCGGGCGGGCTCGACATCAAGCCGGCCTCGGGCATGTTGCTGATGAAGAAGGACATGGGCGGCGCGGCCCATGCCATCGCGCTGGCCAGTCTGGTGATGCAGGCCGGGCTCAAGGTGCGGCTGCATCTGCTGATTCCGGCGGTGGAGAATGCGATTGCCGGCAATGCCTTCCGCCCCGGCGACGTTATCAAGAGCCGGCAGGGGCTGACAGTGGAAATCGGCAACACCGATGCCGAGGGGCGCCTCATTCTGGCCGATGCCCTGACGCGGGCCAGCGAGTGCAAGCCCGACCTCATCATCGACTTCGCCACGCTGACGGGCGCGGCGCGCGTGGCGCTGGGCCCCGACCTGCCCGCGCTGATGACGCGCAGGGACGCGACGGCGCAGGCGTTGATCGACGGCGGCCTGTCCTGCGATGACCCGGTCTGGCGCCTGCCGCTGCATGATGGCTATCGCGAATGGCTCAAGTCCGACATTGCCGACCTCAACAATGCGCCATCCAACGGTTTTGCCGGGGCCAGCGTGGCCGGGCTCTTCCTTGACCGTTTCGTGGGCGAAGGGATCGACTGGGCCCATTTCGACACGTTTGCCTGGCGCCCCACGCCAAAGCCCGGGCGCCCCAAGGGCGGCGAGGCGCTGGGCCTGCGCGCGGCCTGGGCGATGATCCGAAAGCGCTTTGGCTGAATTCTTGCGAAAAACCCCATCTGCCGCTATGCGCCGCCGCTTTGGCGGCAATGAGGTTATTCACGACGTGACCAGCAATTCAGGCGGTATGATGTCAGGCACAAGTTTCGCGCTGGCCGGCCCTGCCGAGCGAGGCGACCCGGCGCATACGCCGGTACGCGGCGATCTGGCCCATATCCGTCTGGCCGGCAAGGTTTTCGTGCCGCACTATGTCCAGCCGCGCGGCTATCGCGCCGCTGCCTCGGGCGCCGCCGTGATGCGCGCGCCGGCGGGCGACGTGCTCACCACGCTGGCACCGGGTGCGGGCTTTGACGTGCTCGACATCGCCGCCGGTCATGCCTGGGGAGAATCGGGCTGCGGTTTCGTGGGCTATGTGGTTCTGGACCATCTGGAGCCTGCCCAAATGGAGAGCGTGGCATGACCCATTCGGTTTTTATCGATGGCGCGGCGGGCACCACCGGGCTGGAAATCGCCGACCGGCTGGCCGGCCGCAGCGAGTTCGAGCTGATCATCCTCGATGACGCGCGCCGCAAGGATGCCGCTGCCCGCAAGGAAGCACTCCATGCCGCCGATTTCGCCGTCCTCTGCCTGCATGACGATGCCGCCCGCGAGGCGGTGACGCTGGCGCAGGGCAGCAAGGTGCGCATCATCGATGCCTCCACCGCGCATCGTGTGGCCGATGGCTGGACCTATGGCTTTCCCGAGATCGTCGGGCACGAGGCAGTGGCCAAGGCAGACCGCGTCGCCAATCCGGGCTGCTATCCCAGCGGCTTTATCGCGCTCATCGCGCCGCTGGTGCGCGCCGGGCTGCTGCCGGTCGATTTCCCCTACACCGTTAACGCTGTTTCGGGCTATTCGGGCGGCGGCAAAGGGCTGATCGAACGGTTCGAGGCTGATGCCGACATCGCTTTTCGCACCTATGGGCTGGCCATGGGCCACAAGCATGTGCCCGAAATGACCCGCTATGCCGGGCTCGCCCATCCGCCGGTCTTCGCGCCCAGCGTCATCCCTGCCCATCGCGGCATGGTGGTGGAGGTTCCGCTGCCGCTCTTCGCCATGGCCGGCGCGAGCACGCCCGAAGCGCTGCGCGAGGCGCTGGTTGCTTTTTACGCCGGCAGCCCGGTGGTGTCGGTCAACACCGCCCCCACGCCGGACGAACTGCTGCTGCGCCGTTCCATGGCGCCAAGCGACCGACTCGAACTCTTCGTCTTTGGCGCCGGTGATGGCTCGCAGGCACGGCTCATCGCCGTGCTCGACAATCTGGGCAAGGGGGCGAGCGGCGCTGCCGTGCAGAGCCTGAACCTGATGGCGGGCCTGCCCGAGGATGCCGGCCTCGCGCTTTAAACGCTCGCGCTTTAACCATCGGTCTAAAACCCGCGTATAAGCGCATCCGTCAGACATACACTTGCGAAATGAGGCCAGCGGGGCGATTCGCTGGCCTCGTTGTTTGGCGGCACCGCTTGCACCTCTGGTGTGAGCGGTTTGCCTCGCAGGAAGGCGCGTGCACAAATTTGTGGCAAGCCTTGCCTGAAATTTGAACAAACCCTGCGTGAAGGAGGCTGGACCAGCCAGGATCATCCCCAGCAATTCTTTCACACGCCCCTCTGGACGTTGATTCTCCGGTTTTCCTGAGCCGCGCTTTGCCCTATCCATTTGTTACCGCTGTTGGCACGAATCTTGATAGATCGTTACCAGGTAAGCGAGAGGACCGGCCCAGCCAGGCTTGCGCAACATTGCTGCAGGCCTGCCGGCCGAAACCCATGCAGAGGGGCCCAAACCCCCTTGCGGACAAAAGGAAGTTTCAGGCGTGAAAAAGATCGAGGCGATCATCAAGCCCTTCAAGCTGGACGAAGTGAAGGAAGCCCTGCACGAAGTCGGCGTCTCGGGCATCACCGTGACCGAGGCCAAGGGGTTTGGCCGCCAGAAGGGCCATACCGAACTCTATCGCGGCGCCGAATATGTGGTCGATTTCCTGCCCAAGGTGAAGCTTGAGGTCGTGGTGGCCGATGCGCTGGCCGAACGCGTGGTGGAAGCCATCGCGGGCGCAGCGCAGACCGGCCGCATCGGCGACGGCAAGATCTTCGTCATGACCGTGGACAGCGCCCTGCGCATCCGCACCGGCGAGCGTGACGACGACGCCATCTGATTTCCCGGCTTTCCTTTCATCCGGCTTAGGGGGATGAAAGGGAGGCTTTCCGGCGTGATGCCTGTCCTGGGGTCCAGGCTTTCGCACCGTTTACACTGCCACCCCTTTTCGGCCCGCGTCTCCCCGCGCGTCGTCATCTTCGGAGAACAGTTCTAATGGCTACTGCAGCAGACATCCTCTCGCGCATCAAGGACGAGGAAATCGAGTGGGTCGATCTTCGCTTCACCGACCCCAAGGGCAAGTGGCAGCACCTGACCATGGTCGCCTCTATCCTGGGCGAGGATGAGCTGGAAAACGGCCTGATGTTCGACGGTTCCTCGATCGAGGGCTGGAAGGCCATCAACGAGTCAGACATGATCCTGAAGCCCGACCTCGACGCCGTCTATGTCGATCCCTTCTCGGCCACGCCGATGATGATCCTGGTCTGCGACATCGTCGAGCCCTCGACCGGTGAACTCTATGCCCGCGACCCGCGCTCGACCGCCAAGCGCGCCGAGGCCTTCGTGAAGACCACCGGCATCGGCGACACCGTCTATGTCGGCCCCGAGGCTGAATTCTTCGTCTTCGACGACGTGCGTTTCTACGACGGCTACAACGGCAATGGCTTCTCGATCGACGACATCGAGCTGCCCACCAACAGCAACCGCGTTTACGAGCAGGGCAACATGGCCCACCGTCCGCGCGCCAAGGGCGGCTATTTCCCCGTCGCCCCGGTTGACAGCCTGGTCGACATCCGCGGCGAAATGGTCTCGACCATGATCGACATGGGCCTGCCCTGCGACAAGCACCACCACGAAGTGGCCTCGGCCCAGCACGAACTCGGCCTGACCTTCGGTACGCTGACGCAGACGGCTGACCGCATGCAGGTCTACAAGTATGTCGTGCAGCAGGTCGCCCACCAGTATGGCAAGACCGCGACCTTCATGCCCAAGCCGATCAAGACCGACAACGGCAGCGGCATGCACACCCACATCTCGATCTGGGACAAGGGCAACCCGCTGTTCGCCGGCAACGGCTATGCCGGTCTCTCGGACATGTGCCTGTATTTCATCGGCGGCGTCATCAAGCATGCCAAGGCCCTGAACGCCTTCACCAACCCCACCACCAACAGCTACAAGCGCCTGGTGCCCGGTTACGAAGCCCCCGTGCTGCTGGCCTATTCGGCCCGCAACCGTTCGGCCTCGTGCCGCATTCCCTACGGCGCCGGTTCAAAGGCCAAGCGCGTGGAATTCCGCTTCCCCGACGCGATGGCCAACCCCTACCTGTGCTATTCGGCGCTGCTGATGGCCGGTCTCGACGGCATCAAGAACAAGATCCACCCCGGCGAAGCCATGGACAAGAACCTCTACGACCTGCCCGCCGACGAGCTGGCCCAGGTTCCCACGGTTTGCGGTTCGCTGCGTGAGGCTCTGGACTCGCTGGCTGCCGACCACGACTTCCTGCTGGAAGGCGGCGTGTTCACCAAGGACCAGATCGAGGCCTACCTCGAACTGAAGTGGCCCGAAGTGATGCGCTGGGAAACCACGCCTTCGGCTGTCGAATTCGACATGTACTACAGCGCCTGATCCTGACCGCCGGGCCGCCCGACAAAGGCGCCCGGCGACCAGTACCTGCTGTTTTGCAAAAGATCAGCCCGGTAGGAGCCATGCTTCCGCCGGGCTTTTCCTTTGGGGCGGCAGGTGCCATGAAACATTCGGTCCCCCGGCGAATTTCCTCACCACGGATGTTCACATCGGGGAGAAAACACATGTTTCTCGGTCTATTCGGTCTTCTGGTTCTGGCCTGGCTCATCTCTTTCGTGGTGCTCCACGTGTCGAGCGGGCTGATCCATTTGCTGCTGTTCTTCGCGGTGATCTTTTTCGTGGTTCACCTCTTCACGGGCCGCAAGGACGCCTCTGCATAAACCGCGCGGCCTGTCCTACTTCGTGATGATATGCCTATCCGGGTTCTTTCCACCACGCGTGAAGGAGCCCGGATATGCCAGTTTCAGCCCCGCTCACCCTCAGCCCTGCCGGCATCGCCCTCATCCAGCGCTTCGAAGGCTGCGCCCGGCGTCAGGCCGATGGCACCCTGCGGGCCTATCCCGACCCGGCCACCGGCGACGCGCCCTGGACCATCGGCTGGGGCTCCACCGGGCCAGACATTGCCAGAGGCACCATCTGGACGCAGGCGCAATGCGATGCGCGCTTCACGCGTGACATCACCGCCTTCGCCTCCCGCATCGCCGGGCTGATCGGGCCTGCCCCCACCAGCCAGCCCCAGTTCGATGCCCTCGTCGCGCTGGCTTACAACATTGGCGCGGGCAATCTTGCCAGCTCCACCCTGCTGGCCCGCCACAGGGAGGGCGATCATGCCGGTGCCGCCGCGCAGTTTGCGCATTGGAACAAAGCTGGCGGGCAGGGCATGGCAGGGTTGACGCGACGGAGAGCGGCAGAGGCGGCGCTTTATAAGACAGAAGGTTGAAAGCAGGGGGCGATACCCCCCTGCCTTATCCCTTCTTCCCCTCAATAATCCTTGCTCCACCGCCCATTGACGCTCTGCCGCCCAATGGTGGAGACACTACCCAACAGCGCCAGCCAATTGGTGAGACGGAACTCCACATTGGTCGCCGAATAGCCTTTGCCATCGGAAACCAGCTCGGCGTAGATCTTGCGCGTCACATATTTGCCTGCCGCAACGCCCGTCTGCTGCCCTGTGGTCACATCGGCCGACACGATGCGCAGCCGGTCAAGGCCGATCACGCGGCGCAATTTGTTGATGGGGTCGAGGCCCCCACCCCCATGCAGAGCCGCCAGCGCCGCGCCCAGTTGCACCGCCTCAGGCGCGGAAATCTGGGTGATCGAATTGCCGAAGAGCAGGCGCGAGAGCACCTCTTCCTCCGGCAGGGCGGGCACCGAGGAGAAGGCGATGTCGGGCTTGTTGGCCGTCCCCCGCACCGTCACATTGGCGGTCACCCCCGAGACGGAGGAGGTCGCCAGCATGTCGAGCCGCGGATCCGGCGGGCTGCCGCCATCAAAAATCATATGCCCGCGCGACAGAGTGAAGCGCTTGCCGGCAAATTCATAGGTGCCCTCGACCATATCCGCCTCGCCGCCGATGGCAGGCGCGTCCAGCGTACCGCGCAGGCGCACATTGGCGCTCCACCGGCTGTCGAGCCCCAGCCCGGCCAGACGAATACCGTCCTTGCCGCTGGCATCCACCAGCAGGCGCCAGGGCATGTCGTGCACGCTGGCCGGGGCCACATCGGCGCGGCGGTTGATTTCCCTGGTGCGAATATCGGGAAGCCCGGCCGCCGCAGCCGCCTGACCCAGCCGCCAGCGCGCGGCATCGATCGTCAGCCGCCCGGCAATGGTGCCGCTGTGTCCGTCGGACAGGATGCGCAAGGGGCCCGTCGCGATCAGCGCCATATCGGTGCGGTTGATGAACTGCGCCCGCCGCCCGGCGAATTTGAGGTCGATCGAGGGGCCGCGCGCGGCGCCGTCACCCTGTGGACCCATCGCGCCGAAATCGACCGAACCGCTGCCGACCACCGTGCCACCGCCCGGCGTCTGGCCGCTGAGCTGGCCCAGAACGAGCCGCGCCCCCGCAAAGCTGCCCCGCGCGACGATATGTGAAATATCCGTACCCGCCACGCTGCATTGCAGGCGCAGATCATCACTGGCCAGCGAACCGCGGATCTGCGGATCGACCAGACTGCCGCTCATGTCGGCGGCAATGTCGATGGGGCCGGTGAGATCAAACGTATCGATCGCCATCAGGCGCCACAGCGCATCGGCCGGGCCGCCATAGCGCATCTGCCCCACCAGACGCCCGCGCGACAGGCGAACGTCAAGCGGCGCATCCCCGCCCAACTGGTCGATGCGCGCCTGCAGGCGCCCGCGCACCTGCCCACCCTCACTGGCAATGGCGCGGGCCTCCAGCACATCCTGCCGCAACTGCCCCACCAGCGACACGTCGATTGGCCGCGAGGTCAGTGTCAGCCCGGACCGCGTCAGCCCCTTGATCACCAGCTGCGTCTCGGCACTGGGCAGGCCTTCGCGGGCATGGTGCCAGTTGAGCGTGCCCGACACCCTGCCGCCAAGGCCGAGATCGGAAAACACCACATCGCCCAGCGACAGCGGCATGTTCGACAGGCCAATGGAGAGCTCCGCCGCACCATTGCCGATCACCCCCTGCCCGATGATGCGCCCGCCACCATAATCCACCTGACTGGGCGCAAGCCGCCAGCCGCTGGTGGTGCCGTCAGGCCGTGCCTCGCTCTTGAGGATGGCCCGGCGCGGCATGGTGATGCGCTGCCCGGCAAAGGTGCCCCCCGCGATCAGCCCCACCTGACCCGGTGCCACATCGGCCAGCAGGTTGAGGTCGAAACGGCTGCCGCGCCGCCCGCCAATGCTGGCGGTGACCCTGCCACTGCCATCGGTCAGCCGCGCATGGGCATCCAGCTTGCCAACGAAGAGCCGTCCCTTGCCGACGCCCTGCGCGCCCAGATCGACGCCCAGCGTGGTATGGCCCTTGAGGATCAGACCGTTGGCGATCACCCGCCCGTTGCCGATGGAGAGCGGCTGATCCCCGCCAAAATGCGCATTCTTCAGCGTCAGCGCCAGATCGACGCCCTGCCCCTGCCCGGCATCGGTGGAGGTGAGGCGCAACGTCCCGTTCACCCCGCCGCCCGACAGCGCCACATGGCCCTGCGCCGCCCCGCTGGTCAGCGCCAGCGTTCCGCTCAGCATGGTTTGCGACAGGGTGAGGCGGCGGATGGCCAACTGGGTCCGCCCGGCGCTGTCGCCGCTCAGCGCCAGTTGGCCCGAAAACGGCCCGAGCATCGACTGGCCATGGGTCTCGACCGCATAGTCGCCCTCGTCGTCCTCACGCAGAGTCACAGCCACATCGCACACACCGGCATCGGGCCATGGATCGGTCAGGCTGAACTGGGCGGCCAGACCCGTTCCCGGCCCCTTGCCGCCCAGTTGGAGCTGACCGGTGAAGGCGCCATATTGCTCATGATGGCCCTGCCCGCTCAGCGCCAGACGACCATCGGCACCGCGCTGGCCGGTAAAACCGATCATCGCCAGCGGCGTGGTCAGCGTGCCCCCCGCAATCACCAGCCCATGATGCGGCCCGGCCACGATATGCCCGGCAAACTGCGCCGGCACGCCCAGCAACTTGCCCAGCAGCGCGCTGGAGAGCGCCCCAACCTGCCCCTTGACCATGCCCGCCAGCCGCCATGGCGGCGCGCCATGGGGAATATCGAGTTGCATCGCCCCCGTCGCATCGGCCGCGCCGATCCCGTTGACCGGCCAGCCATGAAGCCGGGCGCTGCCCTTCAGCGTGAAATCGCCGCCAAATTCGCCCGCCAGGGCAAAGCGCAGATCGCCATGGGGGAAGTGGATCGCCAGATCCTGCCCGGACAGCCGGTCCCCCGCCAGATGCAGCACGCCTTGCGCATGGCCCTTCACCAATTGGGCGTTAAGATCCTCGTCATCGGTGACGATCCGCGCCACCGCCAGATCGACCGGACTTTGCCAGCCCAGCCGGTCGCGCCGCGCATCGCCCTTTGCATCCAGGCCCGCGAGCAGCGTGTCGTCGATCCGCAGACCCTGCGCGGCAAGCGCCCAGCGGAGTTTTTGCCCCAGCGTGGCGCCATCGAGCGCCAGATGCAGATACGCACCCAGCAGCGTGTCGGTGCTGTCGAGCGGAATGGGGGCGAGTCCGGTCACATCGACCACCACGTCCTTGTAACCGCGCCCGGCAATATCCGCCCCGCCTCTGGCCTTGATCGCCAGTTTGGCACTGCGTGCCTCCACCGTGCCGGTCAGCATGCGGTCATCGAGCACGGCGTGCAGGCGCAGTGCCAGCTCCGGCCCGATCATCGCGCGCTGGCGGGGGGAGAAGAGCGGGTCCGTCCACAGCCGCCCCGTCAGCATGTAATCGCCCTTGCGCGCACCCAGCTTCAGCGCGGCGATGCGGCGGCCTGCCTGCGTGGCGGTGATGTCACCATCCCACGCATTCCATGTGCCGCGCCCCTCGATGTGGGCGGTGCGGTCCATCGTCGCATCACTGAGCGCCGCCAGCAGCCCGCCGCGCGGCGCGGAATAATCCAGCGCCAGGGCAAAGGCATTGCGGTTCTTGTCGATATCGACCAGCGCGGCCAGCCGGTCACCCCCGCCCAGCCGGCCATTGACGCGCAGATAGGCCGCAGCGCGCGAGAGGCGGGCGCTGGCGCGCAGATCGACGCGGCGCTCGCTGCCCAGCACGCTTTTGGCCACGATCAGCCGCTCGATCGAGAGATTGTCGATGCGCAAATTCTGATCGGGCCAGCGCGGATTGCTCGGCCCCGTGTCAATGAGACGCGGCATGCGGCTGAGCGAACCGCGCCGGATCGCCAGCGTGCGGATGTCGAGCCCGCGCTGCCACCATTCGAGCGGACGCCAGTCCAGCTCCACCTGCGGCACGCGCAGGAACACACCATGCGGATCGCGCAGCACCACGCCCGACAGGCGCGCATCACCATAGACCGACCCTTCAATACGGGCGATCTCGATGCGCAGCCCATTGTCGAAGGTGATCTGCGCCAGCAAATCGGCCAGCACGCGGTGGCCGATGGAACTGTCGAGCAGCAGCACGGCGGCCATCAAAGCCCCGAGCAGGCCCATCGGCAGACCCAGCAGATATTTGAGCACCACGCCCCGGCGCAGCCGCCAGCGCCGCACGGGCTTTGCCGCCTCAGGCCCGGCGGGCGGCAGGGTTTCAGGCGTCTCGTCCACCATCAGAACGACTGCCCCAGCGCCACATAGACCGCCACCGGCCCATCGCCCGGATGCGGATTGATCGGCGTGCCGATGTCCAGCCGGATGGGGCCAAAGCTGGTCTTGTAACGCACGCCAAGACCTGTGCCGAAACGCATATCGCGGAAGCTGGGCAGCACGGTTTCATCGACATTGCCACCATCGAGGAAGGGCACGATCTGGAAATTGCCGCCCAGCCAGCCGGTGTTGATCCGCGCCTCGAGCGAGACTTCATAGAGCGAGCGCCCGCCCTTGGGTTCGCCCAGATCATTGCGCGGCCCCACCAGCTCATAGCCATAGCCGCGGATCGACCCGCCGCCACCCGCATAGAGCCGCCGCGAGGGCGCCACATCGTTCAGATTGCCTGCCGTGATCGAACCCAGACGGATGCGCCCGGCCAGCACCATGCTCTTGGCCACCTCGTGATAGGCGCTGGCGTCCCACTGGATGCTGGCATAGGTCGAACGATCGCCACGCGCGAAGGCGATTTCGGGCGAAACGCGCAGCGACATGCGCCAGCCCTGATGCGGGTCGAGCAGATTGTCGGTGGCATCGAACGCCGCGCGCAGGGGCAGCGCGGTGGTGATATATTGCGTGCGGCCGGTGGTGATGCCGCTGGGCACGCCCTCGCGCTCATCGGAAATTTCCGATTGCAGGCCCAGCGACCACACCCATGGCTTCTGGAACAACAGGTTGGTCTGCCGCTCATAGGTGGTGGCAAAGGCCACCTTGCGCGCCGCATAGGCGGTGAGATTGGCGTTGTCGGCATAGATATCGACCGTCAGCACCCGGTCGCGCCCCAGAAAGTTCGAGCGGCGGAAGGTGACGCCGGCCAATTGCTCATCAGTGCCGGCAATGCCGCGCAGGCGCAGCATCCCCTCGGGCGGGAAAAGATTGCGATGTTCCCAACTGACCGCCAGCCGCACGCCTTCGGCCGTGTCATAGCCCAGCTCGGTGGCGATGGTGCGCAAGGGGGCGGGCTTCATCGCCACGTCAAGATCCACCGTGCCGGGCGTGTCAGGGGTGGAAGGCCGCTCGACCTTGGGCGTGACGGTGATCGCGGACAGCAGCCCCGTCGCCAGCATGGCGCGGCGAAAATCATCGACCTCGCTGCGCTTGTAGGTCTGGCCGGGCTTGAAGCGGGCGATGTCCTGCAAATGACCGGGCGAGAGGAAATGCGGATCACCGCTGACGATCTTGCCGAAGCGATATTGCCCGCCCGGCGTCACATCCAGCGTCAGATCGCCTTCCTCGCGCGTGTGGTCGACGGTGAGCGCAGGCTCGCCGATTTTGGCAAAGGGATAGCCCGCCTCGCCCAGCGCCGTGTCCAGCCGCGATGTGCCTTCGGGTATGGCGTCGGCGTGGAGGGGATCGCCGGTCTCGATGCCAAGGCTCTTGCGCAGCGAGGCGAATTGCGCGCCGACCTCCACCAGATGGCCGGTCTCCACCGCGCCGAAGCGGTAGCGCGCGCCGGGCAGGATTTCGAAATGCACCGGCGCAATGGCATTGGCGCCCGCCTGCCCCGGCTCGGCGGCATCGCTGGTTTGCAGCACCTCGGCATCGTAATAGCCATAGATGCGCAGCAATCGTTCGAGCATCTGCCGGTCGGTGATGGCGCGCACGGCCACCTGCGGCAGTTCCTGATCCTTGACGGCCACCGCCTCCAGCGTGGAGAGCGCGCGGAACCGCGTTTCGAGCGCCTCCTCCTCCGGGATGCGGGCGGACCATTCCAGCACGTAATGCAGCGGCATGCCGTGCCGCCCGATGGCAGCTGTGGCGTGGTCGATGGCGGCCTGTTCGGTATCATCCTTGCGGGTCAGCGAGGCCAGCGCGGCAATGGCATCGGCGTCTTGCGGCAGGCTGTCGAGCGGCGGCAGGCTGACATCGGGCTGCGGCCAGCCCAGCGAGAAACCCGCCATGTCACTGAGCGGCGACTTGGCACTGAGCGGAGCGCCTTCGGGCGGGGTGATGGTGACCGTTTGCGGTGTGGCCATGGCCGGGGCGTTCGAAGGCGGCACGATGAGAGGCTGGGTGGCCTGTGCCGGGCTTTGAGCGGAGGGCGACGGCTTGCGGGCCCAATCCTCTGGGTGGCTGCGCGCTTCATCGGGGATGAGCGCGCGCAGTTCAGCATCGTCACTGGCGGCAGTCGGCGCGGTAGTGCCGGCGGGAGATGTCGCAGCGGAGGCCTGCCCCGCCTGCCCCGCCTGAGCCCAGGCCGGCCCCGCGCCCCACAGCATCAGCATGGCCGGCATGATCAGCACCCAGCAGCGCCGGGCCGCAGGCCGGTCAGATCGTGTCGAGCGGAGGCATGACGGCACTGCCCGCGTGCTGTCCATCACCATGGCGCGCGGCAAGATCCTTGGCGGGCATGGGGGGAGCGCCTGCACCATCGCGGCGGCGTTCCAGAGTCTTGCTGACCAGCGCGTCCTGCTCGGCAGCGGACATGCGGTGCCAGCCATCGCGCCCCAGCCGTTCGAGCGGGCGATAACGCACCTTATACTGCATCCGCTCCGACCCATCGACCCAGTAGCCCAGATAGACATAGGGCAGCCCTTCGGCGGCGGCGCGGCGGATGTGGTCAAGAATGATCGTATTGCCAAGCCCGGTCCGTGTCGCATGTTCCGGATCGTAGAACGAGTAAATCATCGACAATCCGTCGCCCTGCCGGTCGGTCAGACACGCGCCGACAAGCCGGCCCGGCCCTTCTCCCTGCGAAGGCTCCCTGTATTCCACCACATAACTGGTGACGGGCGTATGTTCCACCATATCGGCAAAGTCCACCTCGTCCATCGCCGCCATGCCACCACCGGGGTGGCGTGCGGCGAGATAACGCTGGAGCAAGGCGAACTGTTCAGCGGTGGACCAGGGATGGCAGACCGTGGCGACCAGATCGCCATTGCGCTTCCAGTTGCGCTTCTGAGTCGAGGAGGGCTCGAATTCGGCGGCCACCACGCGCACCGAGACACAGGCGGTGCAATCGGCGCAACTGGGGCGATAGGCGACGGTCTGGCTGCGGCGAAAACCGATCCGGCCCAGCGCATCGTTGAGCGCGTCGGCATCGGGGCCCTTCAGCTCGGTGAAGACCTTGCGCTCCTGCCGACCGGGCAGATAGGGACACGGCGCCGGGCTGGTGACGAAAAAACGGGGAAAGCGCACAGGTGCCGTCACGGTTGTCTCGCTCGCGATGTCATAGTCGATGCCTGCTCCTCTGTGGCGAGGCGCGCCCTTGCCTTCTTCTATGCCCAATAGCGCGGCTTGGTAAAAGAGAATTAACGACGATTGCATGGACACGCCACGCAAAATGGCACGCCTGTGCCACTCAGGGCCATTATGCGCCCATGGGTTTAAAACCGGGTGAAGAGAAGTGGCGCGTCCGGACACCGGAAGGCGTCATCGCGGAACCGGCTTCCGTAGAACAGCGGGGCAAGCAAAGAGCTTGTGGCTCCCTGCCTGCCCCCGAACCGCCTAATTCGGCTCGGCCTGATTGACCTCATAGCCCTTGGCACGCAGCGCGGCGATCAGCCCTGCGATCTGGTCCGAATCGCGTGCCTCGCATTCGATGTCGGCGGTCAGCCCCTTGGCGGGCAGATGGGTGAAGATGCGCTGGTGGTAGATTTCGAGGATGTTGACCTGATGGCGGTTGAACTCCTCGATCACCTTGAAGAGCGCGCCGGGGCGGTCCTGCAACACCAGACGCAGGCGGGCGAGACGGCCCGAACGCGCCAGATCGCGCAGCAGCACATTGGCCAGCAGGCGCTGGTCAATGTTGCCGCCCGACAGCACGATGCCGACATTGCGCCCGGCAAACATCGCGCGGTTTTCCAGCACGGCGGCAAGACCCGCAGCGCCCGCGCCTTCCACCACGGTCTTTTCGATCTGCAGCAACATGGCCAGGGCATGTTCCATGGCCGATTCGCTTACCAGCACGAAATCGTCGAGCAGCCCGGCCAGCACCTTCTGGGTGAAATGGCCCGGCTCCTTGACGGCGATGCCCTCGGCCAGCGTGTCCCCGCCAATCGGCAGATCCTTGCCCTTGAGCACATTGTACATTGAGGGATAGAGTTCAGCCTCCACGCCCACCAGGCCAATGTCCGGCTTGATGGCGCGCGCCGCCGTACCCATGCCGCTGGCCAGACCGCCGCCACCCACGGGGATGACCAGCATGTCGAGCTCGGGCACGTCCTCCAGCATTTCCAGCGCGACCGTGCCCTGCCCTGCGGCCACGTTGGGCTCGTCGAAGGGGTGGACGAAGGTCAGGCCCAGCTGCTTTTCCATGCTGCGGGCATATTCATAGGCTTCGTCAAAGGTTTCGCCTTCCAGCACCACCTTGCCGCCCACGCTCTGCGTCTGCATCACTTTCACGGTGGGGGTGGTCTTGGGCATGACGATGGTGACGGGCACGCCAAGGCGGCTGCCGTGATAGGACAGGCCCTGCGCATGGTTGCCGGCGCTCGCCGCGATGACACCGCGCGAACGCTGCTCATCGGTCAGCAGAAGAAGGGCATTGAGCGCGCCGCGTTCCTTGTAGGCGGCGGTGAATTGCAGGTTCTCGAACTTGAGCCAGATGTTGCAGCCGCAGATTTCCGACAGGGTGCGCGAATGGTCCATGTCCGTGCGCGACACATGGCCCTTAATTCGCATCGCCGCCGCGCGAATGTCCTCAATGCGCAGCGCGGGGCTGGCAGGGGCGGCGACGGAGCCGGCCAGCGGGCCGGCGGCGAGGGGCTGTGTAGCACTGTCAGTCATAGAGGCCGGGCCCTACGCCTGTGGCTCGCGCCCATCAAGCAAATCCGTCGCGCCGCACCGCTTTGGAAGCTTTTGGCGTGCAGCATGGTTCAGGGCCGGTTCCCATTCCGGCAAAAGCCGCTATCAGACAGGCCAAAGGCGCCCGCCGCTAACGAAAGGGACTGCCCATGACGGCACCAGAGAACACCCCACCCCGCCGCGTCTCGCTGATCGGCCTGGGGGTGATGGGCGGGCCCATCGCGCGCCACCTGACCCATGCCGGCCATGCACTGACCCTTTACAACCGCAGCCCGGCCAAGGTGGATGCATGGCGCAAGGCCAATGCCGATTGCCATGTCACCGTGGCGCGCGGGCCCGATGAGGCGGCGCGCGGCGCCGATGTCGTCATCACCTGCGTCGGCAATGACGATGATCTGGCCGATGTCGTGCTGGGCCCGCAGGGGGTGATGCAGGCCATGGTGCGCGGCAGCCTGCTGATCGACCATACCACCGCCTCGGCGCGCATTGCCCGCCAGATCGCGGTGGAAGGGCGCGACCATGAGGTCCACTGCGTCGATGCGCCGATGACCGGCGCCCAGCCCGGTGCCGAGGCGGGGACGCTGACCCTGATGTGCGGAGGAAAGCCCGCGGCGGTGGAGCTGGCCCGGCCGGTGATGGCCGCCTATGCGCGGCGCATCGTCCATGTCGGCAAGGCAGGCACCGGGCAGGTCACCAAGATGATCAACCAGGTCTCCATGGCGGGCATTCTGGCCAGCCTTGGCGAGGCGCTGCGGCTGGCGCAGGCGGAACATCTCGATCTTGAGCGCGTCTATGAAGCGATCAGCGGCGGCGCGGCACAAAGCTGGCAGATGGACGCCCATTGGGGGACGATGGCGCGCGACGAGTTCGACTTTGGCCTCACCATCGACCTGATGCGCAAGGATCTGGGACTGGCGCTGGACGAAGGGCGCGGGCTTGGCCTGTCTTTCCCCGTCGCGGCGCTGGTCGATCAGTTCTATGCCGACCTGCAGGCCATGGGCGCGGGCAAGCAGGATATCACCGCGCTGGTGCGGCGCCTGCCCCGCCGGGGCGTGCACAAGGGTTGATGCCCAAACGATGCCCGAAAGGATGATTGTGCGTTTTCTTCTCTCCGCCGGCGCGGTGCTTGCTTCCCTCTCTGCCGTCAGCCCCGCCCATGCCGATGCGCTGATCGACCATATCAACGGCTTCACCCTCGACAGAAACGGCGCCATCGAGCGCTTCACCGGCCTGCTCATCGACAAGGATGGCCGCGTGAAGCAATTGCTCCACGATGGCGACCCGCGCCCGGCCCGGCTCGATTTTCTCAATGATGGCCATGGCGCGGTGGTGATGCCCGGTTTCGTGGACAGCCATGCCCATGTGATGGCGCTGGGCTTTGCCGCGCTGACGCTCGATCTGTCCGACACGCATTCTCTGGGCGAGGCGCAGCAGAAGATCGCCGCCTATGCCGCCAAATTCCCCGGCCGCCCCTGGATCATCGGGCGCGGCTGGGATGCGGACCGCTGGGCGCTGGGCCGCCTGCCCACCGCGGCCGATCTGGATGCCGTAGTGGCAGACCGCCCCGTCTGGCTGGAAAGCGCCGATGGCCATGCGGGCTGGGCCAATTCCCGCGCGCTGGTCCTCGCTGGCATTACGGCGGCCACAAAAGACCCCATCGGCGGGCGGATAGAGCGCCTGCCCGCCCCGCCTGCCCCGCCACAGCGTCGCGGACAGCGCGCCGCGCCCCATGTCCGGCTGGGCGCCCCTGCCGGCGTGCTGGTCGACGCCGCCATGGCGCCCATGCTCGACACCGTGCCGCCGCCCCGGCCCGAAGACCGCGATCTGGCGCTCTCCACCGCGCAGACCATCCTGATCGAGCATGGCATTACCGCCGTTACCGACATGGGCACCACCATCGAGGACTGGCAGGCCTATCGCCGTGCGGGCGATCTGGGCCGGCTGCGGCTGCGCATCATGGGCTATGCGGCGGGCACCGAGGCGATGCAGCTTATCGCCGGACCCGGCCCGACCCCATGGCTCTATGACGACCGACTGCATATGAGCGGCGTCGATCTCGTCGCCGATGGCGCGCTGGCGTCGCGCGGGGCCTGGCTGAAAGCGCCCTATGCCGATGCCCCCGCCACCAGCGGCCTGCCGCAACTGAGCGACACCGCACTGAAAAACCTGATGAGCCGCGCCGCCATCGACCATTTTCAGGTCGCTGTCGAGGCAACGGGCGATGCCGCAACCGCCGCCGTGCTCGACGCCGTGTCAGCCATGGCCGACACCTACAAGGGCGATCGCCGCTGGCGGATCGAACAGGCGGGGATGTTTGCTCCGCAAGACCTGCCGAGGCTGGGCCAGTTGAACGCGCAGGCCGGTGGCATCGTGGCGACCATGCGGCCCGGTGCCGACATGGCGATGATCACGGCCCGGCTGGGGCCTGCGCGTGCGCCTTTGGCCTCCGCATGGAAAAGCGTGGCGGCCAGCGGGGTAACGCTGACCTTCGGTTCGGACACGCCGGCACAGACGCCCGATCCCTTCGCGGGCATCGCCACCGTCACCAGCGCGGACAATCCGCAAGGCGTGCCGCTGGCTCAGGCGCTGGCCGGCTACACCGCGCGCGCGGCATGGGCCGGCTTTGCCGAAGGGCACTTCGGGCGCCTGCTCCCCGGCGAACGCGCCGATTTCGTTATGGTGGACCGGGATATCACCAAGGTTCCGCCAGCCGAGATCGGCGGGACGAAGGTTTTGCAGGTCTGGGTCGGCGGATTGCCGGTCTATCGGGTGGGAGACGAAGGGAATAAATAGAATGCGAAGGCCCGCAAGCGAGTGCTTGCCTATTCCACCACCTGCTCGGCGGCTTTCTCAGCCGCGGCCTGCTTGGCATCGCGCCTTTCGGCAAACCACATGAAGATCATCGTGCCCTCAAACAGCACCAGCAGCGGCACCGCCAGCATGAGCTGCGAGGCGACATCGGGCGGGGTCAGCAGAGCAGCGGCGGCAACAATCGCCACGATGACATAACGCCGCGCGCCGACCAGCTGCGACCGCGACACCAGCCCCGCCCGGTTGAGCAGCATGAGCAGCACCGGCAGCAGGAAGCTGATGCCAAAGGCGAAGATGAACTGCATCACCAGGCCAAGGTAATCGCCCGTGGAAGGCAGGGCCTCCAGCTTGAGCCCGCCCATCTGCCCGCTGAAACCCAGCAGCCAGCGGAAGGCCTGCGGCATCACCACGTAATAGGCCAGCGCCGCCCCGCCCAGGAAGAAGATGGGCGTGGCAATGAGAAATGGCAGGAACGCCTTCTTTTCCTTGGCATAAAGCCCCGGCGCCACAAAGGCCCAGAGCTGATTGGCCAGCACCGGAAAGGACAGGATGAAGGCCGCGAACAGCGCCACCTTCAGCTCGACGAAAAAGGCTTCGTAGAGTTTGGTGTAGACGAGGCGCCCGGTGCCATTGGGATAGGCCGCCGCCAGCGGCGCCACCAGAAAGGCAAAGATCGGCTTCACGAAATAGAAGCAGATGCCAAAGGAAATCGCCAGCGCGGCAATGCAACGCATCAGCCGCGAGCGCAGTTCCATCAAATGCTCGAGCAGGGGCGCCTGGGATTCGTCGATATCTTTGATTTCAAAAGCCATGCTGCGGGCAACTCGACGAGAAGGTCAGGAGAGGATTTCGGGGCTCACGGTCGTGGCGGGCGGCGTGTGCTGCCCTTCGCTCTCGACAGGCGCCGCAGGGCCCGGCCCGGCATGGGCCGGCGCGGTATCAGCATGGGCACCAGGCGTGGCGCCATGATCCTGCAACGCCAGCGGCTCGGTCGGGGCAACGGCGGTCACCTCGGCGGGCAGCGCCGCCACCGGGGGGCTGGCCTGCATGATCGCCTCATTCTGCTCGCGCCATTTCTTTTCCATCTCCTCGAGTTCGGCCTCGCGGATCATGGTTTCGATACCGGAGCGGAAATGACCCGAGATGCGGCGCATCTGCCCCATCCATTTGCCCGCCGTGCGCATGGCGCGCGGCAGGTCCTTGGGGCCGATCACCACCACGGCGACAATCGCCGTGAGTAGAAATTCGGAAGGGTCGATATTCAGGAACATGCGGGGCGATTACTGGCCGGCACCGGTTTCGCTGGGCGTCTTGGCGGGCTCAACCACCGGGGCGGCGGGCGCCTGGGTAATTTGCGCCGGGGGCGTGACGGTCTTGGGCTTGTCGTCCTCGTTCATGCCATCCTTGAAGCTCTTGATACCTTTACCGAAATCACCCATCATTTCGGAAATGCGGCCCTTGCCGAAGAGCACCAGCACAACCAGCGCCACGACGAGCAGGTGGGGAAGCGACAGACCCATCATTGCACCAAACTCCAATTGTTCGCGTGGAAGGCGACCACCATCTCCACGCCTTTACAAACCCTATCTAGGAGCATTCATGTCGCAATGCCAGTGCTCAGGGCAATTCCCTTGCCGATGATGGGTCAGATGCCCCATCCGGCGCAGCCGGCACCCCACCTTCTCCCGCCGCCCGGTCATAGGCTTCTTCCACCGGATCGAGCAGGCCGGCGGCGCGAAGATCCTCAATTCCGGGCAGATCGCGCCGACTGGCAAGACCGAAATGCGCCAGAAAGGCCTGGGTGGTGGCATAGATCACCGGCCGGCCGGGCACATCGCGCCGCCCCGCCACACGCACCCAGCCCGCCTCCATCAACACATCGAGCGTGCCCTTGGCCGTCTGCACGCCGCGGATCGATTCGATCTGCGCGCGGCTGACCGGCTCATGATAGGCGATGATGGCAAGGCATTCGGTGGCCGCGCGCGACAGGCGGCGCGGCTCCTCATGCGCGCGGCGCAGAATATGGGCGAGATCGGGCGCGGTCTGAAAATGCCATTTGCCGCCACGCTCGACCAGATTGACCCCGCGCCCGGCGTAATGCTGGGCCAAGGCCGCCAAGGCAGGGCGCACCGACACGCCGCCCAGATGGTTGGACAGCGCCTCCACGCTCATCGGCTCGGTGGCGGCAAACAATGCCGCCTCCACCGCGCGCAGCACATCATCGAGAGGTTCATCCACGGGCGATGCTCCTCAACCGGAGGGGGCCGAAACATTCCTCCTGCGTAATCTCCAGCCGCCCCTGCTTGGCCAGTTCCAGCGCGGCCAGAAAACTGGAGGCCAGCGCCGAACGCCGCAGCCGCAGATCGGCCCAGTCGCCCGCGCTGTCAGGCAGGAATTCGCGCAGTTCCATCCAGTCGAGCGTGACGCCCAGCATGGCCGACACGCGCGCCAGGGCCGCATCAAGCGTCATCACCATGCGCTCGCGCACCATATGGACCACCGGCGTGCCCCGCGCCTTCACCTGCCCATAGGCCTGAATGAGGTCGAACCAGTTGCATTGCCAGTCGGCCTTGCGCTCGACGCGCAGTCCCTCGGGCGCGCCGCGCGGGAAGACATCGCGGCCCAATCGGTCGCGCCCCATCAGCCGGGCGGCGGCCTCGCGCATGGCCGAGAGGCGTTGCAGGCGAATGTGGAGGCGCAAGGCCAGTTCCTCGGGGCTCGGGTCCTCCTGCTCCTCCTTGGGCAGCAGCATGGCGGATTTGAGATAGGCCAGCCACGCCGCCATCACCAGATAATCGGCGGCCACTTCCAGCTTCAGCGCCTCGGCCTGCTCGATGAAGGCGAGATACTGGTCGACCAGATCGAGGATGGGAATGCTCTTGAGATCGACCTTCTGCCGCCGCGCCAGATCGAGCAGCAGGTCGAGCGGCCCCTCCCACCCGTCAAAGGCGAGATAGAGCGCGCCTTCGCGCGGCTCTCCCGTCAGAGGCGCGACCTCCTCGCTCAAACCTGCGCCCCGCGATAGGCGGTGGGGTCCGCGCCCATGGCATCAGTGCTCTCGACCAGCGCCAGCAAGGCATCACGCTTGGCCAGCAGCTCGCCTTGCGATATGTCCTCAACCGCGCTCACGCTGGCCATGGCGCGGTCAAGGCGAGCCGCGCCCTGCGGCGTGATCGCGGGAATGGCTTGGGCAATCCCCTCCATATCCGCCATCCGCCCCCAGCAATTGAGCACAAGGTCACAGCCCGCAGCTAATGAGGCCGCCGCCCGCTCGGGAATGGTACCCGACAGTGCCTGCATGTCGAGATCGTCGGTGATGAGCAGCCCGTCAAAGCCGATGTGCTGGCGGATGATCGTTTCGATGATGAAGGGCGACAGGGTCGCGGGCCGCTGCGCATCCCATGCCGGAAAGAGGATATGGCCGGTCATCGCCACCGGCGCCGAGTTGAGCGCGCGAAACGGCGCCAGATCCTGCTCCAGCACTGTCTCATCGGCCTCGACCCGGGGCAAGGTCTTGTGGCTGTCGGCCCCGGCGCGGCCATGGCCGGGAATATGCTTGACGCAGCCCACGACCCCCGCGCGTGACAGACCCTCGAGAATGGCCCGGCCGAGCGCCGCCACCTGCCTTGGCTCGCTGCCCAGGGCGCGATCGCCGATAACGTCATGCGCGCCCGGCACCCGCACATCGACACAGGGCCAGCAGTCCAGCGTGATCCCCGCCTGCGCCAGATCCATGCCCAGCGCCTGCGCATTGGCGCGCGCCGCCTCGATCGCGCTGGCCGGAGCCACATTCCATAGCCGGGCAAAGGCATCCCCTGCCGGATAGTGTGGCCATTGCGGTGGCTTCATCCGCGCGACCCGTCCGCCTTCCTGATCGATCGAGATCAACAGTCGATCGCGCCCGTGGATCGCGCGCAGATCATCGGTCAAAGCGCGCAACTGTTCGCGCGTCTCGACATTGCGGCCAAACAGGATGTAGCCGGCCGGATCGGCATCGCGGAAAAAACCGCGCTCGTCATCAGTCAATGCGGGGCCGGACAGGCCGAAAATGGCGGGAAGCATGAGCGATTGCCTCGCAAGTTTGCCGGGCAAGCGCAAGAGGTGGGCGATGGAAGGCAGGGGATGACGCGCGGCGGTTTGCTCACGCTTCCATCATGCCTGGCAATGGCGCCCTGGCCCGCCCAGCCCCGCCTCAACCGAAAGCCGACAAGGAAAAGGGTGCGGAAAGCCTGAAGCCCCCGCACCCCTTCATCTTTTCCCGGCGTCAGCCTCAGTGCTTGACCTGGCAAGCCACGCCTTCAGCCTTCAGCTTGCCGCACAAGGCGCTGCCACCACCGGCACCGGTAATAAGCTGCAGGCGATAGACCGTGCCAATGTCGGACTGCCCCTGCACGATGCGGTGATTCGCGCCCTTGAGCATGTCATGCTGCTGCACCAGCCGGTCCCAACCCGCCTTGGCCGCCGCCTCGTTCGAATAGGCCGCGATCTGCACCACGCCGCCGACAGGACCGGTGTCCTCGGCAGGCTTGGCCTCGGGCGCCTTGGCCGGCTGGGCGCTGGCGGCAGCAGCCTTGCCCGCATCATCGGCCTTGGGCGCGGCGGGCACCACCGGCGTTGCATCGCCGCTGGCCAATTGGGCGGGTCGATCCTTGCCCTGCGCCGCGGCGAAGCTGGTGTCGCCCGTGCCTTCGAACTGCTTGCCGCCCGGATTGGCGGGGGCCTGCTTGTAAGGCTGCTCGGGCGCGCCGATCACGCTGCCATCGGCCACCGGCGTGCCTTCGCCCTTGCGATGGGTGTAGGCCCAGATGCCGCCCACGATCAGCCCGAGCAACAGCACCGCGCCCACCACCGCGGCAATCACCCGGCGCGTATCGACAGCGTAATAATCCTCATCGTCCTCAACCGAATCGAGCCAGGGCAGACGATCACGCTCGCCCAGATCGAGCGCGGCGACGGCTGGCTGGGCGTCTTGCGCATGGGCCACCCACTGGCCATTCACCCATTCGCCCGCCGGGGCCGCATCGAAGGCCGGCATGTCGTGCCCGGCCGCCTCATGATAGGCGTCCTGGGCCTGATCCTGATAATGCCCTGCCCAGGCCTCGCCCTGATTCATGCCGTTTTGCAGCTGGTCATGGGCCTGATCCCGCCATGGCTGACCTTGCGGTTGCGCGTTCTGGTGAAGGGTATCGTGAGCCTCGTTCAGCCAATGCCCCGGCTGCGAGCCCTGCTGCCCCTCGTTTTCACCCGACATGGATCACATCTCCTCGACGGCGACGACACCCAGCACAGCCAGGCCATTACGCACTACCTGCCCGATTTGCGTCCCGAGGAAAAGGCGCGCTGTTGTCAATGCACCATTCTGGGGCAGAATGAAGCGCTTATCGGGACGGTCGTTGCCCAGATTCCAGTAGGAATGAAACGCAGAGGCCACGTCGGCGAGGAAAAATGCGATGCGATGAGGTTCGCGGGCAGCAGCAGCGGCTTCCACAATGCGCGGGAACTGCGCGACCAGCTTGACCAGCGCCAGCTCTTCCTCGCCCAGTTCGGCAATGGCATCAGGCGCGGGGGCAAAGCCCTCGGCCGCCGCCTTGCGCAGGGTGGAGCAGATGCGCGCATGGGCATATTGCAGATAGAAGACCGGATTATCCTTGGACGCCTCGACCACCTTGGCAAAGTCGAAATCCATCTGCGCCTCGGGCTTGCGGGTCAGCATGGTGAAGCGGACCACATCCTTGCCCACCTCGCGCACCACATCGGCCAGCGTGACGAAGGTGCCCGAACGCTTGGACATCTTCACCGGCTCGCCATTGCGCAGCAGCGCGACCATCTGGACCAGCTTCACCTCGAAAGGCGTCGGCTTGCCTTTCGCCCCGGTCATCGCGGCGACGGCAGCCTTGATGCGCTTCACGGTTCCGGCATGGTCCGCACCCCAGATGTCGACCAGTGCATCGGCGCTCTGCGCCTTCTGGAAATGATAGGCCAGATCCGCGCCGAAATAGGTCCATGTGCCGTCGGATTTCTTGATCGGGCGGTCCTGATCGTCGCCAAATTTCGTGCTGCGGAACAGCGGCAGGGCCACCGGCTCCCAATCGTCGGGCAGCTTGCCCTTGGGGGCTTCCAGCTCACCATCATAGACCAGATCCTGCGAACGCAGCCAGGCTTCGGCCTCCTCGGGCTTTCCCGCCGCCTGCAACTCAGCCTCCGAGCTGAAGAGGTCATGCTTGATGCCCAGCAGCGCCAGATCGTCGCGGATCATGTCCATCATGGCCGCCACCGCCTTGACGCGGAACAGGGCGAGCCACTCGCTTTCCGGCGCGTCGGCATAGCGGTCGCCAAATTCGGCCGCCAGCGCCTGCCCGACCGGAATCAGATAATCGCCCGGATACTGCCCCTCCGGCACGGGCCCGATATCGCGGCCCAGGGCCTCGCGATAGCGATAATGCGCGGAGCGGGCCAGCACCTGCACCTGCGCGCCCGCGTCATTGACGTAGTATTCGCGGATGACCTTGTGCCCGGCATATTCCAGCAGCGAAGCCAAGGCATCGCCCACCACCGCGCCACGGCAATGGCCCATATGCATGGGGCCAGTGGGGTTGGCGCTGACATATTCCACATTGACCGTGGTGCCGCCACCCATGGCACTGCGCCCATAATCGGCGCCCAGCGCGGCGATCGCCCGCAATTCGTCCAGCCATGCAGCGCTCGTCAGACGCAGGTTGATGAAACCCGGCCCGGCGATCTCGGCGCTTTCCACCAACGGCAGCTTTTCCAGCTCGGCCACCAGGGCTGTCGCTAGCGCGCGCGGATTAGTGCCCGCCGGCTTGGCCAGCACCATGGCCGCATTGGTCGCCAGATCGCCATGCGTCACATCGCGCGGCGGCTCCACCGTGACGGCGGCGCGGCTGAGGCCAGCCGGCAGCGTACCCGCCGCCTCCAGCGCATCGAGCGCGGCAGCGACATGGCCGGCAAAGGCAGCGTGCAGGGTCAAGGTGGTCATAACAAAGGGCCTGTTCATCAAAGCGGGCGGCAATCCGCCGTAAAAACATCAGCCCCAGCGCCTAAACGGGCGCCGGGGCCAATGGCAAGACATAAGCGAGACGAAAGCCGCCCCGCCGCGCATCATCGCGTGGCGTTATAGCCAAGCTGCGCCTCGGAAAGCTGGAAACCGACCAGCACCTCGAAGGTCGCCTTGTTGACGGCGGCCAGCACCGCCGGGTCAGCCAGCGGATCGATGGCGGCATCGGCATCCTTGGATTTGCGCGGGCGCACGATGCGGTCGTGAATCGCCTTGTCGAGCGTGGCTTCCTTCTTGTCGATCGAGGCCTTGCCGTTGCCGATCGCCTCGGCGGTGGCCTGCCCATCGGCAAAATGCAGCGCCGCTGTCCCCAGCGTCTTGGCGATGACGACATTGCCCCCGCGCATCACCGTCACGAAATAGGGCAGCATCACGTCACGCGCACCGTGGGTATCACTGCGGCGGGCCTGCACCTTGAAGGTCACGTTCGACACGATGGGGTCACCCTTGGGGTCGCATTCCGGGCGCACATCGGTGATGTTGCCTTCAATGTCGATATCCTTGGCATCGGAGGAGCCGGGCACCTTGAAGGTGGTGATATTGCCCGTGTAATCGGCCACGCCCACCGCCGGGCAGGCCGAACGGATGGCCGTGATACCCACACCTTCATCCACCACCAGCTCACCCTTGCCAGAGCAACCCGCCAGCACGGCGCAGACCGCCGACAGAGCAAGAACAGGCTTCAGGCGTGGTCGAAAGTGCATTCTTGCGTTCCTTGGATTCCCCCGGCGCCAACGGTCCGGCGTGTTATCTTGCTGCCTGCCCTAGCGGCCCGCGCCGCAAAGCGCTAGAGGCGGCATCATGAACGCATCCTTTCCCGCCATGGCACAGGATACTGGCCTGCTGCCCCTTCGCCTGTTGATCGCCGCCCCGCGCGGTTTCTGCGCCGGTGTCGACCGCGCGATCGAGATCGTGGAGCGCGCGATTCGCAAGTTCGGCGCGCCGGTCTATGTCCGCCATGAAATCGTCCACAACCGCTATGTGGTCGATGGGTTGAAGGAAAAGGGCGCGATCTTTGTCGAGGAACTCGACGAGGTGCCCGATGGCGCGCCCGTCATCTTCTCGGCGCATGGCGTGCCCAAGTCGATCCCCGCCATTGCGGATGAACGCGGCCTCGAATGGCTCGATGCCACCTGCCCGCTCGTCTCCAAGGTCCACCGCCAGGCCGAACGCCAGATCGAGGCCGGGCGCCACATCATCTTCATCGGCCACAAAGGCCATCCCGAGGTGATCGGCACGCTGGGCCAGGTGCCCGAGGGGACCATCACCCTGGTCGAAACCGTCGAAGACGTGATGAACCTGCCCTTCACCAACGATGATGCGCTCGGCTTTCTCACCCAGACCACCCTTTCGGTGGACGACACAGCCGAGATCGTACGCGCCCTGCGCGGCCGCTATCCCAATATCAACGGGCCGCGCGCCGAGGACATCTGCTACGCCACCTCGAACCGTCAGGCGGCGGTGAAGGCCATCGCCCCGCAATGCGACCTGCTCTTCGTGATCGGCGCGCCCAATTCCTCCAATTCCATGCGTCTGGTCGAAGTCTCGACGCGCGGCGGCACGCCCGCCCGCCTCGTCCAGCGCGCTTCGGAAATCGACCCGAGCTGGCTGGAGGGCGTCAAGACGCTGGGCCTCACCGCCGGGGCCAGCGCGCCCGAAACGCTGGTGCGCGAGGTGATCGATTTCCTCTCCACCTTCCGCGCCGTCACCCAGGAAACGGTGGTGACGACCGAGGAAAAGATGATCTTCAAGCTGCCCCGTCAGCTTGCCGACTGAGCAGGGCCATACGGGGGAAACATGGCGGTCTATACGCATCTTGGCGCCGAGGCGCTGGGAGATCTCATCTGCGCCTTTGACGTGGGTGACCTCGTCTCGGCCAAGGGCATTGCCGAGGGCGTTTCGAACAGCAACTGGCTGATCGAGACAACCGGCAAGCCCGGCGCCGACAATCAACCGGCGGGCGCCCGCTTCATCCTCACCATGTTCGAGGGGCGCACCGAAGTCGCCGACCTGCCTTTCTTCCTGGGCCTGCTCGACCATCTGGCCGATGCCGGCTGCCCGGTGCCCCACACCATCCATGACCGCGATGGAGCCTCCTTCCGCACCATCAGCGGCCCCGATGGCGAGGCCAAGGCCGTCACGCTGATCGAGTTTCTGCCCGGCGTCTCGGTCAGCCTGCCCACGGCGGCACAGGCCCATGCGGTGGGCATTGCGCTGGCGCAGGTTCACAAGGCCGTTGCCGACTATGGCCCAGGCCGCGCCAACACCCTTTCCCTGCCCGACTGGCGCGCCCTGCTCGAGGCCTGCGGCGAGGACGGCCTTGCCACCATCGACCCGGCACTGGCCGCCACAGTCGGGGCAGAGCTGGACTTTCTCGACGCGCATTGGCCCCATGCCCTGCCGCGCGGGGTGATCCACGCCGACCTGTTCCCCGACAATGTGCTGATGCTGGGCGACAAGGTCACCGGCCTCATCGATTTCTATTTCGCCTGCACCGACATCGTCGCCTATGACGTGGCCGTCACCCATGCGGCATGGTGTTTCGACAATACGGGGCGCAATTTCAATCCCGCCATCTCGGCCGCGCTGCTGGCCGGCTATGAAACAGTCCGCCCGCTGAGCAAGGCCGAACGCGAGGCTCTCCCCGTGCTGGCACGCGGCGCGGCGATGCGCTTTCTTTCGACCCGCGCCTATGACTGGATCAACACCCCGCAGGATGCGCTGGTGGTGCGCAAAGACCCGCTGGCCTATGCCCGCCGCCTCGCCTTCTATGCCGACCCGGCCAACGCCGCGCTCTTCGCATGAAAGAGGTTGAAATCTTCACCGACGGGGCCTGCAAGGGCAACCCCGGCCCGGGCGGCTGGGGCGCGCTGCTGCGCATGGGAAGCCATGAGAAGGAACTGTCGGGCGGCGACCGGGAAACCACCAACAACCGCATGGAAATGACCGCGGTGATCCGCGCGCTCGCCGCGCTCAAACAGCCCTGCAATGTCAAGCTGACCACCGATTCGCGCTATGTCATCGACGGCATTACCAAATGGGTCTTCGGCTGGCAGAAAAAGGGCTGGGTCAACGCCAAGAAGGAACCCGTGGCCAACGAGGATCTGTGGCGCGAGATGCTGATCGTCGCCAAGCCGCACAAAATCGACTGGCATTGGGTGCGCGGGCATAACGGGCATTCGGAGAACGAGCGGGTCGACAAGTTGGCCAGCGATGCGGCGGTTCTGGCGGGGAAGAAGTAAGGTTTCAGGAGAAAATGCGAGGGCCGGCAAGCGAGCGCTTGTCGCGAGCGACAAGCGCGGAAGACGTTCCGGGGGTGCAGGGGGCAATGGCCCCCTGCTTGTCATCCCTTAAACCTTCAAAAACCGCCCCGGCGCGTAAACCTCGGGATCAATCCCGCCAGCCCCCAGCCCCAACAGCAAGCGCGCCGCCAGATCCGCCGCCGCTGGCGCCGTCTGAATGCCAAAGCCCCCTTGCCCCACGCACCAGAAGAAACCGGCGACCTCAGGATCGAACCCATAGACCGGCAAGCGATCCGGCGCGAAGCTGCGCAAGCCTGCCCAGCGATGCTCGACGCGCTCGACCTGCCAGTCCACCACAGCCTCGAACCGGTCGATGGCATTGGCCACATCGATCTCCTCGGGCGCGGCGTCGCAGGGAGCACTGGGGTGCTCGTCATGCGGGGTCAGCCAGATACGACCCGATTCGGGCTTGAAATAGAAGGTTTCCCCAAGGTCGAGCACGAGGGGCAGGTCATCACTCGGCGCCGGGGCGACGCGGGCCTGCACCATGGTGCGACGATAGGGCGTGATGCCGAGCGGGGCCGCGCCTGCCATGCCCGCCAGTTCATCCGCCCAGGCGCCTGCGGCATTGACCACGACCTGCGCGCGCAGCGCCTGCCCATCAGCGAGAGTGACGTGCCAGGCGCCGCCTTCGCGCGCCATGCCGGCCACGCGGGCGTCGCAGAGAAGCTCCACGCCACCCTTGCGCGCCTGCGCCAGATAGTGCTGGTGAAGTCCCGCCACGTCGATGTCGCAGCAGTCCTCCTCCATCGCGCCCGCCACCCAGCCCTCGCGCAATCCGGGCACCAGAGCCTCGATCGCATCGCGCGGCAAAAGCTCCATCGCCACGCCCAGCGCCGAAAAACGGGCGATAAACGCATCGAGCGCGGCCTCCTCACCCTTGCGCGCCAGCGTCAGCCCACGCCGCCGCTTGAGCATGCCGAGCTGCGCCAGCACCGGACCCGAGGCGGTGGTCAGCGGCTGCACCCCCGGCCCGCCATAGGTTTCCTGCCAGAACGCCGCCGATCGCCCCGTCGCGTGATAGCCCGGCTGGCGCTCGCCCTCGACCATCAGGATGCGGCCGGCGTTCCCGCAAGCCACCAGCGCCGCCGCCAGCGAGGCACCCGCCATGCCGGCGCCGACAATGAGCACATCGCAGGCCGATCGAGGATCTGGCCGAGGATCGCGGGGAAGCATCATGGCCCTCCCCCTTGGCGCCATGGCGCCATGCGTCAAGCCTTTACCGGCGCCACCTCGTCGAGAAATTCGTCGATGGCGGCCATCAGCGGCGCGCGCACGGCATCCGCCTCGCGCAGCACCTCATGGCGCGCCTCACTGCCGAGTGCGATCAGCCGCGCGTGCGGCAGGCGCCGCGCTGCCTCCACCACCGCGCCATGGCTGACCAGCCGGTCAGCGCTGGTGGAGATGAGCAGCACCGGCACGTCGACCGACTCGAGCACGCCCGGCGCGAAGATCGCCTTGCGCGAGGCCACCGCCCGCTCCATCCACCGCCAACTGGCCGCGCCCGTGTTGAGCCATGGCCGATGCTCGCGCCACCACAGTTCATCCTCGCTACGCCGCTGGTCATGGGTCAGCAGGCGCATGCGCAGCCGGGCCGAGGAGCCGGGCTTTTCGCCGCCCTTCCACGCCGGGCGCCGCGAATCACCCAGCGATGCCATGATGCGCGCATAGAGGTGCTGGGCCCAGACCGGCAGGCCCGGCGCATAGAAACCCAGCATGGGGGCGGAAAGAATCAGGGCATCAGGCACCAGCTTGCGCTCGGCCACGGCGCGCATGGCCAGATGCCCGCCCATGGAGTGACCGACGAGCACATGGGGGCCTTCACCCGGCCGGCACCAACCCTGCCAGAAGGCGGAAAGATCGTTCACCCAAATGGTAAAATCATCGATATGGCCGGTCAGATCATCGAGCCCCAGGCGGCCCGAACCACCCTGCCCGCGCCAGTCCAGCGCCGTGACATGCCATCCACGCCCCTGCCATTCTTCCAGCGATTCCAGATATTTTTCATAGATGTCACCGCGCCCCGGCAGAAACAGCAGGCGCCCGCGCGGGGCAGTCCCCGGCAGGGGGGGACAGGTGATCCGCCGCAGCGCCCAGCCATCAGGCGCGACCCAGCGATCCTCCTGCGCAAGAGGGGGCAGACGGCGACCGATCGGGACGGAAGACAGGGATGAAGCGGTAACCTCAGACTCCGGCATAGGCCTGATTTGCGACCCTCTCTTTGGTTACTGTTTGGTAAGTGATGCCCGCTAAACCTTTTCGCAACTGTTTGGAGGGGGTTCTATGCAGGTTCCTGTGATGTCCTACGGTCTGCTTGGCGGCTTGGCAATTGCCTTGGCCTTTGCCGCTGCGACCGACATGCGCAGGCGCCAGATCGACAACTGGCTCAATGCCGGGATCGCGCTGGGCGCCCCGCTGTTCTGGTGGGCCCAGGGGCTCTCGCTGGCGCAGATCGGCTGGCAACTGGCGGTCACGCTGGCTGCCTTTGTCGTTCTGGCCGCACTCTTCGCCATCCGCGCCATGGGCGGCGGTGACGTCAAGCTGCTGACCGCGCTGGCGCTGTGGATCAAACCGCTCTGGTTTGTTCATCTGCTGACGGTGATGGCACTGGCCGGCGGCCTGCTCACCCTTGGCATGGGAGCATGGCATGTGACGCGCCGCCAGAAAGGCAAGCTGAGCATCCCCTATGGCATCGCCATCGCGCTCGCCGGTCTCTGGGTGCTGGCGGCGGACTATCTGCCCGCCCTGCAAAGCGGCAGCAGGCTCGGGTGACCGGATATTAACCAATTTACTGCAAATATACCGTCCCGAACCGGACGCAATTTGTACGCAAGTGTGATGTGAGGGGCTAAGTCAGCCATGGACAAGAAGAAAGTCACGATCCTGCTGGGCCTCTCGCTCGTGGCGATCATCATGGCCTTTGCCGCCCGCAGCATGCTGAGCGGCAATGCCGCGCCGCAGGTGCAGGCCGCGCTTCCCGCCGTCATCGCGCCCAAGGGGCCGCGCGTGCTGGTGGCCCAACGTGCGCTGCCGGCCGGGACCATCATCACCAATGACGCCATCGCCTTTCAGGAATGGCCAAAGGACATGGTGAACGGCGCCTATTTCGTCGATGGCAAGTTCGAGATGAACAAGCTGGTCGGCACGGTGGTGCGCTTTCCCATTACCGCCGGTCAGCCTTTGACCACGGGCGCGCTGGTGGCGCCGGGCGACCGGGGCTTTCTGGCCGCCGCGCTGGCGCCGGGCATGCGCGCCATCACCATCACCGTCTCGGAAAAATCGGGTGTGGCCGGCTTCGTCTTCCCCGGCGACCATGTCGACCTGCTGCTCACCACTTCGGTCAAAGTGCCGCAGGCGCCTTCCACCATGCCCGGCGTGGCGCCCGACACCCGCGACCTTTACGCCACCGAAACCATTCTGAAGAACGTGCGCGTTCTGGCCACCGACCAGTCGACCGCGACGGAAAGCGACAATGGCAAGACCATCGTCCACACCTTCCACACCGCCACGCTGGAAGTGACCCCCAAGATCGCCGAGCGAATCGAGGTGGCCCAGCAGGGCGGCGCGCTCAGCCTGGTGCTGCGCCCGATCAGCGACAACCCCAACGCGCTCGACCATGCCATCGCCAATGGCTCGGTCAAGCTGAAGGACGGCGCGACCAGCGCTGATGAAGCCAAGGCCATGGCCGGCGCCAATCTGGCAACCGAGGCCAATGGTTCGCGCGCCACGCTGATGGGCGGGCGGCTCGACGCCGGCCCCATCGAGCGCGGATCGAGCTTTGCCACGGCGGGGGATGTCTCGCGCTTCCAGCGTCGCGGCATGCCACCCTCGGGCGCGGCAGCGGCGGCAGCGGCAGCCCGTGCCATGGCGCTGGCCCATGCCAATGAAGTCCATGTCATGCGCGGGCATGACACCCAGGCCGTGCCGATGGGCGCCAACGGCCTGCCCTCGGCTGCCGCCGGCCTGACCGGCGCCCTGGCCCAAGGCGCGGGGGCAGCGGGCAATGCGCCCGTGGCCTCTCCGTCGCTGTGAACGATTGAAGGTGGAAAGACCCATGCATAATCGTCTCCTGCCCCTTCTGATGAGCGCCGGCGCGGTGCTGGGCCTGAGCGCCCCGCTGGCCGCGGCCCCCGCGCACAAGCCCCATCCGCGCGCCCGGGCCGCCACGGCCAAGGCTGCCGCGCCGGTTGTCCATTCGGGCAGCACCTATCGCGCGCCTTCGCCCGATTATGGCGCACCGGCGACCGGCTCGATCAGCCGTCCCGTCGGGCAGGTCACCCTGTCGATCGGCCGGGGCGAACTGATCAACCTGCCCGGCACAATGAAGGATGTCTTCATCGCCGATGACAAGATCGCCGATCTGCAGGTCAAATCGAACCACCAGCTCTATCTTTATGGCCGGACCAGCGGTGAAACCACCGTCTATGCCAGCAATGCCGAAGGGCGCGTGGTGTGGTCCGCCAATGTGCGCGTCGGCTCGAACATCGACAGCGTCGGCCAGATGCTCAAACTCGCCATGCCCGAGGCGCATATCCTCGTCTCGACCATCAGCCCCACCTCGGTGATGCTGACCGGCACCGTGGCAGCGCCCGAGGATGCCGCCGAGGCCCAGCGCCTGACCCAGACCTATATGGGCAAGGACGCCACCGTCATCACGCGCCTGCGCACCGCGACGCCGCTGCAGGTCAATCTGCATGTGCGCATCGCCGAAGTCAGCCGCACGCTGAGCCGCACGCTGGGCACCAATCTGACCGGCACCAGCACAGGCACCGGCAGCGTGGTCTTTGGCGTTTCGCGCGGGTCCAACCAGGGCACGATCACCAACCCGAGCGGCTATGTCCAGTCGGGTCTCGCCAATGGCACCTACACGCCCGCCCCCACGATCTACAACATGGCCAGCAATCTGGCCAATTCCACCGCGATCGGCATTGGTGGCAAGCTGCTGGGCGTCGATCTGCTCGGCTCGCTCGACCTTGGCGAATCGATCGGTCTGGTGACCACGCTGGCCGAACCCAATCTGACCGCCGTTTCGGGCGAGACGAGCGATTTCCTGGCCGGCGGCGAATATCCCATTCCCATGTCGAGCGGCCTTGGCACCGTCTCGGTCGACTACAAGACCTATGGTGTGTCGCTAGCCTTTACCCCCACCGTGCTTGCCGACGGGCGCATTTCGCTGCGGGTTCGCCCGGAAGTGTCCGAACTGACCAGCGCCGGGGCGGTGTCGATCAACGGCTATACCATTCCCGCGCTCACCGTGCGGCGCGCGGAAACCACCGTGGAACTGGGCTCGGGCCAGAGCATGATGATCGCCGGCCTGCTGAGCAACAATGCCAGCCACACGATTTCCAAGCTGCCCGGCGTGGGCGATTTGCCAGTCCTCGGTTCGCTGTTCAAGTCGACCGAGTTCCAGCGGGGCGAGAGCGAACTGGTGATCGTGGTCACGCCCTATCTGGTCAAGCCGGTCAATGCCTCGGACATTCACCTGCCCACCGACGGCCTGCAGAACCCGACGACGACGCAGGAAGTGCTGGGCAACATGCTGACCGACGGCAAGTCGGGCGCCCCCACAGTCGGCCCCCGCGCCGCCAATGGCGCCCCGCCGCCCCGCGTGGGCCTGACCGATCCGGCCCCTGCCGCACCTGCCGCCGCAGAGCCCGCTGCCCCGGCAGCCACGGCAGCAACAGCCCCATCCTCCGCCGCAAAGCCCGTCAAGAATGACGCGCCCGGCTTTTCCCTCAATTGAGCGAGGCGACGATGAGCTTCATCCCTCCGGCACGATCGAGCCTGTCCCTGCCGTTTCGCGCGGCGCTGCTGGCCTGCGCCACGCTGGCGCTCTCGGCCTGCGGCGGAGTGCCGCACAACCGCACCATGATGCCCGAGCATCAGCCCGTCGTCAGCCATGCCACCTTTACGCTGGATGTAACGACCACCCCCACCGGGCTGCCCCCCGCCGAGGAAAAGCGCCTGTCGGGCTGGTTCGATGCCATGGGGCTGCGTTACGGCGACAAGGTGATGATCGATGACCCGCTGGCCAGCGACACCACCCGTGCGCAGGTCGCCGGGCTGCTGGGCGCCAGAGGCCTGGCGCTGGCGGCGGCCACACCTTTGGCCCAGCCCGGGATCGAAGCCGGCACGGTGCGCATCTCGCTCACCCGCGCCAGCGCCAGCGTGCCGGGCTGCCCCGACTGGTCCGCCAATTCCGAAACGAACATGCTCAACGGCCTGCACCCCAATTTCGGCTGCGCGACCAACAGCAACATGGCCGCCATGGTGGCCAATCCCGACGACCTGATCCGCGGCGCCACCAGCGACAGCAATCCGGTGGTGACCAGCAACAAGGCCATCTCCACCTTCCAGGATGCCAAGCCGAGCGGCAACGGTGGCACCGTCAAATCAACCAGCAGCAAGGGAACGTGACGCCATGAACGCACCATGGAGAGTGGGCATGGCCGCGCGCGATCCATTCGCGGCCTATCTGAGCGACGAGGCCAGTCTCGACCTGCTGCGCCCGATGGCCGCCGAAATGGGCTGGGCACCGGAGAAATGCACGCGCGGGGGCTTGCGCACCGCCGTCCAGTCGCTGGCCGTCAGTTCCAGCCCCAACATCCTGATGGTCGACCTGTCGGAAAGCGGCGACCCGCTCTCCGACATCGGCGCCCTGGCCGAGGTGTGCGAGCCGGGCACGGTGGTGCTGGCGGTGGGGCAGATCAACGATGTGCGCCTGTACCGCGACCTGCTGGCCAATGGCATTCACGATTATATCCTCAAGCCGCTGCAACCCCATGTGCTGCATGATGCGCTGACCAGCGCGCAGGCCTATTTTTCCCAGCCGCGCCACGGCGAGGAAAGCGAGCACAAGCATGTCTCCACCGCCGTGATCGGCACGCGGGGCGGCGTGGGCGCCTCGACGCTGGCGACCTCACTGGCCTGGCTGTTTTCCACCGATTACAAACAGCCCACCGCCCTGCTCGATCTCGACATCCATTTCGGCACCGGCGCGCTGGCGCTCGACCTGGAGCCGGGCCGGGGCCTGACCGATGCGATCGAGCAGCCCGGCCGTATCGACGGTCTGTTCATCGAGCGCGCGATGATCCGTGCCAATGACCATCTGGCCATCCTGTCCGCCGAGGCGCCGATCAACCAGCCGCTGATGACCGACGGCAGCGCCTTCCTGCATCTGGAGCAGGAATTCCGCACCGCCTTCGAAATGACGGTGACCGATCTGCCGCGCAACATGCTGGTCAATTTCCCGCAACTGCTGGCCGACATCAATGTCGTGGTGCTGACCACCGAACTGACGCTGGCGAGCGCACGCGATTCGATCCGCATCCTCTCATGGCTGCGGGCCAATGCGCCGCACATCCATGTCATGATGGTGGCCAACAAGATCCACCCGGGCGCCAGTGAAATCACCAAGGCCGATTTCGAGGCGAGCATCGAGCGCAAGATCGACTTTCAGATCCCCTTCGACTTCAAGGCGGCGACCCATGCCGCCAAGCTGGGCCAGACCTTTGCCGAGGCCAACCGCGCCACCAAGGCCGGCGCCCTGATGCGCGATCTGGCCGCCGCGGTGCGCGCCATCGGCTTTGCCAACGAGGACGCCGCGCCCAAGGTGGAAAAGAAGTCGCTGCTGGGCAAGTTCGACATCAAGTCCATGCTGCCCAGCAAGAAGGCCAAGACCCCGGCGTGATCCGGGGGGAAGGATAAAGCGTCTTTATGGACAGCGTGCAGATCCTGCTGATGGCACTGGGCTTCGTGGCTTTGCTGGGCATTGCCGCGCTCACACTGCTGGGCCCGGACCCGAAGAAGGAAAGTGCCCGCCGTCTGCAATCGCTGCGCTTCCGCCATGCTGACAGCACCAACGCCCGCATGGAAGCGCAGATGCGCAAGGCCGTGGCCCAGCGCAAGCCCAATGTGCCGCGCATCGCGGGTTCGGCCAGCCGCACCGAGGCCCTGGCGCTGCGCCTGCACCGCACCGGGCGGGACTGGACCATCCAGCAATATCTCTATGCCTGTGCGGGAACCGGCGCGGTGGTCACGCTGGTGCTGCTGATGAAATCGGGCAGCCTGATGTTCAGTCTGGGCGTGGGTCTGGCGGCGGGCATGGGGCTGCCGCATATGGTGCTCGGCCACCTCATCAAGCGACGGCTGAACAATTTCGTCGCCAAATTCCCCGATGCCATCGAATTGCTGGTGCGCGGCCTGCGTTCGGGCCTGCCGGTCACCGAAACGCTGGGCGTGGTCTCCTCCGAAGTGCCCGGCCCGGTGGGCGAGGAATTCAAATTGGTGACCGAGCGCATCAAGATCGGCCGGACCATGGAGGACGCGCTGCAGGACACCGCCGACCGGCTCGACATGCCCGAGTTCAGCTTTTTCTGCATCACCCTGGCCATCCAGCGCGAAACCGGCGGTAATCTGGCCGAAACGCTGTCAAATCTGGCCGATGTGCTGCGCAAACGCGCGCAGATGAAGCTCAAGATCAAGGCGATGAGCTCTGAATCCAAGGCCTCGGCCTATATCGTGGGGTCGCTGCCCTTTATCGTCTTCACGATGATCTACTGGATCAATCCGCAATATCTGGCCGGTTTCTTTTCCGACCAGCGCTTGATCATCACCGGCATTGGCGGCTTGTGCTGGATGGGCATTGGCGTGTTCATCATGGCCCAGATGGTCAATTTCGAGATCTGAAGAAGGCAGCCATGGACCATCAAATTCACAATGGCATGCTCTTTGGCATCAGCATCGAATGGCTGGGGACGGTGCTGGCCTTCATCACCGCCGGGCTGATGCTGGTCATTCTCTATCTGGCGCTGACCATCCGCGACCCGATGCAGAAACGCGTCAAGGCGCTCAACGAAAGGCGCGAGGAGCTGAAAGCCGGCATCGTGTCGAGCGGCGGCCCCAAAAAGCGCGCCCAGCTTGTCCGCCGTTCGGAAACCACCGACCGTATCCGGGGCATCCTCAACAAGATCAACGCGCTGCAGGACAGCCAGATCAACGATGCCCAACAGAAGCTGGCGCAGGCCGGCATCCGCAACAAGGAACTGGCCGTCGCCGTCATCCTTGGCCGTCTGGTGGTGCCCATCGTGACGGGCGGGCTGGCCGCCATCATCATCTACTGGGCCAATTATTTCCCGCTGTGGTCCGATTTCAAGAAATTCATGGGCTTTGCCGCCGCCGTTGGCCTTGGCTACAAAGGCCCCGACATCTACCTCAGCAACCTCATCACCAAGCGCACCGCCGCCATCCGCAAGGGGCTGCCCGACGCGCTCGACCTGCTGGTGATCTGCGCCGAAGCGGGACTGACGGTGGATGCTGCCTTCAACCGCGTGGCGCGCGAGCTGGGCCGCGCCTACCCCGAACTGGGCGACGAATTCGCGCTGACCGCCATCGAACTGTCTTTCCTGCATGAGCGCCGACAGGCCTTTGAAAACCTCGCCTATCGCGTGAACCTCGATTCCGTGCGCGGCGTGGTGACCACCATGGTCCAGACCGAACGCTATGGCACGCCGCTGGCCAGCGCGCTGCGCGTGCTCTCCGCCGAATTCCGCAACGAGCGCATGATGCGGGCCGAGGAAAAGGCCGCACGCCTGCCCGCGATCATGACCGTGCCGCTGATTCTCTTCATCCTGCCGGTGTTGTTCGTGGTGATTCTGGGGCCTGCAGCCTGCTCGATCGCGGATGCGTTTTCGAGCGGGGCGACGAAACCGCATTAAGGAAGAAGGAAAAGAGAAGTGCGAGGGCCATCGCCCTCGCGCTCCCTTATGTTTGGAGAGGGCGTCATCGCCTGAACCCGAGCGCCTGCATCGCCGCGCCGCAGGCATGAAACCCCAGAACTACGCTTCCCATCTATTTTGCCTGCGGCGCCGACAGACTGCGCAGGTGGAGAGTATCGGAAGACGTAACGGGGGTGCAGGGGGCCCCGTAGCTTGTCGCTCGCGACAAGCGCTCGTTATACGGCCCCCTGCTTCATCCCTTCTTATTTCTTCCCAAACAAAACCCGCCCAGCCACAGCATCCAGCCGCGCCATCAATCCCGCATCCCGCGAACCCGGCGCCGTGGCAAAGGCGTGATCAAGCGCCCGGTCGATCGGGCTGGCCTCGCGCACCTGCGGCAGCAATGCCAACAGTTCGCGCACGGCGGCGCGCGCGGTGGCCGCATTGGCCTTCATCACGGCGAACACCTCGGCGGCTTCGACGCCGGCCTCGCTGTCACGCCAGGCATCATAATCGGTGACCATGCCGAGGATGGCGTAGGGCAGTTCGGCCTCGCGGGCGAGGCGCGCCTCGGGCATGGCGGTCATGCCGATGACATCGGCGCCCCAGGCACGATACATGCGGCTTTCGGCGCGGGTGGAAAATTGCGGCCCCTCGATCGCCACATAACAGCCGGAGGGGTGCACCCTCGCCCCGGCCCGCGCGGCGGCATCGGCCAGAAAGCCTGACAGGCGCGGGCAGACCGGGTCGGCCAGGCTGACATGGGCGACAAGACCGGGGCCGAAGAAGCTCATCTCGCGGCCGTGGGTACGGTCGATCAACTGGTCGACGGCGATGACATGGCCGGGCGCCATCTCCTCACGCAGCGAACCAATGGCTGAGAGCGAGATGAGATCGGTAACGCCGCAGCGCTTCATCACATCGATGTTGGCGCGGTAGTTGATGGCCGAAGGCGAAATGGCATGGCCGGCACCATGGCGCGCCATGAAGGTCAGCTTCACCGCGCCGATATGCCCCTGCACCACCGGGCCCGAGGGCGCCCCAAAGGGGCTGCTGACGCGGATCTCCTGCGCATCTTCCAGACCCAGCCCTTCAGCCAGCCCCGAACCGCCCATCACACCAATATGCCACATGGATGTCTGTTTCCCCATTCATCGCATTGTTATGGCTGGCGATTGTGACAGCTTGAGCGCCGCTCAACCTTGCCGCACAAGAATGCCTGCCACCACAAAATCGTTGAGATGGGTGCGGTAACGGTCCCGCAGTGCCTCGTCCAGCACATCGCGGTCGGAACAATAATGCAGCACCAGCCGTGCGGAGAAGAACCTGTCCGCCGCGCCGATGACAGTGAAATAGAACAGTTGCGGGTCCACCGGGCGAAACACCCCGGCCACAACGCCGTCATGGATCAGCGTTTCATAGGCGCTGAGCAACGGTTTCAGGCACATGTCGGCCAGCCGCTGCGCCTCGGCGGGGGGTTCCTCGCGGATCTGGCGCATCAGCAGACGGTGGATGTAGGGCGTGGCGAAGAACGTATCGACCACGGCGGACATATGCAGCCGCAGCTTGGTTTCCGGGTCGGCATCCTTGGCCAGCAGCGTATCGACCGCTTTGCGGATCGCGGCGAAATCGCGTTCCAGCAGGGCGGTCATCAGCCCCGCCTTGTTGCCGAAGTAATATTTGACCAGCGCCGAATTCAGGCCCGAGCGCGCCGCCAGTTCCGAAAGCGAGACATCAACCGTGTCCTCCTCGCGCATGATCGCGCTGGCCGTGTCGAGCAACTGGTCACGCGCGGCCAGCGGTGCGAGGGCGTCCATCAACGCGGCCCCATGCGGATGGCGCCATCCATGCGGATGCATTCGCCATTCATGTAATCATGCTGGATGAGGAAGAGGGCGGCCTGCGCATAATCTTCCGCCCGGCCAAGGCGCTTGGGGAAGGGCACATTGGCCGCCAGCGCCGCCACGGTCGCCTCTGGTAGATCCTTCATCATCGGGGTTTCGCAAATGCCTGGCAGAATAGTGTTGACGCGAATGCCCTCGCTCATCAGGTCGCGCGCCACCGGCAGGGTCAGCCCCGCCACGCCCGCCTTGCTGGCGGCATAGGCAGCCTGGCCGATCTGCCCATCCTGCGCGGCGATGCTGGCGGTGTTGACGATGACACCGCGCTGGCCGTCCGCGTCGATCGGGTCCAGCGTTACCATGCCCGCCGCGCTGCCCACGATGCAGCGGAAGGTGCCGACCAGATTGATGTCGATCACCCGCTGAAAATCAGCCAGCCGGTGCGCGCGCGGCGCGCCGGTCGCCTTGTCGCGCCCCACCGTCCTCGCGCCCGCCACGATCCCCGCGCAATTGACGAGAATCCGCTCCTGCCCATGCGCTGCGCGGGCCTTGGCAAAGCCTTCCGCCACGCTGTCGTCGCTGGTCACATCCACGCAGGCGAACAACCCGCCGATCTCGCGCGCAGCATCTTCGCCCGCCTGCTCGTTACGGTCGAAAATGGTCACCTTCGCGCCAAGCGCTGCCAAGGCCCGCGCGGTGGCAAGGCCAAGCCCCGAGGCTCCGCCGGTGACGATGGCTGCGGTGGACGATGTAATGTGCATGGCGAACCTCTCTTTTAAGGGATCGATTAAACAGAGAGGAGCGGGGAGTTCAAGAAAGAAAAGAGAAGTGCGAGGGCCACCAAGCGTGCGCTTGTCGCGTGCGACAAGCCAGGGCGCCCTCGCGCTCCCATTCGTTTGGAAAGGCGGTGATCGGTTGAACCGGCGCGCCAGTATCGCCGCGCCACAGGCAGGAAACGCCGCACTGCGCTCTCAGAATGAAAGCCTGCGGCGCTGCCAGGTCAGTCTACGATCATGCGCTACTCCCGCTTCGTCGGAAGATGTCATGGGGGCCGGGGGCCCAACGATTTCTCTGGAGAAATCGGCACATCAACGCCACCCCCGGCCTTCCCTTTTCACTCCACACTCATTTCCAGATGCCCATCCCCATCCCTAATGGACACGGTCGAACCATCGGGCACCTCGCCGGCCAGCAGCTTTTCGGCCAGCGGGTCCTGCAGATATTTCTGCACCGCCCGCTTGAGCGGCCGCGCGCCATAGACCGGATCATAGCCCACCCGGCCCAGCCAGCGCTTGGCACCATCCGACAGCTCCAGCGTGATCTTGCGATCCTTGAGCAGCTTCTGCACGCGGGCCACCTGGATCTCGACGATGGGCGCCATGTGCTCGACGCCAAGGCGGTGGAACAGGATGATCTCGTCCAGACGGTTCAGGAACTCAGGGCGGAAATGCCCGCGCACGATCTCCATCACCTGCGGCTCGACACTCGACACATCCTGCCCTTCGTCCAGATTGGCCAGATACTGGCTACCCAGATTGCTGGTCAGGATGATCAGCGTGTTGGTGAAGTCCACCACGCGGCCCTGACCATCGGTCAGGCGGCCATCGTCGAGCACCTGCAACAGCACGTTGAACACATCGGGATGGGCCTTCTCCACCTCGTCGAACAGCACCACCTGATAGGGGCGGCGACGCACGGCCTCGGTCAGCACCCCGCCCTCGTCATAGCCGACATAGCCCGGAGGGGCGCCGATCAGACGCGAGACAGCGTGCTTCTCCATGAACTCGCTCATGTCGATGCGCACCATGGCGTTGTCATCGTCGAAGAGGAAGCCGGCCAGCGCCTTGGTCAGCTCGGTCTTGCCGACGCCCGTGGGGCCCAGGAACAGGAAGCTGCCCAGAGGCCGGTTCGGGTCCTGCAGGCCAGCGCGCGCGCGGCGCACTGCCTTGGACACGGCGACCACCGCATCCTTCTGGCCAATGACACGGGCGCCGATCACCTCTTCCATCTTGAGCAACTTCTCGCGCTCGCCCTGCAACATGCGGTCGACCGGCACGCCCGTCCAGCGGCTGACCACGGCGGCGATGTCGTCGGCAGTCACCTCCTCGCGCAGCATGGCGTTGCTGCTCGTCTCATGCGCCTCGGCAAGCTGCTTCTCCAGCTCGGGGATGCGGCCATAGGTCAGTTGCCCCGCCTTGGCCAGGTCGCCCTGACGCTGGGCCTGCTCCAACTCGATGCGCGCGGCGTCGAGTTGCTCCTTGATCTTGCCCTCGGCGGCGATCTTGTCGCGCTCGTTCTGCCAGCGGGTGGTCAGCTCGGCGCTGCGCTGCTCGGCATTGGCCAGTTCCTCGCGCAGCGTCTCCAGCCGGTCTTTCGACGCCTGATCGCTCTCCTTGGCCAGCGCCATTTCCTCGATCTTGAGCTGGATGATGCGGCGGTCGAGCGTCTCGATTTCCTCGGGCTTGCTCTCCACCTCCATGCGGATGCGGCTGGCGGCCTCATCCATCAGATCGATCGCCTTGTCGGGCAGGAAACGGTCGGCGATGTAGCGGTTCGACAGGGTTGCCGCGGCCACGATCGCATTGTCCGCGATGCGCACGCCATGGTGGACCTCATACTTTTCCTTGAGGCCACGCAGGATGCTGATCGTGTCCTCCACCGTCGGCTCGCCCACAAACACCGGCTGGAACCGGCGCTGCAATGCGGGATCTTTCTCGACGTACTTCTGATATTCATCCAGCGTGGTCGCGCCGATGCAATGCAGCTCGCCGCGCGCGAGAGCAGGTTTCAGCAGATTGCCCGCATCCATCGCCCCCTCGCTTTTGCCCGCGCCGATCAGCGTGTGCATCTCGTCGATGAAGAGGATGATTTCCCCTTCCGCGCCCTTCACCTCGTCCAGAACCGCCTTCAGCCGTTCCTCGAACTCACCGCGATATTTGGCGCCCGCGATCAGCGATCCCATGTCGAGCGCCATCAGGCGGCGGTCCTTCAGGCTGTCGGGCACATCGCCATTGGCAATGCGCAGGGCAAGACCCTCGGCGATCGCCGTCTTGCCCACGCCCGGTTCACCGATCAGCGCCGGGTTGTTCTTGGTGCGCCGCGCCAGGATCTGGATGGTGCGACGGATTTCCTCGTCGCGGCCGATCACCGGGTCCAGCTTGCCGTCGCGCGCCGCCTGCGTCAGGTCGCGGGCATATTTCTTCATCGCCTCATAGGCGTTTTCGGCGCTGGCATTGTCGGCGCTGCGCCCGCCGGTCAGGTCGCGGATCGCCTGCTCCAGCCCGTGCACATCCACGCCGGCCGCCTTCAGCGCCTGACCGGCCGGGCCGGTGCTGAGCGCCAGCGCCTGCAAAATGCGCTGCACGGCGACGAAACTGTCACCCGCCTTGTTCGAAAGCTGCTCGGCGCTGTCGAGAACGCGCACGGCGTCATTGTCCAGCCCCGGGGGCTGCTGCGCGCCGCCGCCTGACACCGCCGGGATCTTGCCCAGCGCCGTATCCACCTGCGCCACGGCCAGCGCAGGGTTACCACCCGCGCGCTGAATGAGGCCCGAGGCCATGCCCTCGCTGTCCTCCAGCAGGGCCTTGAGCAAGTGGTCGGGCGTGATGCGCTGATGCGAGAGGCGGATCGCCAGCGTTTGCGCCGCTTGCAGGAAACCCTTGGCGCGATCGGTAAATTTTTCGAGATTCATGGGTATCAAACCTCCTGTTCAGCCAAGAGATAGTGTTGCCGTTTTACCACACAAGGACATGGATCAAATTTTCACGTCCATCTTTGCTCCTGACACGTCAGCGGCGACTTCGACGGTTGGCACTGCCGCCATGCCGCTCTACACCTCTGCCACAGGCTCGCCCCCCATCCTTCCCAAGAGGACCGTTCATGCGCACTGCCAAAGCTTTGCTTCTCGTCTCCACCCTGCTGCTGGTTCCTGCCGCTTCCATCGCGCAAACTCATGCACCAGCGGCCACCATGGCCAAACCCGCCCCGCTCTCCCAGCTGGTGAAGGCCGTGGACATACCCTACGAGACCTTCAAGCTGAAGAATGGCCTCACCGTCATCATCCATACCGACCGCAAGACGCCGATCATCGGCGTCACCACCTATTACCGCGTCGGTTCAAAGAATGAACCCAAGGGCCATACCGGCTTTGCCCATCTCTACGAGCATCTCTTCTTTGGCGGTAGCGAGAATGTTCCCAATTTCGATGAGCCGCTCGAAGCGGCCGGGTCTGATTCGACCAATGGCTCGACCTGGTATGACCGCACCAACTATGTCGAAACCGTGCCCACCGGCGCCCTGCCCCTCGCCCTCTTCGAGGAAAGCGACCGCATGGGCCATCTGCTGGGCGCCGTCACTCAGGACAAGCTGGATAAACAGCGCGGCGTGGTCGAAAATGAAAAGCGTCAGGGCGACAACCAGCCCTATGGCCTGACCCAATACACCGTGGCCGACCTCTTTCCCATCGGCCACCCCTATCACCACACCACCATCGGATCGATGGGCGATCTTGATGCCGCCACGCTGACCGATGTGCGCCGCTGGTTCACCGATCATTACGCGCCGGGCAATGCCATTCTGGTGCTGGCCGGCGACATTGACGTGGCGACCGCCCGCCCGCTGGTCGAAAAATATTTCGGCGACATTCCCGCCGGGCCGCTGGTCAAGCCGGTGGTGGCAGGCCCCGTCACGCTGCCCGCCCCCATCCGCCGCGAGATGACCGATCAGGTCGCCACCACACGCCTGTCACGCTTCTGGTCGGGGCCGGGCACCAATGATGTCGATGCGCCCGCGCTGGAGGTGGGCATGTCGGTGCTGGGTGGCCTTGCCTCCTCGCGGCTCGACAATGCGCTGGTGCGCGGACGCCAACTGGCCGTCTCGGTCAGCGCCGATGTCGAGCAGCATGAGCAGATCTCGATCCTGACCGTGAGCATGGATGTGAAGCCGGGCGTCGACCGCAAGGTGGCAGAGGCGGCGCTTGATGAGGAAGTCGCCAAATTCCTCAAGGAAGGCCCCAGCGCCGACGAAGTGCGCCGCGCGGCCACCCGCGAAGTGTCCAACGAGATCGGCGCGCTGGAAGTCGTCGGCGGCTTTGGCGGCAAGGGCGCAACGCTGGCCGAGGGCCTGCTCTATTCGGGCAACCCGGCGGAATACCGCAAGGATCTCGAAGAGATCGCCGGCGAGACCCCGGCCAAGGTCAAGGCGGCGATGGACAAATGGCTGGGCCGCCCGGCGCTGATGCTGGCCGTGACGCCGGGCAAGCGCACAGAGAGCGGCGACCAGCTGGGCGGCTGGGGTGACGAGGCAAGCAGCCCCCATCCCAAACCCGACCTCAAGCTGCCGGTGCCCCCCGTGGCGCAATCGGCCCCGCGCACCGCGCCGCCCGTGGCGCCGGTCGATCACCTCACCTTCCCCGCGCTGGAACGCGCGCGTCTGTCGAACGGTATAGAGGTGGTGCTGGCGCGGCGCACAGCCGTGCCCAAGGTGCTGGTCACGGTGGATTTCAATGCGGGGATCGCTGGCGATGCGCTCGATACGCCCGGCACGCAGGGCATGTTGATGGCCATGCTGGACGAAGGCACCGATCGCTACAGCGCCACCGCCCTGCGCGAGGAGCAGGAGCGTCTGGGCGCCAGCATCAGCGCCTCGGCGGGCATGGATGACAGCACGGTGTCGCTCTCTGCCCTCACCGCCAATCTCGCGCCCTCGCTCGACCTGCTGGCCGATGTGGTGCGCCACCCCGCCTTTGCACCCGCCGAGGTGGCGCGCATCAAGCAGGAACGGCTGGCCCAACTGTCGCAGACGCTGGCCAGCCCGCAGGGGCTGGCCTTCCACGTCTTCAACCCCATCCTTTTCGGCCCCAACCATCCCTATGGCCACGCTGGCGACGGGCTGGGCGACAAGGCCAGCATCAGCGCCTTCACGCCCGATATGCTGCGCGCGGCCCAGGCCAAATGGTTGCGCCCCGATCTCGCCCGCATCGTGGTGGTGGGCGATGTCACCATGGCGCAGTTGCAGCCGCAGCTTGAGGCCAGCTTCGGCCATTGGGCCGCGCCCGCCAGCCCGAAACCGGCGAAGCCCATCACCGCCGCCATTCCCGCCCCGAATCCCCGTATCGTGCTGATCGACCGGCCCGGCAGCCCGCAGTCGATGATCGTGGCCGGGCGCGTCCTGCCCGTCACCGGCACCCAGCCCGGACAGGAAGCGATCAACCTGGCCAATGAAGTGCTGGGCGGCGATTTCCTCTCGCGCCTCAACATGGATCTGCGCGAGGAAAAGAGCTGGACCTATGGCGTGCAATCACTCGTGCGCCAGCCGGTGGGTCAGCGCAGCCTGATCGTTCTGGCCCCGGTGCAGACCGACCGCACGGGCGATTCGATCACCGCCCTGCTGGCCGACATGAAGGAGCTGGCCACCACCAAGCCCGTCACCCCCGCCGAGCTGCAACGCACCACCGATGGCAATATCCGCGCTCTGCCGGGCAAGGTGCAGACCAATGGCCAGGTGATGGGCGAGGTGCTGAGCAATCTGCGCCTTGGCCGCCCCGACGATTACGAGGCCAGCCTGCCCGCGCTCTATCGCAAGATCGACGCCGCCGCGCTCGACAATGCCATCCGCGCGCAATTCAAGCCGCAGGATCTGGTCTTTGTCGTGGTGGGGGACCGCAAGCTGGTCGAGCCGCAACTGGCCAAGGTCGGCCTGCCGGTGGAGGTGATGACCGTGACGCCGTAACCTTGGCGCCTGACGTGCCTGCCGGGGCGCGGATCAGCGCGTTCCGGCGGGCTTGGGCGGCTGCGCGCCTGTCACCTCGAAATCATACATCTGATAGGTGGTGTTGCGGCCTGATGTGCCGGGCAGCACAAAGGCATATTCGCCCGGCTCGAGCCCGCGCACCATCTCGACGCGGAAAATGCCGTCACTCACCTCGTTCACGTCAAAAGCGACGGCATATTTGGGGTCCACCCCGGTCACGCCGACATAGGGCTGCACCCGCCCGATGACGAATTGCCGCACATCGCCATCCACCCGCAGATGGACAAGGCTGTATTCGCTGGGCGATTGCGCCGCCTGGGTGACCGGGCCGCCAAATTCATTGACCCGTTTGTCGGCCTTGTTGAAATAGAACCAGAAGACAGGATGGTCGCCCTGGCTGATCGCCTGCGCATGGCCCAGCGGCACCACCACCTTGGCCAGGCGCGGGAAGAGGATGGAGCCATTGCCCACCACCTTGATCGCCGAGGAGATGGTTGGCCGCAAGGGTTTGAGCGGCGGCCCGGCCTGCGCCCCCTGTGCCAGATAGATGCCCGGCTTGTGCATGGAGGCAGGGTCGAGCCCGGCCTCATCGAGCCCTTGCGCCTTTTCCGCGCCGGTGCAGCGCCTGACCATATGGGCGATCACCGTATCGGACAGGCCACTGTGCTTGAGCGCGATAAGCTGCCCGGTCGATGTATCGTAATTGCAGGGCAGCGAGGCGATCTTGGCGAGGATCGTGTCATCGCCCAGCCCTGCGGCATGGAGCGCGATGACGGCCTGATTGTCAAAGGGCTGGGCCAGAGCGGCAATGGGCAGAGCGACAAGGGGCAGAGCAAGCGCGCCCAACAGGCTGCCCATGCCGACTATCTTTTTGATATGCCCTTTGATTCGCACAATCTCGTCCCCGGTTTGCACGGGGGGCGAGACTATCATGCGATGGTGATCAGGCCAGCGCCTTCTTCACCAATTCGTTGACGATCTGCGGATTGGCCTTGCCGGCCATCGCCTTCATCGTCTGGCCCACGAAGAAGCCGAAAAGCGCTTCCTTGCCGGCCTTGTACTGCTCCACCTTGTCGGCGTTGTTGGCCAGAATGGTGGCGACAGCGGCCTCGATGGCGCCCGTGTCGCTGGTTTGCTTCAGCCCCTCGCGCTCAACGATGGTGGCGGCATCGTCACCCGTCTCGAACATCTTTTCCAACACCTGCTTGGCGATGGAGCCCGAGATGGTGCCATTGCCGACCAGCGCCAGCAGCTGGCCTGCCTTCTCCGCGTCGATGGGGCTGGTGGACAGATCCTTGCCCAGCTTGTTGAGCGCGCCGAAGAATTCGGACAGCAGCCAGTTCGAGGCCTGCTTGGCGACTTCGCTTTCCGGCTTGTTCTGCGCGCTTGCCGTGGCGGTCAGCAGCGCTTCGAACCAGCGCGCCGTGTCCACCTCGGCGGTCAGCACCCCAGCGGCATAGGGGGTAAGGCCCAGAGCACCTTCATAACGGGCACGCTTGGCATCGGGCAGTTCGGGCAGGCTGGCGCGGCATTCGGCCAGGAAGGCATCGTCGAGCACCAGCGGCAGCAGGTCCGGATCGGGGAAGTAGCGGTAGTCATGCGCATCTTCCTTGCTGCGCATGCTCCGCGTCTCGTTGCGGTCCGGGTCATAGAGGCGCGTTTCCTGCACCACCTTGCCGCCATCCTCGATCAGCGCGACCTGACGTTTGGCTTCGGATTCGACCACGGCCATCACGAAACGCACCGAATTGACGTTCTTCGTTTCCGTGCGCGTGCCAAAGGGCTCTCCGGGGCGGCGGACGGAAACGTTGACGTCCGCACGCATCGAGCCCTGATCCATATTGCCATCGCAGGAGCCGACATAGCGCAGGATCGAGCGCAGCTTGGACAGATAAGCCCCAGCCTCGGCAGGCGAGCGCATATCCGGGCGGCTGACGATCTCCATCAGCGCCACGCCGCTGCGGTTGAGGTCGACATAGGACATCGTCGGATGCTGGTCATGCATCAGCTTGCCCGCATCCTGCTCGACATGGATACGCTCGACGCCGATGACCTTCTTGCTGGTCTCGGGGTTCTTCTCGTCGAGGGTAATCTCGATCTCGCCCTCGCCCACAATGGGGTGATAAAGCTGGCTGATCTGATAGCCCTGCGGCAGATCGGCATAGAAGTAGTTCTTGCGGTCAAAACGCGAGTACTTGTTGATCTGCGCCTCGATCGCCATGCCGGTGCGCACCGCCTGACGGATGCACTCCATGTTGGGCACGGGCAGCATGCCGGGCATCGCCGCATCGACAAAGCTGACCTGCGAGTTGGGCTCCGCCCCAAAAGCCGTGGCCGAACCGGAGAACAGCTTGGCATTGGAGGTGACCTGCGCATGGACCTCAAGGCCGATCACGACCTCCCATTCGCCCGTTGCGCCCTGAATACGATAGTCGCTCATGACTTTTTCCGCTTCCGTCGATGCACGCGCTGCAAAGGCGCACGCTCGCTAACGATGTGGCTGGCGTTCGAACGTTTCCAGCCCAATTTCCTGGATAGCCAATCCGAGAGGCCGACGACCACTTCCTGCTGGATCATGTCGCCGAGCCAACCCATCTTACCACCACTTCTCCGGCTTGGCCGAGAACTGCGCACGCTGTTCGATCGCCAGCCCCGCATTCAGCACACCCTGCTCATCAAACGGACGCCCGATGATCTGCAAGCCCAGCGGCAAGCCTTCGCTGCTCAGCCCCGAAGGCACGCTCATCGCGGGCAGGCCCGCCAGCGAGGCCGGCACTGAGAACACATCGCCCAAATACATGTCGAGCGGATTGCTCTTCTCGCCCAGCGCAAAGGCAGGCGTCGGCGCGGTGGGAGCAAGGATCACATCGACCTGCTTGAACGCTTCCTCGAAGTCCTTCGCGATCAGCGTGCGGACCTTCTGCGCCTGCGTGTAATAGGCGTCATAGAAGCCCGCCGAGAGCACATAGGTGCCGATCAGGATGCGGCGCTTCACCTCATCGCCAAAACCGGCGGCGCGGGTGGCGGCATACATCTCCTGAAGGTTCGCGCCATCGGGTAACTCGCGCAACCCGTAACGCACGCCATCATAACGCGCCAGGTTCGACGAGGCCTCGGCAGGCGCGATGATGTAATAGGTCGCCAGCGCATATTTGGAATGCGGCAGCGAGATGTCGACCACCTCCGCGCCCGCGTCCTTCAGCCAGGCGATGCCCTGCTCCCAGTTCTTCGCCACCTCGTCATTCAGGCCATCGAGGCGATATTCGCGCGGAATACCGACCTTCTTGCCCTTGAGATCCGAGGACAAAAGCTTGTCCCACTCGGGCACGGCCATGTCGAGGCTGGTGGCATCCTTGGGGTCGAACCCGGCCATGGCTTCCAGCATCACGGCACAATCACGCACCGTATGCGCCATCGGCCCGGCCTGATCGAGACTCGACGCAAACGCCACGATGCCCCAACGCGAGCAGCGCCCATAGGTCGGCTTGATGCCCGAAATGCCGGTGAAGGCCGCAGGCTGGCGAATCGAACCGCCCGTATCGGTGCCCGTGGCGGCAGGCACAATACGCGCCGCCACCGCCGCTGAAGACCCGCCCGAGGAACCACCCGGCGCCAGCGCCGCGCTGTCACCCTTGCGACGCCATGGCGACACCACGCGGCCAAAGGCGCTCGATTCGTTCGACGAACCCATGGCGAACTGGTCAAGATTCAGCTTGCCCAGCAGGCCCGCGCCCGCATCCCACAGCTTCTGCGAGACGGTGGACTCATACTGCGGCTTGAACCCTTCAAGGATCTTCGAGGCAGCGCTCGTCTGCACGCCCTTGGTGGCGAACAGGTCCTTCATGCCGATGGGCACACCCGCCAGCTTGCCCAAAGGCTTGCCCGCCGCGCGGTCGGCATCCACCTTGGCGGCGGCGGCCAGAGCGGCCTCCGGCGTGGTGACGATGAAGGCGTTCAAAGCCTCCTGCGCCTCGGTCACGGCCGTGTTGAACGCGGTCGCCACCTCGGTCGCGGTGAAATCGCCCCCGGCCACGCCATCGCGGATGCCGGTCAGCGTCAGATCAGTCAGATTGGTCATTATTCGATCACCTTGGGCACGCCAAAGAAGCCATGTTCAGCGGCCGGAGCATTGGCCAGCACCGCCTCGCGAATGCCCCCGCCCGTCAGCGGGTCGGCGTTCACGACATCCTCGCGCAGGCGCAGGCTATTGGGGATAACGGCGGTCATCGGCTCGACGCCGGTCACATCCACCTCGCCCAATTGCTCCACCCAGGCCAGGATGCCGTTGAGTTCGGGAACCATCGCCTCAAGGTCGCTGTCTGTCACCTTGATGCGGGCAAGCGAGGCGATTTTCGCCACGGTAGCGGTGTCAACCGACATAGGAACGTGTCGCTTTCGATACGAAAAATGAAAAAAGACCGCCGCCGCGCGCCCAGTGTGAAACGCGCGGCAACAGCCAGCATGGCTAGCACCACCCCGCCTTCAAGCCAAGCGAGGCGCCCGAAACGCTGCCGTTCAGGGAGCCGTCGGGGCCGGGGCCGCGCCATCAGGGCCCGCCTCATGGCCGCCCTGTTGCTGGCGCATCATCTGCTCCATCATGCGCTGTTGCTGTTCCAGCATGGCGCGATTGGCAAATTGCAGCACCTCGATCTCGAAGGTCAGATCGCTGTTGGCCGGAATGGGGCCGGCCGCATGGTCGCCATAGGCCATCCTGGCGGGGATATGGACGAGATACTTGCCGCCCGCCTGCGTCTGCTGCAGCGCCTTGACGAAGCCCGGGATCATCCCCTGCATCATCATGGGCACATTCTTCTGCTGGTCAAACACCGTGCCGTTCGACAGACGGCCCACATAGTTGATCAGCACCACATCGGCGGGCGTGGGGTTACCGCCCGAGCCAGCCTTCAACGTCTGCACATCGACCAGCGGCGGGCGCACCGCCGCCGCCACGCCGCCGCCCAGCGCGATCGCGATGATCGCACCCAGCCACAGCTTCGACTTCGAACCCTTGGCCAGCGGCTGCAGGGGAACGCGGGTGATCTCGGTCATCGTGCCATCCTGAGTTTTGCGCCGCAGCCCGGCCGGGCCCGCGCGGAAAGAATAATCGGCGCCCCTCATGACAGGGGGCGCCCGCCGGGGCAAGCCCCGTGCGGCCTTATCAGCCCCTTGCTGCACCAAGGTCGACCTGCCGGGCCATACCCCCTGCGCCGCGAATCGCCAGCAAGCGGCATGGCGCCGCGACGCCTCCCCGACATGCCAAAGGCCCGCAACCATGGCCATGCCTGAACATGAAACCGGGAAGCGGGCCTTCAAGAGGCAGCTTTGAAAAAGCAGGGCAGCGCCAGATCAGACGCTGCCGGACAGCACCTTACTTGGCGCCGTCGCGCTCCTGACGCTTGCGCTCCAGCTTGCGGGCGCGGCGTACAGCGGCAGCCTTTTCACGGGCGCGCTTTTCCGAAGGCTTTTCAAAGTGGCGGCGCAGCTTCATCTCGCGATACACCCCCTCGCGCTGCAGCTTCTTCTTGAGAGCGCGCAGGGCCTGATCGACATTGTTTTCGCGGACGAGAATCTGCATAAAAAGAACCACCTCACGTGTATCGGCGAGAACCCCGCCAGCCTTTGGGCAAGACGGGGGAACACCTGTATGCGTTAAACAGCCAAGCAGCCGAGTCCCACACGGGATCGGCCAGATTGTCGGCGCCGCTACCAGAGTCGCAGGCGAAAGGCAAGGGATAGAGCAGAAAGGCCCGCCGGTTTTCGCGGCAGAGGACCGCAGGAACCCATCAAAACACCGCGAATTGCAGGGCAAATACGGCCCGCTGCTTCCCGGGCTGTCTTTCAGCCGCGCCTTAGGCTAACGGGGCAGGCATGACCAAGGACAACACTCAGTCCGTGCGCCAGTTCACCATTGGCGCGGACGACAACGATATACGGCTCGACCGCTGGTTCAAGCGGCATCTGCCCCAGGTGGGTTTCGCCACCATCTCGCGCTGGGCGCGCACTGGCCAGATCCGGCTGGATGGAAAACGCTGCGCGCCCGAAGACCGCGTGGCGCGAGGGCAGGTGCTGCGCGTGCCGCCGGGCGACAGCCATGTCAAAGGCCCCGTGGCCGCGCGCGGCGCCAAACCGCGCAAGCCGCTGACCGAGGCTCAGCTTGAACTGGCCGACAGTATCGTGCTCCACCGCGATCCCGCCGCCATCGTCATCAACAAGCCCCCGGGCCTTGCCACGCAGGGCGGCAGCGGCACGCATGAGCATGTCGATGGCCTGCTCGACGCCTATGCACCCGACGGCCCCCGCCCGCGCCTCGTCCATCGGCTCGACAAGGACACCAGCGGCGCGCTGCTGGTTGCCGCAACGCCGGGCAGCGCGGCCTTCTTCTCCAGGCGCTTTTCCACGCGCAGCGCGACCAAGGTCTATTGGGCCCTGTGCGTGGGCGTGCCCAGCCTTGACCAGGGCCAGATCGACCTGCCGCTGGCCAAGCAGCCGGGCACGGGCGGCGAAAAGATGATGGTCGACCATTCCGAGCAGGGGCAGCCCTCGCGCAGCCGCTATCGCGTCATCGACCGGGCCGGCAACCGCGCCTGCTGGGTCGAACTGCAACCGCTGACGGGCCGCACCCATCAGTTGCGCGTCCATATGGCCGCCATCGGCCACCCCATCGTGGGCGACGGCAAATATGGCGGGCAGGATGCCTTCCTGACCGGCTCGATCAGCCGCAAGATGCATCTGCACGCACGGCGCATCATCATCGACCACCCCGATGGCACGCCGCTCGACGTGGAAGCGCCCCTGCCCGAACATTTCGCCGCCAGTCTGGCGCAACTGGGCTTTGACGAGGCCGATGGGGAGTTCATTCCCAATCCCAGCGGCGATCTGAGCCGCGAGGAAGAAAAATCCATCGCCAAGGCCCATGCCAAGCAATATCGCAAGGAACGCCGCGGCGAGCGCCGGGGCCGCGCCGAAACCGGCCGCACGCGCAATGACGCGGCGCCATCGCGCGGGAAGACCGGCAGCAAACCGGCCGGAAAACCGGGCGGCGTGCGCAAGGGCCCCGGCTCGCCCAAGCCTGTCGTCAAGGCCGCGGGTGCCAAGGCCACCAGCGCACGGCCCCCGGCTGCGAAACCCGCTGGCGCAAAACCCGCGCGCCCTGCCCGCCCCACCCGTCCGGGGGCACCCAAGGGCCGCCGCTGATGCACCCCAACCCCGCCTTTCGCACAGATGACCGCGCGCTGATGGAGAACATGCTGGCGCAGATCGGCTTCGGCATGATCTTCGCCACCACGCCCGACGGGCCGCGCGTGGCCCATGTGCCGCTGCTCTCCACCGGCGACGGCGCGGTGCAGTTTCATCTGGCACGGGGCAATGCGCTCACCCGCCATGTCGCAGGCGGTACGGCGCTGGCCGTTGTCAACGGTCCGGACGCCTATGTCAGCCCCCGCTGGTATGGCGCCGAGCCTGCAGCCATGGCCAGGCAAGTGCCGACATGGAACTATGTGGCGCTGGAAGTGGAAGGTCCGGTGCGGCGCATGGAGGAGGAAGGCTTGCTGGCCCTGCTCGATGCCCTGTCCGCGCGTGAGGAAGCCCGCCTGCCCGCACCCGCCTGGACGATGGACAAGCTGGAGCCAGCCGCGCGCCACGGCTTGCTGGCGGGCATTGTGGGCTTTGAGCTGGAAGTGCGCGCCTGGCGGCCCACGCTCAAACTGTCGCAGAACAAGAGCGAGGCGCAGCGCCAGGGCGTGATCGAGGGGCTGGAAGCCCATGGCGCCCCCGCCATGGCCACGATGATGCGAGGATTGGCATGAGTGAGACATCCCCCCCCGCGCGACTGCCGTCCGTGCGCCTTGCGGTGTTCGATTGTGACGGCACGCTGGTCGATGGCCAGTATGAAATCTGCTCGGCCATGGATGAGGCCTTTGGCTCGCTCGGCCTGCTTCCGCCGCATCATGGCGCGGTGCGCCGCGCGGTGGGGCTAAGCCTGCCACAGACGATGCGGATGCTGGCGCCAGAGGAAAATAGCGACATCCACGCCGCGCTGGTCGAGGCCTACAAGGGCGCCTATCGCATGGCGCGCGAACAGGGCCGGGTAAGCGAGCCGCTGTTTGCCGGCATCCGCCCCGTGCTCGACACACTGCGCGGCGAAGGCTGGGATCTGGGCGTGGCCACGGGCAAGAGCCTGCGCGGGCTGACCCACTGCCTTGCCGTCAACGATCTGGCCGAGCATTTCGTCACGCTGCAAACCGCCGATCATCACCCGTCAAAGCCGCATCCCGCCATGCTGGAGGCGGCGCTGGGCGAAGCACTGGCCATGCCCCACGACGCCGTGATGATCGGCGACACCACCTATGACATCGCCATGGCCCGCGCCGCCGGCGTGCGCGCCATCGGCGTCTCATGGGGTTATCATCAACCCGTCGAACTGATGGCCGCGGGCGCCGACACCGTGGCCATGAGCCCGGGCGAATTGCTGGAGATTCTGGCGTGAGCACATTGAGCCGCGAAGATATTGCCAAGGCCCGGCACAAGCGACTGTCCGCCATCCGGTTTGGCGGCGTGCTGGTGGTCATGGTGGGCGCGGCAATTGCCGCCGACAAGGTGGCCCTGCCGCACTGGCTGGGCCTGCTGCTCATCCTGATTGGCGTGTTCGATGTGCTGGTGTTTCCCGTGATGCTGATCCGGCGCTGGAAAAAGGAAGACAAGTGAAGCGTTTCTACAAGACCGCCGGGGCCATCGAAGTGACCGGCGGATGGGGGGTCGGCCTTGACGGGCGCATGGTCAAGACCGTGGGCGGCCAGCCGCAGACGGTGCCGACGCAGGCCCTCGCGCAGGAACTGGCGCAGGAATGGGCGCAGCAGGGCGAAGAGATCGACGCCTCCGCCTTCCTCTACCGCGACATGACCGATTACGCGCTCGACGTGGTGGCCAAGGCTCCGACGGATGCGATGCGCGCGATCCTGCCCTACGGCCAGACGGACACGCTGTGCTATCGCGCCGACCCCGAGGATGCGCTGTTCGCGCGGCAGAACGAGGTGTGGGAGCCTGTTCTGGCGCAGGCCGAGGCGCGCTACGGCATGCGTTTCGAGCGGATTTCCGGTATCATCCACCGCCCCCAGCCCGAGGAGACGCTGGCCCGCGCGGAAGATCTGCTGGCGGGCAAGGATGCCTTCACGCTGGCAGCCTTGGTCAATCTCTCCAGCCTTGCCGCCTCGCTGGTGGTGGCACTGCTGGCGCTGGAGCCCGAGGCCGATCTGGAAGCATTATGGGCGGCGGCCAGCCTTGAAGAAAGCTGGCAGGCCGACCTGTGGGGCAAGGATTGGGAAGCCGAGGAACGCCGCGAAAAGCGCCGCGCCGCTTTCATGGCCGCGGCGCGCTTTGCCCGTCTGGCACAGGGCTGATCCACCCCGCCGTTACGGCGCGGGGGTGGCAGCAGTGCCCAGCGGTCGGCTCTGGTTCACCCATTGCACCACCTGATCGCCCAGCGTGGCCGCCGCCGCGTTGAGCGCCTGCGCCACATCGCGGCCATTGGGCGAAACATCGGGCTCGCTGACCTCAAAACGGCGCATCAGCACGCCGCCCTTGCCATCGCTCAGCCGCGCATCGAAACGGATGACGGCGGCATGGGCATGGGCATCATAGCCCATCGCCATCAGGCGCCCGCCCAGGCGAACCCCGCCATCGCCCCCATCCTCGTCAAGCTGCACCAGCCGCTTGGTGCCCGCGCGCAGATCTTCGGCCAGCACATTGCGCAGCAGGCGCGCGGGGCGCTCCACCCACCAGCTGTCCTTGAGATAGGCCACCGAGGTCGGCGTCACCTGCACCGCCATGCGCGCGCTGGCGAGGCTGCGGTCGGTCTCGGGTTCTTCCACAACCAGCGTATCGGCGGGTTTGGCCGAAAGCTGCGTGCCCACCGGGGCATGGGCCGAAGCGCTGAGCGTATAGAGCTGATCGGGCACCTTGCCCGCACCCAGATTGAGGCAGCCCGACAGACCGCCCGCCAGCAGCAGCCCCAGCGCCAATGCCCTGCCCCGTTTGATCCCAGCGCGTGTCATGCTCTGCCCTTCGCTCATGGCTTGTACACCGGCACCTTGGGCGCGGCCAGCAGTGCCGCCCCGCCCTGATTGTCCAGCTTTTCGGTGATGGCGCGCAGCGCCTTGGTCGTCGCGCGCAGATCGTGAATCGCCGCCTCGGCCTGTGGCAACGTGTTGGTGGACAGGCGCTGCGTGGCAGGCCTGGCCGCATCCAGCTCGGCCTGCAAGGATTCCGCCGCCTTCTGCGCCGCGCTCAGCGTGTCATTCATGTGATGAACCAGCGAGGGGCCCTCGGGATCAAGCTGGCGATTGGCATTGGCCGCCACCTGCTGGAACTGCGCCACCGCATCGCGCGCGGCCACCAGCGTCTCGCTGAGATTGACCAGCGTGTCCTTGATCTGCGGCGAGGCGGCGGCAAGATTGGCGGTCAATTTGTCGGTATTCTTCAGAATGCCGGCCAGATGCTTCTGGTTTTCCTCGGAAAGCATATCGGCCAGCTTTTCAGTCAGCCCCGCCAGACGCTCCATCAGCAAGGGCGCGTTCGACAGCAATTCGCCAAGGCCCGACCGCTTGGTGGGAATGACCGGCACGCCGTCAGGGCCGATTTCGGTGATGGGCGGCCGCCCTTTCACGCCCCCGGCCAACTGGATGTTCGAAACGCCGGTAAAGCTGCCCTGAATGGTGGCGGTGGTGCCCTGCAGAATGGGAATGCGGTCATCCAGGGCGACGCGCACGCGCACATAGGACGGGTCACGCTTCCACAGTTCGATCTGGGTGATCTGCCCCGCCGGCACGCCCGCATAGGAGACCGCCGAACCCTTGGCCAGACCATCGACCGACTGGGGGAAGTAGATGTCATAGACATCCTGCTTCTCCTTCGAGAGATGCGCCATCCAGATCGCCGCGCCTGCCAGCAAGGCCAGCAACGCCAGCGTCACCGTCCCTACCCAAACATGATTGGCCCGCGTTTCCATAATGCCTCTATGCCTCGCCGCCGGGGTGGCTGTCTATCGGGTTGCCCGCAGCCGGACGGGCCGGCGCGGCGTCGGTCTTGATCTCGCGGCTGGCCAAAGCTGCACGCCCGCGCGGCCCCGCGAAATAGTCCTGAATCCAGGGGTGGTCGCTCTTCATCAGCTCGGGAATGGTGCCGACAGCGATGACCTTCTTGTCGGCCAGCACCGCCACCCGGTCACAGATTTCATGAAGCGTATCGAGATCATGGGTGATGAGGAAAACCGAGAGGCCCAGCGTCTCGTGCAATTCCTTGATCAGCCTGTCGAAACCGGCCGCCGCAATGGGGTCCAGCCCGGCGGTGGGTTCATCGAGGAACAGCAGTTGCGGATCGAGCGCCAGCGCGCGCGCCAGCCCCGCGCGCTTCTTCATGCCGCCCGACAGTTCGGAGGGATATTTCGCCGCCGCATCCTCGGGCAGGCCAGAGAGCGCCACCTTGAGGCAGCCGATCTCGGCGAGCAGATCCTCCGACATGCGCGGATAGAATTCCCGCAGCGGCACCGCGACATTTTCGGCCACCGTCAGCGTGGAAAACAGCGCCCCGCCCTGAAACAGCACGCCCCAGCGGCGGCGGATGTCATCGCCATCGGGCGCGGGTTCGCCCATCATCTCGCCCAGCACCTCGACCGTGCCCTCCGCCGGCTTCTGCAAGCCGATGATCGAGCGCATGAGCACCGACTTCCCCGTGCCCGAACCACCCACCACGCCCAGGATTTCGCCCTGCCGCATGCAGAGCGAAAGCCCGTCATGCACGGTATGGTCGCCAAAGCGATTGACCAGCCCCTCGATGCGGATCGCGACATCCTCGTCGCAGGGGGCCGGATGGGCAGCGGCGCTCTGGTTCATATCCACCCGATCTTGGAAAAGAAGATGGCGAAGAAGGCGTCGAGCACAATGACCATGAAGATGCCCTGCACCACCGCCTTGGTGGTGCGCCGACCCACATCCTCGGAATTGCCTTCCACCTTCATGCCCTGATAGCAACCGGCCAGACCGATGATGAGGCCAAAGACCGGGCCCTTGAGCAGGCCCACCCACAGGTCCAGTTCGGGCACCACTTCCTTGATGCGCGACATGAAGGTGAGGAAGGGAATGCCCAGCCCCAGCTGGGCCAGCACCGCGCCGCCGATGATCGCCACCACCGCGGCATAGAAGCCCAACAGTGTCATCATCACCACGCAGGCGATGACGCGGGGCAGCACCAGCACCTCCATCGGGTTGAGCCCGATGGTGCGCATGGCGTCCACCTCCTCGGTCAGCTTCATCGTGCCGATCTGCGCGGCAAAGGCACTGCCCGATCGGCCCGCGACCATGATCGCGGTCATCAGCACGCCCAGCTCGCGGAAGGCGAGGCGCCCGGTGAGGTTGATGGTGTAGATCTCGGCGCCGAACTGTTGCAGCTGCACGCTGCCCTGCTGGGCGATGACGATGCCGACCAGAAAGCTCATCATGCCGATGATGAAGAGCGCATTGACCCCCACCAGCTCCATCTGGCGCACCAGCGCGGTCAGCCGCAGCCGCCGGGGCGAAACCAGCACGCCGCCAAAGGCCACCACCAAGCCGCCCAGAAAGCCCAGCAATTCCCGCGTGCCCAGCGCCAGTTCGACCACGCTGGCGCCCACGGTTTCGGGCACGCGCACCTGCACGGGCAGCTCGGGCGGCACGATGGCCACATGGTCATCGCAACTGTTCACTGCCGCGATCAGCCGCTGCGCACCCTCGCTGGCGCCCTCGACCGGCGCGCCAAGATCGCGAGAGAGACGGAAGACCACCCAGGCGCCGGTCGTGTCGACGGGATCGAGCGCGCTGATGTCAATGACGCTGGCCGCCTCGATGGCGCGCAGATCATGATCCAGCGCGGCCACATCGGCGACCAGAAACGACCCTGACAGCACCAGCCGCGGCGCGCCATCGACCTGATCTTCAAGGGTGATTCTGGCTGGAGCCGTCATGGTCTGCATCGTATCGGGCGGTGAGGGAATGAAGGTCATGGGGGAAAAGCGGCGCGGGGGCAAGCGGATAGCACGCCCCCGCTGCGCGGTGAAAGGCTTGCACGGGCAACGCCCGGCTGGCAAAGGCCCGCAGATGACGCAGGACTCCACCACGCCGCTGCCCACCGAGACGGGCCTCGACAAGACCTTCGACCCGGCAGGGATCGAGGCCAAATGGTATGCCCATTGGGAACAGGGCGGCCTCTTCCGGCCCGAGCGCAAGGACGCCACGCCCTTCACCATCGTCAACCCCCCGCCCAACGTCACGGGCAGCCTGCATGTTGGCCATGCGCTGGACAACACGCTGCAGGACATCGTGGTGCGTTACGAGCGTCTGCGCGGCAAGGATGCACTGTGGGTGGTGGGCACTGACCATGCGGGCATCGCCACGCAAATGGTGGTCGAGCGCCAGATGGAAGCCAAGGGCGACAAGCGCACCAACTATTCCCGCGAGGATTTCATCGGGAAGGTTTGGGAATGGAAGGCGGAAAGCGGCGGCACGATCACCGGCCAGTTGCGCCGCCTTGGCTGCTCGATGGACTGGAGCCGCGAGCAGTTCACCATGGACCCGCATTTCACCCGCGCCGTGGTGAAGGTGTTCGTCGACCTGTATAACGAAGGGCTGATCTATCGCGACAAGCGTCTGGTCAACTGGGACCCCAAGCTGAAGACGGCGATTTCCGACCTTGAGGTGGAAACCCGCGAGGTCCAGGGCGGCTTCTGGCATTTCCGCTACCCGCTGGCTGCCGATGAAAACGGTAACCCGGTTACTCTGGCCGATGGACGCGACCATATCGTCGTGGCCACCACCCGCCCCGAAACCATGCTGGCCGATATGGCCGTGGCGGTGAACGCGCAAGACCCGCGTTACCAGTCCGTCATCGGCAAATTCGTGAAGCTGCCCATCACCGGCCGCCTGATCCCCATCGTGGCCGATGACCATGCCGACCCTGAACTGGGCAGCGGTGCTGTGAAGATCACGCCAGGGCATGACTTCAACGACTTTGAGGTGGGCCGCCGCGCCGGGATTGCCGCGGCCGATATGCTCAACATGTTCGATGCCGATGCCAATGTGGTACAGGTGGCTTCCGACGCCCCTATCCCCGAGCGTTTCCTTGGCTTGCACCGTTTCCGTCGCGATGGCGTGGATGGCGCGCGCGAGGCGGTGGTGGCCGAGATGAAGGCGCTGGGCCTGCTGGTCCTCCACCCCGGCAAACCGGATGCCGAGGGCAATGTGCCCATGCTGGAGGCCGAGGCCCGCACCATCGCCACGCCCTTTGGCGACCGTGGCGGCGTGGTGATCGAGCCCTGGCTGACCGACCAGTGGTATGTGAATGCAGCGGAGCTGGCCAAGGCGCCCATCGCGGCGGTGAAGAGCGGCGCCATCGAGATCGTACCCAAGAGCTGGGAAAAGACCTATTTCAACTGGATGGACAACATCCAGCCGTGGTGCGTGAGCCGCCAGTTGTGGTGGGGGCATCGGATTCCGGCTTGGTATGGGCCTAAGAAGGGCCTTGATAGCAGGTTGCCGCCAGGCACTTACAGCGTGAACAAGGGCGGTATGGGTCAAGATGCAAGACCCGATCTTGCCTGGGAATGTTTCGTTGCAACAAACGAAGACGAAGCAAAGGCACTCATTGCTAAATATTGGGATTTACCCCCCCATTTCATCAAAATTCACGATTCACTGACTGAATGCACTGCTGCGGAGAACGATGGCTCTCTCCATGTTTTCCGCGATTCCGACGTCCTCGACACATGGTTCTCCTCCGCTCTGTGGCCCTTTGCCACTTTGGGCTGGCCGGACCAGACGCCGGAGCTTGTCGCACGCCATTATCCCAATGATCTCCTGATCTCGGGCTTTGACATTCTGTTCTTCTGGTGCGCGCGCATGGCGATGCAGGGGATGCATTTCATGGGCGACGTGCCTTGGAAGCGTCTCTACCTGCATGGGCTGGTCCGCGCTTCTGACGGGCAGAAAATGTCCAAGTCCAAGGGCAATGTCGTCGATCCGCTGGGGCTGATCGACAAATATGGTGCCGATGCGCTGCGCTTCTTCATGGCCGCGATGGAGAGCCAAGGCCGCGACGTGAAGATGGATGAAAAGCGCGTCGAGGGTTACCGCAACTTCGCCACCAAGCTGTGGAACGCCGCGCGTTTTCTCCAGTCCAATGGGGTCACCGCCTCTAAAAGTGCAGCAATCCCGCAACCCACCAATGACATCAATAAGTGGATCGTTGGCGAAGTAATCGGTACGGTCCAGCGTATCGACGCGGCGATGGCTGCACTGCGCTTCGATGAAGCTGCGCTCTCTGCTTATCATTTCGTTTGGGATCGTTTTTGCGACGATTACATCGAGGACATAAAAGGCAGCTTCGATACCGAAACGTTAGAGACTGCAGGCTGGGCCTTCGACCAAATCCTCATAATGCTGCATCCTTTCATGCCGTTCATTACCGAGGAACTGTGGCATGCGATGGGCAAGCGCGATAATGAGTTGATTGTCGCACGTTGGCTTGATGTGGGGTCCGGTTTCACTGACGCATACTTCTCCGCAGCAGCGAAGGTGAACTGGCTTCATCGCCTCATCGGCAGTGTCCGCTCCACTCGTGCCGATCTAGGTGTTTCGCCTTCTGCATTCGTCGATCTGGTGCCAGATAGCAGTACGGGTGAAGTTTCACGCGCCTTGCTATCGCAATATGCTGACATAATCGAACGCCGAGCCCGCGTGCGAATCCGTGCTACGATTGATATCAATGGTGCGCGTGCGCAAATCGTGCTGGGAGAGGAGACTTTCGCACTTCCCCTTGAAGGCATCATCGACGTCGCCGCTGAAAAGGCCCGCCTCGCAAAAGCCATGGCCGCCAGCCAGAAGGAACGCGACAGCCTCGACAAGCGCCTGTCCAACCCATCCTTCGTGGAAAAGGCCAAGCCCGAGGCCATCGAGAAAGCCCGCGCCGACCATGCCCATCACGCGGCAGAGGCCGAACGTCTGGCAGCGGCGCTGGCGCGGCTGGGGTAACATGCTCGCACTGGCCACGATCACGCCGGGTCAGCCGGAGATCTTTGCCGCCTTGCAGGGTGAAGGGGCGTCCATCGGGCGCCCCTGCGTCTTCCTGCGCCTGTCGCGCTGCAATCTGGCCTGCCAGTGGTGCGACACCGCCTACACCTGGCATTTCGAGGGCGACAACCGCCCCCACAAGGATGGCATCGCCTTCTCCCGCGCCGACAATCAGGTGATGTGGAGCGAGGAGCAGACCGCCGCGCGCATCAAGGAGCTGGGCGGCCACCTGCCCTATCCCCGCCTCGTCATCACCGGGGGCGAGCCGCTGCTGCAAGGCCCGGCGCTGGTCAAACTCCTCAGCGCTCTGCCCGGCTGGCGGGTGGAGGTGGAAACCAATGGCACCGTTGCCCCGGCGCCCGCGCTCGACCCGCTGATCGCCCAGTTCAATGTCAGCCCCAAGCTGGCCCATTCAGGCAACCCCGCCGAGCTAGCCCTGCCCCCCGCGCGGCTGGACGCATGGGCCGCAGACCCGCGCGCCTTCTTCAAATTCGTCGTCGCCACGCCCGATGATGTCGAGCAGGTTCGCGCGCTGGCCGCCGTCCACGCCATTCCCGCCGAGCGCCTGTTCCTGATGGCCGAGGGCCGCGACAGCGCCACCCTGCGCACGCGGCAGATCTGGCTGGCGGAGCTTTGCATGGAACATGGGTTCAGCCTGACGGACCGGCTGCATATTCATCTGTCGGGCGACACAAGAGGGACGTAAAGGTGCCTCCGGCGGGCGTTTTATGCCTCCGGCGGGCAAAGGGCCATCGCCCTTTGCAATCCCTTTCGTTTTCAGCGCCGCATTCGCCGCGCCGCAGGCAGGAAATGGCAGCGTCGCGCCATCATGTTAAAGGCCTGCGGCGCGGCGATTCTGGCGCAAGGGCGAGACCAATCACACCCTCGCCAAAATAAAGGGAGCGCGAGGGCGATGGCCCTCGCACTTTCCTTTTTCCCTTAAACCTGAACCTTAACGCCCCTGCCCACGCCACCGCTGGACAATCCGCCCCACCATCTCTTCCTCGCCGCCCACTTCGCGCCACAACTCGCTGAAGGATGGGTCAGCCGAGGCCGGGCGCTTGTCGGCGTCCAGATCGTCAAAGGCGATGCGCATCGGCACAGCAACACCCTCGCCCACCACGATGCATTCGCGGTTGCGCAGCGCCGGCACGGCGTCGAGCAGCGCCTTGCCGCCCTCGGGCATGGCCGCTTTCACGAAGGCCTGATCGCGGTCGTTATTAAGGCGCATGGAAATGATCGTGCCGAGCTGCGAGAGCACGCCCTCGGCCAGATCGGACGGCCGCTGCGTCACCAGACCCAGCGAGACGCCATATTTGCGCCCTTCCTTGGCGATGCGCGACAGGATGCGCCCCACCGAGGAGTTCTCGACGTTCTTCTCATTGGGCACGTAGCGATGCGCTTCCTCGCACACCAGCAGGATGGGGCGCATGCGCTCGCCCCGCGCCCAGATGGCAAAGTCGAACACCAGACGGCTGAGCAGCGCCACCACGGTTGCGGTAATTTCCGAGGGCACACCCGACACGTCGATGATCGAGATGGGGCGCCCGCGCGCGGGCAGGCGGAACATGCGGCCGATCACCTCGACCATCGTGTCGCCCACCAGCATACCGGAGAAGAGGAACTGATAGCGCCGATCGGCCTTCAATTCCTCCAGCCGCGTCTTGATGCGCATGAAGGGGGCGCTGTTGGTCGCCTTGTCCAGCTTGCCCATCTCGTTCTGCAAGATGACGCCAAGGTCGGAGAGGAGATAGGGAATGGGCGAATCGACCGTCACCCGGCCAATGTCCTCGGCAAGACGGTTCTTCATGCGCGCCTGCAGCAGGCACCGACCCAGGATTTCGGCATCCACCTGCCGATTGTCGCCCCGGCTGGTGAGCAGGATCTCGCAATGCTCCTCGAAATTCATCAGCCAATAGGGCAGTTGCAGGTTCGAGACGTCGAGGATCATGCCTTCATTCTTGAAGGCTGCGGCATATTCGCCATGAGGATCGACCATCAGCACATGGCCCTGCGGCGCGCTCTGGCAGATGCGGTGGAGGATGAGCGCAAGGCTGGTCGATTTACCCGTGCCGGTGGAGCCCAGCAGCGCGAAATGCTTGCCCAGCAAGGCATCGATGTAAAGGCTGGCGCGGATGTCGCGCGTGGGAAAGACGGTGCCCACCTCGATGGAGGAGCGGCCATCACCCGCATAGACCGCCATCAGGTCGCGCGTGGTGGCGGGGTAAACATAGGCGCCGGGCAGCGGATAATTGGTCACACCCCGACGGAAGGACTGGATCGCGCCGGTCAGGCGTTCCTCATCGCCCTCGCCCAGAAAGTCGATGACCGCCAGAACGCCTTCGCCCGTGCGGCGTCCCTGCTTCTGGTCGCGCACACTGGCCAGCAGCCAGCGGTCGCCGTGGCGGATGCGCAGCTGACTGCCCACCTGGCCCGACAGGGCCAATGTGGGGTCGGCGTCTTTGGCGCACTCATTCAGGCGATCAAGATCAAGCGCCACCAGCGAGCCGCCACCGGCGATTTCCATCACCACGCCGATGGGCATGTCGGCATTGTCGGCGGGCATATCGGCCTCACCGGCAGAGCCCGGCATCATGGGTGTCAGCCCGGCGTCCTCCGGCCCAAGAGGGCGGGCATCGAAAGCTGTTGGTGGCCTTTCCAGCATCTGCCCAAACCACTCCTTCGCACTCAAAATAGCTGTTCGTGGAGGGCGATAAAACAGCTGTGGTTAATTCCGCGCTAACGTGGGGCATTTTTCTCCCACGACGCAGCCCAAAATCTCAACGACGGGCGAAGAGCCGCCCGGCCACCCAGCCCATCAACACCGAAACCGCCACCGCCAGCAACCCATAGGAAAAGGCCTGATGGCGCGCATAATCGGCCACGGCCTTCTCAAAACCTTCCTTCTTCACCTCGACCCGCGCCACGGCCGAAGTCAGCACGCGGCCCTGACTGATGGCGAAGGTTTCAGCGGTGTAGATGCCCGGCTGCACACTGGATGGCAGGGCGATGCGCGCGCGGTAAAGCACCTGATCGGTGATCGTCACCCCGTTCTGGTTCTGCCCATAGAGCCCCTTGCGCCCCATGAGATCGACAAGGCCGGTGGAAAAACGCTTCTGCACCGCCGGGTCCACCGTTTCGCCGGGCGAGAGTTGCAGCGAGTCGAGCCCCAGTTCGTAAATGGCGGCGGTCCGCTCATCGACGATCTTGTCGATCGGCCGGGTCGAGGCCACCGCGTAAAAGCCAGGGACCGAGCGCAAGGTCGTGCTGTCGGCATTGACCCACATGCCTGCCACCCTGCGCTTCTCACGCAGAACCATCGGGTTGGCGGGGCCTTCCAGCACCACCACAATGTCGTAATCGGCCCCGGCACGGTGTCCCTCGGGCGTCAGGATCGCGCCATAGAGCAGCAGATCGGCGCCGGTGAAACCCTGCCGCAGGATCACCTCATGCTGCGAGACATCAGGCACCAGAATGGGCCGGGGCGCGGGCGCCCGCGCGCCCGTCAAGGCAATCAGCGCGCCCAAAGCCAGCACGCATCTTTCGCCCGCCCTGTTCACAGGGGCGTCACCGTGAAGATCTCGTCGGGGTGCCACGTCAGCCCCAGCATCATGCGCCCGGCCACCATCAGCACAATCACCGCCAGCAGCAACCGCAGCCGCACCGGCGAGGCCTTGGCGGCAAAGAGCGAGCCCAGTTGCGCGCCCGTCACCGAGCCAAACAGCAGCAGCACCGCCAGCACCAGATCGACCGCATGGGTGGTCAGCGCATGGATCATGGTCGTCGCCATGGTGACGAAGAGGATCTGGAACAGGCTGGTGCCCACCACCACCCCCGCGCTCATCCCCAGAATATAGAGCATGGCCGGCACCAGCACAAAGCCGCCGCCAATCCCCATCAGCATGGTGAGAATGCCGGTAAAGATACCCAGCAGCAAAGGCGCCAGCGGAGAAATATAAAGACCCGAACGATAAAATCGCCAGCGCAACGGCAGATTGGCCACCAGCGGATGGTGCCGCCGCTTGGCCGCTGCCGATTGCCTGCCGCGCAGGGTCTGGATGCTTTCCCAGGCCATCAGCGAGCCGATCGAGCCGAGCAGCACGACATAGAGAATGTTGATGACCGTATCGATCTGCCCCAGCCGTTGCAGCAGGTTGAACAGCACCGAACCGATGCCCGCCCCGATGATGCCGCCCGCCACCAGCACCGCGCCCATGTGGTAATCCACCCCGCCGCGCTTGCCATGGGCCAGCACGCCCGACACGCTGGCACCCGTCACCTGCGTGGCGGCGCTGGCGGCGGCCACGGTGGGCGGAATGCCGTAGAAAATGAGCAGCGGCGTCGTCAGAAATCCGCCGCCCACGCCAAACATGCCCGAGAGCAGCCCCGTAAGCACGCCCAGACCGACGATAACCAGACCATTGACCGAAAGGTTGGCGATAGGAAGATAGACATCCATGCTGAGACAAGGGTAGCGTCCCTCGCCCCCGCTGGGAAGGGCGGATCGTGCCTGCCGTGCGCCAAAATCAGGGGATTGGAGCCGCCGTCTGCCGGTTCAGAAACCCGCCGCCAGGGTCACCGCCGGGCCCGATGCCGGCATGGCATGGCCCGCCACGCGAAAACGCCAGTCCACCGAGACATGCGCCCCGGCATGCGCGGTGGCAAAGCCCAGCGTCACCCCCGGCCCCACATCCAGCCGCCCGCCCCCCTGCTGCGCCCCGCCCCAGACGCCGCCACCCACACGCAGCTGCACGCGGGATTTGTCGAGCGCGATCTGTTCCAGCCGGAACTGGCCATCGACGAAAGGCGTGGCGCCGGGGCCACCGACATAGCCCCCCTGCACATAGGTTTCGGCCCGGATTTTTCCGGGCAGGACCACCGGCGACAGTTGCGTCACCAACGTGACCGCCGGGCGCAGATGATTCGTGCCATTGTCAAAGCGGCTAAGCCTCCCTTCGGCCATGGCGATGACCGGCACGGCGGGCACCGGGCGCGCGGCAAAGCCCAGCGCCGCCTCACGCTCGCCCGTGCCGTTGAGCGCGCTATAGGCCCGGCCATAAAGGGTCGGCTGATAGGCGCTGGCCGGTGACAGCCGATAGCGCAGCACCGCGCCGATCTGATCGGCGCCATAGCTGGGCAGCACGAAAGCCCCCGTCGGTGCGGCATTGCCGCCCCGACGCCACAGCAGCCATGCATCGCCCGACCAGCGCGACAGATGCGCCGGCGCAGGTCCTGGCACAGGAGACGGCGCAAAGGCCGGCAAAGGCGCCGAGGGTGGCGCAATAAAGGGCGCAGCACGCGGCGGGTTCCATCCCTGTGCAGCGATCAGCTTCACCGTCTCGGCATGCCCGGTCGGCGTTTGCCCGGCGGCGGTACGCTGCAACGCTGCTTCGCGCGCTGTCGCCCCGGCGCGGGCCACATCATAGGCCAGCGACAGATTCGCCATCACCGCCACCCACAGCAGTTGGTGCCCACCCACGGCCCCCACCGCACCGACGCCGGGCGCCAGTGGCGGGGCAGCATCGCCCGGCAGCGCGACGGCAAGCGGCGCCGGGCGCACCAGCGGCATTGCCGGTCGTGCCGACAGCACCGGCAGCGCGCCATAGCCCGGCGCGGGCAAATGCGAGGCCGCCGCCGGAAACGCGGGCATGGGCAAGGCACGCTTATGGATGGGAGAGGGCAGAGGGCTTGTCACCACGCGCCCCAGCCCTGACTCCATCTCCGGGTCGGCGCTCGCCACATCCCAGGTCGCCACCCGCACGCCGATCCAGCCGCCCAGAATCACCACCAGCGCCCAGACCGGCTCTCCGCGCCGCCGCGCGCCCTTTGTGCCGGCGGGCCTCACGCAGCGGTTTTTCCGGCGGCCAGCAGGGGATGGTCGAGATGCGGGGTCTTGTCCCACACCACCGTCATCCCGCGCAGCGAACGGCCATAGGCCATCAGCGCCCGGCGCCCGGCCATGATGGTGATGATGTTGGCGATCGGGATGCGCACGACCGCGCGCAGCCCCTCGACCCAGCCATATTCACGCGCCGAAAAGACAAAGCGCATCACCATGCGCCAGAGCAGGCCGATGAAGCTGAGCGTGGCCATGGTATGGACGGTGGCGGGGACCACATCATCGGGCACCCACCCCAGCGCGCGCAGCGGCAACAGCAGCCCTTCGAGCAGCAGCACGCCATAGGCCGCAGTCAGCACCAGCGCGACAAAGGGCCCGCGCCGGTCACGCAGTGACATCCACAGGTCGACCGGCCGCCCCATCCAGCCCATGCGGTCCCAGCTCTGCAAGGCGATGCCGTGTATCCAGCGCGTCTTCTGGCGCACCGCGCCGGCCAGCGTATCGGGAAAATAGCTGCGCGTGGCGATGAGCTCGCCCTCCTCGTCGCGCATCCGCACAAAGCGCGCCTGACCGCCCAGATGGGTGACCAGCAGGCCGATCTCGTAATCCTCGGTGAAGCATTCGGCGACGAAGGGGCCCTGTTCGCCATATTCATGGCGCAGGTCGCCGATGCGCGCCAGCATGGTCCGCCGGAAACCACAGCCCACCCCCGCCGCAGGCAGGGCGGCGCCCAGGGCATCGCGCACGGTCATCACACGGGCATGGCTCTCGACAAATTCGTCGCCATAATGGCCCGCCACCCAATGCGGCCCGGCGGGAAGCTCGGGGCGGACGGGCAATTGCACGAAATCCACCTCATGCAGGGCCTGGCTGACGATGGTCAGTTCATGGCGATGGACCATATCCTCGGCATCGTGAAGAATCACGCCGAGGAAGGGATAACCCTGCCGGTGCTCGTCATCGAGCAGGGCGGTGTAGAGCCGGTTGAGGCAGTCGGCCTTGGTCGTGGGGCCGGGGCGGTCGGTGATAACGATGCGCAGGCGCGGATCGCCCCTGGCCGCCGCAGCCACGGCCGCCACGGTCGGGGCATCGTTGCAATAGCAGCCGACATAGATGCGCAGGGCCCGGTCCGGCCAGACCGCCAGCATGTGCCCCACCGTAGCGCCGATGACGGCCGCTTCCTGCCAGGCGGCGATGAACACCGCCAGCGGCGGGTCCGCGATGAGGGAGGCTGCCCTGTCACCCGGAGCGAGCACGGGGGGCGATGCAGGCGACAGGGCAGGCGATGGGGCAGGCGATGGGGCAGGCGACGGGGCGCTGAAGGTCGGTGTGCGCCGCCCGGCAATGAAACGCCGGGCGATCCACAAGGCATCGACCAGCATTTCATCGACCATGCCGATGATGAACCAGAACAGCGCAAAGAAAAGAAGTTCCCGCTCCAGAAACTGGAGCCAACCCGTCACCGTCCAGGCAGCCTTGCCCCAATGCAACCCAATGACGGCTTGAAACACGAGACCCCCGGTAGAATCGCTTATGCCCTCTGTAAAAGAACCTTAAATGGCGAAAAATCTTTTTCAACCAAGAATAAAGTGCATTGCAACAAGATTTCAAAACAGCTTGGCAACCACTACTGCGTCGACCGGACGCACCGGCTTGCCCCCGATGGATGCGCCCGGTCGAAAGAAGGATGGCGCGTTACCAGCTACCGGTGTTGGCCATGCTGGCCCAGGGCTCGCTGGGCTCAAGACGGCCCTTCTGCAGCAGTTCGATGCTGATGCCATCGGGCGTCTTCGCAAAGGCCATATGGCCATCACGCGGGGGGCGGTTGATGGTGATGCCAGCGTCCATCAGCGTCTGGCAGGTGGCGTAGATGTCCTCCACCTGAAAGGCGAGATGGCCGAAATTGCGCCCACCGGTATAGGTTTCGGCGCTGCCATCCTCGGCGGGCCAGTTGTAGGTCAGTTCGACTTCATAGTCCTGCCCTGGAGCGGCCAGATAGATCAGCGTGAAACGGCCCTGCTCGCTGGAAAAGCGGCGGGTTTCCTCAACGCCGAGCAGGTTGAAGAAGCGGATCGTGGCGTCAGGATCGCTGACGCGGATCATCGTGTGCAGAAACTGGGTCATGCAGGAACACTCCATGGAGGGGATGGCACAAGCCCGCCATGTCGCATAGGCCGCCATGGCGGGCAAGGCGCCCCGCCCCCCGCCGGGCCGGCACAGCCACCGGCCCGCCCGCCTTGACCCGCTTTTGGCCGAAGCCTATGGCGAAAGCGTCCCTTTATGCTCAAGTCCTTGCGCAATCTCCTGCGGCCCGCTGCCGCCCCGATGCCGGCCACCTTGCCGCCCGGTCAGCGGGTCTATGCGGTGGGCGACATCCACGGGCGGGCCGACCTGTTCGCGCGGCTGATCAAGGCGATCGAGCAGGATGACCGCCAGCGTGGGGCGATGGACACCACCGTCATCCTGCTGGGCGACCTCATCGACCGCGGGCCCGACAGCCGGGGCGTGCTCGATCTGGCACGGGTGTGGGGCACGCGCCGCCCGCTGCGGGTGCTGATGGGCAACCATGAGGAAATGCTGCTCAAATCGCTTATCTCTCTCGAGGCGATGCGCCAGTTCCTGCGCTATGGCGGGCAGGAAACCGTGCTCAGCTTCGATGTCGACGAAGAGGCCTTTCTCACCGCCCCCTTCGAGGAGGTGCAGGCCATGCTGAGCGCCCGCATATCCCCCGCGCTGCTCGATTTCATTCGCGGTTTCGAGGCCAGCGTGCGGATGGGCGACTATGTCTTCGTCCATGCCGGCATCCGCCCCGGCGTTCCCATCGAGGAGCAGACCACCGAGGACACGCGTTGGATCCGCGAGCCTTTCCTCTCCAGCACGCAAGGTCACGGGGCGGTCATCGTTCATGGCCATACGATCACGCAGGATGTGGAGGTGCGGCCCAATCGTCTGGGCATCGACACGGGGGCCTATCTTTCAGGGCGGTTGACCGCGCTGGGTCTGGAAGGGCAGGAGCGCTGGCTGATCGAGGCAAACCAGGATGACGAGACCGGCGAGATTGCCGTGACGACCCGGCCGCTGAGCGAAGCGTGACCGGCGTCACACTGGGAATAATGATGAAGGCGCGCGCATCCGCCCGCGCCAGAGACGAATTCTGACGAAGAAAGTGCATCTATGAAAATCGCCATGGTGGGTTCGGGCTATGTTGGTCTGGTGTCTGGCGCCTGTTTTGCCGATTTTGGCCATGATGTGGTCTGCATCGACAAGGACCCGTCGAAGATCGAGCGGCTCAACGCCGGGGTCATGCCCATCTATGAGCCCGGCCTTGCCGAACTGGTGGCCAGTAATGTGAAGGGCGGCCGCCTCTCCTTCACCACCGACCTGGCTGAGGGGATCGCGGGCGCGCAGGCCATCTTCATCGCCGTGGGCACGCCCAGCCGTCGCGGCGATGGCCATGCCGACCTCTCCTTTGTCTATGCCGTGGCGCAGGAGGTGGGCGAGCATCTCACCACGCCTGCCGTCATCGTCACGAAATCGACCGTTCCTGTCGGCACGGGCGATGAGGTGGAGCGCATCGTGGCCGAAACCGGCACCAAGGTGCGCTTTGCGGTCGCCTCCAACCCTGAATTCCTGCGCGAGGGCGCGGCCATCGGCGATTTCAAGCGACCCGACCGCATCGTCGTGGGCGTCGAGGATGAATGGGCCAAGGGCATCATGAATGAGGTCTATCGCCCACTCTTCCTCAACAAGGCGCCAATCCTGTTCACCAGCCGCCGCTCGTCCGAGATGATCAAATATGCCGCCAATGCCTTTCTGGCGGTCAAGATCACCTTCATCAACGAAATGGCTGATCTGTGCGAAAAGGTGGGCGGCAATGTGCAGGATGTCTCGCGCGGCATCGGCATGGACAACCGCATCGGGTCGAAATTCCTCCACGCCGGGCCGGGCTATGGCGGAAGCTGCTTCCCCAAGGACACGCTGGCCCTGCTCAAAACCGCCGAGGATTACGACAGCCCGACCCGCATCGTCGAGGCGGTGGTCAAGGTCAACGACAGCCGCAAGCGCGCCATGGGCCGCAAGGTGATCGAGGCACTGGGTGGTGCTGGCGAAGCACGCGGCAAGCATGTCGCCCTGCTGGGCCTGACCTTCAAACCCAACACCGACGACATGCGCGACGCGCCCTCCATCGCCATCGCGCAGGCGCTGGGCGATGCGGGCATCACCGTATCAGCCTATGACCCTGAGGGCATGGAAGCCGCCGCCCCGCTGATGCCCGAGGTGGCCATGAAGACCAGCGCCTATGCCGCCATCGAAGGGGCTGACGCGGTGGTGCTGGTGACGGAATGGGACGCCTTCCGCGCGCTGGACATGGAACGAGTGAAAAAGCTGGTGAAGACGCCGGTGCTGGTCGACCTGCGCAATGTCTATCAGCCCGATGAAATGCGCGCCAAGGGCTTTGCCTATACCAGCGTCGGCCGGCCCTGAGGCACGATACGGGGGCGCGGAGGATGATGCTTGCCTTGCTGCTGGCTCTCGCCGCGCCTGCGGGTGCCGCGCCCTCCCTGGCTGTGCCCACCGCGCAGGTCGATGCGGCAGACCCCGAGCAATTGCTCGACGCCGACGATTATCCGCAATTCGCGCTGGTGCATGATTTGTCGGCGGCAGCTCCGGTTGAGCTGTTCATCTCGCCCCAGGGCCATGCGATGGACTGCCATGCCGCCAAGGGCTGGGGCGATGCGCAATTGGCCGATTCGCTCTGCGAGATCCTCAGCCACAAGCATCTGGCGCCGGCCCATCTGCCCGATGGCACGCCCGCCTACAGCGTGGTGCGCGGCCTTGCCCGCCTTGTCATCCCCGGTACGACGCAGGGCGACGAGATCTTGCGTGTGGAGCCGCCCGCCGATGTCGAGCTGGAAGCCCCCCATCTGCCGGGCGGCGTGGCGCGCACGCCGGTCAATGTGCTGCTGAGCGTGGCGCCCTCCGGCATGGTCGCCTATTGTGCACCGGGCAAGGGGGAAACGCAGCTTGATCTGCTACGCATGGTCTGCCCGGCCCTGCATGGGCTGAAGCCGGGGCAGCGGGTGGGCATCGACGGCGTCGGCGTGCCCTATGTGATGACATTGCGCGCGGTGCTCACCGCCAAGGATGCGCCGCCGCCCGCGCCGGACAAGCCCTATCTGCCGCAATAGGAGCCGGGCTGAGGCAGTGTCAGGCGGCCTGTAAGCCGGGTTCTGTGAAGGCCTCTCGTATCCTTGCGGACGCGGGGGCCAGCGGCAGCCATTCCTCTTGGCGACATGTTGCCATGCCGCTCCAGCAACCAACCCGGACGACTGGCGCGAAACACGCCTGTTTCTTGCGAAACGCGCCGTCCCTATTCGGTCTTGCTCCGGGTGGGGTTTGCCGTGCCGCTTCTGTTACCAGTCGCGCGGTGGGCTCTTACCCCGCCGTTTCACCCTTACCTGCCCCGAAGGGCAAGGCGGTCTCTTCTCTGTGGCACTGTCCCTCGACTTCGAGCCGAAGCCCTCGCCGGGCGGGCGTTACCCGCCACCCTGTTTCGTGGAGCCCGGACTTTCCTCGGCAGGCACCCATGAATGAGCCCTGACGCGGCTGCCCGGCCGCCTGACGGGGCTGCGCCTAGCAGGGATGCGCCGGCATCACCAAGGGAAATCGTCACCATCGCAATCGTCCTGCTCATCGGCATCGCGCATCAGCAGCAGTTCGAAGAGCAGCGCGCCCACCTCGCCATCCAGCTCGCCATCGATGATGCGCGGACGGAAACGGCGCTGAAAGGCGCGCACCGCCGCCCGCCCATCGCTGATGTCATAGCCGAAGCGTTCGAGCGAAAGGAAGAATGCACCCGGATTGTCATGCAGCAGGCGGATGCGCGGCTTGGGCGTGTGCAGCGCCAGACCATAGCGGGCCAACACCTCCCATTCGAACAATTCGCCCGGGTCCTGCTTGCGCGCCGGAGCCACATCGGAATGGCCCAGCACGCCCGCCGGGCTGATGTTGTGCCGCGCCATGATGCCCGCCAGCAGGGGGATCAGCGCCTCCATCTGCGCCTCGGGGAAAGGGCGATAGCCGAATTCATGACCCGGATTGACCAGCTCGATGCCGATGCTGGCCGAATTCACATCGGTGATGCCCCGCCAATAGCTGCGCCCGGCATGCCAGGCGCGGTGTTCTTCAGCGACCAGACGATGGACGGTGCCATCCTCCTCGATCATGTAATGGGCCGACACCTCGGCCTTGGGGTCGCAGAGCCGGTCCAGCGCCGCCTGCGCGCTTTCCATGCCGGTGTAATGCAGCACCACCAGGCTGACCGGCAGCTTGCGCTCGTTCCAGTTGGGCGAAGGCGTGTCGCGGTGGATCAGCTCATCCAATCGATCGGCCCTCCTTCACCCCAGCCAGTCTTACGCCACCGGCAGCATCGCGCCCATCACCAGCGCATCATCGCCCAGCGCATATTGCACCTGCCCGCCCAGCCGCGCGGCGATGGCGGCCAGCATGGCGGCGGGCGCCGTGCGACTCGACAACTCGTTCATCGGCAGGCGGCCTTCCAGCGCCTGCCCCACCGTCTGGTCGAAGGCGATGCGCGGGCCGGCGCCGCGCACCACGATCTCGGCCACCTGCCGACCCTGATCGCTGCGCATTTCGGCGGCAATATCCACGCTGCCTCCGCGCACCAGCGCGTCAATGGCGATCTGCGCGAGATTGAGCAGCGTCTTGACGGCCGCCTTGGGCAGGGCGTCCGCACTCACCTGCCAATGGACCGAGAGGCGGTCCTTGCCTGCCACTAGCGCATCGATCAGCGCCTTGGGTTCGGCGGTGGGGATGTTCTCGCCAAAGCCGCCCGCCGCGCCAAAGGCCAGACGGAAGAATTTGAGCTTGTCCGCGCTGGTGCGTGCCGATTGCTCGAGCAGCTCGAAGCAGCGGCGGCGCATCTCGGGGTCCTTCTCGTCGGCCAGCAGTTCCAGCCCGTTCGACAAGGCCCCCACGGGGCTGAGCATATCATGGCACAGGCGCGAGCACAGCAGGCTGGCCAGTTCCAGCGCCGTATCGGTATCGATCATCTGATTGGGCATGTGTTTGACAATTCCCGCGCAAGGGACCGACATGGTGGTGCGTCGCCCCGCTTCCCTGTTGCCCTTAACCCTGTTGGACGGGCGAGGAAAGCGCTTCGAAACCCATCTCACCGTCACGCCACCATTCAATGACCCCATTGGCGACAATTGCCCACAGTTTTCCGTCACGCGCAGCCATGGCGGCATCGGTGGCGGAAGGGGCAGGCGTGCCCGAGGGATGCGAATGATAGCAGCCCAGCACTTGCAAACCGCCGCCGCGCGCCGCTTTCGTGGCGCCGATCAGCACCGCCGGGTCGATCTCGAAGAATCGGGCAGGCCGGGGGTGAACATTGGCGGCGGGCAGCACCTGCGTGATGTGCCCATCGCCCTGCCCCAGCAGCAATCCGCAGACTTCCTGATGCGGGCTATCGGCGGCCTGTTCCAGCAAGGCCTGCGCGATTCCTCTTGTCATGGTGAAATAGATGCCCATTTGGAGGAATAATGGATCAAGGGGGCACAACACTGCAAGGGCGCATCATCAGCGCCGGGCGACTCGACCGCGCGCTGGCGGAGGCCTGCACGGGCGTTCTGCCCGGCGGGGGCGACCTCTCGCGCGAGCGCGTCAAGGCGTTGATCGGCGAGGGCCGGGTCACGGTGGATGGCAGATTGGCAAGCTCGGCCTCGCTGAAAGTGGCGCCGGGCGCGGGCTTTGCCATCACCCTGCCCCAGGTCGCCCAGCTGGAAACCGTGGCACAGGACATTCCTCTCACCATCGTCCATGAGGACGAACATCTCATCGTCATCGACAAGCCGGCCGGCATGGTCGTCCACCCGGCGGCGGGCAATCCTGATGGCACGCTGGTCAATGCCCTGCTGCATCACTGCGCTGGCAGACTGTCAGGCATTGGCGGGGTGGCGCGGCCCGGCATCGTCCACCGCATCGACAAGGACACGTCAGGCCTGCTGGTGGTGGCCAAGAGCGATGCCGCCCATGAAGGCCTTGCCCGCCAGTTTGCCGACCATTCGATCGAGCGGGCCTATCTGGCCATCACCCATGGCGTGCCGGTGCCCGCGCAGGGAACGCTCAAGGGCACCATCGCGCGGCATCACACCGATCGCAAGCGCATGGCCATCATGCCCGAGGAAGAGGCGCGCTATGTCGCGCCCTATGGCACCCCCGAGCCGGTCGAGGAACCGTCGCATCGTGGTAAACATGCCGTCACGCATTATCGGCTGCGCGAGGCCATGGGCAAAAGCGCGCTGGTCGAATGCCGTCTGGAGACCGGTCGCACCCATCAGGTGCGTGTGCATATGGCCTCCATCGGCCACCCCCTTGTTGGTGACCCGGTTTATTGCCGATCACAGAAATCGCTAAAACCACTCCTTTTGGAGCTCAACTTCAGCCGCCAGTCCTTGCACGCGGCTGTTCTGGGGTTTATTCACCCGGTTACCGGCGAGACTCTTCGGTTCGCCAGCGACCTTCCCGCTGACATGCGGGATCTATTGGCCCGGTTGGGCAGTTTCCATGCCGACCAGCCGGGTTATTTTCTGCCGGAACCGCCTCAAGGCGTAACCGGCACGTGGCCGCCGCCGAAGGATGCCTGTTAAGGGTCCATCAAGGGCGCGTCGACGAGACTATGAGGACGATGAGCACAATGAGCAACGAATCGAACCTGCCCGCCATTCCATCGGCCCCCACCGGGGAAGCCGGGCTCAACCGCTACATGTCCGAAATCAAGAAATTCCCCATGCTCACGGCCGAGCAGGAATATATGCTGGCCAAGCGCTATGCCGAGCATCAGGACCCTGACGCCGCGCGTCAGCTGGTCACCAGCCACCTGCGCCTCGTCGCCAAGATCGCCATGGGATATCGCGGCTATGGCCTGCCGATGTCCGAGCTGATCTCCGAGGGCAACATCGGCCTGATGCAGGGCGTCAAGAAATTCGAGCCTGAACGCGGCTTCCGCCTCGCCACCTATGCCATGTGGTGGATCAAGGCCAGCATCCAGGAATTCATCCTGCGCAGCTGGAGCCTGGTGAAGATGGGCACGACGGCGGCGCAGAAGAAGCTGTTCTTCAACCTGCGCCGCATGAAGAAGAACATCGACGCCTTCGAGGATTCCGACCTGCATCCCGACGATGTGAAGGCCATCGCCACCCATCTGGGCGTGTCCGAACAGGACGTGGTCAACATGAACCGCCGCATGATGATGGGCGGCGATGCCTCGCTCAACGTCAGCCTGAACGAGGAAGGCGAAGGCCAGTGGCAGGATCTGCTGGCGGATGGCGGCCCTTTGCAAGACGAAACCGTGGCCGAGGCGCAGGAAGCCGGCTGGCGCCACGCCATGCTGGGTGAAGCCATGCAGGGTCTCAATGAGCGTGAGCGCGCGATCCTGATCGAGCGCCGCCTGACCGACGAGCCCAAAACGCTGGAAGAGCTGAGCCAGACCTATAATGTCAGCCGCGAGCGCGTGCGTCAGATCGAGGTGCGCGCCTTTGAAAAGCTGCAGAAGGCGATGCAGAAGATCGCCGGCGACCGGCATCTGCTGCCCGCGGGCTAAGCCTTAACGGGCGGCCTTCGCCTGCCGTCCAGAACTGAACAAAAAGGCCAGCGAAGTGGGAAATCCTTCGCTGGCCTTTTTGTTGGCCTGCCGGCATCTGTCGGCACAGGGCCTGCGCCCGATGCCGACAGTCCCGCAAAATCAGTGATGCGGCGGGGGCGGCGCTGGATGCTGGACCGCCTGTTGCGCCGCCTTATGCTTGTAATAGGCCCGCGCAGCGATGCATCCGCCCACCGCGCCTGCCACGGCATGATGGCCAGCGTAATGCCCCACCACGGCGCCCGCCACCGCGCCGCGCACGCAGCCCTTGGCCTGGGCCTGCACCGGAGCGATGGCCGCCAAGGAGGCGAGCGTGAGAATCGAGATGGTCTTGCGCATGGGCTTGTCTCCTGAGGTCTGCTTACCAGTCGTCATTGCTGCTCGAACCGCCGTCATCCCAGGAACCGGAGTCGGAAATGCCGAAGTCATCGCCGCCCATGTCCTGGTTATAATCGCGACGATCGTCGCTCTGGCTCTGCACCGGCACGTCGCGCTCGACGATCTTTTCGCGGTCATGATCGCCGAACATGCGGTCGATCACCGCCTCGCCCGCGGCAAAGCCCGCGCCAGCCGCTGCGCCGCCCGCCAGCGAGCTCATGATGCCGCCACCCATGCCTTGCTGGGGCGGAGCACCATAACCGGGACCGCCATAGCCGGGTCCACTATAACCACCACCGGGATAGCCACCACCCCACGGGCCACCCTGCGGCCCCTGATTGCCATAGGGCGAGCCGTAATTGGGGTTCACCGGCCCGGCAGGATAGGCCTGATTGACGGCGCTGCGCCGACGCAGAAAGGCCAGCACCAGAAAGACCAGCCCGCCAATGACGATGATCGGCATCCACGGAATGCCGTGGTTCTGGCTTTGCTGCACCACCTCGGTGCGAGTCGCCGTCGATGTGCTTGCCGTGCTGAGCTGCTGTTTCAGCGCGCTCACCGCCGCGGGTTTGGCAAAGGAGAGACCCGGATCGATCGCCTGCGCCTTGCCCAGCTCGGTGCGGGCCTCGACCTTGCGCCCGGCCTTGGCCAGCAGCTCGGCCTCGACATAATGGGCCTTGGCGCTGTTGGGATGGTCCTTGAGCACCTGCTGCATCTGGCTGAGCGCGTCATCGACATGGCCCGAACGGGCCGCCGAATAGACCTGTTCGATGGTGGCATCCGCCGCAAAGGCGGGGGTGGCAACCGGCATCGACAGGGCCATGGCCAGCGGCAGGGCCGCGGCAAAGGCCATCTTGCGGATGGGGTACACAGTCATCGTCTTTCTCCGGGCGCCACAAGCGGCACCGTTTGTCTCGCAGCATCGCAATGTATCGCCGCGAAAGCGCGATCTGGGGAGCTTTATCGCAACGTCAAGATGAACGGGCACTGAGCCCCGCAACAACGGCATGATAAGGAGCTTTGCCTAAACCTTTGCCGGTAAATGATAAGGATAAAATCACTAAACAGGCTGCAAACTTCAGTCTTTCCATGACCCATGGGGAAAAACCCGCATGTCCAATGCCTCGTTGCCTTCCACGCCGTTTATCGAGCTGGATGCAGGCAATTACCGCCGCTTCGCCCGCATCAAACGCGCCATCGAGCAGCACGGACGCAAGGCGCTGGCCAGATTGTATGATCACATCGCACAGCACCCCGTCACCCGCGCGCTGCTGCCCGACGAAGCGCGCCGCGCCAAGGCCGCCAATCTGCAATTCCAGCATTGGGAACAGCTGTTTTCCGGCTCGTTCGACAAGGCCGCCCTCGCCCGTTCGGAACAGATCGGCCGTGTTCACGCCACCATCGGCCTGACACCCGAGTTTTACGTCGGCGGTTATGCGCTGGTGCTCGAGGACATCGTGACGCGCATGATCGCCGGCCCCCTGCCCCTGCCCGGCCAGCGCGCCAAGGCCGAGGCGGTCGCCACGCTGGTCAAGACCGCGCTGCTCGACATGCAGGCCGCGCTTGGCGCCTATGCCAAGGCCGAGGATGAAAAGCGGCTGGCGGTCATCGAGTCGCTGGGTGCGGGGCTTTCGGCCATGGCGACGGGCGATCTGCAAGCCCAGCTCGACCAGTTGCCCGAAGCCTATGACCGCATCGCCGAGGACTTCCACAACATGCGCTACAATGTCAGCGGCATGGTGACGCGCATGGCCGAGGCCGCCGAAAACGTGGAAACCGGTGCCAGCGAGATCGACGTTGCCGCCAATGATCTGGCGCTGCGCACCGAAAGGCAGGCCATGGCGATCACCCGCACGGCCGATTTCATGCGCAGCCTGGCCGAAGGCATCGCCACCACCGCCACCCATGCCGCGCAGGTCAACCACCGCGTCAGCGACGTGGACCAAGAGGCCAAGCAGAGCGGTCAGGTCGTCAAATCGGCCCAGCAGGCGATGAACAAGATCAAGACCTCGAGCGAGGAAATCGCGCAGATCACCGATGTGATCGAGGCCATCGCGTTCCAGACCAACCTGCTGGCGATCAACGCCGGGGTCGAGGCGGCGCGCGCGGGTGATGCAGGCAAGGGCTTTGCCGTGGTGGCCACCGAGGTCCGCGCGCTGGCCCATCGCACCACCGAATCGGCCAAGAACATCAAGTCGCTCATCAGCAAATCGGCGCTCGATGTGCGCGAGGGCGTCGATCTGGTGGCCAAGACCGGCATAGCGCTCGACCGCATCATCGAGCAGATGGGCGAGACCACGCTCCAGTCCGAGGACATCGCCCGCGCCGCCGAGCAGCAGGCCGGCGACATCCGGCAGGTGACCGAGGAAATCCGCCAGATGGACATCAACACCCAACAGAACGCGGCCATGGTCGAGGAGTCGAACGCAGCGGCCCGCGCGCTCAAGGATCAGGCCAGCACCATGGCGCAGATCGTCGGTCAGTTCCGGCTGGAACGGCGCGAAACCATCCGCCCGCCGCGCGAGAAAGCAGCCACGGCACCGCGCAGCCGCGCCAATGAAGGGGAAAGCCGCCCGGTCTTTGCCGGCTCGACGGGCCGCACTTCCAGCCGGCCGGATGCGGGTCATCGCCTGCCTCCCGCCACGCCGGACATCGACTGGTCAAAGCGCAAGGCTGTCGGCCAGCGGTAGGGCTGGCCGGACATCGGGCCCAAAACCCCGAGAATCCTTGACTTCCGGCGGTTCTGGCCCTAGCGGCGGCTCCTTTCGAATCGGAGAAGTCTCGTTCGCCAGATCGCCGCCTTGCCCTACCGTAAATCCGGCACCGCGCTGGATGCTCCTTTCGAGGTGATGCTCATCACCTCGCGGGGGACGGGGCGCTGGGTGCTGCCCAAGGGCAACCGTTCGCGTTCGCTTTCCGACCACGCCGCCGCCGAGCGCGAGGCCATCGAGGAAGCGGGCGTGGTGGGCGCGATCTGCCCGGTCTCGATCGGCAGCTACACCTATCGCAAGCAGCTCAATTCCGGCGCCTCGCTGCTCACCGATGTGGCGGTCTATCCGCTGGCCGTCACCAATCTGCTCGACGACTGGAAGGAAGCGGGCGAGCGCACGCGGCAATGGTTCAACCTGTCGCAGGCCGCCGACCTCGTCGATGAGGACGAGCTGCGCGATCTTCTCTACACCTTCAGCATGACCGCCAATCCGGGCGCCGGCTCGGGCCTCATCGGCACCGCGCTGCCGTCCATGCCCTTTCTGCCCGGCCTGACAGGCGGCAAACCCCTTTCCAAGGAAGGCTTCAAGATGTTTCACTGGTTCCAGTCCCTGCTGCCGCGTCAGCACGACTTCTTCGCGAAGTTCGAGGCGCATGCACAGTTGCTGCAGGCCGGCAGCGACGCGCTGGCCCGCCTGCTTCAGGGCGAGAACCGGGGTGACCACATCCGCGAGATCGGCCAGCGCGAGGATGAGGCCGACGCCATCACCCGTGATGTGCTGCAGTCGGTGCGCCGCACCTTCCTGACGCCTTTCGACCGCGGGGCGATCATCAGCCTGATCACCGCCATGGACGATGCTATCGACCAGATGAAGAAGACAGCCAGCACCATTGACCTGTATGATGTGCGCGAGTTCGATCAGGAAATGCGCGACATGGCCGCGATCATCGTCGATGCCTCGCGCCTGCTGGGCGAGGCGCTGCCGCTGCTGCGTTCGATCCACGCCAATGCCACGCGCCTGCATGAGCTGACCGAGCGGCTGGTGCGCATGGAGGACAAGGCCGACAAGATCCATGACGCGGGCCTCAAGCGCCTGTTCCAGCAGGAAGGCGCCAGCAACCCTGTTATCTTCCTCATCCGCCGCGAGCTTTACAGCCATCTGGAAAAGGTGGTCGACAAGTTCGAGGATGTGGCCAACGAGATCGACGGTCTCGTGATCGACCACGCCTGAGGCGGCGATCATGGACATGCTTCACGGCGTCGGGCCGCTCGTCCTCATTCTGGTGGCGATGGCGCTGGCCTTCGATTTCCTCAATGGCTTGCATGACGCGGCCAATTCCATCGCCACGGTGGTGACGACGCGTCTGCTCTCACCGGTGCAGGCGGTGATCTTTGCCGCCTTCTTCAACTTCTCAGCCTATTGGCTCTTCGGGCTGAAAGTGGCCGAGACGGTGGGCAAGGGCATCGTCAACAAGGATGTCATCACGCCAGAGGTGATCTTCGGCGCGCTGGTGGGCGCGATGACGTGGAATGTCATCACCTGGTGGAAGGGCATTCCCTCCTCCTCCTCGCACGCGCTGATCGGTGGCCTGCTGGGCGCGGGCGTGGCGCATGGCGGCCTGTCGGTCATCGTGTGGAAGGGGGTGAACACCACCACCTCGTGGATCGTGCTCTCGCCCATGGTCGGCATGTTCATGTCGATGGCGCTGATGCTGCTGACCTCATGGCTCTTCATGAAGACCACGGCCAAGGCGGCGGAAGGCATCTTCAAGAAGCTGCATCTCGTCTCGGCGGCGGCCTATTCCATGGGCCACGGCGCCAATGATGCGCAAAAGACCATGGGCATCATTGCCGTGCTGCTCTATTCGCAAGGGCTGTTGGGCCATACGTTCCATGTGCCGACCTGGGTGGTCATCGCCTGCTACACGGCCATCGGCCTTGGCACACTGTCTGGCGGGTGGAAGATCATCGAGACGATGGGCTCCAAGATCACCAAGCTGTCGCATCATCAGGGCTTCTGCGCCTCGGCGGGCGGGTCGATCACCATGTTCCTGGCCAGCGCCCTGGGCATTCCGGTTTCGACCACGCACACGATCACCGGCTGCGTGGTGGGCGTGGGCGCCGCGCGCCGGGCCTCGGCCGTGCGGTGGAGCGTGGCGCAGCGCGTGGTGGTGGCATGGCTCATCACCATTCCGGCCTCGGCGGCGGTGGGCGCCATCTTCTACGGCATCGCCACCCTGTTCTGATCATACCGGCCGCGCGGTGTTACTGCGGCGCGGCCATCTCCACCACATGATCGGCCAGCCGCTCCACCTCGCGCGGGTCATGGCTGACATAGAGGATGGACAGGCCCAGATCGCCGCGAATACGCTCGATCAGCCCCATGATCTCCCCCTTGCGCGCCATGTCGAGCGCGCTCAGCGGCTCGTCAAGCAAGAGAAACCGCGCGCCCGACAGCAAGGCCCGGCCCAGCGCCACGCGCTGCGCCTCGCCGCCTGACAGGCTGCGCGGCATCCGCCCCAGCAAGGGTTCCAGCCCGAGGAATGCCGCCATGCCCGGCAGGTCGCCCCCCTTCGCCATGCCATAACGAAGGTTGGCATTGACGCTGAGATGTGGAAACAGGCGGTGGTCCTGAAACACCATGCCGCAGGCGCGGTGTTCGGGCGGCACATTCACCGCATCATCGAACAACACCTGCCCGTTCACAATGATACGCCCCGCGTCGGGCCGCAACAGGCCCGCGATCATGAAGAGCAGGCTGGTCTTGCCTGCGCCTGATGGGCCGACGAGCGCCGTCACCCCCTCGCCCGTGACAAAGCTGGCAGCAATGGTCCGCTCGCCCCGGCGCAGCGCCACATCCACCTCAAAGCCCATGGAAACGCTCCTGCCGCAGGCCCGCGACATGGGCCATGCGCCGCGCCAGCAGTTCGGCCACCACCAGCGATCCCAGCGACAGCACCACCGCCATCACCGCCAGCCGCGTCACCATGGCATCGCCATCGGGCAATTGCAGCGCCGAATAGATCGCCAGAGGGAGCGTCTGCGTCTCACCCGGAATGTTCGAGACAAAGGTGATCGTCGCGCCGAACTCACCCAGCGAACGGGCAAAGCCCAGCACCAGCCCGGCCAGCACCCCCGGCATGGCCAACGGCAGGGTGATCGTGGCAAAGACGCGCCAGCGCCCTGCGCCCAAGGTGCGCGCCGCCGCCTCCAGCCGGGGGTCGACCGCCTCGAGCGACAGGCGCATCGAGCGCACCATCAGCGGCACGGCCATGACGCCCGCCGCAATCGCCGCCCCTGTCCAGCGGAACATCACCGTCACGCCCCAGCCCGCCATCATGCGCCCCACCGGCCCCTGCGTGCCAAAGGCCAGCAGCAGCAGCCAGCCCGTCACAACCGGCGGCAGCACCAGCGGCAGATGCACCAGGGCATCGAGCAGGATCACCCCCCATGCCCCGCGCCCGCGCGCCAGCACCAGCGCACAAAGCAGGCAGAAGGGCGCGGCGGCCAGCACCCCCACCACGCTGACTTTCAGCGACAGGATCAATATGTCGGCTTCCTGCGCCGAGAGGGTCATGGGGTGCCAAAGCCAAAGCGACGGAACACCGCGCGCCCGCGCGGCGACAGCAGGAAGCGCCGGAACGCCTCGGCCTCGCCATGGCGCGATACGGCCAGCACCGCGACGGGATAGACGATGGGGTCATGGCTGCTTTCGGGGAAGGTGGCGACCACGCGCACGCGCCTGTCCGCCATGGCATCGGTGGCATAGACCACGCCCAACGGTGCCTCGCCCCGCGCCACCAGCGCCAGAGCGTCACGCACGCTTTGCGCGCCCGCGATACGACCCGCCACCTGCGGCCATACGCCCAGCCGGCTCAGCGCCTGTTTGGCATAGATCCCCGCCGGCACGCTTTCCACCGCTCCTGTTGCCAGCCGCCCTTGCCCCAGCGCCGCGCCAAGGGCAAAGCCGGGGCGGATCGTCACCTGCACGCGCGATGATTGGGGCGCGATCAGCACCAGACCGTTGGTCAGCAGATCGGCCCGCGTGCCCGCGCGCAACAGCTGTCGTTTATCGAGCTCATCCATCCATGTCTGATCGGCGCTGATGAACAGGTCCGCCGGAGCGCCTGCTTCCACCTGCCGGGCCAGTGTGGAGGACGCGGCAAAGGAGAGCACCGGGCGCGGATGGCCCTGCGCCGCCCAGGCATTGGCGGCTGCATTGAGCGATTCCTGCAGGCTGGCAGCGGCCAGCACCACCGGCCGCGGCCCCGATGCTGCCAGAGCAGGCGATATCTGGACCAGTGCGATGGCCAGGGTCATGGCGATCAGCAAGGGGCGGCGCGCGGTAAATCGGGTCATGGCCCCCACCTATAATCACACTTGCCCCCTTGGCCCAGCGGCAAAAGATTTTGGCGGCCCGACATGGGCTTAGGCGCCATCCCTTGCCGCGCAGACCTTCGGAAAAAAGCATCATGGCCGACCCATAGGGGCCCTTGCAATCGCATGCATGCCTCCTCATGCTATGATGTACGATAAACCACGTCCTCACGGAGACCTGCGTGACCACCTCGCCCGATGTGCTCTACCGCCCTTTCTCGATCAAATCGCTGGAGCTTAAAAACCGCATCGTCATGGCGCCCATGACGCGCAACATGGCACCAGAGGGCGTGCCCGGCCCGATGCAGGCGACCTATTACCGGCGCCGGGCGCAGGGCGGCGTCGGGCTGATCCTCTCGGAGGGGACGGTGATCGACCGGCCGGTCTCGCGCAATGAACCGGCCATTCCCTTCTTCCACGGCGATGCCGCCCTGGCCGGCTGGGGCGAGGTGGTCAAAGCGGTGCATGCCGCGGGCGGGCGGATGGGGCCGCAATTGTGGCATACCGGATCAACGCGGGGCCAGTCGGGCTGGGAGCCGGAGGGCGAGGTGGAAAGCCCCTCCGGCCTCATCGCCCCGGGCAAGCCGCGCGGCCGCGCCATGAGCGAGAACGACATCGCCGACACGATTGCCGCCTTCGCCCGCGCCGCCGCGGACGCCCAGCAGCTGGGGTTCGACACGATCGAGATCCATGGCGCGCACGGCTATCTCATCGACCAGTTCTTCTGGGCAGGCACCAATCAGCGCGAGGACCGCTATGGCGGCGCGACGATCGGCGCGCGCGCACGCATGGCAGGCGAGGTGGTGAGTGCCATCCGCGCCGCCGTCGGGCCTGATTTCCCCATTATCCTGCGCGTCAGCCAGTGGAAACAGCAGGATTACGCCGCCCGCCTTGCCACCAGCCCCGAGGAGATGACGCAATGGCTCGCCCCGCTGGTGGAGGCCGGGGTCGATGTGCTCCACTGCTCGCAGCGCCGGTTCTGGGAGCCGGAATTTCCCGAGATCGACGGCGAGCACGGCCTCAATTTCGCCGGCTGGGCCAAGAAGCTGACGGGCGCCGCGACGATCAGCGTCGGTTCGGTAGGGCTTTCGGGCGAGTTCATCGCGGCCTTTGGCGGAGAGGCCTCGAAGCCCTCGGGCCTCGACGGGTTGATCGCGCGGATGGAGCGCGAGGAGTTCGACCTTATCGCCGTGGGCCGCGCACTCATCGCCAATCCCGGCTGGGCCTCGCAGGTGCTGCATGGGCAAAACGATGATCTGAAGGGATTTCACGCCTCCGATCTGGCGGTGCTGGCCTAAGCGTCCCCGAGGCCCGCGCCTTCACGCGCCAGCAGCGCCGCCTTGCGCTCCACGCCCCAGGCATAGCCTGACAGGCTGCCGTCGGAACGCACCACCCGATGGCAGGGAATGGCGACGGCCAGCGCATTGGCGGCGCAGGCCCCGGCCACGGCACGCACGGCGCTATGGGCGCCGATGGCCTGAGCAATTTGTGTGTAGCTGCGCGTCTCGCCGGGGGGGATGGCGCGCAGCGCCTCCCACACGCGTTGCTGGAACGCCGTGCCGCGAATGTCGAGCGGCAGGTCAAGCGCGGTGCCCGGCGCCTGCACAAAGCCGACGACCTGCGCCACCAGCGCCTCATAGGCGGCATCCCCGCCGATCAGCTCGGCACGGGGGAAACGGTCCTGCAATTCCTTCACCAGACTGGCCGCATCATCGCCCAGCAGGATGGAAGCCACGCCGCGCTCGCTGCTGGCCACCAGCACCGCGCCAAGGTCCGCCTGCCCCACGGCGAAGCGCAACACCTCGCCCGTTCCGCCCGACCGGTAACGCCCCGGCGCCATGCCCAGCGCATCGGCGGCATAGAAACGACTGGGCGAGCCATAGCCGGCGGCGTGAATGGCGCTGGTCACGCTCTGCCCCGCATTCAGCGCCGCGCGAGCCCGCCCGGCCATCACCGCCGCGCCGTAAGCCTTGGGCGTGAGGCCCGTCACGCGCTTGAAAAGACGATGGAAATGCGCCGGACTCATCTCCACCGCATCGGCCAGATCATCGAGCAGCGGCCGTTCCGGCGCCTGCTCGATCAGGCGGCAGGCCTTTTCCACCAGCAGCTTGCCCATGGCGACAGGCGCCATGCCATCCGGGTTGCAGCGCAGGCATGGGCGCAGGCCTGCCGCGCGTGCCTGCTCAGCCGTATCGAACAGCCGGATGTTGCGCGCCAGCGCGCGGCGCGACGGGCAGGACGGGCGGCAATAAATGCCGGTCGTCACCACCCCATACCAGAATTGCCCGTCGGCAGAGGGATCGCGCGCGGTCAAACGCGCCCAGCGGGGGTCAGTCTCAGGCATGGGGCGCCTCCTATCACGCGGCCCGGTGGCGGGCAAAGTCAGGCGATGGGGCAGAGCATGGATCACGGCACGGCTCCTTGAGGGGGGGCATGTTGAGGGGCATGGGCGCCATCATGCGCGCGCCGCACTTTGGGCGCATTCCGTTTCCTGCGCTCAAATCCTGCCACAAATCTTTTGGCACCGCCGCCATTTGCGTGGATTTGCCAAAAAGCTGGGCCTAGACTGCCGGGCCGGGGGCCAAGGAGAACGAGCATGCACAGCGACAGCCGTAGAGGTTTCATCCAGACAGTGGGTTTGGCCGGTGGCCTGGCATGGATGGCAAGCGCCACGCCGGCCAGCGCGGCCACGGCGCCCAAAATGATCGACCATTCGCCCCAGACGCTGCCTCCCCTGCCCTATGCGCCCGATGCGCTGGCGCCGGTCATCTCGGCGCGGACCGTGGACTTTCACTACAACAAGCATCACGCTGGCTATTTCACCAATCTGGCCAAATTGGTGGCCGGTACGCCCTGGGCCAGCTCCAGTCTCGAAGAGGTGATTCTGGCCGCAGCCGCCGCGCCCGACAAAAGGGCCGTGTTCAACAATGCCGCGCAGGCCTGGAACCACAATCTCTACTGGCAAAGCCTGAGCCCGACGCCCTCCACTCCCTCGCCCGCGCTGGCATCGGCGATCACGCGCGATTTCGGCACGCAGGCCGCGCTGGAGGCGGATCTGACCAAGGCTGCGGTCGGCCAGTTCGGCAGTGGCTGGGCATGGCTGGTGCTCAGTGACGGCAAGCTCAAGGTCGCGGCGACATCGAATGCCGGCAACCCCATGCTGGAAGGCGACGTGCCGCTGCTGGTGATCGACGTCTGGGAGCACGCCTATTACCTCGATGAGCAGAACCGCCGCGCCGACTATGTCGAGGGCGTGGTGCACAAGCTGCTCAACTGGGGCAATGCCTCGCGCCGCTATGCCACCGCCACGGCCTGAGCCCTCAGCGCCGGTCTGGCAGGCCTAACCGGTCGCGCCACCACCAGACGGGCAGGTAGGGCCGCGCCAGCGCCTTGTCGATGGCATAGGGCCACCAGCCCGGCCCGGTGGGGGTATAGATCCGCACCGCCACACTGCGTGCGCGGGCCAGGGCCATGGTCCGCCGCCGGGGCAGGCCGCGCAATTGTTCCAGCAGGCAGGGCGTGCCCGAAGCGATCAGCCGGTCCAGCGCCGGGGCGACCAGGGCGGGATCATGGCTGGCGATAATGACGGGGGCGCTGCGGCCCGCCAGCGCTGCGACCAGATCGAGAAAGGCATCGCACAGGTCGGGCGGGTCGCCGGTCGGGTCGGCCCATTCGCCCTTGACCAGCCGCAGCGGGGCAAGGCTGTCACGCAGGCGCAGGGCATCGCCCCTGCTGCGCTGCCAGCGCGCGGGTATGGCACAGCCCAGGCCCTCATGCCTGTCGGCCAGCGCCAGCGTGGCATCGGCCTGCGCGGGGCCATGCGAATCGAGCATCATGGGCATGCCGCAAGCCGCCAGCGCGGCGATACGCCCGGCGCAGAAACCAAGCGCCGGAGCCTTGACCGCCAAGACCGCGCCTGATCCGCGCAAGGCTTGCGCGAGCGTCAGTTCAGCGGCCAGAACCGCGTCCGGCGTGGCATCGGCCTTATGGAAATAACCGAAGCTGGCGTCCATCCCGCGCGCGGCAAGGCGGTGTGCCTGCCCTGCCGCCCATACCGCATCGGGTTCGGGCAAGGCAGCGCCCAGCGCCGCCGGCAGGGCGTAGCGCAAATCGCGCAAGCGGCTCCACAGGCTCATACCCCGCTCATTCTGGCGCGCGGGCCAGCCTGCCGCGCAGCCATTCGCGCCCGTCCTGTGCCAGCGCCAGCAGCCCGGCGAGGCTGAACGGATAGGTCCGCAGGCGCAGGCATTCATGGCGTTCCTGCGTCCAGAGATCGGCGATCCACGGCTCCATGGCGCCGAGCATTTCATAGGTTTCGAGACCCTCGCGCGCGGCATGGCCGATGGTGTGGAGCATCAGCAGATTGCCGGGCGAACATTTGCCATAGGCCTCGTCATAGCCGATCTTGAGCAGCCAGAAGCGGTTGGCCATGACCAGCGCCATCTGCATCGCCACCGCCTGCTGGCCGATGCGCAGGAAAGCGATGCGCAGGCTGCCCTGCGCACAGGCATCGCGCAGCCAGTCGCGGAAAAAGGCTTCCTTGGCCGGGTCGCGCGCCATGGCACTGCCGCTGCGATCTTTCCAGCCACGCTGCTCGATGGCCACGGCCTCGTCGAAGAGCCTGTCGAATTCGGAAAGCTCGGGCACGATGACCTCGTGAAACACCGGGGCGATGGCCGCCGCCCGGCGCGCCGCGCGGCGAAAATCAGAGCGGCGCCCGGCGTTGAAATGATCCTCGGCGCGCTGCCATGACGGGTCCAGCCTGATGAAGGGGCTGGCCATGGCCGGGCGCACCGACACCAGCCCCCGCCCGCGCATCGCCCGGCGCAGCGCCGGGATCAATGCGGAGGATGCCGGCAGACGATCGAGCGTGACAGGGCCGGCGTCACGCGCCAGCGCCTCGGCCAGGGCGCCTGCCCCCGCCTCATCCTCGCACAGCGCATCGCCGGGTTCGAAAATCTCGCAGGTTCCGGCAAGGCGCCAGCGAGCCCAGCGTCCCTCGCCCCGGCACAGCGGGATCAACCCCCGGATGCCGCCTGCGCCGCGTCCGATAAACACCTCCAGACGCGTGCCGGCCAGCAAGCTGCGCGACAGGGCCGTCACAAAGCCCAGCCCTTGGGTCGGCAAGGTCGCGCCCCGCTCCAGCCGCGTCCAGGCGTCGGCCAGCAGCGCCCCTTGCGCAAAGCGGTCAAGCTCGAGCGATGGGCCGCGAAGGCTTTCCCCGGACCCAGAAAGGCCAGATGCGGCAATGGTAAGAGTGTCGTGCTTCACGGTCCTGCCCTCTGGCGGGGCAGCATAGGCGGAAAATCCTAAGGATTGCCTGATGCCGGAAAAGCAGAGAAGACTGCGGGAGGCAAGGGAGGACGACGCCCCCTGCCCCCCGTCATCGCTCAATGGGCGGTGGGTTCAGCCACCTTGAAGGGATCGGTGGCATCAGGCTTGGTCGGCAGTGGCTGGCGCGGCAGTTCCTTGTCGCTGTTGGCCGCTTCCCACAGCATGCCGGCCATCACCACGCTGGCCTGGCGCATGTCATCCCCGCGCATATGGTCCAGCGTGTCGAGGCTGGAGTGATGCACGCGGCTGCCATAATCCAGCGGGTCCTGAATGAACTGATAGCCCGGCAGGCCCACCGCCTGCATGAAGACATGGTCGGTACCGCCGGTCTTGCGGGCCACCACATGGCCCGCCCCCATCGCCTTGAACGGCGCCAGCCATTGCGAGAGCAGCGTGGTCACGCCGACATTGCCCTCGGCATAGAGGCCATGGAAACGGCCCGAGCCATTGTCCATGTTGAAATAGGCCTTCAGCTCCTTGTATTCGGGCTTGACGGTGATGGGCCAGGCATTGCGCCACTGGGTATAGGCCTCGAAAGGATCGGTGCCGGCGGGCATCGGGCGGCTGACGAAATGCTGCTCGATATAGGCGCGGCTGCCCAGCAGGCCCTGCTCCTCGCCGCCCCACAGGGCAAAGCGGATGGTGCGTTTCGGCTTGATGCCCAGCTTCATGATAAGGCGCGCCGCCTCCATCACCGTGATGCTGCCCGCGCCATTGTCGGTGGCGCCATCAGCGGCAATCCAGCTGTCGAAATGGCCACCGGCCATGACATAGCCCGCCTTGGGGTCACTGCCGGGGATTTCCGCGATAACGTTGGACGCCTTCAGATTCTTGTCATCGAAGCTGGCGTTGATCGCCATGTCCATTTCCGGATTGGCGCCGGTGACCGACAGGCGGACAAGGCGGCGGTAATCCTCCTGCGCCATTTCCATGGTGGGCAGGGCCAGTGTCTTGCCGGGCTGATAGTCATAGCCTTCGCCCGACACCAGCTTGCCGTCGCGATAGGCCATCTTGACCATGGCGATGGCGCCCTCGGCCTTCAGGAATTCGGACAGTTTGCGCTGGAAGAAGCGGGGGCTATCGGGGTTGGGCCTGGCCTTCTCGGGGTCGAATTCGGGGATGTTGTATGTGTCGAGCGCGTTCACGTCGGCTTCGCTCAGGCGCTTAAAGAAGCTGTCCTTGGGCTCGGCGGTTTCGCCCGGCATGGAGATGAGCACGATCTTGCCCGCCAGCTTGCCCTTCCACTGGGCAAACTGGCTTTCCTTGGTGATGGGGGCCACCACGATGCCGCCATGCAGCGTGCCACTGGTCGGCGGCGACCAGGCGACCGGAATGACGGTGAGCTGGATAGGGCGCGGCGCGGTCATACTGGCCGAATAGGAGGCAAGATTCCAGCCCAGGCCGAAGTCGAAAGCCTCCTGATGGACATTCTGCAGGCCATAGGAGCGCAGCACATCCATCGCCCATTGCTGGGCACGGCGGTGCGCGTCGGAATTGGTCAGGCGCGGGCCGATGCGATCCATCAGCGCCGAGGCGGTGAGCATCGCCTGGCTATGGTTCATGCCTTCATCGATGATCCGCGCGACATCGGCATCCTCACTGGTGGCGGCCGGCGCGGCCAGCGAGAAGGCCGGGAACGTCAAGGCGGTCAGCGCGGCGGCCAGCAACAAATGGCGTTTCATGAAAGGCTCCCCTGTTGAAAACGGCGTTTTGCGCCGTCGCGCGCCTGCCGCTTGGCAGCGCGCCGCAGGGTCATACTCTGTCTCAGGGTGGTAAGATACCGTCGTTTGACCACAATGAACGGTCAGCGGCAGGCCTGCTTTCTTGCGAAACGGGTTTATGCCTCGCCAAGATAGGGTGCGCGCCGGGGCAGCTTCAGGCTGACCAGAAAGACCACGCCCATCATGGCCGTCACATACCAGTAAAAGGCCCCCTCATGGCCGAATTTGACGCAAAGCAGCGCCACCGATTCCGCTGAGCCGCCAAACACCGCATTGGCCAGCGCATAGGCCAGCGAAACACCCAGCGCGCGCACCTCGATGGGGAACAACTCGGCCTTGATGATGCCTGAAATGGAGGTGTAAAAACTCACCACCACCAGCGCAAGGGTGATGAGGAGGCCAGCCTCCAGCGCGCTCTTCGCGCCATGCAGCAGCATGATCATCGGCACCGTCAGGAACAGACCGCCAAGGCTGAAGATCAGCATGTTGGTGCGCCGCCCGATCCGGTCAGACAACGCCCCCATCACCGGCTGCATGCACATGAAGATAAAGAGGCACACGGTCATGATGTCGCTGGCCGTGGCGATGGCAAAGCCCGCGGAATTGACCAGAAACTTCTGCATGTAGGTGGTGAAGGTGTAGAAGACCAGCGAGCCGCCTGCGGTAAAGCCCAGCACCGAAAGGAATGCACCGGGATGCTGGCGCAGCAGGGCCGAAAGGCTGCCGGCGTCCTTGTTCTCCCGCGCGTCATGCCCGGCGGTTTCCTGCAAACGCAGCCGCGCCACCAGCGCTGCCAGCGCCGCCAGCGCGCCCAGCACGAAGGGAATGCGCCACACCCAGGCCTTGAGCGCCGCCTCGCCAAAGCTGTGCTGGAGCACCACCACCACCAGCGAGGCCAGCAATTGCCCGCCGATCAGTGTGACATATTGGAAGGAGGAGAAGAACCCGCGCCGCCCCTCCATCGAGACTTCGCTCATATAGGTGGCCGCCGTGCCATATTCGCCGCCCAGCGCGAAGCCTTGCACCATGCGCGCCAGCATCAGCAGGAAAGGCGCCCAGGCGCCGATCACGGCATAAGTGGGCAGCACCGCAATCATCAGCGAGCCTGCGCACATGGTCAGCACCGAGATGATGAGCGCCCCGCGCCGCCCATGCCGGTCGGCCATGCGGCCAAACAGCCAGCCGCCGATGGGGCGCATCAAAAAACCGGCGGCAAACAGGCCGGCGGCGGCCAGCAATTGGGTGGTGCGGTCCGCCTTGGGGAAAAAGGCCGGGGCGAAATAGATCGAGCAGAAGGCGTAGATGTAGAAATCGAACCATTCGACCAGATTGCCGCTGGACGCCGCGATGATCGCGCCGATCCGCGCCTTGTTGTCCTGCGCCACGCCGGCCATGCTGCTGGCATCCATGCCTGTCTGTCCTCACTCTGCACCGGAATCGCACCGGAAGCGCGATCATCGCAGGCCTTGTGGGGCAGAGCAGCGGGCAGGACAACCGCCAAGCGACCTATGGACGCATCAGGCATTCCCCGGTGATGGCCGCCACCCGTGGGCAGCCCAGCTGCGCCATCGCCAGCTCCAGTTCGGCGCGCAGCATGTGGAGCATATGCGCCACCCCCGCCAATCCGCCGACCGCCAGCGCATGCATCTGCGGGCGCCCCACCAGAACGCCTTGCGCGCCCATGGCCAGCGCCTTGACCACGTCACTGCCCGACCGGATGCCGCCATCGACCAGCAGCGGCATGGCCGCCCCCACCGCCGCGCGCATCGGGGCGAGCATGTCCAGCGCGGCGGGCATCGAATCCAGCACGCGCCCGCCATGGTTGGAGAGGATGATGGCATCCGCGCCCATGTCCGCCGCCATCCGCCCATCCTGCGGCGCGACCAGCCCCTTAATCACCAACGGCAGGCTGGTTTGCGCGCGCAGCCAGGCCAGATCCTCCCAGCGCGGCGCCTGTTCGGCCAGCGGGGTGCCCAGCAGGATCGCTTCATGACCCGTCACTTGCCGCGCCGGCGCAACGCCGCGCAGATTGGCCGCCTCCACCCCCGGAGGCAAGGGAAAGCCCGCCCGCTTCACCGCCGCATCCACCGTCAGCACGATAGACTGATAGCCCGCCTCCTCGGCCCGGCGCACCAGCGAGAGCGACATCTCGCGCGAGGGCTGGAGGTAAAGCTGGAACCAGTGCGGCCGCAAAGAGCGGCCCAGTTCGCGCGCGGCTTCACGCCCGGCCTGCGCCACCTCCTCCAGCGTCACGCTGGAGAGCGTGCTGAGTACCATCGAGACACCCATGGCCGTGGCCGCGCGGATGGTGGCCATTTCGCCCTCGGGATGGGCCAGCCTTTGATAGGCTACCGGCGCGAGCAGGATTGGCGAGGCATGGCGCTGGCCCAAGAGGTCAATCACCGTGCTGCCCCCGCGCAGATCGACCAGACGGCGCGGGACGAAGCTGATCGCATCGAGCGCCATGCGGTCCGCATCGGGCACGCCATCATGGCCGTTGCCTTCCTGAATGTGCTGCCAGACATCCTCGGGCAGGCAGGCCTGCGCATGGCGCTGGTAATCGGCCAGACGGTGCAGGTCGCTCGGCAGGCTCATGTGATCGACCATTCGCGCAGCAGATTGTGATAGATGTTGGTCAGTTGATCGACGCTGGCATGGTCGGGATGGTCGCCTGTCAGGCGCTGGATCGACTGGTCGAGGTCATAAAGCATCCGCCGCCGGTGGTCCTGCGGCACCAGGCTCTGCACCCAGAAGAAGGAGGCGAGGCGCGCGCCGCGCGTCACCGGCGTCACCCGGTGCAGGCTGCTGCCGGGATAAAGCACCGCATCGCCAGCAGGCAGCTTCACCGCCTGCTGGCCGAAGGTGTCCTCGATGATCAGCTCGCCGCCGTCATAGCTCTCCGGCTCGCACAGGAAGACGGTGATCGACAGGTCCGTCCGCACGCTGAGCGGGCTGCCCGGCACCGGAAAAATCGCATTGTCGACATGGTTGCCATAGGCGCCCTCGCCCGCATAGCGATTGAAACGCGGGGGCACACTGCGCAGCGGCAAAGCAGCGGACAGAAATGTGGGATGGCGCATCAGCCGGTCGGCGATGATGGCGCCCAGTTCGCGCGCGGCCCCGCTTTCCAGCGGCAATTGCTGGTTGGTCTTGACCGCCTGCGCGCGGTGCCCGGCGGTGCGGCGTCCATCCTCCCATGCGGCGGCTTCCAGCACGGCGCGGATCTGCCGCAGCTCATCGGCGCTGAGCACGGCGGGAATATGCAGCAACATGAGGAGGTCTTTTCCCTTTCGCGAATGATTCGCAGAATGCTTAGAGCCAAAAACGCGCGCGTGAAATGCTCTGGCGCAAATCGCCTGTCTCGGGCCATGGCAGTGCCCCCTCGCCTTCACGCGGCCCAGCGGCTACATGGCGCCCATGCATGATCTCCTGCTCATCGACGGCAAGCTGGTTCCCGGTGCCATCTCCGCGCCTGTCATCAACCCGGCGACCGGCCTCGTGCTGTGCGATGCACCGCGCGCCGATGCCGCGCAAACCGAAATGGCGATTGCCGCTGCCCGCCGCGCCGCACCCACGTGGGCCGCGACCGCGCCTGAAACCCGCGCGCAGGCCTTGATCGCCTTGGCCGACGCGCTGGAGGCCCGCGCCGAACATGCGGCGTGCCTGTTGACACAGGAACAGGGCAAGACGCTGGGCGAGGCGCGCGGCGAGGTGGAAGGATCGCTCGCCGCGCTGCGCTATCATGCGGGCCTGCGCCTGACGCCGCGCGTGCTGCGCTCTGGCCCGGCTGATCTGGTGGTGGAACAACGCTATCCGCTGGGCGTGGTGGCGGCGCTGGTGCCCTGGAACTATCCGCTGCTGATGCTGGTGCTCAAACTGGCCCCGGCGCTGATCGCGGGCAATGCGGTCATCGCCAAGCCTGCGCCCTCCACCCCGCTCACCACGCTGATGCTGGGGACGCTGGCGGCGGATCTGTTTCCCGCCGGCGTGGTGCAGGTGCTGGGCGATGATGGCGCGGTGGGACCGATGCTGGTCGCCCACCCGCATGTCGATCATGTCAGCCTGACCGGCTCGACCGCCACCGGGCGCAAGGTGCTGATGGGGGCTGCCGATACGCTCAAACGCTTTACGCTGGAACTGGGCGGCAATGATGCGGCCATCGTGCTGGAAGATGCCGATGTGGACGCCATCGCCCCGCAATTGTTCATGGGTGCCACGGCCAATGCGGGGCAGGTGTGCCTCGGCATCAAGCGCATCTATGTCGCGCGCCGCAAGGCCGATGCACTGTGCGAGGCGCTGGGCGCGCTGGTACGGCAAGCGGTGGTGGGGGACGGCATGATGCCTGCCAGCACGCTGGGCCCGCTGCACAATGCCGCGCAGCAAAAGCGGGCTCGCGCCATGGTTGAAGAGGCGGAAAAGCTGGGCACCACCGTGGCCAAAGGCATAGTGCCCGACCATGGCTTCTTCGTCGCGCCCATGGTCATCCGCGACCTGCCCGAAAGTGCGCGCCTTGTCCGCGAAGAGCAATTTTCCCCCGTCATCCCCATCCTGCCCTTTGACGATGAGGCCGATGCCATTGCCCGCGCCAATGCCAGCGATTACGCGCTGGGCGGTTCGGTGTGGAGCGGCGACGCGCAGCGCGCCCTTACCGTGGCGGGCCAGCTGCGCACCGGTCTGGTCTGGGTGAACCGCATCTTCGACCTGCCCTTCGAAGTGCCATTGGGCGGCGCGCGTCATTCGGGCATGGGCCGCCACCAGGGCATTGAAGGTGTGGAGGAATTCACCCAGACGCGGATCGTCAACGCCGCGCTTTAGGGCGCTTCTGCTGCCGCTCAACGCGGTTGCGGCATGGCAGGCGGCAGGCTATCGGCTCTCATGAAACCCGCCCTTTCCCGGAGCGTATGTCGATGGAGACAGCCATGACCGCCAGCCTGACCGACACCGTCCCTTCCCCGCGCGAAGCCGTCGGCGCCGTCTGGTCGATCGAGGCGATGCGCGCGGCGCAGGCCAGAAGCTGGGAAGCGCTCCACCGCATCGCCGCCATGGTGCGCCCCGGCATGACCGAGGCCGAGGCCACGGCGCAGGGCAAGGTCATCCTCTCCGAGATGGGCATGGAGCTGGCATGGCATCCGCTGCTCATCCGCTTTGGCACGAACACGCTGAAGATTTTTTCCGACACCGCGCCGGGCGATATGGTGCTGGGCCAGGATGACATCTGGTTTGTCGACATGGGCCCCGTGTTTGGCGGGCATGAAGGCGATGCGGGCGCCACCTTCACCACCGGCCATGATCCGGCGAAGCTGGCCTGCGCGCGCGATGTGAAGCTGCTCTTCGACCGTGTGAAGACGATCTGGGATGGCGGCGCAGTCACGGGCGAGGACCTCTACCGCGCGGCGCAGACCGAGGCCGAGGCGCTGGGCTGGGTGCTCAATCTCGACATTCAGGGCCACCGCGTGGGCGACTATCCTCATTCGGTGCATAAGGGCGGGCAACTGGGACGTTTCGACCAGACGCCCAATCCGGGCCTGTGGATTCTGGAAATGCAGATCCGCCACCCCATCCTGCCCTTCGGCGGTTTTTACGAAGACCTGCTGGCGTGAGCGACCATCTGCTCTTCTCCTATGGCACGCTGCGCCTGCCCGAGGTGCAAATGGCGCTGTTCGGCCGACTGGTGCAGGGTGAAGCCGACGCCATGCTGGGCTGGCAGCAGCGGATGATCGAGATCACCGATGCCGATGTCATCGCCAAGAGCGGCACGCGCTGGCACCCGCTGGTCGAGCCCAGCGCCAATCCGCTCGATGCGGTGGAAGGCATGGTCTTTGCGATCAGCGTGGCGGATCTGGCCAGCGCCGATGCCTATGAGGTCGATTACCAGCGCAGGGCGGTCCATCTGCGTTCGGGGCGGCAGGCTTGGTTTTATGGCGCGCCCGGCGCCTGAGAAACGGCGCTGACCGGGCAAGGCTGCGCCCAGCCACCAGGCGGCCAGGCCGGAACGGTTCGGGCAGGGATTGACCCTTGCGGCGCAGCGGCGCAGGGATGCGTCCCTCGCAGCGAAAGGGCCCGTCCGATGAAGACATGCCGTGTTGCCATCGCCGGTTTTGGCGGCGTGGGGCGCACTGTCGGCGCCATGCTGCTGGCGCGGCGCGCGCGCTATCGCCAGCTTTACGACATGGACGTGCGGCTCGTTGCGGTCTGCGGATCGCGCGCCGGGCTTGCCGATGCCGCCGGGCTGGAGGCGCAGCACTTTGCCATGCTGCAAGCGGGGCTGACCGGGCCAGACATGCTCAAGGGCGCCAATGTGCTGATCGAAGCGGGCCCCACGGACCTGCACACCGGCGGGCCGGGTCTGGCCTATCTGCGTGGCGCACTGGGCGCCGGGATGGACGCGGTGGTTATCTCCAAGGGCGCGCTGGTGCACAGCGGGCCTGAGCTGCGCGCCCTGGCGCGGGCCACAGGCGCGCGAATCAAGATCAGCGGTGCCACGGCCGCAGCCCTGCCCACCATCGACCTTCTCGACCACAGCCTGCGCGGCGGCACCGTGCTGGGGCTGGAGGGCATTCTCAACGCCACCACCAACTATCTGCTCAACGCCATGATGCTGCGCCATGTCGGTTTTGAGGAAGCCCTGACAGAGGCGCAGGCGGGCGGCTTTGCCGAAAGCGACCCGCGCAAGGACACGCAGGGCTGGGACACGGCCTGCAAACTGCTGATCCTGGCCAATTTCGGGCTGGGTGCGGATCTCACCCTCGATGACATGGTGGTCGAGGGGATTGAGCATCTGACCCAATCACGGATCGAACGCTGGCGCGGGGAAGGGTTGACCCCGCGTCTGGTGGGCCATCTGCGGCGTGAGGACGATGGGTGGCATGCGCGGGTCGGCATCAAGACCTACCGCGGCGATGATGCCTTTGCCCATGTGCCGGGCAAGACGAAAGCGATCCGCATCGTCACCGATGTGATGGGCGAAATTCTCGCCATGGGCGGCGGGCCCGAACCTGTCGCCACGGCGTCTGCCGCGCTCAAGGATCTGGAGCATCTGCTCGAACACCCCCGCGCGGTCTGATTTGCGGATCAGCGCGCGTCAAACGCCTCGCGCGCGGCGGCCACGCGCGCCAGATTATCCTCCGCCCACAGCCACACGCCGCAAAAGGCCGCGCCAAGGCTCTTGCCAAGATCGGTCAGCGTGTAATCGACATGGGGCGGGATGACAGGATGGACCTTGCGCGTCACCATGCCGTCGCGCTCCATCTGCCGCAGGGTCTGGGTCAACATCTTCTGGCTGATCCCCGTCACCGCGCGCGAAAGCTGGGTGAAGCGCATCGTCCCCTGCTGCTCCAGCTCCTCAAGGATGATCATCGTCCATTTGTCCGCCACACGCCCGATCAGTTCATTGACCAGCGCTTCCACGCGCGGATCACACTCATCGGGCGGGGTGGTTTCAGCCAGGCGGCGGGCGCGGCGGATGGCGCTTTCATCAAAGGGCAGGCTGATCATCGCAGGCATACTCTCTTTCAGGTAAGTATCAATCTTTCAGGTGCCTTCTTTCGTTTCGAATGTATCGGATTACATCGGGCGCATCCACCCCCCAAGGAGCACCCCACCCATGAAACCCTCTGGCAACACCATCCTCATCACCGGCGGCGGCAGCGGCATTGGCGAAGCCCTGGCGCAGCGTTTCCATGATGCCGGCAATACGGTCATCGTGGCGGGCCGCCGCCTCGATGCGCTGGAAAAGGCCTGCGCGGGCCGCGCCAACATGCATGCCATCACGCTGGATGTTGAAAGCGCGGCCGGCATCGCCGATTTCACGCGGCGCCTGCTGGCCGAGCACCCCACCGTCAACGTGCTCATCAACAATGCCGGCATCATGCGTTTCGAGGATGTCTCGACCAAGCGCGATCTGGCCGATGCGGAAGCCACCATCACCACCAATCTGCTGGGCCCCATCCGGCTGATCGATGCGCTGATCGACCATCTCAAGGCCCAGAGCGACGCGGCCATCGTCAATGTCACCTCTGGCCTTGCCTTTGTGCCACTGGCCACCACGCCCACCTACAATGCGACCAAGGCGGCGATCCATTCCTATACTGTGGCGCTGCGCCATGTGCTGGGCAACAGGGTTGAGGTGATCGAAATGGCGCCGCCCGCCGTGCAGACGGGCCTGACGCCGGGGCAGGAAACACGCCCGGGCTACCAACCGCTGGGCGACTTTACCGATGAGGTGATGGCCCTGTTCCAGCAGCAGCCCACGCCCAGGGAGGTGCTGGTCGATCGCGTCCACTTCCTGCGCTTTGCCGAGGCGCAGGGCCGCTATGACGAGACCGTGGTGCAGCTCAATGAGTTTGCCGCCAAGGCGCGCGGGGTCTGATCTGCCACGCCGGGGTGGGCGCGGGCCTGCCCCGGTCTAGCGGCCAATGCCGCCCATCAGCCAATCGCGGAATTGCGCCATCGCAGGCGTCGGCGCGCGCGTGTGCAGACGCGTCAGCCAATAGCGCCCCATATCGATCTCCATGGCAAAGGGCCGCATCAGCCGCCCAGCGGCCAGATCCTGCGCGAACATGGCCGCCGGGGCCAGCGCCACCCCGCGCCCGGCCATGGCGCTGGCCACCATCAGCGCCGAACTGTCGAACACCGGCCCGCGCAAGGGTGGGCAAGCCAGACCGCAGGCCGCCATCAGGCGCGGCCATTCCTCGCTGCGATAGGAGCGCAGCAGCACCTCCCCCGCCAGATCGCGCGGATCGCCCAGCCGCGCCGCCGCCACCGGGCCGCAAAGCGGGGTCAGAGGCGCCGGCATGATCTCCTCGGCATGGGTGCCATGCCATGCGCCATCGCCAAAGCGGATCGCCAGATCGAGCCCTTCGCCCGCCAGATCGACGCGGTTGTTGTTGGTCATCACCCGCAGGTCGATATGCGGATGGGCATGGGTGAAACCATCGAGCCGGTCGAGCAGCCAGCCCCCGGCAAACGTGCCCACCACACCCAGTGTCAGCACCTCCTGCACCCCGCCCACGATGCCGTCGAGCCGCGCGCCCATGGCATCGAAGGCATGGCTGATGGTGGGCAGCAGCGCCAGGCCCTCATCGCTCAGCGCCAGACCGCGCGGCAGGCGGCGGAACAGCGGCGCGCCGATCAGACCTTCGAGCAACGCCACCTGATGGCTGACGGCCCCCTGCGTCACGCAGAGTTCCTGCGCCGCGCGGGTGATCGAAAGGTGCCGCGCCGCCGCTTCAAAGGCGCGCAGGGCATGGAGGGGCAGGCGTGAGCGATCCATGCGCCCTGACATGAACCTGATTCATGGCTTTGTCGAGAAATGATGGTTTGTGCGGCGGCGCTGCGGCTGAAACAAGGCAACCATTGCCTTCGTAGGAACCATCCATGCGCCGCACCATCCGTCTTGCCATGAGTTTTCTTGCCAGCCTTGCGCTGTCCCCCGCCACATCCGCCGCGCCTGTGCGAGACGACCCGCTGCTGCGCCCCATCGAGGCCGATTACGCCGCCCGGCGGTTTCTCACCCCCGCCCCGCCGGTGCATGTCTTTGGCAACACATCGCTGGTCGGCTTTGGCGGGCTGAGCGTCGCGGTCATCCGCACCAGCGCTGGCCTCATCCTCATCGACGGTGCCCTGCCGCAAAGCGTGCGGGACGTGGAGGCGCATCTGCGCGCGCTGGGCCTGTCGATCCGCGATGTAAAACTGATCCTCTCGACCGAGCCGCATTATGACCATGCAGCCGGTATTGCCGCGCTGGAACGCGACAGTGGCGCCACGGTGCTGGCCGGGGCGGCGGCGGTCAAGACACTGCGCGCGGGCGGCCTGGACCCCGGCGATCCGCAAGGCGCCATGCTCGACCGCTTCCCCGCACCGCGCAAGCTGCGCGCGGTCAGCGACGGGCAGCGCATCCATCTTGGCGGTGTGACCGTCACAGCCGTTGCCCTGCCCGGCCACACGCCCGGTTCCATGGGCTGGCGCTGGCGCAGCTGTGAGGGGAACCATTGCGCCAACATCGTTTTTACCGCCAGCATCAATGCCGTCTCCACCGATGATTACCGCTTCACAAGGCACCCCGAACTGGTCGCCACCTTCCGCGCCTCCATGGCCAAACTGCGCGCCCTGCCCTGCGACATCGTGCTGACCTCACATCCCGACAATTCCGACGGCGACAGGAAACTCGCCGCTTTTCTCAAAAACCCCCACCCCAATCCGTGGCTGGACGGCGACGGCTGCAAAAAGGCCGCCGATGGGTTCGAGGCGCGGCTGAATGACAGGCTGGCCAAGGAGGCCAAACCCTGAGGGAGCCCGGTCAGGCCGGTTGACGCCAGCGTCGCCAGCCGATCACTGCCAACGCCACGAAAGCGGCATAGAGGCCCGCTGTCAGCCACAGGTGCTTGAAGGCAAACATGCCCACGTAAACCAAATCGACAGCGATCCACAGCAGCCAGTTTTCGCGGTGGCGCCGGGCCGTCCACCATTGCGCCACCAGGCTGAAACTGGTCAGCGAGGCATCCATCCATGGCAGCGCAGCGTCGGTGTAATGGCTGGTGAGCCAGCCGATCGCCACGCCGGCCACGGCCCCTGCCGCCAGCCCCGCCAGCGCATGGGCGCGCGGCAGGGGCGCCACCACCACCGTGCCGCTGTCATCCTGCCCATGGCGCCAGGCCAGCCAGCCATAGGCGATGCCCGCAAAGAACAGCAGTTGCAGCACCATGTCGGCGTAAAGCTTCACATCGAGGAACAGTTTGAAATAAAGCGCGCAGGCCAGCAGGTTGACCGGCCAGCACAGCATGTGCCGCCGCGCCGTCAGCCAGACACCCGCCACGCTGACCGCGACAGCGATGATTTCAAGCCAGCTCATCATCCACCCTCCGGCAAGGGCGCATGGGCGATGGTATCGAGCAGGTCGCGTCCCTCCGAGCCCGTGAACCACGCGCCATGGCCCAGCAGGAAGCCATCCCATGCCAGGTCCGCATCCTGCCGCCGCCTCAGCACGCCATGAAAATAATCCGCCTCCGACATGGCGAATTCGATATGGACCAGCGGCAGCAATCGCGCCAGCAGAGCGCGATCCTCCGCGCCGAGCGGGCGCAAGGCGTGATAGCCCGCCAGCAGGGCCAGCGCTGCCTCGGGCTCGGCAATCGACGCGGCGCCGTTCATGTCCAGCCAACGCAGCGCCGTGCGTTCCAGCGCCGTGGCCAGATCGCTGAGCGCGCAGCCGCGATCGGCCAGACCGAAATCGAGCACGGTCGCGACCTGCCCCTCATCGCTCCACAACAGGTTCGAGGGGTGCCAGTCATTATGCGTCCACAGCGCGGGTTGCGCCGCCAGAATGGGGGCCAGAGCATCGGCCCGCCACTGCGTGAAGAGCGCGGCCAGCTCATCGCGCCATGGCCGCCCCGCCAGATAATCCGCCAGCGCCGGGCGTGCCGCCACATAGGCCTGAGCGCGCGCCAGCGGGTCACGCGATGTCAGGATCGACAGGCTGGTGACGAGCGGCTGCACCGGGCGGGCGGGCGCGGCGAAACCTTCCGCTGCATCATGCAGCCGGGCCAGTGCGACACCGGCGGCATGGGCATGGCCAAGGCTGAGGAAGGGCGTCCAGCTCTGTCGGTCGCGATAAAGGTCGAGCCCGTCGGCCTTGCCGTGCACTTCCCAGGTCCACGCGTCCAGACCCAGCGCCGCTGTGCCCGTGTCCGCCACCAGCAGATCAGCTACCGGTGCCCCGCGCGCAGCCAGATGGGCGATGAAGGCGTGCTCGTCGGCCAGATGGTCAGGGCGGCGCAGCCGCGCAGCATGGCGCTTCAGGAACAGGTCGCCCTTGTCCGTGCGGGCCAGCGCCGCCGAGGAAAAGGGCCGCGGCGAATGCCAGTCCAGCGACACCAGCGCCCCGGCCGCCGGATAGCGCGCCAGCACGGCGCGCGCCTCATCCGGCGTGATGGCAGGCCAGCTGGGCGCTTCCAGCCCGGTGCCCATGCCGTGGGTGTAATGCGCCGTCATCGCTCCGGTCAGAAGGCCCGCGCGAGGGTGACGACGAAGGCGCGCCCGCTGCCGATGTAATAGGTGGGCGATGATCCCGCGATCAGCGTGCCGCCCGTGCCCGGCGTGTCCTGCGCATTGCTGGTGATGCCAGCCACGCCCGAGAGCACATGCGGATTGGTGAGGTTGATGACATTGACGCGCAGATCGGTGCGCTTCTGGTCGAGCCATGGGCCCAGATGCACACCCAGCGACAGGTCCAGCGTGGCATAGCCGGGAATGCTCTCGTCATTCATGAAAGTGCTGTATTGCTTGCCGACATATTTGAGCGCGACGCTGCCGAACAGGCGCTTGTCATCATAAGTTCCGCCCAGCCCAAACTGCACCTGCGGGCTGGCAGGCGCCACCTTGCCGTGCGTGGGCAGAACATCGCCATCGACCGGCAGATTGTCCCCCAGCCGCGCATGCAACCATTCGCCCGAGGCATAGAAGCTGACGCCCTCCACCGGTCGCCAGTCGATCTCGCCATCGAGCCCGTAAGAGGTCTGGTGCCCGGCGTTAATCGTGGTGTTGATCAGCGCCCCGCCCACGTCCACCATCGTGGCCAGTTGGCGGTTGCGGAAATTGTAGTGGAAGGCGGTGAGCGAGGCGGACAGGTTGCGCCCCTGCCAGCGATAGCCCACTTCTTCCGACATCGAATATTCGTTCTTCAGCGCCGTCGTGCCCTGGCTGGCCACGCCGCCATAGCCATCATAGGTGTCATACATGGTGTATTGATCGGGCGCGCGGAAATTGGTCGTCACATTGGCGAAGAGCTGCTGGCGATCATCGAGCTGATAATGCAGCGCGGCGCGCGGCAGGGCGGCAAAGCTGTCAAACCGGACATTGCCCTGCGGGCCGGGCAGCCAGTTCTGGCCATTATGCAGCACATCCACGCCCTTGAAGCCGACATCCAGCTTCAGCCGGGGGGTGATGGCCATGCTGTCAGCCAGGAAGAAGCCCTTGGTCACGGTCTTGGTGGTGATGTTCTCGATGGCCAGCAGGCGCCCATCCGCCGTGTGGATGGCCTTGGCGTCATAGCCCCAGGGATCGACCGGCGTGCCATCGGCGTTCAGGCTGGTGAAGCTCTGCGTATCATGGTCGCTGCCATAATCGAACCACAGGCCGGCGGTCAGCGTATGGGCGCCCGCCTTGTAGGTCAGCTTGGCCACATCACCCGTGCGGAACTGGCTGCCAATGTAATTGCCCAGCACCGTGGCCGCGCCATCCACCGCGCCGGGCAGGGCGATGGGCTGGCTGAGCGCCTGCGTGCCCAGATAATTGCCGTCCGTGGTCAATTGCGTCCCATAGGGCGAATCGCCATAGCCATATTGCAGATAGAAGGTGCTGTCGAAGGTCAGCCGGTCGCCCAGCTTCAGATGCACCGGGGCCGAGACATATTCATTGCGGAAGGGCTGGCGATAGAGCCGCCAATAATTGGCATCGCCGCCGTCATAGCTCGCGTCCAGATTGGTGCCCGCGCCCTTGCGGCCATAGGTCTGCCAATCGGAAAGCGTGGGGGAGAGATAGGTCGAATTGCGCGCATCATTGAAGGAGACGGCGATGCTGGCTCGGTTCTCCTCGCCCCATTCCTTCAGCAGCTTGGCATCGACATGCTGGCGCGTGTCATAGCCGGGGCCGCGCCAATTGTCCGCGCGGTTGTTCGAATAGGAGATGAAGGCGCGCAGCCCGCTCTGGCCGATGTCACCCGTATCGAAACGGGCAAAAATGCGGCGTTCGTTGTAAGAGCCCAGCGAACCGTCGATAAGCCCCCCCATCGCCTTGTGGGGATCATCAAGGCTGAGCGAGAGCAGCCCGGCCGCGCCATTGACGATGGGCGCATCCAGATCGACCGACCCCTGGCTCAGCGCGATCTGACGCAAATTCTCCGCATCGGCAAATTGCGCGGGATAGGCATAGTAATAGCCGATGTCGTTCTGCGGCGCGCCTTCCATCAGCACGCCGATCTCGTCCTGGCCAAGGCCGCGCAGCGTCAGGCTGGAACTGGTGGAAAGGCCGAAGGGGTCGGTCATGGCGACATTGGCGCCGGGCAGCAGATTGACGAGCTGGAAGGCATTCATCGTCGGCGCCTGCTTTTCGATGAAGGCGCTGGAGACGGCGCTGACCGATTTGGCCGCGCTCTGGTCGGGCAGCAGGCCTTCAGGGTCCGGGTGGCCCACCACGCGGATCGAGGCTGGCTGGTCCCCGCCCTGATCCGCGTCCCGCGCCAGAGCCGTGCCGGGCAAGGCGGCCAATGCCATAACCGCGCCCCCGGCCATCAGCCATGCGCGCCCGAACGGCAGGGGATGGCCTTCGCAGGCACGGCGCGAGGAGGAATGGGCAAGGCTGGCAAACATCGGCATAGGGTCTTTCATGTGGGGCCGGAGCATCGGGCAGACGGCAAGGGCCTGCCCGACGGGAGGATCTCCACCCGGATCTTGGCGCCCCCGGTAGTTGCGCCAGCGCCGCTTGACAAACCATCCCTGCAACAAAGCCCCACAGTGTTGCCCCCGCGCCACGCATCGCCCAGCCGCGCGCCGCCTGCGACAAGCCGCCACGCGCTTCGTCGCAATGGGTTTGCGCGGGCCGCGCGGTGGCTGGTAAGGGGACCGCAGGGTCTTTGAGGGATTTTTGGATCATGGGGGTTTCCCGCAATTTTCGCGCGGCCATGCTGGTTGCCACCATCGGCATGCTTGCCGTGTCAAGCGTCGCGCGTGCCGATGATCCCAAGGATCCCTCGATGCGCAGTGCGGCAGCCCGCGCCCGCGACCATGAACTGACCCGCCGCCTCAACCAGCAACAGGCCGCCATGGTGCGCGAACGCGATGCCCGCTATGCGCAAGGGTGGCGGGCCTATGACCGTTCAGGCTCCAATGCCGATTATGCCGACGCCAATGCGCAGTATGAGCGCGAACTGGCCCGCTGGCGCCGCGATGTTTCGGCCTGCCGTTCTGGCGATTATTCGGCCTGCGCGCACTAGAGGTGCGATCCTGACATTTACAAGCCGATCACGTCGGCCAGGGGATGCAAATGTCAACATCAAGCCAACAGGCCGGGTTGAGGCGGCTGTCGGCGTCCGCGCGGTCCATCTCACCGGCCCACGCACAGCGGCCCTGTCTCCTCCATCATGACGCGGATGCGGGCAATCAGGCTTTCCATGGCAAAGGGCTTGGTGATCAGCGCCATGCCTTGTTCGAGAAAGCCCGATGCCTGCGCGGCATTTTCGGCATAGCCCGTCATGAATAGCACCGGCAAGCGTGGACGGATGACGCGCGCGGCATCAACCATCTGCCGTCCGTTCAGCTCCGGCATGCCGATATCGGTCACCAGCAGGTCGATCGGGCGGGGTGATTGCAGGATCGCCAGACCCGCCGCCCCGTCGCCCGCCTCGATCACCTCGTAACCCAGTTCGGTCAGTTCACCCCTGATCAGCCCGCGCACCACCGGCTCATCCTCGACCACCAGCACCACCTCGCCGCGCTCGCTTGCCGGCAGGTCGCGCCTTGGCGGCACCTCGTCATCCTTGTCGACCGGCCCGAGAAAGCGCGGCAGATAGAGGCGGAAACTCGTGCCCTGCCCCGGCCGGCTCTGGATGCGGGCATGGCCCTGCGATTGCTGGGCAAAGCCATAGATCATCGACAGACCAAGCCCGGTGCCCTGTCCGATCGGCTTGGTGGTAAAAAAGGGTTCGAAGGCGCGGGCGAGCGTTTCCTCATCCATGCCCACACCCGTGTCGCAGACGCAAATGCTGACATACCCGCCCGGCGTAACGCCCTGCCGCGCCGCCGCCAGACCGGAGAGCTCGACATTGCAGGTCTCGATCGACACACGCCCGCCCTCGGGCATGGCATCGCGGGCATTGATCACCAGATTGAGAATGGCGCTTTCAAGCTGGTTGGCATCGCAGCGCGTCACCCACAGGTGCGACGCCAGATCGAGCGTCAGCGCGATCCCTTCGCCAATGGTCCGCCGCAGCAGATCCTCCATCGAGGTGATCAGCTCATTGGCGCGCAGCGGCCGGGGATCGAGCGGCTGGCGCCGGGAAAAGGCCAGCAGGCGATGGGTGAGCGCGGCGGCGCGGCTGGCCGCCGTGGTCGCCCCGCCGATGAACCGATCGAGATCGGCATAGCGGCCCTGCGACACGCGCCGCTGCACGATTTCCAGACTGCCGCTGATCCCCTGGAGCAAATTGTTGAAATCATGGGCGATGCCGCCGGTCAATTGCCCCACGGCCTCCATCTTCTGCGCCTGACGCAGCGCAGCCTCGGCCTGCGAGAGTTGCGCGGCGGCCTCGACCTGCGCGGTGACATCGCGGCCAAAGGCGTAGAAGGTGCCATCCTCGGGAAAGCTGCGCCATTCGATGATGCGCGTGCCGCCATCCCGGGTCCGCATGGTCACCTGATAATCGGGCAGCGCCTTGCCCTCGCCAAGCAGGCGCAAACGTTCCTCGCGGTCACGCCGTTCGTCGCCGGCGATGAAATCGCTGCCCAAAGCGCCGATCGTCTCCTCGCGCGTCCACCCCAGCACTTGCGTCCAGCGCGGATTGACGTCGGTGATGCGCCCGTCGCCGCCTGTCACCGCCTTGAGCACGGGTGACAGGTTCCAGATCCGCTCCCGGTCACGCGCCAGTTCGCGCTCCTCGGTGATGTCCCGGGCGATGCCATGGATGCGCGTGGCATCAGGCACGGCGCTCCATGCCAGCGTGCGATAGCGACCATCGCGCGTGCGATAGCGGTTCTCGAAGGCCAGCGTGGTCGCGCCGCTTTTCAGCCGGGCCATTTCCGCGCGGGTCGCGGCCACATCGTCGGGGTGCAGGAACAACGTCAGATCCTGCCCCAGCAGGTCCTCCTGCCGCCAGCACAGCGTGCTTTCCACCGAGGGGCTGATCGCCGTCACCACACCCTCATGCGTGCACACCACCATAAGGTCGCGCGACATGGTCCAGATGCGTTCGCGCTCCGCCGCGCTTTCCACCAGGCTGCGCTTTTGCTCATGAATATCGGTGTTGGTGCCCACCCAGCGGATGATGCGCCCCTCGCCATCGCGAATGGGCAGTGCGCGCACCAGATGCCAGCGCCAGACGCCATCGCCGCGTCGCAGGCGGAATTCGCTTTCGAAAATGTCGCCATCGGCCACCGAGCGAGCCCATTGCTGCCCGGCCGACTCGCGATCCTCGGGATGGATGAGCGAGGTCCAGCCGCCCGAGCGCAACACTCTTTCGGGCAGGCCCGAATAGGTGAGCACCGTCAAATTGAACCAGTCTGGCTGGCCATCGGGCGGGGCGGTCCAGATATGAAGCGGCATGGTCTGGGCCGCGGTGTGAAACTGCGCCGCGGCGGCATCGAGCGCGGCCTGCGCCCGCATGCGGTCGGTCACATCCACGCCATCGATGAAGATGCCTGTCACCTGCCCCTGTTCATCGGTCAGCGGCTGATAGACAAAATCGACGAAATGATCGGTAAGCGGGCCGCCCGGCACCGGCTGCACCGCATATTTGTGACCGCGCGTGGAATAGGGCTGCCCCGTGGTGTAAACTTGGTCGAGCAGGTCGAGAAAGCCTTGCTCCACGGCGTCGGGCAAAGCCTGCGCCACCGTGAGACCCAGCACCGCGCGGTCGCCCACCAGTTGCAGGAAGCGCGAATTGGCCGTGGTGATGCGATGCTCGGGCCCTTCGAGCAGCGCCATGAAGCTGGGGCTGTTTTCCGCCATCTGCAACAGGCGGCGGCGTTCCTCATCCTGGCTGCAGGTAGCCAGCACGCGTTCGGTGGTTTCCTGCACAATGGCCACCACCCCGATGGGCAGGCCATCCTCGTCGCAGGCGGGGGAGTAGGACAGGTCCAGCCAGGCCTTGCGCGGCGAACCATCCCGCACCAGCGTCAACTCCTGATTTTCAAAGCTCAGCGTACCGCCTTCACGATAGACCTTTTGCAGCACATGCGCGTTGAAGGCGGCAACCTCGTGCCAGCCTTCCAGCACCTTGCTGCCCAGCAGGCCGGGATGCCGCGCACCGGCAAAATCGCGATAGGCATCATTGTAGATCATCACCCCATCCTCGCCCCACAGGGTAACGATGGGCGTGGGCGAGCGCAGGATGAAGCCCAGCATGGTCTTCATCGCGCTCGGCCAATGGTCCAGCGCGCCCAACGATGTGGCGCGCCAGTCAAAACCGGCGATCAACCGCGCCATGTCTGCGCCACCGCGCAGAAAGGCGATCGCCCCGGACGAGGTCTCGCTCATGCCTGTTTCATCATCCTCAAACCGGCGGCGTCACAGGCATTGTTCCAAGTAAGGAAGGGTCGACCCGGTGGGCGCATCATCATCTCCAACGCCCGTCATGGCGCATTCCTGCCCGGCCGTGCCTGCCTGTCGAGGTGATACCCCTTGCGGCCGGCCCTCATGCAATAGACAACTTGTAATACACTACGTACCCGCTTGTGTTCCCGACGGAGGCAGAAAGCCGTGCGACAAATGCACCCTTGCGCCAAAACGCTTTCTGGTTGAGTTGACGCAGGCCGCGCGGGTTCCGGCCTCTCGGCAGGCAGGTTCGAGACGGGGCCGGGCGGTACGGCAATCAAGGCAGGAGTCGGTCAGGTGAAGTCATTCTCGCGCATCGCGAGCGGGATCGAGGGGCTCGACCGCATCCTAGAGGGGGGCTTCATCCGCGGCGCCTCCTATATCGTCCAGGGCCGGCCCGGTGCGGGTAAGACGATCCTGTCGAACCAGTTCGCCTTCAACCACGCGAAGGCCGGCGGGCGGGTGCTTTTCGTCACCCTGCTGGCCGAAAGCCATGAGCGTCTGTTCCAGGCGCTCTCCACCATGGATTTCTTCGACGCCGAGCGGCTGGGCAAGGATATTTCCTATGTCAGCGTGTTCCAGACCCTGCGCGAGGAAGGGCTGGATGCGGTGGTCAAGCTGCTGCGCAAGGAAACCAAGCGGCAAGAGGCCACGCTGCTGATCTTCGACGGATTGCTCAATGCGCGTGACCGGGCCGACACCGATTTCGACGTGAAGACCTTTGTGGCCGAAGTGCAGGGCCAGGCCGCCTTTGTCGATTGCACAGTCCTTTTCCTCACCAGCGCCAGCCTTGAGGAAACCAGCCCCGAACACACGATGGTCGATGGCGTGATCGAGCTGAGCGACACGCTGGCGGGGGTGCGCAGCCTGCGCCAGATGCAGGTGCGCAAATCACGCGGCAGCCGCGCGCTGGGCGGCCTGCACAAGTTCGAGATCAGCAATTCGGGCCTGACCGTCTATCCGCGCATCGAGACGCTCTATGCCCATCTGGGCCAGCAGGAGGAGGTGGAGCCAACCCGCATCTCCTGCGGCATTGGCAGGCTCGACACGATGATGGGCGGCGGCCTGCCGCGTGGCTCGATCACGCTGATCGCAGGCCCCTCGGGCAGCGGCAAGACCACGCTGGGCCTGCATTTCCTCGCCACCGCCGAGAACGAGCCCGCGCTGCATTTCGGCTTTTTCGAGACCGAACAGCGCCTGCGCCTGAAAGCGACCAGCCAGGGCATTGCCCTGCCGCCGCCGGGCGACCCGGGCTTTGCGGTGCTCTGGCATCCGGTGGCGGAAAACCTGCTCGACCGGCTGGCGCATGAACTGCTCGACCATGTCGCGGCCCATGGCATCAAACGCCTGTTCATCGACGGGCTGGGTGGTTTTGAGCGCGCGGCTGTGCACCGCGACCACCTGACCGAGTTTTTTGCCACGCTCACGGCGCAATTGCGCAACTTGGGCGTTACCACTGTGGCAACATGGGAAATCCGCGACATGGTGGGCGGGGACATTTCGGCGCCCTCGGCTCATCTGTCCGCGCTTCTCGACAACATGATCCTGTTGCGGCAGTTCGAGGAAAATCATGACCTTCAGCGTTCGCTCTCGATTCAGAAAATGCGGGAGAGCGCTTTTGACACGCATGCCTATCGTCTCGGTTTCTCGCCGTCCGGGTTCATGATCGGTGAGCGGCTGGGCCACCCTCTCGAGCAGCCTTCGCCCTCGGAAAGCCGGGGCTGACCGGCCCGTGGTGCAGTCACGCGGAGGCGTTTGATCATGGCCCTGATCGTCGTTGCCGATGACGAATTCCTGCTCGCCACCATGCTGGCCGACATCCTGGAGGATGAGGGCCATGAGGTGGTGACGGCCTCGCATGGGCTGGTCGCGCTGGAGCGTATCCGCGCCCGCCGCCCCGCCCTGCTGATCACCGATTTCATGATGCCGGTCATGACCGGCCTGGAACTGGCGCAGGCCATCCGCGCCGATCAGGACCTGGCCGATCTGCCGATCATTCTGGTGAGCGGCGCGCAGGGCGCCATTGGCCGCGAGCACGGCGATCTTTTCACCGACGTGCTCGACAAGCCCTACCGCAACGAAAGCCTGCTGGCGGCGGTGGAGCGCATTCTGGGCGTCTGACGCATAGTCCGCATTGTTCCAGATGGGAACTTCATGCGCCAAGGACCATTCCTAGCCAGGGGTTTGCCGCTCCGACTTCGAGAAGGTTCTTTGTGACAGACGCATACCCGCAGGTCACCCTTAGCAATTGCGACCGCGAACCGATCCATCTGCTGGGGGCGATCCAGCCTTTCGGTTTCCTGATCGCCCTCACCACCGACTGGCTGATCACGCGGGTCTCGGCCAACATCGAGCACTATCTGGGCCACGCGCCCGAAGCGCTGTTCGGCCGCCCGCTTGCCGAGGTGGTGCCGGCATCGCTGGTGCATGACCTGCGCAACCGCCTCGCCGTGCTGACCAGCCCGGATCTGGTCGAACGCCTGTTCGGCTGCACCCTGACCGAGGGCGGCGAGCCTTTCGACATCGCCATCCATCTGTCCGGCGGCCAGATCGTGCTGGAGGTGGAACCGGGCAGCACGCATCATGGTGATGTCACCGGCACGGTGCGCTCGCTCATCGTGCGGCTCGACGCCCAGCGCGACCTGCCTTCCTTTTACCGCGAAGGCGCCCGCCAGATCCGCGCCCTGCTCGGCTATGACCGGGTGATGGTCTATAAATTCGCCACGGACGGGTCCGGCGAAGTGGTGGCCGAGGCCGCCAAGCCGGGGATCGGCAGCTTCAAGGGGCTGCGCTATCCGGCCAGCGACATTCCGGTGCAGGCGCGCCAACTTTACCTGCGTAACCTGCTGCGCGTCATCCGCGATGTGAATGCGCCGCCCGTGCCCATTATCCCGGCGCTGGATGAAAACCGCCGCCCGCTCGATCTGTCGCTGTCGGTGCTGCGTTCGGTTTCGCCCATCCATCTCGAATATCTCAAGAACATGGGCGTGGGCGCCTCGCTGTCGATCTCGATCATCGTCGATGGCCAGCTTTGGGGCCTGTTCGCCTGCCATCACTATGCGCCGCGCACGCCCAGTTTCGAGCGCCGATCGCTGAGCGAAATGTTCGCGCAGATGTTTTCCATGCGGCTGGAAAACCGCGAAAGGCGCGAAATGGCCGACTATGAGCGGCGCGCGCGCGACATTTCCGACCAGTTGCTGGGCGCGGTCGCCTCGGATGAAACCTTGCTCAACGATCCTGACTGGCTGGGCGACATCCTCACCCATGCCATTCCCGCCGATGGGGTGGGGGTATGGATCAACAGTTCCTACGCTTTTTCAGGCGTCTGCCCCCCCACCGAGGATTTCCGCCGCATCGTGCGCGCGCTCAACGGCACAGCGGCGGGCAAGGTTTACGCCACGGACCACATCGGCTCGCTGATCGACGGGGCAGAAACCTTTGCCCCGGCGGCGGCGGGCCTGCTGGCGATCCCCATTTCGCGGTCACCGCGCGATTACGTCGTGCTGTTCCGCGGCGAATTGCGCGAAAGCGTGCGCTGGGCGGGCGACCCGCACAAGCCCACCACCTATGGCCCCAATGGCCCGCGCCTGACCCCGCGCGAAAGCTTTGCCGAATGGCGCGAAACGGTCGAGGGCAAATCAAAGCCCTTCACCCCCGCCGAAGTGCGCGTGGCCGAAACCTTGCGCGCGACGCTGATCGAGGTGGTGCTGCGCCTGTCCGACGAGGCCACCACCCAGCGCCATCAGGCCCATGCCCGCCAGGAAGTGCTGATCGCGGAACTCAACCACCGCGTGCGCAACATTCTGGGCGTCATCCGCGGCCTCATCCGCCAGTCACAGCCTGACGAGGAGGTGGTGAAGGATTTCGTGCGCGTGGTCGACGGGCGCATTCATGCCCTGGCCCGCGCGCACAACCAGATCACCGATGACCATTGGGGCCCCGCACCGCTCGAAGCGCTGATCGATGCCGAATCCGCCGCCTTTGCCGCCGACAAGGAAAGCTCGATCCTGTCTGATGGGCCACCCGTGCTGCTCAATCCGCAGGCCTATTCGACCATGGCGCTGGTGGTGCATGAACTCGTCACCAATTCGACCAAATATGGCAGCCTCTCCGGCTCGGGCCTGGTCAACATCACCTGGCACCGCACGGGCAATGGCGATCTCATCCTGCGCTGGAACGAAAGCGGCGGGCCGCAAGTCCTGCCGCCGCGCCGCAAGGGTTTTGGCACCACGATCATCGAACGCTCGGTGCCCTATGATCTGGGCGGCACCGCGCGGATCGACTATCATGCCACCGGGGTCAGTGCCGAATTCTGCATCCCGGGCCGCCATGTTTCGGAGCGGCGCGATTATTCTGGCAAGAAATTGCGCCTGCCCCAGCCCCATCATGGACAGGATCACTTCACCCATGTGCCCGGTTTCATGAATGGGAAGCATGTATTGCTGGTCGAGGACAGCCTGATCATCTCGCTCGATGCCGAAGATATTCTCATCCGTTTCGGCGCGACCATTGCCACCGCCTCCACGGTAGATGCGGCCTGGGATCTGCTGGCGGACCAGACCTTCGATCTGGCCATTCTCGACATCAATCTGGGCGACCGCACCAGCTTTTTAGTGGCCAATCGGCTGGACGAACTGGGCGTGCCCTTCTTCTTCGCCTCGGGCTATGGCGAACAGGCCCAGCTTCCCGCGCAGCACCGCTCGCGCATGGTGGTGCAAAAACCCTATACATCCGCCAACATCGGGCGCGCCATCGTCGAATTGCTGGGCCTGGTCACCGTGGACGTCACCTCGCCGGCCTGATCACCGGGACATTTGTGCCGTCATTTCGATTTTGGAATTGCCTTTTCCGGTAATGGGTTTGACGACAGGCAGAATAACTGTAACAAGACCCGCAACAAGAACATAAGTCTTGTTGAAAAACCGGACATGAAATCCAAAGAGAGACGTCGCCATGACCGATGAAACCATCCTCACGCTCACCGCCGACATTGTTTCCGCCCATGTCAGCAATAATACGGTGGCGCCGGTTGATCTTCCCCGCCTGATCGAGTCCGTCTATGCCTCGCTGGCCGGGCTGGGCAAGGAAGCGCCGGTGGAGGAAAAGCGCGAACCGGCCGTCTCGATCCGCTCTTCGGTCAAGCCTGACGCGTTGACCTGCCTGGAATGCGGCACCAAGATGAAGATGCTCAAGCGCCATCTCACCAGCGATCACGGGCTGACCCCGGCTGAATATCGCGCGCGCTGGAGCCTGCCGGCCGACTATCCCATGGTGGCCGCCGATTATGCCGCGCGCCGCAAGGAACTGGCGGTCAGGATCGGTCTGGGCCGCAAGCAGAGCACTGCGGATGCTCCCGCAGCGCCTGAACCGGAAAAGAAGACACGCGGCCGCAAGAAGGCCGCCGTGGTCGAAGCCGCAACCGCACCTGCCGAAGGCCCTGCCCCGGCCTCGACCAAGCGGACGCGTCGCAAAAAGGCGGAAACCGAGGCCATCGAGGCCTGAGCGCCATGGAGTCAGGCCATCGGTCCGGCATGAGCTGATCCAGAAAAACACCCGCCAACCTCAAGTCGGCGGGTGTTTTGTGTATTCGGACAATCAGGGCGTCATGACTTCAAGTGTTTCCGATGTAATCATCCTGCGCAGTTCGGCGCGCTTCTCGCCAGGATTTTTGTCCTGCGTTTGCGCGCTCACCCAATAGAGCCCCGCCTTGGGCCAGGTGATGGCAACCTGGCCATCCTTGTCTGTGGTCAAGGTCAAGGCGTCGGTCGCTTCACGATAACGATCGCCATCGGCCACCACCGTTACCGTGATTCCCGCCGCCGGTTTGCCGTCGAGCAGATAGCGGAACCGCGCGGTCTCGCCCTGCACCACCGCATTGGGATGGGTGACGGGATCGAACTCCAGCCCCTTGCCACTGTGCGCAACATCGGTGGGAGCGCCTTGCGTCACGAAAGTCTCGGTGCGGTTGATGACCTCGGTCAGGTGAACATCTGTGGCATTGGCGGGCATATCGGCCAATGCAACCGGCGGCAAACGGACCGGCGCACCGGGATTGGCCGGCGCGCGCTGTCCTTCGCCGGCACGCGCCTGGCGTTCCCCACCCGCCGCCGGCGTTGGCGCACGGCGCCCGCCTACCCGCCGCTCCTGCCCATCGGCCATGAAAGTGCCCGTCACCATGGTCTGCTGGGCGGCAATGCGCCAGGTGCCCTGCTGGTCCAGCCGCAGATCAAAGACCGAGCGGAAGCGCTGTTGCAGGCCATTGATCACCGTGCCGGGAGTGCCATCCGGTCTGGTCACGGTGATGGTGTTGAGCTGAACGGGACGATGATCGAGATAGAACAGATGATCGGCGCCGGCAGCGTCGAACGTCACCATATTGTTTTCGCCCGAAGAGTTGGTCGAGGAAGGCTTGATGTAGGTGCTGTCGGCCTGGGCGGTCGATGCGATCATTGTTCCGGCCAGCAGCGCGGGCATGATCCATGGGCTGATCTTGCGCATGATGGGTCCTTCCTTAGCGCGGCGAGACGACAACCGCGCCCAGCTCGCTCTTGCCGCTGGCCCGGCCATTGGGGGCGGGCACCGAGACCGGAACGCTGACCAGTTCGCGCCCGCCATTTTCCCGCGCGACCTCGATGCTCACCACATAATGGCCCGGCGTGAGATCGGCGGGCAACGGAATGGCATAGGTGCCCGGCCCCTTTGTGGCGCCACTCACGCCATTGGCGGGCAGCTTCATCAGGCGCCCGCTCTTGCGCCACCACGAGCGGAGATCGGCAAGCCATTTGGTGCCCGGCTCGTTCCCCGCCTTTTTCATATCATACCAGACGAACAGGCTGCGCGCGGCGCCGCCCGTGGCCGGTTCGATCCAGCCGGCCACATAGGGCCGCTTGTATTCGGCCAGCGCCAGACGCGGCAGAGTGACCGAAACCGTGCTGGCCGAGGCCGAGGAAGCGAAGGGCGCGGACAGCACGCCAGCGACAAGAACGAAGGATGCAGGACGCATGACGGGTTTTTCCGATCCTTTGGTGCAAAATGAATTTAGTGGAGAAAAACGAGGGCGATGATCAGCGGCACGCCAAAGCCAAGGCCGACAAGGGGCCAGGTCTTCTTGCGGTGTCTGGCGTGAAAGTGCAGCAGGAACAGGCCGCTGGCGGTGAACACCAGCACGGCGATGGCAAAGGCATCGATGAACAGGCGCCAGGGAAGGCCCGTGTTGCGCCCCTTGTGCAGGTCGTTGAGCAGGGCGATCATGCCCTGGCGGGTCACCTCGGCCTTGATCTGGCCGGTATCGCGGTTGACGCTGACCCATGCATCGCCACCGGGGCGCGGCATGGCGACATAGACCTCCTCCGGGTTCCATTCACCTGCCATGCCGGTCGGGTCCAGCCCCGCCGCCCCGGCCACGGCATGGGCGACGGGCGCGGGCAAGGGCGCATTGCTGTCGGCCGGCGTGTCCTTGATCATGGCGAGCAAGGATGGCGCGAGTTGGCCGGTGCGATCCTCGACACGGGGGGTGGCGGGGATCGCGGCGGCATGGTTGAGCGTGATGCCCGTCACCGCAAAGGCAAACATGCCCACCAGCGAGACCGCCGCGCTGATATAATGCCATGTGTGGAGTTGCTTGAGCCACCAGCCGCGCGTCAGGCGCCGTTTGGGGCTCGGGAGAGGAGCGATGGTCTGTGTCACATGACTGCCATTATCGCGAATGAATTGCAATTGCAAGAGTGGCCAGCCGCCTTCCACCGCCATCGTCCCTGTCGAAACACACCGCCAAGGGCCGCTACCCCGCCCCGGCGGGCCTGCGCCACGCAGGCCTTGCCTACGCATTAACCCTATATTGGTATCTTCTGGCCTATTGCGGGACCATGACAAACCCCCGACCTTGCGGCCCGAAAGGCGGGCGAAGCGGCCGAATGACGCGCCGGCGAGGGGTATTGCCGCTCCGACTCAAGCAGTTAGCCAGCAATGAGGATGCCAACACCGCGCTGGAATTTGCCTTTGTGGCGCCGGCCTTCATCGCGCTGATTCTGGGCACGCTGCATATCGCGCTGATCTATTTCGCGCAGGCCGGGCTGCAATCCGCCGTGGAAAGCGCCGCGCGCCTCATCACCACCGGACAGGCGCAGACCTCGGTCGTCACCAGCGGCGGCAACACCCACACCGGCATGTCCGCCAGCGATTTCAAGAATGCGGTGTGCAACGGCCTCACCGTCAAGAATGTCAACGGCGCCACCGTCACCTATCCCTCCTCGCTGCCCCCGTTCCTGTCCTGCAGCCGGCTGACGGTGAATGTGCAGGTCGTACCCAGCGGCTGCACCTCACCCACCATCACCTCGCCCACTTACAATTACACCACCACCAATGGCACGACGACGCTGACCAGCACCAGCGCGGGCTATGGCACGGTCACCTGTTCGGGGTCGTGGAGCAATTCGAGCGCGGGCCTGTCAGGCACGCAGGGCGATCTGGTGATCGTCCAGCTTGGCTATCTGTGGCCCACCATCACCGCGCCCATGGGGCTGACCTTCATCAACCAGCCCAACGGCAACCGTTTGCTGATCGCCACCTATGTGATCACGGTGGAAAACTATCTGTGCTCCGACGGGACATCCTCGTCATGCTGAGGCGGCTGCGGCACGAGACGGGCGGCATTGCGCTGGTGGAATTCGCCATCGTGCTGCCGGTCATCATCATGCTCTTCGTGGGCAGTTTCCTGATTTCGGACATGATCTCCTGCTATCGCAAGGTGACCAGCACGACGCGCGCGCTGGCCGATCTGGTGAGCCGCAGCGTCTCGCCCTCGGCCGGTCAGTCGACCTCCACGATCACGACCTATCTGTCCAGCGCCCAGCTGGTGATGACACCCTACAGCGCCGCTGCCACGACGGTGCAGATCTCGAACCTGCGCATGTGCGATGCCACCCATGCCTATGTGGTATGGAGCCAGGCCCAGACCGGATCGACCAGCCAGACCCCGTCACTGACGGCGGGAACGGTGGTGACCATCCCCGCCAATCTGGTGACTAGCCCGATGGTGCCCACCTCGCCCGATGGGTCGAATGTGTGCAGCAACACCGCCCCCTCCACCGCCACCAAAACGCAGGTGGGCACGGCGGGGGGCTATCTCTATTACGCCCAGGTGTCTTACGCCTACACGGCAGCAATCAGCTACAGCAAGCTGACCTCCACCATCATGGGCGACCAGATTTTCATGAGCCCAAGGCTCAACTGAGGACCATCGCATGCTCGCCTGCCCCGCACGACTGTCACGGCTGATCCGCCGCCTTTGGGCGGAGGATGGCGGCAACGTCCTGATGCTGACGGGTTTTGGCATCCTGCTGCTGACCTTCGCGGTCGGCATGGGCATCGATTACAGCAAAGCCGAGCAGCTCGAAACCAAGGCGCAGGCGGCGGCGGATGCGGCGGCGCTGGCCGCCGTCGATCCCTCGATGCTGAGCAAGGACGATGCCACCGCCCAACTGGCCGCCCAGCAGATGTTCGACCAGCAGGTGGCCAACATCAAGGGGCTGACCATCACCAGCCGCACCGTCACGATCAGCGACAATTCCGCGGGCAGCCTGGGCTCGCTGCGCACGGTCACCGTGGCCTTCACGGGCACATCGGCCAACAGCTTTGCCGGCATCCTGCACATGGCCACCCTGCCCATCAGCGGCAGCGCCACGGCCAGCGCCTCGCAGCCGCCCAGCATGAATTTCTACATCGCCATGGACACCAGCCCCTCGATGCTGCTGCCCACCACCAGCGACGGCATTGCCAATCTGAAGGCGGGCGCTGTCTGGAGCGGCGAGTTGCCCACCTTTGGCACCCGCATCGATGGTTGCGACTTTGCCTGCCATGCCACCAACATGCAGCAATGGAACAATGGCGTCTTTTCCATCGATGCCAACAAAAACCCCATTTACACCACCACGGATGGCTCCGATTTCTACCGCGTCACCTGTTCGGGCAATGTCTATAACTCAAGCGGCACGCTGCTGGGCGGCAATGCCCAGATCCGCACGGCTTCGGGTGGCGGCGGTTCGGTGTCGAACACCTATTGCACCAATTATACCTCTTACACGGCAGGCCCGGCCGCCAATCCGATCTACATCTATTACCTGCCCAGCGGACAAAGCAACAAATCGAAAAACTACACCTCGATCCAGGCCAATTTCCCCGACACCTACTGGCTGGCGCAAAACTATTCGACGGTGAACCCGGGCGCGGCCAACATCACCCTGCGCACCGATGCCGAACAACAGGCCGCCGGTGGTGTGATTTCCTATGCCTATGGGGTGGAGAAGCAATATGCCAATGCCACGGTGCCGCCGGTTTACAAGATGCAGTTCTACACCTTCAACCAGTCGGGCAGCACCGCGCCCGTCTCGACATCGCCCTTCGGCACGATGACCGACGTGAAGACGCTGCAAAGCTACACCTTCCCGGACGTTTCGACCATGGTGCCCAACATCCCGGCAAGCGGTGCCTACACCAGCTTTACCTCCATGCTGACCACGATGCAGGGCAAAATCCCGTCGACCAATGGCACCGGCACGGTGGCCTCGCCGCAAAACGTCCTGATCCTCATCACCGATGGCATGGTGGACGATGGCAACATTTCGCAATTCGCCAATGCGAACGTGACGCAATGCAACGCGATCAAGGCCACGGGCACGCGCATCGCCGTTCTCTACACGGAATATATCGCCAACACGATCAATTACACCACGCACCCCACCTTCAACACCGCCGCCAGCAACTATGTGCCCAACATCCAGAGCCAGTTGCAGGCCTGCGCCAGCCAGAACCCGGACGGCACCTATCTGATGCAGACGGTGAGCACTGATGGCAGCGTGACGACCGCGCTCAACACGCTGTTCGCGCTGGTCGTGCAGTCGGCCCGGCTGGTGCAGTAAGGCCGCGCCGGCTCAGGCCCGCGCGCCGCACAAACCGTTGAAGGATCGACGTTGAAGGATCGAACAGGTCCGGTTACCCATGGCCCTCATTGAACAGGGACCACGCATCATGCGCCAAGCTGACGACCACCATCGCATACCTGCCCGGTTGCTGGGCGCTTGCCTTGGCGCCGCAATGCTGGTGAGCGCCATGGCCACCTTTCCGGCACGCGCCGACCAACCCGCCCGGCCCAAGCCGCTCTCGGCGGGCGATGTGGTGAAGGCGGCGCCCGCCAGCGCCTGGGTGGCGATCGCCCCGCAGGACCTGCTGGTGATGACTTTGGCGCCTGACGCCAAGGGCAAGGCACGACAGGTGATCATTCAGCTGATGCCCGCGCCCTTCTCGCAAGGCTGGGTGGGCAATGTGCGGAAACTGGCGGCGGCGCATTGGTGGGATGGGCTGTCGGTCTATCGCGTACAGGACAATTGGGTGGCCCAATGGGGCGACGGCGAAGGCGAGGACAAGGCGAAAGCCAAGCCACTGCCCGAGGGTTTGGTTAAGGTGGATGAAAAAGACTATGTCAGCAACAGCGCTAATTTCGCTCCTTACGACGAGTTGGCCGGGCGCATGCAGCTGTCGCCCACACAAGACAACCCATCCAATTTCAAAATAAGGCCCATAACGATAAGGCTCACGGGATTCGTCCAAGGCTGGCCGGTCGGCATCGCCGACACATACGGCACCTACAAAGCTAGCTACCACAGCGCACATCTCTCAAAACGGGATGGAGAACTGGTGGCAAAGGGCAAGCTGATCATTGACACTCCACCACCTCCGACGGCCTGGCCCGTCCACTGCTACGCCACCGTCGGCGTTGCACGCGACCTTTCGCCCGACACCGGCACCGGCGCGGAACTCTACGCAGTCATCGGCCAGCCGCCGCGCCAGCTTGATCGCAACATCGCCGTGGTCGGCCGCGTGATCGAGGGGATCGCCAACCTCTCATCCCTGCCCCGCGCACCCGGCAATGGCGTGTACAAGGACATTGCCGACCGCACGCCCATCCTCTCGGTGCGCCTCGCCAGCGAATTGCCCGCCGACCAGCAGCCCCATTTCGAATATCTCTCCACCGACAGCAGCGACTTTGCCCGCTATGTCTATCTGCGCGCGCACCGGCAGGATGATTTCATCAAGGTGCCCGCCGCCGGGGCCGACATCTGCTCCATCCCCGTGCCGATCCGCCGCCATCCATCATCGTGATTGCGCAAAGGGGAACCTTTGCGCAGCAAAATTCGTATTCACCTGACCGGCTTGTCATCTTGCATACGTGCCCGCATGGGTGGCCATGAGGCATGGGCGCTGATAGAAGACAGGCCAACGATCGGCCAGAGCCGGGGTTTTCCCGCGCCACGGCCACGATTCGCAAAGGGATGATGCATGAGCTTTACCGCGGACCGCCTGTTGCTGTTCGGTGCGACCGGGGACCTTGCCCAGCGGATGCTGCTGCCCTCGCTCTGCGCGCTGCATGCCGACAAGCTGGTGGCCGACAAGCTCCAGATCATCTGCACCGCGCGTTCGGACTATGATGACGAGAGCTTCCGCACCTTTGCTGCCAAGGCGCTCGACACCTTCCTGCCCGAGCATCGCAAGCCCGCCATCGAAAGCTTCCTTCAACGCCTGCATTACCAGCCGCTCGACGCCAATGACACCAGCCATTTCCACGCGCTGGCCGCCAAGGTGGGCAAGGCCCAGCAAGGGCTGGCAATCTTCCTCTCCACCGCGCCCAGCCTGTTCGAACCCACCATCGCGGGTCTGGTCGACAGCGGCCTGGCCAATGAACACAGCCGCATCGGCCTGGAAAAACCGCTGGGCATCGATCTTGCCTCCTCCAAGGTGGTGAACGACGCCGTCGCGCGCGCCTTTTCCGAGGACCGCATCTTTCGCATCGACCATTACCTCGGCAAGGAGACGGTGCAGAACCTGCTGGCGCTGCGCTTTGCCAACATCATGTTCGAGCCGCTGTGGAACGCGACGCATATCGAGCATGTGCAGATCACCGTGGCCGAAACGGTGGGCCTGGAAGGCCGCGTGGGCTTTTACGATGGCGCCGGCGCGCTGCGCGACATGGTGCAGAACCACATGCTCCAGCTCCTCGCGCTGGTCGCCATGGAGCCACCGGCCCGTTTCGATCCGGTCGAGATCCGCGGCGAAAAGACCAAGGTGCTCAATTCGCTGCGCAAGGTGACGCCCTCTGATGTGGTGACCGGCCAGTATGGGGCGGGCGCCATCGCCGGGCAGAGCGTGCCGGGCTATATCGACGAATTGCAGAAGCCGTCGGACACGGAAACCTTCGTCGCCATCAAGGGCTTCATCGACAATTGGCGTTGGAAGGGCGTGCCTTTCTACCTGCGCACCGGCAAGCGCCTGCCCAAGCGCGTGACCGAAATCGTCGTGCAGTTCCGCCCGGTGCCCCATTCGATGTTCGCCCAGCGCGGCGCGGTGGCCAAGCCCAACCGCCTCATCATCGGCATCCAGCCGGAAGAAAACATCACGCTGGAACTGATGACCAAGGTGCCGGGGCTGGATCGTGGCGGCATCCGCCTGCGCGAAGTGCCGCTCGACATCCGCATGCCCGACGCCTTTGCCGGCCCCACCAAGCGCATCGCCTATGAACGCCTGCTGCTCGACCTCATCGAGGGTGACCAGACGCTTTTCGTGCGGCGCGACGAGGTGGAGGCCCAGTGGAACTGGATCGACAACATCCGCGCCTGCTGGACCGAGAATGACATCAAGCCGCAGCCCTATCCGGCCGGCGCCTGGGGGCCGACCGCCGCCATCGCGCTCGCCGCCAAGGACAGTGTGACGTGGCACGAGTGAGCCCCGCGCCGGGGCTTGCGTAACACAGGCGCCGGGCATCACGCCCGGCAGCCGACAGATTCAGAACAGGCGGCCCGCCGTACCGGCCGCGCCCACCGACAAGAGTAGACCGCCATGGCCCAGCTGCACCCCACCATCGAACGCGTTACCCAACGCATCATCGAACGATCAAAGCCGGGCCGCACGCGCTATCTCGACATGATCCGCGCCGAGGCTGACCGGCACGGCGAGCGCAACCAGTTCTTCGGCTGCTCCAACCTGGCCCATGCCTATGCGGGGGCCGGAGACGATCAGAACAAGCTGGCCTTCACCAAAGCGCATAATGTCGGCATCGTCACGGCCTATAATGACATGCTTTCGGCCCATCAGCCCTATGGCCGCTATCCCGACCAGATGAAGATCTACGCGCGCGAAGTGGGCGCAACCGCGCAGGTGGCCGGCGGCGTTCCGGCCATGTGCGACGGGGTGACGCAGGGCTATGAGGGCATGGAGCTGTCGCTCTTCAGCCGCGATGCCATTGCGCTCTCCACCGGCATTGCCCTCTCGCACGCCATGTTCGACAGCATGGCGCTGCTGGGCATTTGCGACAAGATCGTGCCAGGTCTCGTGATCGGCGCGCTGCGTTTCGGCCATCTGCCCGCCGTCTTCATCCCCAGCGGCCCCATGCCCAGCGGCATCGCCAACAAGGACAAGCAGAAGACCCGCCAGCTCTATGCCGAGGGCAAGGTGGGCCGCGACGAATTGCTGAAAAGCGAGATGGGCTCCTATCATTCGGTGGGCACCTGCACCTTTTACGGCACGGCCAATTCGAACCAGATGATGATGGAGATGATGGGGCTGCAACTGCCCGGTTCATCCTTCGTGCCGCCCAACACGCCGCTGCGCAGCGCGCTCACCCGTGCCGCCGTGCACCGGCTGACCGCCATTGCCAAAAGCGGCAATGATTACCGCCCGATGGGCGAGATGGTGAATGAAAAGGCCATCGTGAACGCCGTCGTCGGCCTGCTGGCCACGGGCGGCTCCACCAATCACGCCATTCACCTGCCCGCCATGGCGCGCGCGGCGGGCATCATCCTCGACTGGCAGGACATGGACGAACTGTCGGCCGCCGTACCGCTGATCGCCCGCGTCTATCCCAATGGCAGCGGCGATGTGAACCACTTCCATGCGGCGGGCGGCATGGGCTTTGTCATTAGGGAACTGCTGACCTCGGGTCTGGCCCATGCCGATATTCTGACCATTGCCGAAGGCGGCATGGAGGATTTCGCGACCGAGCCCTTCCTGCAGGATGACAAGCTGATCTACCGCCCCGCGCCTGAGGAAAGCGGCGACGAGGCCATGTTGCGCCCCGTGTCCAACGCCTTCCTGCCCGATGGCGGCATGCGTCTGGTCAAGGGCAATCTTGGCCGCGCCACCTTCAAGAGCAGCGCGGTGGACAAGGACCGCTGGACCATCGAAGCACCGATCCGCGTGTTCGATACGCAGGAAGGCGTGCAGGCCGCCTTCAAGAATGGCGAGCTGGACAAGGACGTCATCGTCGTCGTCCGTTTCCAGGGCCCGCGTGCCAATGGCATGCCCGAACTGCACAAGCTGACCCCGCCGCTGGGCGTGCTGCAGGACAAGGGCTTCAAGGTGGCGCTGGTCACCGATGGCCGCATGTCGGGCGCATCGGGCAAGGTGCCCGCCGCCATCCATGTCACGCCCGAGGCGCTGGCCGATAGCGCCGGGGTCAACGGCCCGCTGGCCTATCTGCGCGATGGCGATATCGTGCGGGTCTGTGCCGCGAAGGGCCAACTTGAAGTGATCACCGACATATCCGGCCGCGAGCCCGCCGCCGCGCCGCCGCCAACCATCGGCGTGGGGCGTGAACTCTTCGGCATGTTCCGCCTGGGGGCCGATGGCGCCGAGCAGGGCGGTTCGGCCATGCTGGCTCTGGCCGGTCTCTGACGCTGGAAGACCGGCGGGCCTGACGAGAGGACGAGCCCGCCAGCCTTCCCTGAATAGCAATAGTTTACGGGGCTTTCATGGATATCGTATCGGTTGATATCGGCGGCACACATGCCCGCTTCACCATCGCGACCCTGGCCGAAAACGGCACGGTCTCGCTGGGCGAAGTGGCGACATTGCACACCAAGGACCATGCCAGCTTCGAATCGGCCTGGGCCCATTTTGCCGAGATCAACGGCGGCACCCTGCCGCGCGCGGCGACGCTGGCCATTGCCGGGCCGGTCGGTGGCGATTCGATCAAGTTCACCAACAACCCCTGGGTGATCTATCCTGGCCAGCTTCACGACCGGCTCGACATCGACGCGGTCACGCTGATCAATGATTTCGGTGCCATCGGCCATGCTGTGGCCCATGCGGGCCCCGAGCATTTCCTGCATCTTACCGGCCCCGACGTGCCGCTGCCCGCCAAGGGCACGATCAGCATCCCGGGCCCAGGCACGGGCCTTGGCGTGGCGCAATTGTGGCGCGATGGCACCGGCAATTACCATGTGCAGGCCACCGAAGCGGGCCATATCGACTTTGCCCCGCTCGACGCCATTGAGGATGCGCTGCTGGCCCGTTTGCGCAAGCGCCACCGCCGCGTCAGCGTGGAGCGCGTCGTTTCGGGCCCGGCCATTGTCGATATCTATGAAACGCTCGCCGCACTGGAGGGCAAGGCGATCGTCCCGCTCGACGATCGCACGATCTGGACCTGCGGCACCGACCCGGAACAGCGCCGCGAACATGTGCTTTGCGCCGCGGCGGTCGATCGCTTCTGCCTGTCGCTGGGCAGCGCGGCAGGCGATTATGCGCTGGCCCATGGCGCCGTTGGCGTGGTGATCGCGGGCGGGCTGGGCCTGCGCATTCGCGACACGCTGGTGGCCAGCGGCTTTGGCGACCGTTTCCGCGCCAAGGGGCGCTTTGAAAACCTGATGGCGGGCCTGCCGGTCAAGCTCATCACCCATCCGCAGCCGGGCCTGCTGGGCGCCGCCGCTGCCTTCCAGAAGGAACATGTGCAATGACCGCTCCTGCTATCGACGCCATCATGCGCACGGCGCCCGTGATCCCGGTGATCGTGATCGAGGATATCGAGCACGCCCTGCCCGTGGCCGAGGCGCTGGTCGCCGGTGGCCTCAAGGTGCTGGAGGTGACGCTGCGCACCCCTTGCGCGCTCGATGCGATCAAACTGATGAAGCAGGTGCCCGGCGCCATCGTCGGGGCGGGCACGGTGCTGAACCCGCGCGATCTGGCCGCCGCGATTGATGCCGGCAGCGAATTTATCGTCTCGCCCGGCCTCACCCCTGCGCTGGGCGAGGCTGCCGTCAAGGCCGACATCCCCTTCCTGCCCGGCACGGCGAATGCGGCCGACATCATGCTGGGCATGGACCTTGGCCTCTCGCGCTTCAAGTTCTTCCCCGCCGAGGCCAGCGGCGGCATTGCTGCCCTCAAGGCCATCGCCGCGCCCTTCGGCTCGGCACGTTTCTGCCCGACGGGTGGCATTACCCTTGCCACCGCGCCCACCTATCTGGCCTTTGATCCGGTGCTCTGCGTCGGCGGCAGCTGGATGCTGCCCAAGAGCGCCTTTGACGGCAGCAAGGTCGACACCGCCGCCATCGAAGCTGCCGCCGCCCAGGCCGCCGCACTGAAGGCCTGAGCCAAGCCCCCCAGCCCGTCACCACCACGCCGGAGGCACATGATGGTGCCTCCACCACAGGGTTGCCGGGCGGTCCTGCCCCAGTTCCGCCTTGCAGCACCTGCCAACGCTCTTGCGGGCTGTGCATCTTTGGCCTTCCATCATGGCGGGCTTGCGTTAGGCTGCTCCCCCACGAGCCTGTCCGCCCTTGGGCGAGGAACAGGCCGCATGACGGGAACGGATTGACCGAAAGAGGTACGCGCGGAGCCACCATGTTTCGGGAGTGTCCTTGATGAGCGAAATTGCCGCCCTTGACCGCCGTTTGCAGGAACTGCACGAGCGCACGGTAGAAACCCCGCTGTTCAATCCGGTGTTCCAACTGGGGCTTGAACTGTCGCGCCAGATGGAAAAGGGCGAACTCTCGCTCGACCAGATCGAGGCGCTGGTCGCCGAGCTGGAATGCGAAGGGCTGCTGGCCCGCGCGCGGCGGCTGGAACGCATCGCCGGGCCGGTCGATCCGGCCACCAATGTGGCGCGCGTCAAGGGGCTGGCCGAGGCGGCCGATTTCGCAGGCTTTGCCGCCAAGTGGAGCCGCCCGGTCGCCCATATCGTCTTCACCGCGCACCCCACCTTCCTGTTGGCGCGCGCGCAGGCCCACGCCGTGGCCGCCGCCGCCAGCACGGGCGATGTGGAGAACCACGCGGTCTGCGCCGCGCCCCATGCGCGCGATGTCATCACGCTCGATTCCGAGCATGACGATGCCATGGCCGCCATTGCCCGCGCCCAGAAGGCCCGCGATGTCATCACCGGCGCGCTGCTGGATGTGGCGCGCACCCGCTGGCCCCAGCAATGGCGCAGCCTGGCCCCGGTGCCGCTGCGCTTTGCCAGTTGGGTGGGCTATGACATGGACGGGCGCACCGACATCGGCTGGCAGACCTGCGTGCGTTACCGCCTACAGGAAAAGGCCGAGCGCCTCGCCTCTTATGCCGCCATGCTGGAAGAGCCCGCGCCCGAAATCGCCGAGCGGCTGGCCGCCGCCGGAACGCGCGCCGCTGACATGGCCGCACTGTTCGCCGGTGACATGAAGGACCCGGCCAAGGTCGCCTCGGCCGCCAATCAGCTCACCCATGAACACCCTGACAAGCTGACCAGCCTGACTGGCATCGTCAAGGAACTGGAGACGCTGGCCGCCACGGCGGATGACGAGGTGGCGCAGGCGCTGCTGGTCGCCGCCTCGGCCATGCGGGCCGATGGGCTGGGCATGTCGTGGATTCACTTCCGCGTGAATTCCAGCCAGTTGCAAAACGCCATCCGCCGCCGCATCGATCCCGATGGCAAGCTGGATCTCGCCAGCCAGGCGGCGCTGATGAAGATGCGCGACCTGCTGGCTGCCGCAAAGCCGCTGCGCAGCAATTTCGCGGCACTGGCCATCGAGAATTCCACCGCTGTGCGCCTGTTCCTCACCATGGCGCAGATCCTCCAGCATATCGACGCCGACACGCCGATCCGCATGCTGGTGGCCGAATGTGAGCAGCCCACCACCGTGCTGGCCGCGCTTTACTATGCCAAGCTGTTCGGCATCGAGAACAAGGTCGATGTCTCGCCCCTGTTCGAGACGGAAGCCGCGCTGGAACATGGCGGCCGCTTCCTCGACGATCTGCTGGCCGAGCCTGCCTATCGCGCCTATGCCCGGTTGCGCGGCCGGGTGGCGATCCAGACCGGCTTTTCCGATGCGGGCCGCTTCGTCGGCCAGATCCCGGCCAGCCTCGCCATCGAGCGCCTGCAGGGCCGCCTTTCGCAGGCCATGGCCGCCAATGAGCTGGGGGATGTTTCCGCCCTCATCTTCAACACCCATGGCGAGAGCATGGGCCGCGGCGCCCACCCCGCCAGCATGGCCGACCGCCTCGCATGGCCGCTCAGCCCCTGGGCGCGGCGCCGGTTCGTGCGGGCAGGGATCAGGCTGGAGCCCGAAGTCAGCTTTCAGGGCGGCGACGGCTATCTCCATTTCGGGACCGATGAGCTGGCGCTGGCCACCCTCACCCGCTTCATCGAACTGGCCCCCGCCCAGGCCGACCCCTATGCGCCGACCGACCCCTTCTATCGCCGTACCGATCTCAGCCTCGATTTCTATCGCGCCATCCGCCGGGTGCAGCAACAGCATCTGGCCTCCTCCACCTATGCCCGCGCGGTGACGGCCTTCGGCCTTGGCCTGCTCAACGACACGGGCAGCCGCAAGAGCCGCCGCCAGAGCGATATCGCCAGCGACCGCACGATGAGCCTGCGCCAGATCCGCGCGATCCCGCATAATGCCATCCTGCAGCAGCTGGGCTATCCGGTGAACATCATCGCCGGTTTCGGCACGGCGGCGGAGGGCAATTACGAAGCCATGGCCGAACTTTTGGCTTCCAGCGATCGCGGGCGGCAGATGGTGCGGCTGGTGCGCGCCGCCAATGCCGTGGCCAGCATCAAGACGATGACCGCCTTTGGCGAACTGTTCAACAGCGCCTATTGGGCCAGCCGCCCCTATCGCGGCAGTGAGGACCATATCGCCGGGGGCTGCCTTGCTCTGGCCGAATATCTCACCGGCGATGATCGGGCGGGCGTGTTCCGCCGCATGTCGACACGGCTGCGGGTCGATGCGCTCAAGCTGCATGAGCTTCTGCGCCTCATCCCCGAGGAGCCGGGCGCGATGTCGGCCAAGGACCGCGAGCATACGCGCCGGATGATCGGCGTGTTGCAGGCGCTGCGTCTGGCACTGTTCCAGCACATGTTCCTGAAGGTGGTGATGGTGCCCGCCTTCAGTCGCGCCAATGACATCTCGCGCGATGACGTGCTGGAAATGGTGTTCAGCCTGCGGGTGGAGGATGCGCTGGCCCAATTGAAGCGCGCCTTCCCCACCAGCTTCCCCAGCCTGTCCGACTTCACCGTCGACGAGCCTGCGGATTACCCCGACGATGCCGCCAATGGCTATGCCGCCATCCGGCGCGACTATATCGAGCCGATCGAGCGGGTGCACGCACTCTCACTGCGCATCGGCACGGCCATCGCCAATGAATTCGGCGCCCATGGCTGAGGCATGATGACGGGGCGCCTTGGCCAAGGGCGCCCCGTTAACCTCTGCCACCCCCGCTTGTCCCCGGCTGGAACAGCGGTGAGGCAGTGCTGGATTTTTACCCTATACTGGTGCAGCACCATGGGGCGACCTCCAGCAAAAGACCCGATCCATGGCCCAGCCCACCCCTGCCAAGCATTTGCCCATTCTGATCGCCGCCTCGCTGGGCGCGCTGGTGCTGGCGGGCGTGGGGCTGATCACGGCCGACGAACATATGGGCACGGCGCATCTGAGCCAGATCGCAGCGCCCGAGGCCGAGCCTGCCAACACCGTGGCGGCAAGAGCACCCGAGGTGCCCGAACCCGAGGCTGGCGCCAGCTATGCCGCCGCCAGACCCGCGCCGTCGGCTGTCGCAGCGACGCAGGCCCATGCCGCCGAAAAGCCGCTGCTCACCATCCGCCACACGCTGACGATCAACGAGCCGATCAAATACGGCCAGTGGTTCTGGGACGAGAAGAACGCGCCCGCCACCGGCGCGCTCATCATCACCGTCGATCTGAAAGCCCGCGTGCTCTCGGTGTTTCGCGACGGGGTGGAAATCGGCACCACGGCGGTTCTGCTGGGCACCCAGGACAAGCCCACGCCCACCGGCGTTTTTCCCATCACCCAAAAGGACGCGCATCACGTCTCCAATCTCTATGATGCGCCCATGCCCTATATGATGCGGCTGACCAATGATGGCGTGACGATCCACGCCACCCATGTGCAAAACGGCTATGCCAGCCATGGCTGCGTGGGCGTGCCGATGGATTTTGCCAAAAAGGTCTTCGCCATTGCCCATCTGGGCGACAAGGTGATCATCACCAACGCGGGAAAAATCGCGGCCTGAACGCGGCGGTGCTCTAGACCCGGCGCTTGGGCGCTTTGGCAAAGCTCCAGCCCGAGGGCATGGGACGCACCACCAGATTGCCGATGGAGCCGGGCTGACGCGCCACCAGCGTATCGAACAACCGCGCGATGGCGCCGCCCCGCGCTGCCCCGTCAAGCTCCTCCACAATGCGGGACACCACGCGCAGCGCGACCCCGCGCGGCGCCTGCGGGCGATAGGTGATGCCCATGGCATCGCGCGTCACGCTCTCGGCCCATTCGCGCGCGGCGGCCCAGTCCAGCGCGGCATCGGCCTCGGCCAGATGAGCGGCGGCCTGCGCCCAGGCGAGCACGTCGACCCAATCGCTTTGCGCCAGCGCCTGACGAATGCGCACGCGGTCGAAAGCTGTGTTTTCGTTCGAAGGGTCCTGTACGGGCGCGCAAGGCGCGGCAATCGCCGCCAGTTCAGCCCGCCGCCAGCCCAGCAGGGGGCGCAGCAAGGGCCAGCGCGTCGTTGGCACCAGCGCCCTCTCGCGCACCCCGGCCAAACCCGCCACGCCGCTGCCCCGGTTGAGGCGCATCACCAACGTTTCGGCCTGATCATCGGCATGATGCGCCGTGGCCAGAGCCGCCAGCCCTTCACGCTCCATCCACCCGGCCAAAGCCGCATAGCGCGCCTCGCGCGCCTGCGCCTGCACATTGCCATCGGCCACATCGACCGGCAGCGTGGCATGGGGAACGCCAAGATCAGCACAGATCCGCGCGACATGGGCGGCTTCCTCCGCCGCCTCGGGGCGCAGACGATGGTCAACCGTTGCCGCCATCACCCGACCCGGCAGTGCCTGATGCGCCAGCAGCAGCAGCGCCACACTGTCCGGCCCGCCTGAGACGGCAAGGGCAAGGCGTGCCTGCCCTGCTCCCCGCCTCTGGCCCTGATCCGCTTCAGGCCAGATCCGCGCCAGATCCTGCGCGAAACGCCCGATCAGCGCGGGGTCGATGCTCAGTTGCACGCCGCCGACTTGCGCGTCTCGTCATACAGGCTGTGCAGGCGACCGGCAGCCTCGGTCTTGTAGGTATCGGCAAATTCGCCCAGCGCGATGCAGGCGCGGTTGGTATCCTTCAGGTCCACCATGGCCTGCGCCAGATAGAGCAGGCTGTCGGGCGCGCGTTCGCCCTTCTTGTCGGCCTGATAGTTCTGCAGGAACCAGTTGGCGGCCTCACGCGGCTTGTCATCGTCCAGATAGGCGCGGCCCAGCAGGTTGCGCGCATAGCTCACCCGCTTGTGACGCGGATATTTGTCGAGGAACATTTTGAGCTGCTGCGCGGCCTCGGGGTAGAATTTGGCCTCCCACAGCTTGAAGCCATAGGTGTAGTCATCCTCGCCGGCATCGTCGGTCTGGGGCTTGATGATCGCCTTGACGGCCGCCACGCGCGCGGCACTGGGCGGCATGGGCTTGGCCGGCGGTGCGGCGACAACCGGCCTGGGGCGCGGCGGGGGAGCGGTGGGCGCAGGTGCCGAGGTTTGGGCGGGCATGGGCGTTTCACCCACCTCCGCCGGCAGCGGCGCGGCGGCGGCGGACGGCGTGGCAGCGGACTGCGCCTCCAGCTTGCGCATGCGGTTCGACAGTTCCTCGACCTGCGCGGTCAGCCGGGCGTTCTGCGCCTCGATGGCATCCATCCGGGCCAGAAGATCGGTCACCGGCGAGGTGGCGGGCGACCCAACCACCGCAGCGCCGGGCGAGGTTGTGCCCGGAGGCGGCGCCGCCGGCCCCTCGAACTGGGTCTGGCCGCCGGGGAAGACTTGACGCTGAAGCGCGCGCACTTCGGCCTCCAGCTTGCGCAGGCGGATTTCGCCCACGGTACCATCCTGTGCGTGGGCGGCGGGAACGGCCACCGTCACCGCCATCAGGCTGCTGCTGCCAGCCAGAGCCGCCAGTGCCAGAACACCGGCCGCGCGCGCACGCATCTGAGTCATCGTCCTGTTGCTCCAAATCGGGGTCGACCCATGCCGGTGCCCCTTTCGCTTGTGGTGTAAGGCCGGCCCATTGGCGACCGGCCCGAAAGAGGGTGATGCATCAGGCGAGCCACGCTTGTCGAGCCATGGCGGGCGCTCTCGCGGCCAAACGCCTCTTTGCAACTGTGGATAGCTGGCGATCGCTCTCAGGGATTACCCGGAGCAGGCGAGGAAACCAGCGGCACACCGGGGGGCAGCACCCCACCGGCGGTGATGGTCTCACCCGAGGACTTGCGATGCCGGCGCGGGCGCGGATGGGTGACGCGGGCGGGCGTGCTCGCGGTCGGCTCCGGCGAAGGCGATGCGACCGGCGCTGCGGCATCATCAGACGCCCCTGTGGCAGCAGGCTCGGGGCTGGCGGCCGGGGCGGAGCGCGCGATCAGCGCCTGCGCGGTGACGGCCACATCCTTCATCGTCTTCATCGCGCTGGCCAGACGTGGCACGCTCTGCCCGCCGATGGTGATGTCGAGCAGTTCGGGATGGCCAGTCCACAGGCGCGGATCGGCAACATCGCCGGGCACGGTGTAGCTTTCACCGCGCGACAGCGACTTTTCAGCGAGGATCTTCTTTGTCGTGCCATCATAGAACCGCACCCAGACCGAATCTCCCTGAGCGGTGAACACCACCGGCCCGCTGGGCGCGGTGGGGCTGGGCGCAGGGGCAGGCGCCGGGGCGCTGGCTGTCTGTTCGGGCGCGGGCGTCTCGCTGGGCAGCAGCGAGGGCAGTTCGAGCGAGGGCGTGTAATAATTCTGCCACCAGACATAGCCGCCCACCGCCGCCAACAGGGCGATGATCCCCGCCACCCAGGCAAAACCCGAGGAGGGCACGCGCGCCGGGTCGCCCGGCGTGAAGGTGGGCGTGGCGGCCGTGTCCGATGACGGCTGTGCACCGGCATATTCAGCGCGCATCGCGGCCACGATCTCGTTCTCGTCGAGCCCCACGGCGCGGGCATAGCTGCGCGCGAAGCCCAGCGCATAACTGCGCCCGGGCAACGTGGCGAAATCATCGGCTTCCAGCGCCTGAAGATGGCGGGTGTTGATCTTGGTCGTTTCGCTCAGCTCGGCCAGCGAAAGGCCGGCAGCCTCTCGCCCTGCCCGCAAGCGCGCGCCAATCGAGGTGGATTCAACCTTCAGTTCTGGTGTATCATCCGCACTCATGGCGATCCCGTATTCATGTCTTCGCGTGGCCCGGAAGAACCCAAGGCCAACCACGTAAAAAAGTCAACCAGCAAGGCGCCTTGACCCGCAGATTGATGGGCGGGAGAAGGCGCGCCACGCGCCCTTGCGGCACGGCTCAGTCGAAGGTGATGCCGCGCGCCTGCGCCCAGGCCAGAAGCCGGGCGCGCAGGTCAATCGCCGGTTCGTCGAGCAGGCGGTTCATCTCGGCCTCGATCTCGCAGAGATGGACCTGACGCAGCATGCTCTTGATCGGCCCAACCGCCGCCGGGGTGATCGACAGGCGGCGGATGCCCAGCCCCAGCAAGGCCAGAGCCTCGACCTGCCGCCCGCCCATCTCGCCGCAGACGGTGAGCAGCGTGCCATGCTCGCGGCAGGTGCGCGAGACACGGCGGAGAAAGCGCAGGATCGCCGGGCTCAGCCAGTCATAGCGTTCGGCCAGCTTGGGGTTCGAACGATCGGCCGCGAAGAGGAATTGCGTGAGGTCGTTGGTGCCGATCGACAGGAAGGTCAGCTTCGGACACATCACGTCGAGCATTTCGGCCAGCGCCGGCACTTCGAGCATGGCGCCATATTTGATGGCCTCGGGCAGGCTCTTTTTCTGACTGCGCAGCCATGCCAACTGGCCCTCGAACACCGCCTTGGCCGCGTCGAACTCCCATGGCTCGGAAATCATCGGGAACATCACATGCAGCGTGCGCCCGGCGGCAGCCTCCAGCAAAGCGCGCGCCTGCACCTTGAGCAGCCCGTCGCGTTCCAGCGCCACGCGCAGCGCGCGCCAGCCCATGGCGGGGTTTTCCTCGGTCGTCTCATCGTCATGGCGCAGATAGGGCAACGATTTGTCTCCGCCGATATCCACCGTGCGGAACACCACCGGCTTGCCGGGCGCGGCATCCATCACCTCGCGATAGAGGCGCGTCTGGCGTTCGCGGCTGGGCAGAGTGGCGGAGACGAGGAACTGGAATTCGGTGCGGAACAGGCCGACGCCATCGGCGCCTGTCAGCGCCACATTGGGCATGTCATCGCGCAGGCCGGCATTGACCATGACGGTGATCCGCTCACCACAGGCCGTGACAGGCTCGACATCGCGCAGGGCGGCATAGGCGGCCTGACGCACGCGGGTCTTGGCGTAACGCTCCTCGAACGCGATCTGCATGTCGCGCGTGGGGCGCACGAAGGCAATGGCCTGATCGGCATCGAGCAACAGCGGATCGCCCTCACGCACCAGACCGCGCAGCGATTTGACGCGGCCCAGAACCGGAATACCCATGGCCCGCGCCACGATGACCACATGGGCCGTCAGCGAGCCTTCTTCGAGGATGACGCCCTTCAGCCGCCGCTTGTCATATTCCAGCAGCTCGGCCGGACCCAGGTTGCGCGCGATGAGGATGGCATCCTGCCGCAGCCCCATGCTGGCCGCCGTGCCCAATTGCCCCGAGACGATGCGCAGCAGCCGGTTCGACAGATCCTCCAGATCATGCATGCGGTCGGCCAGCAGCGGGTCGTCGATCTGCCGCATGCGCATACGGGTGCGTTGCTGCACGCGCTCGATCGCGGCCTCGGCGGTGAGGCCCGAATCGATCGCCTCGTTGATCCGGCGGCTCCAGCCCTCGTCATAGGCGAACATGCGATAGGTCTCGAGCACCTCATCATGCTCGCCCCCGCCGCCGAATTCGGCCTGACCGGCCATGCGGTCGATCTGGTCGCGCATCTTGTCGAAGGCCATATAGACGCGCTGGCGTTCGGCCTCGATGTCCTCGGCCACGATATGTTCGATGGTGATGCGCGGCTGGTGATAGACCGCCACGCCGCTGGCCAGCCCCTTCACCAGCGTAAGGCCGCGCATCTGTTCGGGCCCGGTCTGGGCGGCGGCAAGGCCGAAGGCTTCCTCGACATCGACCAGTTCGGCATTGGCGATCAGTTCCGAAAGCACCATGGCCACGGTCTGCAGCGCCTCGATCTCGATTTCCTCGTAACGGCGTGGGTCGACATGCTGGACGCAGAGCACTCCCACCGACCGCTCGCGCCGCACGATGGGCACGCCGGCAAAGGAGTGGAAGCGGTCCTCGCCCGTTTCGGGGCGATAGGAAAAGTCGGGATGCGAGGCGGCCTCGGCCAGGTTCAGCGTTTCATTGCGCGCCGCGATGCTGCCGACCAGACCCTCGCCAATGGCCATGCGGGTGACATGGACTGCTTCCTGCGCCAGACCGCGCGTGGCGAACAGCTCCAGCATGCCTTCGCGCAGTAGATAGATCGAGCAGACCTCGGAATGCAGGCTTTCGCCGATCACCTCGACCACGGTGTTGAGCTTGGCCTGCGCATTCTGGCGACTGGCCATCACATCGTGCAGACGAGTGAGAATGGTGCGGGCCGCAGTCACGGCAGTCGATGTGTTCACGGGGCCGACGGGTGCGCTGGTCATGCATAAATGCCTAGCCGAATGCGCGGCGATTGCAATGCGCAGCCCAGTCGAACCGCAAGGTAACGGCCCTTTTTCCTGCAATTATCCGCGCGCATTGCTTTGCATGGCACGGCCGCGGGGCACACCCGCGCAAAGGGCAGGCATGACAACAGGCGGCATGCGACCGCCGGCCTCCTTGCCCCGGCCACACCGCAAGCGATGCCACCATGAGCATTCGGGCCGACAGCGCCACGCGCCGCCTGCTGCCTTGTGCAACCTTACCCCTTCAAATCAGTGGTGGGAGAGCGAAAGCAGGTCGGATCAGGCGCCGACCATTTCTTCCTTGATGCGCAACTTGCGACGTTTGAGCGACTGGATCATCGTGGGGTCGGGCATGGGCCGCGACAATTCCGCCTGAATCAAGCGCTCCAGACCAGCGTGTTTGGTTTGCAATGCCTGGTGGTGTGATGCTTCCATGAGACTCTCTCCTTGTTAGAGAAGCCATCCGGCAAAGGCCCGAAGAGGCGGCCCTAACCGACTGGCACATTGGTCAGCCCTCATGTGCGCGGGGGAAGCCCGTTCCTGGGCAGGCCCTTTGCATCGCGGCCGGCATCGGCCCCAAAAGGGCCGGGCAAAGATCCGTGGTTCCAAGCCGCTCGGCGCTTCTTTTTTGCCGAATGATCCTGCGGTGCCTGTGACGACTCGGTGGAGCTTTATGCCTTCCGTAATTGTCATAGAGCCACATTGCGCCTATCCTGCCAACAGTTCATCGCGCGAAACGCGGTGAGCCGCATTCTCTTGCGACGAGTTGTCACACATGCTTCACGGCCTCTGCTTCAGCCTCTATGGACTTCTCCCCGCATGACCGAGGATGAACTGCGCAAGCGGCTGGAAATGCTGCGAATCGAGCATCGTGATCTGGACGCCGCCATCGACGCGCTGACCGGCGCCGGCGCGCCCGATCAGCTCCAGATCGCCCGCCTCAAGAAGCGCAAGCTCAAGCTCAAGGACCAGATCGCGCTGGTGCAGGACTATCTGATCCCCGACATCATCGCCTGAAGGCGGGTCGTGCCCCCTCGCGTGCCCGGACGGCTGCTGCCCGCCCCGGTTCCAGCCGCGAGTCGTGTCATTTCGGGAGCGTCCCATTTCTGGACCGCCTGCGCGCAAGTCACCATCTGTTCATCCCGCCCCGCTCGCGTTTAACAGGGCGCAACCATGACCAACAAGCGCGACATCCACCCCAGGATCATCGAAGGGCTGTACAGCGAGGCGCTGGCGCTCTCGGACGAGGTGCGTGCCGCCTTTGACCTGTCCGGCCGGATCGAGGAAACCGGATCGCAGGAGGATGCCGCACGCATCGCCCTGTCCTGCGAGGCGCTGCGCACCACCACGCGGATGATGCATGCGGTGGCCTGGCTGCTCAACCACCGCGCCTATTTCATGGGCGAGCTCAGCGATTTCCAGCTGCGCCGCTATGGCCGTCTCGCGCCCGATTTTCCCCCCGCCGATCCGGTCCGCATGACCATGATGGACGAGACCCTGCGTGAGCTGGTGGGGACAACCGAGCAGTTCTATGCCCGCCTGCTGCGCATCGACCGCAACTGGCGCGAGCAGAACACGCCCCCCGGCCCCACCGCCATCGAGCGGCTGCGCGCGCGGCTGGGCCATGTCACCGCCGCCTGACGACCGGCGCGCCACCACGCCAAGGCTCGACATGGCGCAAGGCTCCGCCCATAGGACCAGCATGGCTCTTCCCCCGAAACCATGGCCCACCGGCCGCATCGAACACCCCGAACCGCTGGCCGACCCGCTGGTACGCCGCATTCTGGCGCCCAATGCCTCGCCCTATACCTATACCGGCACCCAGACCTATCTGGTGGGCGATGAGCAGAGCGTGGCGGTGATCGACCCGGGCCCGGCGGAAGAGGACCATCTTGACGCCTTGCTGGCCGCCATCGGCAGCGCGCAAGTGGTCGCCATTGCCTGCACGCATACCCACCGCGACCATTCCCCTGCCGCCGCACCGCTTGCAGCGCGCACCGGCGCGCCCATCATCGGCTGCGCGCCGCTCACCATGGAGGATGACGGCCCGCGCGCCGACGCCGCCTTCGATGTCGATTACCGACCCGACCGCATCCTGCGCGACGGGGAAAGCATCAAGGGCACGGGCTTCACGCTGACCGCGCTGGCCACGCCGGGTCATACGTCGAACCATCTGTGCTTCGCGCTGGAGGAGAGCGGCGCGCTCTTTACCGGCGACCATGTGATGGGCTGGTCGACCAGCGTGGTCGCCCCGCCCGATGGCGACATGGGCGACTACATGCGCAGCCTCGACCTGCTCTATCAGCGAAATGACCGCATCTATTACCCCGCCCATGGCGCGCCGATCGGAAATCCGCGCCAGTTCGTGCGCTCGATGATCGGCCATCGCCGCCAGCGTGAGCGGCAGATCCTGCGGTTGCTGGAAGAAGGCGTCACCGCCATCCCCGCGCTGGTGGCGCGCATGTATGCCGGGCTCGACCCGCGGCTGGTGGGGGCGGCAGGGCGCTCGGTGCAGGCGCATCTTATCGATCTCGAACGGCGCGGGCTGGCCCGGCGGGATGGCGAAGGTTACGCGTCAATCTGAGAATCGCTCGCATTTGCGCTTTTCCCTTGGGAGACAGGCCAAGCCTTCCTAGATGGGCGCCAACATTTGCCTCAAGGGACCAGATTCCATGACCGCCCAGCACCCTTCGCTTGCCGGTATCGACATCCGTGCCGAGATCGAACGCCTGCGCGTTGAAAAGAACGCCATCATTCTGGCGCATTACTACCAGAAGCCCGAATTGCAGGATCTGGCCGATTTCGTGGGCGATTCGCTGGAGCTGAGCCGCAAGGCGGCGGAAACCGACGCTGACGTCATCGCCTTTTGCGGCGTCACCTTCATGGCCGAGGTCGCCAAGATCCTGAGCCCGCAAAAGACCGTGATCGTGCCCGACATGAATGCGGGTTGCTCGCTGGAAGATGCCTGCCCGCCCGCGCGCTTCAAGGCTTTCCGCGAGGCGCATCCCGACCATATCGCGCTCACCTACATCAATTGCTCGACCGAGGTGAAGGCGCTGTCCGACGTCATCGTCACCTCTTCTTCGGCCGAGGCCATCCTGGCGCAGATCCCCAAGGACCAGAAGATCATCTTCGGGCCCGACCGCCATCTGGGCGGCTATCTGTCGCGCAAGTTCAACCGCGAGATGCTGCTGTGGCCGGGCGTATGCATCGTGCATGAGGCTTTCAGCGAAACCGAATTGCTCAAGCTGAAGGCCCAGCACCCCGGCGCGCCCGTGGTGGCCCACCCCGAATGCCCGCCCACCATTGTGGACCATGCCGACTATGTGGGCAGCACCAGCGGCATCCTCAATTATGCCAAGACCATGCCCGGCGACACGCTGATCGTGGCGACCGAACCGCATATCATCCACCAGATGCAGCTCGCCATGCCCGAGAAGACCTTCATCGGCGCGCCGGGTGGGGACGGCAACTGCAACTGCAACATCTGCCCCTATATGGCGCTGAATACGCTGGAAAAGCTGTATGTGAGCCTGCGCGATCTCTCCCCCCGTGTCGAGATCGAGGAAGGCCTGCGCCTGAAGGCCAAGCACAGCCTCGATCGCATGCTGGAGATGGCCAGCGGCAGCGTGGGCAAGGGCGATCTGGGTAACCGTTAAAGGTCATCCGCCACAACGGGCGGCCTGCCGGTTTTCGCTTGGCGCGCTGCCCGTTCCGTGTTTCCTTCGCAGGCGCAGCAACTCCCCCCACCCGCTGCGACAGAAGGAGCACACATGCGTCTGCCCCAACTCGATCACACCACGCTCGAAGGCGAACAGCTTGCCCTTTATGAGAACATGAAGGACGGCATCCACCGCAACTTCGCCGGCTTTACCGCGATCAACGATCACGAAGACCTGATCGGCCCCTGGAACCCCTGGCTCACCTTCCCCAAATTCGGCGGTCCGGTGTGGAAGCTGGTGCTGGCGCTGGGCGACAAGCCGGTGCTGCCCAAGCCCATCCGCGAGATCGGCATTCTTGTTACCGGTGCGCATTTCCATTCCGCCTATGAGCTTTATGCCCATATTCTGGTGGCCAAGCTGCGCGGTATTTCCGATGCCAAGGTGCGCACCATCAGCAGCGGCAATCGCCCGTCCGACCTCACCTATGAGGAGGGCCTCGCCTATGATTTTGCCTATACGCTGGTGAATGGCGGCATCGTGCCCGAAATCCTCTATCAGGAAATGGAGCAGGCCTTTGGCCGCGATGGCACAGTCGAATTCATCTATCTGGTCGGGCTATACTGCATGGTTTCGACCACGCTGAACGGCTTCAAGGTGCCCCTGCCCGCCGACGAAGATCTGTAACGCCAGAGGCGCGGGGGACATGATTGCGCCCCCCGCGCTCGCCCCGCCGTCACGGCCGAACCGCCCTTACTGGGCGGCGGCGGCGGGCTTGCCGGCATCGGCCGGCGCGGCGCTCTTGTCGGCGCTGAGCGCATCCATGGCATTGCGCAACTCGTCAGCATCGCTCGTCGCCTTCTCGGTCGCGCGATCGCCCGCATCCAGCTTGGGTTCGGCCGGCGGGGTCGAGGTCGGCGCCTCGGTCGGCAGCATGGCATCGCTTACCGTGGCGGAGTACACTTCACCCTCTGCGGTGCGCTGGTCATCGCTCTTCTCGGGCTTGCTGTGACAGGCCGACAGGGACACGGCGCCAGCCAGCACCAGCATGAATGCGGCGGATTTGGGAAGGGGCATGGAATTCCTCTTGAAAGTCAGGCTTTCGGGCATGGCTGGTCGAGCAGGGTCAGAAATTCGCCCGCGCGCTTCAGCAGCGCCTCATCCCATACCGCCGCGCTGACGTTGATGCCAAGCCTTTCGAGGCTGGTGACGCCTTTTTCCGCAATGCCACAAGGCACGATGCCCGAAAAATGCGACAGATCCGGCGAGAGATTGACCGAAAAGCCATGCATCGTCACCCATTTGCGAATGCGCACGCCAATCGCGCCAATCTTGGCCTCGGCCCCGTCGATATCGCGCGTCCAGATGCCGACCCCCGCCTCCGACCGCCAGCTTTCCACGCCGAAATCACCCAGCGTGGCGATCACCCAGCTTTCCAGCGCGGAAACGAAACCGCGCACGTCACGCGCCCGCTTGGTCAGGTCGAGCAGGACATAGGTGATGCGCTGGCCCGGCCCGTGATAGGTGTAACGCCCGCCACGCCCGGCCTCGACAATCTCGAAACGCGGATCGAGCAGGTCGGACGGCGCCGCGCTGGTGCCTGCCGTGTAAACCGGCTGATGGTCGAGCAGCCAGATCAGTTCGCGCGCCTCGCCAGCGGCGATCTCGGCATTGCGCCTTGTCATCTCCTCGAGCGCGGCGCGATAGGGCACGGGGCTGTCCTCGCGGCGAATCTCCAGCCCGGAAAGGCTGCTGGCGAGTCTGGTCGTATCTTCCAACATGGGAATTGCCTGAAACGATTTGCCGTGGTTATCAAGAGGACATAAGCCCTGACTGGCACCACGGCGCCGACCGGGCGCTGCAACACATTTACGCGCGACAAAGGAACAGTTCCCATGCGTTTCGATGGAAATCGGGCCTGGCAGCAGGCGATCCGCCTGTTTTCGGCCAATAAGGAACTGCTGCTGATCCTGGCGGGCGTGTTTTTCTTCCTGCCTGGCCTCGCCTCGGCCTTTTTCCTGACCGACGTGCAGGTGCAGATGGTGCATGACATCGGCACCATCGACCCGCGCGACAGCAAGGCCATGCTGACGGCGGTGGGCGGCCTCTATGCCAGGATCGGTCCCTATGTCGCGCTGCTGACCATCGCGCAGGTGGCCGGCACCATGGCGATGATGGCGCTGCTCACCGATTCGGCACGCCCGACCGTGGGCGAAGCGATCCGCGTCGGCCTGTCGCGCCTGCCCACGGTGCTGGGCGTCATGCTGCTGTTGATGCTGGGCTATCTGCTGGCGGCGCTGGCCTTCGGGCTGGTGCTGGGGCTGCTGGCGATGGTCGCGGGCGTGGCGGGCGGCGGCAGCTCGGCGGTGATGATGGCGGTGGTCGCGGTGGGCATGGGCGGTTTCATGGCCTTTATCATCGTGGCGATGACCCGCCTGTCGGTCACCTTGCCAGTGATCGTGATCGAACAGGTGCGCGGGCCGCTGCGGGCGCTCAAGCGTTCGTGGTGGCTGACCAAGGGCAACACCGGCTCCCTGCTGGGTTTCTATCTCGTGCTGATGGTGGCCTATGCGGTGATCGCCATGCTGCTCTACATGGTGCTGACCGCGCTGGTGGCACTGGGCACACAACAGGGCAGCAGGGCATTCTACATGGCAAGCGGGGTGATTTCGGGCCTGATCGGCGGGGTGGTGAGCGTGCTGGCCACCTGCATCATCAGCGCGGTGCATGGTCAACTGGCCGGGCCAGGGCGCGAGACGATTGTCGAAACGTTTCGGTAAGGGGGACGTTAGGGGAGATGCCTCCGGCGGGCAAAGGGCCATCCCCCTTTGCAATCCCGCTATTTTTGGGTGGGATGAATTCTGGAGCGGTTGTTTTCGGGAGGAAGTTTCGGCCGCTTCGCGGGATATTTATTGAT
>JAGWMZ010000092.1 GCA_028871475.1 Sphingomonadales bacterium | reverse complement strand
AGCCCTGTTTGAAGCGGTCAGCGCCGTCGCTACCGGTAACGCCCCTCAAGATACAGCCTCCACGCGCGAACTTGCACGCAACCGCCAAGAGGATCGGGCCGTCGAAGTGTTCACTGTCGGCGGCGCGCTGGCCCGCACCGACTGGCAGCCGCTCATCAAGACCATCGTTCGCGTTTCCAGGCGAACCTTGATCTTCAACACTGCCACAGGCGAATGGAAGCCACGAAGCGAGGTCGCTTGGTATGTCAGTTCGGCTTCCGGCCTATCAGCCAGTGACTGGCAAATAGTCATCCGGGGGCATTGGGGCATCGAAAACCGAAACCACTATGTCCGCGATGTCTCATGCGGTGAAGACAAAAGCCGAATCCGAACCAATCCCGGCATCATGGCGCGAGCACGAAGCTGCGCCCTCAATATCCTGCGCCACAACAGCGTCCCCAACGTCGCAAAAGCCCTTTGGGCAGGTGCTCTCAACCTCGATATCGTACTCAATTACAAAGGGATCTAATTAGCGTTGAACAGCCCTGGTGGTGCCCATAGTGCCGGAGGTGACCAATAGTCTCGGATCGGCGGGGCGTAACGCGGTGAAGCGCGCATTGCGCTTGCCCCGGAGCTTTATCGGCAAGATGCATGGTGTCGGCGGCGTTTTTCAGCGCATGGGCAAGGGCCGCCTGCCAGTCCGCATGCTTCTGCTGTTTCGTGACGAGGTGGACTACAAGAGCCACCCGCTGCACTTCCGTGATGACGTGGGCGGCTATGCCCTTCCGCGCCTTCGGGCCACGGTGGGCAGTGCGATCGCCGAGCAGATGAACAAGACCACGCGGTGATAGGGCGGCGCCATAGACGGCGCCGCCCCATTCGCATCAGGCCGGACGCTTCCAGACAGACCAGGCCTTCACCATCACCGATGCGCCAGCATCGCTGACAAACGGGCGGCAGAACGCCCCGAACCCCTCACAATCCAGTTCCCGCGCGGGCGCCACCAGATGGATATGGGCGGCGCGCTTCACGCCAGACCGCGACGGCACGTGGAGGAAAGCGGCCACCGCCATGTTGCGCTCCTCGCAAAAGAAGAACCTGGCGAAGGCCCGGACGTCAGCCCACATGTTGAGGATCTGGCCAGGCTTGTCGATCTTGAAGGTGGCCAGAACCGCGAGGTCCTTGATCCCAACGAAGGCGTCGGCCTCATAGCGCTCGGCCAGTCGACGCACATCCAGCAGTTCTGATGGCGCACCTTCAGGCAGCAGCACGTCGACGGTGGCGGTGGGCTGCCAGGCATGGCCGTGGTGGGCGGGCCGGGCGGCGGCTACGGGATGCGCCTTCAGCCAAGCGAATTCCACGAGGTTGTTCTCGACACCGGCGTTCTTTCCGCTGCTCAGATTGCGGCGCAGCACGCCCCACCCGATGCCAGGTGCGGCGTCGACATGCACGAACCTGGCGCCGGACGGCGGCGGCACTGGGTGCGTCCAGTTGTCCTTCCATTTGGCGTTCGATCTCTTGCTCATTATCGGTACCCTATCGGGGTGGAGCGTCGGCCATGCCGCATCCACCTTTTCTAACAAACGCACGGCTCAAAGCCTGCGATCGCC
>JAGWMZ010000033.1 GCA_028871475.1 Sphingomonadales bacterium | reverse complement strand
GGCCCCGGTGAGCGACAATCCCATCGTCATGCTCTCGGCCGTGCCCGAAACATGAACAAACCAGGCTGACGCCGGATAACGCGGGGATCGCCCCCAGTTACACCACGCCGGGGGACACGATCCGGAAGGTGCCTGCGGCAAAGCTGATGCAGTTGTTTGATGGCTACGTTCGTGAACGCCAGCCAGCGCCCTCTACGGTCAAGCGGCGGGGACCGGTGTGAATAGCCTGATCAACCATCTTGGCCATGATGACGATCACCGGTTGTCTCCCTGCCAGATATTTTTGGCGATGCTGCAGGCAACCGTCTTATCCGTCAAGCAGCGCAATCCGGCCGGTTTGCCTTCAGTGTACGTGATGCAACTTGTCCGGGTTGCGCGTGACATAGATCGCGCGGATGCACCCGTCCTCGATGAGCAATGCGGTGGTTTGCAGCAAACCATCGGGTTCTTGCGAGATAAAGCCGGGCAGGCCGTTGATGGTGGTCAGGCGCACCAGCGTTGAAGCGGCGCGGCGCAGCCGGGCCAACGCCACCTGCGCGCGCAGGAATTCCTGCGCGCCATGCAGCACGCGGGCGACGGCAGGGCGTTTGCCACCGCCGTCGGCATGGAATTCGACATCACGGGCCAGCAGCGCACCCAGTCGCGTCATGTCGCCTTGTTGACTGGCTTCGAAAAAGGCGGCGGCGATGGCCTTGCCCTGTTCGCGGTCGACCGGGAAGCGGGGGCGGGCCATGCGCACATGACCGCGCGCCCGGCTGGCCAATTGGCGGCAGGCGGCCTCATCGCGGTGGAGCACCTGTGCCACATCCTCGAAGCTCTCTCCGAAGACGTCATGCAGCAGGAAGGCGGCCCGTTCCAGCGGTGAAAGCCGTTCGAGCGCCAGCAGCAGGGGCAGGGTGACATCATCGTCCCAATCCTCCTCAACCACCGGTTCAGGCAGCCATGGGCCGATGTAGCTTTCACGCTGGACGCGCGCCGATTTGAGATGATCGAGGCACAGCCGCGTGACGATGCGGCGCAGAAAGGCGGCGGGCACGGCGATCTGCGCATGATCCGCGCCTTGCCAGCGCAGCCAGGCATCCTGCACAATGTCCTCGGCATCGGCCAGCGAGCCCAGCATGCGATAGGCGACGCGCAGCAGGCCGGGCCGCTGCGCGTCGAAGATCTGGCTGGCCGGCTCGTTCATTTCCAGCCCAGCGATGGGTCGTAGATATTGAAGCCGACGGCCAGGCGGTTCCAGGCGTTGATCACCGTGATGGCCAGCGTCAGCTGCACCTGTTCGGCAGGCGTGAACTGCTCGGCCAGCGCGGCATGGACCGCATCGGGTGCGCGCAGGGTGGCGATCTGGGTCATATGGTCGGTCCAGTCCAGAGCGGCGCGTTCGCGCGGCGTATAGCACGGCGCTTCATGCCATGCAGCCAGCAGATGGATGCGCTGTTCAGTTTCGCCGGCCTTGCGGGCGTCGGATGTGTGCATGTTCAGGCAATTGGCGCAGCCGTTGATCTGCGAGGCGCGGATTTTCACCAGTTCGAGCAGCGAGGGTTCCAGCCCGCTGTCGGCCACTTTCTGCGAAAAGGCGAACCAGGCTTTGAAGATGTCGGGCGAGGCGTTGTAGAGATCGAGGCGAGGGGTCATGGGGGCAATCCTTGTTGCTGTGGATGCAGACATGACGAACCGGACGCGCGCTTTGTGACATGGCGTGACATGGCGTTGAAAATTTTTGCCGATGTCGTGCCTGTGGTGGCCGGCAAGCTCGTGCTTTCTACCGCGCGGCAGCCCCTGTGTCGCCTCTATTTCAGCTTGCGCAACAGGCCATTGAGGGTGGGGCGAAGTTTGACGACCTCGGCGCGATGCGCATTGGACAGCCGGTTGAGCCTGGTGACAGCCTCGGGCGTCAACCGCAACCAGATGCGTCGGCGGTCCTCCGGCGCGATGTCTCCCGAGAGCAGGCCCAGCGTGATCAGCCGGTCAGCCAGATCGCTGGCGCTATGGGGTTGCACGAGGAGCTGCTCGGCCAGCATGCCCACGGTCATGGCGCCCTGCGCGCTGGCGCGGATGGCCAGCAGCGCCTGATGCTGCTGCGGCGTCAGGCCCACAGTCCTGGCAGCCTGTTCGCTGCGCTGGAGAAAGCGCCGCAATTCATAGCGGAACGCGGCAAGCGTCTCATATTCCTCCTGAGACAGTTGCGCGGGGGCATCGTCGGTTTGAACCATGGGGCCTCGTTGCAGGTGCGGCTGCGCCGCTCTGGCATCAGCGCGGCACATAGCCAAGTCAGGCTGCCTGGTCGATGCCTCCCGGACCGCGAGCGCGGGGTTCATCGCTTGTGTGGTCGATGAAGGCGGGCGGCAATCGTTCATGGTTGGCCGCGATGCTCTCGGCTGTGTCGTCGCGCTCATCGGTCAGGGGTTCCTCGAGGAGTTCGATCCATGGTTCCTGTTCACCCGGGCGTCGATCACGATACCACACGAAACCCGCGAAAGCCGCCGCAGCGGTGATGATGATCATGATGTTCAGCATGGTTCCGGCCTCCTTTCTGCCGGTGGGTGAGGGACAGAGGGTGACTTCCCTTGCACTTGGCCAGGGAGCCGCCATCGACGGGACATGGTTGTGCGGTTCTGCTCATGGCTTGCGCCGCGCGATGCCGTGGGGCCTGTCCCCGAACAGGCTGGCCAGACCGACCAGCGCGAGAACGCCGCCAAAGGTCTGGATCACGCGGTCCAGATCGCCCACGCGCAGCAGCGTGATTTCCAGCACGAAGATAGCGATCGGGCCCAGCCCGGGCCTGCGCGACCATGAGAGCGCGAACCATGAAAGCGATGCTGCGGCCAATGCGATGCCACCGGCCAGCAACATGGTGCCAAAGACGTTGAGCAGGATGGCGGGCATGACAGATACCTCTCCCGGCACCCGTCGAGGCGAGCGCCTCTTCGTTTATCAGCCTTGCATTATATATCGAGAGTCGATATTTTTCAAGCCAAATTCGCTGGGTTTTGGCAGTCATGGCCCGTTATGACTGACCGGGATGAATCGTGAGCGCGACGGATGATGAAGGGCGCCGGGCCGGACCTTGCGCCTTTGGTTCTTGAGGCAGGAGCGATCGATGGATCTGCGCTATTGGCTGGCGGCCCTGGGGATGCGCATCCCTGACGTGCCGGATCTTGACGCGATCCTCGTTGCGAGCGGTCTGGTGCTGGGCGCGCTCGTGCTGGGCTGGCTCGCCGGGCGGCAGGGCAGTCGTCGCATCGCCTTCTGGCTGCAGCGCGCGGGGGCTGATGGCGAGCGGTTTTCCGACAAGGCGATCGAGGCTGTCCTGCGCTACGCGGTCATGGCCCTGCTGGTGTTGCTGGCGGCGAGTGCCGCGCCGCCCTCGCCGATCGCCTCCTTCCTCGTCGCCCTTGCACTGGGCGCCGTCACCGGCCTGCTGATCGTCAGGGTGATGGGCCTGTTGCGTGGCGGGCGGATGCTTGCGGCCATCGTGGCAACGATCGGCGCGGTGGCGGCCTCCGCCGGGCTGCTTGGTGGCATGGCGCCCTTGCTGGCCAGCCTTGATGCGCTGGGCTTTACGGTGGGCAGGCATCGCCTGTCGCTGCTCTCCACGATCAACGCCGTCATCACCATTGCGGTGCTCTATGGGCTGGTGCGGGTGGCCAACAATGCGCTGGGCCATATCATCGGTCGCGCCAGTGCGCTTGACCTGTCGCAGCGCGTGTTGATGCAGAAGCTGGCGGGCATCGGCGTGGTGCTGTTGGCGGTCATGATCGGTGTCGATCTGCTGGGCATCGACCTGACCGCGCTGACGGTCTTTTCCGGAGCGGCGGGTCTGGCGGTGGGTTTTGGCCTGCAAAAGACCTTCGGCAATCTGATCGCCGGGCTGATCCTGCTCATGGACCGCTCGATCAAGCCGGGCGATGTCATCGTGGTGGGTGAAACCTTCGGCGCGGTGGGCAAGATCGGCATCCGCGCCGTTTCGGTGCTGACGCGCGACGGCAAGGAGCACCTCATTCCCAATGAGCAGCTTATGACCGAGCCGGTCGAGAACTGGTCCTATTCCAGCCGCAACGTGCGCATCCATATTCCCGTCGGCATCGGTTATTCCAGCGATCTGGCGCTGGCCCAGCGGTTGATGATCGAGGCGGCCACGGCTGCCGCGCGCGTGCTGCCCCAGCCTGCCCCCTCGGTCTGGCTCAAGGGCTTTGGCGACAATTCGGTCGACCATGACATCCTGCTGTGGATCGCCGATCCGGAACTGGGCGTGGGCAATGTCCGTTCCGATGTGCTCAATCGGGTGTGGAAGCTCTTTGCCGAGCATGGCATCGAAATTCCCTTCCCGCAGCGCGATATCCATGTGCGTTCCTGGCAGATCGAGGCGCCGCGCAATCCCGCAGAACAGGCCATCCCCGGTCGGGATTGAACGCGTTCGCCTCAGGCCGGGGGCGTTCAAACCATCGCTTGCCAAGCCCAGGCCTTTCGCGATATACTGAACTTCATGGTTCAGTATGGCCGCACCTCTTTGGATATGTCCTTCGCCGCCCTGTCCGACGCCACGCGGCGCGGCATTCTGGAGCGGCTGGGCAGGGCCGATGCCTCGATCTCCGCACTGGCCGAAAGCTTCGACATGACGCTCACCGGCATGAAGAAGCATGTGAGCGTGCTTGAGCAGGCGGGCCTCGTGATGACCCGGAAGGTTGGCCGCGTGCGCATGTGTCGTTTGGGTGATTGTACGCTGGAGGCGGAGGCGGCGTGGCTGCGCCGCCATCGCGACATGTGGGAGGCGCGCTTCAACGCGCTCGACAGGCTGGTTGACGAGTTAAGACGCAAGGAGAGCCAAGATGGACCTGACTGACACCAATTCCACCGCCACCACGACCCGGCGCACCGGGCGCGAACTGGTCGTGACCCGGCTGGTGAAGGGGCCGCCCCGCCTCGTTTTCAAGGCATGGGCCGAGCCCGAGCTGTTTCGCCAGTGGTGGGTGCCGGCCTCCTGCGGGCTGACCATCATCTCCCTTGATGCCGAGATCCGCACCGGGGGCACGTATCGCCTGGTCATGGGGCATCCGGCGTCCGACCGGCCCATGACCTTCTTTGGCCGCTATATCGAGGTGGTGCCCGACGCGCGGATCGTGTGGACCAATGATGAAGGCGATGAGGAAGGGCCGGTGACCACCGTGACCTTCGAGGCCAGGGGCGAGGATACGTTGCTGGTCGTCCACGAGCTTTACCCCTCTGAGGAAGCGCTCGACGAGGCGATCGCTTCGGGCAGCACCAGCGGGTGGAGCGAGCAGTTCGAGCAGTTGGAGGCCTTCGTTCAGGCTTTCTGAGGCTGGCTGTCAGCCAAGGTACAAACGGCTGCACGTCGAGATGGGCGGCGCGCAGCCGTTTGTCGTTTCCGGTCAACGGGAGCAGGCCGATGTCCTGGCCCCCTCCCTGTCAGAGCCGGCCGGCCCGGGCCGTTGTTCTGCTGGAGATGCACTGCCATTATTCCCTGCAGGCATAAGCAATATTGCCTCACGCCATCCTCCGTGACGTTTGGGAATGGGCTAGCTGGGTGTCACGCCGACCGATGACGGTCTGGCCACCACCCAGGAGCATGACCATGACCCAGTTCACCGCCTATACCGTTGACAACGCCCCCGCCGCTGCCCAACCGATCTTCGCAGGGGTCAAGGCAGCATTCGGTTTCGTGCCCAACCTTCAGGCCCATATGGCCGAATCCCCCGAACTGCTGGCCGGCTATTCCGCGCTGTGGGATCTGTTTTCGAAGAGCTCGCTCAGCCCCGTCGAGCAGCAGGTGGTCTATCTCACCGCGAATTTCGAGAATGAATGCCATTATTGCATGGCGGGCCATACGACGCTGGCCAAAATGATCCACATGGACGAGCCGACCATCGCCGCCCTGCGCGCCGGCAGCGCGCTGCCTGATGCGAAGCTGGAAGCGCTGCACATCTTCACCGGCCTGGTGGTGCGTCAGCGTGGCTGGGTGTCGGATGCCGACACCGATGCCTTCATCGCGGCGGGCTATACCCGTCAGAATGTGCTCGAAGTGGTTCTGGGTGTCGCGACCAAGGTTATGAGCAACTACACCAATCACATCGTCCACACCCCGCTCGATGCCTTCATGAAGGGCAATGAGTGGAGCAAGCCGACCGCCTGACGAGGCGCCCCGCCCTTCGTCCATCGCTTTTCGCGCCGGGCACCCGGTGGTCCATGCCCCCGGGCACCCGTGTCAACCATCAACCCTGACCCATTGGCACCGATGCTTCCTGTTGCCGCACCTCGATCTCGTCAAAGCGTTTCCAGCGGAACACCGCCCAGCTTGCCGCCCAGCACAGCACGAAAAGGCCGATGATGCCAAAGCCCAGCAGGTTGAAGCGCGTGCCCAGTTCGCTGGCTACCGACCAGACGCCGCCGCTCAGCCCCAGTCGGTCTGCTACCAGCCCCAGCGTTTCAATGCCGCCGATGACGATGGCCACGCAGGCCGAGACGGCGGTGATGGTGATGTTGTAATAGAGTTTGCGGATCGGCTTCACAAAGGCCCATTCATAGGCGCCCAGCATCAAGATACCGTCGGTCGTGTCGATCAGCGCCATCCCGGCGGCGAAGAGGGCGGGCAGCACCAGCACCGGCCCGATGGCAAAGCCATGCGAGGCCTGGCTGGCCGAAAGGCCCAGAATGGCCACCTCGGTCGCCGTGTCGAAGCCCAGTCCAAAGAGAAAGCCGAGCGGTGCCATGTGCCAGCCTGCCGAAACGAGACGGAAGAGCGGGCGAAACAGGCGGGCCAGCAATCCGCGGCCACTCAGCAGCAGGTCGAGATCCTCTTCCACATAGGTGCCGCCCGCGCGCACATGCCGGAACGCGCGCCAGACCGAGCGCAGGATCAGCAGGTTCATCGCCGCGATGGTGAAGAGGAAACCGGCGGAGGCGACCGTGGCCAGCATGGCGCCAGTCGCCTTCATCGCCTCGAAACGCTGCAGGGCCGAGGCCGTGAAGGCAATACCCACCGAGGCGATGAGGATGATGGTGGAATGGCCGATGGCAAACCAGAACCCCACGGTGGTGGGGCGCTGGCCTTCCTGCATCAGCTTGCGCGTCACATTGTCGATGGCCGCGATATGGTCGGCGTCGACCGCATGGCGCAGGCCCAGCCCCCAGGCCAGCAGCGCCGTGCCCAGCATCAGCGGCTGGGCGTGAAACAGCGTCAGCGCCCAGACCCATGCCCCCACATTGGCGGCGAGCAGCAGCAGGTAGAGCCCTCCGATCCTCTGGCGCAAACCGGGCCTCTTTTCAAAAAAACGCATCCATCTTGTCCCGCGCGCCGTGCAACATCGGGCCGGGGCCTGCCGCCCGTCAAGGCGGTGGGCGCGCGGACCTGCCGGGCGCCCCGCGCCAGACCAGCGTCACCCATGCGGCCCCCGCCGCCAACATGTCGCTCTCACGGACAGGCCGTGCCCTGGCCAATCCCTGGGCCCAGGCATGAGCGACCGGACGCCGGCAGGTCTCCTGGCTCGCGGGTCATCGCGCCTTGCATGGCCTTCCCGGGCACGGGCCCAGTGGCTGCCCCCGGCAAAAGGGGGCGGTATGCAAGGCACTCACCGCTGACAGTTGCAGGGACAGCCGCGGATTTGGATGCGATGCACCCTCACCGCATTCCCTTTCAAAGCCCTTGGCAGGGCACCGGCGCGATCGATCGGGCCAGCAAGCCGGCCCGATGAGGGCACCCTAGAAGCCATGACGCCCTTTTGGCAAGCGGCCTATGCCACCCATTCGCGTGCCAGATAACGCCCCGCTGCCATCATCAGAACCGCGGCCAGCAGGTAAAAGCCCAGACCCATCATGATGGCATGGCGCAAGGCGTCCTGACCGAAGCCGGGGGTGAGCAGGTCCGACAGCTTGCCGATCGTCAGCGAGCCCAACCCCACGCCGATGAGATTGTTGATGAGGAGGAAGCTGGCCGAGGCCGTGCCGCGCATGGGGGCGGGCACCAGATGCTGCACCGCCGTCAGCACTGGCCCCAGCCAGAGATAGACCAGCGCCTGCGGCAACAGGAACCACCAGAAGGCGGCCCCGGCCGCCCCGGAATAGAGCCCGCCGACAAACAGCGGCACGCCCAGCAGGAAGGAGCAGGCCGGCAGCCAGGCAAAGGCCGCGCGATTGCGCCCGCCCAGCCAGTCGGCCAGCACGCCGCCCGCCAGCACGCCGACAGTGCCGCCGATCAGCAGCAAAAGACCGAAGAAGCGCGAGGTTTCCACCAGATTGAGCCCGAAGGATCGCCGCATCAGCGAGGGCAGCCAGAAGGCCAGCCCATAACCCATCATCGAGCAGGAGGCCGCGCCGAAGGAGAGCAGCCAGAAACTGCGCTTGCCCGCCAGAATGGTCAGCACCGCACGCAGGGCAGGGGCCTGGGCGGGTGTGGGGCGGTGAGGATCGCGCACGACCCATGCAAAGACCGGCGTGAACACCAGGCCCGCCAGCCCCACGGCGAGAAAGGCCGCGCGCCAATTCACCGCCGCTGCCACATAGCCGCCCAGCAGAATGCCCGCAGCCGACCCCAGCGGGATGCCCAGCGAATAGATGGCCAGCGCCCGCGCCCGCTGACTGGGCGGAAACGTATCGGAAATCAGCGCATAGGATGGCGCCACGCCGCCGGCTTCACCCACCCCCACGCCAAGGCGGCACAGGAACATTGCCCCGAAGCCCGACACCATGCCGCACAGCGCGGTAAAGCCGCTCCACAGGGCCAGCGAGGCGGCGATCACCGGCGTGCGCCCCTTGCGGTCGCCCAGCCATGCCAGCGGCAGACCCATGGTGGAATAGAGCAGTGCAAAGGCGAAACCGCCCAGCGCGCCCAGTTGCGTATCGGTAAGATTCAGGTCAGCCTTGATAGGGCCAGCCAGAATGCCCAGAATCTGCCGGTCGATGAAATTGAACGTATAGACCACCAGCAACATGGCCAGCACGAAGGAGGGGCGCAAAGGGCGCGGAGAAGCTTTGGGGCCGGGCATGGTCTCTTCCGTTGATGTGGCGCTGGTGTTTCTTGCGCTCGGTCGGTTTCGGGCATAGTAGTGAATTATGAATCATGATTCAAATTAGAAAGACGGAAGAGAGCGATGCCTGAGACACCTCCACCGGCCGACGCTCCCCATGTGACTGGCGATGGCGCAGGCCGGGCGCCCAACGCCGCCAAAGTGCCCAAGACCGAAAGGGGCCGCCGCACCTTGCGCGCCTTGCTGAATGCGGCGGCGCTGGAATTTGGCGAAAAGGGCTTTCACGATGCCGCCATCAGCCAGATCACGGCGCGCGCTGGCGTGGCGGCAGGCAGTTTCTATGTCTATTTCGACAGCAAGGAAGCGATCTTCACCGCGCTTGTGAAGGATATGTCGATGCAGGTGCGCGATTTCGTCGCCCCGCGCCTTGCCGATGCGCCCGACCAGTTGGCGGCGGAAAAGGCCGGGCAGGCGGCCTATCTCGATTTTGTGCGCCAGCACCGCGAGATCTACCGCATCATCGATGAATCCGAATTCGTCGATCCTGTCTCCTATCGCGAACATTACACCAATTCGGCCAATCGCATCGCCGCGCGCCTGCAATCGGCGATGGACCGCGGCGAAATCGCGCCGGGCAATGCCGAGGTGCGGGCCTGGGCGCTGATGGGCATCAATGTGTTTCTGGGCCTGCGTTTTGGGGTGTGGAGCGATGCGGACACGAGCGAGGTTCTGGCCGAGGCCGGGCGTTTCATCACTGAAGGGCTGGCCGTCAAGACAAAGGAATAGGCATGGGTGACTGGCAGGCGCGCCACTGGACCTCTACCGACGGGCTGACGCTGTTCGGGCGGGATTATGCCGGGGCGGGGGGCGAGGCACGGCTGCCGGTGGTGTGCCTGCATGGCCTGACACGCAACAGCCGCGATTTCGAACATCTGGCGCCCTGGCTGGCGGCGCGGCAGCGGCGGGTGCTGGCGCTGGACATGCGGGGGCGGGGGCACTCCGCGCGCGACCCGCAGGAACGCTATGACATCGCCACCTATGTCGGTGATATTACCCTTTTGCTGCGGCGGCTTGGCATTGCGCGCGCCCATTTTGTCGGCACCTCCATGGGCGGTCTGATCACGGTGGAACTGGCCACGCGCCACCCTGATCTGGTGGCCGGCGCCGTCATCAACGACATTGGTCCGCAACTGGCGCCCGAGGGGTTGGCGCGCATCGCGGGCTATGTCGGCAAGGGTGGCGCCTTGCCGGGCTGGCAAGCCGCCGCTGATGCCTGCGCGGCGCTCAATGCGGATGTCTTCCCCCATTATAGGGCGGCCGACTGGCTGGCCATGGCGCGCCGTCTGTTTCGCGAACAGGACGGGCAGGTGGTGGCCGATTACGACCCGGCGATCGCCGACGCGCTGAGCCGCATCGTTGCTGACCCTGACCCATGGGGCAAATGGCATGGCTTTGCGCAGGCCCGTCCTCTGCTGGTGCTGCGCGGTACGCGGACTGATCTGCTGGACGCATCGGTGGCCGAGGCGATGGTGGCAGGCCATGATCAGGCACGTCTGGCGCTGGTGGATGGCGTCGGCCATGCGCCGATGATGAACGAGCCCGATGCCCTTGCGGCGCTCGGCGGCTTTTTCGCCGCCTTGCCATAAAACAAGGAGGCAGCCGTTCAAGCTGCCTCCTTGCCCCTCGCAGGCGTGGTCGCTCAGAAACTCATCGTCACCGTGCCGAAGACCTGACGCGGATTGCCCCAATAGGTGGTCAGCACGCCTTCCTTGCCCAGCGTCGGTATCAGATTGCCCTGCGGCGTATAGGTGAGCGCGCCCGTCGTCGCATTGGCCGCCACATAGGTATAGCCCGAGGTCTTGTAGCGCTTGTCGCCCAGATTCTTGCCATAGATGCCCAGCGTCCAGCGGCCACCGGGCGCATGATAGACGAGGCTGGCGTCAAACAGCGTATAGGCGGGCTGGTCGAGATAGGGATTGGGGATCTCGAACTGATAGGTCGTGCTCTTCCATGATGCGCCGCCCGTCAGGTCCAGCGATCCCTTGGGTACGGGCAAGGCCACCGTGGCCGAGGCATTGCCATTCCACGCCGGCGTGTTCTGCACCTTGCGATAGGCCGCCACATCGGTGGGCGCCCCATTGATGAGGGTGATGTATTGCAGATATTTGGCGTCGATATAGCCCAGCGAACCATTGAGCGTGAGCGGGCCCATCTTGAAATGCCCCTCGGCTTCCACGCCCTGCATGCGCGCCTTGCCCGCATTCGACACCACGCCGCAAAAGCTGGGCAACCCCGCCACCGTGCAGGCCACCGATCCGGGGATCTGCACATCCTTGTAATCCATGCGGAAGGCGGCAAGGTTCAGCGCCAGCTTACGGTCAAACAGGCGGGTTTTCAGGCCGACCTCGTAATTGTTGACCTTTTCGGGGCGGAAGCTGAGGAACTGCCCCTGCGTTTCACCCGGAGGCGCATTCACCCCCACGCCGCGCGGGTCAAACCCGCCGCCCTTGAAGCCTTGCGAATAGCTGACATAGAGCGTGTTGTTGCTGTCCGGTCGCCAGTTGATCGAGGCGCGGGGGGTGAATTTGGTGAAACTCGCGCTGCCGTTGAAATTGGTGCTGGGCGTGCCAAAGGGCACACCCGCGCCGCCGAACGTGGGCGACCCGCCGCCCAGATAGTTCTGGCGCAGGATCGTCGCGCCGCGCTTGTCCCAGGTGTAGCGGCCGCCCGCCTCCAGACTGATATGGTCGGTGACATCATAGGTCAGGTTGACGAACCCGGCCATCGTATCGGTGACGATCTTGGCATCGGTGTAGGCCGCCAGCCCGGCAACGGTGGTGAAGAGCCGCACGTCGAACTGGGTGAGGGCGGTGGCGTTGAGGTAATAGAAGCCCGCCATGCCATTGAAGCGCCCCTTCGACACCAGCACCTGCAACTCCTGGCTGGTCTGCCGGTTGCGGTAGAAGGCGGGCACGTCGACATCCTGCGAGGGGGTGGCATCGAAATCGATGGGCGAGGCGGAGTCATCCTTGCGATAGGCGGTGATCGAACGCAGCGTCAGCCAGTCGAGCGGCTTGGCCTCCATGAAGAGCGACCAGCCCCAGGCCTTCACATCCTGCTTGGGGCTGTTGAGCCCGGCCTGCGTGTCAAAGACATTGGCGAGCACCGGTGCGCCCGTCAATTGCCCCGGAATTTCGCGGTGGCCGCCGCGCGGGTTCGACATGTCATGGGTGTAATCGCCGGTCATGCGGGCGAAGATCTTGTCGCCATGCACCTCGATCGTGCCGCGCCCGGCGATGATGTCCTTGTTGTAATTGTCGAGGCCGGTGGTCAGATCCTTGCCAAAGCCGCCCCGCGTCAGCCGCGCGAAGGAGCCCCCGATGCGCACCAGCCCGTTCTTGTCGACCGGCGTGCTGGCGGTGATGACCCCATCAGCCTGATCATAGCTGCCATAGGTGCCGCGCAGCGAGACATGCGCCTTGTCGTCGAGTTTCTTGGTCACATATTTGATGGCACCGCCGATGGTGTTGCGCCCGTAAAGCGTGCCCTGTGGCCCGCGCAGCACCTCCACGCGCTCCACGTCATAGATGTCCAGCACGGCGGCCTGCGGGCGGTTGAGATAGACATCGTCGAGATAGATGCCCACGCCCTGTTCAAAGCCGGAAACCGGGTCCTGCTGGCCCACGCCGCGAATGAAGGCCGACAGGGTGGAGTTGGTCCCGCGCGATGGCTCCAGCGTGACGTTGGGCACTTCATCGGCCAGATCGGTGATGTCGATCGCGCCCTTGGCCGCCAGTTGGTCGCCAGTGAAGGCAGTGATGGCGATGGGCACCGAACTGAGCGTTTCGCTGCGGCGACGGGCGGTGACGATGATCTCGTCATTGGAAATGGCTGGGGAAGTGGTGGGGGCAGTGGCGGGTTGGTCTTGCGCCGCCGCGACAGAGGGCAATGCCCCCAGCGCCACGGTGGAGAGCAGAAGGGTACAAATGCGGCGAGTGGTCTTTCTTGCAGTGGCTGCCATGATCCTCTCCTTGCGCGGCGATCTTGGTGCGCCAGCGTCATGAGAGGCACAATATTGAAAGGTGAACCGACTTTCAACTTTGAAATCGATCAAAGCCGAAAAGTCGGCGCATTCTTTGAGTCTTAAGTGTTTTTACGAGGCGGCGCTGGCGATCGGCTCAGAGACGCTGTGTGCCGCCTTCGGGGGAGGTGATGGTCAGCCGATCATCATCAGGCTGGCATTCCCCCCTGCGGCGGTGGTGTTGGTCGAGATGGTCACTTCCTCCAGCAGGGCATCGAGGGGATAGCGCCCGACCTCGCCGACCGCGACCGCATGAGGCGAAACGATCGAGCCGGGCAGGGCAGCAAGCTGCTGCGTCACGGCCAGAATCTCCTTCGGCTCGCCCTCGATCAGTGCCGCGGCCAGAGGGCTGGTCACGTCCGTGCTCAGCCGCGCGGCAACCGATGCGGGAAGCCCGGCGGGCATTCGCTCTTCGCTCAGTACCGCGCTGTTGCCTGTGGCCAGCACGGCGGCGATCTGGTCGTAAAGGCCCTCCCGCGTTGCCGCCTTGAGCAGAACGCGTCCGCGCGGATGGCAGGCATAGATATTGCGCTCGCCAACCGGGCCGGGCAGCTCGATGCTCTGGTCAAGGCGGGTGGAGCGGCCATAGCTGCGCGCCGTGGCGGCAAGCTTTGCCTCGCCCTGTGCTTCCAGCCATCCGATGAAATCGGCCAGCGGTGCCGGGATGGCGCTTGCCGGATGCTGTTGTGACGCCTTCAGGCTGGCGGTCAAACGGCCCAGATAGAGCGGCCCGCCCGCCTTGGGCCCCGTGCCCGAAAGACCGCGCCCGCCAAAGGGCTGCACCCCCACCGTCGCGCCGATGACATTGCGGTTCACATAGAGATTGCCCGCCGCGATCCGGCTGGTGACGTGGGCGATGGTCTGGTCGAGCCGCGTGTGCAGGCCAAAGGTCAGCCCATAGCCGGTGGCATTGATGGCATCGATCAGCGCGTCCAGATCCTCGCGTGCATAGCGCAGGACATGCAGCACCGGCCCGAAGACCTCGCCCTGCAGATCAGCGATGCTGTCGATCTCGATGATGGTGGGTGCCACGAACGTGCCATGCGCGGCGTCCCCCGGCAGGGCCAGGCGCGTGATGTGGCAGCCCTTGGCGCGCATGTACTCGACATGCGCCTCGATGCCTTGTTGCGCTTCGGCGGTGATCACCGGGCCGATGTCGATGGCGAGGCGATCGGTGCGGCCGATCCGCAGTTCGTCCATGGCGCCGCGCAGCATGTCGAGCGTGCGGTCGGCAATGTCGTCCTGCAGGCACAGGATGCGCAAGGCCGAGCAGCGCTGCCCCGCGCTGTCAAAGGCCGAGGCGATGCAATCACCCACCACCTGTTCGGCCAGCGCCGAGGAATCGACGATCATGGCGTTCTGCCCGCCGGTTTCGGCGATCAGCGGCAGGGGCCGTCCGGCAGGCGAGAGGCGTGTGGCCAATTGCCGCTGGATCAGCCGTGCCACCTGGGTGGAGCCGGTAAAGACGACGCCCGCCGTTTCAGGCGCGGCGACCAGCGCAGCGCCAATGTCGCCTTCGCCCGGCAGCAGTTGCAGCGCATCAGCCGGAACACCTGCCTCATGCAGGATGCGCACGGCCTGCGCCGCGATCAGCGGCGTTTCCTCGGCGGGTTTGGCCAGCACCGGATTGCCCGTGACCAAGGCTGCGGCAATCTGCCCGGTGAAGATTGCCAGCGGGAAATTCCATGGGCTGATGCAGACCACCGGGCCCAGCGGTTGCTGCGTGCCGGTCAATGTGGTGCGGGCCTGCGCCGCGTAATAGCGCAGGAAGTCCACCGCCTCGCGCACTTCGGCAATGGCATTGGGCAGCGATTTGCCCGCCTCGCGCATGATAAGGCCGAGGAGCGGCGGCATTTGCGCCTGCATGGCATCGGCTGCGCGCTCCAGCATGGCGGCGCGTTCATGGGCCGGGAAATTAGCCCAAGTGCTGGCGGCGGCACGGCTGACAGCCTGCTTGGCCTGATCCGGCGTGGCGTAATGCGCCATGCCCACCACATCGCGATGGTCGCCCGGGTTGTGAACCGGATGCGGCTGGACAAGCGCATCCTGGCCAAGGGCACCTTCCGGCGCGGCATGCCATTCGCGCGTGGCGGAGCCTTGCAAGGCCTCGTCGAGCATCGAGAGCATGGTCTCGTCGCTCAGGTCCAGCCCGGCGGAATTGACGCGGTCGGTAAACAGATGGTCGGGGCGGGCGATCAGCTCATGCGCCGCGCCCGGCGTGCTGTCGCGCAGCGTCTGGTCGACAGGGTCGGCCACCAGCTCCGCGATGGAAACCGAAGTGTCGCCAATGCGATGCACGAAGGAGGAGTTGGCGCCATTTTCCAGCAGGCGGCGCACCAGATAGGCCAGCAGCGTTTCATGCGTACCCACCGGCGCATAGATGCGGCAGGGGCGGGCCAGGCCGTCGCGCGCCACCACATGATCATACAGCGCCTCGCCCATGCCGTGCAGGCATTGGAACTCATAACGGTCGGTGTCGAAGTCGCCGCCTGCCAGATGGTGGATGGTGGCCAAAGTCTGGGCGTTATGGGTGGCGAATTGCGGGAAGATGGCATCGGGCGCACCCAGCAATTTGCGCGCGCAGGCGATATAGGCGACATCGGTGTGATGTTTGCGGGTGTAAACCGGGAAGTCGGGCAGGCCATCGACCTGCGCGCGCTTGATTTCCGCATCCCAATAGGCCCCCTTAACCAGGCGCACCATGAAGCGATGCCCGCTGCGCCGCGCCAGATCGATCATCCAGTCGAGCACGAAGGGGCAGCGCTTGCCATAGGCTTGCACGACGAAACCAAGCCCGTTCCATCCGGCGAGGGCCGGGTCGAAGGCCAGGCTTTCAAGCAGGTCGAGCGAGAGTTCGAGCCGGTCCTGCTCCTCGGCGTCGATGTTGAAGCCGATGTCGTAGCCACGCGCCAGCACGGCCAGATCGCGCACGCGGGGCAGCAGTTCTTCCATCACCCGGTCGGCCTGCGACCGGCTGTAGCGCGGATGCAGCGCCGAAAGTTTGATCGAGATGCCTGCGCGTTCATAGGCGCTGGCACCCTGCGTGCTCTTGCCGATGGCGTGGATGGCGGTTTCGTATTCGGCGTAGAAGCGGGTGGCGTCCTGCGCCGTGGTGGCTGCCTCGCCCAGCATGTCATAGCTGTAGCGGAAGCCCTTGGCCTCCAGCGGGCGGCCATGGTCCAGCGCTTCCTCGATGGTTTCGCCCGCGACGAATTGCTCGCCCATCATGCGCATGGCCATGTCCATGCCCCGGCGCACCACCGGTTCGCCCGCGCGGGCCACCAGCCGGGTCAGCGCGCCCGACAGGCCCTTTTCGTCGACGCTGTCGATCAGCCTGCCGGTGACGACCAACCCCCATGTCGCGGCATTGACGAAGATGGATTTCGCGCCGCCCAGATGGCTGCGCCAGTCACCCATCGCCACCTTGTCGCGGATCAGTGCATCGCGCGTGGCATGGTCGGGAATGCGCAGCAGCGCCTCGGCCAGGCACATCAGCGCCACGCCTTCCTGGCTGGAAAGCGCATATTCCTGCACCAGACCTTCGACGCCGCCACGCTTGCCCTGTTCGCGCAGCTTGCCGACGAGCGAGGCGGCGGTCCCGGCGATCTGGGCCTTGAGATCCTTGCTGACGGTCGCCGCTTCGATCAGGGACGCGAGGCACGCTTCCTCGCTGCGCCGATAGGCGGCGGTGATGGCGGCGCGCAGAGGCGTCTGCGGGCGAATGGCGGGCGCGAAATCGGCGAAGGGGCGTGAAGCGGGCGACTGATCGTTCATAGGACGCATGTTAGCAAATTTGCCAAATGCATTTCGACCAAATAGGCTCTCAGGAGGGTGAATTCGACCATAAAATGGTCTGTGGAAAGTGATATCGCATGAATGATCGTGACACTGTGGTCGATCTGGACGATTTTGACCGTCGTATCATCGCTGCGCTGGTCGCGGACGGGCGCATGACCATCACCGATCTGGCCGTGGCGGTCGGCCTGTCCAAGACGCCCTGTCAGGTGCGCTTGCGCCGGCTGATCGACAGCGGGTTCATCAAGGGCTTTCGCGCCATCGTCGACCCGGCCAAACTGGGGGTGGACCATATCGCCTTTGCCGAGGTGAAGCTGGCCGACACGCGCGAGGCGGCTCTGGCCGATTTCAACCGCGCGGTCTGCAAGATCCCCGAGGTGGAGGAATGCCACATGATCGCCAGCAGTTTCGATTATCTGCTCAAAGTGCGCACGCGCGACATCTGGCGCTATCGCATCGTGCTGGGCGAGAAGATCTCCACCCTGCCGCATGTGGCCAGCACATCGACCTTTGTCGCGATGGAAACGGTGGTGGATGCCAGTGCGATCCGTAAGGGCGATGGGGTGGAGTAAGGCGGGGGACGACAGAGGCATCACGGTGATGGCAGTGAATTCATCACCATTTGTGATTGAAACTATCATTACAATCCTTTGGATCAATGAATGGACATCGGCCATGACAGTGCCATGCTCACTCACCCGAACCCTCGCGCCTCAGCGCTTTTCGCCCATCCCTTGCAGTCCATGCTGCGCCTTTGGCCCGGCGTCGTGCTGTGCCTGCTGGTCACTGCTGCGGCCTATGGCCTGCAGGTGGTGGAGCAGCGGCTCTTCACCCGTGCCTGGCTGGAGGCGCTGGTGCTGGCCATTCTGGTCGGCACCGGAGTGCGCAGCCTGTGGCCGATGGATCGGCGCTATGCGCCTGGCATCGCCTTCAGCGCGAAATATCTGCTGGAAATTGCCGTGGTTCTGCTGGGCGCCTCGGTCAGCCTGAGCAGCATCATCGCCACCGGCCCGGCCTTGTTGGCCGGTATTGCCGGAACGGTGGTGACCGCGATCGGCGCCAGCTTCCTCATCGGGCGCGGACTGGGCCTGCCGGTGCGCATGGCGCTGCTGGTGGCCTGCGGCAATTCGATCTGCGGCAATTCGGCGATTGTCGCCGTGGCGCCGGTGATCGGCGCGGACAGCGACGATGTGGCCGCCTCGATCGGCTTTACCGCCGTGCTGGGCATTGCCGTGGTGCTGGGCCTGCCCGTGCTGGGCTGGGCGCTGCATATGGATGCCATGCAATATGGCACATTGGCCGGCCTGACGGTCTATGCCGTGCCGCAGGTGATTGCCGCTTCGGCGCCACTGGGGGCGGTGGCGGTGCAGATGGGCACGCTGGTCAAGCTGGTGCGTGTGTTGATGCTGGGGCCGGTCTGCGTGATGCTGTCGGTGGTGGCGCCGGGGCTGCGCGAAGAGGCTGGCGCCCCGCACCACAAGGGACTGAGCCATCTGGTGCCCTGGTTCATCATTGGCTTCCTCGGCCTGTGCGCCTTGCGCTCCGTGCATGGCATTCCCGACGCCATGCTGGCCCCGGCCAGCCAGATGGCGTCGTTCCTGACGGTGGTGTCGATGGCCGCGCTGGGTCTGGGGGTGGATCTGCGCACCATCGCAAGGGCGGGGGGCAAGGTGACCTTTGCAGCCTTCTTTTCGCTGATCGTGCTGGGGGGCATCAGCCTGATGGTTATTCGCGCACTGCATATTGCATGATGGTGGCGCCGGCGTGGTTTTTTGAATTTCTTCCGGGTTTGACGGTGATTAGCGATTTCTTGACGATCTGTATGGAATAGATTTGGCATCATGCATGTATGCGTTTGCGTGTATCGCTTTGCAGGTCGATGTTAACCAGATGGCGCCCCCGATGTCATCTGAAGAAATCCGAAAATTCATGGAAATATGCCTTGTCTCCTTGAGTAATGGATAATGCCTAAGGCGCCTCTTCGATAAATTATCCAATCTCGTTTAGATGAAGCTCGTCGCAATCGCTGTATGATCCTGTGTGGACGGCGATGCGGGGGGCATCATGATGGATGATCTGGGACATACCGAGTTTGGTGCAGTCGGTCATGAGGCGGATGGGGTCGACGATTCCGGCCTGGACCGGCGCCGCTGCCCGCGCAAGAAATCAGTGTTGATGATCGGCCGTTTGACCAGCAACGACGAGGATCATCTCTGCCTTGTTCAGGATGTGTCGCGCCATGGCGCCCAGATCAAGCTGACCAGCCCTGTCGACATCGGCCAGCCGGTCGTGCTGTCGCTGCGTGACAGGTCCGTTCTGGCGGGCAAGGTGCGCTGGGCCCATGCGCCAAGTGCGGGCATCGAATTCGATGAACCGGCCCCCCATGATCCCATGCTCAAACCCCGGCTGCAGCCTTGCATGCGGCGGCGCTTTCACCGTTTTGCGCGCTGCGCGGTGGTGATGGTGCGTTATGGGGCAGGCAGTCTGCTGGGCGATCTGGTTGACATGGGGCAGGGCGGGCTTTGCGTCCAGCTCGATGACCGACTGCCCGGCGATATTGGTTCGCGGGTGCATGTCACCGTGCGCGGCTTCGTCCAGCAAACGGCCTCCATCCGCTGGAAAAAGGGCAATCTGACCGGGCTCGCCTTCGAGGCGCCCCTGCAGTTCCGCCAGACCGAGGAGTGGCTCGATGGCGGGGCCGCCAAATGCCACTTTTGCACCAAAGGCCGCTGCGCCTGACCTGAACATCTTACTGTGACCCCCGACCGAGAACGACCGAAAATATCTTCATCTTTGTTGGAGTCAGTCGACCATGAGTGAACAGAATTTGTCTGAAATGCTCGCGTTTTTCGGCATTGACGGCGGGCGGCAATCTGGTTTGAACTGCATCGCCCGGGCTGTGAACCGTTATGCCCCGGCGGCATTGGCCCGATTTTACCGGAAGATCGAGGCAACACCGGCTGTCGCGCGGTTCTTTTCCTCACGCGCGATGATGGAGCATGCCCGCTCCAAGCAGATCGACCATTGGACCTATCTCTTCAGCCGCCATCCCGACGAGGCCTATCTGGCCAAGGCCGAGCAGATCGGGCTGGTCCATGCGCGCATCGGGCTGGAGCCTAAATGGTATATCGGCGGCTATGCCATGGTGCTCGAAGAGGTCATCGCGGGCATGGTCAATGGCTCGTGGGCGGGCAAGCTGGATGGTGGTCGAACCGGGCGCGCGGCGGGGCAGTTGGTCAAGCTGTCGCTGCTGGACATGACGATCGCGCTCTCTTCCTATTTCAAGGCCGAAGAGCAGCGGCGGCTGGCGGTTATCAACCATCTCAGCGATGCGCTGGCGCTGCTGTCGAAGGGTGATTTCAAGGTGCATCTCGCCAGCCTTCCGCCCGACTATCGGCAGATCGAGCAGGATTTTTCCGTGATGCGTGACCATATCAACAGCGCCTTGCTGGCGGTCACGGACAGCGCCTCGACCATCAATGCCGGTGCCGGCGAAATCCGTCAGGCCTCCGACGATCTGGCACGGCGCACCGAACAGCAGGCCGCGACGCTGGAAGAGACAACCGCTGCGCTGGGCGAGGTGACCGCAGGCGTGCAGGAAACCTCGCAAGGGGCCAATGTCGTGCGCCGTACGGTGGAGCAGGCCAGCGCTCAGGCCGCCGATGGCAAGCAGGTGGTCAGCCAGGCCGTGCGCGCCATGGATGACATCCAGAAATCGGCGCAGGAGATTGCCCAGATCGTCAATGTCATCGACGGCATCGCGTTCCAGACCAATCTTCTGGCGCTCAACGCCGGGGTGGAGGCTGCCCGTGCGGGTGACGCCGGCAAGGGGTTTGCCGTGGTCGCCAGCGAGGTGCGAGCGCTGGCCCAGCGCAGCGCCGAGGCATCGGCGCATATCCGCAATCTGATCCGCGACAGCGGGGTGCAGGTGGATCGCGGCGTGCAACTGGTGGTTCAGTCGGGCAATACGTTCGATGGTATCGTCGACAAGGTGATGGAAGTTTCCGATCTTGTCGTGCGCATTGCGGATCTGGCCAAGCGGCAGTCTGACAGCCTTGCCCAGATCAACAATGCGGTGCGCGGCATGGATACCGGCACGCAGCAGAATGCCGCCATGGTCGAACAGTCCAATGCCGCCGCGCGCAGCCTGGCGAGCGAAGCGGCGAGGCTGCATGATCTGGTCTCGCGTTTCAATCTCGACCGGCCATCCTCGTCACGTCACGGCGCTGACCGCGATGCCGTTGTGCCGATGCCCACGCGCACGCGCACGCCCTTGCAGGCCGGCGCGGTGCCGGCGATGCGCAAAATGGTCAATGGCGCGGCGGTGGAGGATTGGCAGGATTTCTGAGCCTGAGGCCGGGCGCTGGGGTTAGCGATGCTTTGTGAAGCGGAATTCGGCCAGAGTCTTGACGATCTGGCCGTTGCCATCGACGATGGCGATGCCCACGCCCGTCACCGCCCCGCGCGTATCGGGCAGGGTCTTGCCGGTTTCATCCGTGAAGGCTGACAGGGCCGGATTGCTCTCATTGGCCAGCAGCGTGAGATGCGGCTCGAACTGCATGAAGACATTGGGCGAGCCATAGCGCTCGAAGGCGGGCAGCTTGGCGGGATAGTCGCGCATCCAGCCGGGCGGGGCGATGGCATGGTCGCGAAACGGCTCGGCGGCAAGGGTGACGAGATCGGCCAGCCGTTGCAATTGCGTGCTGCGCTCAACGCCCAGAAACAGCCAGTTCGAGGCTGTTCGCTCGGTGCCGTGCAGGGTTAGCGGGAAAGGCTCGCGCCCCTTGGCCAGTCTGGCGATGGCCGCAATCAATGCCGGTTGTGCGCTGGTGCGATACTGCGTCAGATAAAGCGTTGCGTGAACGGCGTGGCCCTGCGCGTAAAAGCTGGTCATGCCTCTGGCCGCCAGATCCTTGCTGACCCGCGCGACGGTCTCGACAATGGGCGCCGAGGGGATGGCATAGATGTCGATGCTCACCGTTTTCCCCGTTTTGGCCTGCGCCTGAGAGGGCATTACCCCTAAGAGCGCCATGACGAGCGCGGGAATGACAAGACGCCGCATGAGGATGACCTTTCGCCGATGGTGACTCGCTGGCCGGGATAGGCGGCGCCCCGGGCCGATGGCAACCGACATATGGCGCGGCGTGGCCATATTGCATCGCAAACATTCTAAACATGCAATGTTGGGCGCTGTCGGGCCCGCCGTCACAAAGCCGTCATCTGCGCTGCCTACCCGCCACCTCATCGCTCGGGCGCAGACGGCCCGATGCATGCAATGGGGTTTAATCACGATGCGAGCCAGATTGCTGGCAACGGCTGCTTTTGCGGCCCTTTGCCTTGCGCCTATTGGACATCACTCTGTCGCCCTGGCCAAGGCCGAGGCGGCGGCGCCATCCTATCTTGATCCGGCGCTGTTCAATCCGGCCCAGACGCTGCCGCCCCCGCCGGCCCATGGTTCGGCCGAGGAAGCGCGCGAGGTCGACGCCCTGCATCGCCTGATCGCCGGTGCGAGCAAGGAGCGGCTGGCCCAGGCCAAGGCCGACGCCGAGGATGAAACGCCCGCCCTGTTCAATGCCACCCTTGGCTTTGACCTCAAGAGCAAGCCGGCCACCTGGGCCTTGCTGACACTGGTTCATGCCGAGGCCAGCAAGGTTTCGAAGGCGAGCAAGACCTTCTTTCACCGCATGCGCCCCTACAGTGCCGATCCCTCGCTGCCCTATTGTGAACGCGATGCCGATCCGGCGAAACCCGAATTCACCAGCTATCCCTCGGGCCATTCGACGCTGGGCTATTCGGTGGGCTGGGTGCTGGCGCGGCTGATGCCCTCGCGTGCCGATGCCATTCTGGCGCGTGCGCATGATTACGCGCTGAGCCGCGAATATTGCGGCGCCCATTTCGCCAGCGACACCGAGGCCAGCCATGTCATCGGCACACTGGCCGCCGCCACGCTGTGGAATGATCCGCGTCTTGCCGCCCGCATTGCCGCTGCGCGCGCCGAACTGGCCCATCCCTAACTCCTCTCCAAAACAGGGTTTCCACCATGATCTCTCGCAATTTTCGCATCTGGCTGCAGGCGGGTTCCGCGCTTGGCGCCCTGCTGACCGCCCATGTCGCCATCGCCGCCGATACGGTTGGCGCCACCACCGCTGCTGCTGCCGCTCCGGCCGCTGCCCCTTCGGACTCAAATGATCCGCAGTCGACCAGCGCCAATCAGGCCGGGCAGGCCAATGACAAGCAGGCGCTGACCACCTCGGATATTCTGGTGCTGGGTTCGCATACGGCCGAGGCCGCGCCGATCTCGACCTCGCTCACCACCACCCAGCCCCAGTCCGCCGTCAGCCGCGATTTCATCGACAATGCCAATGCCGCCGATGACTTCAACGAACTGATCGCGCTCACTCCCAGCGTCTCGATCAGCGGCACCGGCAACGGGCAGGGCTTTGGCGAGACGAAGGCGACGATCCGTGGTTTCCAGGATGGCGAATACAACGTCACCTATGACTCGATCCCCTTTGCCGACACCAACAACCCCACCCATCACTCGACCGCCTTCTTCCCCTCGAACACCATCGAGACGGTGGTGGTTGACCGTGGTCCGGGCAATGCCAGCCAGCTGGGGCAGGCCACCTATGGCGGCAACATCAACATGTATTCGCGCGGCGTCAGCGACAAGCAGGGCGCGATGCTCGAAGGGCTGCTGGGCAACTGGAACAGCTTCATCGGCCGTTTCGAATTGCAGAGCGGCAAGATCGACAAGCTGGGCGGCGCCAAATTCGTGCTGGCCGGCCAGTTCCTGCGTTCCGATGGCGCGCAGACCTATTCGCCGGTCAATTCGAAGAACCTGTTCTTCAAAGGCGTGATCCCCATTGGCGACCACAACACGCTGACCGTGCTGAGCACCTACAACCGCAACTTCTACTACCAGTCCGACGTGCTCAAGGGCGCGAGCTGCGGCGTGCCCACCACCGGCCTTGTGCCCGGTTCGGCCACGGAAAAGGTCGCCAATTGCGCGCCGACCTCGAACATCGGCCAGTATGGTCTGGACTATGGTCTGAACAACGATCCGACCAAGCAGGATTACTGGAAATACAACCGCACCGACAAGACCACCGACTTCTCCTATCTTCGCCTGCAGAGCGACCTGGGCAGCGGGTTCTCGATGGACAACCGCGCCTATATGTATGGCTATACCAACAACACCTTGTCGGGGAACACCAAGGCGGTCGTGACCGGCTTTACCGGCGCGGGCACCGCTGCCTCGCCCTACAAGGCGGTGACCAATGCCAATGATGTGCCCGGCTACAACAAGCTGAACAAGTATCGCGTGCTCGGCTACATCGGTCAGGTCGATTACACCTTCCAATATGGCAAGGTGAAGGTCGGCGGCTGGTACGAGCATTCGGAAAGCTGGCGCCACACCTGGGATTTCGACTGGAACACCGGCCTGCCCAGCTATGACCAGAAGGCCAATCTGGGCACGGCTGCCACCTCGCAGTATCCCTCGATCAACCTGGCAAACCTGAAATACGAGCAGGATTCCGGTTGGAACCAGTTCCAGCTCTTCGGTGAATTCGAGATCCGTCCCACCGACACGCTCTCGATCACGCCGGGCATCAAATATGTGAACTTCACCCGCAGCGTGAACGCGCTGGTCAATGCCGACGCCAATCGCTCGCCCTCGAACAATTCGGCGACCTGGACCAAGACGCTGCCCTTCGCCACGATCAACTGGCAGCCGATCCACAGCCTGTCCTTCTATGGCCAGTATGCGCAGGGCATGTATGTGCCCGACCTGTCGAGCTTCTACACCCCTACCACCGGCACGGGCAGCCCGGTCCAGCAGAGCACCGCTCTGGCCTCGGTCAAGCCGGAAACCTCGACCAACTATCAGCTTGGCACGGTCTGGCATGGCAAGAGGGTTTCGGTTGATGCCGACATCTACAAGATCGACGTCAACAACAAGATCGCTTCGGACAATTCGGTCGGCGCGATCTCGGGCGCGCTGGTGAACATCGGCGCTGTGCATTACAAGGGCGTCGAAGGTTCGCTGACCTATATGCCGGTCGACGGGCTGACGCTGTTCGGCAATGGTTCGTACAACTATGCCCATTCCGGCGATACCGGCGCGCAGATCGCCAAGGCGCCTTTTTCGACGGCGGCCTTCGGCTTCATCTACAAGCGCCATGGTCTGCGGATGTCCTTCAGCCAGAAGTTCACCGGCCCGCAATATGCCACCGAACTGTCGTCCAGCGTGACGACGACGGATGGCATCCGCATGTATCGCATCAGCCCCTACAGCACGGGTGAATTTGCCATCAGCCAGGAAATCGGCCAGCATCTGCGCGTTGGCGCCACCGTGTCCAACGTGTTCAACAGCCGGGCGATCACCGCCGTGTCGAACGGGGGCACCACTGTCGTGGGCGGCCAGACCTACTATGCCGGCGCGGATCAGTTCAACTTCCTGCCGCCGCGTTCCTTCATGGTGGATGTGCGCGTCAAATATTGATCGCCTTCATTCCGGGCGGGTGCCTGCGTTGTCCCCGCAGGCGCTCACCGATGAATTTCAAATGACAGCAGGCCCGGTTCAGACAGGATCGGGCCTGTTGCGCATCCAGTCGGCCAGCTTTTCCATGCTGGCATAGATCTGTATCCGGGCCGCCCGGTTAGTCACCACCGTGTCGAGCGCTTCCTTCATGCAGGCCAGCCATGCGTCGCGTTCGGCGCTGGCGATGGGGAAGGGCATGTGGCGCATCTTCATGCGCGGATGACCTTTCACCGGCGAAAACAGCGCCGGTCCGCCCAGCCATTCCGACAGATAGGCCTTGAGCCCATGGGCCACGCCGGCAAGATCGTCCCCATGCATCGCGCGGATCGCGCGCGCCTCAGGCCACAGCTCCATATTGGTGTAAAACCGGTCGACCAGCGCGGAAATGGTGGGTGCGCCGCCAATGGCGTCATAAAGGCTGGGCTCAGCCATGGGGCAATGTCTCCCGGCCCGCCTCCAGCAGGCCTTGCAGCAGGATCTGGCGGGCATGGGCCACGCGCGGCTGGCGCAGGGCGCTGGGTGTCCAGATCAGGTGATAGGTATAGGTGGTAAGGCCCAGCGGAGCGTGGATTTCGACCAGTTGCCCGCGCTCGATTTCGCCCTGGCAGAGGTACAGGGGCAGCACGCTCCAGCCAAATCCCTCGGTCAGCAGATGGCGCAAGGCGCGCAGATCCTGCCCGCTCAGCGCGGGATTGAGGGGACCGCGGGTAAGCTGGTTGCGTTCCAGCCAGCCATCGACCACCGGGCGCTCGGCCGTATAGGTCAGCACCGGTTCGCTGGCCAGTGCGACGGCCAGATCGCCCCCGCCTTGCGTTACCGCGTTGAGCCGCGCCGCAACCGCCGGGGCGGCCACCGCCAGAACAGGCTCGTCGCGGATGACTTCGCTGCGCAGCCGCCGCTCTTCGATAGGGAAGGCCGAAATGCCAAGGTCGCAGTGGCCCTCGACCAGCTGGCGCATCACCACGTCATGATCGCCCGTCTGCAACCGCACGCGAATGCCATCGCGCAGCAGAGGGATGAGTTGCGGGGCGACGACCTCGGCCAGAACGTCGGCATGGCCGACGATCTGGATGGACCCCGCCATTTCGGTCGATCGCGCGCGGGCCGCCGACAGTGCCGCTTCGGCCAGATCCAGCCTGTCGCCAATGTCGGCGGCCAGATCGTCGGCGGCGGGGGTGGGGCGCACGCCGCGCGCGTCACGCTCGAACAGGGGGCGGCCGATGCTGCCTTCGAGCCCGGCAATCTGCTGCGAAACGGCAGGTTGTGTCAGATCCAGGCTGCGCGCCGCGCCGCTGATCGAGCGCTGGCGGTAGACTTCGATAAAGGTTCGCAAAAGCTGGAGCGACATGGTTCGTCCATAAATCCATTTATGAGGGATCGCCAGCCGGCTTGTGGGGCGAAGTGCATTTTTGCCGCTATAGGACGCTCAGACGTCCCAGACGCCCCCCGTCTGGCGTGGATCACCTCCCCCCCCCGATCCATGGTCGTCATGGTGGCGAGGCATCACAGTCCCCCCCCCCCGAAGTGATGCCTCGCCGCTTACTCCCCGCCACCATCATGCCACTCTTCACCAGCTTGACGCTGGGCGTTGCGCATGGTCGAAGGCCGGCGTGAGCAAAGATCCATCCCGTCCCGACTCGCCTGCCCCTCAGCCACGTTCCGCGGAGGCTGCCGCCGCGCGGCGCCGATGGATCACGCTGGGCGAGGTGCTGGCCGTGGCCGCGGTGCTGATTTCGGGCCTCACCTTGTGGAACAGCTGGAGCGAGCGGCGCGAGAGCGAGGCGGTCAAGACCAATGAGGCGCAAAAGGCCAACGACCGGGCCAGCCGCCTTGTGCTGACGGCCAGCAGTGCGGGCAAGCGCGTGCTCAGTCTGAAGCCTGCGGGCGCGGAGCAATCGGTGCAGGATCAGACGATTGCTTTCCCCACCGCGCTTGGCATCAAGCCGGCCCAGACCACCGGTGAGCCACGCATTGAAGCTGGCTGGTTCGAGGATGCGCTGAAAACGGCGCGCGGGGACGCGCATCTGCCCGATGACAGCCGGGGGGACGAGACGATTCCCGTGGCCATTACCACTCATTTCCTCGTCGATGGTGAGGCGCATGAGGATGTGGCAATCTATGATGTCGGATACAGCATCATCGGTCATTGGCTGGCCGGCCATTCGGTGACCCTGCGCGGCATTTCGCTGGTGGCCCATGTGCGCCCCGGCACGGCGCAGGCTCGGCTCGATACACGCTGGCGGGCTATTCTGGCGCGAGGATAGGTCCCGCGCCAGTTCGCCCATGGCCTGACGTCAGCTCTGGGCCATGGCGGCTTGCGCCTGGGTGGCGGCTGCCACCTCGGCGCGATCGCCCAGCATCACGCCCACCCGCTGGTGCAAGGCTTGCGGCGACAGGTCGAGCAAGCGGGTCGTGCCGTCGGTGCCGGCGCCGCCGGCCTGCTCCATCAGGAAGGCCATCGGGTTGGCTTCATACATCAGCCGCAGCCGCGCCTTGCCCGGCTTGCGCGCATCGGCGGGGTAAAGGAAAACGCCGCCACGCTTGAGGATGCGATGGATGTCGGCGACCATCGAGCCGGTCCAGCGCATGTTGTAATCGGTGCCCAGCGGCCCCTGTGCACCGCTCACGCGCTCATCGATATAGCGTTCGACATGGGGTGTCCACTGGCGACGGTTCGACATGTTGATGGCGAATTCGCGCGTGCCCTGCGGGATCTGGATGGGGCCATCGGTCATGCGCCAGGCCCCCACTTCGCGGTCCAGCGTGAATTCATAGACACCGGCGCCCATGGTGAGCATCAGCAGCGTCTGGGGACCGTACAGCGCATAGCCGGCGGCCACCTGCGTGGCGCCGGCCTGCAGAAAGTCGGCCTCGGTTACTTCGCGCCCGGCCGCTTCGGGCGGCGCTTTCAGCACCGAAAAGATCGTGCCGACCGACAGGCCCACATCGATGTTGCTCGATCCGTCGATCGGATCAAAGAGCAGCAGATATTCGCCCTTGGGGTAACGGTTGGGGATGAGGTGGATCGTCTCCATTTCCTCGGACGCCATGGCGGCAAGATGGCCGCCCCATTCATTGGCATCGAGCAGCAGTTCATTGGCGATGACGTCCAGCTTTTTCTGAACCTCGCCCTGCACGTTTTCCTGGCCAAGGCTGCCCAGAACCTCGCCCAGCGCGCCTTTCGACACGGCATGGCCAATCGTCTTGCAGGCGCGCGCCACCGTTTCGATCAACAGGCGCAGTTCTGCGGGCAGCGTGTTCTGTTCCCTTTGCTGTTCGATCAGGAAGCGGGTGAGGGTGGGAGCTCGGGACATGGATCAGGGCCTTGTTCGAAAGGAGGTCTGAAAGGGGCGGATCAAGGATGCAGGCTTGGTCAGGCAGAAAGGGTCTGGGCCACCGCCTCGCCATGGGCAAGCACGGTTGCGGCGCGAATCTGGGCCGGTGTTGGCCGCAGCCCGGTATAAAGCACAAATTGTTCGACAGCTTGAAGAACGATCACCTCGGCGCCCGAGATAACCGGCTTGCCGGCCTGCCGCGCGGCTTTGAGGAAGGGCGTTTCGGCGGGCTGGGCCACCACGTCGAAGGCGATGGCGCAGTCGGCGATCCATGCGGCGGGGAAGGCGAGTTCCTCGCTGGCGGAGCCTTCCATGCCCAGCGGCGTCACGTTGATCAGCAAGGGCGCCCCCTGCGCCGGCAGGTCGGCGGACCAGCCATAGCCATAGGCCTGTGCCAGCGGCTTGCCGGTGGCCTCGTTGCGCGCCACGATCGTTCCTTGCGTAAAGCCCAGATTGCGCAGTGCCGCTGTCACCGCCTTGGCCATGCCGCCGCTGCCGCGCAGCACGAAGGGCGTTGCCGGATCGACCGCGCGGCGCACCAGCAAGTCGCGCACGGCGATGTAATCGGTGTTGTAGCCGGTCAGCACACCATCATCATTGACGATGGTGTTCACGCTGTCGATCACCCGGGCGGAAGGTTCGAGCGCGTCGATCAACGGGATGACCGCTTCCTTGAACGGCATCGAAATGGCGCAGCCCCGGATGGAGAGCGCGCGAATGCCGCCGATGGCCGCGGGCAGATCCCTGGTGGAGAAGGATTTGTAGACGAAATCCAGCCCCATCGCTTCGTACAGCGCATTGTGCAGGCGTGATCCGGCATTGCCGGGGCGCGCGGAGAGCGACATGCACAATTGCGTGTCGCGGCCGATGGGGGGCTTCATGGGGCAGGCTCCGATGGAGGGGCGGGGGTACTGGCGGCGCGCAGCACGCCGTTGAGCACCACCTTGCGGGCGGGAATGTCGGGATGGTCGAGCCGGTCGAGCAGCATGGTCATGGCCATGCGACCAATATCCTCGACAGGTTGCTCAATGATGGCAAGGCCGCCGGCGACCAGATCCATCCAGTCCTCGCGGTCGAAGCCGGCCAGCACGATGTCGCCCGGCACGCTCAGGCCCAGCGCATAGACCGCGCGCAGCACCGCCATCAGCATCACCCCATTGCTGACGACCAGCGCCTGCGGGCGTTGGGGCCCCTCCAGCAAATCAGCCACGCTTTGCGCCGTCTGCCCTGCGCCATGGGGGATGGAAAGGGTGCGGGCCTCCAGCCCGAGGCGGCGGGCGGCCTGCTCGAAACCGGCGCGGCGCTGGGCGCCGGTGGCGCTGTCGGCACCGAACAGGCCGGCGATCTGCGTCAGCCCCTGACGATGCAGATGCTCGACCAGCAGCGCTGCCATGGCCTCATTGTCGAGCACCACGCTGTCATGCGCCATGCCGGGCGCGGTGCGGTCGATCAGCACCATGGGAAAATCGGGGCGGCTGCGCGCCGCATGGTCCAGCCCCTTGCGGGTGGGGGCCAGAATGACGCCCGCCACGCGTTCTTCCTGCATCAGTTGCAGATACATGGCTTCCTTGGCCGGGTCCTCGTCGGTGTTGCACAGGATGACCCGCATGCCGCGCTCATAGGCGATGTCCTCGACCATGCGCGAGACGGCGGTGAAAAAGGGATTGCGCAGATCCGCCACGATCAGGCCGATGGTGTTGGTGTGGCGCGAACGCAGCCGCCGTGCCGCCAGATTGGGGCGATAGCCGGTGGCACGCACGGCGTCCTGAACGCGTTCCTGCATGGCCGGGTCCACCGCGCGACCGGCCAGCACGCGCGACACGGTGGCCGTGGAGACATTGGCCACGCGGGCAACATCCTTGATTCCCACACTCATAAGGAAACGTTTTCTCCTCTCTTGCCGGATCCTGCGCCTCCGTTGCTGAAAGAAATGCCCGATAATGGGCCATTTGCGCAAGGGGGGTTGACAAAAATTTGAGAAAACGTTTTCTCATGAGTGTGAGGCGACGGAACAAATCGCCGAAGAGAGGCCCGAGAGACATGCTTCAGGAAGTTTCCAAGCGTTCCGCCGTGGATGACATGGTGCGCATTGCCGCGCAGGCGAGCGGCAAGCAGGACGCGATTCGTCAGGCCGGGCAGTTGCTGGTCGCGGCCGGCTGCGTGGATGCGGGCTATGAGGAAAGCATGCTGGCGCGCGAATCCGTGGCCAACACCTATCTGGGTGGCGGCGTGGCGATCCCGCATGGTCTGGGCGAAGACAAGGGGCTGGTGCGGCGCGATGGTATCGTGGTGCTGCAATTCCCTGATGGGATTGAATGGAACCCGGGGCAGATCGCGCATCTGGTGGTGGGCATCGCCGCCAATTCGGACAGCCATATCACCATCCTGCGCCGCCTGACCCGGCTGATTCAGGACGAGGCGCGGCTGCGCGAACTGGCGTCCACCAGCGATGCGCAGGTCATCGCCCGCGCGTTGCAGGATGATGCGCCTGCCCTGCCATCAACCCAACCCGCCGGCGATCTGGCGCATAGCATCGCGTGGACGGTGGATTATCCCACCGGCCTGCATGCGCGCCCCGCCTCGGCCTGGTCGGAGGCGGCCAAGGCCAGCCCCGCGTCGCTGCGTGTGCGTCATGGTCAGGAGGTGGCCGACCCGCGCAGCCTGATCGCCCTGTTGCAACTGGGCCTGCGGGCCGGTGACGAGCTTGTGCTGTCCGCCAGCCAGGCCGATGCGTTGGCAGCCTTCCACCGCCTTGTCGCCAGCCTGTCCGCGCGTGAACAGTCCGATGCCCGGCGTGCGGCGGAAAAGGCCGAAAAACCGGCGCAGGGCTGGGTGCCGGTCGGCCAGCCGCAGAGGATCGATGGTGTGGCGGCCAGCCCGGGCCTTGCCATTGGCGTGGTTCATGTGCTGGCCAGCGCCGAACTGAGCGTGCCGGATGTGCCGGTCGATCTGGCCGGCGGGGGCGCTTTGCTCAATGATGCCCTGGTGCGCACCCGCGCCCAGATGACGGCGCTGATCGACGAGACGACCCGCCGGCTTGGGGCGGGCGATGCGGCGATCTTCCGGGCGCAGGCCAATTTGCTTGATGATACCGACCTGATCACGCTGACCTGCCAGATGATGGTGGAAGGCCATGGCGTCGCTTGGTCGTGGCATCAGGCGGTCGAGCGCATGACCGGGCAGCTTTCGGCGCTGGGCAATCCGGTGCTTGCGGCGCGCGCGGCCGATCTGCGCGATGTCGGGCGCCGCGTGCTGGCGCAGATCGACCCGGGGCTGGGGATCGGCACGCTCGCGGATCTACCTGAAACGCCCTGCATTCTGGTGGCCGAGGATCTCTCACCTTCCGATACCGCCGCGCTCGACATCGCGCGCGTGGCCGGCATTGCCACGGCTCTGGGCGGTCCCACCTCGCACAGCGCCATTCTGGCACGCACACTGGGCTTGCCCTCGGTGGTGGCCGGCGGCGCGCAATTGCTTTCGCTGTCGGCGGGCGCGACGGCGATTGTCGATGGTGATGGCGGGCGTGTCTGGCTCCATCCCTCGCCGGCTGATCTTGCCTCCGCCCAAGACTGGATCGCCCGGCGCGAGGAACAGCGCAAGGCGCAGGAGGCCGAGCGCAACCGTCCCGCCATCACCACCGATGGCCTGCAGATCGCCATTGGCGCCAACATCAACCGGGCCGATCAGGCCGCTTTCGCGCTGGCTCAGGGCGGCGAGGGTGTCGGCCTGATGCGCACCGAGTTCCTCTTTCTCGAAGCAGGCGAAACTCCCGGCGAGGACGAGCAGTTCGCCATCTATCGCGCCATGATCGAGGCGCTGGGCGACCGTCCGCTGATCGTGCGCACGCTTGATATTGGCGGCGACAAGCAGGTGCCGCATCTCGATCTGCCCAAGGAGGAAAACCCCTTCCTTGGTGTGCGCGGTGCGCGGCTGCTGCTGCGCCGGCCCGATCTGCTCGATCCGCAGTTGCGGGCCCTCTACCGCGCAGCGGCTGTGGGGGGCGATCTTTCGATCATGTTCCCCATGATCACCTCGGTGCCCGAACTAGTCACGCTGCGCGCCCGCTGCGAGGCGATCCGCGCCGAGATCGGTGCGCCCCATGTGCCCATCGGCATCATGATCGAGGTTCCCGCCGCGGCGGTGGTGGCGCATGCCCTGGCGCGGCACGCCGATTTCTTTTCCATCGGCACCAATGATCTGACGCAATACACGCTGGCCATCGACCGGCAAAATCCTGAACTCGCCAGTGAGGCCGACAGCCTGCATCCCGCCGTGCTGCGCCTCATCGCCATGACCGTGGAGGGGGCGAAAGCCCATGGCCGCTGGGTGGGCGTCTGCGGCGGGCTGGCGGGTGATCCTTTCGGGGCGGCGCTCCTTGCCGGCCTCGGGGTCGGTGAATTGTCGATGACCCCGCGTGACATTCCCGCCGTGAAGGCGCGCCTGCGTGCATCCGATGCGACATCGTTGCGCGCGCTGGCCGCCAGTGCCCTGCTGGCCTCCACCGCCGCCGACGTGCGGGCGCTCAACAAGGAAGAGCTGTGATGAAAACCCCGCAGCGGGTGGCCACTGTCACCTTCAACCCGGCCATCGACCAGACGATCATGGTCGACCATCTGACGCGCGGCGAGGTGCATCGCGCGCGCGCTGTCCGGCAGGACCCGGGCGGCAAGGGCGTCAATGTCGCCAGTTGCCTTGCCGACTGGGGCGTGCCGGTGACGGTGACGGGCCTGCTGGGCGCTGACAATGCCGCGCCGTTCGAAGCGCTCTGCGCGACCAAATCCATCACCGATCGCTTCGAACGCGTCCCCGGTTCCACCCGCGTCAACATCAAGATCGTGGATGCGGGCGAAACCACCGACATCAACATGGACGGACTGTGCATGGGCGAGGCGGAGGAAGCGCGCGTCATGGCCGCTCTCGATGGTTTTGCCGGTCCCGATGCTTTGGTCGTGCTGTCGGGCAGTCTGCCGCCTGGATGCGACATGGATGTCTATGGCCGCATGGTTGCGCGCCTGCGGGCAGCAGGTGCCATGACGATCCTCGATACCAGCGGGCTGCCGCTCGACCATGCCCTGCGCGGCGATGTGCTGCCCGATGTGATCAAGCCCAACCGCCGCGAACTGGCCGCATGGGCGGGCGAGCCGCTGGCAAGCACTGCCGAGGTGATCCGCTGCGGGGGGGCCTTGCTCGCGCGCGGCATCCAGCTTGTGGTGGTCTCGATGGGCGAGGAGGGCGCCTTGTTTCTCTCGGGCGATTGCGCCTTGCTGGCGCGTCTGGCGGTGGGCGAACTGGCCAGCACGGTGGGCGCGGGCGATGCGATGGTGGCGGGCCTCGCCGCAGCCATGCTGGAAGGCGCCGGGCTGGAGCGGACGGCGCGTCTCGCCACCGCCTTTGCCGTGGCCAAGCTGGGCCGTCCCGGGCCGCATCTGCCGGGCATCACCACCGTCCACGCGCTGAGCGAGGATGTGGCCATCACTGTCATCGACGCCGTAGCTGAAACAGTCAGCGCGGGCCAGGCGGGAGAAGCATGATGAAACCGATCTTTGCGATCGTGGAGGCAGGCGAGGCCGGCGTTTCGGGTGTTCTGGCCAGCGAGGCACTGCGCCGCGCGGCCCGCGACACCGGGCAGGCCATCGAGATTGAACTGCGCACCATGCATGGGGTGATCAATCCCGTCGCGCCGGGCGAGCAGGACATGCTGTTGCTCGTCGCGCCCGAGAGCATGAGCGATAGCATCGAGCAGCGTCCCCACAGTCGCCTGACGCTGGAGGCGGTCCTGGCCGATCCGGCGGCGGCCTTGACGCGCGCGCAATCCGCCCCGGCGCAAACGATGGCCAGCGTGCCCCGCATCGTCGCGGTAACCTCCTGTCCCACGGGCATTGCCCATACATTCATGGCCGCCGAAGGCTTGACCGAGGGCGCGCGCCAGCTTGGCTATTCCTTGCGTGTCGAGACGCAGGGCTCGGTCGGCGCGGGCACGCCTCTGACCACCGAAGACATCGCGCAGGCCGATGTGGTGCTGATCGCGGCCGACCGCGAGGTGGATCGCAGCCGCTTTGCCGGCAAGCGCATCTTTGTCTCGAACACCAAGCCTGCCATTACCGGCGGCGCGGCGCTGATCGCCAAGGCGCTGGCCGAAGCCAGGGTCGAGCAGGCGGCGGTGGGCACGGGTGAGGCGGCCGACACCGGTGCCAAACGCGCTGGCCCCTACAAGCATCTGATGACCGGCGTGTCCTTCATGCTGCCCTTCGTGGTGGCGGGCGGATTGTTGATCGCGCTGGCCTTCGCGCTGGGCGGTATTCACGCCAATGAGGATGCGGCGGCGGGCACGCTGGCCCATGCGCTGTTTCTCATCGGTGCCAAGGGTGGCTTTGCGCTGATCGTGCCGGCGCTGGCCGGTTACATCGCCTTTTCCATCGCCGATCGACCCGGCATCGCTCCGGGGATGATCGGCGGCATGCTGGCGGCCAATCTGGGGGCGGGCTTTCTGGGCGGCATCGTGGCGGGCTTCATCGCGGGTTACGGTGTCGATCTTTTCAACCGCCTGATCGTGCTGCCCAAAAACCTTGCCGGGCTCAAGCCGGTGCTCATCCTGCCGCTGCTCGGCACGCTGCTCACCGGCCTGTTGATGATCTATGCCGTGGGCACGCCCGTGGCGGCGGCGCTGGCCTTCCTGACCGAATGGCTGCGCGCCATGCAGGGGTCGAGCGCGGTGCTGCTGGGGATCATCCTGGGCGCCATGATGGCCTTTGACGTGGGCGGCCCGGTCAACAAGGCGGCCTATGCCTTCTCCGTCGCGCTGATTTCCAGCCAGGTCTATACGCCGATGGCCGCCGTCATGGCCGCCGGCATGACGCCGCCGCTGGCGCTGGCGCTGGCGACGCGGCTGTTTGCCAATCGCTTCACCCTTGAGGAGCGCGAGGCGGGAAGCGCGGCCGCGGTGCTGGGGCTGGCCTTTGTGTCAGAGGGCGCCATTCCCTTTGCCGCGCGTGACCCGCTTCGCGTGATCCCCTCGCTGATGGCAGGGTCGGCCACGGCCGGAGCGATCGCGATGGGTTTCGGCGTGGAATTGCGTGTGCCGCATGGCGGAATTTTCGTTTTGCCCATTCCCGGCGCGGTCACCCATTTGGCGGGTTACGCGCTGGCGCTGGTGGCTGGCACGCTGGTCAGCGCACTGCTGGTGGGCCTTGTAAAGAAGAAGCAGGGCTTGGCGTAACAAGCGGGGCCTGACAGGCGGGCGGCTGCCCGGTCAGGTCCGCGCTGTCACGATAGAACAGGATCGGGAGAGATCAGTCCATGATTGCGAAGAAGGGGCTCGCGGCGATGATCGCCGTGGGGATAGCAGGATGTGCGCCGGCGATCCGCGCGCAGGATGTGCCGGCAGGCACGGCAGAGGTCGCGCGGCCCGCGCCCGCCGCGACGCCGCTCGATACATTGGCCGCGCGCGGCATTGCGCTCTCGCTCAGCTATACCGGCGAGGCGGCGGCCAATGTGACGGGCGGATTGCGGCAAAAGGCGGCCTATGCCGGGCAGGTCTACGTCGGCGTCGATTTCGACATGGGCAAGCTTGTCGGACTGACAGGTGGTACGCTGCATCTGGCAGGGACCAACCGTCATGGGCCCAGCCTGTCGAACATTGCGCTGGGCAACAACACCTCGGTGCAGGAAATCTGGGGGACGCAAAACACCCATCTGGCGATTGCGACATGGGAGCAGAAACTGCTGGGCGGCGCGCTGGATGTCGAGGCGGGCAAGAGCCAGGCCAACATCCATTTCCTCAACTCGCAGCTTTATTGCCATTTCCAGTCGAACTCGACCTGCGGCAACCCGACCATGGTGTTCAAGGACAGCAACTTCACCTATTTTCCGGCCTCAAGCTGGATGGCCAAGGCCAAGCTGACCGTGGCGCGCAATTGGTTCGTCCATGTCGGGATCTATGAGGTCAACCCCAACCGCAAAGCGCCCGATGACGATGGCACCAGCCTGAGCTTCAAGGGCGGCACCGGCTTTATCGTGCCTTTCGAACTGGGCTATGGCTCGGATGATGACACGGCGCGCCTGCCGCGCCATGTCATCCTTGGCGGTTGGGTTGACCGGGGGGATTATGCCGATCCGCTGCGTGACACGGTCGGTGGCATTGCGGCGCTGACCGGGCGGCCGTCGGCCACGCTCAAGGGGCGCAGCGGGCTGTACCTGCGCTTTGATCAGGTGCTCACCCGTCCCGATCCTCACAGCCGGCGCGGGCTGGCGGTCTTTGGCGTGGCCATGACCAATGTCTCGGGCCGGGTCGAGGAAAGCCATTACTTCGACCTTGGCCTGGTGCAGACCGGCACCTTTCGCGGGCGCGACGAGGATTCGATCGGTTTCATGGTCAATGATCAGCATTTCAGCGATCTGGCCATTGAGCGGATGAATGCGCTGCGCGTGGCGGCGGGCGGGCGAGCCTATGCCGGGCATGACGAGATCATGATGGAACTGGCCTATGGCGCGCAATTGGGTCGGGCGCTGCGGATTTCGCCCAATGTGCAATATATTCTCCACCCGGATTCGAGCGGGGCGCCGCTGCGCGCCACCGCCATTCCCAACGCCTGGGTGCTGGGCTTCAAGTTCGATGTCGATGCCATGAAGCTGCTGCGGCACTGAGGGAGGGGCCTGCCCTCCGGTAACTTCTGACAACGCCTTTAAAATATATTTACTCGAGTCACGGATATGTCTGCCGATGTGATCGCTAACCGTGAGACAATCCTCAATGCGCTTCGTCCTCTGCCTGACGCAGGACCATAATGTGTGGCTGGTCGCCCTGGCGGCCATCCTTTGCCTGATCGGTTCCGCCATCACCATGGGCCTGTTTCAGCGCCTGCGCTTTGCCGATCGCAGCGCCAGCCTGGCCTGGGTCTTCATGGGTGCGGTCGCCACGGGTGCGACCATCTGGTGCACCCATTTCGTGGCGATGATGGCCTATCGTCCCGGCACGGCCATCGCCTATGGCCCGATGATGACCGGCCTTTCGCTGGTGGTAGCCATTGCGGGCAGCGCGCTGGCCATCTGGCTGGCGGCTCGCGACGGGCGCTGGTCGGGCGAGATCGGCGGGGCGAGTTTTGGCCTGGCGGTGAGCGCGATGCATTATACCGGCATGGCGGCCTTTGCCGTGCGCGGCGTGATCCTGTGGGACCGGGCCTATGTCGTGGCATCGGTGCTGGGGGCGGTGGCGCTGGGGGCGCTCGCCTTTGGCCGCGCGCGCGCGGCGGGGCGCAGCGGTGCCCTTTATGCGGGGGTGAGCCTGATGGTCGCCAGCATCGTCATGCTGCATTTCACCGGCATGGCGGCCATGACCATCATCCCCTTCGCGCCCGAGCCGGGGCAGATGAACGCCCATGACGCCACCATGGTCATGGCCTTTGCCGTGGCTGGCATCGGGCTGCTCATTCTGGGCACCGGCGGAGCCATGCGTGCACTCGACATCCAGTCGCGCGCTCAGGCCAAGCGGAACCTTGACGAGCTGCTGGAAGGCAGCGTCGATGGCATGGTGGTGGTGCAGGATGGTGTCATTCTGGCGGTCAATGCCGGTTTTGCGGCGCTGGCCGGTGCCGATCACGAGAAGCTGATTGGCCAGCCGCTCGAACACTGGATTCCCGAGATCGATACGGTATCGGTCAATCGGCTCACCCAGCTCAACATGGTGTGTCAGCCGCATCCGGCGATCCCGGTGGAAGTGGCGTTGCGCCGTGATGCGCGCAGCCGCCCCGTCAAGCAGATCTATGCCGTGCGCGACCTGCGGGCGCGGCTGGCGCAGGAGCGGCGCATCGCCCATCTGGCGCGCAATGACAGCCTGACCGGCCTGCCCAACCGCGCCTCTTTCCTCGAGTGGCTCTCGCGTCAGGCCAGCGAGGACAGTCCGCATGAGCGCCTTGCCCTGCTGGCGGTCGACCTCGACCGGTTCAAGGATGTGAATGACACCCACGGCCATGCGGTGGGCGACCAGTTGCTGATTCATATCGCCCAGCGAATGAAGGCGGCGCTGCGGCCCGGTGAATTCGTGGCCCGTCTGGGAGGCGATGAATTCGTCGCGCTCACCCCGCTGGAGACAGGTGAGGAGGCGCTTGATCTGGTCGACCGTCTGCGCGAGGCGGTGATGACGCCCATGGAGATCGACCATGGCAGCATCTCCTGCGGATTGAGCGTGGGCGTGGCCTTCTGGCCGCAGGATGGCGCGGAGATGTCCACGCTCATCAACAACGCCGATCTGGCCATGTATCGCGCCAAATCCTCGATCGCCACGGATGTCTGTTTCTACGAGGAGGATATGGACAAGGCGGTGCGCAAGCGGCGGCGCCTGGTCAAGGAGATGCGCGAAGCGCTCGACCAGGGCCATTTCAGCCTGCATTGGCAGGTGCAGGCCTCGGTGCAGACCGGGCATATCACCGGCTATGAGGCGCTGCTGCGCTGGACGCGCCCTGATGGCAGCAGCGTGTCGCCCGATGAATTCATTCCGCTGGCCGAACAATGCGGCCTGATCCTGCCGCTGGGCGAATGGGTGCTGCGCAAGGCCTGCGCAGAGGCGGCGGCCTGGAAGGAGCCGCACAAGATCGCGGTGAACCTGTCGCCGGTGCAACTGGCTCATGTCGATCTGCCCGGCTTCGTCCTTCAGGTGCTGCTGGAAACCGGCCTCTCTCCATCCAGGCTGGAGCTGGAAATCACCGAAACCGCGATGATCACCGATCTGGACCGCACGACCCATATCCTGCGCCAGTTGAAGGCGTTGGGCATTGGCGTGGCGATGGATGATTTCGGGACGGGCTATTCCTCGCTCTCCACCCTGCGCGCCTTTCCCTTCGACAAGATCAAGCTCGACCGTTCCTTCATGACCGAGCTGGATCAGGAGCCGCAATCGGCCGCCATCGTGCGCGCCGTGCTCGCGCTGGGCGAGAGCCTGAGCATTCCCGTGCTGGCCGAGGGTGTGGAGACGCTCGACCAGTTGGCGTTCCTGCGCGAACAGGGCTGCCGCGAGGCGCAGGGCTATTTGCTGGGGCGCCCGAGGCTCATCTCCGGCGACGATGCCGACAGGCTGGATCTTCCGCCATGGTCGCATGAGGATGCGGTGCCCGTTGCACCATTGCCTCTGGTCGGTCTCGCCCGTGGCTGAGGCGCCGGCGCGCGCCTAGTGGATTGATTTTGACATTTGCATCCCCTGGCGATGGGATGGGCCTGCAAATGTCAAAATCGTAAAATCCACTAGCATCAAAGGTTTCTAAGGCTTGTGGACATTTAGCGCATGGCAATCTTCAGCGCGGCGATATTGATCATAGCTCGGTAGCTTTGGTCAGTTTTCTCATAGCGGG
>JAGWMZ010000073.1 GCA_028871475.1 Sphingomonadales bacterium | reverse complement strand
CAGCGCACCTAACGGCGCGCGACGGCATGCGCGGGCCCCTCCCATGGACTACCGGGATAACCGCCTGCCAAACCGAAAGGGGGGTCAATTCTACGCGCCGATCAGGGGGTCAATGTTCAACGCCGATTGACAAGTGGGATGATCGAGACGGCCGCCCTGATCCGTAACCACCTCGCCGCACTGATCGAAAGCACGGAACGCCGACTGCGCGGAGCTACGCGCTCTGAAAAGGCAGCGATCATTGAGGAGATGGCAAAATTTTTGCAGGGTTTTGCCCGACGGGCGCAAATTGACCTCGCTTCTGTCGGCCGCCCCTATGAGGACGATGCAGCCCTGCGAGCGTATCTAACCTCGCAATTGTTTGGGCGGCAGCAAGAGGTAGAAACTGTGCTTGGTCAATGACGATCATCGCGGCATACATCTGATTTGACCGGGCTAGGACGATGCAAACTATGGCAGATTCTCAACAGGATGACGGTATCGCCACGGGGGGTAAATTAGCAGGGGGGGCAGAAGCGCGCCTGGCACCTCATTTGCAAGATCTGGCTGCCCCTGAAACGCCTTTAGCTCAATACGCGTGCAAGCCAGGTTCGTTAAGCCGTCAAGAGCTACGAGACCAACGCATCAACGAGTTGATAGAAAGCTGTCGCACTCAAACGCTTGCGCAAATTATCGGGCCTTTTGGGCTCACGCCAGCCATGTTTAAGGACAAAGATGGCGGTAGCGTCACCACTACGAGGAATTTCGAAAAAGGCATAACGGCAAATCAAGACGATGATTTGCGTTATCAAAATTGGGAGAATGCCCAAAAATCTATTGATCGGAAATCCTATGACAAAGACCTTAAGGAAAAGCGCAAAAAGAGGTTTCAGAACGAGGAGCCAATAATCAGTGGAGCAACTGGACACGAACTGACTCGCGACGGTCAAACGCACTTCGACCACACAAAATCGGTAGCGAGCTTTGAGCGCGACCCGCGGTCTCAACTCTTTATGTCTGGCGAACAGCGCGTCAATGTTCTTAATGATGAAAAAAATATTCGGCCAATGGAATCTTCCATCAATCGTAACCGTTGCGCGGCTCCCACTCAATTGATGGGATTGATTTGGTGTGGAGCATTGACGCGCTGTCGGATCATTGGATTTCGATGTTACGAGAGCCGGCGAGTGTGGCGTGGAGCATTTCGACGACATCGGGGACAATACGCCATGAGTCCGCGAGGAGTTGGGTGCCTTCGGGGTTCATGAGAGCCAGTCGTTCGTCTGGACTGATCATGGTGGTGCAATGGCCAAGGATGGCGATCAAGGCCATGCCGATTTCGGGATTGGCGATGAATGGCTGCCAGTCATCGATCGTGAGCCTCATTGCGAAGTAAAAGCCGTCGGCAAATTCGTCGATCAAGACTTCGCCCTCGTCTGTCCGCATGAAGATGGGGGCGTATCGGCGCGGGCCACCGGACAAGGTTGCGCCGATTTCGTTATAGCGCTGGAAGAGCGTGTTGCGAGCGGCGGCCTCGATAGTCCCCTCATTGGCCCATGTGACTTGATCGCCCAGGATCGGCTTGAGCCAGTCTTCAGGCGGAATGAACCGCGGTGAGACAACAAGTGCAGTCAGGTAGCCGTCGATCTGTGAGAGGCTGGCAGCCGGTGGATGGAGACTGTCCAGCCATTCTGCCAGTTGCATGCGCGTGAGCTTGCTGACTTTCCTGGTTTTGCCAGGGCGCTTCAAACGAGTGTTGTTCCTCATGCGGCCCGCTGCATAGGCTGCTGGGCTGCCGGCGCCCAGTTCCACGGCAACAGGCAGTCCAGTTCGTTGTTCCTGACTTCATCGGTGACGATACGCTCGAGCACATCATTGAGCCAGGTATAGGGATCGAGCCCATTGAGCCGGGCGGATTGCAGAAGCGAGGCCAGGACCGCCCAGGCCCGGGCGCCCCCTTCGCTACCAGCGAACAGGCTCGATTTTCTCCCCTGGGCTATATTCCTCATGCCGCGCTCGACTGTATTGGAGTCCACCTCGATACACCCATCATCCAGGAAGCGGGAAAGGCCCAGCCAGTGCGCCAGCGTGTAGCGCATGGCCTTGGCCAGATCGGACTTGCGCGACAGTTGCGGGATCATGGTGTCGATCTGAGCCTTGATCTGCGTCATGATGGCTTTGGTCTCTTCCTGCCGAACGCGCAAACGCTCCTCAGCGCTGCTGCCGCAGATGCGTGCTTCGATGGCATAGACCCTGGCGATCAGTGTGATGATGGCCTCGGCTGCAGGTGATGGCGATTTGCGGTAGGCTTCGACAAATTTGCGCCGGGCATGCGCCAGACAGAACGCCAGCCTGATCCGATTTTTACCCGGCCCCTTGCGCACCAGCGCCTTGTAGGCGTCATAGCCGTCCACCTGGATCGTGCCGCAATAATCAGCCAATTGCCTGCGTGCCTCATCATGCCCGCGCCCGCGGGCATGGATATAGGCCACGGCCGGATAGGCCGGTCCTGCCCAAGGCCCGTCATCACAGGCATGAGCCCAGAATTGTGTGATCCGTACCCGTCTTCGGCCTTTTTCCAGAACCGGCATCCGGGTCTCATCGCAGAAGATCCGGGATTGTTGGTGGATATAGGCGAGCAGGCGCTCATGGAGCGGGCGTAACCACCAGGCCAGCTTGCCAATCCAGCGACTGACCGTTGATCGGTCCAGGACAACCCCTTGGCCAGCCAGCATCTGGATCTGGCGGTTGAGCGGGATCGACCATGCAAAGCGAGCTGTAGCGATCCAGGCCAGCGTCGATGTCGTGACCATCGAGCCGGGGATCGCGCGTCGTGGAGCAGGTGCCTGCACCACGCCTTCACGACAGTGCCGGCACCCATAGCGCGGCCGCACCGTACGCAGGACGCGGATAATGGCCGGAACCCACTCGAGCGCTTCACTGGCATCTTCGCCGATCCGATGCAGTGCACCACCACAGCAGGCGCAATCGAGACTGTCGGGAAGGATCAGCTTCTCGATACGCACCAGATGGGCAGGCAAGGCCTTGAGCCCCCGCTTGCAACGCGAACGGCGTGCTGGCACATCACCACCGCCAGCAATGCCATCGTCATTGGCGGCAACGGGGGATGGCACCTCGGGCAGATCCCCCAACGCAAGGCATCCCTGATCACCCAGAATGACAGTTGCCCGTTCCGAACGGGTACCGAATGCCTGTTGGGTCACGCCTTTGAGCAAGGCACGCAACTGAGCATTTTCTGCCTGCAGCTCGCGTGCGAATGCCCTCAATTGATCGACATTCCCGGGAAGATCATCGGCTTGCGAAGGCATGTAGCATCCTACCAGATTGCCGTCTGACAGCCAGAAGAAACTACAGTTTCTAGCCAAAAATCACCGGCCTGGCCGGCGCGCGCAAGGGCAACTGGCGCCAGTCCAGGCCGGACAACAAGGCTGTACACTGCGCCCCGCTCAGCACCATCGTCCCACCCGTCACAGGGGGCCAATAAAACTTCCCATTGTCGAGCCACTTTGTCGCCAGGACTGCGCCAGACCCGTCGTGACGAACCAGTTTGACCTTGTCTGATCCTTTGTTGCGAAAGACGAACACATCCCCGGCGCAAGCATCATGCCCCAGCACATGCGTCACCAACCCCATCAGTCGGTTGATCCCGGCTCTGAAGTCGATCGGCTGTGTCGCCACATAGATGCGCACGCTTCCATCGATGGGGATCATTCCCGGATCGCCGCCAGCACTGCCCGCAGTTGCTCCGCCGCTATCACGCCCCGGATACGAACCGTCACATCGCGCACGATCAAGTCCACACTGGCCGGCAATTCCAGCATGGCCGGATCGATCGCATCTTCCTCGCGGCCAACCGTCACGGGTACGAAACGTAATTCCTCAACCCTACCCGCCGCACGCGCTTGTCGGCGCCAATAATGCAGCAGGCCAAGGCCAACACCATTATCCCGGGCAACTTGCGCTACCGTTTTTCCAGGCGTGAAGCTTTCAGCCACGATGCGATCTCGCTCTTCATCAGGCCACCGTTCGTGGCGCCGACGGGCGGGCGCAAGACTGACAGTCAAACCCGACCTTGCACTGTGCAACGCACACGTCAAACCGCCTGGTGTCTCTGCTCCAATCTCGTCTGCCACTGCCCAAGCTCCTTACCGTCCCGAGCAGTCCTACATCCCTGCGCCACACCCGAATACGTGGGGCACTTGCAACGGTTACCATCAATCAGTCTATGAGTGATGAAGATAAAATTATATGGGCCAATCGCGAGAGAAAGAAGGATCCGGGAAAAACAAATGCTGAATCATTTGGTGTTGACGTAAAGCGGCTTGAAGAGAACAAGCGAGTCTCCGATCGCCACATCGAGACTGAATTGCGAATGGCTCAGTTTCAAAAACAGGGATCAGAACTTTTACACACAAGCATCAATGATGCAAAATCAAACGCATTGCGGCAAGCAATGGGCGTGCTCTTGCATGAATTTGCCAACAGTAGTTATATAGAGATAAAGGCAATCGTGCTTGCGTCAGCGCCCGCGGAAAACTTGGTGGACCGTATAATTGACGCACTAGACCGCACCGCACATCGCTTGATCGATAAAATGTCTGACGCGTTTGACGCTCTTATCTCGGGCGGCGTGCAAGGGATAGTGAGTAACCTGCTTACTTTCGTTATCAACAACGTTATCACGACCTCAGCAAAAATCGTCAAAATTATTCGCGAAAGCATGGCCTCGCTTTGGCGTGCTCTTAAATTCCTATGGTCACCACCCGAACATATGTCAGGAATGGATGTCGCGCGTGAGGTCACGAAGCTGATTGCAGGCGTAATCACAACGAGCCTTGGCTTGCTATTTGATGAGGCTATCAAAGGTTTCGTCATTGCGGTTCCCTTGCTTGCTCCAATCGCCGGGATAGTGGCCCCGGTGATTACAGGTTTGCTGACAGGACTTATGACTGCCCTTACCGTATATGCGATTGACCGACTGTTTGATTGGTTATCTGACCCCGGAACAGAAACGCTTAATGCACAGATTGGAGTTTTGGACGCGCAAACCGAAGTCGCCCGCAAACTGGGCGATTTCATGGAGCAGCAGTATACAAACTCAAATCGCTACCAGCGCGTTATCATCCGCTACCAAGCCATGGAGCGGGATTTGTCCGTCACGGAAGAGCATATGCAAGCGGCCACCACAACCGCCCATGCAGCTATCGACACCCGATCAAATACAATTTCGATGATACGCAAGGGGTTCGAAAGCTGGGAGCCGAACGGCAGCGAACTCTCTAGCCTTATTTCTGACTACAAACTTGAAGAGTGAACCGTGAACAATATCACTAGACTTCCCGAGAATGTTCTCAATCAGATCGATCGGGAGCAGATATATGAAGAATTCAGGGAGAGGCTTTCCCGTCTAGGCGATTTGAAGCGCGCCCGTGACGAGCATGAGCAGCGGAACTGGCTAGGGCGCTGGTGGTATAAGGGCGAGATGGATGAAGCGCAGTTAGACGCGCAATTATTGCAGGCTGAATTTGCCGAAAGCCTCGCGAAGCTTATGGCAATCAACCTGATACAATCGCAGCAGTTAGAGCAGCAGCAACATGTAATTGGCCTACAGCAGGAGCGGTTGGGAGAGCAGAACGCTAAATTAAGGCAGCAAACTGAAATTCTCAACGAGCAGCAGTTTGAACTTAAAAAACAAGGTGACGACCTTGAGAAACTTGTAAGAGATTTTTTCGAATTGAAAGGCCTTACGGAAGGTGAGGCGCGGAAGCTTATTCTTATTGCAAATGAAGTTAAAACAACAAAAGATGATATGTATTCGCACTTTGAGACATGTGTTCATGAGCTAAGGCTGGAGGGCGCGGCGTTAAAGGTGTCCGTTGGTGACACAATGTCTGCAGCGTTAGTCGAACAGCAAGAGGTGCTGAACGTTGCCCAATCCAATTTCAACCGGCGCTATGATGGGCAAGAATCTCGTTTTTCTCAGCACATCGAAGCAACCGAGGTACAAAATCGTGCAATTGAAGCGAGGCTGAACGAACAGGGCAGTGCAATCGCGACGGCTGAAGAGCAGCTCGTTCGAGTCGACAATGAGCAAGTCAAATTGCAAGGGAAGGTCGATGAAAATCGCGCTCTGGAGTTGGCTGCCGAGCAGAAAACCAACGCGCTATTCCGCCTCACAATGCAGCGTGTTTGGTGGAGTGCAGGCATCGGCGCTTCGGGCCTGATCGTCGCGCTGGGAACTCTAATCGCGACGCATCGAATGTTTGGATAGCTCTCACGCGATCGCATAGCGGTTTGTGACCAGTCTGGGAATACAGCGACATCCGGCTGGGCGCGCGGCATGGGGTGAGCTTGTCCCACCCCTACGTCCGCGTGCCTCCTGCCATCGGAAAAGAGAAGGAGGACGCCGCGGATGCGGCGCCCTCCGAAACGTCAGGCCGCGGCGCGCTGGTGTCGCTGGGCGAAAGCGTGATGGGGCAGGTTCGCCTCACGCACGCGGCTGAGCAGATTGGACTGAAGGCCCGAGCCTTCACAGATGATGGCGTGGACCGGCTTGAGGTTCATCAGCTGCTCGTTGCGAACGAAGCCTGCACGCTTGCCCAGCGCCCGGTTGAGGGTGAAGCGGACCGTCTTGACGCCGCGCGCGGCGGCCCAGGCGTGGGCGATCTGATCGCAGCCCTTGTGCTGGGCGGTGGTGGCGAGGAGCATGTGGGGCACGCGGGCGTGGGTTTCGTCGAGCGCCTGCCAGAGGAGTTCGTGGTCGTGCCAGTCGGTGCCTCCGGAGAAGATCACCACCGGGCCAGTGGGCGCGTGGTCTTCGCGGCGTTTGGCTGCGCGGGCGGCGAGGAAGTCGCGGGCGTCGATCTGGCTGGCAGTCAGGCCGGAAGAAACGCGGGTGCCTTTGACGGTCGAGAACGGGCGGCCGGTTTCGACGCGGTAGATCTCGCCGGCGTAGTCGCGCAAGGCCTCCATCGCTTCGCGGCAGTCCATCAGCGTCTGGGCGATGCGCTGGGTCTCTTCCAGTTCGATGGCGTAGATTTCGGAAGGGTCAAAGGCGCGGGCCATGTCGCCCAGCTTCTTGGTGGCTTCATCCTCGCGCTTCTCGATGCGCTGCGAGGTGGCGTGGAAGCTGTTGACGATGCCCCAGACGATGTCCTGGCCGAACTCCTCCATCCGGGTGCCGCGAAAGAGATCGAAGACGGTGCCGATGACCATTTCCATCGCGCCGCGCGCGGCCTGGGGGTCGGGCATGTCGATGGTGGTGGGTTCGTCGTGGACCGAGAGTTGCGCCATGCTGCCCTGCTCGGTGAAGGCGGTGTCAAAGCCGGGAACTGTGGGGGAGCCGATTTTGTGGTGGGCTGGCCCGCCGCAAAATTGGGGGCACCGCGCATCCTTGCACAAGCGCCCGGCCAGCTTGCCATGATAGGACTACGAGAGAGAGATTGTTGGTTTCAGGGGTACGCTACGGTGCCCCAAGCGCCCCCGCGCCATGCGATCGTCACCCGAATGGGCCGAGACCCGGATGGGGCTCGGTGGAGCCCGCCAGCGGGCGGAATAGAGCGCGGTGACCGCCTTAGCGGGCAGGCGCACAGACCCGACCTTTCGATGCTCCTCAAAATGAGGGTGAGCACCCAAAGGAAGGTTTGGTATGTCAAAATAGGATTTGACAACCTCAAAAAAATACATGAAACGGGAAGTGAGGAGGCCAAATGGCAGTTTGGCCCCCTCAAATGAGCATTACGACATACGGAGTTCACTCATGCACATCGTACTCACAGTTGAAGACATTAGCAAACTCAGCCATTCCGCGCGAGCAGAATTGCTGTCCCTTGCCTTTCCAAAGGCACACGTCGACACGCGCGAATATCCTGCGGGCTTTGATAGTTCCCGATTTGAAGGGGTGGTTGACCTTACACCTGGTCAAATCGAAAGCTTCATGGAAGGATGTTCGGAAAAAACGGTTGCCGGCCTCAGAGTGATCGCCGAACATGGACCGGTCATTCATGCAAAGCTTCTCAATGACGTTGGCATTGAGAACTACGGCAGTTTTCAAGGTGGGGTAACCAAGCGCACACGCACCATAACGGGTGACAGCGAAGCTTGCTTATTCGCTTTCGATGATTGGAGCGAAGCAGAAGAAGGCGTAGGCCATTTTGCCGTCACAAAAAACACCTTCCGGTCCCTCCGGATATATTTCGAATTGGACTGATTTTTCCGATCATTGCGGAAACACACGAAGCCGGCGCCAAAGGCGCCGGCTTTAGTTTAACACTTCAATGCACCGCCACGACATCGATGAGCAGCCCATCGAGGCTATCGATGCCGCGCTCGCTGGCGATCAGGCTCCAGGCGGCCACCAGTTCCTCGAAATATTCGGCGTCGACCAGCGTCTCGGCGCTGGCTTCGCCAAGCTGGCTTTGCTCCCAGGAAAGGGCGTGGGCGGCGTCGGTCGAAGAGGCGATGGCGTTGCCCAGATGGGCGGCGATCTCGTAATCGCTCATCGTAGCGGCTTGGGCGCGGATGCGGGCGACCATGGCCGGGTTGGTGACGGTGATGCCGCAGGGGACGCAGGCGAATTCATCGAAGGCCGAGGTGTAAAACATGGGCTTGCTCCCGAA
>JAGWMZ010000013.1 GCA_028871475.1 Sphingomonadales bacterium | reverse complement strand
GAGGCCAGCGGCGTCGTCGGCGGCCGAGTTGATGCGCTTGCCGGTCGACAGGCGGGTCATCGCCTGGCTGGTCATGTCCGAAGCAGAGTTCGAAGCGTTGGCGGCCATGAGGGCGTTGATGTTGGTGTTGATGACAGTCATGATGGTGTTCCTGCTGTTCCCGAGTGATCGCTGATCTGCGTTCATAGTCTAGGACGACAGCAGGCGGATTTTTTTAGCCGGGCAGGGTCATTGCCAGAGAAACACAGAATTATGCCGGTCTACCGGAGACTTAGTAGGGGTGAACCAAAGTCCACTGACCACTGATCGGATCACGCCAGGCAGGAAGCCAGCACGGATGCGCGCTTCCTTCTTGCACCATATTTGGATGTGCCGGCCGCACGGGAGCGGGCATCGTGGCCAACGGCGCCGTATAGGTGGCAAAACCACCCGGCACGACTCCGACATAGCCGCATAAGACTTCGGGCGCGGCAGGCCAGGTCAACCCGCGCCATATCTCGCCCGCCGGTGTTGCCAGACCAATCACCCATGCCACCATGATCCAGCGCCGCGCGTCGATGTATTCCCTTCTGCCATGCTGCTCCAGAACCACCCGCGCCATCATCAGCGAGAGAATGGCAAGAGCCGGGATCGAGGAACGCATAGTAAAGTCTCCATTACGGCCAATTTGCCCGAAAGGAGCCAACAGCAAAACCGCTGCGACCAACGCCGCAGTCATCCTCCCGAAAGGCGGCGCTTTACGCACAAGCCAGAGAGCAACCAGGAAGCTGCCAACCTCGATCAGGATGAAACTGGGATAGCCACGGAAAGCTGAATGGGCCTCGCCTGCCCCAACCGCCCCGCTCGCCGCAGACAGATACAGCAAAGACGGGGAGCAGGCCAACACCACAAGGGCAAGTGCACCGCACACAGGCAGGGACAGTTCCTTCCTCCGCCATCCCATGATCAGCGCATGCAGCCCAAAGGGCACGCTGCCAATCAGCGCCAGCGGCGAGAAAAGCGCCATCAGCCAGAGGACAGCGAGCGGCACCGCCACCGGCACCCGCCCCTCACGCCACAGAAGATAGGTTGCGGCAAAAATCCAGCCCGCCATCGCATGTTGCGGCACCCAGAAGGCCTGCGTCACGTGGCTGGAATATTGCATCGTGCCCCAAGACTCCAAATGCAAGGTCAGAGGCTGCCCGACCATCCATTGGCCGATGACATCCATGCCGGAGAAGCCAAGAAAAAACGCCAAGGCCAGCAGTCTGCTGTGCCCGGTATCAAACAGCACGCTGCCCAGCGCGAAAATCAAGCCAAGGAGCAGCGCATCCTGCACCAGCAAGGCCTGCTCGGCTGCGTGAAAGCCACCGATCTTGCCGATCAGCGACGGGATCAGATAAAGGCCAACGGGCGCACGCAGTACGATCGGCCCGCCGGCCGTCGCATAGGCAAAGGGCCAGGGTTGCATGGTCAGGTCGCGCAAAACGGCATAGCGCACTTGCCAATCAGGCGTGGCGTAAAACCAGCGCCCTTCGCCGCCAAGCAGCATGATCGCCAGCGCAACGCATGTTGCAAGCCACCAGTCGAACAGCCGAACACGGCCGCGCCATGCTCCCAGCCGCGCAAGCCAGCCAAGGCCGATCATCAAGATGCTGGCCGTGGGCACAATAGCCCACGCACTCCACCCCAAAAAGCACCACAGCAAGACCTGCATGGCGCCAAGCACCCCAAGCACGCCTGCCACCAGAACGCGAATGCTGATCGTCCGCTGTAGAAATCCAGTCACGCCGGCTTACCTCGATCTGGCCACTTTGAGCCCGAAACCGGGACTCCCGTTAGGAAAACATAGTTAAAGGGCGCCTAACCGTGATGGTTAGACGCCCTTTGGATGCTCGCTTGGGAGGCTCAAATCAGAAGTGGATGGCACGCCCATAGGCCGAGAGCACGCTCTCATGCATCATCTCGCTCAGCGTCGGATGCGCGAACACCGTCTGCATCAGTTCCTTCTCGGTCGTCTCAAGCGTCTTGCCCACGACATAGCCCTGGATAAGCTCAGTCACTTCCGCGCCTATCATGTGCGCGCCCAGCAGTTCGCCGGTCTTGGCGTCGAACACCGTCTTGATGAAGCCCTCGGGCTCACCCAGAGCGATGGCCTTGCCATTGCCGATGAAGGGGAAGTTGCCGACCTTCACCTCGTAACCGGCTTCCTTGGCCTTGGCCTCGGTAAGCCCCACGCTGGCGATCTGCGGGTGGCAATAGGTGCAACCGGGGATGTTGTTGCGGTCCAGACCATGCGGGTGGACCTCCTTGTTGCCCAGCTCCTTGGCGATGGCTTCAGCGGCGGTCACGCCCTCATGGCTGGCCTTGTGGGCAAGCCACGGGCCGGGGGTCACGTCGCCAATCGCCCAGATGCCCTTCACGGCGGTGCGCCCATGCTCGTCAATGGCGATGATGCCGCGCTCGGTCTTGATGCCGACCTCTTCCAGACCGATGTTCTCGGTGTTGGCGATGACGCCAACCGCCACGATCACATGGCTGAAATCTTCCTCGGTGACCTTGCCGTCCTTGCCCTTGATCTTGGCCTTGATGCCGGTCGCGGTGGTGGTGATGCCATCGACACCCGTGCCGGTCAGAATGTTCATGCCCTGCTTGGTCAGCGCCTTTTCGAGGAAGGTCGAAACGTCCTTGTCCTCGACCGGCACGATGCGGTCCATCATTTCGACGACCGTGACCTTGGCGCCCAGATCGTTGTAGAAGCTGGCGAATTCGATACCGATCGCGCCCGAGCCGATGACCAGCAGCTTGGTCGGCATCTCCTTGGGCGTCATCGCGTGGCGATAGGTCCAGATCTTGTTCCCATCCGCCTTGGCGAAGGGCAGATCGCGGGCACGCGCGCCGGTGGCGACGATGATGTGCTTGGCAGTGAGCGTTTCCTTGCCCTTCTCGCCCGTCACTTCCAGCGTGCCGGGCTTCAGAATCTTGCCAACGCCCATATGGACGGCGACCTTGTTCTTCTTCATCAGATGGGTGACGCCCTGGTTGAGCTGCTTGGCCACCCCGCGCGAGCGGGCGACCACAGCGGCCAGATCCGCCGTCACGCCCGTGGCCGAGAGGCCATAAGCCTTGGCATGCTGCATCTGGTGGAACACCTCGGCGCTGCGCAGCAGGGCCTTGGTGGGGATACAGCCCCAGTTGAGACAGATGCCGCCCAGATTCTCGCGCTCGACAATCGCGGTCTTCAGGCCCAGCTGCGCGGCGCGAATGGCCGCCACATAGCCACCGGGGCCCGAACCCAGAACGATCACATCATACTGTTCAGCCACGAGATTATTTCTCCTGCGTAACCGGGCTGCCCACAGGACGGGGGCGCCCGTTTTCATCCACCGCGACAAAGGTGAAGACAGCTTCCGTCACCTTGATCGCGTCCAGTTCGTGGCGGTGGCGGCGCCATGCCTCCACCGCGATGGTCATCGAGGAACGCCCCGTCTTGATGATCTCGCCATAGACCGACAGTTCATCGCCGATCTTCACCGGTTTCAGAAACTGCATCCCGTCCATGGCAATCGTCACCGCGCGGCCCAGCGAATGGCGCGAGGCGATGAGGCCTGCGCCATTGTCCATCAGGCTCATCAGCCAGCCGCCGAAAATGTCGCCATAGGCATTGGCATCACGCGGCATGGCGGTGACGCGGATCACCGGTTCGCTGGCAGGACGGGGGGAAAGCGGTTCAAGCATGGGGGTATCCAGTCAAGACGGGGCCTTGCGGCGCCAGGGTTGCATCCAAGCCTTTCCTCACAACCTGCCCCTTATGCGCCCGCCCCGGCATGCAGCGGGGCGGGTCGGCACCGACCTCAAGCCAGCAGCGCCAGCGGGTTCTCGATCAGCGAGCGCAAGGTCGCCATCAGCTTGGCGCCATCGGCACCGTCAATGGCGCGGTGGTCGAAGCTGCCCGTCACGGTCATGACATTGGCGACGCCCAGCGAACCATCTTCCATCACCCAGGGGCGCTTTTCGCCAGCGCCGATCGCCAGGATCATCGCCTGAGGCGGATTGATGATCGCATCGAACTGCTTGATGCCCATCATGCCCATGTTCGACAGGCTGGCCGTGCCGCCGACATATTCGGTGGGGGCCAGCTTGCCTTCCTTGGCGCGCTTGCCAAGGTCGGCCATCTCGCTGCTGATCTTCGACAGGCTCTTGGACGCGGCATCGGTGATGATCGGCGTGATCAGGCCATTGGGGATCGACACGGCCACCGAAATATCGGCACGCTTGTACTGGCGGATGCTGTCACCGGCAAAGGCCACGTTGCACACCGGCACCTGCTCGAGCGCAACGCCCAGCGCCTTGATCAGCATGTCGTTGACCGACACCTTCACACCGCGCCCGGTCAGCGAGGAGTTCACCTCGCCGCGCAGCTTGAGCAGCGCATCGAGGCGGATGTCGAGCGTGAGGTAGATGTGCGGGACCTGCTGCTTGCTCTCGGAGAGACGGCGGGCAATGGTCTTGCGCATGCTCGAAAGCTGCTGGTCCTCATGCGGAATGCCAAAATCAGGCAGGGCGGCAGGAGCAGCCGGGGCCGGAGCGGCAGCAGCCGTGGGGGCGGCCGCAGTCGGCGCTGCAGCGACAGGCGCGGCGGCACCGGGCTTGGCGCCTTCCACGTCGGCCTTCACAATGCGGCCATTGGGGCCCGTGCCGGCCACGCCGGCCAGATCCACGCCCTTTTGCGCAGCAATGCGGCGGGCCAGCGGCGAAGCCGAGACGCGATCACCCGAGGCAGCACGCGGTGCGGGGACCGCGGCAGGCACAGGTGCGGCAGCAGGAGCCGCCGCCGGAGCGGCAGCGGGCGCAGCAGAAGCAGGCGCCGGAGCAGCCGAGGCATCCTCGCCTTCACCGGCCAGCTGGGCGATCACCGTGCCGACCTTCACGTCATCGGTGCCTTCGGCGATGTCGATCGAGACGATCACGCCCTCATCCACCGCCTCGAATTCCATGGTCGCCTTGTCGGTCTCGATCTCGGCCATGATATCGCCCGACGACACCGTGTCGCCGACCTTCACCAGCCAGCGGGCCAGCTTGCCCTGCTCCATCGTGGGCGAAAGCGCGGGCATCTTGATCGCAATGGGCATGGGGTTTTGGGTCCTCGTAGATGAAGAAGGAATCACGCGGCTTCTGGCCAAAGATTTTGCCCTCGGCAAGACGCTTGCGTGAAATAGCTTTGTGACGGATACGTAGTGGTAGAAAATTTATCGGCAAGCCGCCGAAGCGGAAGTGTGAGCAGTCGGAATCGGACAGGCCTGAAACAGGCAGATCCGAAACAGGCATATCCAAAACTGACAGGCCCGACAACGGCCAGGGGGAACGCGCCATGCGCATCTATCTCGTCATCATGGACGAAACCGAGGAAGCGCGCGTGGCCCTGCGCTTTGCCAGCCGGCGCGCGGCCAAGACCGGGGGCGGGGTGCATCTGCTCACCGTGCTGCCCCCCCAACCCTTCGTTGCCTTTGCCGGCGTTCAGGCCACCATCGAGGAAGAGGCCCGTTCGCGCGCTGAAATGCTGCTGACCAGCGCGGCCGGCAACATCCTGTCCGAAGGGGGCACAATGCCCGAAATCTCGGTGCAGCAGGGCGATGCGGTGAAAATTGTGCGCGACTATCTGGCGCAGCATGGCGAGGTGGCGGCGCTGGTGCTGGGCGCCGCGCGCAATGGCGAGCCGGGCCCTCTGGTTGCCCATTTCACCGGCCCCGGCCTTGGCGCCCTGCCCTGCCCGCTGATGATCGTTCCGGGCGGGCTGGACGAAACGGAAATCGATCGCCTCAGCTGAGCAGGGAGCGCTCATCCGGGCGGGGCGCATCAGCCGCGCCGCCCCTGATGGCGGATGTTGGCCGGGCGGCCACGCTTGCCCACCAGATGGTTGCCGCGCCGCTTGAGCGGTGAGTGCGGCGCCGGGGCGCCCCGACGCTCGATCCGTCCATCGCTGTCCTCCGGCTCGAATTTGAGCGCGCCGGTCAGCGCATTGGCCTCGGCCAGTTTCAGCTTCAGCACATCGCCGATGGCATAGCGCGTCCCGCTCTGCTCGCCTTCCAGAACCTGCGCCTTTTCGTCATGAAAGAAGCGCTCGTCCCCCAGCACCGAGACCGGCACCAGACCATCACCGCCAAGGCCGATGATAGTGGCAAAGAGGCCAAAACGCTGCACCCCGGTGATGCGGCAGTCAAAGACATCACCCACGCGGGTGGAGAGCCAGGCCGCGACATAGCGGTCCACCGTCTCACGCTCGGCCTCCATGGCGCGGCGCTCGGTTTTCGAAATGGCATCGCAAATGCGGCCAAGATCCTGACGGTCGCGCGGGGCTAGGCCGGAATGGTCGGGCAGGTCGCCCTTGGGCGCGGGCTGCTCCAGACCAAAGGCATCGACCAGCGCGCGGTGCACCAGCAGGTCCGAATAGCGGCGGATGGGCGAGGTGAAATGCGCATAGCTGCCCAGCGCCAGACCAAAGTGCCCGGCGTTGCGAGGACCGTAATAGGCCTGCGTCTGGCTGCGCAGCACAGCCTCCATGATCAGCGCCTTTTCGGTCTCATCCTCGATGCTTTTCAGCATGCGGTTGAAGAGCGCCGGCGTGATCACCTGCCCCAGCGCCAGCTTGCGCTCAAATGTGGCCAGATAGTCCTTGAGCGAAAGCAGCTTTTCACGGCTCGGCGCTTCATGGACGCGATAGACCACCGGCGCCGTCTTGCTTTCCAGCGCCTTGGCCGCCGCGACATTGGCAGCGATCATGAAATCCTCGACGACGCGGTGGGCATCGAGCCGTTCACGCATGGCGATGGTGGCAATGCGCCCCTTCTCGTCGAGCACCACGCGGCGCTCGGGCAAATCGAGGTTGAGCGGGTCACGCTTGTCCCGCGCGGCGGATAGCACTTTCCACGCGCCCCACAGGTTCACCAGATGCGGCTCGGCGCGGTTCTCATCGATACGCGCCTGCGCCTCCTCATAGGCGATCACTTCGGCAATGCGCACGATGGCGCGGCTGAAGCGGAAGGAGGTCATCCGCCCTTCGGCATCGAAATGGATATGGGCAACCATGGCGGCACGCGGCGCCCCGGCTTTCAGCGAACAGACATCGGCCGAGAGCACCTCGGGCAGCATCGGCACGACGCGGTCGGGGAAATAGGCGGAATTGCCGCGCTGGCGCGCTTCCTTGTCCACCGCACTGCCGGGGCGGACGTAGAAGGAGACGTCAGCAATGGCGACAACCGTGCGCCAGCCGCCCTCGCCATCGGGTTCGGCCCAGATGGCATCGTCATGGTCCCGCGCATCGGTGGGATCGATCGCCACGATGGGCAGATGGGTGAGATCCTCGCGCGCCTGTTCGCTAAGCGGCTCACGCGCGGCTTCCTCGGCTTGCGCCAGCGTTTCGGCGCCAAAAATATGCGGCAGGCCATATTTGTGGATGGCGATGAGGCTGAAGGAGCGCGGCGCCAGTGGATCGCCCAGCACCACCGTCACGCGCATTCCGGCGCGCGGGGACCGGCTGACCGGCTCAGCCAGCACCAGTTGCCCAGCCACTGCGCCATTGAGGTCGGAGATCGGCGCGGCATGGCGTTCGCGCTTGTCCACCGGGGCCAGCCAGCCCTTCCCCGCACCGTCAATCTCCACCACGCCCATGATCTGGTCCGCCTGGGCGGGCAGCTTCTTCATGGGATGGGCAGTCCAGCCGCGCGGGGTTTCTTCGGTGCGGGCCAGCACGCGGTCTCCCACGCGCAAGGGGCCAACGCCGCGCACGGCAGGGCTCTTCTTGCTGCCGCGCGGTTCAATCACCCGCAGGCGCGGAGGCGGGGTGGCCTCATCGGGCTGCCAAGTGTCAGGCACTGCGACGGGCTCGCCATCCTCGATCTCGATGACGCGCAGCACGGTGACCTTGGGAACGCCGCCCATGCGGTGATAGGCTGTGCGCTTGCCGTCGATCAGACCTTCCTCGGCCATGTCTTTGAGCAGCGCCTTCAGCTCGATCTTTTCCGCGCCCTTCAGGCCGAAATGCTTGGCGATCTCGCGCTTGCCGACTTCCTCCTGCGCCTGGGCGATGAAGTCGAGGACCTGCTGGGCGGTGGGCAGGCCGGGTTCGGGGCGGCGCGGTTTCTGGTCCGGTCTGGCGGAAGTATGACGCGAAGGCTTGCGGTCAAAAGGCATGGACTGACCCTTGGCCCCAAAGCGCGCCCTTGGCAAGGGGCGCCGTCAGCGCCGGCGGACCAGCCATTGCGTGCGCCCGATGGTCTGATCGGCCAGGCACTGCGGCTCAAGATGCAGCGCATTGGTGCCGGGCTGCCGCTCCCTTATCGCGCCGCAGAGGGCATCGCGCCGCCTGATCCACGCCCGCTGGCTGGACCGCAGGCGCGCACGGGCCTCTGGCGACAGGGCGGCGATGACCCGCTGATAGGCAGCGTTCAATTCCGCATCGCGGCGGTGATATTCCTCCCAGGCACAGCGGGTGTAAACATAGTCACCTTGCCCCGTCTCCCTCTGGCAGGACCAATAGGTGGAGGACAGGCGCCCGGTATAGCGCGTGTGCCAGTCATGCGGGTCGCCAGCGGCACCTGCCCCGGCAAGGGTGACAAGTGCCAGCAGGCCAAGCATCTTCAGTAAGCCCGAGCGACGTAGATGCGCTCGACAGCCGGCTCGCCCGTGAAAGGGCACAGGCCCTCAGCCGGAGCGGCATCCAGCGGCGTGTTGCGGATGGTCAGCTTGAGCGCCTTCAACTGTTCAACCACCTTTTCCAGCGCCGCGCCGGTCGGGCGGCTCCAGTTCAGCTCCACCCAGCCGGGGTAACGCTTGTCATCGGAGAAGAAGGTGGCCAGCTCATCGAGCGTGGTGAGACCGCGCGTAATGTTGGCATCGCGCCTGGCGGTCGCCTCGGCATACAGGCTGGCCTGAATGCTCTCCAGCTCGGCAGCGGCGGCGGCGATGAAATCGTCACGCGTCTGCGCCACGAAATTGACCTTGCCATCTTCCTTCCACAGCCGGTCACGGCGCACCGCCGACACCATGCCACCCGCGGCATCACGGCCACCGATTTCCAGAATGATGGGCGCGCCCTTCTTGACCCAGCCCCAACGCTTCTGCGTCGCCTTGCCCGCCCGCTTGTCGAGCAGCACGCGGACAGGCTCGCCCAGCGCGGAGTGCTTGAGCAGTGCGCGGCGGATCTCCTCGCAATAGGCCAGCAGTGCCTCGTCGCCATCATCCTCGCGCAGCATGGGCAGGATGATGATTTGATGCGGAGCAATGGCAGGCGGCACGCGCAGACCATCATCATCGCCATGCGTCATGATGACCCCGCCAATCATGCGGGTGGAGGTGCCCCAACTGGTGGTGTGGGCCAGCTCCTGCTGCCCTTCCTTGCTCTGGTAGCGGATGCCCGCCGCCTCGGCAAAACCCGTGCCCAGATAATGGCTGGTGCCCGCCTGCAGCGCCTTGCCATCCTGCATCATCGCCTCGATGGAATAGGTGGCAACAGCGCCGGGGAAACGCTCATTCTCGGGCTTTTCACCCGCGACGACCGGCATGGCCAGCACGTTCTCGGCAAAGTCGCGGTACATTTCCAGAGCGCGCAGCGTTTCCACCATCGCATCGGCGCGGTCGGCATGGGCGGTATGGCCCTCCTGCCATAGAAACTCGCTGGTACGCAGGAACATGCGGGTGCGCATTTCCCAGCGCACCACATTGGCCCATTGGTTGACCATCAGCGGCAGGTCGCGCCAGCTCTGCACCCAGCGGCTCATCGCGGCGCCGATCACCGTTTCGCTGGTGGGCCGCACGATGAGCGGCTCCTCGAGCTTCGCCTCGGGGTCGGGCACCAGACCGCCCTTGCCATCGGCGATCAGGCGGTGGTGGGTGACGACCGCCATTTCCTTGGCAAAGCCGTCCACATGGTCGGCCTCCTTGGCAAAATAGCTGAGCGGGATGAACAGCGGGAAATAGCAATTGTCGACACCGGCTTCCTTGATCGCCGCGTCCATGATCTTCTGGATCCGCTCCCAGATGCCGTAACCCCAGGGCTTGATCACCATGCAGCCGCGCACACCGCTTTCCTCGGCCATCTCGGCTTCGGAAACGACCTGCTGGAACCACTGCGCGAAATCGGCATCGCGCGTGACGGAAAGGGCGTGGCGGATCTTGGGGTTTTGAACTGTCTGAGTCATGCCCCGCGCCTTAGCGGGGCAAACGCCCAAGTTCAAATGCCCTTTGCGCGGGGAAAGCCAGTCAACCGCCCCCGCGCCATGGCTTATTTGCCGAGTTGGTCGAGCTTCTTCTGCATCATCAGCATCTGCTCCCGCAGCGCATCGAGTTCGCTGCGCGTATCAGCCGCCGGCGCCGCGGGAGCAGCGGCGTCCTCTTCACCCTCGGCCTTGCCCTCCGGCTTGGCGGCGCCTGCCTCCGGCATGAAGGCAGCGGCGGCGGCCTGGAACATGGCAATGTTCTGCTGCGCCAGACGGGCCAGCGGATTGCTCTCCAGACTGTCCTCGAAAGCCTTGCGCAGCTTCAGCTGATTGGCGCGGAACTGGTCCATCGAGGCTTCGAGGAAATGGGGCACCAGCCCCTGCATCGAATTGCCATACATGCCGATGAGTTGACGCAAGAAATTGACCGGCAGCATCTGCTCGCCGCTGGCCTCTTCCTCCATGATGATCTGCGTCAGGATCTGATGGGTGATTTCCGTGCCCGTCTTGGCGTCCAGTACGCGAAATTCGATCCCCTCACGCGTCATCTTCGCCAGATGATCCAGCGTGATATAGCTGGAGGACTGGGTGTTATAAAGCCGCCGATTGGCGTACTTCTTGATGATGACGGTGTTGTCCTTGGCGCCGGTTGTCTCAGCCATGACTGTCCTGTCTCCCACTATTGCGGGTCAGTGTGCACCCAAAAGCCCGGTCGCGCAACAGAATTGCTGCGCAGCAACATCCCGTTTCGGGTCATTCACTCGCACGCGCAAAGCGTCGCCCCAGACCGGTCAGCAATTCATACTGCGAGAGCCCCGTCATCGCCGCCGAACGAGGCAGGTCATAATCGACATCCAGCCAGTCCCCCTCCTTGCTGTGCGGAGAATGTCCAAGATCGACAATGGTGAGATCCATCGACACAAGGCCCAGCACAGGCAAGGAAGCCCCCTGGGCATCCCGCAGCATGCCCTTCCCGGACCAGCAGCGCAGATAGCCATCGGCATAGCCCAGCGCCACGGTGCCCACCCGCATGGGCGCGGGCGCGGTGAAGGCGGCGTTGTAGCCCACCGTCTCACCCGCCGCGATCTGCCGCACCTGCAACAAAGCGGTTTGCGGCAACGCGACAGGGCGGATCACCCCGGCCAGTTCCTGACGGGCCACGCCGCCATAGAGCGCAAGCCCCGGTCGCGTCAGATCGCCATGATAGGCTGGCCCCAGCACAATCCCCGCACTGTTGGCCAGCGCCGCGCGGTCATGCGAGACAAGGCCACGCGCGGCCTGCCAGCGCGCCAGTTGCAGCGCGTTGAGCGGGCCATCCTCATCCCCGCTGGCCAGATGCGAGTGAAGCACGTCGATCTGCAAGCCGCTCAGTTCGGCAAGATCGGCGAGCGAGACGCCAAGCCGGTTCATGCCGGTGTCGACCATCAGATCGCAGGCGCCGCCGCCAGCCTGCTGCCATCGCGCGGCTTGCTCCAGCGAATTGATCACCGGGCGAACGCCCGTCGCACGCGCAAAATCCACATCCTCGCCGCGCAGCGGACCATGCAGCACGGCGATGCGACGCGGATCGACAAGATCAAGCAGATCTGCCGCCTCCGCCCAATGAGCGGCGAACATGTCGCGGCATCCCGCGCCTGCCAGCAGGGGCACAACCCGTCGCGCGCCAAGGCCATAAGCATCGGCCTTCACCGCAGCGCCAGCCCGCGCCGCGCCCGACAGGCGATCGAGCGCGCGCCAATTGGCCACCAGCGCGTCCCCATCCATGGTGAGGCGCAAGGGCGTCGCAGGCACGCCGGTCACGACACGACCGGCGCAAAGGCCACCAGAACCCCACGCCAACCCAGCATGAAGGCGCCATGACGCCCCGGATAATCACGCGCCGCCGCCAATTGCGCCAGTCCGGGCCAGGAGGGCAGATCTCCCTCGCCCGCCAGCCACCGCGCGATGTCGCGTTCCGCCGACTGCATCGCGGCAAGGTCGCGCCCGATCACCGCCTCGGCCATGACCGCCGCTGCCGCCTGGCCGATCGCGCAGGCCTGCGCCGCAAGGCCAATCGCCGAGATCGCGCCCTTTTCATCCAGCGCAAGCCCCACCCGCAGGCGGCTGCCGCAGGAGGCCGAGCGCACTTCGCCCGCCAACGGCATGTCGCCACCCAGCGGCCAACGCGCCAGACTCGTCGCCAGCGTCAGAACCTGCGGTGTGTAAAGCACGCTCGACAAGGCTCACTCAGCCCTGTGGCGCGGGCGATGATGGGCGGTGGGCCTGGCAACGGGCGTATCGGCACTGTCAGCATCAGCGCTCGCGTCCTCCGCATCGGCGGCCTCTGCCGCCTTTTTGCGCCTTTCGGCCATCACCTTGAGCAATTCGCGGCTGCTGGCATTGATGAAGGGATAGGTCCGGCTTGTCGTGATCCATGCGGGACGGCCGCCCACTCCCCAGACTGTATCGTAAAACAGCACGATCAGCGAGAATGCGGCCACCGCGATCAACGTCCCCTTCACCGCGCCAAAGCCAAAGCCCAGCACCCGGTCGACCGGCCCAAGCAAGGAATTGCGCGTGGCCCCGCCCAGCCAGCGCGCGATCAGCCGGATCAGGACATAGGGCACGATGAGCAGGAAGAGGAACGCGGCCACATCGGCGCCGCTCTGCGAGCCGATATGCGGTTTGAGCGCCAGCCCCAGCGGCGCCTGCAGGAGATGCACCGCCGCCATCGCAACCATAAAGGCCGACAGCGAAATCACTTCCTGCACGAAGCCGCGCAGAAATCCCAGCGAGGCAGCCGCGCCGACCACCACGAAGACTGTTACATCAAAACCGGTCATAGGTAGACCGGACTATGCGCCGCCAAGGATACGGTCAACGAGATTTGGCAAAAGCGCGATTCCCGTGCGACGGCCTGCCTCGCCCTTCTGGCTCATCGCGGCATCGGCAGGTCCAAAGGCGTCGCCAAAACCCAGCTTGGCCGATTCGCGCAGTCGCAGCCCGGCATGGGCCACCGGGCGGATCTCGCCCGCCAGCGACACCTCGCCAAACCACACCGCCTCACGCGGCAAAGGCTTGTCGGCCAACGCAGAAACCAGTGCGGCGGCCACAGCCAGATCCGCCGCCGGATCAGCCAGCCGGTAACCGCCACCGACATTGAGATAGACCTCCGCGCTGGAGAAATTGAGCCCGCAACGCGCCTCCAGCACCGCGAGCAGCATGGCGAGGCGCCCATTGTCCCAGCCCACCACCGCGCGGCGCGGCGTGGCGCCCGATTGCAGACGCACGATCAATGCCTGAATTTCCACGAGGACCGGGCGCGTCCCCTCCATTGCGGGAAAGACCGCACTGCCCGCAATGGCGGTTTCCCGGCCTGACAGGAACAGCAGCGACGGATTGCCGACCTCGGTCAGCCCCTGTCCTTCCATCGCAAAGACGCCAATCTCGTCCACCGGGCCAAAGCGGTTCTTCAGATTGCGCAGGATGCGGTATTGATGGCTGCGCTCACCCTCGAAACTCATCACCACATCGACCATATGCTCGAGCACACGCGGCCCCGCGATGCTGCCATCCTTGGTGACATGGCCGACGAGCACCAGCGCCACGCCATTCTCCTTGGCGTAACGGATCAGCTCAAAGGCGCAGCCGCGCACTTGGCTGACCGTACCCGGCGCCCCCTCGATCTGGTCGGAATGCATGCACTGGATCGAATCGATCACCAGAAATGCCGGCTGCTCCTCCATCTCGCCCAGGGTGGTGAGAATATCGCGCACCGATGTCGAGGCCGCCAAACGGATCGGGGCCGCCGCCACGCCCAGCCTTTCGGCGCGCAGCCGAATCTGCCCCGTCGCTTCCTCGCCGCTGATATAGACCGCCAGACCGCCCGCCTGCGCCACTTTTGCGCTGGCCTGAAGCAGCAGGGTCGATTTGCCGATGCCCGGATCGCCGCCCATCAGGATCGCGCTGCCCGGCACCAGCCCGCCACCCAGCGCGCGGTCAAACTCGGCAATACCCGTGCCGCGGCGGACAAGCGCCTTGCCTGGCATGTCCAATGGCTCGAAACTGATCGCCCTTCCGCCGCTCGACAAATCATGCTTGGCGGAAAAGACCGTGGCGGGTGCTTCCTCGGTCAGCGTGTTCCACTCGCCGCAATCGGCGCATTGGCCCTGCCAGCGGTTGGTCACGCTGCCACAGGCGGAACAGGCGAAGCGGCGTTTGGGTTTGGCCATGCCGCTTGCCTTAGATGGAACGAAAGCGGAACGCAAGGGTCATTCCCTTGCGCGCCCTCATTCGGTCAGGTCGCTCCACACATCCTTGATGCGGTTGAAAAAGCCCTTCACCTCCGGGCATTCCTCACCCGTCTCGGTGGCCTGAAATTCCTTCAGCAACTCCTTCTGGCGCGCGCTCAGCTTGGTGGGTGTTTCCACCGCCACCTCTACCACCAGATCGCCCATGCCACGCCCGTTGAGCACCGGCATACCCGCCCCGCGTTTGCGAAGCTGCTTGCCCGACTGGATGCCCGCCGGGATCTCGATGCTGTGCTTCGTGCCATCGACGCCCGGAATTTCCACAATGCCCCCCAGCGCCGCCGTGGTGAAGCTGAGCGGCACGCGAGTGAGCAAAGTCGTCCCGTCGCGTTCGAACATCTTGTGACGGCGCACATGGATGAAGATGTAAAGGTCGCCCGATGGCGAGCCAAACGGCCCGGCCTCGCCCTTCCCGCTCAGCCGGATGCGGTTGCCCGTGTCCACGCCCTTAGGGATCGAGACTTCCAGCTTCTGACGCTGGTCCACCCTGCCCTCGCCCCGGCAATTGCGGCAGGGCTTTTCAATCACCTCGCCGCGGCCGTGGCAGGTGGGGCAGGTGCGCTCCACCATGAAGAAGCCCTGATTGGCGCGCACCTTGCCGTGGCCGCCGCACAGGTTGCAGCGACGCACGCCGCTGCCCGGCTCGGCACCCTTGCCGCCGCAGGGCTGACAGGGGGTCGCCACCTCAATCTCGATCTCGACCTCCTTGCCATGGAAGGCATCGTCGAGGTTGATTTCCAGATCATAGCGCAAATCCGCGCCGCGCCGCGCCTGCTGGCGCCCGCCACCGGCCCCGCCGCCGAAAATCGTTTCGAAAATATCGCCGATATCGCCGAAATCGGCCCCGCCGCCAAAGCCGCCAAAACCGCCGCCGCCAGCACCGGGCCCGCCATTCTGGAAAGCAGCATGGCCAAAGCGATCATAGGCCGCGCGCTTTTGCGGATCTTTCAGGCAATCATAGGCCTCGCTGATCTGCTTGAACCTCGCCTCGGCCGCCGTATCGCCGGGATTGCGGTCGGGGTGATACTTCATGGCCAGCTTGCGGTAGGAGCTTTTGAGCACTCCATCATCGGCATCGCGGCTCACTTCGAGCAGTTCGTAATAATCGACCTCGGTCGACATGGCCTTCCCTTCAAGATCACGCGCAATTCATAAAGTCAGGCCCGCCGCGCCAGCAGACGGCGTGGCGGGCCTGATTGTCAACTCAGGCTGAAATCAACCCTTGTTCTCGTCCACTTCGGAGAACTCGGCATCGACCACGCCATCGTCGTGAGCTTGCGCGCCAGCGCCGCCGGGGGCAGCAGCAGCGGCCTGCTCCTTCTCATAGATCGCCTGACCCAGCTTCATCGCCTTCTCGGTCAGCGCCTGCGTCTTGGCCGAGATATCAGCGTTGTCGCCGCCTTCCAGCGCCGTCTTCACATCGGCAATGGCAGCCTCGATCTCGCCCTTCAGCGAGGCATCGACCTTGTCACCATGTTCCGAAAGCTGCTGCTCGGTGGCGTGCACCAGACTGTCGGCATTGTTGCGGACCTCGGCGGCCTCGCGGCGCTTCTTGTCCTCGTCAGCGAACTTCTCGGCATCCTTGACCATCTGGTCGATGTCAGCATCGGACAGACCACCCGAAGCCTGAATGCGGATCTGCTGTTCCTTGCCGGTGCCCTTGTCCTTGGCGGACACGTTCACCAGACCGTTGGCGTCGATATCGAAGGTCACCTCGATCTGCGGCACGCCGCGACGGGCCGGCGGAATGCCGATCAGGTCGAACTGGCCGAGGATCTTGTTGTCCGCCGCCATTTCACGCTCGCCCTGGAAGACGCGGATCGTCACGGCGTTCTGATTGTCATCAGCCGTCGAGAAGGTCTGCGACTTCTTGGTGGGGATCGTGGTGTTGCGGTCGATCATACGGGTGAACACGCCGCCCAGCGTCTCGATGCCCAGCGACAGCGGAGTCACGTCGAGCAGCAGCACGTCCTTGACATCGCCCTGCAGAACGCCCGCCTGAATGGCAGCACCCATGGCAACCACTTCGTCAGGGTTGACGCCCGTGTGGGGTTCCTTGCCGAAGAAGTCCTTCACCGCGTCGCGCACCTTGGGCATGCGGGTCATGCCACCCACCAGCACCACATCGTCGATCTGGGCCGCCGTCACGCCGGCGTCGGCCATGGCCTTGCGGCAGGGCTCCATCGTGCGGGCGATCAGGTCGCTCACCAGACGCTCCAGATCGCTGCGCGTGATCGTCTCCACCAGATGGAGCGGGGTGGTAACCCCTCCTTCCATGCGGGCGGTGATGAAGGGCAGGTTGATCTCGGTGGTCTGAGCCGAGGACAGTTCGATCTTGGCCTTTTCAGCCGCTTCCTTCAGGCGCTGCAGGGCCAGACGGTCGGTCTTGAGGTCGAGACCTTCCTTGGCCTTGAACTTGTCGGCCAGATATTCGACCAGCTTGCTGTCGAAATCCTCACCGCCCAGGAAGGTGTCGCCGTTGGTGGACTTCACCTCGAAGACACCGTCGCCGATCTCCAGGATCGACACGTCGAAGGTGCCGCCGCCAAGGTCATAGACGGCGATGGTCTTGCCATCGTTCTTGTCCAGACCATAGGCCAGCGCCGCCGCCGTCGGCTCGTTGATGATGCGCAGCACCTCAAGACCGGCGATCTGGCCAGCATCCTTGGTGGCCTGACGCTGGGCGTCGTTGAAATAGGCCGGCACGGTGATGACGGCCTGCGTCACGGTCTCGCCCAGATAGCTCTCGGCGGTTTCCTTCATCTTCTGAAGCGTGAAGGCGCTGATCTGCGAAGGGCTGTAATCGGTGCCGCCGGCTGCCACCCACGCATCGCCATTCTTGCCCTTGGCGATCTTGTAGGGAACCAGCGCCATGTCCTTCTGGGTCATGGGATCGTCGAAACGACGGCCGATCAGACGCTTCACAGCAAAGATCGTGTTGTCGGGGTTGGTCACCGCCTGGCGCTTGGCCGGCTGGCCGATCAGGCGCTCACCATCCTTGGTGAAGGCGACGATCGAAGGCGTGGTGCGCGCCCCTTCCGAATTTTCGATGACCTTGGGCTTGCCCCCATCCATCACAGCCACGCAGCTGTTGGTGGTGCCAAGGTCGATACCGATCACTTTACCCATGTTTATCCGTCCTTACGTCTTTTGTGTGACACGCGCCTGTCCAGTCCCCGCAGGTGCGGCAGAACGGTTTGGCGGCTCTTGACTAAGGCGCATATAGGAGCGGTTTGAGGGCCGACAAGGGCCTGTTTCACGCTTTTCGGGCATGTCTGTCACATCTTGGCGCAAGAGCCTCAAAGAGCTACCAACAGGCCCCAGAAGGAGACCCCAGTCGATGATGTCGAAACGCGCCGCCCTCGCCCTGATCGCCCCGCTGGCACTGGCCGCCTGCCAGAAGGGCGTCCAGCCCCCCGTTTCCGCCGACAGCGGCGGGCAAGCCGCCATGGCGATGAGTGACAGCGCCATGACAGGCGGCGCGATGACAGGCCGCGCCATGACCGATGCGGCCACGGCAACACCGGGCGGGCGGCTCGTGCTGCCCATCATCGCCGGTCATCCGGCGGCAGCCTATATTGCTTGGAAGAACAGCGGCACAGCGCCAGTCACCATCACCGGCATCACCATTGATCAGGCTGGCAAGGCTGAAATGCACGAGACAAAGGGCGGCGCCATGCTGCCCCTTTCCAGCCTGACACTCGCGCCAGGCGAAGAGGCCAATTTCGCGCCCGGCGGGCGCCATGTGATGGTGTTCGATCTGTCGCCGGGCGTAAAACCCGGCGACAGCCTGAACTATGTCCTTATCCTGTCCGACGGGACGAAGGACAAGGGCAGCTTCAAGGTGGAAAAGGCAGGCGCCGACCCCATGGCCGGCATGCATATGTAACCATCACAGACGGTATGGCGCCGGGCTGAGAAAGCGCTGAACGCGCAACAGCGCCAGCCCCGCCTATCGCCTTCAGCATTCGACGCGATGTTCATAGCCTTGGCGGTCATGGCGATAGCAATAGCCATCGCCCTTGCGCACGGTCGAGCCGACCAGAGCGCCGGCCGCCGCGCCAACCGCCGCGCCCGTCACCACATTGCCACCGGCAACGCCTGCCACCACAGCACCAACGCCCGCGCCACCAAGCGCGCCTTCGCCAGCATAATTATGCGCACAGCCGCCCAGCGCCAGAGCGCCCGCGGCAAGTGTCGAGATCATCAGGGCTCTCATCATCATATCCTCCGTCTTCATGACGGAGGATATGAACGGGATCCCGTGATGTTCCGCTAAAAAGCCCGTATCAGTCCGGCTTCTTGGCGACAGCCACCATGGCCGGGCGCAGCAGACGGTCCTTGATGGTGTAGCCATGCTGGAGAACCTGCACCACCGTACCGGGCTCGGCCTCGGCGTGGGGGATCTCAATCATCGCCTGATGCTGGTTGGGGTCGAGCGGCAGGCCGTGGGCCGCCACCTTCTGGATGGAATTGAGGTTGAAGACCTTGTCCAGCTCGCGCGTGGTCGCCTCGATCCCGGCCACCAGCGGCTTCAGCTTCTCGTCCTCACGCAGTTCGGCCGAGATCGAATCGAGCGCGCGCGACAGATTGTCGGCCACGCTCAGAATATCACGGGCAAAGCTGGTGCTGGCATAGGCGCGCGCGTCGGCAATGTCCTTTTCCAGCCGGCGGCGCACATTCTGCGTCTCGGCGCGGGCATAGAGCACTTCCTGCTTCTGCGCCTCCAGCTCACTCTGCAGAGCGGCAATCTTGGCCTCCAGTTCGGCGGTGGTGCCGGCGGCAGCAGCTTCCGCGGCTTCGTTCGACGGTTCGCCGGCGGCCTGGAAGGTTTCATCAGTCATAGTCAAAGCTCTCAATTTATCGGATCAGCCTGCCCAGACTTTGGGCTGTGAAATCCACCATGGGGACAACGCGGGCATAATTCAACCTCGTGGGGCCGATCACACCCACCACGCCCACCACGCGCCCTTCACGGTCACGATAGGGCGACGCGATGACCGAGGAGCCCGAAAGCGCGAAAAGGCGGTTTTCCGAGCCGATGAAAATGCGGGTCGATTCCGCCTCTCGCGCCAGATCGAGCAATTGCGCCACCGACTGCTTGCTCTCCAGATCATCGATCAGCGAACGCACCCGCTCCAGATCACCCAGCGCCGCCTCGTCGAGCAGATTGGCCTGCCCGCGTACGATCAGCACCGGGCGCCGCGCAGCGTCCTCGCTCCAGACAACAAGGCCGCGCTGCACCAGATCGGCGCTGGCCGCATCCAGCGCCGAGCGGCCCGAGGCGATTTCGGCCTGCATCAGCCGCGCGCCCTCGCCCAGCGTGCGCCCAGCCAAACGCGCGGTGATATAATTCGACGCTTCTTCCAGCGCGCCGGGCATCAACCCGGGCGGCAGATCGACAACGCGGTTCTCGACACCGCCTTCCTCATCGACCAGCACCGCCAGGGCCCGCCCCGGCGTCAGCGCCACCAGCGTCACCTGCGCCAGCCGCCTTTCGCGCGCCGGCACCATCACCACGCCCGCGCAGGCCGACAGGTCCGACAGGGCAGTGCTCGTCGCCACCAGCGCCGCCTCGATCGAGCCGGGACGCGCCATGCCGCGCTCGATCGCCTCGCGCTCCTCGCGCGTGGGCTCGCTCGCCTGCATCATGCCATCGACGAAGAGACGCAAGCCCAGTTCGGTTGGCATGCGCCCCGCGCTGGTGTGCGGCGCCGCCAGCAGCCCCAGCCCTTCCAGATCATGCAGCACGCTACGGATCGAGGCGGGCGAAAGGTTGAGATCAGGCGTGGCCGCCAGGGTGCGCGAGCCCACCGGCTGCCCCGTGGCGAGGTAACCATCGACCACGCGGCGGAAAATGTCGCGCGCACGGGCATCGAGTTCGCTGACGGGCAGGCTCTTCATGAACGATGACATGGGGCAGTCCGGCGTAGTTTGCAATCTTGCCCCGTTCTGGGGGCTGGCGTTTGTCCGCGCCCCCGACTAGAGCCTCGCGCGAACATTGTCATGAAGGACCATTGCCCCATGCGCCCATCCGGCCGCGCCGCAGACGAAATGCGCAAGATCGAGATCGTCACCAATTTCACCAAGCATGCCGAGGGCAGCGTGCTGGTCAGCTTTGGCGATACGAAGGTGCTGGTGACGGCCAGCGTCGAGGAGCGCGTGCCGCCCTTCCTGCGCGGCAAGGGCGAAGGCTGGGTGACGGCGGAATATTCGATGCTGCCGCGCGCCACCCACACGCGCGGCCAGCGCGAGGCCGCCAAGGGCAAGCAAAGCGGCCGCACGCAGGAAATCCAGCGGCTGATCGGTCGCTCGCTGCGCGCTGTCACCGATCTGAAAAAGCTGGGCGAGCGCCAGATCACGCTCGATTGCGATGTGCTGCAGGCCGATGGCGGCACACGCACGGCAGCCATTTCGGGCGCCTGGGTGGCGCTGCGTCTGGCCGTGCAGGGGCTGATGGCCCGGAACCTGATCACCGAGGACCCACTGACCCGGAAGGTCGCCGCCGTCTCCTGCGGCATCGCCAAGGGCACGCCGGTGCTCGACCTTGATTACATCGAGGACAGCGCGGCTGACGCCGACGCCAATTTCGTGCTGATCGAGGGCGGCCATATCGCCGAGGTACAGGCCACGGCCGAGGGCGCGACCTATGACGAGGAAAGCCTGCTGCGCCTGCTGCGTCTGGCGCGCATCGGTTGTGGCCAGATTTTTGCGGCGCAAGCTGAAGCGGTCGCCTGACCCAGCCGTTCTTGCGGTAAAAGCCTGAGGAGGAACGCGGATGTCACGTCTGCATGGCAAGCTGGTGATCGCCACCCATAATGCGGGCAAGCTGCGCGAAATCGCGGCCTTGCTGGCGCCTTATGGCGTGGAATGCGTTTCGGCGGGGGACCTCAATCTCGAAGAACCCGAGGAGATCCACGACAATTTCATCGAGAATGCTCTCCTCAAGGCGCGCATGGCAACCGATGCCACCGGCCTGCCTGCCCTGGCCGATGATTCGGGCCTTTGCGTGGAGGCGCTAGGCGGCCGCCCCGGCGTCTACACCGCCGACTGGGCCGAGCGGCACTGGTACGAGGGGCCCGAGGGCCGCGACTGGTACATGGCGATGGGCAAGGTCGAAGGCCTGCTGTGCGAACAGGGCCCCGATGTTGGCCGCGCCGCCCATTTCGCCTGTGTGCTGGCGATCACCTGGCCTGATGGCGTGCACGCCGTTTACGAAGGGCGGGCCGATGGCAAGCTGACCTGGCCGCCGCGCGGCAAGCTCGGCTTCGGCTTTGACCCCGTTTTCGTGCCCATGGGCCACACGCAGACCTTTGCCGAACTGCCGCCTGAGGAAAAGCACAGGATCAGCCACCGCGCCGATGCCTTTGCCAAGCTGGTGGCCGACCAGTTCGGCGTGGCGGAAGGGCCTGCCGGACTTTAATGGCGCGCGCGCTCTACATTCACTGGCCCTTCTGCCTGAAAAAATGCCCTTATTGTGACTTCAACAGCCATGTCCGTGACGGTGTGGACCATAATGTGTGGCAGCGCGCCCTCATCACCGATATGGAGCATGAGGCCGCGCTGGCGGGCGGGGAACAACTCTCCAGCATCTTCTTTGGCGGAGGCACGCCCTCGCTGATGCCGCCCGCGCTGGTCGCGACCTTGCTGGACCGGGCGCAGGCGCTCTGGGGCTTTTCCGAGAGCATCGAGATCACGCTGGAGGCCAACCCTTCCAGCGTGGAGGCCGCGAACTTTGCCGCGCTGGCGCAGGCTGGCGTCAACCGCGTGTCGCTGGGTGTCCAGGCACTCGATGATGCGGCGCTGCGCTTCCTTGGCCGGTTGCACGGTGTGGATGAGGCGCTGGCGGCTCTGGAGGTGGCCCAGACCCATTTCGCCCGCACCAGCTTCGACCTCATCTACGCCCGCCCTGACCAGACAGCGGAGCAATGGGAAGCCGAACTCACCCGCGCGCTGTCCTTCGGCACGGACCACCTCTCGCTCTACCAACTCACTATCGAGCCGGGCACGCGTTTCGAGCGTCTCGTGCGCGATGGCGCCTTCGCCCCGCTCGAGGATGACCCCGCCGCCGATCTCTTCACCCTGACCCGCCAGATCACCGCTGCCCACGGCATGCCCGCCTATGAGGTGAGCAACCATGCCCGCGCCGGTCAGGAAAGCCGCCATAACCTCACTTATTGGCGCTATCAGGATTATGCGGGCATCGGGCCGGGCGCGCATGGTCGGCGCCCCGGCCATGGTGGGCACATGGCCACCACGCGGCACAAGAAGCCGGAAAACTGGCTCGCCGCCATCGCTGCGCGCGAAGAGGGCTTGCAGGAAGAACGCCTGCTGCCCACGCGCGAACAGGCCGCCGAAGCGATGCTGATGGGCCTGCGTCTTGCCGAAGGTGTTGATCTGGCCGCGCTCTCCGCGCGTTTCGGCCTGACACCCACCGAACTGGCCGCGCCGGATCGCGTCGACCTCTATGCAAGGCAGGGATTGTTGCGGATCGAGGGCCCGCGCCTCATCGTCACCGCCCCCGGCATGCTGGTGCTCAACAGCCTGATTGCCGAACTCGTGCCACAGGATCTGGTGGCATGAGTGACCCCGCCGTGGATTTGGCGAAAAGAGCCGATCTGCTGGCAGCATGGACCGCGCACCTGGCCCAAGGCCGCCGCCGCTCGGACCATACGGTGCGGGCCTATGTCGCCACCGCCGCAAGGCTGATCGATGCCACACAGGCGCGCGGCTGGCACGCTCTCGCTTTGATCGAGGCGGGCGCGCTGCGCGCCCATCTGGCCCAGCGCCGCGCACAAGGCATCGGCAATGCCTCCGCCGCGCGCGAACTCTCGGCCCTGCGCGCCTTCCTCACCTTCGCGCGCAGCCAAGCCGGCGATCCGACCCCCGCCCCGCCCCGCCTGCGCGGACCGCGCGTCAAAAAAGGCCTGCCCCGCCCGGTCACGCCGGACGAGGCGGTGAACCTTGCCGAAACCGTGGAGGAAGACGCCAGCGCGCCATGGATCGGCACGCGCGACCGGGCTGTGCTGATGCTCCTCTATGGCGCGGGCCTGCGCATTGCCGAGGCGCTCTCGCTCACCGGCGCGGCACTGCCGCTGGGCGAGACGCTGCTGGTCACCGGCAAGGGCGGCAAGCAGCGCATGGTGCCCATCCTGCCCATCGTGGCGCAGGCGGTGGGCGATTATGCGAAAGTCTGCCCATGGCCGATCACCCGCGACGGGCCGCTGTTCATCGGTGCGCGCGGGGGCCCCTTGCGCCAGGGTATCGTGCAAATGGCGGTGAAACGCGCCCGCGCCGCGCTGGGGCTGCCCGATACGGCCACGCCGCATGCGCTGCGCCATTCCTTCGCCACCCACCTGCTGGGTGCCGGGGCGGATTTGCGATCACTGCAGGAGTTGCTGGGACACGCCAGCCTGTCTTCGACCCAGATTTATACGCGCGTCGATGCGGCGGTGTTGCTGGAAGCTTACCGGGCGGCGCATCCTCGGGAGAAGGAGTAAGGGGAAGATGCGAGGGCCATCGCCCTCGCGCTCCCTTTCGTTGTCGGCGTTAGCGCCTCGGGTTCAGCATCAGCGCATAGCACGCCGCGCCGCGGGCATTAAAACTCCGAAGCCGCGCTATCCTTCTTCCTGCCTGCGGCGCGGCGATGCTGGCGCGAGGGTCGTGAACCACCGCCCTATCGCCGGGAGACGTAAAGGGGGTGCAGGGGGCGATGGCCCCCTGCTTTCACCCTACTTTCTTCATATCCGAAACCCGAACCTCAATCGCATCCCAGATCAATCCAGCCACATCCACCCCATCAAACCGCTCGATCGCCACGATGCCCGTGGGTGATGTCACGTTGATCTCGGTCAGCCACTCGCCGCCGATCACGTCGATGCCAACGAAAGTGAGCCCGCGCTTTTTCAACTCGGGCCCCAGCGCTTCGCAGATTTCCTTCTCGCGCGGCGTCAGTTCCGTCGCCTCGGCGCTACCGCCCACGGCCAGGTTGCTGCGGAACTCGCCCGCGCCGGGGCGGCGGTTGATGGCGCCGGCCACCACGCCATCGACAAGGACGATGCGTTTGTCGCCCTTGGCCACATCGGGCAGAAAGGGCTGGACCATGTAAGGCTCGGGCCACATCTGGCTGAACACTTCCACCAGCGCGCCAAGGTTGCTGCCATCGGCAGGCACGCGGAACACCGCCTTGCCGCCATTGCCGTGCAGCGGCTTGATGACGAGGTCGCCAGAGTGGCCCTGCGCGACGAGGCGCTGCTGGAAACCGCGCACATCCTCAATGCGGCGGGCGACCAGCGTGGGCGGCATGAACTGCGCGAAATCGAGCACGAAGACCTTTTCGGGCGCGTTGCGCACCTGCTCGGGGTCGTTGACGACCAGCGTGCGCCCTTTGAGCTTTTCAAGGATATGCGCGCCGGTGATGTAGCCAAGGTCAAAGGGCGGGTCCTGACGCATCAGCACCACATCGACATCCTCGACCAGATCCAGCGTCTGGAAGGCGCCCAGTTCGAAATGGCTTTCCCCCGCCTGGGGGCGGCGCACGGTGACCGGCGCGGCCCATGCCGTGACCCGCGCCGGGCCATCGCCCAGCGATTCCCAGGCCAGCGAGCCGACATCGTAATACCACAAGGCATGCCCGCGCACCTGGGCCGAGAGCATCAGGGCAAAGGTCGAATCGCCGGCGATGTTGATGCCGGAAAGCGGGTCCATCTGGACGGCGACGCGCAAGCTCATGCGAAATCCTCGTTCGAACAATCAGGGAGATGCGCGTTACGGCATCCAGGCATTGGCGATGTGGTATGGATCATGCCCCGGCGCAAGCATGATGACGTCGATCCGCATGTCATCGCCCGCACGAAGGTATCGCGGCGCCAGCAATTCGGCGGCCATGGCCACCCGCGTCAGGCGCCGCTGATCGATGGCATCAACCCAATTGGCGGCGCTGGAGCGCCATTTCACCTCGGCAAAGATGGTGACACCGGCGCCGTGAGCCACCAGATCGACCTCGCCGCGCGGTGTCTTCACGCGGCGGGCGACAATTTCGAAACCCAGCCCTTCGAGGAACAGCGCGGCCTCGTCTTCACCCCGGCGCCCGCGCGCATCAGCGGCAATACGGTCGGCCTGCTGCCGCCAGTCGCTCATTTCAGCCGCATGGCCAGGGCATAGAGTTCCTTGCGATCAAGCCCCGTGCGCTTTGCCACCGAGGCAGCGGCCTGACTGGCCTTGGCATGGACCAATTCCTCGCGCAGCATGGCTTCGGCATCACCCATGGTGAAAGTTTGCGCCTGCGGAGGGCCGATCATCAGAACGATCTCCCCGCGCGGCGGATGGGCGGTGTAATGGGCGATCAGATCCTGCGGCGTGCCGGGGCGGCATTCCTCGAACATCTTGGTGAGTTCGCGCGCCACAGCGACCTCACGCCCGGGCAAATGCTGCGCGATCGCGCCAAGCGAATCGAGCAGGCGCGGCGCGGTTTCATAAAAAACCAGCGTGGCCGGAACACCTGCCAGCTCACCCAGCACATCGCCGCGTGCCTTTTCCTTGGACGGCAGAAAGCCTGCAAAGAGAAACCGGTCCGACGGCAGACCCGACAGGGTAATCCCCATCACCGCCGCGCAGGGCCCGGGCAGGCTGGTAATCGCAATACCCCGCTCACGCGCCTCACGCACCAGACGATAGCCTGGGTCGGAAATGAGCGGCGTGCCCGCATCCGACACCAGCGCCACCGGTTCCGCGGCCATCAGCGCCAGCAGGCGTTCGCGCGCGGCCTCATCGGCATGGTCATCATAGCGGATAAGACGCTGCTTGCAGCCCAGATGCTGCATCAGCTTCCCCGTCACCCGCGTATCCTCACAGGCCACCGCCGCCACGGCGCGCAACGTCTCTGCGGCGCGCAAAGTGATGTCGCCAAGATTGCCAATGGGCGTTGCCACGATATAGAGGCCGGGAGACAGGCGCTGATCCATGGCGCCTCCATTGGACCATGGGCAGGGGATAGGACAAGCCATGTTCGAAGCCGGCGTGCGCCAGAAAGCGATTTTTGCGACCATGAAACAATCAGCAACACGCCCCGCGGCCCGCAATGCTCTGCGCCTTGCGGCGATTTCCGGCCTCTCCATGGTGCTGGCGGCCTGCTCGGTCATTCCCAAAGGGCCGGTAACGCCCGCCGCGCCGCCGCCCGCCGCGCCCCCGCCCAGCACCGCACCCGCCCTGCCCACCGACACGAACCGCCATCGCATCGCGCTGCTGGTGCCAGAAAGCGGTGCCAATGCAGCGGCAGGCCAGGCCCTGGCCAATGCCTCGACCATGGCGCTGCTCGACATGAGCGCAAGCAATCTTCGCATCACCACCTATGACACCGCCACTGGCGCGAGCGCTGCGGCCAAGAAGGCGCTGGCCGATGGCAACAGCATGATCCTGGGCCCCCTGCTGGGCGAGGAAGCCAGCGAAGTGGCCGCCGCCGTGCGAGGCTCGCATGTGCCGGTGATCTCCTTCTCGAACGATTACACCGTTGCCGGGGCCGATGTTTTCGTGATGGGCACCATTCCGGCCCAGTCGGTGAACCGCGTCGTGCATTATGCCCGCGGCCTTGGCATCACCCGCTTTGCCGCGCTGGTACCGCGCAGCGTCTATGGCGAGCGCACCTCCTCGGCGATGGTGGCCGCCGTGCGCGCCAGCGGCGGCACCCTGGTCGACATCGAGACCTTTGGCCGGGAGCCTGGCGCGCTGACCGCCGCCATCGGCAAGCTCAAGTCGCATGGCGCCTTTGAGGCCGTGCTGGTGGGCGACAATGCCCGCGTGGCCGCCCAAGCTGCGCCTTTGCTCAAGGTCGGGCGCCCGTCGCTGCGCATTCTGGGCACCGAATTGTGGAGTGGCGAGGCACTGCTGGCCCGCACACCATCGCTGCGCGGCGCCCTTTACGCGGCCCTGTCCGACACGCATTTCCGCCAGTTCTCGGAACGTTATCGCGCACGCTACGGCGATGCGCCCTATCGCATTTCGACCATGGGCTATGATGGCGTGTTGCTCTCGTTGCGCATCGCACGGGACTGGGCGCCGGGCCGCCCCTTCCCCGTTGCCCATCTTTACGATCGCGGCGGCTTTGCCGGCACCGATGGCATTTTCCGCTTCAACAGCAACAATGTGATCGAACGTGCGCTGGAAGTGCGTGAGGTGAAGCCTGTGCCGGGCAGCTCAACCAGCAACACGATTCCCGTGGTCAGCCCCGCCCCGGCCCGCTTTGACGACTAAGGTGACGATAACGCCGGTTTGGTGCTTGCACATGGCGGTTTGTGCCCGCTATGTTCACGCCCATGGCTGATCACAACCCCGACGACCTGTTCCAGGCTCCCATCGGCCCCTCGGGCGAAACCTATGACGGCAATTCGATCGAGGTCCTTGAGGGGCTCGAGCCAGTGCGCAGACGCCCGGGCATGTATATCGGCGGCACGGATGAGCGCGCGCTGCACCACCTCGCCGCCGAGGTGCTGGACAATGCGATGGACGAGGCGGTGGCGGGCCATGCCAACCGCATCGAGGTCATGCTGGAGGAAGCGCCGGGCACGCCGGGGCGGCTCACCATCATCGACAATGGGCGCGGCATTCCAGTGGATGAGCATCCCAAGTTTCCGGGTAAGAGCGCGCTGGAGGTCATTCTTTCCACCCTCCATTCGGGCGGCAAGTTTTCGGGCAAGGCCTATGCCACCAGCGGCGGTCTGCATGGTGTGGGGATCAGCGTGGTGAACGCGCTGTCCACGCTGACGCGCGTGGAAGTGGCACGCAACAAGGAATTGTTCGCGCAGGAATTTTCGCGCGGAGTAACCTTGGGGCCGTTGCAAAAGGTAGGCGCGGCACCCAACCGGCGTGGGACCAGCGTGTCCTTCACGCCCGACCCGGAGATTTTCGGCGCGGATGCGAAGTTCAAGCCCGCGCGGCTCTTCAAGCTGGTGCGGTCCAAGGCTTACCTGTTTGCAGGCGTGGAAATCCGCTGGAAATGCGAGCCCTCTCTTGCCAGCGAGGATGTGCCCGCCGAGGCCACCTTCCAGTTCCCCGGCGGCCTGGCCGACCATCTGGCCGAACAGGTGGCGGGGCGTGAATGCGTCACCACCCAACCCTTTGCCGGATCACAGGACTTCCCCGGCGAGATGAACGGGCGGGTGGAATGGGCGATCGCCTGGCCGGTGTGGTCGGAGGGAGCGTATAGCTATTACTGCAACACCATCCCCACTCCCGATGGCGGCACGCATGAGCAGGGCCTGCGCGCGGCGCTGACCAAGGGCATCCGCGCCTTTGGCGATCTGGTCGGCCAGAAGAAGGCCAGGGACATCGCGCCCGAGGATATCGTCACGGGCTGCGAGGCGATGCTCAGCGTCTTCATCCGCGACCCGCAGTTCCAGAGCCAGACCAAGGACCGCCTCACCAGCCCGGAGGCCGCGCGCATGGTCGAAAACGCCATCCGCGACCATTTCGACCATTACCTGACCGACAATATGGAGCGCGGCAAGGCGCTGCTCGGCTATGTGATGGAGAAGATGGACGAGCGGCTTCGTCGAAAAGCGGAGCGCGAGGTCAAGCGCAAGACCGCCACCAATGCGCGGAAATTGCGCCTGCCCGGCAAGCTGACCGATTGCAGCGGCGAGGGTTCGGGCGAAACTGAACTGTTCATCGTCGAAGGCGATTCGGCAGGCGGCAGCGCCAAGCAGGCACGCGACCGCAAGACGCAGGCGATTTTGCCCATCCGCGGCAAGATCCTCAATGTGGCGAGCGCCACCGCAGACAAGATTCGGCAAAATCAGGAAATCGCCGATCTGGCGCTGGCGCTTGGCTGCGGCATGCGCAAGGACTGCAATCCCGACAATCTGCGCTATGACCGCATCGTCATCATGACCGACGCCGATGTCGATGGCGCGCATATCGCCACCCTGCTGATGACCTTCTTCTTTCAGGAGATGGCGGAGGTGGTGCGGCGCGGGCATCTCTACCTCGCCCAGCCGCCGCTCTACCGCCTGACTGCGGGCAAGGAGAGCGCCTATGCCCGCGATGACGAGCATCGCGCCCAGTTGGAGGCGACGAAGTTCAAGGGTAAAAAGGTCGATGTCGGTCGCTTCAAGGGCCTTGGCGAGATGAACCCGCAGCAATTGCGCGAAACCACCATGGACCCGACGAAGCGCAGCCTCTTGCGCATCACTCTGCCGCCCGAATATGAAGGCCGCGCGCAGGTGAAGGATCTGGTCGACCGCCTGATGGGCCGAAACCCGGAACACCGCTTCATGTTCATCCAGAACCGCGCGGGCGAACTGGACCCGGATCTCATCGACGCCTGACACGAGCCTTTCACGGGCCTGACGGAACAATCGCATTGCCTGCGTCATTTCCCCGGCATCACCTGCATTCGGGGAGAGAGACAATGGCAATTCTGACATGGATTTTGATCGGCATCGTCGTCGGCTGGCTGGCCGGCATGATCATGGGCAGCGCAGGCGGCATTCTGATCGATTTCGTGGTCGGCATCGCGGGCGCCTTCATCGGCGGGCTGATCTTTGCACGCGGCAACATCAATGACGCGCCGCTCACTGTCTCCAGTTTCGTCGTATCGCTGCTTGGCGCGGTCATTTTGCTGGGCGTGGTCAATCTCTTGCGCCGGGGCCGCCTGGTCTGAAACCCATTGACCTGAGCCGTCCCGCCTTTACCATCCGTGCCATGGCGGACGGAGGGGGGGACGGCTCATGACCTATCACGGAGAATGTGCATGTGGCGCGGTCAGCGCCACCATCGAGGCCGAACCGGTGACCGTGCGCCAATGCTGGTGCAGCGACTGTCAGCGGATTTCGGGCGGCGGCGCCACCCATAACGCCATTTTCCCGGCAAGTGCCGTCACGCTGAGCGGCCAGCTCGCCAGCCATGGTCACCAAGCTGCCAGCGGCAACACGCTGACCAAATATTTCTGCCCCACCTGCGGCACGCCGGTCTTTGCGACGAGTTCGGCGCGGTTGCAGTTCCGCACCTTCCGGCTCGGCTTTCTGGACGCAGGCCACGGCCTGAAACCCAGCGCCGCGATCTGGACGGACAGCGCGCCCGACTGGGCGGTGATCGACCCGGCACTGGAGCATTTTGCCGGCCAGCCCCCCGCCCCGGCGATACCGCAGGACTGATCCGCGCTGCATGCAGCATACGCGGTTCCAGCGCATCCGTCTGGCGGTGGAGGCCTATGCCCCGCCGCCCGGATGGCGAAGCTGGCTCTACGAATTCCTGCTCTTCGGCTTCAAGCAAGGCTGGGCCTGCCTGTTTGGTGGCCTCGTGCTCGCGCTGCTACTGGCAACGCGCCTGTGGTGGCCGATCCACGCACCCATTGCCCGTTATGACGCGCTGACGATTGCGGCGCTCGCCATCCAACTGGCCATGCTGGGCCTACGGCTGGAAACATGGGACGAGGCACGCGTCATCCTGGCCTTCCATGTGGTGGGCACGGCGATGGAACTATTCAAGACCGCCGTCGGATCATGGACCTATCCCGAACCCGGCCTGCTGCGCCTTGGCGGGGTGCCGCTATTCTCCGGCTTCATGTATGCGGCGGTGGGCAGCTATATGGCGCGGGTCTGGCGGATCTTCCATTTTCGCTTCACCGCCTATCCCTCACGCCGGGCGAGCCGCTGGCTGGCCGTGATCATCTACGTCAATTTCTTCACCCACCACTGGCTGCCTGATGTGCGCTGGCTGTGTTTCGGCGCGATGGGCTGGATGTTCGCGCGCACGCGGGTGTGGTTCCGCATGTGGCAGGTGCACCGCTGGATGCCGCTCTTGCTGGGCTGGTTGCTGGTGGCGCTCTTCATCTGGTTCGCCGAGAACCTCGCCACCTTTTCGCATGCCTGGCTTTACCCCAGCCAGCGCCATGGATGGAGCATGGTCAGCCCCGAAAAGCTGGGGGCCTGGCTGCTGCTGATGTATGTGTCCTTCGTGCTGGTGGAAGGGCTGCACGCCCGGCGCGATCAATAGAGCAGCAGATCGGCCACCTCAGCCCGCCAAGCGGCCTCATCACGCCCGGCCAGCACATCGAGGTCCTCGGGCGTGGCGGCGGGGTTGTCCACCCACGCGCGCAAAGCCGGGCCGCCATTGATCACATCGATGGCCAACCGCTCGAACTCATATTCATAGGGGAAATCGCGCCAGAGCGGATAGTCTGGGTAAAGGCGCCGGATCGCCTTGAAAGCCAACGCCTGCAACCGCCACGGCTTGAAGGCATGGTGATCATAAAACGCGCCCTCGGCGTGGATCATCAAGGCGCTGCAAAGCTGGCCGGCATGTTTATGGAACGTGGGCGTAAACCAGCATTCGCGGATGGCACAACCTGCCAGCCACTGCGGCGCGAAAGCCCGCATCTCGGCCAGCACCGCCTTGGCATCCACATCAGGCGCACCGAACAGCACTTCCAGCGGCCGCGTGGTGCCGCGCCCTTCCGAAACAGTGGCTCCCTCGATCATCACCGTGCCGGCATAGGCGCGCGCCATGTTGAGGTTGGCGGCGTTCGGGCTGGGGTTGATCCAGATCCGGCTGTCCGGCCAGCCAAAGCCGGGGCCTTCGGGCTGCCAGCCTTCCATGGTGATCACGCGGTAATCGACATCCAGCCCATAGTGGCGGATGAACCAATGCCCCATCTCACCCAGCGTCAGCCCGTGGCGCATCGGCATCGGCCCTGCGCCCACGAAGCTCTCCTGCCCGGGAATCAGTGTGGTGCCCTCCACCGGGCGTCCGGCGGGGTTGGGCCGGTCAAGCACCCAAACGCTCTTGCCGGTGCCTGATGCTGCCTCCAGCAGATAGAGCAAGGTTGTGACGAAGGTGTAGATACGGCAGCCAAGGTCCTGCAAATCAAACAGAAAGACATCGGCGGTGTCCATCATCGCCGGGGTTGGCCGCCGCACCTGGCCATAAAGGCTGAACACCGGGATACCGAGCACCGGATCGACCTCATCCTGCGTCTCGACCATATTGTCCTGCTTGTCACCTTTCAGCCCATGCTGCGGGCCGAAGGCGGAGGTCAGGTCAATCTCCTCGCACACCGCCAATGCATCGAGCGAATGGCGCAGATCAAGCGTCACCGAGGCCGGATGCGCCACCAGCGACACACGCTTGCCCTTCAGAGGCGCGCGAAGAACGGGGTCGGCCAGCAGCCGGTCGATGCCGAAGAGAACCTGGGTCATGCGCGCGGCGGTGCCCCAAGCGGCAGGATGAAGCAAGAGGGTGCGTGGAAATCCGGCTGCCCCTCGCCATGGGCCAGCGCCCAATAGCTTTTATGGCCGCCTTCTTCCTCGATCACGGCGGTGAGGCTGGCATGATGCGCGCCCCACAGGATGTTGGCGGGCATGGTGGCGCTGAGCGAAAAGGGCTCGCCATGCTCGAGCCTGATGGCAGGGGCGGCAAAGGGCACCTGCGCCATGCCGGAGCGATAGCCGCTGAACCCATAGGCTGCCCAATCGCCAGAAGGCGAAAGGTTGACCTCACGATAGCCATGAGCGTCGGAGAGGAAAAACTCACAGCAACTTGTCTGCCACAGGCCATCCTTGCGCATGGGCGTATCGGCAGGCTTTGGCACGATCAGCGCCTCTGCCCCCGCCACACGCCAGCACAAAGTCAGCGTGTCGTGCTCCTCGCGCCAAGAAACATCCACGCTCTGCACGCGCAGCGGGGGCGTATCGGCGTGGCAGACAAGGCTATACGTTTCCAAGCGCGTTTCTCCATGCTAGGCGCAGCCGCTCATTCAAGAGGCGATCATGACGCAATACAAGTCCGACCTGCTGCGCCTGCTCTCCGAGCGGGGCCATATCCACCAGTTGACCGATGCGGAAGGGCTCGACGCTCTGGCGCAAAAAGAGGTTGTGGTGGCCTATAATGGCTATGACGCCACGGCGTCTTCGCTTCATGTCGGTAATCTGGCTTCCGTCATGCTGCTGCGCCGCTTGCAGCAGGCCGGGCACAAACCCGTCGCGCTGATGGGCGGGGGTACCACCAAGGTGGGCGACCCCAGCGGCAAGGATGAAAGCCGCAAGCTGCTGACCGAAGAGACGATCGCGGCCAACATCACCGGCATCCGCAAGGTGTTCGACCGGCTGCTGTCCTTCGACGACAGCGCGACGGGCGCGATCATGGTCAACAATGACGAATGGCTCAGCCAGCTCGGCTATATCGATCTGCTGCGCCATGTGGGGCCGCATTTCACCATCAATCGCATGTTATCGTTCGACTCGGTGAAGCTGCGTCTGGACCGTGAGCAGCCCCTCACCTTCCTTGAATTCAACTACATGATCCTGCAGGCCTATGACTTCCGCGAACTGGCGCTGAAGCATGGCGTGCGGCTCCAGCTTGGCGGTTCGGACCAGTGGGGCAACATCGTCAACGGCATCGAACTGACCCGGCGCATGAACGGCATCGAGCTGTTCGGCCTGACGACGCCGCTCCTTACCACGGCGGATGGCGCCAAGATGGGCAAGAGCGTGAACGGCGCGGTGTGGCTCAATGAGGACCGGCTGCCGCATTACGATTTCTGGCAGTTCTGGCGCAACACCGACGACCGTGACGTGGGCCGCTTCCTGCGCATCTTCACCGATCTGCCGCTCGATGAAATCGCGCGACTCGAAAAGCTGGAAGGCAGCGAGATCAACGCTGCCAAGGAAGTGCTGGCCAATGAGGTGACGGCGCTGGTGCGCGGGCGCGAGGCGGCGCAAGCTGCCGAATCCACCGCCAAGGCAACCTTTGCCGGCGGGGGACTCGGAGCCGATCTGCCCAGCTTCACCGTGCCCGCCGAAGGGCTTTCGATCACCGATGCGCTGGTCGGTATCGGATTTGCGGCGAGCCGTGGCGAGGCGAAACGACTGATCGCGGGCGGCGGCGCGCGTCTCGATGGCGAGGCGATCAGCGATGAGAACCATCAGATCACGCTAAACCATGGAGAAATCCGCATTTCCTCCGGCAAGAAGAAGCACGGGGTGCTCAAACCGGCATAATTTTGCCGCCCCGGCGGCAAACGATGGCCGGCTTTACCAAATCTTGGGGCTTACCTGCCATAGTATCCACTCACCCTTGATGAGGACGATGGATTACTATGGTTGGTGGAGCGCAACTGTCTGTCACGGAATTGCGCCGCTCGGCGCGTCACCCGGTCAGCTATCGTGTCATTGGAGAGCATCGCACGCTGGGCGATCTTCCCATGCATATCGTCAACATCTCCGCCCATGGCTTCATGGCGCATGGAGAATTGCCGCTGTCGCGTGGGGAACGGGTGGTCATTCGCCTGCCGCGCGTGGGGCGGATCGAGGCGCATCTGATCTGGTCCACCGACGACCGCGCGGGTTTCCAGTTCGAGCGCATCATCCGTCTCGATGATTTCGGCGCGATGATCGATGCGATCCAGCCGCCCGTGCGTGGCCGCCGCGCCAACAACGAGCAGCTCTGAAAGTCACGGCGCGGCGCAACGCGCCCTTGGCAAACGGGCGCGCGCCTGCCATGCGCGTGAGTTGTGACCGACAGCCCCCGCTCGCCCGCCCATATCCCTGATTATCGCCGCCTTTGGCTGGCGCGCTTCTGCAGTTGGCTGGCCGGTGGCGGCATGGCCGTCATCATCGCCTATCAGCTTTATGATGTGGCGCGGCAGGACTATCACATGTCCATCGCCCAGGCCTCGTTCCAGCTGGGCATCATGGGTTTTGTGCAATTCCTGCCCATGTTTCTGCTGTCGCCGGTATCGGGTGTCATTGCCGACCGGTACGACAAGGGCCGCGTGGGCTCGCTGGCCATCCTCATCGACATGATGGTGGCCGGCGCGCTCTGGGCGGCGACGGCGCTGCATGCCCTCAACCTGCCCCTGCTGTTTGGCCTTGGTGCCTTGAACGGGCTGGCCAAGGTGTTCATCAGGCCCTCGGTGGGGTCGATGGCGCCGCTGCTGGTGCCCCCGGCACTGTTGCCGCGCGCCATTGCGATGAATTCGCTCGCCATGCAGATGGGCACGATCGCCGGGCCCGCCGGCGCCGGCATGCTCTTCGCGATGAACCCGGCCTCGCCCTACATGATCTCGCTGGCGCTGTTGGCGATCAGCCTTATCAACATGCTGCGCATCCGCCCCTTGCCGCCCCACGCCGGCGCGCGCGACACCCATCCCCTGCGGCAGATCGTCGAGGGCTTCAGCTTTGTCTGGCATCATCGCTTTTTGCTGGGCTGCATCACGCTGGACCTGTTTGCCGTGCTGTTTGCCGGGGCGACGGCGCTGCTGCCGGTCTATGCGCGCGACATCTTGCATGTGGGGCCTGAGGGGCTGGGCCAGATGCGGTCTGCCACCGCGCTGGGCGCCACGCTGCTGGGCGCGGTGCTGACGGTGCGCCCCATCGCACAGAATGTCGGCGTGAAGATGCTGGTATCCGTGGGAATTTTTGCGCTGGCTACCATCGCCTTTGGCCTTTCGCGCAATTACTGGCTGTCGCTGGGCCTGCTGGCAGTCCTGGGCGCGGCGGACATGGTTTCGGTCTTCGTGCGCGGCACGCTGGTGCAACTCCACACGCCCGACGAGATGCGCGGGCGCGTGGGTGCCATTTCGGGCCTGGCCATTTCCGCCTCGAACGAACTGGGCGAGATGGAATCGGGGCTGGCCGCCGCCCTGCTGGGCGCGACAGGAGCGGTGGTGGGCGGCGGCATTGGCGCGCTGGCGATCACGCTGATCTGGACAGTAATCTTCCCGCAGATCCGCCGGGCGCGCAGCTTTTCGCCCCATCTGGAGCCATAGGACGCACTCAGGTGACGGGCACCAGCGCCTCGCCCTCCAGCTTGCGATAGAAGCAGCTTGTCGCGCCGGTGTGGCAGGCAGGGCCTGCTGGCGAAACCAGCATGACCAGCGCATCCTGATCACAATCGACGCGAATTTCCTCGACGCGCAGGATATGGCCCGAGGTCTCCCCCTTCATCCAGAGCTTGCCGCGCGAGCGTGACCAGAAATGGGCGATGCCCGTTTCGCGCGTCTTGTCCAGCGCGGTCTGGTCCATGAAGGCCACCATCAGGATCTCGCGCGTCCGCGAATCGACCGCGATCGCGGTGAGCAGTCCCTTCTCGTCAAAACGGGGCAGAAAGCTGCTGCCCTTTTCGCGCAATTCGGCATCGGCGCCACCCATGATCACTCCATTCCTCAAATCGCCCGGGTCGCTCCGGAGCCTTGTTGCACGATAACCACATGTGAGGGTCAAAATCCACACGAAGACGACGCGACCCTTTATCTTTGGGGCATTTGGGATGATGAAACGGTCACGGCCTTGAGGGAGGTCGACGGTCTTGAGGGAGACCGTTTTTTGAACCCAGGTGGTGCGACACAGGCGCCAAGGTTCAGGGAAGAAGCTGCAAAACGCAGCCGGTGATAATTCAGGCGGGCAGCAGACCAGAATCTTCTGCCGATAGCGCAAAAAGCGCCGCCGCACGGTTCGTCACGCGAGCGCCCGAGGATCCGTCCTCGGGCGCTTTCGCTTGATGGTCCGTCTATCCATCGATCGCCCCCTCCTCGCCGGCACCATCGGCAACGCGGGCGAAACAGGCAATTCGCACCTCTCGCACCCCGGCTTCCAGCAGCGCCGCGATACAGGCATTGCTCGTCGCCCCGCTGGTCAGCACATCATCGACCAACAGCACACGCATGCCAACCAGAGCCGCGCCGCGCCGGGGATGCACGCTGATGGCCCCCTGCATCACCCGCGCCCGCTCCTCACGCCCCAGACCGGCAAGCGACGGCGTGCGCCTTGGCCGCAGCAGCGCATCCACCGCCAGCCGCCCCCCGGTCAGGCGCGCCAAGGCCCGCGCCAGCAGCGCCGCCTGATTGTAACCCCGCCGCCACAGGCGCCAGCGATGCAGCGGCACCGGGACGATCAACCATTCGCTCCCGACATCACCCAGCCGCGCCGCCATCAACCGCGCCAGCAGCGGTGCCATCGTCATCTGCCCGCCATGCTTGAAGCCCAGCACCAGTTGCCGCGAGGCGCGGTTGTACATGGTCGCCGCGCTGATGCCGCCATGACGCGGCGGCGCGATGTCGCAGTCATGGCACAGCGTATCATTGATGCGCTGTGCTGACAGTGGCCGCGCGCACAGGCCACAGGCAGGCTCCCCCGGAAACTCCAGATCGCGCCAGCAGGCAGCGCACAGCCCCTGCTGCTCGGCCACCCATTGCGCGCAAAGCGGGCAACGCGGCGGATAGACCAGATCAACAAGCGGGGCGATCGCCCTGAAAAGCGCGGCGGTGGCCATGAGAGGAGGCTAGCGCGCCATCGCCGCACCGCGCAAGCCATCCCTCTTGATCCGCGCGCGCGCAGGCGGCAGGGAAGCGGCATGACCACGCCCCCTGCCCTCGCCGCCGCGACACCACCCCGCATCTTCGCGCCACATCGCCGTATTGCCGCGCGCCGCCGCCTGCTGGCAGCGCAAGGGCAGCCAGACGCTCCACGCTATGTCATGGAGGATATGATCGAGGACACGCTCGATCGCCTCTCTTTCCTGCGCCATGAGCCCCAAACGGCACTGGTCATGGGCGATTTCACCGGCACCATGGCCCAGGCCCTGCACGCGCAGGGCGTTGAAGTGACCAGCGCCGATGTTGTGGCGCATGGCGACTGCATGGCTCTGGCCGAGGAAGCGCCATGGCCGGTGCATGGCTTCAACCTCATCGTCAGCCTCGGTACGCTCGACACGGTGAATGACCTGCCCGGCGCGCTGATCCATATGCGTCAGGCACTGGCGCCGGGCGGGCTCGTGCTGATCAGCATGATGGCGGCGGGCAGCCTTCCCGCCTTGCGCGCGATCATGCTGGAGGCCGATGGCGAGCGCCCCGCCGCGCGGATGCATCCTGCCGTGGACGTGCGCAGCGGCGCGCAGCTGCTGCAACGCGTCGGGCTGGCCAATCCGGTTGCCGATGCGCGTGGTCTCGATGTAAGCTTCCGCTCGCTCAGCGGCCTGGTGGGCGATCTGCGCGCGCAGGGGCTGGGCAGCGTGCTGGCCGATCATGCGCCGGCGCTGGGGAAAACTGCCTGCGCCCGCGCACTGGCCGCCTTCGCCGCCCAGGCGGATGCCGAAGGGCGCGTGACCGAGCATCTGGAAATCCTGACCCTCTCAGGCTGGCGGCCTTAGGCTTTCAGCGCGGCCTGCGCGGCGGCCAGTCGCGCCACCGGCACGCGATAGGGCGAGGCGGACACGTAATCCATACCCCAGCCAAGGCACAGGGCGATGGAGGCCGGATCGGCCCCATGTTCGCCGCAAAGGCCGATTTCCAGATCAGGTCTGGTGGCCCGCCCGCGCTCCATCGCCAGCGCGATGAGTTGCCCCACCCCCTCGGCATCCAGCGTGATGAACGGGTCGGTGCCATAGATGCGGTGGTCGAGATAGCGCCCCATGAAACGCGCGGCATCCTCGCGCCCCATGCCCAGCGTGGTCTGCGTCAGATCATTCGAGCCAAAGGAGAAGAACGAGGCCTCACGCGCCAGATCGCCCGCCATCAGCGCTGCGCGCGGCACTTCGATCATGGCGCCGACATGCAGCGGCACATCGCGCCCGGCCTTGCGGAGCACCTCGCTCGAGACCCGCTCGATCTGCCCGCGGATGAGCGCCAGTTCAGCGCCGGTGCACGCCATGGGCACCATGATCTCGATCCGCTGCGGCCCTTCGCCCTCGGGCAGAGCGCAGGCCGCCTCGACGATGGCGCGGACCTGCATGGCATAGATGTCGGGATGGACCACGCCCAGCCGGCACCCGCGAAGGCCAAGCAAGGGGTTGAATTCATGCATCTCCTGCGCGAGCCGGCGCAGATGATCAACACCCAGCCCGATCTCTTGCGAAAGTGTGGCGTAATCACCGGCGCCCTCGGGCAGGAAGCCGTGGAGAGGCAGGTCAAGCAGGCGGACTGCAACGGGCAGCCCCTGCATCTCGGCAAAGATCGCGCGGAAATCCTCGCGCTGCTGTTCCAGCAGTTCAGCCAGCGCCGCCGCCTTCATGCCCGCCTCATGCGAGAGGATGAAGCGCCGCACCGCGCCGATACGGTCCACCTGAAAGAACATATGCTCCGTGCGGCACAGGCCAACGCCCGATGCCCCGAACTGACGCGCGATGCGGCAGTCGGCCGGCGTATCGGCATTGGCGCGCACGCCGATGCGGCGCCCGGTCCGCTGCGCCACATGATCAGCCCATGCCATCAACACGGCAAAATCGCCGGTCAGTTCGGGCTGGGTCAGCGGCACCATGCCCGCCATCACCTCGCCCGTCGCGCCGTCGATGGTGATGATATCGCCCTCGGCCATGGCCCGCCCGCCGATGGACAGGCGCCGCGCGGCCATGTCGATTGCCACCGCCGCCGTGCCAGTGATGCAGGGCCGCCCCATGCCGCGCGCCACCACGGCGGCGTGGCTGGTCATGCCGCCGCGCGCCGTCAGAATGCCGACGGCGGCATGCATGCCGTGAATATCCTCCGGGCTGGTTTCCACGCGGACCAGGATCACTGCCTCGCCGCGCTCCGCCCGCCTTTCGGCACTTTCCGCATCGAGCACGATCGCCCCGCTGGCCGCGCCCGGCGAGGCCGGCAACCCGCGCGCCAGCAGGTCACGCGGCGCATCCGGGTCGAGCGTGGGATGGAGCAATTGCGCCAGCGCCATCGGCTCGATGCGGGCGATGGCGTCCTCCTCGCCGATCAGCCCTTCGGCCACCATATCGACCGCCATGCGCAAGGCCGCCGCTGCCGTCCGCTTGCCGACGCGGGCCTGCAAAATCCACAGCCGTCCCTGCTCAACGGTAAATTCGATATCGAGCATATCGCGGAAATGGGCTTCGAGCCGCTCGAACAGGCCGGAAAGCTCTGCGAAGGCCTCGGGCATCGCCTCTTCCATGCTCAGCGGCTTGGCGCGGGCCGCCTCTCGCGCGGCGCGGGTGAGATATTGGGGCGTGCGCAGCCCTGCCACCACATCCTCGCCCTGCGCGTTCACCAGCCATTCGCCAAAGCAGCGCTTTTCGCCCGTCGCCGGATCGCGCGTGAAGGCAACGCCTGTCGCGCTGTTCTGGTCACGATTGCCAAAGACCATGGCCTGCACCGTCACCGCCGTGCCCCATTCGGACGGAATGGCATTCAGCCGGCGATAGACGCGGGCGCGTTCGCTGTCCCAACTGTCGAACACAGCGGCGATGGCGCCCCAGAGCTGTGTCTGCACATTCTGTGGGAAGGGTGCGCCGGTTTCCTCTTCCACGATGCGCTTGTAGTCGCGCACCAGCGCCTGCCAATGCTCGGCCTCCATCTCAACATCGGTGTAAAAACCATTGTCTTCCTTGGCGATTTCCAGCGCATCCTCAAAAAGGTTGCGGTCCACGCCCAGCGCGACATCGCCATAGATCTGGATGAAGCGGCGATAGGAATCCCAGGCGAAGCGCGCATCGCCCGAGGCCTGCGCCAGCCCTTCGACCGTGGCATCATTCAAGCCCAGATCGAGCACCGTATCCATCATGCCCGGCATGGACACCCGCGCGCCTGAGCGCACCGAGACGAGCAGCGGATTGCCCGCATCGCCAAAGCCACGCCCGGTGGCCGCCTCGATATGGGCGATGGCGCGGGCCACCTCCTCGCGCAGGGCATCGTCGATGCGATGCTCCCCTTGGGCATAGGCGGCGCAGATCTCGGCGCTGATGGTAAAGCCCGGCGGCACGGGCAGGCCGATCGCCGCCATGCCCGCCAAATTGGCGCCCTTGCCGCCCACCACCGCCTTGTCGCTGGCGCGCGGGTCGGCCTGGGCCGCGCCTGCGCCAAAGGGAAAGACCATCGCGCTCATCTCAGCGGCATCCTCTCCTGCCCGGCCGTTTCTTCTCGCACCCGCGCGGGGCGTTGGTGCGGAGAAACTGTGCCGCTTTGCGCCATGCCGCGCCTAGCCCTCGATCCGCGAAAAATCGGCCACCTGGTGCACCGCGCGGCGGAAAGCGTCGAGCAGATCGAGCCTTGCCGAGCGTTTGGCAGGGTCGGCATCGTTGACAGTCACCGTGTCGAAAAAGGCGTCGATCGGCGCGCGCAAGGTGGCAAGGGCCGCCATGGCGCCGGTGAAGTCTTCCGCCTCGACAGCGGCCTGCGCCTGCGGGGCGGCCTTGGCCAGTGCGTCGATCAGGGCCTTTTCGTCTGCGTCGGGGGCGGGGTTGGTGGCGCCCTTTTCCCAGCCCTTCTTGTCCTCGGCCTTCAGGATGTTGGCGGCGCGCTTGTAACCGGCGAGCAGGTTTGCGCCATCCTCGCTGGCGACGAAGGCTTGCAGCGCGTGGACGCGGGCGAGCAGGCGGACGAGATCGTCCTCTCCGCCAAGGGCGAAGACGGCGTCGATCAGGTCGTGGCGGACGCCGGCTTCCTTCTGCTGGACCTTAAGGCGGTCGGCGAAGAACGTCAGCATGCTTTTCGTCGCAGAAAATCCTGCTTTCTTCACTTCTGCGTCATCAGATTGACGCGACAAAGCGAATTTTTCGACTTCAGCCAGATCAGGCGTTTGCCCCTTCACCCTTTCGAGACCGAAATAAACATCGGCATAGGCTTCCAGCCCCTGCCGCGTCACTTCCTGCTGATACCAATGGAAAGTTGCCGAAAGCGCGAGGTCGGCAATGCTCACACGCAATGCAGACGTCAAAATTAGTTGAATGATCGATATCGCTGCACGCCGCAAAGCGAAAGGATCCTTTGACCCGGTTGGCTTTTCATCAATGCAGAAGAAGCAAGCAAGCGTATCCAGCTTATCCGCCAGCGCCACACACACCGTCACCGGCGCGGTGGGCACATCATCCCCCTGCCCCACGGGTTTGTAGTGATCGCGGATGGCATCGGCCACGGCGTCAGGCAGCCCCTCGGCGCGGGCGTAATAGCCGCCCATCAGGCCTTGCAGTTCGGGAAACTCGCCCACCATTTCGGTGACGAGATCAGCCTTGCACAATTCCGCTGCCTGGCGCGCCAACGCAGGGTCCGCGCCCGGCACGATGCCTTCGCTCGCCAGCCATTCGGCCAGCTTGGCCACGCGCTCCACCTTGTCGGCCACCGTGCCCAGCTTTTCGTGGAAGGTGATGCGCGAGAGCTTCTTGGCTTGGCTTGCCAGCGGCACCTTGCGATCCTGCTGCCAGAAGAAGCGCGCGTCCGACAGGCGCGCGGCCAGCACCTTGCGGTTGCCCGCCACCACGCCCACGCCGCCGTCGCTCGCCGCGATGTTGGCGGTGCAGACGAAGGCATCGGCCAGCTTGCCATCGGCGTCGCGGCAGATGAAATACTTCTGGTTGACGCGGGCGGTCAGCTGGATCGTCTCGGGCGGCACTTCCAGAAACGCCTCGTCAAAGCGGCCCAGCAGCGGCACCGGCCATTCGGTGAGGCCAGCGTTTTCGACCACCAGGCCTTCATCCTCAACCAGCGTCAGGCCAGCGTCAGCCGCCGCCTTGGCCGCGCCCTGGCGCACGATGGTCTGGCGCTCCTCATGGTCCACGATCACATGGGCGGCGCGCAACTGGTCGGCATAGGTGTCGGCATTCTCCACCGCGATGGGGCCGTGCGAATGGAAGCGGTGGCCGAACGTCTCGCGACCCGACGCAGGCACCGGGTAAAGCAAATCAAGGTTATGCGACACGATATGGCCATCGAACAAAGCCACGATGCCCTGAAGCGGTCGGACCCAACGGAGCGAAGCAGAACGAATTGAAGCTTCACCCCAGCGCTGCGATTTAGGCCACGAAAACTTCGAAACGATATCATCAATGGCACCGGAAAGAACTTCGGCCATCGGACGACCCGCCGCTTCGCGAACAGCGAAATAGACACCGTCACGCTCGGTCAGTTGCTCTTTGGTCAGCCCCGTCTTGCGCAGGAAGCCAGCCAAAGCCTGTTCAGGCGCCGAAACCTTCGGCCCCTTCACCTCTTCGCTCACTGCCTCGGTCGCCAGCGGCAGATCGCGCGCGATCAGCGCAAGACGGCGCGGCGTGGACCACACGGTCAGCGCCCCCATTGACACGCCAGCAGCGCTCAGCGCGCCACGAAACAGCTTTTCCAGCTCGGCCCTTGCGCCTGCCTGCATGCGCGCCGGAATTTCCTCGCTGCGCAGTTCGAGAAGAAAGGTGCTCACTTGCTCCACCCCGGAAATTTCTCGGCCCATTCGGCCTCATTCTTGTCGATCCACGCCTGACAGGCGCCCTTGGCCAGATCGCGCACGCGGCCCATATAGCTGGCGCGCTCCTGCACGGAGATCACGCCGCGCGCCTGCAACAGGTTGAAGAGATGCGAGGCCTCGATGGCCTGGTCATAGGCGGCCAGCGGAATGTCCGCCTCGATGCAGCGCTTTGCCTCTTCCTCGGCGGCGGCAAAGCCTTTGAACAGCGAGTCCGTATCGGCCACCTCGAAATTGTATTTCGACATCTCCTGCTCATTCTTCAGGAAGACATCGCCATAGGTCACGCCATGGTTGTTGAACCGCAGGTCATACACCCGGTCCACGCCCTGGATATACATGGCGAGGCGCTCCAGCCCATAGGTCAGCTCACCCGCGACAGGCTTGCAGTCAAACCCGCCCATCTGCTGGAAATAGGTGAACTGGGTGACTTCCATCCCGTCGCACCACACTTCCCAGCCAAGGCCCCAGGCGCCCAGCGTCGGGCTCTCCCAGTCATCCTCCACAAAGCGGATGTCATGGGCCAGCGGGTCCACGCCGATGGCGGCCAAAGATTGCAGGTAAAGCTCCTGCAAATTCTTCGGGCTCGGCTTCATGATCACCTGATACTGGTAATAATGCTGCAAACGGTTGGGGTTCTCGCCATAGCGGCCATCGGTGGGGCGGCGGCTGGGCTGCACATAGGCCGCATTCCACGGCTGGGGGCCCAGCGCGCGCAAGGTGGTGGCCGGGTGGAAGGTGCCCGCGCCCACCCGCATGTCATAGGGTTGCAAAATCAGGCAGCCCTGCTTGCTCCAGAAGTCATGCAGGGTCAGGATCATGTCCTGAAAGCTCAGGGGCCCGGATGCCCGGGGCTCGGCGGAAAGTTGCGCGCTCATGGGGCAAGGCCTTTGACGCAAGCGCTTCGCGCGGTCAAGGCGGCCCCTGCGCGGTGGTTTCTCACAAGACAGAGTGCACCATACAATCGACAGGACGCCATTGCGCCTATAGGCTGCCCTTATGGTAACACCGATGCGTCCCCTTTTCGCCGCGCTGGCCGCTTTCTTCACCCTGCTGGCGCCGCCCGCGCTGGCGCAGGATACCGCACGCGCCGCAACCAAGGCGCAGCCCGCCACGTCGGCGCCAGCAACTGCGGTGGTACGGCCCGCGCTGTGGAAGGTCAGCCGGGGCAAGACGGTGATCTGGCTGTTCGGCACGGTGCATGCCCTGCCCGCGGGCGTGCCGTGGCTGAGTGGCAAGGTGGCCGCCGCGCTCGACCATTCCGACACGCTGGTGACCGAGATCATCGAAAAGGACCCGGCGCAGATGCGGGCGATCCTGGCAAAAACCGCCATGTTACCGGCCGGGCAGAACCTGCGTGACGGCCTAGCCCCCAAGGGACGCGCGGCCTTTGAAAAGGCGATGGCCGCCAATGGCCTGCCCGCCGCCGCTTTCGACCAATTCCGCCCCTGGTATGCCGCGGTCGCCCTCTCCACGCTGCCGCTGCTCAAATCAGGCTATGATCCGGCCAATGGCGCCGATGCAGTGCTGACAGCCCGGGCCAAGGAAATGGGCAAGCGGCATGAGGCTCTGGAAACGCCGGAATATCAACTGGGCCTGTTCAACCAACTGCCGGTGCGCGCGCAGAAGCGCTATCTCTATGAGGTGGCGGTCGATGCCGACAGCATTCCGGGCGACCTTGCCAAGATGATCACCCAGTGGAAGGCGGGCCATGCGAAGGAACTGGCCCGGCTGATGAACGAGGACGAGAGCGACCCGGCGCTGCTCAAGCTGCTACTCATCAACCGCAACCGCAACTGGGCGCGCTGGATACAGGCGCGCCTCCGCCGCCCCGGCACGGTGATGATTGCCGTGGGCGCGGGCCATCTTGCCGGCAAGGGCAGCGTTCAGGACCAATTGCGCAAGCTGGGCATCAAGGTGACGCGTGTCCAGTAACCGCTTCGTCGCAACTGCCTGTGCCCTTGCCCTGCTCGTCGTCCAGACCGCCTGCGCACGTCCGGACCCGGCCAATCCGGCGCTCTGGCACGTCGAAGGGCCCAAGGGGCAGAGCGCATGGCTGTTTGGCACGATCCACGCGCTTTCGCGCCCTGCCGCCTGGCGCACGCCCCGGGTCGAACAGGCGCTGGGCAAGAGTGACGAACTGCTGGTCGAGATTGCCGATCTCAACAATGATGATGCCACGCGCGAAATCTATGATCAGCTGGCCCATTCGCCCGGCCAGCCGCCGATCGAGAACCGCGTAAGACCGGACCTGCGAGCGTCCCTGATGCATCTGGTGGATAAGGCCGGCCTCAAACCCGGCAGTTTTGCCGATACCGAAACCTGGGCCGCCGCGCTGATGCTGAGCCATGTGGCGCAGGGACCCGACGAGGACGCGGCCAATGGCGTTGACCGCGACCTGCTCAAGAGCACCCGCCTGCTGGTGGGGGAACTGGAGGGCACGCGCAAGCAACTGGGCCTGTTCGACACTTTGCCCGAAAGCGCCCAGCGCGCCATGTTGGAAAGCGTGGTGACCGATGCCCCCCATGCCTTGCAGGAGACGCAGCAACTGGCGCGCGCCTGGCGACAGGGCGACATGGGCTGGATCGAGCGCCAGACGCAGGGCGGCATGCTGGCCAACCCTGTCCTGCGCAATGTGCTCTATGTCCGGCGCAATCTGGCGTGGAGCGAGGCGATCAAGCAGGCCATGGCGCAAGGCCGCCATCCCTTCGTGGCGGTGGGCGCGGCACATATGGCAGGGGCGCAGGGCCTGCCCGCCTTGCTCGCCGCGAAAGGCTATCGCGTCACGCGGGTGGAATAGGCGCGTCCTGCCCCTACCCTTGCCCGTTACCCTTGCCTTTTGGCCCACAGGCCGCTAAGGGCCCACGCTTGCCCTCATGGTCATCCCTGGAGGCGTGGGGCAAATTGTGTGAAATCCATTTCGAAAGGCAAGTGTTATGAGCAATACGCTGACCCTGCCGGCCGAGACGCGCGCGAAGACTGGCAAGGGAGCCAGCCGTGTGCTGCGTCGTGAAGGCCGTGTGCCCGTGGTTGTCTATGGTGGCGGGGCCGAGCCCCTGGCCGTCCATGTCGAGGAGAAGGAACTGGTGCGTCAGCTGGGCACCGGCAAGTTCTTCGACTCGGCAATCGAGATCGTCGTTGATGGCCAGACCATCAAGACGACCCCGAAGGACGTCGCCTTCCATCCGGTGACCGACCGCCCCCTGCACGCGGACTTCCTGCGCGCTTGATGCGAAGACGCCCTGTCGCAAGGGCGTCATGAATAGGCGGGAAAGAGGCTTTCGGGCGTCTTTCCCGCCTTTCGTTTGACCAAGACGGACCATACGCCATGCAACTGTGGGTGGGCCTGGGCAATCCGGGCGACCAGTACAAGATGAACCGGCACAATGTCGGTTTCATGGCGTGCGATGTCATCGCCGACCTGCATCGCTTTGGCCCGGTGCAGAAGAAATTCCAGGGCTGGGTGCAGGACGGGCGCATTGGCGCTGAACGCATCATCCTGCTCAAACCCGCCACCTTCATGAATGAGAGCGGCCGCGCCGTGGCCGAGGCCATGCGCTTCTTCAAGCTGGACCTCTCGGCACTCACCGTCTTTCACGACGAGCTGGATCTGCCACCGATGAAGGTGAAGGTGAAGCGCGGTGGCGGCCATGCCGGGCATAATGGTCTGCGCTCGATCGACCAGCATCTGGGCGCGGATTTCCGCCGGGTGCGCCTGGGCATCGGCCACCCCGGCCACAAGGACCGCGTCAGCCCCTATGTGTTGGGCAATTATGCCAAGAGCGAGATGGATGCTCTGGCCGACATGCTGGGCGCCGTGGCCTCGGAAGCCGACTGGCTGGCCAAGGGCGATGACGTGCGCTTCATGAACGATGTGGCGCTGAGGCTGGCGTGATGGCCACCGGCCTATCCCTGCGCAAGGCGACACACGCCGACAGCGCGGCGATCATCGCCCTGTGGCAGGCCTGCGACCTGACGCGCCCGTGGAACGACCCGGCCGCCGATATTGCGCTTGCGCTGGGCAACCCCACCAGCACCATCTGGCTGGCACATCAGGGCGAGCAACTGGTCGGCACGGTGATGGCCGGTTTCGAGGGGCATCGCGGGTGGATTTATTACCTTGCCACCTTGCCTCGGGCGCGCGGGCAAGGCATCGCGGCGCGGTTGCTGCGTGAGGCAGAGAATTGGCTCGCCGCCCTCGGCTGCCCCAAGGTGGAGCTGATGGTGCGCGAAGGAAACGAGGCCGCCGGGATGTATGACCATCTCGGCTGGGACAAGCAGGCTGTGGCGGTTTACGCCCGCTGGCTAAGGAAGGACGACTAATGGGTTTCAAATGCGGTATCGTGGGCCTGCCCAATGTCGGCAAATCCACCCTGTTCAACGCGCTGACCGAGACGCAGGCCGCGCAGGCCGCCAACTATCCCTTCTGCACCATCGAGCCCAATGTGGGCCAGGTGGGCGTGCCCGATCCGCGTCTCGACAAATTGGCCGAGATCGCTGGCAGCCAGAAGATCATCCCGACGCAGCTCTCCTTCGTGGACATTGCAGGGCTGGTGCGCGGCGCGTCGAAGGGTGAAGGTCTGGGCAACCAGTTCCTGGGCAACATCCGCGAGACGGATGCCATCGTCCATGTGCTGCGCTGTTTCGAGAACGATGACATCCAGCATGTCGACAACCGCGTCGATCCGATTTCCGACGCTGAGACGGTGGAAGTCGAGCTGATGCTCTCGGACCTCGAATCGCTGGAAAAGCGTGTTCCTGCCGCCGCCAAGAAGGCGCAGCAGGGCGACAAGGAAGCCAAGATCACCGCCTCGGTGCTGGGTCAGGCTCTGGAGCTGCTGCGCGAAGGCAAGCCCGCCCGCCTCACCGAGCCCAAGGATGAGGATGAGGCCCGCGTCTTCGCGCAGGCACAACTGCTGACCGCCAAGCCGGTGCTCTATGTCTGTAACGTGGAAGAAGAAAGCGCGGCCACCGGCAATGCCTTCTCCGAGAAGGTCTTTGCCAAGGCCAAGGCCGAAGGCGCCACCGCCGTCATCGTTTCAGCCGCCATCGAGGCCGATCTGGTGGGCATGGACACGGAAGAACGCGCCGAATTCCTCTCCGAACTGGGGCTGGCCGAAACCGGCCTCGCCCGCATCATCCGCGCTGGCTATGATCTGCTCGGCCTGCTCACCTTCTTCACCGTGGGCCCCAAGGAAGCCCGCGCCTGGACGGTGAACAAGGGTTCCAAGGCCCCGCAGGCCGCCGGCGCCATCCACTCCGACTTCGAGCGCGGCTTCATCCGCGCCGAGACCATCGCCTATGACGATTACGTCACGCTGGGCGGCGAAAGCGGCGCGCGCGACGCGGGCAAGCTGCGCCAGGAAGGCAAGGAGTATGTCGTGAAGGACGGCGACGTGCTGCACTTCAAGTTCAACGTCTGACAGGCGGGGCAGTGATGGCTGAAGGGGTTTTCTTCGAGGATATCGAGATCGGCCGCGTCGATCGTTTCGGCCGTTACGAAGTGCTGCGCGAAGAGGTCATCGACTTTGCCAGCAAATATGACCCCCAGCCCTTCCATCTGGACGATGAGGCGGCGGCCAAGAGCCATTTCGGTCGCCTCGCCGCCAGCGGCTGGCACACGGGCGCCATGTCGATGGCGATGATGGCGCGCTATTTCGCCGATGTCGGCTATGCCAGCATGGGCGGCGCGGGGCTCGACCAGTTGCGCTGGGCCAAACCGGTCTATCCCGGCGACACGCTGACCATGGAAATCGAGGTCAAGGCCAAGCGGCGCAGCAAGTCTCGCCCCGAGATGGGCTTGCTCGACCAGCATTTCACCGTCCGCAACCAGCATGACGAGGTGGTGATGACCTATACCGCCACCGGACTGGTGCGGGTGCGGGAAGCCTGATCACTTCCGCCCGAACAATTTCTCGATATCGCCATGGGCCAGTTTCACCCAGGTCGGCCTGCCGTGGTTGCATTGGCCTGACCTTGGCGTCACTTCCATCTCGCGCAGCAGAGCGTTCATCTCGGCCACATTCAGCGTCCGCCCGGCCCGCACGCTGCCATGGCAGGCCATGGTGGCGAGCACCAGGTCGAGCCGCTCGCCCAGCAGCAGCGCGGCGCCATTGGCGGCCAGATCATCCGCCACATCGCGCACCAGCGCCTGCACATCGCCCTTGCCAAGGGCCGCCGGCACGCTGCGCACCAGCATGGCGGTAGGGCCAAACCGCTCCAGCGCAAGGCCAATTTCGGTCAGGGTGGGCGCGGCATCCTCCAGCCGGTCGCAATCGACCTCTTCCAGCTCGACCACCTCGGGGATGAGTAGCGCCTGCGCCGCCGCCACCTTGTCGCCCGCGCCTGCCGCGCGCAGCCGTTCCAGCACGATGCGCTCATGGGCGGCATGCTGGTCGACGATCACCAGACCATCGCTTGCCTCGGCAATGATATAGGTGCCCGCCACTTGCCCGCGCGCCACGCCGAGAGGATGCTCAGCCGCCTCGGGCGCTGACGCCTCGGCCATTTCGGCGCGGCCCTGCGGCAGGGCCTGGGCAGAAGGAGCCATGACCTCGGCCTCATAGCCACGCCAGGCCGCGCCAGCCTCGCTCACCCGATTGGGCGCGTAAGACGGCGATGGCGTGGGCGCATATTGCCGCGCGAACAGGCTGGCCAGTGCTGGCTGCACCGGCGCGATCGGTTCGGCCCGCCACGCTGCCATGGCCGGAGCGGCCGGCGTCTGGGCCGATTTCTGCCCGGCCCCTTCCAGCGCATGACGCAGCCCCGTGACGATAAAGCCGCGCACGAAGGCAGGATCGCGGAAGCGCACCTCGGTCTTGGCCGGGTGGACGTTCACATCGACATCCTCGGGCGGCAGGTCGAGGAACAGCGCCAGCACCGCATGACGGTCACGCGCCAGCATGTCGGCATAGGCACCGCGCACGGCGCCGATCAGCAGCTTGTCGCGCACCGGGCGGCCATTGACGAAAAGATATTGATGATCGGCCACGCCGCGGTTGAAGGTGGGCAGGCCAGCCACGCCCGTCAGCGTCGCCTGCCCCCGCTCCTGGTCGATCACCACCCCGTCCTGCGCCAGTTCGCGCGCCACGATGCGGGCCACGCGCTGGGGCGCCGTCTCACCCGGCTGCACGGCCAGCACGCGCCGCCCGTCATGCTCCATGGTAAAGCCGACATCAGGCCGGGCCATGGCCAGACGCCGCACGACATCAAGGCAGGCGGCATATTCGCTGCGGGGGCTGCGCAGAAACTTGCGCCGCGCCGGGATCTTGCCAAACAGATCCTCAACCCGAATGCGCGTACCCGGCGGCAGGGCGGCAGGGCCTTCTTCCACCATCGCGCCATGGTCCACCACCCGGCGCCAGCCGCTGTCAGCCCCGCGCACCCGGCTTTCCAGCGTGAAGCGCGAGACCGAGGCGATGGAAGGCAAGGCCTCACCGCGAAAGCCCAAAGTCGTGACCATCTCGATCGCCTCATCGGGCAGTTTGGAGGTGGCATGGCGTTCCAGCGCCAGCGCCATCTGCTCGGGGTCCATCGCGCAGCCATCGTCGGTCACTTCGATGCCATCGAGCCCGCCCTGCGTCAGGCGCACGGTGATCTGGCTCGATCCGGCGTCGATGGCGTTTTCCACCAGTTCCTTCAGGGCCGAGGCGGGGCGCTCCACCACCTCACCAGCGGCAATGCGGTTGATCAGCGTATCGGGCAGGCGGCGAATGATGGGCATGGGCCATGCCATAGCGCAAAGGCAGGCAGCCTTCACCTGCCGCGCACCCTTCTTTCCACCCTCTTCTTGGCCCGCGATTGATCCTTTCATCCTAATGCCTTCCCGCCGCGCGATGAACAGCCCCAATCCCGCGCCGGGCGGCCCGAACATTTCGCAGCCGCGAAACAAATTTTTTTCCCATTATACGCGTCTTGCGCTAAGGAGCCGCGATCCACCCATAAGCCTGCGTCGGAACTTGCCCCCCGACCCGGGCAAAACCCCGGCGATTTCACGGATTTCTCAATGCCGTCTCTTTTTCAGCGATTCTTCAAGTTCGGTTCGCAAAACATGGCCATCGACCTGGGCACGGCCAATACGCTGGTCTATGTGCAGGATCGTGGCATCGTCCTTAACGAACCCAGCGTGGTGGCGATCGAGACGATCAATGGCGTAAAATCAGTGAAAGCGGTGGGCGATGATGCCAAGATGATGATGGGCAAGACGCCCGACAACATCGAGGCGATCCGCCCGATGCGCGACGGCGTGATCGCCGACATCGAAATCGCCGAGGAAATGATCAAGCATTTCATCCGCAAGGTGCATGGCAAGCGCAGCCTGTTCAACTATCCCGAGATCGTGATCTGCGTTCCCTCGGGCAGCACCAGCGTGGAACGCCGCGCCATCCGTGACGCTGCCAGCAATGCCGGTGCCAGCCAGGTTTACCTTATCCTCGAACCTATGGCTGCGGCCATCGGCGCCGACATGCCGGTGACCGAGCCCGTCGGCTCGATGGTGGTCGACATCGGCGGCGGCACGACCGAGGTGGCGGTGCTCTCGCTGCGCGGCCTGGCCTATACCACCAGCGTGCGCGTGGGCGGCGACAAGATGGATGAGGCGATCGTCTCCTATGTCCGCCGGCACCACAATCTGCTGATCGGTGAAGCGACGGCCGAGCGCATCAAGAAGGATTACGGCATCGCCCGCGCGCCGGCCGACGGCATTGGCGAGACGATCCACCTCAAGGGTCGCGATCTGGTCAATGGCGTGCCCAAGGAAATCACCATCACCCAGGCCAACATCGCTGACGCGCTGGCCGAACCGATCGGCCAGATCATCGAGGGCGTGCGCATCGCGCTGGAGAACACCCAGCCCGAGCTCGCGGCCGATATCGTCGACCAGGGCATCATGCTGACCGGTGGCGGCGCGCTGATCAAGGGGCTGGACGACTATCTGCGCGAGGAAACTGGCCTGCCTGTCTCGGTGGCCGAAGATCCGCTGTCCTGCGTGGCGCTGGGCACGGGGCGCGCCATGGAAGATCCGATCTATCGCGGTGTGCTGATGAACGCCTGATTGTCGCCCTCGCGTTCAGGCGAGGGCCATCAGGCAGCATGCAAAAAAGGCGGATAGCGCCCGGCGTGATCCGGGTGCCCGCAAAGCTTATTGGGTGTGACCTGCCCGGCGCCGACAAGGTGGCCGGGCCGCTGGACAAGGAATCGGATCAGGCATGGCGCCGCCAGTCAACCGGCGCACCGGCTATTCTCGCAGGGCGCAATACAGTACGTTTGCCGCTTACGTCGTCGGGGTTCTCGGCGTGCTGGGCGGCGGTGCCCTTCTGGCGAGTTCGGTGCTTGGTCATGTCTCTTTCGGCTGGCTGCATGATGCGGCGGCCGATGTGCAGGCGCCTGCCGCGCGGGTCGGCGCGCAGGCGCGCGCGGGCGCCGGCAACGTGGTGGATGTGGCAAGCGGCTTTTTCGTCTCGGGCGCGCAAAATGCCAAGCTCAGGCGCGAAGTGGAACTGGCCCGCGCCCGCGCGGTGGAAATGCAGGCGGTGCAGGATGAAAACCGTCGCCTGAAGGCGGCGCTGCAACTCGCCGGCAGCGAACCCACCCCCGTCGCCAGCGCCTGGCTGATCGGCTCGAGCGCCTCCTCCACCCGTCGCTACGCCACCATTTCGGCGGGCAGCGCCCAAGGTGTGGCGCCCGGCATGCCGGTGCGCACGCCACAGGGGCTGGTCGGCCGCGTGCTGGAAGTTGGGCATGGCGCCGCGCGCATCCTGCTCGTCACCGACACCGAAAGCACCGTGCCCGTGCGCCGCGCCAGCGATGGGACGCCCGCCTTCATCAACGGCAGGGGCGATGGCACATTGCAGGTGCGCCTGCTCTCGCTCGGGCTCAATCCACTCAAGGTCGGCGATGTGTTCGTCACCTCGGGCGCTGGCGGGCTCTATTGGCCCGGCACGCCGATGGCCATGGTGCAGGCCCTTACCCATGATGGCGCCATCGCCCGGCCGCTGAGCGATCCGGCGGCCAGCGAGATCGTCACCGTCCAGCCCAGTTGGGAGCCGACCGCTGACCCCACCCTGCCGCCGCCTGCCCCGGACGTGCCACCGCCCCCGCCGCGCAAGCCCAAACCCGCCAAGGGCAGCAAAGCGAAAGCCGGCAACAAAGCTCCCTCCGCCGCCAGCGACAAACCCGCCCACCCATGAACGCCCAGCGCCTTATCCTGGAGGCCGCAAAGCCGGTGGCCCGGCGTTTTTCCGCGCCGTCGCCCTTCGTGGCCTATTTGACGCCATGGCTGGCCATCGTGCTCGCCAGCTTTGTGCCGCTCTGGCCGCTCATCGCCTCGGCGCCGCTGATGCCGCCCTTTGGCTATCTCATGCTGCTGGCCTGGCGTCAGCTTCACCCCGGCCTGCTGCCGGTGTGGGCAGGCGCGGTGCTGGGCCTGTTCGACGACATGGTCAGCGGCCAGCCGATGGGCAGCGCGATCTTTCTGTGGTCCGTCACCATGCTGGCGCTCGACGTGATCGAGGCGCGCTTTCCCTGGCGCAATTTCCTGACCGAATGGGTCGTGGCCGCCGGCATGATCGCGCTCTACATCCTTGCCGATGCCGGCCTTGCCAATGCGGCGGGCGGCCATACGCCGGTGATCGTCACCGTGCCGCAGATGGTGCTCTCCGCGCTGGTCTATCCGCTGGTGGGGCGCATGGTCGCCACGCTTGACCGCTGGCGGCTCAAACGTTTCCGGAACGTCGCATAATGGCGCGTCGCACCACGCCAAAGCCCATCACGCCGGGCATGCTGCAAAATTCCTTCGACCGGCGCAGCATCATTCTGGGCACTTTGCAGGGCGCGGTCGGCGTGGCGCTGGCCACGCGCATGGGCTATCTCGCGCTCTTCGAGAACGAGCATTACAAGCTGATGAGCGAGAGCAACCGGGTGAACCTGTCGCTCATCCCGCCACGCCGTGGCTGGATTCTCGACCGCAGCGGCCAGCCCATTGCCAGCAACCGCGCCGATTTCCGCGTCGACATCATCCCCGACCGGCTGATCGACAAGGACAAGACGCTGGCCGAACTGGGCGAGATCCTGCAACTTTCCCCCATCGACATGCAGGACATCAAGGACAAGCTGGACAAGGCGCGCGGCTTTCAGCCGGTGGCGGCGGGCGAGCATCTTTCGGCCGATCTCTATGCCGCCGTTTCGGTGCGCCAGCCCGACCTGCCTGGCGTCGTGCCCCAGCGCGGCTTTTCGCGCTTTTACCCCAGCGGCCCCTGTGTGGGCCATCTGGTCGGCTATGTCGGCGCGGCCAATGCCGAGGATTATGCCAAGGAGCACAATCCCCTGCTCATCACGCCGGGCTTCAAGATCGGCAAGGACGGGCTGGAAAAGCGCTTTGACGCGGAATTGCGCGGCGTGCCGGGCGCGCGCCGCTCGGAAGTGACGGCGGGCGGCAAGATCGTGCGCGATCTCGACACCCGCGAGGACATTCCGGGCAAGCCGATCCATCTGACCATCAATGCCGGGCTTCAGGAATATGCCGCGCGGCGCATCGGCACCGACAGCGGCGCCTGCGTGGTCATGGACATCCACAATGGCGACATTCTCGCCTTCGTCTCCATGCCCAGCTTCGACCCCAACAGCTTTACCGATGGTGTGGGGCGGCTGGAATGGAAGATGCTGGCCGATGACGACCATGTGCCACTGCGCAACAAGATCCTGCATGGCCTGTTCCCGCCCGGATCGACAGTGAAACCAACGGTCGCCCTTTCCTTTCTGGAAGCGGGGCTGGACCCGAACGAATCGGTCAATTGCACCGGCGGGCTGCGCGTGGGCAACCGCGTCTTCCACTGCTGGCAGCACCATGGCCACGGGCAAACCAACATGTGGAAGGGCATCTACCAGTCCTGCGATGTCTATTTCTATTATTTCGCCCAGAAGATCGGCAGCGCCACCATCGCCAAGATGCTGCGCCGCATGGGCTATGGCCAGAAATTCGACCTGCCTTTCCCCCACCAGTCCTATGGCACGGTGCCCGACCCGGATTGGAAGGAGAAGAAATACCACAAGCCCTGGGCCGTCTATGACACGGTGAACGCCACCATCGGCCAGGGCTATATGCTGGTGAATCCCTTGCAGCAGGCGGTGGCGGCCAGCCGCATCGCATCGGGCAACATCGTCTTCCCGCGCCTGATGCAGAACGCCCCGATCCGCGCGAGCGAGCCGCTGGGCGTGCCCAAGGAACATATGGATGTCATCCGCTCGGGCATGTTCGAAGTGGTGAACGGGCGCGGTTCGGCGGGCCGCGCGCGGCTGCCCTTCCCCAACATCCAGATGTCGGGCAAGACGGGTACGGCGCAGGTGGTGGGCCTCAACATGAATGGCGGCAATGGCAAGATCGGCGCATGGAAGCATCGCGACCATGGCCATTTCATCTGCTTTGCCCCGTCCGACAACCCGCGTTACGCCTGCGCGGTGCTGATGGAGCATGGCGGCAGTTCGGCAGCAGCCTACCCGGTGGCGCGCGACATCATGACCTGGCTTTTCGACCAGCAGAAGGCAATGGACGTGCTGCTGCCGATGGAAAAGGAATGGGGTGGCACGCCGCAGGAACGCATGGCCGCCAAATACCGCGCCTATGCCGCGCAATATGGCGTCACGGCGCCGCAGGTGGACAATAGCGAGCAGGCGGTGGAAGCCGCCGTTGCCGGTCCGCCCGACAATGCCCAGCCGCCCCAGCCCATCCAGACCGACGCGGCCAGCCCTGATGCGGAACCGCTGGCCGAAGGCGCCGCGCCCGCTGCTGCCCCATCCCCCGTACCGACCGCGCCGCCCCACCCATGAACCTGACCAGCCGATCCATCATTCCCGAGCCGCTGCGCCAGCTTCCCTGGAAGATTTTGAGCGCACTCGGCCTGCTCACGCTGTTCGGCTCGGCCGTGCTCTATTCGGCGGCGGGGGGCAAGATGATGCCCTGGGCGCTGGTGCATATGGTGCATTTCGCGCTGTTCCTGGCGCTGGCCATTGCCGTATCGCGCGTGCCGCGTGAGCGTTTCCGCCAGATGGCCTATCCTTTCTATGGCGTGCTGGTGGTTTTGCTGGTGCTGGTGGAAGCGGTGGGCAAGATCGGTGGCGGGTCGCAGCGCTGGCTCAACATCGGCTTCATGAATTTGCAGCCATCGGAGCTGATGAAGCCGGTCATCGTGCTGGCCATGGCGCATTTCTTCGCCAACCTGCCGCCCAGCATGACGCGGACCTGGCGCGCGCTGATCCCACCGGGCATGTTGCTGGCGGTGCCAGCCGCGCTCGTCATCCTCCAGCCCGATCTTGGCACGGCGCTGGCCATCTGCTTTGGCGCGGTGGTGGTGATCTTCATGGCCGGCGTACCGATGTGGTGGTTCATGGCCGGCGGCGCGGCAGGCGCGGTGGCGGCCCCGCTCGCCTTCTTCTTTGCCCTGCATGACTATCAGCGCAAACGGGTTCTGGTGTTCCTCGACCCGGAAAGCGACATGCTGGGTTCGGGCTATCACATCACCCAGTCGAAGATCGCCATCGGTTCGGGCGGTTTTTTCGGCAAGGGTTTTATGAACGGCTCGCAAAGCCATCTGGAATATCTGCCCGAAAAGCACACCGACTTCGTCTTCGCCACGATGAGCGAGGAATGGGGCATGATCGGCGGCCTCTTCGTCCTCTTCATCTTTTTCATCGTGCTGTTCCGCTGGGGCATGGGCGTGTCGCGGCGCGCGCCGGATCGTTTCTCGCAACTGCTGGCTGCGGGGATAACCGCCACCATGTTCTTCTATGTGGCGATCAACATGATGATGGTGATGGGGCTGGCGCCGGTCGTCGGCATTCCCCTGCCCTTCATGAGCCACGGCGGCTCCTCGATGATGACCAACATGATCTGCGTTGGCACGCTGATGGCCATCGAACGGTGGAGCCGGAACAGTACCTCGCTGAACTGAGAGCCTATTTTCAGCGATCTGCATTTTTTTGTCACGAATCGCTTGCGGAGAAAAAATCTGCCGCTAAAGGGGGCGCTCCCTACCGGGGCGCAGGCGGAAACGCACTGGCCCAGATGGTGACGGAATGGACGCATAGCTCAGTTGGTAGAGCAGCTGACTCTTAATCAGCGGGTCCTAGGTTCGAGCCCTAGTGCGTCCACCACTTTCTCCTTATAAAAACAACAACTTACGAGGGTGATCACATCAATTTCGGTCGCCCTGCAACCTAGTTTTCGAAATTAGGTTGCGTATAGGTTGCACCACACTTCCTTCCCTCCATCGCTTCAGGACATTTGGTTTCGTGCTCCATCGGCCGACCGACCCGAATCACGAGCGCCTCGAGAGAAGCAAGCCATGTCATAGCACCTCCTTCTTCGGTTAAGGCCGCACCATACCTCCTCCCTTTCCTTCCCGTCGACGTGAGTTTTGAATCGCCGAGGAGGTGAGCAGCTTGCAAGGGAATTGGTACGCGGGCGGTGTCGCTGTTAGAACTTAGGGTAGCGCCCCGTCGAGGACATTGGCCATGCTCGATGGGCGAGCGCTACAGCGGCACTCGGTGCGCCTCATATACATGGCGAACCCATTTCAAACTTGGCCGATCCGACCATCTCGCAAGGAACGGGGCAAGCGAACGCGGCCAACGAATTCCTGCGGAGAGGCTCTTCACAGGCTCCACCTGCGGTAAGGCGACGGGCGCAAGCAGACTGGCGGCAGTGAGGTCGGCGCGACCAAACTCTCGGCCGGCCAGGTGAGCGCCGCGCTCGGCGAGCAATCGGTCGAACCAGTCGAGTTCGTGCTCCACTTGCGCGATCAGGTCTGGCAGGAGACGCGGCCGCGCATTCATGCCTGCGGCCATGATACGCCGTAACAGCGGCCAGGTCAGCCGCCCGATTGTCGCATCGCGCTTACTTGTGCCGCGAAGCAGCACGTCGCGAATACCTGATCGTGGATCGGACAGCAGTCCAGCATAGAGGCACTGGCGAATGAGCGGCGCCGTCTCCTGCTCAAGCCGCCGCTCAATCTCTGGGTCGCCGCCCGGCAATCCCACCCAGTCTAAAATTCGGTCGCTCCCCTGGCATAGCGACCCGTCTTCAAGCAGGAGCAAGGGAAGCGAGGTGGCTTCGGCGCCTAACCGCTTGACGCGCAGCAGATGAGTACCAGGCGCCAGACGCTCCTCATCATAGACAATCCCCTGCAGGTCGAGCGCCCAGCGTGCCCGCTCGCAATAGTGGGAAGGCGGCAAGGTCAGGAGGAGTGGGCGGCAGTCCTCATTTTCCGCCCCGGAGGCGTCAGTCATTGGACAAGTCCTTTTTACCCCAGCGCCCGACGTTGGGGCCGAGGGTGCAGTCCGCGCCAAATACGACTTTACCCGCTGCTGCTTTGGGATCAACTTTCACCCAGCGAGGCAAGCGACAACAGGAGGATAGAATGAAAGGTTCAAACGCCCTTTTCGCGGAAGCTTTCGGTACGTTCTGGTTGGTTTTCGGCGGCTGTGGCAGCGCAGTGCTGGCTGCGGCTTTTCCCCAGTTGGGTATCGGCTTTACGGGTGTGGCACTTGCGTTCGGCCTGACGGTGCTGACGATGGCCTATGCGGTGGGGCATGTTTCGGGCGGCCATTTCAACCCCGCCGTGACAGTAGGCCTCTGGGCGGGTGGCCGTTTCGAGGCAGGTAAGATCATTCCCTATGTCATCGCGCAAGTGATTGGTGCCATTCTCGCGGCTGCCGTTCTTTTCGCGGTTGCCAGCGGAAAGTCCGGTTACACCGGAGGCCTTGCCAGCAACGGTTTCGGTGCGCACTCGCCGGGCGGCTACAGCTTGCAGGCGGCGCTGATCATCGAGATTCTGCTGACGGCCTTCTTCCTGATCATCATCATGGGTTCAACCGATAAGCGGGCGCCGGCAGGCTTTGCTCCTATCGCGATCGGTCTAGGGTTAACGCTGATCCATCTGATTTCGATCCCGGTGACGAACACCTCGGTCAATCCGGCACGCAGTACTGACCCAGCGCTTCTCGAAGGCGGGATCGCCTTGCAGCAACTCTGGGCCTTCTGGGTGGCGCCAATCATCGGCGGAGTCCTGGGCGGGGTCATCTATCGCTCGGTGATCGCCCCCGCCGTGGACTGACCGTTCGGATGGCAGTGGCAACCCCTCGGTCGAGGGGCCTGGTCTCCACGAGCGTTATCACAGACTGGATCAGGCACGATTCGCATCGATGAAACGCTCAAGGCTAGCGACGACGATGTATCGCGACCTGCCGACCTTCACCGTTTCGATCTGGTGAGTTCGAATCATGACGTACAGAGTTGAGCGACTGATACCCGTCAAGCTGACGGCATCCGGGATGCGGACCGTCATCGGATATTTTGCGTTGGTGGCCACGAATCTTCCTTTTAGGCCAAGGCCCAATGAAAGATGGCATGAAGCGGCGCGACGTTATCGCGTCTGGATGACCATTGCTATCGGAGTTTAATTTCCGGGCTCAACGAGCCAGATTTATGAGTATTTCGCGTTTGATGTGGCGCACGGCCGTGCGCCACCTCGGTACGACAGAATTGTGGTGAAGTTCAGAACGGCACCAAATGAGTCGTCACGTTACCCATTCAATTTGTCTTTGACCGCCTTCGCCACCGAGAAGGTCAATTTCCGGGAAGCCGCGATCTTGATCGTTTCGCCGGTCGCAGGGCTGCGGCCCTCGCGGGCAGGCGTGTTTTTCACCTTGAACTTTCCGAACCCGGCGAGCGAAATCTCGTCACCCTTGGCTGCCGCATCGGCGATGGCGCCGAACACGGAGTCGACGATTTTCTTCGCATCGACCTTGGTCAGATCGTTGGTGGCGGCAACCAGCTCGGTGAGTTCGGCATTATTCATCATAGTGTCTCCTGGGATCGGGAAATTTGGCGCGCAGTGATGAGCGCCGTGCAGTGAAGTTCAGGGGATAGCGACGGACAGCTTCTTGCGCGGCCGACCAGCCTTTTTCGGGGCTGTGGATGCCGGTTTCGGCGCAACCTTGCTGCCCGGCTTACGGCCCAGGCCGATCTTTTTGGCTAGCGCGCGCCGCTTCTCAGCATAATCCGGCGCAACCATCGGATAGTCGGCGGGCAAATTCCACTTCACGCGGTAAGCGTCTGGTGTCATCTGGTAATGGGTCATCAGATGCCGCTTCAGCATCTTGAGCTTCTTTCCGTCCTCAAGGCAGACGATGTGATCCGGCTTCACAGAACGCTTGATCGCTACCGCCGGCTCTTGTGCTGCTGCGGCATGTTCACCGGGAGTTCCTCCCAGTCCGGCTAGCGCCGTGTGAACACTGGTGATCAGTACCGACAGATCGGAAATCGGCACGTTATTGTGCGATACATGGGCCGCGACGATATCGGCAGTCAGCTCGGTGAGATTCAGTGCTGCGTCAGGCTGCTTGTCCATTCGGCCCCCAATCCATGTTTATGACAACATTTGTCGCCTGCTGACGATCTAACGCTCCGTATGTTGCAAGGAAAGGCTGTTACCCGGTTGCCCACAATCGTGATGCCACAGAGCAACTGCCATCATCGCTCGGCGCCCAGAAAAGGCGGCGCTCGCGTGGCGGGATCGCGGCTGAGCCGTTCCAGATAGTCCTTCATCATGGCCCAGGTCTCTTCGCTCAGGGTCACATGGACCCTGCGGCCATCCTTCGGGTCCTTTTCGCGGACCAGCAGCCCATGGCGCGTCATGATCCGCGCCCAACGGATCGCCGTGCTATGTGGTACACGAGCTGCGAGCGAAAGGCTGGTGATCTGGACCCGTTCCCCCCTGGCCCGCGCCGTATAGAGGTCGAGCAGAATATCCCAGGCCGGGTCGGCGAACAATGCGGAGCCGAACATGTTCTCGCGAAGCCGCCGTGCCTTGAGCCACCAGTTGGCGATATGCAGCCCGAGCGCCTCATGATCGGGTTCGGCAGCACCGATCCGCATTGTGGCTTCGGCGTCACCGAGCATGAAGAGTTCATCGGATTCGTCTGGGACGCTGGCTTGTTCAGGGTCATCATGCGCCACCGATGCCTCCGTCGGTGTGCTCCCTCTTCAGCGGCGCGATCTGCGGAACAGCCCGTCCCGGCAGTGATTGAGTCAAGACATTTCGATTGGCTGCAAGCCGCGTACCGCGCGCCATACGCATCACTCCTCATGGGGTTGGAGAAACGACGTCCGGCGCGTTGAACGAGGCAGGACCGTTTCGTTTGTGACTGTCCCGCTCGAGGGTGAGAAGTCAATTGCGATTGCGACGCATTATTGTTTTTATCTTGCTCTTGTTCCGGTCCGATATGCCACAAAGTGCAGCTATGGGCCGGAGACGGAGATCGGGCCGCCATCCCCAGAGAGGATGCGGCGCATATCGGCGATGTTCTGGTCGATGATGAACTGAAGCCAGTGGCGTTCGAGCTCGTAGAGGTTACCAGCCAGGAGCTGGGGCGCGAACTGCAGGCCATGGGCCATGAAAAGGAGGGGAATGAAGATGTAGCTGGGCGATATCCTGAGCGCGGCCGAGCAGCGCAGATGATCGTCAATCCGGGTTCTGGGATTGCCCGACTCGATTTCGCGGACCCAGCTGACGCCCAGCCCCACCCGCTTGGCGAGCTTGGACTGGGTAAGACCCTCGCGTCTGCGTCCATCTTCGATCCTCCGGCCTGACATCTGCTTGATCTCGGCAAGCGTTGATGCATCGGGGCCGGATGCCACGCATTCCTGCGGCATCTCCTACTCCTGACTGCAGCAATTTGCCCGCCACGGCAGCTCGACAGTCAAGAATTGGTGTCTGATACATAATTGGTCAATCGGAATTCAGGCCATTATTGCCCGATCGGACCCAGCTCCATTCGCCGGGTACGCAGCGTCCTGCCAATCTTCAGGTAATCACCTGCCTCTTCCAGCATCACGTCATAGGCGGCCACAATTGCTTCGGAAGGCGCCAGGCGAAATTGCTTCAATGCGACGATAAAGAGCCGTGAGTTCAAAGCCGCAGGTCCTCGGCGTTGTGCTTCCGAACCAAGTCTTTCGGCGATGCGCGACGTGATGTCTGTGAGAGTGAGGGGAGCACCGACAAAACAGATCCGCTCACCAAGAAAGCCAGATTCCTTCAAGGTTTTCAGATCGTCGGCGATCAGCCGGGTATCGATGTGGTCAAGATGAACCAGCGCGCAATAGAGCGTATTGCCGAAAGGAAGCAGTTCATTGACGAGATGGCCTAGCCGGCAATGACAGTCGAGGAGCAACTCGACGCCGGCGGGCGACAGTTTCAGCTTGAAGGTTCTCGATACCCTTCCCACTGCGCGACTCGTCCCTTCTTTTCTGGCTGAGGTGGTCTTCGAATTCCTCCTGCCGGTCCATCGCTGAACCGCATCTACAATGAATTGGTAACCAAAAGCGTAACTCGCTGGCGCTTTGAACGATGACGCAACCCCAAGCCCAAGACAATGGCCTGCGTCTTGCTCAATTGAAGTCAAACACACCATTCCTACCGCCACATGACGCATTCGGCAGCGGCGCTCCATCCAGGATGCTCCGAGCCCGGATCAACCGATCACAGGCAGGAGGCGGCCGATGCGCCGATGGGGATTTACCGGACCGGTTTTCGCGCTTTTGGCGATGGCCGCCGGCAATGCGGATGCCCGTCCGATCCGGCATCGGCTGCCGGTCCCCCAACAACCGCAGCCGCGGCCGCACCTCGTCATCGTTCAGGCGGACGGCGGCTTCGTTATCCGCTGTGAGACGCCCCGGGGTCCGCAAGAGTCGGGCATTCCGCGCGGCGCAATCCCCCTTGGGGCCAGCATCCACATCGACCGGGCCGCGCTGCAGCCTACCAACCAGAAGGATATCGATCATGGCGAAATTCGCTGAGCCGCGGCGCTTCCCGTTCATTGCTTGCGTGCTCGCGGCGCTGCTCGGCGGCACCGCCGCGCTCGCCGCCCCCGATGAGACCGGCAAGGACGACGCCAAGATGCTTACTGAGGCCGCCGAGGCGGCGCAGCGCCAGCTCCATCAGACCTTCACCAATCTCCAGTTCGAAGATTTCGAGCCGGCCCCGGTCAAGGGCACGATCTACCAGGCGGTCGCCGGCGGGCGGGTCATCTATTATGCACCGGCGAGCGAACACATCCTGTTCGCGGCGGTCTATGACCGCAATGGTGTCAATGTGACGGCGCTCGCCCAGGAAGCGAGCGCACGGAAGCGTCTCAAGTTCGTCGATCCGGCCCTGGCGCTGGCGATCGGGCCGAAGGACGCGCCGAGCGTTCTTGAATTCACCGACCCCGACTGCCCCTATTGCCGCGCGCTCGAGAAGTTCTGGATCGCCAAGGCCGCTGAAGGCAAGCCCGTGCGACGGCTCATCTATTTCGTGAGCGGCATCCACCCGGGAGCGGCTGCAAAAGCCGAACACATCCTGTGCTCGCCCGACAAGGAGGCGGCGCTTCACGCCATCTATGCGGGCGCCGAGCCGAAACTGCTCGCCAAGTGCGAAGCGGGCGCGGCGCAGGTCAAGGCCGATGCCGAGATCGTCCGCAAGCTTGGCGTCGCCGGCACCCCGACGCTGATCGTCGACGGCAAGCTGATCTCGGGTTTTCAGCAGGGCGAGCTCGAAAGCTTCCTCGATCAGAGCGCGAACCGGGCCAAGAATCGGACCGAAAATCAGCCTGATCACGCCGCACAGGCCCTGCCCAAATAATGGGCAGCGAGCGCGTCCCTTCCTCTTTGGCGGACCCTGTCCGCGTCGCTCCCATGCGGGTGCCGCGCTGGACCGGGACCGGAATGCCGATGGCAAGCGGCGCTTTTGGAAGCCGCCCACCGCTCGCCCTCGGCCGACAGCGATTTCATCGATGCCGGCAGGCATGCCCCGGGCGGCTTCACACACAGGAGAACTGAAATGATCAGAAATATCGGCGCCCGTGCAGCGGGGTTTGCCAACATCGGCGTCCCTTTGGCGGTCCTCGCCCTGATGAGCACCAGCGCGCACGCGTTCACCGCGCCCGCCGTCGGCGACCTTGGCTACGACATCTACAACATCGTCGTGAACAAGGGCGTCAAGGGCCCGATGGGCTTTGTCGGCGGCGTCGCGGCCTTCCTGTTCGGGGTCAGCCGCCTGTTTTCCAACGTGATGATCGGCATCCCGACCATCGTCGCCGCGGTCTGCCTGATCAAGTCCGACACGATCCTCCAGACCTTCGGAATGGTGATCTGAGCCACACGGGCGCGCGTCGCAGGCCCAAGTGGACCGGCCAGCGACACGCACCCGTCACGAGCTGGAGGCCGATGGTCGGCCTTCGGAAAATGACCCCCTGACGAAGGGTGTCATGAAGCAGGAGGAGAAGGGCTTTGGATGAGCGTCTGCCCCAGTATCTGCACGGCCCGGTCCAGATCTTATGGTTTGGCGCGGACGAGTTCATTCTGGTCATGTCGACCATTTTCGTCGCGGTCATCGTCGGCGGACTGATCGGCTGGATGCTGATCCTGGCCCTTCTCCTTTTCATCCCCTGGAAGCGGACGAAGCCGCGCGGCTTCATCCCCCACCTCGCCTGGCGCTGGGGTTTCGTTTCCTTCCGCCATTATCCGGGTCCGACCCAGACCCGCTTTTTTGAGTGAGGACGGGCATGATGTTCCGCAAATCGAAGCCGGATGAAGGCAGCGACCTGGCTGCCGACCGGCCCGCCCGCTTCGGCATCCACCGCTTCCTGCAAGGATCCTCGAACCTGTTCGAGGAGAACCGACTGCTCAAGTTCGCGATTGTCGGGCTGTTCGGCGTGACCGCGGTGCTCGGCACGTTGATCTACACCTCGAACCAGAACCAGCGCACGGTGATCGTGCCGTTCGGGGCATCGGGCGATCTTTATGTGACCGGCAACGCCCCGTCGGAAGCCTATCTGCGGACGATGACGCGCAACATCGTGGCGCTATCGGGAACCTATTCGGCTTATTCCGCCGACCGGCAGTTCCAGGAGCTGCTGAGCCTGGTTCACCCCAGCGCCTACAACGCGATCCGCGACAATCTCAACACCATTCTCGACGAGCTGTCGACCAATCCGACGCTGTCGATCGCCACCTACATCCGCCCCGATCAGCCCGTGACCTGGACCGCCACCGACATCGTCGTGCCGGTCGAGAAGGTCCGCGTGATCGGCGGGGTGATCCGCAGTTTCCGGGGCAATCTGCGGATTGGCTACGCGATCGAGAACGGCCGCTTCTGGCTCACCCATCTATCCGAGGAGAATTTCAATGCCGAAACCCAAGGATAGGCGCGCGCGGCGGCTATTTCCGGCCGCGCTCCCGAGAGTTCTGATCGCCGGCCTGATCGCGCTTCCTGTGGCTCCCGTTGCCGCGCAGTCGATCATCGCCCTGCCCGATCAAACCAGCAGCATCCGGCTGTCCAACCGCGACGTCAATCATGTCGTGTGCGAAGGCGGCGAGATCGAGGATGTCAAATTCTCGGCCGAGAAGGCGATCGCGGTCGAGAAAGGCGGCTCGGACGCCTGGATCAAGTTCCTGGTCAAGGAGGTCGAGGATGCCGGCACGACGACGCGCAGCTTCGTCACCACGCCTTCGGAATTCTTCATCTCGTGCAACGGCGCGATCTATCCCCTGTATGCCGAGCCATCGGACATCCCGGCCCAGACGGTGACCCTCGCGCCGGGCAGCGTGCAGCGCGCCCGGGCGAACGAGGACCTGATGGGGCCATTGGTCGAGGAAGAGCGCGCGGTGTCGATCACCCTGTCGCTGCTGCAGGACCGGGTGCCGGCAAGTTTTTCCGAAGTCGCGCCTCGCGCGGGCACGCTCCCGCTTGCCGCAATCTCCACCGCATCTCTGCGCGAACGGCGGCGGATCGAGATCGAAGGCTCGGGCCTTTCGGCCTCGGAATATCTGGTCAGCGTGAGTGCCAGCACCACGCTCGACGAGCGCGCATTTCTCGATCGGACGCTGGGCGCGAACATCTTCGCGGTCACGCTCGACCGTCTTGTCCTGCGGCCCGGCGACACCGCACGCCTGATCGTCATCCGGCGGGGAGCGGGCGAATGAGCGCGGACGGCATGCCCTCGCCCGAAGGGGCGCCTGTGCCCAAGCCTGTGGGGCCGAGCCCCTATCAGGAACATCTCGCCACCACCGCAGCGCAGGATGCGGCCCATGATGAAGGTGGCCCGGAAAATCCCGCGCTGCTCGATCTGAAAGCACGCTGGGCGGGGCTCAGTTCCAGGGCCAAGCTCAGGGCCAAACAAGCGGCGCTTGCAGGGGCCGTCGGCGTCCTCGGCTACGGGCTTTACACCGCCAGCACCCGCAACAACGCGCCGGTCACGGCGGCACCCACCGCCGCCAATCTCGACATGGGCGCGGGGCTGCGCGGCGACAGCCTCGAAGTCAAATTGCGCGGCGACCTCAAGAAGATTCTCGATGGTCAGACGCTGCTTGGTGACCGGGTCACCGCGATCGAGCAAGGCAAGGTCGTCCCCGGTGGCGGTTCGCCCCAGGCCGCGGGCGCGGCGGGCAGCGAGACCGCGTCGGACGGCGGCCCCTTGCCGCCCGCGCTTCCCGGCAGCGCGCCCGCCTACCCGCCCTCGCCCACCGGTGCCAACGGAGCCGACACGCCCCTGCCGGTACCGCCCGCACCGCCCGCCGCGCCGCCAGCGCCGCCGGTCGAGAAAGTCGTCGGATCGATCGGCGCGGCGACCACGCCGCTCGTGCCCAAGGACGCCGCCAACAATGGCAGTGGCAGTTCTGGCCCGGACTCGAAAAAAAAGACCCGGACGATCTATTTGCCGCCTGGTTTCATGAAGGCGCGGCTGTTGACCGGGGTGGACGCACTGGCGAGCCGGGACGCGACCTCCAACCCGGAACCGATCATCGCGCGCGTCCAGGCGCCGGCCGTGCTCCCCAATGACGTCAAGGCCAACCTTTCAGGCTGCTTCGTCATCGGCAACGCCACCGGCAGTCTCGCCAAGGAGCGCGTCGAGGTCCAGCTCGTGACGCTGTCCTGCGTCGATTTCGACGAGCATTCGGTGGTCGATCAACCGGTCAAAGGCTTCTTCGTCGATACCGACGGCAAGAAGGGCCTCTCGGGCAAGGTGGTGACCCGCGCCGGCGCGGCGCTGGCGAGGAGCTTCATAGCCGGCACGATCAGCGGCATCGCCCAGACGGTCGAGACCACCTTCGGTTCGACTTCGACCTCGGCGCTGGGCTCGGTGCGCACGTTGGATGCGGGCGAAGCCGCCAAGACCGGCATCGCCGGCGGGCTCTCCAAATCCTCGGACAAGCTCACCGACTTCTATCTCGATCTTGCCCGCCAGGCCGGTCCGATCGTCGAGGTCGGCGCGGCAAAAGAGGTGGTCGTCGTCATCCAGGAGGGCGTGACCCTCGAGATCAAGCCATCGGCGGGGAGCAAGTTCTGATGCGCGCCCTGCCTCCATCAGCGCGCTCGTCAGCGCCCCTATCCACCGGAGACTGCGCCATGCGCCACATCGTTCGTCCCCTCCCGTCGCGGCCATTTCCGGCGCGCGCGCTGCTGACGGCAACGGCATTGCTGGCCCTTTCGGGCTGCACGACCTTGGGCTCGGTCATGTCGCCCTACTCCGAGAAGTACAGCTGCAAGAACAGCGACCACGGCCAGTGCATCCACCCCGACAAGGCCTATGCCGATGCGGTGGCGGGCCGCCCTTCGCGTTCGGACCCTGCTGTCACCAACGACAAGAAGCTGCTGCGGGACCATGCCGACGCGGCGAACATGGACGGTGGGGCCGCGCGCGCCGGGGGCAAGGCGATGCCCGGCGGCAGTGGCGCCTTCGGCACCTACCGCGACAGCGTTTACCGCGAGCTGCAGGGGCTGATCGATCAGCCGGTCACGCCGATGCTCAAGCCGTCACAGGCGGTGCGCACGCTGATCCTGCCCTATGCCGATCGCCAGCGGCCCGACCGGCTCTACATGCCGCGCTATGTCTATTCGATCCTCGACAAGCCACAATGGGTGGTCGGCGGCTATCTGGTCGAGCCGGTCGCTCCCTCTTCCCAGGTGCCGGTGCTCGAGCAGGTCCGCGAACGGCCCGGCGATGCCGCCGATCCGCTGCCGCCCCGCGATGCGACCAAGCCGACCGTCCCGCCGGCGTCACGGTCCGCGATGCCTCCTGCGATCCCGTCCTCAGGTGCGCCCATTGTCATGCCCACCGTCCGGCCAGCCGCCAGGCCCATGAAGGAGCATCGCCGGTGACATTGCCCGGAACCCGTCATGAGGGCGGCCTCACCTTCAGCGCGCTGCGCCGCAATGTCTCGCGCGACAGCTTTTCCGATCATCTGCCGCTGGTCGCCTGGGTCGAAGCGGAAGAAGCCTTCCTGACCATCGACGATGGTTGGGGCTACGCTTGGGAACTGGTGCCGACCGCCTATATGTTCGACCATGTTCACAATGCCTTGCTCGGTCTTCTCAATATTCATTTTGAAGCCGGAACGGTGCTCCAGATCCACAGTTTCGCCGATCCGCTGATCGATGGTGCGCTCGATGCGTTCCTGGCGCTCAAGACCCGCGACGATCCGCTGATCCAGGCCTCGGCCCGGCGCACCTATGACTATCTGCGTCAGGGGCGACATGGACTTGCCGCCCTCCACGGCATCCCCATTCGCAATTTCTGGACATTCCTGTCGGTGAAGACGCGGCGGCCGCTCGCAAGCGATCTCAAGCGCCAGATCGAGGAGCAGCTCGCCAAGCTCGGCATTCGCCGCCTCGCGCCCGAGGCGACGGTCGCCTTCTATCGGCGGATATTCAACGGCGTGTTCGAGGCCGCGCCCGGCAGCTTCGTCAACCACGAGGGCCAGGGCTTTGCGGCCCCGCCGATCCGCAAACAGATCATCAACGCCGGGCCCGACCTGGCTTTCGACGGCCCCGAGGTCTTCCTCGGCAACCAGGTCGCGCGTTGCCTCACGCCAAAATCGCCCGCCCGGCGGATCAGCGCCGAGCGCGCGAATCGCCTGACCGGCGGCATGCGGGGGTCGTCCGAAGACAGCGACCAGATCGGTGGCCCGTTCCTGTTCACGCTGAACGTCCTCTTCGACCATTCCGCCTTCGAGATCCACAAACGCGCGCAGATATTGTCGGCGCAGAAGGCGGCGGGCAGCTTCGCGGTCGAGGTCGGCAAGCAGATCGAGGAGATCGGCTGGGTGCTCGACGAGGCGGGCAACAGCCGCTTCGTGCGGGTCATCCCCACCGTCTGGGTCTTCGGCCAGTCGCGCGGTCAGGCCCGCGAGATGGCGGCGCGCGCCAAGCGGCTGTGGGAGAGCGAGCCCCTGCCCTTCATGATGCAGGAGGAGAGCTACCTCAATCCCGTGCTGCTGCCGATGAGCCTGCCCTTCGGCCTCTATCCCGACGGGCGCACCATGCGCATGCTCGAACGCGATTTTCGCATGCCGGTCAAAGCAGCGGTGCTGATGGCCCCGGTACAGACCGATTTTCGCGGGGGCGGACGCCCGGCGCTGCTGTACACCGGTCGGAAGGGCCAGCTGATCACGCTCGATCTGTTCGATCCGCGCATCAACAATTACAATTTCATCGTTTCGGCAGAATCCGGGGCGGGCAAGAGCTTCCTGCTCAACAATCTGTGCCAGCAATATTATGCGTCTGGCGCGCTCATCCGCATCATCGATATCGGCGGCTCGTACCGCAAACTCTGCACTTTGTGTTCGGGCCGCTACATCGACATCGGCGAGGAACGCCTCGTCCTCAACCCGTTCGATATGGGTTTCGCGCTCGACGGCGACGACCGCCAGTCGGCGATCGCCATGGCGGTCGCGATCGTTGCCGAAATGGCCAATGCCGCGACCCGCAAGGGTGTTTCGACCTCGGAATGGAACCTCTTGAAGTCGGCCGTCCAGTGGACGATCGACTCTGGCCGCGCCGAGGACGGGATCGACGCCGTGCGCGACTGGCTCGGCGGCTATCCCGCCCAGACGACCAGCGAGCTCGACCGGGTCGATCATCTGGTTCCGGTCGCGCGCGAACTCGCCTTTAACTTGCGCGATTTCGGGTCGGACGGCGCCTACGGGCACTATTTCAACGGGCCGTCGACCTTTGACATCAGCCAGGACGAGTTCGTCGTGCTCGAACTCGAGCGGCTGAAGAACATGCCCGACCTGTTCAATGTCGTGGTCATGGTCGTGGTCAACGCGGTCACCCAGGAACTCTATCTCTCCGGCCGCGACCGCCCGCGCTTCGTGCTCTGCGACGAGGCCGCCCAGTTCATGACCCGCACCGACGGGCAGGATCTGTCGCGGCTCGCCGAGGCCTTCGGCCAGGGCTATCGGCGCGCGCGCAAGTATCAGGGCAGCTTCGGCATCGTCATGCAGTCGATGAACGACCTGCTACTCTTCGGCGGGACCGGCCAGGTCATTCTCGAAAACGCCGCGACCCGCTTCCTGCTGCAGGGCTCGACTTACGACAAGGCGGTCGAGAACAAGATCCTCGACTATTCGGGCTTCGTTCTCGAGTTGCTGAAATCGGTCCGCAACAACAAGCCCAATTATTCCGAGGTGTTCATCGATAGCCCGCTGGGCCTCGGCATCGCGCGGCTCGTCGTCGACCCGTTCTCCTACTGGATCAACACCTCCGCGCCGACCGAGGTCGCCGCCTTCGAGGCGCTGCTGCGGCTCGGCCGCTCGCCACTCGAAGCGGTCTGCGAATTGGCTGGCGTCGATTCGGAAGAAATCCTCGGGCGCCAAACCCTCGGAACAACGGCCCCCGGAATATCCAGCCCAACAATGTCCAGTGCGGAGACCGCATGATGCTGAGACGCAATTCTCAAACCCACCAGCTACCGCTCGAATTCGGCAAGAATGCCGAGCAGGAACGGATGATCGAAGCGCGGGTCGCGATCCGCGCAGAAGCCGCCGCGATGCGCTGGCGCTTTCGCCTGATCCTTATCGAAACCGCGATGATGACAGGACTGGTGCTCGCTGCTGGCCTCGCGCTCGGGCAACCGACCGCAATGGTTTGCCGCAGCGCCGTGGTCGTGGGGGCCGCGTGCCTTGCCAGTGGGCTCCTGCTGATCGCACTCTCGGGTCTCACCGGCCACCTGGTGTCGCGCTATCGCCGCTGGAGGAGCCAATGAGCGTCCCCTCGCCGCTGAAGGGGCACGCCAGGCCGCTGTACCGGGATCCGATCGAACGGCACGCCGACGAAAGCCTGCACGATTTCCTGCTGCGCCGCCACGACGAGATGGTTAGCGAGCTCGATGCGCTCGAAGTCGAGGTGGTCTGGAAGGAGGTCAATCTCCGTTACGAACGGCAGGCGGCGGATCGGCGGCACGTCTGGCTGATCGCCGGGCTGGCGCTCGACGCGACGCTCGCCATGCTCCTCATTCTCGCAGGCATTTTCGAGGCCATGCCGGTGTCGATAGCGGCGATTACGCTCTTCGTCATGCTCGCCGGCAACCTCTTCGCCATCGGCATGCCGCGGCTCGACCCCGTCCTCGCCAAATTCCGGGTGTGGGCATCGTGATGCGGGGCTTGCTTTCCGCCGCGCCCGGCCCCTCGGCGATCCGCCTGATGGTCGGCACGCATCTCCTGCTGCTGATCCAGGCCGCGCTGGTGCTGTGGTCGGCGCCCTATCTCGATCTCGCGCTGCGCGTGCTGGTGGCGCTGGTGTTCGCGCTGGCGTTGGGAGGACTGTGCACCGCGATCCATGGGATTTCTGAGGACGATCGCCCGAGCTGGTGGAGGCGTCGCCATGGCCGTTGAACCTCTGCCGCCGGGACCGGGCAAGCCGCAGCAAGGCTGGGGCGTCGTCAAGTTCCAGTCGGCAACGATCGCGCTGCTGTTGCTGGCATCGGTCGTGGTCGCCACCAGCGCCCACGCGCAGAGCTCGACGATCGGACGTGTCTGGCCGATTGCCGAGCCTGACGCAATGGCCGAGATCGAGGCCAAGGTCCGGACCCTGCCCCCCGACATGAGCGCCAAATTCGGCCCGCGCTCGACCTGGTCGGCGATGAAGGCCGCGCCGCTGGCGCAAGCAACCCGCACCCTGCGGCGCAGCGTCGTGCCCTTCTATACGCTCGACAGCGAGATCCGCCTGCCCGACGGGACCCTGCTCTACCCCAAGGGCTACACCTTCAATCCGCTGTCGTATGTGACGCTCCCGCAGCGCCTGGTGGTGGTCCACCCGCGCGATCTGGCGTGGGCACTGCAAGAAGCGAAGCCCGCCGATTTTATCCTGCTGACCGGGAATGACGGGCAAGGCCCCGATCCGCTCACCCTGTCCGAACGCAGCGGGCGGGCGCTGTTCATTCTCGAACAGAGGGTCAAGGAACGCCTCGGTCTCACCGTCGCCCCGGTGATCGTCGAGCAGGCCGGGCAAAAGCTCGAGCTGACCGAAGTCCGGCTCGATCGTCCGCTCGCGCGCAGCGCGGTGGGTGCGTCGCCGGCCACGCCAACGCGACCTCGGAGGCAAGGCCAATGACCCGGCTGTTCTCGAAAGCGCGGGCGATCGCGGCCGCGCTGTTGCTCGGCGGTCTCGTATTCACGGCCCCCGCCCATGCCTCGTCATGCCCGACCGGAACTGTGTTCAATCCGATCACCAAGGTGCGCTGGACCTGCATCTTCCCGATCACCATCGGCGGGGTCCGCATCGGCACGTTCGACAAGCTGGGCAAGGCGCTCGACGCGCAGTCCTCTTCCAAGCCCCTGTGCGCCTGCCGCAAGGGCGCGACCTTCTGGTTCGGGGTCAAGGTTTCGTTCTGGTCGCCCAACCGCATGGTCGACGTGGTGACCGAGCCAGGCTGCATGATGGCGCTGGGCGACGATGTCCTGCCCACCCACGGCAAGCTCCAGGGCAGCCAGAGTTCGATCTCTGACGGAACAAATACCCGCAAGATGTTCGCACAGATGCATTATTATATCTCGCCGGTCTGGGCGATGCTCGACATGTTCACTGATCTGCCCTGCCTGCAGGACGACGGTTTCGATGTCGCGCTGATCACCGAGGTGCTGCCGACCTGGCAGTCGGGGACTTTGGGCGCGATCATCCAGCCCGAAGGCATCCTGTTCGGCAATCCCGCTGCGGGTCTCGCCTGCATGGCCGACAGCGCCGCCGCCGCCGCGGGCAAGGTCATCGATCCGCTGTTCTGGTGCATGGGATCGTGGGGCGCGACCTATCCGGTCGCGGGCGATATCCATTTCGACGATTCGGTCGAGGCCTGGGCGGGGCTTGCCGCACGCGGCACCTTCATGATGGGGCGGCTTGGCGCGCTCACGATTTCTTCGTCCGACGGCTGTTCGTTCATCCCCCAGCCGATCTGGACCAAGTCGCGCTACAAGCTCCAGCTGATGGAGCCGGTCAAGGGCGGCTCCTGCGTCAATATCGGGCGCCCCGGCGCACTGTGGTCGAGCGCCAAACATGCCCCGGGCAAGGACAACGCCCAGTTCATGCTCTTCGAAAAGGTGATCTGCTGCGCCGGAGTTTCCGTGCCGTGAGCATCTCACCCACCCCACCCCTCGCGCGAGCCCCGGGTTCGCCGCGGTCTGCCCGCCACAGCCAGCAAGGCTGCCAGGGAACGCGCGAGGCGGGAGCGACGCCGCAGGCCCCCAGCGGCGTCGCTCCCAACCCGGTCAGTACGGCTATTGCGTTAGGGGTAAGCGCGTCGCCCCTCTCCCTCGCGCAACCTTGCGCGGTGGCCGTACTGACCACCTTCGAAGGCCAGGCTGTGTTTGGCCTGACCGAATCCGATGCACCAAATCTGAGGACGGGCGATCTCTTCCGTCTGCGCAGGGGATCGCGCTGCCATGAACCCCGGAGGGCGTTGTCATGAGACGGGTCGGCATCATGCTCGCCGGAGCCGCGCTGCTGCTGCCCGCGATCCTGCATGCGCAGACGGTGGAGGACCGCGCCCGTGCCGCCGCCCAGGCCTCAGGCGCCAAGACCCACGACAGCGACACGCTGCTCAAGAACTATGTCACCCCGGGGATGAGCGGGCAGCCGGTCACGACCATCGACAACAGCAAAAGCTTCACCCCGACGCTCGCCTGCCAGAAGACCGCCAACCTGCTCGAAGTGCTGATCCAGCCCAACGGGACCGGCGACATCGGCATGGTCCGCATCAGCCGCGACAAGGACATGAACGGCAGTTTCGATAGCGTGACCACGCTCCCGGTTCCGGTGTCGGGCATCTGCGCCAACGGCGTGATCTCCTGCGCGCCCGGAAGCTGGAATCAGTGCCATTCGTTCCGCTGGGATCTGGACAGCGCTCAGAACCTCAAACTGACCGAGGTCGATATGCCCCAGCTTTCGGCATGTTACTGCGTCAACAATAGCTGCGGCACCAATCTGGTCTTCGCCAATCTCGCCTCGGTGCTGAAGGATCTGGGCGGCGGCATGGTCGGTGCGCTGACCACCGCCGATCCGCGCATTGGCGTCGCCGAAGCCCATATCAACGGCCCGGTGATCGACTATGTAGGCGCGCAGACCACGGCCTGCACCGGAAATCCCGCGATCGGACAGACCGTCTATCGTGCCAATCCGGCGGCGATCCAGGGCGATGCCTTTGCCTTGTCCTCGACCAACCCGGTGTTCCAGGCGCTGAGCCAGTCGTCAGCCGGGTCCGGCAAAGCGCAGCAGCTGCGCGCCTGCACCATCACCCGCGAGGTGACGCTCAAGCAATTTACACCCGAAGACATCATCGCGCGAACATCTGGCGGCTATGCGACGATCGTCACGCCGCCAGGCAGTTATCCGATCGGCTGGGATCCGTTCAGCGGTGATCCCTTCGTCAGCGATCCTTACACCGGCATCGATTTCCTGATGGGCTCGCCCAACGACAATACGCTCTACGGTGGCGGCTGCGGGTTCTTCGATTTTCGGATGACGCTCCACGTCGAGGAGCCCGACCGGATCATATCGGCCACCCTGCCGATGTTCTTTACCGACGACTGGGGGCAGCTCCGTATCGACGGCACGCTGGTCGCCTATGGCCCGGGTGCCTGGACCGGACCCGGCTATCCGCCCGGGCGCTGCGAAACGGGCCGCACCAACTATTTCTGGCCCAATATCGATCTCAAACCCTGGCTCACCAAGGGCGATCATGAAATTTGGCTGCATGTCGCGGTCGGCGACCACGGCGAAGCTTTCGCGCAGGTCCATGCCGAGGTCGACACCAGCTGCACCACCACCGAGCAGCTTGTCGACCTGTGCTCGGGCTACGGTGCCGACCCCAAATGCCATCTGTCGGAAGAACAGGTCGATGGCGTCGCGACTTTCCGCGCCGGCGTCGCGACCGGTCTCAAGCCGCTGCCCCAGACCCGGCTCTTCGGCAATGCAAACTGCACGCTCTCGCTGACCCGCCCCTTCTTCGAGCGCGACCGGACCTATGCCTGCGCCACCGACAGCAAGGGCCTGCCCGAGCCCGATCTCAGCCGCGGAGCCTATATCATCGACCATTCAACCGAGACGCTGCTCGCCGACCGGACCAAGGCGAACGATGGCAGCATCACGACCTCGACCCGTGCGTTTTCGCTGCCCGCCCAGGCGCCGGTTGCGGCCTGCGAGGCGGTCTGCAAGACCCGCGCGCCCAAGACCAATAGTGCCGCGACGCCGGGCGGCGTGGTCGCGAGCCAGCAGAACAACCCCAGCAGCTTCGACACCTTCTACCATGTCTGCGATGCGGCCAATGTCTGCCCGGCGGGGCCGGGCGAGGAAGTGGTCAGCGCCTGCGGCTGCCTCGACGATTTTCCCGAAGCGGTCGTGATGATGCAGACGGTGCGTCTCGGCGGCGCCGACATGACCTGCACGAGCAATAGGCCATGAGGCGCCCATCCTTCCTCTTCGCGCTGCTGCTGGGCGCCGCGCCGCTTGCCGCCATCCCCGCCCCGGCCTTCGCCGCCCAGATGTGCGCCGCCGACCTCAACGGCAATGGCGATGCCAGCGATCCCGGTGAAACCGCGACCTGCCTGCCGATGCAGAATGGCAGCGCCCAATGCCCGCTCCAGGCCGTCACCTGCACGGTCACCGGTCCCGGCATCTACGCCTGCCCGCTCGGCCCCCAATATGCCTGCGCGGCGCCTGCGAGCGGCGGTGCGCCGACCTGTTCGCCCAATGCCTGTCAGGATACCGCCGCCACCCCGATCGTAGAGGAACCGCCGCTCAATGACCCCGGTGTGCCCGCCGACGGCGCGGTCGATGGACAAGGCAATTGCGCCGCGAACATCGAGATATTTTCGGGCCGCGCGATGCGCTGCCGCCCGCCGGGCCTGTTCACCACCTTCAGCAATTGCTGCAAGGACAAGGGCAAGATCGTCAAGGACGGCATGGGCTCGTCGATCGGTTCGATCGGCACCAAGATCGCGGTCGCCAAAGGCGTGCTCTCCGGCATGAAAGCGGCCTATGTCGCGTTCAAGGCCGGGGCGACCGCCAGCGAGGCGGCGAGCGCCGGCGCGCACGCGATCATCGCCGGGATCGATCCGACCTCGATCGCGATCAGCCTCGCCATCAATTTCATGATCGAGGTGCTGCTCCAGGGCTGCGATCAGGAGGACATGGAAACCGGCATGCTGCGCGGCTCGGGCATGTGCCACGAGGTCGGCAGCTATTGCACCGCGAAGTTCCTCGGCATCTGCCTCCAGAAGGCCAAGGGCCATTGCTGCTTCAACACCAAGCTTGGCCGTATCATCCAGGAACAGGGTCGGCCCCAGCTCAAGAGCTTCAACGCGGTCGGTTGGGGCACGCCCAAGGCGCCCTACTGCCGGGGGCTGACGCCCGACGAGTTCCAGGCGCTCGATTTCTCCAAGATGGATCTGTCCGAATATTATTCGGACATCGAGGCGCGCAGCCAGGGCCAGATCCAGGTCGACATGAAGGACAAGATCGATGCCTATATGCAAGTCCTCGGCAAATAGGATGCCTACGCCATCCCCTTTGGCCGTCCGGCGCGGTGCACTGGCCCTGGGGCTGATACTTGGCGCCCTGTCAGCGATGCCGGCCCCGGCCTTGGCGCAGGAGTCGAGTCAGGCACCTAACCAGACTCCGAACCAGCCACCGAGCCCGAAGCCGTCGGCCAACGCCCGCGAGAAGGTCCAGCTGGAAGGCGATGCTGCGCTCGAACGCCTGCGTCACGCCGTCGCTGGGCAGAAGGCGCGTGGGGCGGCATCGGCCCCAGCGGCGCTGCCGGCGATACCCGAACCGATCCGGCGCCGCGCGTTCGAGGCGATGCACGCCCATGTACCCTCGCCGGCGATGGATGCGCGGGCGCGCGCTGCGCTCGATGCGGGCAAGGCGGCCTTCGCCGTGCAGCGCGATGCCATGGCGCGGCGGCTTAACCAAGCGCTCGGTCTGGAGGCGCCCGATATGGCGGCCCTCGCGCGTGCGGCGGCCCCCAAAGCGGCGGACAACTGGGTGCCGGTGCTGTTCGTTTCCTCCTCGATGCCGATCACGACGCTGCGCGCCTTTGCCGTGCAGCTCGAAAAGGCGCGCGGGGTGATGGCGTTCCGCGGCATGCTGGGCGGCCTCACGCATGTGGCACCGATGGCGAAGCTCTCGGCCGAGATCCTTCGGCTCGAGTCCGGTTGCGAAGGCCCCGCCTGCGCCATGCGCAATGTCCAGCTCATCGTCGATCCGATCGTATTTCGCCAGCACGGCATCGCCCAGGTTCCCGCGCTGGTCATGATCCCGGGCGATCCAACCCAGCCCTATTGCGAGCGCGGCGAAGATGCGTCCGATCCCGCTACGCTCCCCAAACTGGCCGGCGCCATCGTCTATGGTGACGCCGCGCTTTCCGGAATGCTCGAAGAATATGCCCGCCTCGGCGGCAAGGAGGAGGTGCGCGATGCTCAGTCTCGCCTGGAAAGCCGCTAGGGCGCTGTGGCCCCGGATCAAGCTGCTCCCCTTGCGCGCCGCCGTCGCGCTCGGCAGCGCGGGGCTTGGGGCACCGCCGCGCCCCGAGCAGCTCTACAAAGCCTGGTGCATCGTGCTGCCCATCGGCTACCTCACCTGGTGGGCGATCCCGCAGGTTACCTGGGTGATGAGCCCGTCGATCTCGGCATGGGCAGTGCGAGCCGCGCCCGGCGTGATCCACAAGGGCGATCTCGTCTCGTTCATGCTCTCGCACCCGCTGGCCGGCCCGAGCCCCGTGCCCGTTACCAAATATGCGCTGTGCATGCCCGGCGACCGGCTCGCCATGATCGAGAAGCCATCGACGGCGCCGGGTGTTCCTCGCGGCGAGGACGATGGCTACTATTATTGCAACGGGCACCTCTTGGGAGTGAGCAAGCCGATCGGCCGGGGCGGGCAGCATCTCGCCCATTTTCATCCCCAGGGCACGGTCATTCCCGCGGGCTTCATCTATGTCGGATCGAGCCATCCAAGCGGGTTCGACAGCCGCTATTATGGCCCCGTCGCGATTGCGCGACTTACCCGGATGGAGCAGGTGCTGTGACGCGGGGTTCTCACCGCATTGCCTTGAGCGCCATCCTGGCCTGCGTGGCCGTAGGCTCGGCCCAGGCGCAAAGTCCCGGCGATCCCGGGCCAAAGGCCGGCTATTGGTGGTATCAGGCGCCGCCCAAACCGGCGGCAGAACAAACCGCCGAGCCCGATCCGCTGGTCAAACCGGCGATCCCGCCGATGGCGGAACTGGCGACCTGGACCCCGCCCCGCATCCACAAGCTGATCGAGCAGCAGCGGGACTATGCCGCGACCGTGCTGACGGTCGATGCGGTCGCGGACTTCTGGAGACTGGAGGACTTTGCCCGGCGCAAAGCCCGCGCCTTTGCCGGCCTGACCCAGATCGCCATGCTGCAGCATCCCGAACTCAACTCCAAATCCGCCAATCCGATGGTCGGCGACGCGCGCGACCAGATGGCCGCAGGCAAGGACATGATCCGCCGCCAGTATCTGCGCGCTCATGCCCAGGAATTTGCGCTGGTGATGTTTTCCAGAGCCTCATGCGGTTATTGCCGGGTCGAGTGGCCGATCGTCCAGCGCTTCCAGGACGAGATGGGCTGGCAGGTCACGCTGATGGATCTCGACCGCAGACCCGATCTTGGCACCCGCTTCGGCGTCGAGGTCACGCCCACCACCATGATCATCCGCCGGAACTCATCACAGCGCATGGTGATCGCCGCCGGGGTCGAAGCCTATCCCAACCTCGCGCAAATGGCCTATCAGGCGGTCAAGCTGCTGACCGGCGACATCCGGCCCGAACAATTCATGACCGGGGCCGGCGAGGAAAACACCTTCTTCGACGCGCTGACCAACGGGCCGGTGTCGGCCACCGATCCCCGGGTAATCGGCGGCGATCTGGTGGCGACCGGGCTGGGGCCGAAGCCATGATTCGGCGGTTGCGACTCTCTGCCGTGTTCGTCCTCGCGGCCGCCGCTGTCCTGCCGGGCGCCGCGGCATGGGCGCGGGCTGTCACCCGTGAAGAGGCGATGCGCGCGGCGATCCATCCGGTCGCCAGCAATCCCGATATGCAGGCATGGCTCGCGCGCGTTCCGGTGACCCGCGGGTTTCCGCCTGATTTTGCCGCGAGCCTGCGCGGGCAAGGTCCAGCCTTCATCGTCGAGATGTCGTCGGCGCCCGGTTGTCTTCCCTGCGCCGATCTCTGGGGCAAGCTGGGTGGCCTGGCCCGCCAATATGGCTGGCACGTCGCCGTGCTCGACAGTCAGGAGGCGATGCTCCGGTCGGGGCGGCTCGGCCTTCCCTGGGTCGGCCACCCGGTCGCCTGGGTGCGAGCGATCGATGATACCAACCGTGTCGTGCCGATCGCGATCGGCACCGATCATGCCCCCAATCTCGCGCGCAACCTCTATCTCGCGGCCAAGATGCTCACCGGCGTCCGCGCCGATGTCGGCGTGCGGGCCTTATCGAAATTCACCGGGATCGTGGGTGTGGCGCCCCGCCCGGCAACCAGAGCCGGAAGGAACTGATCATGGCGGGCCAGTTCCTTCTTTCTCCCCCTCACCTCCAAGGAAGCCCGCCATGCGTCCGGTCAATTCCCGCCTGATTCCGTTTGCCTGCGCCGCACTCGCGGCCTGCGGGGCGGCCGCGCCCGCCCATGCGCAGAGCTGGGCGGAAAGCTGGTTCGACAATGTCACCTATACCTCGCCCGGCAGCTTCCAGGACCAGACTCGCGGCTATGTGACCGCGGGCGGCATGTCGGGCCGGGTCGATGTCCATAACGACTATCTGATGTCGTTGAGCCTGCCCAAGGTGAAGGCCGGTTGCGGCGGCATCGACATGTTCCTCGGCGGTATGTCGTTCCTCGACCCCGACTATCTTGTCCAGAAGCTCGAGAGCATCCTCCAGGCCGCGCCCGCCGTAGCCTTCCAGTATCTCCTCGAGACGCTCGACGAGAAGATGGGCAACATCATCTCGAAAATGGAGGCTGCGACCAATTTTCTGAACTCGATCCAGGTCAACGATTGCCGCCTCGCCAACCGCATGGTCCAGATCGCAAAGGGCGACGACAACATGTCGGGGATCATCGAGGAGATGACCGGCTACAAGTCGGTCAAGGCAGGCTTCGCCAAGAGCTACCAGCAGTCCCGCGAAAAGATCCAGGCCAACCAGAACAACCCGACCGAGGATCTGCGCGACGCGCTCGCCAATTGCCCGGCCGAAGTCACCGACATCTTCCGCACCGGCTCGCTCCTCGCTCACGCGGCGACCCGCGTTGGGGCCGGCGACTGGGCAAATGTGATGCGGGCCCGGGTCGGCGACGTCTATATGCGCTGGGATCCGACCGACAAGGTGCCGCTGTTCTCGGCGATCCCCGCCTGCCCGCGCCAGGACACCGAAAGCTCGGACGATTTCCTGACCGGCAAGGTCCAGCGCCGTGCGCTCAACATCCCGGCCACCGGCGCCGACTGCTCAACCGACACCGGCAAGGGCGCGCTCGAGCTGGCCCGCGACCGGATGCAATCGATCGCTACCAAGATTCGCACCCGCGCCGCGCTCACCGCCGAAGAAAAGCAGTTCGTCGCCAATGTCCGCACGCTGCCGGTCTACCGCATGCTCGAATGGGGCGTCCGGCAAGGCGTGCCCGATTCGGTGATCGGCGATACCGACGAACTGGTGGCGCTGACGCTCGCCTATCAGATGCTCAACGACCTCACCCGCTCGATCGACTTCGCCATCGGCAATGCCGAGCGCGGCGCGAGCGCGGCGGGTGCGGCCGATGCCGGTAACGCCAATGTCTGCCAGACCCGCATTCTGACCAAGGGCATCGAGCAGCTGCGCGACCTGCGCGAAGAGGTGCTGCGTCAGCGCGCGCAGATGCGCCAGAGCTATCTCGCCGCATTGGGCGCCGCCAATCTCTCGGCCAACTATGCCGGCCTGCTGCGCCAGCGCGACCATGACGCCCGCGATGCCCAGGGCACCGCCGCCAACCCGAATCACTAAGCCGAGTAACCCGCCATGCGTCTTCGCTTGCGTTCGCTCTTCGCCCTTCCGCTTGGCCTGATCGCCGCTCCCGCATGGGCTATCGATGCCAGCTTTCATACCTATGACGGCTTTGCCGAGACGGTTGACGCCTTCCGTCTGGTCTCGATGATCTTCGCCGATCACCGTTACGAAACGCTGGTGCTGATCATCGCGGTGGTGGGGATGTCGCTCGGGGCAATACTCGCCGTCATTCGCGGTCAGGGCATGGGGCTGGTCGCCTTCGGATTTCAGATGCTGGTCGGGATCGGTCTGTTCACCGGCCTCGTCGCCACGACCGGCACCGTCCATGTCTATGACCGGGTGCGGAACGCCTATCAGCCGGTCGGCGGTGTGCCCAATCTGCTCGTACTGGTCGCGGGCGTCACCAATTTGATGGAGCGCTCGCTCGCCGAGATCATCGACGACAATACGCTCGATCCCAACGCCAAGCTGGAATTTGGCGCGGGCGGGCACAGCTTCGACCTGTTCCTGAATGCCGTATCCCCGCGCGGGCCGATGACCGACACTTTCCTTGATGCGACGATCAAGGACTATGTCCGGCAATGCTATCCGGTCGCCCGTGTCTCGCCCGCCTACGGGGTAGATGACGATCAGCTCTTCCGCACCACCACCGACCTGCCCGCCTCCTTCGCCGCGATGGCGGGACCGGCGACCTTCAGCACGGTCTATACCGCCGCCAACAAGGGCGGCGCCACGGTCAGTTGCACCGAGGCCTGGGACCATATCCAGTCGCGGCTCTCCGACCCGACCCTGTTCGACAGCTACGCGACGCAGGTCTGCCAGCGCACCGGCTATGACGTCACCAACGCCTCCCAGCTCTCACGCTGCCGCTCGCACCTTGGTGAAATGGGCCAGATGATGATGGGCACGCCGCTGTCGCTCCAAGCCTTCATGACCGACATATTGCTCGGCAACACCGTCGGCGACGTGCTTTTCGAGGATAGTCCGGCCTCGGCCGCGCGCGTCATGGCGAACCGGGCGATCATCTCGAACGGGCTTGCCACCATGTCGGTCGCCAATGAATGGATGCCGACGATCCGCGCCACGGTGTTCGGGATCATGCTGTTCATGGTGCCGATCGCGCTGCTGTTCATCCTCACCCCGATCAATTTGCGCGTCGCGAGTTTTGCGCTGGGGCTGTTCGTGTTCGTCGCCTTGTGGGGTGTGATCGACGCCGGCATCTATCAGCTGACGCTCGGCCGGGCGATGGACGTGCTCTCCGAGATGCGCTCGAATTCTGTCGCGGCCAATGCCTGGATGCTGGCGCCGTCCTCGGCGATGAAGGCGCTTGCCATCTTCGGCAGCTTCCGCACCGCGGCGGCGGGCCTTGCCGGGGCCTTTGTGTTCACCGTGCTCCGCTTCTCGGGCAATGTCTTCTCGAGCTTCACCGGCGGGGCGCTTCAGGAGCAGGGTCAGGGCGTTGCCGCCGCCGCGCCGCTGGCAACCCGCGAAGGCTATGCCTCGGCGCTCGAATCCCAGGCCTCGGCCGCCGGCACGCTGGCAAGACGAAGCGCGGCCACCAGCTTCGGCGATTTTGGCGAGCGGTCCTCGTTCGGCAGTAATCGGGCATTCGGCGCAGCTGGTGCTGTCATCGGCGAACAGGGCGGCGGCGCGCCCGGCATTCCGGCGTTCGGTCTGGGTGCGACCGATGCCGCGCGCGAGCTGGGCGGACTCTCCCCGGCCCTCAATGGCCGCGATCTGAGCGACCCAGCGACGGCCAAAGCGGTGCGCGCCAATGCGACGACCTCTGCCATCCACAATTTTGCCGAGAAGGATGCGCTGCGGTCTCTCGGCACGACCTATTTTGGCCAAGGTCAAGCCGGCGAGCGGGCCTTTGCGTCTTTCGCGCAGAACATGGTGCAGTGGAAAGCCTTCGGGGATGAGCGCGCCTACGGTATGATGTTGCAGGGTGCCGCCCGGCATTTTGAGCGGAATGGCTATTCGCCGCAGGACGCCCAATTGAAGGCCTCGGGCGTGATCGGCGACGCGGCTGCAGACCCGACCTTTGCCAAGCTCATCGCCAATACCTTCGATCAGGAAGCGATGCTGAAGAACGATCTCACCGGAGCGCAGGTCCAGGTCGGCGCGATGGAAGGGCGGCGAGACTATGCCGGCGACAGGGTCGCCCAAGTCGAGCGCGGCAATGTCGCGACCGAGCAGGCTTGGCGCACGGGCGGCAACGAAGGCCAGCGGGATGCCGCCGCGATGCTTGGCCTTTCGGTCGGCGAGACCAGCAGGCGCGTCTCGTTCATCAACGCGCTGTCGGGCGAAGCGCGCTCGTCCGCCATCACCCAGCTTTCCCGCGCGACCGGCCGCAACGAGGCGCAGGTGATGCACGCGCTCGAAACCTACAATGCCGCGACCCAACTCGGCACCGCCGATGGCGCGACGGCGGAAACGGCGCGCGAAGGCTCCAGCGTCTATGGACGGACCCGCGAGGCGGCGGGCTATGATGTGGCCGAACGCGCGGGCAAGCTCGATGCCCAGCGCGAGGTCGGCACCGGCGGGACGCGGGGCGCTGCCCGGATCGGTGAAGAGCGCCGCCAGTCGGAGAATTTTGGTTTTGCCCAGGGTGCGGCCGCTGCTGGCACCTCGACGCGGGAGGCCGCGCGTCTCGACAGCTTCATCCAGGCACTGAGCCGTACCGCTGGAAACCAGGTCGATATGGCCGAGGGCGGCGCGGGTGGCATCGCCGATCGCGCACGCAACGACCGCTTGACCGGCATCGTTGAGAAGGAACGCCTGACCCGGATGCAGGGGCTGCTACGCGACCACGGCATCAACATGACCAAGCGCCAGATCGCGATGGACCAGAATGGCGACTTCAACCTCAACCTGACGCCCGAGACCGCTGCCCAGATGTGGAAAGGCGGTCTGATCAACGAGAGCCAGCTCGGCGCTGTCGCCAACGGCGGCTCGGCGCGGTTCAGCTTCGCCCACAATGACCTCCTGGTCTCGAGCAGTACCAGTTCCCAGCGCTCGGCGCGCAACGACACCAGCACCCGGTTCGAGGCCGGCAAGCAGGCTGGGCCTGACACGGTTGAGCATTTCCTGGGCGGCGGCGCGGAGGGTCATGCCGCTATGGCCAATTGGCTTCGTGGCGGATTCGAGATGGACCGCAAGGGCGACTGGCGGTTGAAGCCCCAGGTTGCCGACACGCTGCAGCGCGACGTGCAGGCGATCATGGCGCAGACGGGGTGGACGAGGAGCATCGACCGGCTGGCTCAAGATCAGACATCCATGGGAACCGATGTCGGTGCGTCTATATCCGCGTCGGTCAGCCGCGCCGGGCCAGGCAAGGCAGGCCCCAATGCGGGGAAGCAATCGGGCAGTTCGGTCGCCGGCGGCGCAGGGGTGAACCTAGGCTTCCAGAGCACCGATCGTGGGATCACCACGGAGTCGGCGAATGCAAATATCGATATCGTGAACTACGACGTCCGTGAGGCAATCGCCGCCGCCGAAAGGGCTGCCGCCCGATCACATAATCCGGCTGAGACATTCTCTCACGAACTCGGTGAGCAGATCCTTGGGCAACGCGGACTTCGTAACCGCTATCTGGAACAAGCGGATTCCGGTCGTGGCACTGCGGACATTACTGGTCCACTGACCTCTATCGAGCAATCCTCCGTGCTTCGATCAGGACGATTCTCGGATGATCTCGACCACGGCCCCTTCGATGGCGACCCGACCTTCAAGGAACGCCGCGACAAGTGACCGTATCAGCGGTGCCTGTGGAAATGCTGCCAATGCAGACCCGAGCGGGGATCGAGCGGATCGGAGGCAGGATCACGCATCCCGCCAACCGAGCGCTTGGGGAACATCTGCTCGTGGGTCGGCTCGACGAATTCCCAATCGCTCGATTCGAACCATTCGCGCGCAAAGCCAAGGCCGAGCACCATCAAGGCCAGTGGGGGGAAGAAGGCAATGTTGAGGAAACCGGCCAAGGCGCTGGTGTAGAAGTCGTCCAGGGCGGAAGAATAGAACGAACCGACCTTGCCTGCCCAGTAAGCGGCAATCGCAACCCACCAGAGCTTCGCGTACCATGGACGCCACAGCCAGGTGGAAGCACGCGGGCGTGGCTGCACCTGAACGGTCTTGTCGTTCGCCAATGTCTCGGCGGGTTCGATTACCGGGTCCATAGTCGGATCCTTTCCAGATCCAGCTATAACACCAACACCGACGCGAGGGAATCGGGCAGCGAACGCCTTCCCGGAGAATTGGTGTCCCATGGCCTGGCTCCCGTCTTCATCCTCGCTTTCCCCCTTTCTCGCCCCGCCCTCCTCCCGAATGAGATACTACGGGCCTTGAAAGGTCTGCGTTCAAGAGCACATTGAGCCGTCAATTGGCACTGGCGTTCCGAGTTCGGTGCTACTTCAAAACCAGCGGCAATCCCGCTGCAACAAAGATCACACTATCGGCAGTTCCAGCGACAGCCTGGTTGATCTCACCCGCGACATCACGAAATCGTCGGGCAAGCGCGTTGTCGGGCACGATGCCCAGCCCCACTTCATTGGCGACCAGGATGATCGGCCCCCGCGCGGCGGCTAATGCGCGGACCAGCCCCGCCGTGGCCACCGCCGTATCCCGCTCGGCCAGCATCAAGTTCGACGCCCAGAGCGTCAGGCAATCCACCAACACGACCTTGTCGGGCTTGCTACATGCCGTGATCGCCTCCGCCAGTTCGAGCGGCGTCTCGACCGTCGACCAGCGTGGGCCGCGATCAGCGCGGTGCAGGGTGATCCGCTCGCGCATCTCGTCATCGAAGGCCTGGGCCGTGGCTAGATAGACCAGTTCTCCCGGCAGCGCTTCGGCCCGCGCCTGCGCATAACGGCTCTTGCCCGACCGCGCGCCGCCCAGCACCAACAGACTGTTCATGCCCCGCCCCCCACCATGGCCCCTGTCCTGGCCAGCGCCACCAGGGCGTCGATATCGAGATGCTCCTCCAACGCCGATGCAATTTCGTCGAGCGCCGCCTCAACCGAAGCACCATAGTCCGTGCCTCCGGCTTTGGCATCGATGCGCGACAGCAGCGCGCGGCGCAGTTCGGCGTCGGCCAGCAGGCCGTGGACGTAGGAGCCGAACACCGTTCCTGCCGCATTGGTCGCACCATCCCGGCGCCCATCGGAAAGCAGGGCAAAGGGCCGCTCGGTATCCGGCCCGCTGGTCTGGCCCATGTGCATTTCATAGCCCTCGAAAGGCGCACCCATCGCCGTGCCGCTCACCGGGCGCAGCGCCTTATGTGCGTGCAAGGTCGTCTCGACATCGAGCAGGCCAAGCCCGCTGGCAATGCCGGCTGGCCCTTCCAGCCCATCGGGATCGGCGATGCCGCGCCCGAGCATCTGATACCCACCGCACAGCCCTAGGATCATCCCGCCACGCCGGTGATGCGCCAGAATGTCGACATCCCAGCCCTCCGCCCGCAGCGCCGCCAGATCGGCGATCGTCGCCTTCGATCCGGGCAGAATGATCAGCGCGGCCTCGGCCGGGATCGGCTGGCCGGGCGGGACCATCAGCAGTTCGACACCTTGCTCGAGCTTCAGCGGATCGAGATCGTCGAAATTGGAGATACGCGGCAGGATCGGGCAGGCGATCAGCCTGGCATTCCCGGCACGCGCCCTGCCGCGCTCCAGCACCACGGCATCCTCGCTGGGCAGCCGCGCGGTTGCCCCCAGCCAGGGCACCACGCCAAATCCGCGCCAGCCCGAGAGACTCTCGATCTGGGCGTAGCCATCGGCGAACAGCGCGGGATCGCCCCGGAACTTGTTGATGATGAAGCCCTGGATCATCGCCGCATCTGCCGGGTCGATGATCGTTTTCGTGCCGACGATGGCGGCGATCACCCCGCCGCGATCGATATCGCCCACCAGCACGACCGGCACACCCGCCGCGCGCGCAAAGCCCATGTTGGCGATGTCGCCAGCGCGCAGGTTGATTTCCGCGGGCGAGCCAGCCCCCTCGACCACGACCACATCGCAGGCCTCGCGCAGCCGCTCATAGCTGGCCAGAACTTCGCCAAGCAGTTCCCCACGCGCCTGCCGGAAATTGCCCGCGCCCAGGGTGCCGCGCACCCGGCCATGAACGATCAGTTGCGAGGTGCGGTCGGCCTGCGGCTTCAGCAGCACCGGGTTCATGTCGGTATGCGGCGAGACCCCGCAGGCGATCGCCTGCAAGGCCTGCGCCCGCCCGATTTCGCCGCCGTCGCTGGTGACCGCCGCATTGTTCGACATGTTCTGCGGCTTGAACGGCAAGACCCGCAGGCCCCGTCTCACCAGCGCGCGGCACAGCCCCGCCACCAGCACCGATTTGCCAACGTCCGAGCCGGTGCCCTGAAGCATTACGGCGCCCATGCCACACCCCCCGCCATTCCGGCCGCAATCAACCACAGGCACATGCAGGCCCGGGCGTAGATGCTCAGCCCGCGCCGGATATCCCCCGCTCCGGCGGCGCGCGTCCCCTCTCCGATCCAGGGCTTGTCCGAAAGGACGCCGTCATAGGCGATCGGCCCGGCCAGACGCAGCCCCAGCACCCCCGCCATCGCCGCCTCTGGCCAACCCGCATTGGGCGAGGCGTGCTTCGAGGCATCGCGCCATAGGATCCGCCAACCGCCTGGACCGAGCAGACAGATGAGCAATCCGGCAAGCCGCGCCGGCACGAGGTTCATCGCATCGTCAGTGCGGGCGGCAGCCCAGCCAAAGCACCCCCAGCGTTCCTCGCGATGGCCGATCAAGCTGTCGGCGGTGTTGATCGCCTTATAGGCCCAGATACCAGGCAGCCCCAGCACCAGCAGCCAGAACAGCGGCGCCACCACCCCGTCGCAGAAACTTTCCGCCAGACTCTCGATGGCGGCGCGGGCTACGGCGGCTTCGTCCAGCGCCGCCGTATCGCGACCCACGACCATGCCAACGGCGGCGCGCGCGGTGGGCAGATCGTGTTGCTCCATCGCCTCGGCAACGGGCCGGACATGGTCGTAGAGGCTGCGCTGCGCCAGCCCCGGCCAGGCCAGCAGCGCGATCAGCGGCCAGGCCAAAGGTCCGGCTATGGACACGAGCATGTATTGCAACCCCCAGCCGGCACCAACCGCCACGCCCAGCAGGATCAGCACGGTTGCCACCCCGGCCAGCCGCCGCCAGGCATCGGCGCGCGCGGGATCATTCCAGCGCCTTTCCGCGCCATGGATGATCCAGGCAAAAATGCCCACCGGATGGCCGATCCGGTGATACAACCCGCGCGGCCAGCCCATCGCCGCGTCGAGTGTCAAGGCCAGCAAGGCAACTGGCTCAACCATCGGCCAGCGCTTTATCGAGCCGGTCCAGCGCCGCCCGATCAGCAGGCAGGCCCAGCCGCAGCCAGTGGGGGTTGTAGTCGAACGGCCGCGTCAGGATCGCGTGGGCCGCAAGGCGCTCAAACAGGGTGGCGGCATCGGCTGTCTCGATCAGCCGGAACAAGGGGCAGGCACCCACCGGCACAAAGCCCCGCCGCGCCAGCACCGCATCCAGCGCCGCCGCCTGCCCGTGCAAGGCAGTCCGCATCATGGCGATCCAACCTGCATCCCGATAGGCTGCCGTACCGATGGCCAGAGCCGCTGCCGCCAGCGGCCAGGAGCCGAGCCGTTGGCGATGTTGCGCGATCACCGCGCGCGGCCCCAGCACGAAGCCGAGGCGCACCCCGGCCAGCCCGAAGAACTTGCCGAAAGAACGAAAGACGATCAGTCGTCGTGCGTCGTCGACATGGGCGGCAACACTGATCTCTGGCGAGGTATCGGCAAAGGCCTCGTCCACCACCAGCCAATTCCGCCGCGCCTTCAACCAGCCCAGCAGCGTGGCTGCCGGCGTGATCCGGCCATCGGGGTTATTGGGATTGGCCAGGATGGTGGTCGCATTCTCCGCCCCCGTCAGTTCGGTGTGCGCCACGGGGCGGCTGCCGGGGACCATCTCGCCATGGGTGCGATAGCTGGGCTGGGCATGGATGGCGGGGCCGGGAAGAATGTCGCCCAGCATTCGCAGGCCGATCTCCGTGCCCGGGACGGCGCAAACATGGGCGGGGTCCGTGCCGAAGAAGGCGGCTGCCGCGGCCTCCAGATCGGCCAGCGCGCGCGGATCGGGTAGCGCCTGCCAGTCCATCGCCAGATCGCCGATGCCCGGCCAGGCGTGGGGATTGATGCCGGTCGAAAGGTCGATCCAGGGCACGTCGCTCCTGCCGAAATGCGCGATGGCATCGGCCAGCCTGCCGCCATGAAAGCTGAAACTGCTCACGAACCGGAGATCCGTGAAGCGGCAATCACCAGAGCCAACAGTAGCATGGTTTCGATCAGTTCGATGCCGGCGCCATGCCCGTCACCGGAAATCCCACCGATCGTCCGGCGCACCTGCCAACCCCACCATAGCACCAGCACGGGCGTGGCCAGCAGCGCCGGCACAAACCATGACGCGGCAGCCAAGGCAGCGGCCCAGGCCAGGAGATCGACGGGGCCTATGGCAGAGCGAAATCTCGCCGCCAGCCCCTGATGCAGCGGCGGCAGCCAAAGCGTCCACGCCAGCGGCCCGATGCGCGCGGCAAACGGCACCAGCACGAGCGGGGCGAACACATGCGCCTCGACCAATAGATCCAGCAGCACCAGTTTGCCCAGCAGTTGCAAAACGATGGCGACAACGCCGAAACTGCCGACATGCGGATCGGCCAGGACCGCCAGCAGCCGCTCGCGGTCCTTATGCGCCACCCCCATGGCATCGGCGAGGTCGGACAGGCCATCGAGGTGCAGGGCCCCGGTCACCCCCACCCAGACGGCCAGCGCGACCAGGGCGCCGAGGCGATGATCGACCAGCGCCCCCGCCCATGCGCTGCCCGCGACCAGCACCCCGATCATCAGGCCCACCGCCGGAAACCAGCGCATCGATTTGGCAAACGCAGCATCGTCAACCACGATTGCGGGCAAGGGCAGCCGCGTCAGGAATTGCAGGGCGATGATGAAGCCCTTCACGGATAGAGTCCCGCGATCTGTGCGCTTGGCGTTTCACCCCGCCAGACACGCAGCGACAGCACGGCGTTGTAAGGCAGATCAAGCGCCCAGGTCTGGCGCGGGCCAAACCCGCACAGCACCGCCAGCGCCGCGCGCATCGCGCCGGCGTGGGTGACCACCAGCGTCGGGCGCGCCGCCAGATCGCCGATGGCCGCCGCTACGCGGTGCACCAGCGCCGACCAGCATTCTCCTCCCGGCGGCGCATGCACGTCGGGATCGTCCCAGAACCGCGCCAATGCCGCGCCATCGACGGCGGCGGGCGCCAGCCCGTCCCATGCGCCAAAGTCCAACTCGCGCCAGCGTGGGTCAATGGCCAGCGGCACTCCGGTCGCAAGGCTGATCGCTTCACCCGCCAACCGCGCGCGCGCCAGATCGGAGGCAACAAGGACTTCTGGCCCCAGATCCCGCGCCTGCTCCACACCGGCGGCGATGCCAGCAACAGTCGGCGCGGCATCGGTGCGACCTATCAGCCTCCCCGCCCCCTCCGGCTCGCCATGGCGCAGGAGATGCAGCGCGAAGTGGCTCACAGGCTGCCCGCCACCCCGGCCTCGGCGAATGTCGCCATGCCGTTGTGCGCGGCCAGCGCCGCCCGGATGACCGACACCGCCAGCGCCGCGCCGCTGCCCTCGCCCAGCCGCATGCCCAACGACAGCAGGGGATCGAGGCCCAGATGCCCGAGCAGACGCACATGCCCCGGCTCGGCGGAACAGTGGCCCGCCAGGCAATGATCGGTGATCGCCGGCACGGCGGCCGCCAGCGGCGCCAGCGCGGCACAGGTGATGAAGCCATCGAGCACCACCGGCACGCGCTGGCGGCGCGCCTCCAGCACGGCTCCGGCGATCGCGGCGATCTCGCGGCCACCCAGGCGGCGCAAGGTTTCGAAGGGGGTGCGCGGCGCGGCGTGATGAAACGCCAGCGCCCGCTCCACCACCGCCACCTTACGGGCGATGCCCTCCGCATCGACCCCCGTGCCCGGCCCGACCCACTGAGCGGGCGCGCCGCCATAGCTGCGCGCGCAGAGCGCGGCGGCGGCGGTGGTGTTGCCGATGCCCATTTCGCCGACGATCAGCAGGTCCAGCCCCGGCTCCACCACCGCCGCCCCGGCGTTGAGCGCGGCCAGGCACTCCGCCTCGTCCATGGCCGGGGCCAGGGTGAAATCCGCGGTGGGCCGCTCAAGCTCCAGCGCCACCACCCGCAGGTCCAGCCCGGCGGCCCCCGCCAGCGCGTTGATCGCCGCCCCGCCGGCATTGAAATTGCCGACCATCGCCGCGGTCACGCTGGCCGGAAAGGCGCTGACCCCGTGAACGACAAAACCGTGATTGCCGGCGAAGATCGCCGCGCGGCCCCGTTCGATCATCGGGCGCGCCGTACCTTGCCAGCCGGCCATGAATACCGCGATTTCCTCCAGCCGCCCCAGCGAGCCGGGCGGCTTGGTCAGCTCGCCCTGCCGCGCGCGGGCGGCGGCGGCCGCAGCGGCATCGGCCACGGGCAGGTCGGCCAGCGCCGCCTCGAACGCGGCAAGGTTCGTAAAGAGGCTCATTGCGCGACAAACCCCGGCGGCGGGGTGCGGGTAATGAAATGCCCCTTCACGCCCTGCGGCCACTGCTTGAACGGCACCCGGCCATGATCGCTGGCGGCATAGTCGACGGCATAGTCGAGCAGCGCCGTCGCGGCCTCGGCGTCCGGCGTGAACCGACCCAGCACATAACCGACCTTGCCCGGCGCGCGCAGATGGACCGTGCAGAAGTCCGTGCAGGCGAACAGGCAGGGCATTTCCTGCACGGCGATCCCGGCATAGCGCGGATCGCCCGCCTGGGCCTGGCGCAAAGCCGCGACCATGCGCGCGCCGCCGCGCTGGCCGGCGTCGTCCGCTTGCGCCTCGGCGCTGTGGCGGCAGGTGTTGCAGGCGACGATGGCGGGGCCATCTTCCACGGGGGTCAGCATGGATCTTCGCTCCTTTGATATAGGGTCATCGTTCGAAAATCCGGTCGGCCAGCGGTTCTCGGGCCTGCCAGCCCCGCCGCTCCAGTTCGGGGCTATCGGCATGTTCACTCGGATAGCCCAGGCACAGCAGCGCGATCAGCGACCAGTGGGCCGGCACGTCGAGCAGCGCGCCGAGGGCCTGCGGGTCCAGGATCGACACCCAGCCCAGCCCGATGCCATTGACGCGGGCCGCAAGCCACAGCGTGTGCACCGCCGTCGCGCAGGAATAGCGCAGCATTTCCGGCATGGTGGCCAGCCCCAGGCCATGCCCCGCCTCGGCCCGTTCATCGCAGAACACCGCCAGCAGTTCGGGCGCCTCGCGCAGGCCATGCAGTTTGAGCGACAAGTAGTGCGCGTGCTGGTCGCTTCCCGCATAGCGCGCCGCCGCCAGGGCGTTCTGCCCATCGACATGCGCCACCAGCGCCTCACGGATACCGGGCGAGCGCAGCCGCACGAAACGCCAGGGCTGGGCATTGCCGACCGAAGGCGCGAGCGCGGCACAGGCCAGCAGCGCGCGCATGTCCTCCTCGGCCACGGCGCGGGCATCGAAATGCCGGACATCGCGGCGCCAGCGCAGCAAAGCCTCGAAACGCTCGGCAAAGACCGCGTCGAACACAGGCGGGGTCTCGCTCAGAACTCGATCCCCTTTTGCGCCTTCACACCCGAGCGGAAGGGGTGTTTGACCATGGTCATCTCGGTGACCAGGTCGGCCGCCTCGATCAGCGCCTCGGGGGCGTTGCGGCCGGTGACGATGACGTGCTTCATCTCGGGCCGGGTGGTCAGTGTGGCCACCACCTCGTCGAGCGGCAGATAGCCATAGCGCAGGGCGATGTTCATCTCGTCGGCCAGCACCATGTGATAGGCCGGATCGGCGATCATACGCTTCACCTCGTTCCAGGCGGCGAGCGCCGCCACCACGTCGCGCGCGCGGTCCTGCGTGTCCCAGGTGAAGCCCTCGCCCATCGGCTTGAACTCGACATTGTCCGGAAAGGCGTCGAACACCGCCTTCTCGCCGGTCTGCATCGCGCCCTTGACGAACTGGACCACGCCCACCTTCATGCCGTGGCCGATCGCGCGGATCACCATGCCCAGCGCCGCGCTGGTCTTGCCCTTGCCGGTGTGGACGATGAGCAGGCCCTGTTCGCGGGTCTTGTTGGCCATGATCTTGGCCTGCGCTGCCTGTTTCTTGCGCATCTTCTCGGCGTGGCGGGCATCGCCGTCCGGCGCCGTGGTTTCGCTGTCAGGCTCCATTGGTCCATTCCCTTCGCATCAGATAGACATCCATGATCCAGCCGTGGCGCGCGCGCAGCTCGGCGCGGCGCGCGGCGATCCGGGGGCCGACATCAACAAGCGGGCCCTGTTCGAGTGCCTCCTGCGCCATACCCAGATAGGCGCCCCACCAGATGGTGATGCCGCGCGGCTCAAGCACCTCGAAAGCACGGCCGGCATCGAGCATGACGACGACCGTGTCCGCCCCCTCCGGCCAGCCATGTTCGCGCAGCAGGCGCCCCGTGGTAATGGTCAGTGCCCCGGCCAGCGGGTTCAACGGAATGGCTTGGGCTGCGGTCAGCGCCTGGATGCTGGTGATGCCGGGCACGACGGTGACGAGGACATCCATGCCGCCGCCCTTCAGCCGCTCGGCGATCCGCAAGCTGCTGTCGTAGAGCGACGGATCACCCCAGACGAGCAGCGCCAGCCTGCCGCCACCGGGCAGATGCGCGGCGATCTGTGTGGTCCACACCTGGGCGATGGCCGCGTGCCAGTCATCGACGGCATCCAGATAGGCCGCAGCGCCATCGCGGACCGGCAGATCGAATTCCACGACCCGCGTCGCCCCCGTCAGCACGGCGGCGCAGATGTCCCGGCGCAGGTCGATGAGATCAGACTTGGCATGCCCCTTGCGCGGCAGCAGGATCAGGTCGGCGCTGTTCATCGCCGCCACGGCCTGCGCCGTCAGGTGCTCGGGGTTGCCCGTGCCGATGCCGATCAGGTGGAGGTCGATCATCGCGCCGCTCCGCCCGAAACCGGAGCGATCATGTGGAAATAGCTGCCCGTCACGTGGCCGCGATGCGATCCGGTTTCGGCGACCGCCTCGCCATCGGCATCGGTCACATGGGCCAGCGGCGGGTCGGTCTGTTCCACGATGGTCGAATAGTGGAATTCGTGGCCGCGCAGCCTGGTGCCCAAGGCAAGGCCCGCCACCGGCGCCAGCAGCTGGGCATGGCGATAGCCGAGATGCATCCGGCGCTGGGCATGGCTGGTGACGAGGCCGAGTAGCCCCGCCATCGCGTGCCGCGCGCCGTCCTTGTCGATCATGGCCTCGCCCAGCACCATGTAGCCGCCGCATTCGCCGTGAACGGGCCGCGTCGCGGCATGGTGGCGCAGGCCGGACAGGAACATCGTGGCGGCGGCGATGGTCCCGGCGTGCAGTTCGGGATAGCCACCCGGCAGCCAGACCAGATCGGCATGGGCGGCGGGTGCTTCGTTCGCCAGCGGCGAGAACGGCAGGATTTCCGCCCCGGCGCGCCGCCAGCCCGCGAGCAGATGCGGATAGACGAAGGAAAAGGCGGCATCGCGGGCCATGGCGATCCGCTGGGCCGGGGGGGCTGGCAGCCTGCCGTCGCCCTGCGGCGCTCCCCCGCTCGCGCTGGCCGCGTGGCGGATCGCGCCCAGATCGACATGGGCGCGCAGGAAAGCCGCGAATTCGGCGATCGAACGATCAAGGTCGGGATGCTCGATTGCCTGCACCAGCCCCAGATGGCGCTCGGGCAGGGTCAGGTCGCCGCGCCGGGGCAGCGCGCCCAGGACGGGGATGCCCACGGCCTCCATGCCCCGACGCACCAACCGTTCATGGCGCGGGCTGGCCACGCGGTTGAGGATCACGCCGGCAAACGGCAGGCCCGGATCGAGGCTTCTGAAGCCCAGCGCGGTGGCTGCGGCGGACTGCGCCTGGCCTGACACGTCCAGCACCAGCACCACCGGCCAGCCCATGCGGCGGGCCATGTCGGCGCTGGCGCCATTGCCCGATGCGCCGATGCTGGCGACGCCATCGAATAGCCCCATCGACCCTTCGGCCAGCACCATGTCCGCGCCCGCAGCCTCGGTGGTGATAGCGCCCAGCAGCCCGCCGTCCATCGCCCAGCTGTCGAGATTGAACGAAGCCCGCCCGCAAGCGGCGCGGTGAAAGGCGGGATCGATATAGTCCGGGCCACTCTTGAACGGCTGCACCGCCAACCCGTCCTCGGTGAGTGCGCGCAGCAGGCCCAGCATCACGGTGGTCTTGCCCGTCCCCGATGCCGGGGCGGCGATCATCAGGCCGGGCACGCTCATTCGGACGCACCGGCAAAGCGTGAAGAGGCATCCCGGGGCCGGAAGCGCCGGTCATAACCGGGCGCGTAAAGGCTGCTCTCGGCGAAATGCTCTGCCGCCAGCACGCGCCCCACCAGGATCAGCGCGGTGCGTTGCAGATTTTTGGCCATACTCCCCGCCACCGCCTGTTCGATGGTTTCGAGCGTGGCGCGAACGATCCGCTGGTCGGGCCAGCTTGCCCGCCAGACGACCGCCACCGGGCAATCCGCGCCATAGGCCGGCGTCAGGTCGGCCACCACGCGCGCCAGGTTGTGGACCGACAGGTGGATCGCGAGCGTCGCGCCGGTCACGGCGAAGTTGGTCAGGCTTTCGGCCGCTGGCATGGTGCTGGCCCGGCCCGGGGTGCGGGTCAGCACCAGCGACTGGGCGAGTTCCGGCAGGGTCAGTTCCGCTTCCAGCGCGGCGGCGGCGGCGGCGAAGGCGGGAACGCCCGGCGTCACGGTAAAGGGAATGTCCAGCGTGCGCAGCCGCCGCAACTGCTCACCCATTGCCGACCACACCGAAAGATCACCCGAGTGCAGCCGCGCGACATCCTGCCCGGCGGCGTGGGCCTTGGTGATTTCAGCGATGATTGCGTCGAGTTCCATCGGCGCGGTGTTCACGATCCGGGCACCGGGAGGGCAGTGATCGAGCACGGCCACCGGGATCAGCGACCCGGCATAGAGGCACACCGGGCTGGCCGCGATCAGGTCGCGCCCGCGCAGGGTCAGCAGGTCGGGCGCGCCGGGGCCGGCGCCGATGAAATGGACGGTCATATCGGGGTTCCCTGGAGGGTGACACGGGCGGCGATGGCGCAGGTCGCCATGCGATCGGAGGAGATGTGGCGAGGCGCCAGCAGGCGCGCGCCCGCGCCAGCGGCGGCCAGGGCGGATGCCTCTGCCACGCTGCCGACATGGCGCGCGGCCAGACTGGCGTTGGAGCAGGTCACGGTCGGGGCGGCGGCCAGGGCCTCGGGCGAGATGCCCGCTACCGGCAGGCCCAGCGCTTCGGCCAGAGCGAGCAGCGCCCCGACCTTGTCCTGCGCGGTGACAAGGAGCGTAACCGATGGATGCCCCTCCTGCGCCAGCGCAAGCACCTCGCGCAGGGCGGCAAGGCTTGTCCCCGCGCGAAAACCGAAGCCGGCCACGACTACGGAGGGGGGCACGGCGACAATCACAGCGTGACGCTCCATTGCACCACGGGGTAGCGCGCGCGCCAGCCATGCCGCTTGCCGAGCGGCGCGGCGTCGGCCAGTTCGATGCGGAGGAGATCGCCCCCCTTCGCCCCATGCCACAGGGCGAGCAAGGCTTCCGATTCCAGCGTAACCGCATTCGCCACCAGCCGCGTGCCGCCAGGCAGACGTGCCCACAGCGTCTCCAGCATTGCGTCCGATAGCCCGCCGCCAATGAACACGGCATCGGGCAGGCCCCCGGATGGCAACACATCCGGCGCGGTCCCGATGGCCACCTCCAGCCGGTCGACGCCCAAAGCCAGGGCATTGGCCCGCGCCCGCTCGGCGCGCACCGGATCGGCCTCCAGCGCGCAGGCGCGGTTGGCCGGGTGGGCCAACAACCATTCGATCCCCACCGATCCTGAGCCCGCGCCGATGTCCCACAGCAGTTCACCCGCACGGGGGGCGAGCGCCGACAGGGTCAGCGCCCGCACCGCCCGCTTGGTGATCTGCCCGTCGGAGGCGAACCAGTCGTCCGGCAACCCCGCCGTGACCGGCATCGTTCCGCCCTCTCCGGCACAGTCGATCCCGACCGCCACCGGATGGGAAATGTCGGCGAAATCCAGCGCGTCGGCGCGCGCGCTGCGAATGCGCTCGCGCGGGCCGCCCAACGCTTCCAGGACATGCAACACCGAGGGGCCGAAGCCCTGCCGCTCCAGATAGGCCGCCAGCCCGGCCACTGCCTCACCGCCGCGCAGCAAGGCCAGCACGCACTGACCCGGCCTGAGATGCGGTCGCAACCGTTCGAGCGGCGCGGCATGGAGGCCAAGGCAGGCCATGTCCTGCAAGGGCCAGCCCAGCCGCGCGGCGGCCAGCGTGAAGGTGGAGGCCGCGGGGATCGCCACCCATTCGTGCCGCGCCAGATGGCGCGTCACGCTCGCCCCCGCGCCGAACCAGAAAGGATCGCCCGAGGCCAGCATCACCACGCGCCGCCCGCGATGCTCGATCAGGCGTGCGATCCCGTCCACAAAGGGCACTGGCCATTCGATGGCCGGACACGTAAACGCGTCTGTCAGCAGCGCGAGGTGCCGGGCCGGTCCCATGACCAGTTCGGCATCAGCCAGCGCAGCGCGCGCGGGCGTGCCGAGGTCATCCACCCCGCCCTCGCCCAGGCCGATGATCGTCAACCAGGGAGCCATCTCAGCCATGCGAAATGTCCTGCTCCTTGGCGGCACCACCGAGGCGAGTGCGCTCGCCAAATTGCTTGCATCTGAGGGCATTGCGACGACGCTCAGCTATGCTGGCCGCACAGACAATCCCCGCGCCCAGCCGGTGCCGGTGCGGGTCGGTGGTTTCGGCGGCGTGGCCCGGCTTGCCGGCTACCTGCGCGACCATCGCGTGACCCATCTGGTCGACGCGACCCACCCCTTCGCCGCCATGATGAGCGCGCACGCGGTAGAAGCGGCACGGCTCGCTGGCGTTCCCCATGTGGCCCTGAGCCGCCCGGCCTGGCAGCCTTCCCCCGGGGACCGCTGGACCAGCGTCGCCGATATGGACGGTGCTGTTGCCGCGCTGGCCGGGCCACCCCGCCGCGTGATGCTGGCGCTCGGGCGGATGCATGTGGCGATGTTCGCCGCCCAGCCGCAACACCATTACCTGCTGCGCTTCGTCGATGCGCCAGACAGCGCGCCGCCCCTGCCCCATCACAGCCTGCCGCATCACCGCCTGATCGTCGATCGTGGACCCTTCACCGTGCAAGGCGACAGCGCCCTGATGCAGGCTCACGCCATCGACCTGCTGGTGTGCAAGAACGCGGGCGGGAACGGAGCCAATGCCAAGCTGATCGCCGCGCGCAATCTGGGTCTTCCAGTCCTGATGATCGATCGCCCGGCCATGCCGGAGCGGGCGGAGTTCTATCGCCCCGAGGATGTGCTCGAGTGGCTGGGTCATGACGCCGCCGCCACCGCCGAACGCGGGGTGTAAAGGATCGGGCCAGCCGCTCGCTCGACGAGCCGCGTCGTGCTTGACCCCACGATGACCACGGTGCGCATGTCCGCCATCTCGGCAGAAGCCTCGTTCAGCGGCACGATCGTCAATTGCTCTTCCGGCGTCGTCACAGCGCGAGCGAACAGGATCAGGCGGTCAGGCGCGCAGGCCTCGCGCAACACCTCCAGTACGCGCGCGAAACCCTCGGGCCGGGCCTTCGACCTCGGATTGTAGAAGGCCATGGCGAAGTCGGCTTCCGCCGCCAGTCGCATCCGCTTTTCGATCAGGGACCAGGGCTTGAGATTGTCCGACAGGTTGATCGCGCAGAAATCGTGACCCAGCGGTGCCCCGGCACGGGCGCTGGCGGCCAGCATCGCGGTGATGCCGGGCAGCACGCGGATGTCGAGATCGCGCCAGGCCGCGGGGCCGGCCTCAAGCGCCTCGAACACAGCCGAAGCCATCGCGAATACGCCGGGATCACCGGAGGAAACGACCACCACCCGCCGGCCCCGGGAGGCCAGTTCCAGCGCATGGGCCGCCCGCTCCAGTTCGACGCCGTTGTCGGATGGGTGCAGCACTAACCCCTCACGCGGGGCGATCCGGGCGACATAGGGGATATAGCCGATGACATCGCTCGCCCCGGCAAGGGCGGCAGAGACTTCGGGCGTGACCAGCGCCTCGTCTCCCGGCCCCAGTCCGGCGATGGCAATCCAGCCGGTCATAGCCTGCGCCGCGCTCATGGTCTGCGTCCTTGGCCATGGATCAGCAGGATCGAGAAATAGGGCGTCACGCCTTCCGCATCGACCAGCCGTGTGACCTTCTGGCCGGGCATGGCGGCATGTTCGACCAGCCAGGCCGCGTGCTCGCGCCCCGCCGCCGCGACCGCGCGGCGCAGCTTGGGCAGGTTGCGGCCGATCTTCATCACCACCAGCGCATCGGTATCGCGGATACGCCGCGCCAGTTCCGCCTCGGGAAGGGTCGCCATGGCGACGGTCAGCACGTCATCGCCCCAAGTGATCGGCACACCGGTCGCGTTCCACGCGCCGGCCATGCCGGTGATGCCCGGTACCACCGCGACCGGAACCAGGTCCGACAGGCGGGAGTGCAAGTGCATGAACGAGCCGTAGAAAAACGGATCGCCCTCGCACAGGACGACGACATCCTCGCCCGCCTGCGCCAGCGTGGCCAATCGTTCCGTGCATTCGGCGGAAAAGGCGGAGAGGCAGGCGTTGTAGGCGGGGTCGGATAGCGGAATCTCGGTCGTCACCGGATATTCCATCGGTATCTCGATGGCGTCGGCGCGCAGCATCCCCTCGGCAATGCGCCGCGCCTGGCCCGGGCGCCCGGCCTTGCGGAAATAGGCGACATGGCGGGCGCCGCGCACCAGACGGTCGGCACGCACACTCAGCAGATCGGGTGCGCCAGGACCAAGCCCGACGCCGTGGATCGTTCCGCAGGAGAGTTCCACGCTCATTCGGCGCGGCTCGCCAAAGAGTTGATCGCGGCCACGGTGATCGCGCTGCCGCCTAGGCGACCCTCGACCACGCAGCAGGGCACCGGCGGCGCGGCCCACAGCGCGGCCTTGGATTCCGCCGCGCCGACAAAGCCCACCGGGCAGCCGATGATCGCCGCCGGACGCGGGCAGGTGCGATCTTCCAGCATGTTCAGCAGGTGAAAGAGCGCGGTCGGCGCATTGCCGATGGCCACCACGGCGCCCGCCAGATGCGGTCGCCACAATTCCAGCGCGGCGGCGGAGCGGGTGTTGCCCATCGCCCGCGCCATGTCCGGAACCTCGGGCGCGTTCAGCGTGCAGATGATCGGGTTGGCGGCGGGCAGGCGCGCGCGGGTGATCCCTTCCGATACCATCCGGGCGTCGCACAGGATCGGCGCTCCACCCGCCAGCGCCCCCCGCGCCTGTTCCGCAAAACCGGTCGAAAAGCGGATATGGGCGGCAAGGTCGACCATCCCGGCGGCATGGATCATCCGCACCGCCACCGGCTCCTCGTCCGGCGAAAAGCGTGCCAGGTCGGCTTCGGCGCGGATCGTGGCGAAGGACTGGCGATAAATGGCCGCGCCATCGGTTTCATAGATATGCGGCATCGGGCGGCTTTCAAAATGGGCAAGAAGCTCCGCCCGGCTGAGGGCGGGGTGGGCACAAGGCGAACCGGGTTTGGCGGTGAAGGCGACGTAGTAGCGCCCGCCCCGCCCGGTCACGGTCACTTCGGTGGGGCTGGAGCAGGCGCAGGCCTTTTCGCAGCCCGAGACATGCAGGTGCCCGGCGATGCGGGGCGCCAGCAGCCGGGCGATCTCGCGAGTTTCGACCGTCGCCTGCGGGCAATCGGGCGTGCCCGGGCAGGCATCGACGCGCAGCAACGGGTCGGCGGGGTCGGCAATCAGGCCTTCGATCGCGGCAGGCGGCACGCCTTCGAGCACAAGGATGCGCCAGGGCGTGATCCTGAGGGCCCGGGCGGACGCGGCGGCCAGGGTGCCACCGTCCACCCGCCCGAACGGCACGCCATAGGCCGCGCCCAGCTCATGCGTTCCGGGCACTGTCGGGGCAGCGCGAGATGCTGGCGCTTCGCCACCCGTCAGGCCGCCAGGCAGTTCGGCCCCATGGCGCGCCATGCGCCCTGCACGCGTGCCGCCGCTTTGCGCGAACCACCGCGCGAGCGCGATCAGCCCATCGACTTCCCCCCCTGCCCGCACCGCCACGCCGCAGGATCGGCCATCGCCGCGCAGGATCAGTCCGCCCTGTGCCCCGCGCTCGATCCGGAAATCGCCCGGCTCGCCGGCCAGCATCCGGGTTTCACCGGCATCGACGACGAACCCCGCCTTGCCCGGAAGCTCGGGCAGTTCGCCCAGCCGCTCCAGCAATTCGCAGGCAATGCGGTGGCTGTCATCGCCCTCCCGCCAATCGGGCGCCACGAGCAGGTTGCGGCGTTGTTCGGTCGCGGCATCGACATCCACCAACCCTTCGGCAATCAACCGTTCCAGCAAGGCGGGCCAGGCCGCTTCGCTCACGCCCCGAATCTGAAGATTGGCGCGGCGGGTCATGTCGATCAGGCCATTGCCGTGTGTCATGGCAGCGTCGCGCAGGACCAGCACCTGCTGGCGGGTGAGGCGGCCGAGCCGGGGCTTCACCCGCACCAGCAGTCCGTCGCCCGACATCATCGGGCGCCAGGCATCGGGGCACCAGCCTCTCACCGCGAACCTGTTCATGCCTCGCCCCCAAGGTCAGCGGATAAGGGCAGGCCAGCCAGAATCGAATTGCGGCGCGTCTGCCACAGCCCGGCGGCGTGGAGCGCGGCAAAGCGCGCCTCCATCGCCGTCAGCGCGCCGGGGTTTTCGCGTGCAAGGAAGGCGCGCACCTCGGCCTGACCCAGGGTTGCATCATGGTAGAGATCAAACAGTTGCGGCGGAACGCTGCCGGCCAGATGCGCGAAGGCTCCGAGGTGATCAAGCGTGGCCGCCAGTTCCGCTCCCCCGCGAAAACCGTGCCGCATCATTCCCGCCACCCAGCCCGGATGTGCCGCGCGGGCCCGTACCACCCGGGCGATTTCCTCGGTGAGCGTACGCGCGGCGGGCTTTGCCGGATCGCGATTGTCGAGATGATAGAGCGCCGCCGTGCCGCCTGTGATCGCCTTGGCGGCGGCAAAGCCGGCCTCGTGCGCGGCATAGTCCGCCGCCAACAGCAGGTCGGTTTCGGGCAGGTCTTGCAGATGGACGAAGGCATCGGCGGCGGCCACGCGCTGGTGCATGCCCCCGGTGTCGGCGGGCGCATCGAGCCCCCCATCCAGCGCATGGCTCGATGCCGTCAGCCAGGCTTCTCCGGCGGCGTGGCGCGCCTCCTCGGTATAGACCTCGCCCGCATCACCCATTCCCAGGCCGTAACGCCCCGGTGCCGGGCCATAGACCCGGGGTGCGGCAGCCGTGCCCGCGAAGGGGTTCCAGTCTTGCGGCTCATCCCGCGCGCGCAGCGCCCTCACCGCCTGCCCGAACAGCATGGGCAACGTCGGAAAGGCATCGCGGAACAGGCCTGAAACGCGCAGGGTCACGTCGATCCGGGGACGGTCCAGCAGCGCCAGCGGCAGGATCTCGATCCCGGTCACCCGTTCCGACGCCATATCCCACAGCGGCTTCGCGCCCAGCAGGTGCAGCGCCATGGCGAACTCTTCGCCCGCCGTCCGCATCGTCGCCGAGCCCCAGAGATCGACCACCAGGGCGCGCGGATAGTCGCCATGATCCTGCAAATGCCGCCGGATCAGTTCCTCGGCCAAGCAGACCCCCTGCGCATGGGCGGCGCGCGACGGCACGGCGCGCGGATCGATGGTGTAGAGGTTGCGCCCGGTCGGCAGCACGTCGCTACGCCCCCGAAACGGTGAGCCAGAGGGGCCGGGCGGCACCCGCTGGCCGTTGAGCGCCACCAGCAGCCCGTCCCGCTCGGCCTGACCATGATCGCCCCGGCCAAAGACATGCAGCCCATCGCTGAACTGGCTTTCCTTCACGTCGCAGACGAATCGGTCGATGCGGGTGATCGCCTCGACCAGCGTCGTCACGCCATCGAGGCCAAGCTCGCCCTCCAGCCCCAGCGCCCGGGCTTCCTCGCGAATGGTGCCCTGCAATCGGTCGCGCCGGGCCGGATCGAGCCCCCCGGCGTTGGAGAACTCGTCCAGCAGCGCCTCGAGCCGACTGAGCCTGGCGCCGGTGCCCGACTGCGCCAGCGGTGGCGGCGCGTGGCCGAGAGTGACGGCACCGATGCGCCGCTTGGCCTGCGCGGCCTCGCCCGGATCGTTGACGATGAACGGATAGATCACCGGCATAGCGCTCACCAGCGCCTCCGGCCAGCAGGCATCAGACAGCGCCACCGCCTTGCCGGGCAACCATTCCAGCGTACCGTGCGCCCCGACATGGACCAGGGCGTCCACGCCCTGAGCGCGGAGCCACAGATAGAACGCGACATAGGCATGACGCGGACAGCGGGAGAGATCGTGATAGTCCGCATCTCGACTGGCGCTGGCCCCGCGTTCGGGCTGCAAGGCGATCAGGGCATCGCTAGCCATGGTCGCCGGAAAGCGGAACGCACCATCGACAACGGCCTCGTCCTCCTCAGGCTCCCCCCAGACGGCGGCAAGGTCGGCCCGCAAGGTGTCGGGCAACGCCGCCAATGCCCGGCGATAGTCGGCGACCGGCCAGCACAGGTGGCGATGCCACAAGCCTTCCGTCAAATCGGTGATGGTCCGGGTCGCATAGCCGGCATCAGCCAGATCGCAGAGCATGGCCTCCACCGAGGCCAGCGCATCCAGCCCGACGGCATGGGCCATCTGGTGGGCCTTGCCGGGATAGGTCGAGAGCACCAGCGCCAGACGCCGCTCCCCCACGGGCTTATCCGCCAGAGCGATCCACCCCGCCACCCGCGCCGCGATCGCCTCCACCCGCGCGAAATCCGCGCGGTGGACACTGCGCGAGAAGGCCAGCTCCGGGTCACGCGTCCCCGCTTCCTTGAAACTGGCGACCCCGGCGAAGATCCGCCCGTCGATCTCGGGCAGCACGACATGCATGGCGAGATCAGCCGGGGAAAGCCCGCGTGAAGCCCCCGCCCACCCCTCTCGGCCCGACGTGGACAGGGCGATCTGGAACACGGGAACGCCTGCCCCATCCAGCGGCGTATCGCCGTGCTCGCCCCGCGCGGAAAAAGCCGTGGCGTTGACGATCGCGGCCGGCCCCAGCGAGCGCACCCAATGATCCACTTGCGCGGCGGTGTTCGGCGCCTTCAGCGAGGGCGCGAAGATCGACAGCGTATCGAACCCCCGCCGCTCCAGCGCCGCATGCAGGGCCACAAAAGGATCGAGATCATGCGCGGTCAGGTAGGAGCGATAGAACACGATCAGCACCAGCGGCCGGCTGGATGCTGTCAGGTCGCCTCGGTTGAACGCATCGGGATCGATCAGCCCCCGCTCCGGGTGCCAGAACCCGGCCATCGGCAAGGGTTCGCACCGCGCTTCTGGCCCCGCGCCTAGCCCCGCCACGTTGGCCAGCACGCCCAGCGCCGCCTGCGCCGCCGCCGCGCCGCCGGCCTCGCACAGGCGCTCCAGTTCCCGCAGGATCGGCGGCGCGACGGTCGAGACGCTGTCCAGCCGCGCATCGGGGCGACCATCGCCCGAGACGACCGCCAGCGCGATCCCCCGCGACCGGGCTAGCGCCTCGACCTGCCCAAGCCCATAGCTCCAGTAGGGTGTACCGCCGATCAGCCGGATCAGGATCGCGCGGGCACCGGACAGCGTGCGTTCCAGATAGGTATCGACCGACAGCGGGTGGGCCAGCGCCGCCAGATTGGCCAGCCGCAATTCGGGAGATGCCGCATCATCGGCTCGGGCCGCGCGCCACCCGGCCGCGAAGGCACCCAGGTCGCTGTCCGAAAAGGACAGGACCACCAGATCCGCAGGCGCCTGCCCCAGATCCTGCGGGACGGCGGTTTCCTCCATCCCATGGGTTTCGCGGAAGATGACGTGCATCGCGCTGGTTCAGCCCGCGAGCACGGCGCGAATGGTATCGGCATCGACATGGGCCTGCTCGGCTATGACGACCAGCGTGGTGGCCCGCGCTTCGCCGGGGCGCCACAGGCGATCATATTGGTGCCGAACCCGCGCGCCCACCGCCTGCACCAGCAGCCGCATCGGCTTGCCGGTCACTGCGGCGTAGCCCTTCACGCGCAGGATATTGTGATTACGCGCAAGTGTCTCGATCCGTGCCACCAGGTCCGCCGGATCGGCGATCTCGCCCAGCGCGAGCACCCTGCTGTCGAAATCCTCATGCTCATGGTCATCCTCACCATCGTGATGCGAAGGGCGAGCGGCCACATCGTCCTCGGCGGCGGCACTCAGGCCCAGGATCACACGCGGATCGACCACGCCTTCCGTCAGCTCGATCACCGGCACCGGGCGCGGCGTTTCGGCGGCGATGACCGCGCGCGCGGCGGCGACGCCTTCGGGTCCGGCGAGATCGACCTTGGTCAGCAGGACCATGTCGGCGCAGGCAAGTTGATCCTCGAACACTTCCGAGAGCGGGGTCTCATGGTCGACGCTCGGATCGGCAGCACGCTGGGCGTCGAGCGCGGCAACGTTGGGCGCGAACCGCCCGGCGGCGACGACTTCGGCATCCGCCAGGGCCAGGACGCCATCGACGGTGATCCGGCTGCGGATGGCCGGCCAGTCAAACGCCTTCAGCAGCGGTTTGGGCAGGGCCAGACCCGATGTTTCGATCAGGATGTGATCCGGGCGGGGATCGAGCGCGAGCAGTTTCTCGACCGTGGGGATGAAATCGTCCGCGACAGTGCAGCAGATGCAGCCATTGGCCAGCTCGACGATATTCTCGGCGGGGCAATCGGGGATGGCGCAGGACTGGAGGATGTCACCATCCACCCCCAGCGTGCCGAACTCGTTGACCACCACCGCCAGCCTGCGGCCACCGGCATTGCGGATCAGATGGCTGATCAGCGTGGTTTTCCCCGCGCCCAGAAAACCCGTAATAATCGTGACCGGAACCTTGGACAGGTCGGACATGGTAACTTTCCCCGCGCGCCAGAGCGAGAAAGCGCAGGGCTTGCCGGACAATTCCGGTCGGCGCGCGGGCGACGGGCGGGCACGACAAGGCACCCGTGACCACGCGGCCGTGCAGCCCCAGCCGCACAGCTTCGTCGCTCAGACGGAGAGTTACCGTGCCGTGACCATCCCCTGGATCAGGCAAGAGCGACCGGTGCGCCGGCAGGTCTCCTGGCTCGCGGGTCACAGCTTGATGCACGCCTTCCCAGACCTGGCGCATAGGCGCTATCCAGTGGCCGCCCCTGAATGCAGGAGCATGTGCATCGCGCTATCCGCTTACAGTTGCAGGGACAGCCGCGGATTTGGGGGCAAGCCCCCGCACCGCATTCCCGATTAAGCCCCTTGCGAGGGCACCGGCGCGATCATCGGCAATCAGAGTCGCCCCCGAACGCCGACGCCTCCCCTAGACGAACGTACCGGCGATGCCAATGCCAAAGGCATGTTCGCGATCGTTCAGGCTGTCAGGAGCCGATAGCGACTTCGACATCATCAAACCGCTTCCAGCGATAGATCGCGAAGCTCGCCACCCAGCAGAATGCGAAAAGCCCGACGATGGCGAAACCGAGACGGTTGAAATTCTCGCCCAGCCGCGCCGCCAGCTTCCACGGCCCTCCGGCCAGGCCGAACTTTTCCCCGATCAGCGCCATGGCCTCGATCCCGCCGATAACGATGGCGACCAGCGCCGAAACGAGGGTGATCGTGATGTTGTAGTAGAGCTTGCGGATCGGCTTCACGAAGGCCCACTCATAGGCGCCAAGCATGACCACGCCATCGATCGTGTCGATCAGCGCCATGCCGACCGCGAACAGGACCGGCAGGACCAGAATCGTCCCAAGCGACAGACCGTTCGCCGCCTGGTTCGCCGAGAGACCGAGAATGGCCACTTCGGTCGCGGTGTCAAAGCCCAGCCCGAACAGGAAACCCAGCGGCGCCATGTGCCAGCTGCGGTTGATAAGCTGGAACATTGGCCGAAACAGCCGCGCCAGCAAGCCCCTGCCCCCCAGCAGCAGGTCGAGGTCTTCCTCGACATAGGCACCGCCCGCACGCACGTGGGCGAATGTCTTCCACACCGCGCGCAGGATCATCAGGTTCATGGCGGCGATCGTGAAGAGGAACAGCGCCGACACTGTCGTCGCCACCATGCCGCCGATCTGCTTGAACGCCGCGAATTGCGACAGCGCGTTCGCCGTCAGCGCGATCGTGACGGCGGCGATCGTGATGATCGTCGAATGGCCGATCGCGAACCAGAACCCAACCGCGATCGGCCTCTGCCCGTCCTGCATCAGCTTGCGCGTCACATTGTCGATGGCGGCGATGTGATCGGCGTCGACCGCATGGCGCAGGCCCAGCCCCCAGGCCAACAGCGCCGTGCCAATCATCAGCGGCTGGCTATGGAACAACGAGAAGGCCCAGACCCAGACGCCACCGTTGGCGGCGATGAGGCCGCCGAGCAGCCAGGAGATACGTCGGCGCGGACTTGGGGATATGGATGAAGGTGAGGAAGGCATGGCTGAACTCCGCGCGCGGAAGATGGGGAGGTTTCGGGACGGCGGGTTAGAAATCGACCTTCGCGCCGATCCTCAGCGTCCTTGGCTCGACGACGCGGCTCAACCGGCCGTCGGCCGGGCCTGTGGTATCGAAAGCGGGGATATAGGACTCGTAGAAATAGGCGATGTCCTTGTCCCGGCTGTCGAACACGTTCAGGATCTCGCCAAACAGCTCGATCCGTTTGCCCTTCCAGGCGGCGCGGGCATTGACCACCGTGCTGCCCTTGTCGCGAATGCTGTTGTCCTCGATCAGCGGTGATGGCCCCAGGTGACGCACCCGAATGCTCGCCTCCCAGGGATCGCGGACCACGGCCACGCCCGCCGAGGCGGCATTCTCGAAGGCGTTGGGGATGTGGTCGCCATTGTCGTAGCGCGCGTGGCTTGCGGTGTAGTTCGCATCGAGCGCGAGCCAGGGCAGCGGCCGCCAAAAGGCCACGAGTTCATAACCATGGCGCCGGCTGGCACCCGAGGGTTCGACCGCGTTGGAATCGCCCACGAAGCGCAGCTCGCTGGCGACATCCAGCCACCAATAGGTCGCGGTGAACGACACGCCCGCCCATTGCAGCCGCGCGCCGAGTTCCTTGCCGGTTCCGCGCACGAGCACCGGAACCGGCGTTGCCGCATTCGCCGCGCCGCGCACATCATTGGAATGAAAACCGCGCCCCCAATTGGCATAGACCTCGAAATGAGGCGAAATCTGGTAAGCGGCCGAGAGCTTGGGCGAAACGATCGAGGCCGAACCGCTCCCCTCACCTAGCGCGGCGGCAACCACGTCCCTGGCCCTTACCGAATAATGGTAATAGTCGCCGCGAACACCGCCGGTCAGGCGCAGGCCCGAGGCCGGCTTGCCTCGCCGTAAAGCGCGCCCGACAGTTCCTCTACCCGGTAATGCCTCAGCGAGGCCAGAAAGCGCCGGTCGGCGGTATGGTCGACGCCAACATTGCCGACGCGATCGTAGCGGTTCTCGGTGCCCACGGCCAAGGCCAGGACAGGCGCCATGTCCCAGCGTTTCTGGGCCGTGAGTCCCATGACCCAGCGGCGATCGAACTGCTCGATCTGTGCGCTGGAGCCGTCCGGATCGGCGTAGGTGGGATTGGAGAACATCCTCCAGTCGTAGAATTGCGCATAGGCATTGGCGTGCCAGGTCGGCTGCTAGATGGCGATGTTGCCGATGATGCGCGTCGTCTCTCCCCGCGCCGATGGATCGGGCGAACAAAACACATCGGCGCACTGCGGCGTCCCGATGATCCGCTCGGGGATCTGCTCGGTCGGGCGCCATGTCGCGCGATAGGCCTGGAGCGAGGCCTCCAGCGTTCCCGCGCCGACCGGCATGCGATATTTCGCGAAGCCCGAATAATGCCGCAAATGTTCCGGTTGCTGCCAGGGGCCGTCATAGACCTTCGCCTGCCCGACCAGTGTGAGATCGCCGGGGCCCAGAGCGCGCAGGGTTCCCCCCGCCGCCGCCCGGCGCCAGCCATAGGAGCCGCCCTCGACCGACAGCCAGGGCCGCGCGAACGCGTCTACGGTCGTCATATAGGCCGCCCCCGCCAGCGCAAAATCGCCGCCATCGGCGCGGTAGGGCCCCTTGCGGAAATCCTCCTTGGCGACGATTTCGGGAATAAGGCCGTTGAGATCAAGATAGCCCTGGCCGTGCCCATGTGTGCGCAGGTTCATCTGCACGCCATCGATATAGGTCGTGAAATCCGAGCCATGATCGAGATTGAACCCGCGCAGGAAATATTGGTTGGCCTTACCGCTGCCCGAATGCTGGGCAGCGACCATGCCCGGCACCGCCTCAAGCAGTTCGGCGACGCGCAGCAATGGCCGGACGAGCAAGTCGCCGCCGCCGATGCTGCCTTCGCTGGCGGCCTGGGCTGTGCCGATCTTGGCCTCGCCACGGCCGAAAACGACGATTGTGTCGCCTGCCTGATCGGTTTCGGCATTGGCCGCCGGCTTGCTCTCCTCCGCCCGGGCTTGTGTAGGCACAGCCGCTAAAATCATGGCGATCGCGCCGCTGGAAAGGATGGTCTTGATCACGAAATAGTCCCCCCGGCGTCTTGCGACGTGGCGGGGCGTGCCGTTCACGAACGGTCGGCCGCGCGGCGACCGGACGCCATGGGCGGCCGACACACGTCTGCCGATGCGGCCCCAGCCGCTCGTTCGTCGCTCAGACGGAGTTCACCGTGCCGCGGCCATCCCCTGGACCAAGGCAAGAGCGACCAGACGCCGGCAGGTCTCCTGGCTCGCGGGTCACAGCTTGATGCGCGCCTTCCCAGGCCTCGCATGATTTAGCGTCCGGCCCAGTGGCTGCTCCTTCGAAGAGGAGCGATGTGCATCGCGCTATCCGCTTACAGTTGCAGGGACAGCCACGGATTTGGGAGCAAGCTCCCGCACCGCATTCCCGATTAAGCCCCTTGCGAGGGCACCGGCGCGATCAATGAATGCTGGACTCATCCGGCATCCGGTCGGCCACCTAGCCGAAGGGAGCGCGGATGCCAATGGCCTCATGTGAATCGAACTTCGGGCTACCAGATCGCGGGTCTCCGCTATGCTGCGGCTTTGTAGATCGTCCGGTTCCGCCCGCCATTCTTGGCCTCGTACAGAAACATATCGGCTTCACGCAGCGCCTCGTCCGGATCTCGCCGCGTCGTTGCTATGCCTGCAGAGAATGTCACCTGACCGATCAGATCATCGGTCTCGCGAACGCGGAAATTGCGATTCCCCACCGCCCGGCGAGCCTCCTCGATGAGGGTGAAGGCCTCTTTCCCGTCGATGCCCGGTAGTAGGACGACAAATTCTTCGCCGCCAAAACGCGCGACCATGTGGGGCTTGAGGGTCTCGGACAATGTCTGTGCGACGATCTTCAGCACCCGGTCCCCGACGGCATGCCCGAAACGGTCATTGATCGCCTTGAAATGATCGATGTCGCAAAAGGCAACGGCGAGTTGACCGTTTTCCTCAAGCAGCGCTCCCATCTTCCGATCGACGGCGCGGCGGTTGGGCAGATTGGTAAGCGAATCGCGTGAGGCATCGTCGCGCGCGGCATCCAGATCGAGACGCAGACGCTCGGTTTCTTTGCTGGTTTCCTCCAGCTTCTGCTCTACCGCCGCCGTCCGCTCGATCATGACCCGCACCACCGCAACCAGGTCGGCACCCGCTTCCACCTGCTCCACGCCAGCGGTCAGTTCGCGGCCGAAGGCGCTGGTGTCGCGCAATGTCATGTTCGTGATGTCTGCAACGGACAAAAGCTGGTGGCGGACCAGCGCCTTGGCCTCGTCGGCGTCCTCGCTGGAAGATCCCGGTTTTTCGGACACAGTGCCCATCAGCTCATCGACCTCCACCTGGGAAAGTCTGAAACCGCCGTCGATTATGCCCTCGACAGCCTTGCGCATGCTTCCGCTTACGCCCGTCAGGTAGAGATAGGCGAAAGTGTAGTTGGCCGGCGTCGGGTCCAGCATATGTGCATCGAGAAAGCGTATCGCCTCATCAGCGGTTTTGCGGTTCGCGCTTTTCTTACCCACCCGTTTCCCCTTCAAAAAATGCCAAGGCGAAATCAATTACACGTCCCATCCTCGACCACACATCAAGGATGTCAGATAAACTACAGATTCAACGCCATTTTCTTTTGTGCATCTTGTGCCTTGTCGGAACCCGCTCTTCTTTCACCAGATCCAGCGCCCATTGGACGTGGACCGCGGCAATGTCCGCGCCCAACCTGTCGAGCAGGACAAGCGCCTCGCGCATCAGGTCGGTCGCCCGACTGTGCATGATTTCCCGGTCGCTCATCGCGTTAACCGGGGCGCGTCCGACGACTGTCGCGCGGCTGAGTGCATTCTATGAAAATCATTCCACTCGAGTTCAACCGCATTTTTCCCTGAGCACTTTGCTGAGGCCATAAGCCGATCGGCTCGGTCCATCAGCGAAACAATAGATCGTCGGTCATAGGGGGCAATCAGCACGCCCCCCATGCTGCAAGTGACGAGACCAGTGCCCTTGGTGAGGACGAAGGAGAGGCTTGTCTGTAGTCCAACGGCAAATCGTTCCCCGGTGGCGCATGATTCAATAGTGACAAGGAACGCGAACCGATCTCCACTTGTCCTGGCGATAAGTGCCGCCCTCCCCATTGACCTGCGTGCCTGCTGCGCAAAGGCGATGAGAACGCGATCACCGTGGCGTCGGCCGAAACGGTGGTTGATGTGTGCCAGATCGTCTAGGTCCGCCAATACGAACAACAGCAGGCTTGTGTTTTCTTTGGCCGCCACAATCGCCTGCTGCAAAGCCACGTCGAACGCCTCCTTGCTGAGCGCGTCGGTCAGAGGATCTTGGCCTGTACGATCATGAAAGTCCGTCAGGGAGCGCCTAACCTTCGAAACGATCCAGGCTGTGAGCACAAAGGCCAGAACATGAGCCGCCATCTTGGCCCCTCCGTGCCAACGAGCGTGAGACAATGATCGCCGATAATTTACCCTTGAGGGCGCGGATGAGATATCACGATGGTTATGCCGCAAATCCCAGAAGACGAGTACCCCTTAGCCGCTGGCGCTGACACCGAGGAAGGCCGTAGGCCGACGCTGGTTTCAGCGCCAGCGGCTGCCTCCCCTGAACTGTCCTCCCGGCCCGTGCGGCGCAAATTCACTGCTCGGGAGAAGTTGCGCATTCTGGAAGAAGTTGATCGAGCGGCAGGCGTTCCGGGCGCCATCGGTGCCATTCTGCGGCGTGAGGGCCTCTATTCCTCAGCCATCACCGATTGGCGGCGGCAGAGGGCGGCTGGGGCCTATGAGGGATTGAGCCCGGTCAAGCGCGGCCCCAAGGCCGTTTCTGCACCTTCTGTGTCGGCCGAACATGCCCAGTTGCAGCGCGACTACAAGCGTCTCAAGCAGCGGCTGGAACGTGCCGAAGCGGTAATAGAGATCCAAAAAAAAGTCGCGCATTTGTTGGGGTTGCCGATCGAGAGCGAGGAGAAATCGTGATGGGCGAACTGCTCGCCCTCAAACCCTGCTCGGGCATTACCGCCGCGGCGTGTGATGCGCTGGGCGTGTCGCGCGCGACGCTCCATCGCCGTCAGGTGGCGGTGATGCGGCCCCCTGCTGCCCGGCGCCCGCGCCCCACACCGCCCCGCGCCTTGCCACCATCAGAGCGGCAGCGGGTCATCGAGCTGCTCCGCGAACCGCAGTATGTCGATCTCGCACCAGCCGAGATTTACGCCACGCTGCTCGATCAGGGCATCTACCTCTGCTCGATCCGCACCATGTACCGGATCCTCCACGAGCATGCGCAGGTTCGCGAACGCCGACAGCAACGGCGTCACATTGCCTATCAAAAGCCCGAACTGCTGGCCCAGGGCCCGAACCAGGTGTGGTCATGGGACATCACCAAGCTGATGGGTCCTCAAAAGTGGACCTACTTCTATCTCTATGTCATTATTGACATATTCAGCCGACGCGTGGTCGGATGGAATGTCGCAGACACCGAAAGCGCAGCCCTGTTCAAGCCGCTGTTCGAGGCAAGCATCGCCAAGCATAATGTCGCGCCCGGCGATCTTACCCTCCATGCCGACCGGGGCCCATCCATGACCGCCAAGGCAACCGCCTTCCTGCTCGCCGATCTGGGCGTCACCAAATCGCACAGCCGGCCCTACACTTCCAACGACAATCCCTTCTCGGAAAGCCACTTCAAAACCCTGAAATATCAACCCCAGTTCCCAAAGCGCTTCGGCTGCATACAAGACGCAAAAACCTTCTGCCGCCACTTCTTCAACTGGTACAATCAGGACCATCATCATCTTGGCATCGGCTTGATGACCCCCAACCAGGTCCATTACGGTCAGGCCGATGAAATCCATGCCGCCCGACAGATGATCCTCGACCTGGCTTTCCGGAAAAACCCAGATCGCTTCGTCAATCAACCGCCCCAGCCACCGCAAAAACCAACCGCCGTCTGGATCAACCCTCCAAGCCACGAGCGCATGGCGCAAGTCTAATCTCTCAAAATGGCTGTCTCACTATCGTTGACACGTTCCGGGCGAAGATAGCGCCAAGCTCTGGCGTGTCATGCGACCCCAGCGTCGAAAAGCCCGTGGCTAGGCCCGTGACAAGCGCGACGAACCAGCCCGCACTTTCACCGAGCTTCCAAAAGGCCACGCAAATGATCGGGATGTAGAGGGCTGATACGGCGATATCAGACAGAGACGGCTTCACGGCCGCCAGCAATGCATAGGCGACGACAATGCCGAGCCATATGCCCTCTCGCATCAATCGCTGCTGGCGATCGGCGAGGTGTTCAACCGGAACCTCGATGTTCACATCTTGCCCTACTCGACCAGCGCTCCAATACTGTGCCGCGAGTCTTCCGGACAGCCGGCGGCACATCTCCGATTGGAGACGTGCCGGCCCTGGAACCGGGTGTTGGAAACCTGAAACACGTCAGGCGCGAACGCCTTTAGGCCGGGTGGCCCTGGACATACGCGTCCGCCACCCGGTCGCCGAAGCTGACCGGCTCGTGTTTCAGAAGGTTTCCACGCCTCCGCCCGCGCTAACGGGCAAGCCCTCGTTAGGGGATAAGCATTAAGAAAAGCAAGTCGGTTCGGCGGACGTGGTGTTTCCCTGATGTCAGGGCACAATACTGGTAAGTCGAACCTTACCTGGCTCGGCCGACGGATGAACGCCAGACTACGAACACATTCAGCATGACGCCACGCGGATCGCGTTAACCCAAGATAGGTGAGATGCTCGATCGTGGAGGGATGAATGCGCAAGGTTGTGATGGCGGCAATATTGGGGGCGAGCTTGTTCACAAGTGCTTCGGCGAACGCGCAAAGCTGGGGTATCTATATTGGTAATGGTGGCGGATATGCCCCGCGCTATCGCCAATTCGATGACGACGACAGGCTCGCGCGCTCAATCTGCTCCGGCCAGAGGGCCCAGTCACTCGAAAATCGTCTGGATCACGAAGAAGACGAGGATGAAATCGACGAGGACACCGCGCGCCGAATTCATTTTACGATTGACCGACTGGAGGACCGACAGCGTCACGAATGTGCCGAGGGAGACTGGCCCGCCATCCGCGACATCGCTTACCGCTATGACCGGATCGGGCAATGGATCAACGCCGAAGCGCATGGCGGCTGGCAGCGCGGCTGGTAAACGAGTAAACGCCCACCTCTTGACGTAGTGCGATTTCAACATCTCGGAAGCGACGCGCAGCCTCGGCATGCATCGCCGGACACCGGCGAGAAAGCAGGAAAAACGGCAGTTGTGATAGGCCGCTCTGTGGTCAAATTGTCCAACGCGTGTCCAAGAACGATGACAAGCGGCGACAAAGGAACTAAGGGCGCCCGGTAATGGGCAACCTTCGAGCCTTCCTGCATGGTCATCGCATGCTTGCCATTCTGCTGGTGGCGATGGCGTTGTGCGTGAAGGCGCTGGTACCGCAGGGCTATATGGTCGGCGGAGCTTCGAAGACCTTCACCGTTCAACTTTGTCTCGACGGCATCACCCACAAGACCGTTGCTCTGACCATACCCATGGATGGCAAGTCGCATGACGATGGCCAATCCCAGGGCAAGGATGGCGGCCACTGCGCCTTTTCTTCGCTAACCATGGGCGCGCTTGGCGGGGCCGACACGCCGCTGCTGGCGGTCGCACTCGCTTTCATTCTGGCGCTCGGTTTCGCGCCCATCACTCCGGTCCTGCGAGGCCGGGTTTATTTTCTTCGTCCGCCGCTGCGCGGACCACCGGCTGCATTCTGACATTCTGAACTGAATTGTCGGAAATGCCCGGCGTGCGCCTCTCTCGCGCGCTCCGGGTCAGCCGGAGCAAATTCCCATGCATATTCTTTTGCGCTGCCCGGAAGGGCGGCGATTCGAAGACCTTGCGCCAGCAAGGTCGATCGAAAGCAGTACCGCCAAGGCAAGCTTGGCATCGGCAACCGTCCCCTTCGCCCTGCTTGTGCAGCAGAACCGATCATCCTTCCCGGCATCGGGCCGGTTGCCGCTGCTGGCGATGCTGGGTCTGTCCTTCGCCGCTACAATCGCACCGGCCATGCGCGGCTATTATCTGGTGCCGATCGCCGTTCTCGTTGGCCTCGCATCACTCGTGCTGGCGCTCGAAATGTTCCAGCGCCAGCCGGTACCCTCGGAAACGATCGAGATCGACTTCGACCGGCTGACGATCACCGATCATCGCGGAACGGTCACGACCTTGTCCAGCCATTGGACGCGAATCGAGGAAGTCCGCAAAGGTCCGTTCGACCTTCGCCTCATGCTCCATTGCCACTGGCAGAGCATCGAGATCGGCCGCTGTGTCGACAGTATGGAACGCGCCAGGATCGCGCCGCTGATCCGCGCCGCGCTCGCCCATGTGCGGGGAGGCGGCCGATGAGCGCTGACATTGACCGTGCCGTTTGTTGGCACCCGCGAACGCTTCTGAGCCCCGCTATAGAAACTCACCGAAAGCATTACGTCATGAAATCATCGTTTATCGCGATAGCCGCCGCATTGGGGACCGCGACTGTCCAACCTGCCCATGCCGAGGAAACTAGCCTCTCCTATTCACCGAATGTTGGATTTTGAGAGTTGGAGCGGTGACGTCCGGGATGGATTCTGAACTGGGCGAGCGGGGTTGCTGCGTCTTTTTCACCGCGTCAGGATCGATGGGCTTTTGAGGTTGACGGACGAGGGCTTGGGCATTGTGCGGCGCGGCCGCGGTGCCTATGTCGGCACCAGCTTGAGAGCGAGGGCGACTGCCTTGAAGGTGGTGGCATCGGGGCAAGCCGAGGCAAAGGCGACGCGGATGCGTGACGCGCTTTCTATGACCCGTGCGGCCACCTTGATGAGGCGCAGACGCAGTGTCGTGAACTCGGCGACGGCGAGTGCCACCTTTCCGGGAATAGCCTGCTGGACGCGCCACATCAGCCAGTAGGCGGCCGTGTGCAGGATGAGCCGCATCTGGTTGGCGTTGGCTGAGCGGCACGAAGTGCGATCACTGGCGAGTTGAGACTTGTGTCGCTTGATCAGGTTTTCGGCCTGCCCCCGGGCGCAGTACAAGGTATCGTAGATGTGCTCGGCCGAACCTTCGGTCATTGATGTGACGACGTAGCGGATGTCCATGCCCAGGATGCTGGCCTCGATCCGGGCAACGACCCGGCGCTTGCATGCCCAGCTTTTGGCACCGTAGCGTGTCTCGGCGTAGGTGCGCAGAACCGCCAGCTTTTCCTCCGCCCGCTTGACCGCGCCAGCATCGGCGACAGCGACGATGGCCGGATCGGCGCGCAGCACAGCGTTGGTGGGCAGGCCCAGCACATAATCGATGCCGTGTGCATCGCAAAAGGCCATGACCTCGCCCCGGCCATAGTGGCCATCGCCGCGCAGGGTGATGTGCGTGGTGGGCCAGTGGCGCCGAATGTGACGCACCAGGCGCCGGATATGCCCGGCCACCTCCCTGCCAGTCGGCGTCTTGCCTGTGCGCAGCAGCATCGCCACCGGACGGCCCGTCGCAGTGTCGTAGACATGGATCGGCAGAAAGCATCGCTCACCGTGATGAGCGTTCCAGAAGGAAAGCTGCTGGTAGCCGTGCACCACATCACACGTATCATCGATGTCCAGCGTCACGGCCTTGGGTGGTGCGGGGTAACTGGCGCAGTAAATGTCGACCAAGACGGCCATCATGCGCACCAGTTCCCGGGTGGTGGGCATGTTCTCCCAGCGGCTCATCGTCGGTTGGCTGGCAAGCCCCGCGCCCGATCCCGGCAACTTGCCCAGTGCCAGGCGGAAGCCGGGATCGTCGCGCAAGGTATCGAGATCATCGGCATCCTCGTACCCACAGGCGATCGCCAGAATGCGGGCACGCAAGATGTCGTCGAGTTGGTGGACAACCCGTGACGGATCGCGCGGGTCAGCGATACAGTCGGCCAACTGACGGCAGATACCCATCACGCGCTCAGCCTGGGCGAGCAGCAGAACGCCGCCATCCGAGGTCAGGCGGCCACCATCAAATGCAGCTGTGAGTTTCTTGCGTCCAACCGCTGGCAACGCAAATCCGGGCACGCTATACTCGTTCTTGGCGGGTGTGGCTTGTGGCATTTTCTGTCCTGGGCAGGAGTAGGCTTCGACACCCAATTTCCTAACTCAGAACAGCGCTTTACGCTACTCCCGCCAACCCTTCATGCCTCCGCCGGTGAATAACAGAGGCTA
>JAGWMZ010000072.1 GCA_028871475.1 Sphingomonadales bacterium | reverse complement strand
ACCTCGTGGAAAACTTCTTCTGCAAGCTCAAAACATTCCGGCGTATCGCCACCCGCTATGAGAAAACTGACCAAAGCTACCGAGCTATGATCAATATCGCCGCGCTGAAGATTGCCATGCGCTAAATGTCCACAAGCCTTAATCTGCCGACGAGCCTCGCCGACGCCTCTCGGCAGGCCGCCCCGGAAACGTCCCATGCCATGATCGGATGATCCCCCTTTTTAGTGGTCGCACCATGCTGCTGCATTGACCGGCTGAGCTGGATGCTCTTTCTTGCGTCCGTCAGCCGAATCCTCGGCATATCAAGGTGATCGATGGTCCAGAAGCCGCTCTGCTTTGTGCTCATGCCTTTCGGCAAGAAAGTTGCCGGAGGCACTCATGCGATCGATTTCGACGCCGTTTACCGCGACTTGATCAAGCCAGCGATCGAAGCTGCGGACCTTGAACCTATCCGCGCTGATGAGGAAGAGACGGGCGGCATCATCCACAAGCCGATGTTTGAGCGCCTAGTCCTTTGTGATTACGCCGTTGCCGATCTGACGGCTGCGAATGCCAACGTCTTCTATGAGCTTGGGGTGCGCCATGCCGCCAAGGAGCGTAGCACCGTCCTTCTGTTCGCAGAGGGACACGGACGCCTGCCTTTCGATGTGGCTCAACTTCGTGCTCTTCCCTACGAGCTTGGGGCTGACGGTAAGCCGACGAATATCGGGGAACTGTCTAAGCAGCTCACCGAGAAGCTAGTGTCTGCCAAGAGCGGAGTTGACAAGGATAGTCCTCTATATCAGCTACTCGAAGATTATCCTAATATAGCTCACGAGAAGACAGATGTATTCCGTGCAAGACTGGCTTATGCTGCCGACGTAAAATCTCGCTTAGCTACTGCCAGAGGGATTGGCAGAGCTGAGATCGCCGTCGTAGAGGCCAGCCTTGGCAACCTCAACGACCAAGAAGCGGGTGTCGTGATCGACCTCTTTCTTTCGTACCGGGCTGTCGAAGCATGGGACGAGATGCAGCGCGTTCACGGAGCGATGAACCCGATTATTGCAGCAACCGTGCTAGTTCGCGAACAGCTCGCCTTGGCACTTAATCGTGCTGGTCTCGGCGAAAGAGCCGAGGAAGTTCTTAAGCAACTGGTCGAGGAGCGCGGTCCAAGCAGTGAAACCTATGGCATCTTGGGCCGGGTCTATAAAGACAGGTGGGCCGCTGCGAAGCGGGATGGCCAAGCCGTAAAGGCGAACGGTGCCTTGCGGCAGGTAATCTCCACGTATCGCAAGGGTTTCGAGGCTGATTGGCGGGACGCATATCCAGGCGTGAACGCACTGACGTTCATGAACATTCTTGATCCGGCAGATCCAGAGATCGAGAAGCTCGAGCCAGTCGTCACATATGCAGTGCAGCGGAAGATTGAGACGGGTGACTCCAATTATTGGGATTATGCCACGCTCCTCGAGCTGGCTGTTCTGCGCCGGGATAGAAAAGCTGCGATGACATCTCTTGAGGACGCCTTGAGCAGACAGCGAGAGATTTGGGAGCCCCGCACCACACTAAACAATATATCTTTAATTCGTGACGCTCGTGGCGCAGATGACCCTGCCGAGGTTTGGCTGCCCGAGATTACAGAAGCACTTGATCAGGCAATAAGAGGGGCTATCTAATGGCATATGACGTCTTCGTAAGTCACGCTTGGTCTTACAGCGACCGTTACTGGGACACTATTCGACTGCTCGAAACAGCAGCCGCGAATGTCCAGGGGTTTTCATTCAGAAATTATAGCGTTCCGAGGCATGACCCAATAACCGACCCCTCCGAAGCTATTAAGATTGCTAAACTGAAAGCCCTCCTCAAGGAACAGATCAGGCAATCCAGTGTAGTAATTGTTCCAGCTGGTATGTATGTTAATAACCGTTTCTGGATTCAGGCTGAAATCGATATTGCAAGGACTGGCTTTTTGCGCCCTAAGCCCATTATCGCTCTTCGGCGGCGGGGGCAGCAGCGCGATCCTGAAGACCTGATGGCCATTGCTGACGCTCAAATAAACTGGAACAGTAACAGTCTTGCGGAGGCAATTAAGAAGCTCTGTTGATGCCTTAATTGCAGGCCAATAATAGTCACCTTTAACGAAGAGGCAGAACAGGCCTAGCAACGTCTACAATCGAGCGGCCTCGGTCGATGGGACATGATGCGCGGAATGGCTGGTGTGGGCGTAAACTGCCATCACCGGCACTGCGTCGGAACGGCGTGGTTTGGTCGACTGCTACCACAATCGAAGTTCTCGCGATCGTCATCAGCAGTGAGCGGCCTCGGCGGGGTCAGCCTTGCCATGCAGGAGGCGTTGAAGACAGCTTGCGGAGGGCGGGCACGTCCTTAGCCGGCGCATTGACCCAATCCTCAAACTTGGCCCAATCTTCAGCCGGGATCGTCACCAGCCAGTGATTGAGCACATCTTGCTTAGCCGCCTCTAGAGCCTTCCGGCGAATGAAGTCGCTCAGATTGGTGCGCGCGTTTTCCGCCGCCGCTTTCAAGAGCGCACGTTCTGCGGAATTAAGTCTGACCCAAGTTGAACAGCATGTTTGATAAAATGGCTGTATATCAATAGTGTGCGCGCGGGCACACGAGTGTTACCACTACATTTTGCGGCTGATGTGTGGGACGCGCGAGCGCGCGGCGGAGCTTACGGTGCTGGCTGCTCGGCAATGTTGGCCGGGAGAGCTACGCCGACAGCCTTGAAGACGTTGCCCACGTCGCCTGTGACGTGCGTGCGGGTGGTGATGGCCTTGCCATCTTTTTCGATGGTGGCCTGCTGGAGACGGTCGAGATCGTTGAGGAGCGGTTGCCATTCGGGCTGGAAGCCCTTGTCCTGGCATAGGCGGGTGAGTTCCTTGGCGAGCGTCAGCGCAAGGAACGAGACGAAGACATGGCCGCGGATCGCCGCATCGGACTGATGGAAGATCGGCCGGGTATCGAAGCTGGCCTTGGCCACGCGGAACAGGGCTTCGACCTGTAGCAGGTCACGATAGCGGATGACGGCCTGGAGCGGTGTGATGCGGGCATTGGTGCGCAGGACACTGATGCCGTCGAAGCGGGCTTCGTCAGCGAGTTTGCCCAGATCGATTTCGAAGCTCTTGCCGCTGGCTTTGAGATAACGCCGATAGGCCGAGTTGCCGACCAGCGCCTTGTCGCCCTTCTTGAGCTGGGCCTGAAGGCCATCGATTATGGCCTGGCGGTCCGCCTTGTCCTTCTTGGCTTCGGCCTCGTTCAGCGTGACGATGTAACGCTGGGCGTCCTTGCCGCTGCCGACACGCACTTCCTTGACCCACAGCTGGGTCTCGCCTGCCTGCCGCTCGAGTACGAGCGGAACCATCCGAGCGGTGTCGTTCAACACGACATCGCGGATGACGCTGCTCGATCGCTCCCGGGCGCCGAGGATGTATTCCATGCCCAGCTCTTCAAGGGCGCCGATCGTATCGGCGCTGATCATGCCGCGATCGGCCACGACGCAGGACCGGGTAATCCCGAAGCGCGTACGCAGGCGCGTGACGATGGGCAGGAGGACTTTCACATCGGCCGTATTGCCCGGCACCATCTCGGTGCAGATCGGTCGCCCCTGGGCATCCATCACCACGGCCAGGATCATCTGCGCAAGCTCGGGCCGGTGATCCTTGGAATGACCGCGCCGCCCCAGCGCGTCGCCCCCTGCGCCGTAGAACGAAAGCGAGGTGGTATCCATGAACACGAGGCTCAGATCCGTGAACAGGTCCCGGCGCCTGTCGAACAGCTTTTCCTCGATCACGTCCTTCACGCATCGGGGCACCAGCGCGCCTTCAGCCTTCTCCTCGATCTCTTCTCCCAGCCAGGCCATGGCACGGTAGAAGTGATGGAGCGCCAGATCCTCAACTCCGTCGATGGCATAGCTCTTCATCCAGTCGGTGCACGCCCGGTCCGAGCCTGACACGAACAGCCGGTGCAACATGGCGACGAACACGGCCCGCTCGACATCAAAGCCAAATCCGCGCCCTTCCAGCACCTCGGCCAGCACAGCATCGACACCAAGCCGCTGCCACAACCGGCCAAACAGCATGGGGCCGCCGATCCGGCGGGCGGTTATCTTGCCATCATCGATGTCAGAAAGGATGATACTGCGCTCGGCGTGCCGGGCAATCGAACCTGCCAGCCTGTCCAGTTCGCCACTGGCGGCAAGAACATCCTTGCGGCCCAGCGCCTTGATGGTGCGCTGACGAACGACCTTACCCTCGCGCACGCTTTCGACGAGATAGAGGTAGCGGTGGCCCCGAGCGACTCGTTCGACAACAAACATACCTATGTTGTTATCGCCGATCTCTACAAACATCCATAGAAACGGCAATCTTAACGCAAATGTTGTTACTACAACCAATCTCGGCACCAAATCCACATCACGCAAAATCAATCACTTACGAAGCAATGTTCGATACCCGTTCTGACGCCACTGTCCAACTTGGGTTTTACTTCCAGTTGCTGGGCGGGGGCGACGCCAAATTCTATGCGGCGGTCGCGTCATGGTTCGCCATTGGCCAGGCCTGGATGCTGGGATTGGCGATCGTGCTGTGTGGCGGCGTGGTGGCCTGTTTCTGGATCGGCTGGCGCATGTTGCGTAATCGCTCGCTCTCGGTCCGTAGCGGCGAGTCGTCGCGCAGCGATTTACCATATGGTGTGGCGATCGCTGCCGGAGCGCTGATTGTCCTTCTTTGGGATTTCCTATGATGCCGCCGATGTAAGGTGGTATTAAGTCATTTGTTTTCATCACCGTAATGGTCTTGTCTCAATAAGAGACGTATTTTTTGTCCAGAAAATCGCGATTTAAAAGCCCCCAGAATGGTTTATAAAAGATTTACGAATCAAGAAATGGTCAGGCGCATTAACCAATAGAAAGCGCGCGGCCTTTTCGAGTGGGGGCACATTTTTATGTTTTGCCGGGGGGCAAAATCCAAATTGGCCGCAGTGAGGCTCGTCGCGATTGCCATCGCGCTGGTGGCGTCGCAGGCCGTCCGGGCGCAAGGGCTCTCGCAGACGGTCTATGCGCCGGGCGATGGCGCACCCAACAGCATCACGCTGCCCATTCTCGTGACCGCCAGCGTCGGCGGGCGCTGCGGCTTTGCGCCCGGCGCGCTGCCGCAGGGCACCTATGACGCCGGCGCCATCGACAGCGCGGCCTGGGGCAAGCAGTTTCCCTTCTCGCTGGAATGCACCGGCCCCTCGCGCGTCGCGGTGGTTTCGTCCAATGGCGGATTGCTCAATGCATCGGCCGGTACGCTGGCGCCCGGCTATGCCGCTTTGGCGCCTTACACTGTGGCAGTGCATCTGGTGGGCGGTTCCTCGACAGCGGACGACAATTGCGCGGTTTCGACCCTGACCGCTTCGGCCTCGGGGCCCTGCTCCTTTCGCGGCCCTTCGTCGCAGACCCAGGGCCTTTATCTGTCCAGCCCGTCCTATGACGTGACGGGTTCCTACATTCAGGTCAGCGCTCCTGCCTACAGCGGCAGTTCGGTGCTGGTGAACGGCAATTACACGGACACGCTGACGGTTACCGTGTCAGCATCGATTTGAAGATTTTCGGGAGGTAATGACGATGTTCAAGAAGACCCTGCTTTCGGCGACCGCCCTGATCCTGATGGTTCCGGCCGCCGCTTTCGCCCAGTCCACCGGCACGGTGACCATCAACGGCCATGTGGATTCCAAGTGCCTGGTCGTCGGTTCGGGTGGTGCCACCTCAAACACCTTCAGCCAGACCAAGGATCTTGGCGCCCTTGACCAGACCAACGGCACGCTCAAGGATGCTGGCACGCTCAGCGCCTCCTTCGGCACGGTCGGCGCGCAGGTGGTCTGCAATTCGGCCAGCCCCACCATCACGGTGCAGGCCTCGCCGCTGGTCGCCTCGGCCGCCGGTACGCCCACGCAGCTGACCAATGGCTATGCCAACACGGTCGACTACACCGCCCATGTCAGCGTCACCACGGTGACTGGCACGGCAGGTCCTTTCAATGCCGGTTCGAACCCGGGCACGCCTGTCGGGCCCAGTGCGGTCGGTGCGCAACTGGCCAACACCGGCACCAACAATGTCTTTGTGACGGCGGATAGCTGGGTGTCGCGCGCCTCGAGCCCCTCAACCGCTCTGCTGGTGGCTGACACCTATCAGGGCACCATCACCTTCACCATTTCACCGGCCTGAGCGCGGGCCAAGAGGAGCCTATCATGAAGTTTTTTCTTTCATCCGCCGCTCTGCTGCTGCCTGCCATGATGGCCGTGCCCGCCGTCGCGAATGCGCAGTCCGCCTCGGCCACGGGCACCGTGTCGATCAACGGCTCGGTGGCGGGACGCTGCTCCTTCACGCTGGACAATGGCGTGATCAGCCTGGGCGAGCTGTCGCAAGGGTCGACCGGCGCTGCGCCGGGTCATCTCGATGCCGCCAAGGTCAATGGCCAGCAGAAGACGCTGACCGGCTGGTGCAATGGTTCGGGCGCGACGATGTCCGTGCTGGCAGAGCCGCTGTGGAACACGGCGACCGCCTCGGCCGGATTTGACAATCGCGTGGATTATACCGCCACCGCGACGGCCAATTCCCAGAATGCCACCGACACCTCGACGGATGCCGGTGCCATTGGCACGACGGGCAGCGCGGGCACGCCGGTCAATGTGAACATGTTCACCGGCAATGTCGTGGTCACTTTGTCGAACAGCTCGACGCCGACCAGCGGCCTGATGGTGGCAGGTAATTACAGCGGTCAGGTTGTCGTGACGCTGACGCCGACGGTCGCTCTCTGAGAGGCAGGCCGCAGGTGAAGAGGTGAGGGCAAGGTCATGAAGCGTTTGAGCCGAAAGGGAAAGCACGTGCGGGAACTGACCGGCCTTGGCCTGGCGGTGGCATGTCTGGCGCCCATGTCGGCGATCGACCTGGCCTTTGTGCCATCCATCGCCTGGGCACAGGCCGCCCAGACGGCCCAGGGCCATGTGGATGTAAACGGCTCGGTGGCGACCGCCTGCTATGGCGGCACGCTGACGGGCGGAGACACGACCTTTGCCCTCGGCCTGTTGACCGACACCAGCACGGGGCTGCTGCGCAAAGACCTGTCGGCGCCAGACAAGGTGCTGACGGGGGCCTATTGCAACCTGCGCAGCACGCTGGCCATCGCCGCCACGCCTATGACCGCGCAAAACGCCACCGCCACGCCGCCGTCCGGCTTCACCCGTTCGGTCGATTATACCGCCACCGCTTCGGGCTGGACGGTGACGCCCGCCAGTGTGAACACTGCGCTGGCGGTGAACACCGGTGCGACGCAGACCCGCGATTCCGCCTTTGCCGGCACCATCACCGTCAGCATCGGCCAGTTCGCGGCGACGGGGGGCAACACGCAGGTTCTCGTGTCCGATACCGCCTATCGCGGCACGGTGACGCTGACCCTTTCGGCGGGAGTGTGACGATGACGACGCGCAGCTTTCCTCTCTGGCTTGGCCTGGGGTGTCTGGTTCCCGCCGTGCTGCATGCCCAGACCCTGGTCAATCAGTCGACCTTTGGTGTCACCGGCTATGCGCCGCAGGTCTGCACGCTTCAGCCCGGGCGCATCCAGCCGGGTGGTCTGGTCAATCTGCGCGGGCTCGATGGCGATACGCTGCAGATCGAGCAGCTGACCGATCCGCAGACGCTGGCCGTGCGGGCCACCAGCGCGACGATCGATTTTGCCGCGACCTGCAATTATGCACATCGCCTGCGGGTCGAGACGCAGAACAATGGTCTTTGGCCCACCGATGGCGCCATGGGGCGCAATGCACCCGGCTTTGCCTATGCCTTGCCCTACAACGCAAGCATCAGCTGGGCCGGACGCAGCACTGTGCTGCAGGCCGATGCCAAGGTTCGCCGCCTCAATCAGCAGATCCTGCTGGTGAGTACGGCGGCTACGGGGCAGGTCGAACTGCGGCTGCAGATGGACGCCGGAGCATCCAACACGCGCGCCAATGCGCCGGTTCTGGCCGGGGTCTATGGCGATACGCTGCGCATCTATGTGGAGCCGCAATGATGGACAGGCATCTTCTTCCTCTGCTGGCGCTGGCTTTGGCGGCAACGCCGGCCATGGCGCAGGACACATCGAGCGCCGCGCGCCCGCTCAACATTCTGGGCACCGCGCCCACCTCTTGTGTGCTGGGCGCGCCCAGCGTCGTCAGTTCGGCCAATGCCAGCTTTACGCTTCAGTCGAGCAATGCGGGCGAGGTGCGCATTACGCAGCTCGTCAATCCGCAGACGGCCAATCCGCAGGCAGCCTCACTCGACCTGTCGTTGCCGGTGATCTGCAATGCCGCGCATACGGTGACGGTGCGCAGCACCAATGGCGGATTGCTGCGCGATGGAGGTTCGGCGGCCAACCTGCGCAGCAATACAGATTTCGGAGATTTCGTCGATTATACGATCGCGTTGCGCTGGAGCGGGCGCAATCTGTCGCAGTCCAGCACAAGTGGGGCGCTGGCTCTTGCGATGTCGAATGCGGCCTCTGGTGATGCGGATCTACGTATTTCCACGCCGTCGGGTGGCGGGGTTTTAACAGCTGGTCGTTACAGCGACACAGTTATTATTGCCTTTCAGCCAGCCAATTAAGGCTTGTGGACATTTAGCGCATGGCAATCTTCAGCGCGGCGATATTGATCATAGCTCGGTAGCTTTGGTCAGTTTTCTCATAGCGGGTGGCGATACGCCGGAATGTTTTGAGCTTGCAGAAGAAGTTTTCCACGA
>JAGWMZ010000032.1 GCA_028871475.1 Sphingomonadales bacterium | reverse complement strand
GCTTCAAACAGCGTCTCGTCCCCCACCAGCGGCAGGAACGGCTTGGGCTTCACCGCCCGGCTCCTCGGCCATAGCCGCGTGCCATTGCCGCCGCACAGAATGACAGGGGTAATCATGCTGAAACTGCTCCTGTATGGCCCGATGTCGAAATTATGCCATGCCCTTTATCAACCATATTCAAACTTTAAAGCTTTTTTACGACTCTTCACCAAACGGTAATGCTCTCGGGATTGCTCAAAGCTCTTCGTTGACCGCCTCATAGCAGACGAAACGTCCGAACAGCGCACGATCATCTGCTTACTTGCCGCCATCGTGATGTTGGACCGTGAACGGAGGACAGCATGAACGAAAAGCTCAAAGTTCAATCGCATCACCTCGAACGGGGTGCATATCTGTACATCCGGCAATCATCGATGCGGCAGGTCATCTAGAATGTCGAAAGCATCAAGCGTCAGTACGATCTTCGTGGCCGCGCGATCGGGCTCGGGTGGCATGGTGACCAGATCGTCGTCATTGACAGCGACCAGGGCGAGTCCGGCGCTTCAGCATCCTGGCGAGAAGGCTTCCAGCGCCTTGTGTCCGATGTTGACCTTGGGCGAGCCGGGATCGGCATGGGCCTGGAGGTATCTCGGCTCGCCAGAAATAACGCCGATTGGCATCGGCTGCTGGAAATCTGCGCGCTGGCTGAAACACTCATCCTTGATGAGGATGGCGTGCGGGCGCGGGTCGAGCACGTGTTCGGCCACCAGCACAACAGCATGGGCGGCAAGCTCGTGCGCACCATCGGCAAGACCCGCGCTTCCATGAAGATCGGCATGCAGAACCTGGCCTACAACATGAGCCGCTTCGTCGTGCTCGAGCGAACGACCTCGCGGGCCGCATAGTGCCCGAAACCCCCGTTCCCCACCGGAACTGCCTCGCAAGATAGGCAAAAGACCCCAAATCCGGGGGAGCATGGCCAATAATTCCTGACACCAGCCATGCCTCGTCGCTGTCAGCAAATCACGCCGCCGCAGTCAGGCACAAAACGCCATTGTTCGAAGTGCCCTTCAATCTCTATGTCATTATTGACATATTCAGCCGACGCGCGTTCGGATGGAATGTCGCAGACACCGAAAGCGCAGCCCTGTTCAGATCGTGTCCCATGGCGTGGTGTAGCTTATCGGAGCCACCGCCGATTTCGGCATCGGTTTGAGCCGATCATGCGCCGGGCACAGCCGACAGCATGACGATGGGATTGTCGCTGACTGGCGCCATGGTTTCAAGCGACATGTAGCGCCCACGCTGGACGGCCCATTCGTCGGACTGTTCCATGAGGATGGCGCCGATCAGGCGGGTGATGGCGCCCTCATTGGGGAAGATGCCGACGACTTCGGTGCGCCGTTTGATCTCGCCGTTCAGACGCTCGATGGGATTCGTGCTGTGTAACTTGGCCCGGTGTTCCTTGGGGAACGTCATGTAGGCGAGCACGTCGGGTTCGGCCTCGTTCAGCAAAGCGGCGAGTTTTGGCAGTTTTGGGCGCATTTGATCGGCAACGGAACGCCATTGCTGACTGGCGGCCTCGGGTGTCTCCTGAGCAAAAGCGGTGCCGATGAATGCCGAGACGACGCGGCGCCCGCTCTTGCCAGCGTGGGCCAACGCGTTGCGCATGAAGTGGACGCGGCAGCGCTGCCAGCTCGCGCACAGCAGCTTGGAGACCGCCGCCTTGATGCCTTCATGAGCATCGGAGATCACCAGCTTCACCCCACGCAGGCCCCGGCGCGTCAGCTTGCGCAGAAACGCGGTCCAGAAGGGTTCGGCTTCCGAGGGGCCGATATCCATGCCCAGCACTTCGCGGCGACCGTCGCTGTTGACGCCCACCGCGATGATCACCGCGACCGAGACGATGCGGCCATTCTGGCGGACTTTGACATAGGTGGCGTCGATCCACAGGTAAGGCCAGTCGCCCTCGATCGGGCGATCGAGGAAGGCATGCACCTTTTGGTCGAGCTCTTCGCACAGGCGGCTAACCTGGCTTTTGGAGATGCCATCCATGCCCAGCGCCTTGACCAGGTCATCGACCGATCGCGTCGAGATGCCATGCACATAGGCTTCCTGGATGACCGCCGTCAGCGCCCGCTCGGCCATCCGACGCGGCTCCAGAAAACCGGGAAAATAGCTGCCCTTGCGCAACTTGGGAATGCGCAGTTCCACCGTTCCCGCGCGGGTTTGCCAGTCGCGGTCGCGATAGCCGTTGCGCTGGACAAGCCGATCGGCGGACTTCTCGCCGTGGCCCGCACCCGTCAGGCCACCGACTTCCATCTCCATCAACCGCCCGGCGGCAAACGAGATCATCTCGCGCAAAATATCCGCGTCAGGGGCCTTCTCGACCAGCGCGCGCAGGTGCATCATGGAATCGGTCATCGTGGTTCTCCAGGTTCGAGCTTCGCAACCCAAACCTAGCCGAAAATCACGGTGACCACCCGCGCTGCTGGCCGGACGCTACAGCGCTATATGGAAAGCGCGCGTCCGGCCAACAGCGCTACCCTCAGATCCTACACCACGTCCCGGGACGCGATCCAAAGTCCCAACTGCCGTCTTGATTCTGCGCGCACTGACCAGGGTAGATCAGGATGTGGATGTGGAAATTGCGCTGGTCGTTGCGCGCTTCTGGCCGGTGAATCACGATGGTAAAACGCACGCCAACGCGTTCGAGATCGGCCGCGATTGAATCGACGACTGCGCGCCGTCCGGCCTCGTCCAATTCGTGGGGCAGCTCGGCTTCGAGGCGCTGCTGGAGCAGCGCGGCCCGGGGCACGCGGAAGTGGAGCATCCGCTCGTCGCGCTTGCGTCCCTGGGCGCGGTTCATGGCCTTGGCCCATGCCTGATCCGCAGGATCGAGCAGCACCACTTCGATCGGCTCGGCGCCGTCTGACGGCACGCGGCCCGACAACCGGTCAGAGACAATGGCACCCGCCGCGTCACGCACGATCGGTGGTGTCGCTGGATCGTTGGCAACGCGCTGCCAATCCCCGATAGTGCCGAGGTACGGATAGAGTTCAAGGGTCGGCGCACCGGTCTTGCGCGCCCGCTTATTGCCGGCCTTCCAGAACGCGAGCCGCTCTGTCAGATCATCGCTTATGTTGGATTTGACGTAATCCACACGGGATACGGCAACGGCCTGTTCGGCGTCCTCAACGACCGCATCGGCGCCACTGACATAATGCTCCTGCCCTTCCGGTTTGACCGGGTCCTGGGCAAGCCCGCCGCTGATGTAATTCTCCTGCCTGACTGCCAGCGCGCCAGCATCGGCATCGCTGGCCCCAGCAGCATTCACGCTGGTCAGCGCATAATGGAAACTGGTATTGCCCCAGGTATCCGTCGGCCGCGTTGCCGGCATCGACGGGCGACGAAGATCAACAGGCATCCGCAGCCGATTGCGTCCAATGGTGCGTGACGTCTCGGGCTCTGCCGGACGGCGCCGGGTGCCGAACTTATGACTTCCGGCCACCAAGACATGATCTTCCCAGCGCTGCATCCGACGCCGGGCTTCAAGTTCGTGGACGAAGGTTTCTCGGGGCACGACAGGCATCACAAATAGAGCAGCGATGCCATCAAGTGTGACCCGCCCGCCGCCAGAAGGGAATGACCCCCTCGAGCAATATTTTCTGGCTACCTACCTGCCTTCCGGAGCCCAGCGGAGGACCCCACCGGCAGCGCCGGTGGCCCACCCTTCCCTTCGCGCTAAAACGCGCTTTTTAGCGGCCTTGCGCCGCCTTCGCACCGCTAACGCCGATCCGGCACAGTTAGCAATATTGCGCAGAAACCCTTCACTTCCTGCCCTTCTCCTGCGGGCGCACACGTGGACGTGGGCCATGCGCAAAATGGTTGAGTAGGGACCCGCCCAGCGGGTTTCAGGCCGACTTACCATCCGAGGCAGGCAGCGCTTCTGCTGCTGGTCACGGGGGTATAACGTTATGTTCGATCATAAAGATCAGGCCGGTTTGGCGCAAGCGGTGTTGAATTGCCTTGCGTTGTTTAAGCTCGATCCGGCCCGGGATGAGGAAGCGCCGGCACATGTCCTGGCATTGATCAATGCGGCTGAGGCCGAGCCCAAGATCATTACGCTGCTCGATCAGTTGCTACCGCGTGAGATGGATGCCCCGCGCTGGCTGAACTGGCTCCAGGGTGGCCCAGCGCCGACCGTGCCGCACCTCGAGCGGCCCGTCGACGACAGCACGAAAAGTCCGAGCGGCGGCTACCTGGCTCAGCTCAAGAAAGTCGAGCGCGCGGAGCAGTTGGTGGACACCCTCAAGGCGCGGCTGGCCGAGGCCGAACAGGGCGCCGCCACGGCGCGCAGCGAGCTGAAGGACTTCGACACCAACTTGCGTGCGGCGGTGTTCTTTGCGGTCTTCGACCGCATGCAGAAGATCATCGAGCGCGCCGCCGCGCTCGGGCCGGCCTTTACCTTGGCGCGCATCACGTCTGGCTATCTGCAGGCCGATGTCGGCTTTGAAGCCACCCTTTCCGACGAGCAGCGCGCAGCGCTGCACAAGCACCGCGCTGAGCGCGGATTCAAGACGACCCAGTTGGCCGATATCCTGGATCGTCATTGCGGCGAACAGCAGTTCGAGGTCAGCGTCTTCAATGCGCTCTACAAAGCCGTGATCGATGGCGACGAGGCAGTGCGGGACGAGCTCAAGCTGCGCGCCGTCGATCATCGCCCGCTCTCCAAACTCGCCAGGCGCCCGCGCCGCCGCAGCGAGGCACAGCGCAGCTCGGTGCATCCCGACGCCCAGTTGCACGACGCCGCTGATGTGCTGAACGGCCTGGCGGAGGTGTTCGACCATGACTGATATGGACACCCCGGAAGGGACGGTCATCCCGGCCCTGTGCGATCTGTTGCTCGAACTGATCGCGGATGGTGATCGGCTCGGCCACTTCGCTCTGACAGCCGATCTGGAAGCGGTGTGCAAGCGCACTGGCTATGCCAGCAAAGACATCACCGCCACGCTCGAACATCTGGAGGAGACGGAAGCGATCTTATTTCGATGGGAGCAGTCCAATTATGTCCCTCGCCGCGGCTATGCGCTCGCTCCCGAACTGTGCAGCGGCGTCTTCCAGACCAATGCACCTGGGTTGCGCGCGGCGATCGTTCAGCACCTGGTGAAGCTTGGTCCGTGCGCCAAGACCACCATGCGCGATGTGGCCAGAGCCTTGGCACATCGCGCGAGGGCCGAGCACATTTATCGCACCCTCCTGGCCATGGAAGCGGTGGGGCGCATCCTGTGCTTCGATCCGCCCAGAGTATGCGGCAAACGGACGCGGATCGCATTGAATGTCCTGACGCCTAAATGCAGCGAGCGGGAAATCAAGGTTTTGCTCGGCGAACCGATCACGGAAGATCGCGCCACACACTATGTTTTGTACAGCCTTTACGATCATCGCTCACGTTGGCGCGAGACTGGCACGGCGGGAGAAGAAGCCCGAGGTGGTCACCGACCAAAACCGGATCGTCAAGGATGTCGAGATGGCCCGAGACGATGGAATGTGGTGCACGATCCTTTCCAAAGTGTGGGGCGGGTTCGCCTGGCCGGTCGGCGTCAACGACCGCTTCAATCTCGGCCGCAACCACGCGGTGCTGTGTTCCTGGCTGCCCAAGCCGGAAGCGGTAGCAGCGGCGCCGGCGGCAGCGTTGAGCAATCGACAGAAGCCGGCCCGTGCTGCCCGAAATCAGCGTTCGTCTCATCACGCCCCCTCGACCGACCTCATGATGATGGAGGTCTGATCCATTCGCCTTTGCGCCACCGATGGAGCGGCGCGCTGCCTGTCTTCGCGCAACCGCCGCCCAGCCTCTCTTGCCCGAACGTCCCGCTGCCGAGGCACAGCATCTTTCTAAGGAAATTCTCATGTCCAAGTTGAACCTGCAGGCGGACACGCCTGACCCCACACTCACCGATATGATCCTTGAGATTATCGGTTATGCAGCGCCCTCCGGCCGTCCTTTCACCGAGTATGAAGCGATCGCGTTTTTCACGGCGATCGGCCATGCTGACAGCACGGTTCGCGGTGAGATCGGCGCGTTGATCGAAGCCGATCATCTCTCCCTCTGCGGCCATGGCGCGCACCGCTGGCTGCGGCTGGGCGATACGCCTGTCGATGACATCCGCGCTGACGAAGACCCGTGGCTCTGTGCCATGATTGTAAGCTATCTCGCAAGCGACGGCGGATGGATGGAGAGCCAGACGCTGGTCGATGAGATTGTCGCCGAATCCAACCAAGACGAGGAGGTGGTTTTCGACACCGTCCTCGCTATGCTCAAGGTTGGGCGGCTCTTGGCTGCCGATCCGTTCGACTTGCTCGACGAGAACAGCGCCCTTTGCCTGAATACGTTGGAACCAGGCGTCAGCACGCCCGCCGACATGGATCGTTATGGCCCCCTCGCATGGTCGCGCGATACCGATGGCAGGCGCGAAATCTGCCACCACCTGTTCGCCTATGACGCGGATGACCACGCCGTGACGGGCATGCCGATCGAACCGATCACGCCCTTCACCACGCGCGGTGGCCGTGTTGGTCAGGGCTGGCCAGAGGGGCCGATCTACAATGACCAAGCCATCTGCCTGCTCGGCGAGTTCGGTGCCGATGATCGCCTGGTTGCGTTCTGGATCTCGGTGGGACCCAACGCGGCGAACATGACCGACTAACACAACCCGAATTATCGCGGTCCGGGGGTGCGTCGCGCCCCCGGACCATGTCTGGCTCTGATGGAAACGGCCGTTAGCCAGCTCCCCATGGTCATCTGTTTAGGGTCTTGGCTCTGATCGCTACACGACCGCGGTAGACCGACGCAACAGACGCCCATTGACCATGGCCCGAGGTGCCAAGCCCATGGTGCCCCCTCTGTGACGCGCCAAAAACGATTCGGACATCCAATGAATCATCCATTTCCATCCGATTCCTGGGACCCCGGAGCTGGAAAAATCGTGACGGTATTGGGCGGCCCCATCATGCGTATCGACAGGGCCTGTGCCATCTGGCCCGCAATCGCCTCGGCCCGATCATTGGCATCGTCCACGCTGCGATGTGCATGGTCGAGCTCAACAAGCGCATCTTGCCGCGCGTCCTGGTCTCCTGATTGATCGGCCTCGTGCAATGCGAGGGACGCGTCCCTCAATTCATCTGAGCCCGGCAAACTGACGTGCATCGCCAGATAGGCATCAAGCGCAAGCCGAACGGCCCGATTGGTGGCATAGTCCTCACTCCACGCCTTGCCGGTACGCGCTTCGGCCGCCGCAACAAGCGCGCTGACCATCTTCAGGAGTGCTCGATCGACCAGGCCGCCAGCCTGATCCTCCTCGATCATCGTCTCCATGATCCGATGCTCGGCCTCTTGGGCCAAACTCCGACCGTTGAGTTCCGCTGCAGCAAGCATCCGGTCCTTGGACGCGCGGGTCACCCGAACTGTCACGACGAAACGCCGCGGATCATCAACCGGGGGCCTGCCGGGTTTAGCCTTGTCCCTCTCGGCTGCCGGATCACGAGATTGCCGACCCAAAGGGTATTTATCGATCATCGGGCAATTTCCTATTTAATCGCATCATATTTGCGCCTATATATCCTGCAAGGGCCGCAGCCCGCAGGATTTGGAGCAACATATGACCTAGGAAACATGATTTATCGATACCCGTTCACGATCACCGGGGCACAGCTTGCTGATCGCAGGCACATCGCCCGAAAGCGGAAATGTCGTTGGTTCACGGATTTCCGCACCAGTCCCAGACCCCAAGAAGAGAAGCTCGATGGAACCAAATTACATATATTTTAGAACTCCAGTGAATGGTGCGTATGAAGGTCACTTTTTGCGCCCACGCAGCGAACCCCTGCTCGTTAACAACGACTATATCGATGACATGGATGAGCATATGGAGGTCTTCGCCGCGCATAGCATGCGCCCTACCGCACAAGACTGCGCCAATGTCGTCAACCGCGTCATCTTTTTGGGAGCACCAAACGAGGACGAAGAACAGGATATGGGAAGGACACTGATCCTGAGATCCGCTTCCTCCTGGAAAGTATTTGCCGTCTATTTCCCAGATGGAGAGTATGAAATTGAGCTCGCCGATGACTTGAACGAAGAATGGGGATAAGCTCTGATCCTGGTCGCACCCTGGAAATGGGCCATAGTGCGTCATTTTTTTGTCAACTCAAAATAGCTGCTGACGACCTGCCAGAGACTTGATACTCTTCAGACTTCGCTCCGTATGATGAAGCACGGTCGGAGTTGAGCAGGTTCGAGGCGGCTTTCCCGGAAGCGGTCTACGCGCAGGATGTTGGGGCCGTGCTGGCATGCCCAACACTTCCGCCCCCACCGCTGCAGTGTGGGATCAGCTGGAGCCTTAGGGCTCTCAGGTCGGCACCGGGACCGATCGTCATGCTGAATGCGGGAGATCCTGATGTCGTTTTGTGCCTCTATTCCATTGCCCTTGCCTGCTGTGACCGAGCACCGCTCGCACAAGCCGGGTGCACAGATGCTCACGGGCCATGTGCTGGCGTCCCACCTGTCTGCCACCGATATCAGCGAACTGGCGGCGGACTATATCCGCCGCGCGCTGTCACCGAGCCTGCAGCCGCCGATGATGATGGAGCCTTCCTCGCCCTCCCGCGCCGAGCGGGAGGCTGCGGCCTGTATTATCCTGAGCGGTCAGACGGACTGGAGCCAAATCAGCGATGCTACCCTGCTCAGCCCTCTGAATGTGACTGTGTACTATCCCCTGATGCTTCCCTCCTTTGACCTGCTGCGCTCATTGGTGTTCGGCACCTATCGCCGCCAAAATATACCCTTCGATCGTGAACTCGGGCTGGATCTCAAACAGCACGCCAAGGATCTCGACATCTTCCGCGCTGCGATTGAGCCACATATCTTTTTTCCCTCGCTGTCTGATATCGGGCAAGACATCAGCTATTGGCCGGACGGCACAGTCTGCCCGGATCTGCTTGACCGCCTCCGCCGCGGACAGGCGATCATCATGGCAGTGTTGCGCGCACGCATGCTCGGGGAATATCTGCGCCGCCGGGCCAGCGATCCCTTTCGCCAGCAGGCCGCCAATGGCGACGTCAAATGGCCCTTGGCAACCAGTGCCCTGATGCACGGGCTTGTCGTTCCTGCCAAGAATCTGTCGAAACTGATGGCCGTCAAGATCAATGCTGATGCTACGGATGCCGAGGCCCTGGGCACGGCGATCGCATCCGGTCGTCTGCATTACGACAAGCACCTCTATCTCATGGCGGCCCAGATCCGCGGGATGATCAGCCAACCGCTGCTGGATCATGCGCCAAAGAAGGCTGCGCAGATGATCGCTGGCAGGCTGCGCGACGACGTTGCGCCTTTGGTAGGCCTTACGCTGGAGAAGCTGAAGGCAGCCTTCGGTACACGCACCCTCGTCGAACAGGAGTTTGGGGTGACGGCAGCCGCGGCAACGATGGTCATTGCTATTCAGCTGTCGCAGTTCACCGCAGGCCAAGCCTCTCAAGCAAAGGCGCTGCCCAAAGAACTCCACAAAGGTCTACGGACCAAAGCCAGAAAGATTGCCGCAGTCCTCATCGCGATAACCGGTACGGACCGTCGCATCCCCAATGCCAAGCTCAGTCAGGATAACAAGGCCGGCACCAAAACTCTCAACGCCGCCCTGAAGGCTCTGAAGAACCCGACGGCCGCCAAACGGCTGCAGGCGCTTGTGCTGTGAGGGCATTCAAAAATCATCGGGTAGGGACCTTGGTCACGATGACCTCTGATCATCATAACCTGGGAGATGCCGCAGCCAGCGCCCTCTCCCGAAGCAGTCGATGCCCGTACCGAAGGGCTGGCTGGATTCGGGCGTCGGCTGACACGACAGGTCGGCCACACACAGCAGGCCCTGGACGCCGGATCGCGCACCGACACCAAACGCCCCACGGACAAGCTCAAGATCGCCCGCGTGAAAGGTCAGGAGTATGAGGTCCTGAGCGCATCCATCGGCTCTACACATGTCCTTGATGAGGAGGTCGCCCTGCTGGATCGCCTCCTTGGTGCTGAAATTGCCGCCCTCTTCAACCCATGAGGTGCATCCGGCTTCTTGTTTTGAGGGGTATATGCAAAACAACTTCGCGGGCAAAAAAGTAGCGATCTACGCGCGCGTTTCCACGAAGCGGCAATCGGACAATGCCATCTCCGTGCCCGATCAGATCGCCTATGCCGAGCGCTGGATCGCCGAGCAGGGTGCGATCTTCGCTAAATCCTATGTGGATGCGAAGAGCGCCAAGAACGATGAACGCCCCCAGTTCAAGGTGATGATGTCCGATGCCATGAACGGTAGCGGCGACATTGACATCATCCTCGTCCATTCATTGTCGCGCCTCTTCCGGAATGCGCTGGATTTCATGCAATACAAGGCCCAGCTCCAGCGGCATAAGGTGCGCATCATTTCGATCACGCAATCGTTTGGCGAAGATCCGGCTTCCGAGCTGGCAGTGGGCATGCTGGCCCTCTTTGACGAGTATCATTCCGCGGAAAACAGCAAGCATGTCCGTCGAACCATGCTGGAAAATGCGGTCAGGGGAAACTGGAATGGCCAAACGCCTCCATTCGGCTTCCAGACCGTTGCCGTCCCTCAGCCCAAAGGGAAAGATCGCAAACAGCTTGTCCATGATCCCGTTGCGGCAGACATCGTTCGCTTCATCTTCCAGACCTATCTTGAAGGTGATGACCGCGGGCCGGTGGGCATTACCCGCCTCGCCCAGATCCTGAACGCACGCGGCGAGCGCCTTCGCGGGAAGCCGTTCCATGTTTCGAACGTGCATCTGATCCTGACGAACACGGCCTACGTCGGCGTCATCATGTACAATCAGCGTGACTCACGCACAAAAATGATCCGCCCCGAAGAGGAGTGGGTCCCCATCCCTGTTCCACCTATCATCGAAGAGGATCTGTTCTACGCCGTGCGGGCCCAGATGGCGGCACGCGATCCACGCATGGGCGCATCCGCCGAAAAAACCGAGACCAACTTGCTGACCGGCCGCGTCGTATGCGGATGTGGCGGCGACGGATGCGGCGGCGGTATGACCACAGCCACGGGCAAATCCGGCCAGTATCGCTATTACACCTGCCACCGCCGCAAAAGCTCGGGCCCGACGGAATGTTCCGGCCGGCGAATCGGGCTTGAGGCGCTCGATGACCTGGTCGTCGATGCAGTGACGAGCGAGGTCCTCGCTCCTCAAAGGCTTCACCTGCTGCTCCAATCCTGGCTTAACCGCAGCGAAGAGGCGCGCACTGGCAGAAGGTTGGAACTCAAGCGGCTCAAGGCACGCTTGAGCAATCTTGATGGTGAAAGCGCCAATGTCATCAAATTGGTTCGCTCAGGCATTTGCAGCCCCGACGATCCTCAGATCGCCAGCGAGCTTGGCAACATTGCGGCGCAAAAAACTGCGGTGTCTGCCGACATTGCCTTGGTGGAACGCCAACTCGCTGACGGCAATCTGGCAATCACCCCAGAGATCCTGGACAAGTTCGGAGCCCTTCTGACCTCCAAGTTCGGGTCCAAGGACAAACGCTTTCGCCGGGAGTATCTCAGGCTGCTGGTGGACCGTGTCGAGGTGGGACACCATCGTATCCGGATCACCGGCACCAAGGATGCCTTGGCCGCGGCAGCCTCCGGCACAGCCCCACATCTGGTGCCCAAAGCTGAACGGGAATGGTGCACCCAAGAGGATTCGAACCTCTGGCCTCTGCCTTCGGAGGGCAGCGCTCTATCCAGCTGAGCTATGGGTGCCTGTTATGCCACGCGGTTAGCAGCGCTTTCCCCCGATTGCCAGCGCTTTTGTCACAGCCTTGCCCAGGCCCTGCGCGTATCGGCGCAAAGCCGCCCCAGAACCATTGACGCCGCGTCGCGCCAGATATAGTCAGACAAATAGAACAGAACCCGAGCCGCATCTTTTGGGTGATGACCGGCTCTTTATCTGCAGAGGACCCTCATGGCGCCACCGCTTTCCACGGCCACTCCGGCATCGGTTGATCACACGGGGACAGGCGTCCGCTATGGCCCGGCGCTGTCGCTGCTGGCCACGCTGTTCTTCATGTGGGGCTTCATCACGGTCATCAACAACACGCTGCTGCCGCATCTGCGCAGCGTGTTTGAACTCAACTATACGCAGACCACGCTGATCGAATCGGTCTGGTTCATCGCCTATTTCGTGGCCTCCATCCCCTCGGCCAAGCTGATCGAGCGCATCGGTTACAAACATTCCATCGTGGTGGGGCTGGCCATCATGGCGGCGGGCGCGCTGGGCATGATGGTGGCGGCCTCCATCCCCTCCTATGGCGTCACGCTGGTCATGCTCTTCGTCATCGCCAGCGGCATCACCCTGCTGCAGGTCGCGGCCAACCCTTACGTCGCCGTGGTCGGCAAGCCAGAGACCGCATCCTCTCGGCTCAATCTGGTGCAGGCGCTCAATTCGGCGGGCACCATGCTGGCGCCCATGTTCGGCGCCTATCTTATCCTGGGCCGGTCGAAGAGCGGGACCGCCGCGGCGGGTGTTACCCTCACCCATGCCGAGCGTCTGGCTGACGCTCATTCGGTGATCCTGCCCTATGCGCTGGTGGCGGGCGTGCTGGTGGTGCTGGCGGTGGTGTTCCTGCGCTTTCCCCTGCCCGCCATGGGCGGCGGCAATCAGCGCGTGGCTGCGGCGGAGCGCGCGCAGCATTCGCTGTGGAACCACCGCAATCTGGTTTTCGGCATTCCGGCGATCTTCATCTATCTGATCGCGGAAATCGGCGTCGCCAATCTCTTCGTCAATTTCGTCAGCCAGCCCACCATTGCCAATCTCACTCATGAAGAGGCCGGGCGCTATCTCTCCTTCCTGTGGGGCGGGATGATGGTCGGGCGTTTTGCCGGTTCTGCCATCATGCAGAAGTTCCGCGCCGAGCATGTGCTGGCTGCCTTCTCGGTGGGGGCTTTCATCGTCATGATGGTCACCGTCTTCACCACCGGGCCCGTCGCCATGTGGTCGCTGATCCTGGTCGGCCTGTTCCACTCGATCATGTTCCCCACCATCTTCACCCTCGGCATCAAGGGGCTGGGCCCGCTGACCGAAGAAGGCTCGGGCCTCCTCATCATGGCGATTGCCGGCGGCGCGCTGGTGGTGGTGCAGGGCTGGCTGGCCGACCATTTCGGCCTGCAGAACTCCTTCCTGCTGACCGCCGCCTGCGAGCTTTACGTGCTCTTTTACGCGCTGTGGGGTTCGCGTCCCACCCACGCCCTGCCTGACCCGCAGGACGCTGCTCTTTCCGAGGATTTTGCATGACCCTTCGTTTGCTGCAACACCGCGCCGACAATGGCACCCGCTCGGTCATTCTGGCCGATGGCGCCGAGGCCTTTTTCTTGCACGGCGTCACTTCCACCCGCGAACTGGCCCAGCGTGCCATCGCCGCCGGGCAGAGCCTGGCTCAGGCGGCGGAAGCCGCCGGGCGCGGCGCTTCGGTCGATCTGGCGGCGGAACTGACCGCCGGGCGCCTGCTCGCCCCCATCGACCATGAGGACCCGGCGCATCTGCAGATGACAGGCACGGGCCTGACGCATCTTGGCTCGGCCAAGGGGCGCGACCAGATGCATGCCGCAGCCTCGGGCGAGAAACTCACCGATTCCATGCGCATGTTCCTTGAAGGGCTGGAAGGCGGCAAGCCTGCCCCCGGCGAGGTCGGCCAGCAGCCCGAATGGTTCTACAAGGGCAATGGCACGGGTATCGTCGCGCCGGGCCAGCCCTTCGCCATGCCCGCCTTCGCGCAGGATGGCGGCGAGGAACCGGAGCTGGCGGGCATCTACCTCATCGGCCGTGATGGCACGCCCTTCCGTCTCGGCTTTGCGCTGGCCAATGAATTTTCCGACCATGTGACCGAGCGCCACAATTACCTGTGGCTGGCCCATTCCAAGCTGCGTCAGGCCTCGCTGGGCGCCGAGCTGCTGATCGGCGAACTGCCGCAGGATCTGCAGGGCGCCAGCCGCATTCGCCGCGATGGCACGGTCATCTGGGAAAAGCCCTTCCTTTCGGGCGAGGCGAACATGTCGCACACCATCGCCAATCTGGAACATCACCATTTCAAATATGGCCTGTTCCGTGTGGCGGGCGATGTGCATGTGCATTTCTTCGGCACGGCCACCCTGTCCTGCGCCGATGGCATCACCACGCAGGAAGGCGATGTCTTCGAGATCGAGGCCGCCCCCTTCACCCTGCCGCTGGCCAATGCGCTGACCCGCGCGCCGGCGGAAGAGGTCTCGGTCAAGGCGCTCTGACCATGAAGGCGGGCAGGATCAGCGCTGGTCCTGCCCGTTGGCGCTTGCAGTCAAGGCTTGGGCAAGGGAAAGGCCTGGTTGGGCGCGCGGCGCCACCGCCTCGCCGATCAGCAGCAGTGTGGGATCATCGTCACTGATTGCCTGCACCAGAAAGCCAAGCGTCGCCAAAGTGCCGCGAATCAGCCTTTCATCGGGCAATGAGACATTCACTGCCACCATCACCGGCGTTTCCGGCGCCCGCCCGGCTGCGATGAGTTGGCGGGCAATCTCCGGCGCGGCGGCACGGCCCATATAGATGCCCAGCGTGGCATGGGGGCGGGCCAATGACTCCCAATCCAGCTTGAGCGGTTCGCCTGCGCGCAAATGGGCGGTCACAAAAGTGATCCCCCGCGCCGCGCCGCGCAAGGTCAGCGATGCCAGCCCGTCCGCCGCCGCAGCACTGGCCGTGGTGACACCCGGGCAAATGCGGCACGTCACCCCGCCCGCGGTCAGATGGTCCATCTCCTCCGCGCTGCGGCCGAAAATCGACGGGTCGCCGCCTTTCAGGCGCACCACCCGCTTGCCTTCCCGCGCGGCGGCCAGCAGCAAATCGTTGATGCTCTCCTGCGCCTTGCTGTGGCGGCCCGAACGCTTGCCGACGTTGACCATCCGCGTGCCTTCGCGCGCCAGCGCCAGCACGCCGGGGCCCACCAGCGCATCGTAAAAGATCACCTCGGCCGCGCGGATCAGCCGCTCGGCCTTGCGAGTCAGCAATTCGGGGTCGCCCGGCCCAGCGCCCACCAGCCAGACGAGGCCGGCGGGAAAGTCTTCAAGGGCGCGGCGCCAAGTCATGCCGCTCGTTCCGGTGCCCGCGCACCGATCACCGCTTCGCGCAACAGATAGATGCGGCCCGCGTCCACTTTCAGCGGAATGGTGGGCACACATCCCTTATCATCCCCCAGCGCATGGCCGGTTTTCAGGCTGATCTTCCAGCTGTGCAGAGGACAGGTCACTTCGGTGCCATGCACGATGCCCTGAGAGAGCGGCCCATGCTTGTGCGGGCAGGCATTGACCAGCGCGAAAAACTCGCCCCCCATCGTGTGGAAAATGGCGATCTCCTCGCCGCCCTGCACCGGCATGGTGCGCGCGTTGCCCGGGTCGATCTGGGTCACCGGGCCAATGTCGAGCCAGTCTCCGATCATTCCGCAGCCTCCTTCATCATGGTGGGAAAGGGGCGGAACTCCGCCAGATGCTGATGCAATTGCGACTCCTCTCCCGCCGCGCGGCGCGCCCATGGGTCATGCTGCATGAACTGCTGCGAATAGCGGAAACGGGCAGCCAGTTCCTCGATCGCATCGGGCTCATCAAACAGCGCGGCTTTCACATGGTCAAGGCCGACGCGTTCAATCCACGGCGCGGTGCGTTCCAGATACCAGGCCTGTTCGCGGTAAAGCTGGATGAAAGCGGCGCAAGTGTCGAGCGCTTCCTGCTCGGTGGTCACCTTGCAGAGGAGATCGGTGCCGCGCAGATGGATGCCGCCATTGCCACCAACATGCAGTTCGTAACCCGAATCGACGCAGATCACACCGAAATCCTTGATCGTCGCCTCGGCGCAATTGCGTGGGCAGCCGCTGACCGCGATCTTGAACTTGTGCGGCATCCAGCTTCCCCAGGTCATCTGCTCGGCCTTGATGCCAAGGCCAGTCGAATCCTGCGTGCCAAAACGGCACCATTCGCTGCCGACGCAAGTCTTAACGGTGCGCAGGCTCTTGCCATAGGCATGGCCCGACACCATCCCCGCCGCGTTCAGATCAGCCCAGATCGCGGGCAGGTCCTCCTTTTTGATGCCAAAGAGGTCGAGACGCTGGCCGCCCGTCACCTTCACCATGCGGGCGCCATATTTGTCGGCGGCATCGGCAATGGCGCGCAGTTCATTGGGGGTGGTCACCCCGCCCCACATGCGCGGCACCACCGAATAAGTGCCATCCTTCTGAATGTTGGCGTGCATGCGTTCATTGACGAAGCGGCTCTTCTGATCGTCAACATACTCGCCCGGCCAGGCGCAGAGCAGATAGTAGTTGAGCGCCGGGCGGCAGGAGGCGCAGCCATCAGGCGTGGTCCAATGCAGTTCCTGCATGACCTGCGGGATGGCCTTCAACTCCTTTTCAAGGATCAGGCGGCGCACATCATCATGGCTGAAGCTGGTGCATTTGCAGACGGTTTTCGGCCCCGATTTGACCTCATCGCCCAGCGTGATGGCCAGCAGGCTCTCGACCAGACCCGTGCAGGACCCACAGGACGCCGAAGCCTTGCACTGGCTGCGCACCGCATCAAGCGAGCAGGCCCCGCCATGGATGGTGGCAACGACCGTGCCCTTGCTCACACCGTTGCAGCCGCAGATTTCTGCGTCATCCGACAGCGCGGCGACGGCGGCATGCGGATCGGCCGAGGCGCCACCACCCATGGCAAAGGCCTGACCGAAGATCAGCGCCTGTCGGATGTCGGCAATATCCTCGCCGCGTTTGAGCAGGTCGAAATACCAGTTGCCATCGGCGGTGTCGCCATAGAGCACCGCGCCGACGAGCTTGCCGTCCTTGACGATGACACGCTTGTAGATGCCATGGGCGGCATCGCGCATCACGATGTCTTCGCAGCCCTCGCCGCCCGAAAAATTGCCCGCCGAGAAAAGGTCGATGCCCGAGACCTTCAGCTTGGTCGAGGTGACCGAGCCGGTGTAGCCGCTGGGCTGGCCGGTGGCGGCATCGGCCAGGCTGCGGCACATCTCCCACAGGGGGGCCACAAGGCCGTAGCAGGCGCCATTATGCTGCACGCATTCGCCAACAGCCATGATCGCCGGGTCGCTCGTCAGCATGTGGTCGTCAACCAGAATGCCGCGCTCCACCTCCAGCCCGGCTGCCCTGGCCAGCGCCGTGCCCGGGCGGATGCCGACGGCCATCACCACGATGTCGGCGGAAATCTCTCGGCCATCCTTCAACTTGACGCCCGCCACCTTGCCATCGCGTCCTAGAATTTCGGCGGTGTCGGCCCCGGTCAGGATGGTCTGGCCACGCCGTTCCAGTTCGCTCTTCAAGAGCCAGCCCGCCGCCTCGTCGAGCTGGCGCTCCATCAGCGTGGGCATCAGATGGACCACGGTGACGGCCATACCGCGCAGAGACAGGCCATGCGCAGCCTCCAGCCCCAGCAGGCCGCCACCGATGACCACCGCAGAGCCCCCCAGTTCCGCGGCAGCCAGCATCTTGTCCACATCGTCAAGGTCACGGAAGGTCACCACGCCCTCCAGATCCTTGCCCGGCACCGGAATGATGAAAGGCTCCGATCCGGTGGCAATCAGCAGGCGGTCATAGGGCTCCACCACACCGGCCTTGCTGATCACCACCTGTTTCACGCGATCGATGGAGACCACCGGATCGCCCGAAACCAGCCTGATAGCATTGTCGGCATACCAGGCGGCATCGTTGATCACGATGTCGTCGAACGCCTTTTCGCCCGCCAGCACCGGCGAGAGCATGATGCGGTTGTAATTCACGCGTGGTTCGGCGCCGAAGATGGTGATGGTGAAACGCGCCGGGTCGCGCGCTAGAATCTCTTCCACCGCGCGGCAGCCGGCCATGCCGTTGCCAATCACCACCAGCCTTTCGCGCTGGGCCCTGTTGATGCTGTGCAAGGCATTCATGATCGCAGATGCTCCGAAAAAGCCGCGAAACAACGCCAAAAACCGCCACGAACCGCCCCCGAAAGGCCAGACCGAGGCGGCACCGTTGCCACGCAATGATATGAGGTTTCTACCGCCTCAGACGAATCGCCCCCCATTGGGCGACTGAAAGCGGAAAGTGGGTTCATCCTACCGCCTGCCGCGCCATCCGCCAAGAGGCTTTTTGCGGCGCAGCAGGCACCAGGATGAGATCAGGCCATCAGAATGCGTAATCGGCCTGCAGCCAGAACTTTTTGGTATCCGCGCCAAAACCCTTCGCCACATAGCTGGCATATTTGATCAGCCAGTTGATGTTGCGCGTGCGAAAACCGACCTGCGCATCCACCTCATTGCCGAATTTGGTGCTGTTCAGATCCGAACCGAACCAGTGATAGCTCACGCCATACTTCAGCCCCGGCAGCACCGTCACCTGAGGCAGCTTGCCCGACAGGCCGATATAGGTGTCGCTCAGGCCCGTGGAGGGGGTGGTCAGGAACACGTCGGCCCAGCCGTCGAAACCATGCAGCGTGGCCATGGGCGTCTGCATCGACCAAGGGCCGCCCGTCGCGCGCGCATCGGCGCCCATCATTTCATAACCGGCATTCGCGGTGACGTTGTGATAGGTCAGGGAGCCATCGGCCAGCCAGTAATTCACGTTATAGGCCCGGCGGTTGTGCCCATAATTCGACTGACGCGCATAGCTGACCGTCCAGCCCAGCATCACCCCCTTGGCCAGCGGCAGCGCCTCGCCCCAGCGCGCGCCATAGGTCTGCGAACTGTCGAGCTGGCTGCGCGCGGCCGGCAGGTTGATGAAGCCGGTGTTGTCGTAATCGAGCAGATAGGCAAAGCCCTTCAGCGTCGTCGGCCCATCCTTGATGCCGCCATTCACGAAGATGAACTTGCCCGTGTAATAATCGCGCGGATTGCCATAGGCGCCATAGATCGAGTGCTGCTGAATGGCGTAGGTGGTGTCGAGGTTGAAGGCGCCCTTGTGGATCTCGGCGCGGGCGGCATCGAACACCTGCTCGTTCTGGCGCCAGCCGACCGAACCGACGAAGCGCTGATCATCCAGATTGATCCGCTGCCGCCCGACCGTCAGCGTCACCTCCTTGGTGGCATATTGCAGTTGCAGCCGGTTCAGCCCCGCCGTCTGCGGATCGGCGATGACGGCGCGCGCCGGACGATACTGGTCGTTGTTGACCACGGCATAGGGAAAAGCGCTGTAATCCTTGTCGAGCGCGACGGTCCCCACCGCCTCGGCCAGCAGCGCCAGATGGCTGTGGCTATCCTTCACCTCAAAACCGGCACGCGTGCGCAGCGTGACGGCATCGGCCGTTTTGCTGGTGGCATCCACATCCTCCCAGCGCAGCCGCGCATCGAGCATGGGGTCGAAGGTGATCCCCTCGCCGATGGTGATCGGATCGCCCAGTCGGGCGCCGGCCGCTGCCTTGGGCGCATCGCCCAAAGCGGTTTGCGCCAGACCCAGCGATGCTGCCAGCGCAAGGATTGTGCAGCCCGAGCGCAAGCTCTTCCTGAAACGGATCATTCGATTGTTCCCCCGTCGAACATGACGCGCCACATGGCGCAAACCCCGTCGACAGCCCGGACAAGGCGGCGCGCGCCGGGCACCGGGCCCGAACCGCACACACGAAAAAGCCGCCTCGATCACGTCCCGCTGGGGGATGATCGGGCGGCATCGTTGCCACGCATGTGTGCTGTCGGATGGAGGGTAACCCCGGTCCCACCTTGGACCGCCCCGCCTCATCCTGCGTGGAAAATTAAGGGAAAGCGTCGAGTTCTGCCAAGTCTAATTTTTGCGAATTTTGCGACTGATTTTTAGAACACCCTCAGGGCAGGCTGGCCGCATAATCCTCGATATGCAGCGGATCAAAGGCTTTTCCGTCAAAAAAACGGTTGTCTTCCAGCACCATGGTGCCCTGCTGGGTGGAAACGGCGGTGATGCGTGTCAGGCTGCCTTCCACTTTGGAACTGGCGCCCGGCAGAGGCTCATCGGTGCCCAGCAGGGCTTGGCGATAAACATCCGGGCGGAAGACATGCCCGGCACGCGCGGCATCCTCCTGCGACAGGGCATGTCCATCCCAGCGCACCATCTGCGTGTAGAGCCACTGCGCCTGGCTGACCCAGGGGAAATTGGCCGCCTCGCGGTACTGGAACATGAAATCGGGGACATGGGCCAGCCCATCACCCCGATGCAACAGCAGCCTATCGGCCAGCGCCCGCTCGATCAGCTCGGCATTGCCGTCGAGATATTCGGGCCGGGCGAGGATCTGCACATGGTCCTTCAGCGCGGCGGGATCGACGAAATGCTGGGCCGCGCGGCGCAGGGCGCGCACCAGTGCCTCCACCTCGTCGCGCCGCTCTTCCAGCACCGATTCGCGCATGGCCAGCACCTTTTCCACGCCGCGCCGCCAGATCTGCGCCGTGACCAGCACAATGGTGCCCACACCCCGCTCCACCGCCACGCTGTTCCATGGTTCGCCCACGCAGACGCCATCGACATCCCCGCCCTCCAGCGCATCAGCGCAGAAGGGGGGCGGCACGATGATGATCTCCACATCGCGGTCAGGCCGGATGCCGCAGGCCGCCAGCCAGTAACGCAACATGTAATTATGGCTGGAATAGCGGTGCACCACGCCAAAACGCAAAGGCTGCCCCGCTTCCTTGCGCGCCAGCGCCACCGCGCGCAGCGCCGCGCCCACCTGCACCGGATCGCCCAGACCGCCGCCGGGATTGACCTGCGCGGCCAGATCGCTGCGCAAGGTCACCGCATTGCCATTGAGCCCCAGCACGAAGGGCACCGACAGTGCCTGTGCCCGCCGCCCCCAGCCCAGCGTGGTGGCAATGGCCAAAGGCGCCACCAGATGGGCGGCATCGGTATGGCCATAGAGCAGCCGGTCGAGCACAGTGGCCCAACTGACATCCTTGGTCAGGTCAAGCGTGATGCCTTCGGCCTGCGCATAACCATGCTCGCGCGCCAGGATCGGCAGGGCGGCATCGACCAGCGGCAGAAAACCGATGTTGAAATGCGCGGCCACGGTCACTTGCCCCCTTGCGTTGCGCGACTCTCGCGCGGTCCCAGCAGATTATGCGCGGTCACCACCGCCTCGGCGATATCGGCGATGCGGCGGCCCTGATTCATCGCCGTCCGGCGCAATTCGGCATAGGCGTCCGGCTCGCTCAACCGGCGGGTCGTCATCAAAATGCGCTTGGCCGCGTCGATCGAATCGCGCTCGGCCAGCCGTCCCCGCGCCTCGGCCAGATCGGATTGCAGACGGGAATAGGCGCTGAACCGCCGCACCGCCAGATCGAGAATCGGCCGGATGCGGTGCGGCGCGAAGCCATCGACCACATAGGCCGACACGCCTGCATCGATGCTGGCCCCGATGGATTCCTCGTCCGATTCATCGACGAACATGGCAATCGGCCGGTCCAGCACGCGGCTGACCGCGAAATAATCCTCCAGCACGTCACGGCTGGGATTGCCCAGATCCATCAGCACGATGTCCGGGTCGATCTGGGCGATGCGCGCGACCAGCCCGCGCCTTTCGGTCACGACAAAGATCTCGCAATCTTCCAGCGCTTCAAACCCTTCGCCGATCACGGCGGCGCGGGCGGCGCTTTCATCGACGATGGCTACACGCATGGGCGCGAGGGTGGCGTGAGGGGGCGGGCTTGGCAATGGGCATTGTGCCGCAGGCGCCATCGGACAGGCTGCCAATTTTCCATCTTGCATCGCAGCATGCGAATCGGCATTCTTAGGGCGACGGTCGATCGCAAGGGCGCGATCCTGCCATTGAGGGCTGCCATCCCGCGGGATGCCCCTCCTTTCTTCACACGCTTCGGCAATGGCGCCGCCGGTCCGGTCTTCCCGGTCCGGTCTTCCTTTGGGAAACTGGCCATGTCGTTCACCATCCTATCGCCGCACCAGAGAGATCACCAAAGCCACCAGCAGGATCAGGCACAGTCCCTGCCAGACACGCAGCGGATGCCTCTCGATCAGCGGCACGGGGCGCACCACGCGACGCTTGACCGCTGCCCCCCCCTCCAGCGCGCGCAGCAGGTCGACCACATCGCCGAAACGCTCGGCCGGGTCGATGGCGACGCTGCGCATCAGCACGCTTTCCAGCCAGGCGGGCAGTTCGGGCCGCGCCTTGCCGGGCGCTTCGGGGCGGCGGAAACGTGGACGGCTGAAGGCCTCCACCTCGCCATAGGGCCAGATGCCGGTGAACAGGCGCCACAGGCAGACACCCAGCGCGAACTGGTCGGTCGCCTCGGTGCCGGCGTTGCCGTCGAACATTTCGGGCGCCATGTAAGCCGGGCTGCCAGGGATTTCGTCGCTGCGAAACTCCTCGATGCGGGGCAGGCGCGCCACGCCAAGGTCGATGAGGCGCACGCCGCCGTCCTCGGTCAGCATCACATTGTCCGGCTTGATGTCGCGGTGGATGATGTGCAGCCGGTGCAGCGCCGCCACGCCGCGCGCCATGCCGATGGCGATGCGCAGCGCCTCTTGCAGCGAGACCGGGCGGGCCAGCCGCTGCTCCAGCGTCTGGCCCGCGTAATAGGGCTGGACGCCATAGAGCCGCGTCTGCCGCTCGGGCGCCACCGGCCAGGCCGCGCCGACAAAGGGACTGTCCACCCGGCTGCCCACCAGCATTTCGCGGGTGAAGGCCGCCCTTGCGCCCTGTTCGGAGAGCAGGGAGAGCTTGGGAAACTTGATGACCACCTGCTGATCGCCCAGCGTGTCATACGCGCGGAACAGGCGGGTGTAGCGCCCGTCGGCAATCTCGCTGTCGAGCCGGAAGCCGTCGATGCTCTCGCCTTCCTCGGGCGGGGTGAGAATCGGCAGACGGGCCAGTTCGCCAGCGATGGCATCATGGTTCAGCCGGGGCAGACTGACGATATCGATCACCAGAGCGGTTGCATTGTCCTGCCCGCCAACGCTCAGCGCCGCCTCGACAATGCTCTCGGCATCGGCCTGGGCGGATTGGCGCGCACCCATGAAACCCGTGAGGCGACGTGCGCTCAGAACACCATGCACGCCGTCACTGGTCAGCAGGATGCGGTCGTGCTCGGCCAGCTCAACCTCATGATGATCAAGCCTAAGATGGTCCTCCAGCCCCAGCGCGCGCAGCAGGATATGGCTGCGGTCGGGGTGGGAATGGGTGTGGTCGGTGGTGAGCTGGGCCAGCCGGTCGCCGCGCAGGTGCCAGGCCCGGCTGTCGCCCACATGCAGCACATGGGCGCGGCGCCCTCTTATCACCATTCCGGTGAAGGTCGTCGCGCAATGGGCCATGGTATCGCCGCGCCCCATCGCCGCCAGCCAACGGTTGAAGGGCGTCATCACCCGCTCCACCGCATGGGCCACGCCAATCGTGTCGGGCTGGGCGTAATAGCCCTCGATCAGCGCGCGCACGGCCAGTTCAGACGCGATGCGGCCTCCGCGCCCGCCGCTCACGCCATCGGCCAGGGCGGCCACCATGCCAAGGCGCGCGCGCTCGGTTTCGCTGCCCAGCCAGGCGCCCGCGAAATCCTGATTGTCCGCGCGCGGGCCCTGTCGGCTGGCCCAGCCCACTGCCACGAACAATCGCCCTTCCTGCACCACGCAGCCCCCTCCCGTGCTCACATGCACGCGAGTGGAGCCGCTGGCCGGGGTGGGCGTCAAGCCGCTTTCGTTTCGTCCGACCGGCCCGCCGCAAGGGGCGGTGCGCGGGTTTTCTTGTCACTTTGCCACGCCGGTCGGGTCCGGCGCGCTGGGCATGTCATTCGGGGGAGTATGGTTCGATGAATGGGGAATCTTTCTGGAAAGCGGGCCACCGGCCCACGCTGATCATGGCGTTTCTGTATTTCGACGTGGCCTTCATGGTGTGGAACCTGCTGGGCCCGCTGGCCCCGATCTTTTCCAAGGCCATGGGGCTGACCCCGGCGCAAAAGGGTTTCGTCGTCGCGGTGCCCACGCTGGCGGGCGCGGTGCTGCGCCTCGTCAACGGCTTTCTGGCCGACCGCATCGGCCAGAAGCGAACCGGCATCATCAGCCAGATCATCGTCATCGCCGGTCTTCTGGGCATGTGGCATTTCGGCATCGACACGATGAACGGTCTGATCGCGCTGGGCATCATTCTGGGCTTTGCGGGGGCCTCCTTTGCGGTGGCCCTGCCGCTGGCGGGCCGCTGGTATCCGCCAGAGCATCAGGGCAAGGCGATGGGCATTGCCGGCATGGGCAATTCGGGCACGGTCTTTGCCGCGCTGTTCGCCCCGCTGCTGGCCAAGGCCTTTGGCTGGACCAATGTGCTGGCCATGGCCGCCATTCCGGCCGCCATCGTGCTGCTGGCCTTCGTGATCTTCGCCAAGGACAGCCCCAACCAGCCTGAAACCAAGCCGCTGGGCGAATACATCGCCGGTTACTTCAAGATGCTGGCACAGGCCGATGCCTGGTGGTTCATCCTGTTCTACGGCGTCACTTTTGGCGGCTTTGTGGGTCTGGCCTCCTCGCTGCCGATTTTCTTCACCAGCGAACTGGGCCTCACCCCCATTCAGGCTGGCTATTGCACGGCAAGCTGCGTGTTCGTCGGCTCGATGGTGCGCCCGGTCGGCGGCGCGCTGGGTGACCGGATCGGCGGCATCAAGACGCTGAGCATGGTCTATGCGGCAGCCGCCATGCTGCTGGCGGCGATCGCCTTTGCCCCCATCGCCTTCGCGGTGATTTTCCCGCTGTTCTTTCTCGTCATGACCGCGCTGGGCGTGGGCAATGGCGCGGTGTTCCAACTGGTGCCCCAGCGTTTCCGCCACGAAATCGGCGTGATGACAGGTCTGGTCGGCTTTGGCGGCGGCGTGGGCGGGTTCTACCTCGCCTCCTCGCTGGGTCTGGCCAAGCAATACACCGGCTCGCAGTCGATGGGCTTCCTGATCTTTGCCGCGCTGGCGCTGGTCGCGCTGACGGGGCTCACCAGCGTGAAGCGTCGCTGGCGCACCACCTGGGGCGCGGCCATCCAGGGCGTGCGGATATGATCGGCTGAACCACAACGAAGGGCGCCGTGTCAGGGGGCGCGGCGCCCATCTCTTCCCATTTTACCAAACGGTGCGAGCGTGACGACAAGAAAGGTCAAAAGCGTCTGTCCCTATTGCGGTGTCGGCTGCGGCATCGTGATGGAAACGCGTGACGACCGCATCGTGAAGGTTTCGGGCGACAAGAGCCACCCGGCCAATTTCGGTCGCCTGTGCACCAAGGGCAGCACCTGCCACACGCCGGTGTCCGCGCCGGGCCGGGCCGACAAGGCCTATGTGCGGCTGAAGGATGGCAGCGACCAGGGCGCCGTGCCCATGACCGAGGCGATCCGCCAGACGGCCGATGGCCTGCGCGCCATCATCGATCGCGACGGGCCCGATGCCGTGTCGCTCTATGTCTCGGGCCAGATGTCGCTGGAGGCGCAATATCTGGCCAACAAGCTGTGCAAGGGTTTCATCGGCACCAACAACATCGAGAGCAATTCGCGCCTGTGCATGGCCAGCGCCGCCAGCGGCTACAAGCTCTCGCTGGGGGCCGATGGGCCGCCGGGCTCCTATCAGGATTTCGATCACGCCGATCTCTTCTTCGTCATCGGCGCCAATATGGCCGATTGCCACCCCATCCTGTTCCTGCGGATGATGGACCGGGTGAAGGCGGGGGCCAGGCTCATCGTCGTCGATCCGCGCCGCAATGCCACGGCGGAGAAGGCCGACCTGTTCCTGCAGGTGAAGCCGGGGACGGATCTGGCGCTGCTCAACGGGTTGCTGCATCTGTTGGTGGAACAGGGCCATACCGACACGGATTTCATCGCCGCCCATACGCAGGGCTGGGAAGCGATGTCGGACTTTCTGGCCGACTATCCACCCGCCAGTGTTGCTGCCCTCACCGGCCTTGCCGAAGAGGATCTATGCCGCGCCGCCGCGATGATCGGCAAGGCCGCCAACTGGATGAGCTGCTGGACCATGGGGCTCAACCAGAGCACGCATGGCACATGGAACACCAATGCCATCTGCAACCTGCATCTGGCGACCGGCGCAATTCTGCGTCCCGGCAGTGGGCCCTTTTCGCTGACCGGCCAGCCCAATGCCATGGGCGGGCGCGAGATGGGCTATATGGGCCCAGGCCTGCCGGGCCAGCGCGCCACGCTGAGCGAAGCTGACCGCGCCTTTGTCGAGGACATCTGGGCGGTGCCGCGCGGCACTTTGAAGGAAAAGGCTGGCACGCCCTCGGGCGGGGGCACCATGGCGCTGTTTCGCGACATGGCGGCAGGGTCGGTCAAGGCCTGCTGGATCATCTGCACCAATCCTGTCGCCAGTGTCGCCAACCGGCAGGTGGTGATCGACGCGCTGAACACGGCCGAGCTGGTCATCGCGCAGGACGCTTTCCTCGACACCGAGACCAACCGTCACGCCCATATCATCCTGCCCGGCGCGCTCTGGGCCGAGGCCGAGGGGGTGATGATCAATTCCGAACGCAACATGACGCTGATGCAGGCCGCCGTGCCCCCTCCGGGCGAGGCCATGGCCGACTGGCAGATCATTGCGAAAGTCGCCTGCGCCATGGGCTATGAGGAAGCCTTCTCCTATGCCAGCGCGGCCGAGGTCTTTGACGAGATCGCCCGTTTCTGGAACCCCAAAACCGGTTATGACATCCGCGGCGCCAGCCATGCGCGCCTGCGCGAAACGCCGCTGCAATGGCCCTGCCCGCCCGAAGGCGCCGATCGCAACCCGATCCGCTATCGCAACGATGGCATCAGCCAGACGCTGCGTGTGGAGGAGGATGGAACAGCCCCCGCCATCACTTTCCCCACCGACAGCGGCAAGGCAATCTTCCTGCCCCGTCCGCATATGGACCCGGCCGAGATGCCCGATGCCGAGCATCCGCTGATCCTCAACACCGGGCGCCTGCAGCACCAGTGGCACACGCTGACCAAGACAGCGAAGGTCGCGACGCTGGGCAAGCTCAACCCCGGCCCCTTTGTCGAGATCAATCCGGAAGACGCGCAGGCGCTGGGCATTGCCGAGAAGGATCAGGTCGAAATCCGCTCGCGCCGGGGCCGGGCCGTGCTGCCCGCCGTGGTGACTGACCGGGTGCAGCCGGGCAGTTGCTTTGCGCCCTTTCACTGGAACGACGTGTTCGGCGACCATCTGGCGGTGAATGCGGTGACGAGCGATGCGGTCGATCCCGTCTCGCTCCAGCCCGAATTCAAGTTTTCCGCCGTGGCGGTGACGCGCGTTTCAGGGCCGGCGGCGGTGGTGGAACCAGCGAAGGCCGCCACGTCTAATGCATCTCGCTCCGTCGATACGCTCTGCACCTTCCTTGACCTGCCCGCCGTGCCGCCCGCGCTGTCACCGGACGAGCACACCTATATGGCAGGCTTTGCCGCCGGTTTGCGCCTGCAGGGCGTCGCTGCCGACAGCCTGCCCGTGCTGCCCGAAAGCGCCCCATTCACGCCCGAGAGGCGCCTTACCATCAATGGCCTGCTGGCGGGCATGTTCGCGCGGCTGCCGGTGCCTGTGGCCAATGCCGTTCCGGAAAGCGGGCACAAGGTGCTGATCCTCTGGGCCTCGCAGACAGGCCGCGCCGAGGAAGCCGCCAGCCGCAGCACCGGCCTGCTGGCCGCGCAGGGCATAAAGGCGCGTCTTTGCGCCATGACCGATGCCACTCCCGCCGATCTGGCCGGAGCCACCCATCTGCTGGTGCTGGCCAGCACCTTTGGCGATGGCGAGGCGCCCGACAATGGGCAGAGCTTCTGGCAGGCCCTTTCGCGCGAAGATGCGCTGCGCCTCGATCATCTCGCCTTTGCCGTGCTGGGTTTTGGCGATTCGAGCTATGACAGTTTCTGCGGCTTTGGCCGCGCGGTGGATGCAAGGCTGGAGGCTCTGGGCGGCCGGCGCATGCTCGACCGCGTCGATTGCGAGCCCGATGACGAAGCACCGGAAGAAGGCTGGGCCAGGCGCATCGCCGCGCTGCTGGGCGATGCCGCGCCAGCGGCAGCGCCCGTGCCCGCCCCTCTGCGCCATGACCGCAAGAACCCGCTGACCACCAGCCTCATCACCAACCGGCTGCTGTCGGGCCCGCATTCGCAAAAGGAAGTGCGCCAGTTCGGTTTTGATCTGGCAGGCCATGAGTTTGCCTATCAGGCAGGGGACGCGCTGGGCGTCTGGCCGATCAATTGCCCCGATCTGGTGGGCGACATCCTTGCCCGGCTCGACCTGCACCCCGAGGCGCCCGTCGCCGTTTCCGGCCATGGCGAGTTGGCGCTGGGCGAGGCGCTGCTGCATCATCTCGACATCACGCGCACCACCCGCGCCTTTCTCGACCTGTTGGCCAGCCACGACCCGGAAGCCGGTTTTGCGCCCCTGCTCGCGCCCGAACACAAGGATGATCTGAGCGCCTGGCTGTGGGGGCGGCAGATGGTCGACGCGCTCTGCGCCGCCACATTATCGCTGCGCCCGCAGGATCTGGTCGATGCGCTGAAACCGCTGCAACCCAGGCTCTATTCCATCTCCTCCAGCCCTCTGGTGCAGCCCGACGAGGTGCAACTCACCGTCTCTGTGGTGCGCTGGCAACAGGAGCGCGCGCTGCGCAAGGGCGTCTGCTCCAGCTTTCTGGCCGACCGCGCCACCGCCCATCGCCCGCGCATCTTTCTGCAACCCTCGCCCCATTTCCGCCCGCCCGCCGAGGCATCGCGCGATTGCATCATGATCGGGCCGGGCACCGGCATCGCCCCGTTCCGCGCCTTTCTGCAGGACCGCGAGGCCACTGGCGCAGCGGGCCGCAACTGGCTGTTCTTTGGCGAGCAGCATGAGGGCAGCGATTTCTATTATCGCGACCAGATCAGCCGCTGGGCGGCGCAGGGCCATCTCGCGCATCTCTCGCTGGCCTTCTCGCGCGATCAGGCCGAGAAGATCTATGTCCAGCACCGGATGCTGGAACAGGGCGCGGATCTGTGGAACTGGCTGGAGGGCGGTGCGCATCTCTACGTCTGCGGCGATGCCAGCCGGATGGCGCGCGATGTGGATGCCGCCCTGCTGCGCATCGTGGCGGACCATGGCGGCATGGATCACGCCCGCGCCGCCGATTATGTCAGCGCCATGCAGAAGGACAAACGCTATGTCCGCGACGTCTACTGAAGGACGTGGCGGCAGGGGTGGCGACATGGTTAGCAATTTGGCAAGGGCTGGCGTCTAATCTAAGATGCCATGAGCATCCTGCCACCCGAATTTCACGCGCGCGACGCGGACAAGCTCAGCGAGGCCGACGCCCGGCTGGCCACACGCTGGGCCGCGCTGGCCGGGGCCGCGCAGGTCGTGGCCGGCCTTGCCGGGGCACGGCAGGTCGAGGCCGCCTTGCACATCCCCTTCGCCCTTGACCGCGCGGTGGGCGGGCGACGGGTGCTGATCGAAGAGGGCATCGACGACATGCTCGCCATGATGGAGCCGGGCATCACCGCCCTGCTCGATGTCGCCCAGCGCGGCGGGCAGACCGAGCCTGCGGCCATGGCTCTATGGCAGGAATTTCTGCGCGCGCGCGCCGGGCTGGTGGCGCTGGCGCCGATCGCACCGGTTGCGCGATAAACAGGCCGCACAGGCATCGCCGCTTGAAAGTTCCGCTTTTGTTCGTACAACGGAGGCATGGATCTTCCTCCCGATTCGCCGCGCGCCGACGCTCCGCTCATCTCCTCGCCCGAGCCTTTGGTGGCCGCCGGCGTGCTGCGCGGCATCAGCCGCCTGTTTGCCCGCAACGACATCTGGTGCCTGCCCGAAATGCCTTTGCGTAACGGGCGCCGCGCTGATCTGATGGGGGTGGATGCCAAGGGCCATGTCATCATCGTGGAGATCAAGGTCTCACGCGCGGACCTGCTGGGCGATGGCAAATGGACCGATTACCTCGACCATTGCGACCGCTTCTTCTGGGGTCTGGCCAGCCATCTGGATCGCGCCTGCATGGAGAGCGAGGCCTTCCTGCCCGATCGCTGCGGGTTGATCGTGGCCGATGGCTATGACGCCGAACTGCTGCGTCCCGCCTCCTTGCATCCGCTGGCCGCGGCCCGGCGCAAGGCCGAGGTGGAGCGGCTGGCACGCGCCGCCATGCGCCGCCAGACCATCGCGGCCGACCCGCGCATCACGCAATGGGATGCGCTGAGCTAACGCGCCATCACGCCGTGCGGGCGGGCAATTTTGCCAGAATCGCGCGCTTGCCGGCCGCATCCAGTCGCGGCCAGGCGATGATCTCGTCCAGCGTCCGCGCGCAGCCACGGCACAGGCCCGTCTGCGGCGCGATCTGGCAAATGCCCGTGCAGGGCGAAGGCACATCCTCACTCATCATCCTTGCGCCAACCACACATGCGGGCGCGGCGCAAGCCCGGCACTGGCCAATCCGCGCCGAACCCGGCATAGGTGGCCCATGGCCCACGGCGTTCCGCTGACATCGCAACCCACGCTGCTCGCCGCGCTGCTCTCGGCGCTGGTGATGACGGGAATCGTGGCGCTGCGCTATCTGCTGGCCAGCGGCGGCTTTGCGCTGGCGACGCGCGCCAAACGCCCCGGCCTCTATGCCGCGCTTCACCCGCAGATCCGGCGCGAGATCGGCTGGTCACTGCTCTCCTGCGCCATCTTCGGCCTGCCCGCCGGCATTGTCGCCTGGGGGTGGCAGGCGCATGGCTGGACGCGAATCTACACCGATCTCCACGCCATGCCACTGTGGTGGATGCCCGTTTCGCTGGCACTTTACCTGCTGGCGCATGATGCGTGGTTCTATTGGACCCACCGCGCGATGCACCGCCCGCACATCTTTCGCATCGCCCATGCCGTGCACCATGCCAGCCGCCCGCCCACCGCCTGGGCGGCGATGAGCTTTCACCCCATCGAGGCGATCACCGGCGCGGTGGTCATTCCCGCGCTGGTCTTCATCGTGCCGGTGCATGTCGGTGTGCTGGGCCTGGTGCTCACCATCATGACGGTGATGGGGGTGACCAACCACATGGGCTGGGAAATCTTTCCGCGCTGGGTGGTGCAGGGGCCGCTGGGCGGCTGGCTGATCACCGCCACCCATCATCAGTGCCATCACGAGGTTTATCGCTGCAACTACGGGCTCTATTTCCGCCTGTGGGACCGGCTGTGCGGCACGGACAAGGGGCTGGGCAGCTTTCACGCGTCGCCCGGGCGGCGGTAAAGTCACACTGGCGCAACTTAACGAGGTTTTTACCAGGTTGCGCCAAAAGTGAGTCGCAAGAACTCCTTGCGAAGGCTCATCCCATGGACACGTTGCGCGGCCCCTTCAACGAAGATCCCGACGCCGATGAGGACGAAGTGGCGGTCGATGTGCTGCCGGTCGCGCTGGGGCGCGATGAGCGCCGCATGCAGGTGCATGCCTACAACCATTGGTCCAGCCTGCTGGGCGCGGGCGACTTTCCCGCCATCGACCAGCTCGATCTGGCGGCGCTGTCCGATTTCGCCCCTTGCGCCGTGCTGATGGATTTCACCGGCTCGGATGAGGCGCCCTATCTGGCCCATATTGGCGAGCGTCTGGCCGAGCAGGCCGGGATCGACACCGCGCCGCGCCCGCTGGCCGATGTGCCGCCCGCGACCCTGCTGTCGCGCTTCACCGATCATTATGTCGAGATCTTCGCCAATCGCGCACCCATTGGCTTCGAGGCCGATTTCCAGACGCCGGCGGGCACGACGATGCTCTATCGCGGCATCCTGCTGCCTTTTTCGCGCGATAGCACGGCGATCAGCCATATTCTGGGCGTGATCAACTGGAAGGAACAGCTGGGCGCTGCCGCCAGCGAAACCCTGCTGCGCGAGATGCGCGGCGTGATGGGCCAGCCCTTCGAGCTGCCGGGCGGCGATCTGGGCTCGCTCTCGCGCCCTGCCACGCCGCCGGGCGCACGCCCACGCCGCTGGGACTGGGCCGGTGAAGGCTGGAGTGACATGCGCCCAACGGTCTGGCCGCTGGGCGAGGAAGCGATCGAGGAAGCGGGCGAGGGCGTAGAGCTGTGGCCGGCCACCCCCTCTCCTGGTTCGGCCCCTGCTTTGCCCCCGCCCCATCCCTCCCCCAGCCTGACCGAGCGGCTGAACACCGCCCGCGCGCTGGCGCAGGAGGCGCGCAAGGCACCGCCGCGTGATCATGGCGCACTCTATGCCGCCATCGGTGCCGCGCATGACCTGTCGCTGGCCGCCGATGAGGCGCCGCCGGAGGCCGCCGCCCTGCTGGCCGCGCATCATCTGGCGCCCAAGCCGCACACGCCATGGCTGCCCTTCGTCAAGCTGGTCTTCGGCGCGGGGCACGACAAGACGCGGCTCACCGAATATGCCACGGCGCTGGCCCATGCGCGCCAGGCCGGGCTGGGCATGGGCTCATTGCCCGCCCATCTCATGACAACGCCCGGCGGGCTGAAGGGCATCGTCGCTGCCCAGCGGCGGCAAAAGCGCGCGCAGTGGCCAGCCGGTCGGCGCCACGGACTGCCGGTCGTGCTGGCACAGGCCCTCGCCTCGCTGCCTGCCTGCGCGTGGGGCGATGTGGCGGGTGACGGCGCCATCACGCTGGCCGTGGTGCGCAACCGGGGCGGGCAGATCGAGCCGCTAGGGCCGCTGGGTCTGCCGCATTCTGCCACCGAACGCTTGTTGCGCCAGTTCCTTGGCCAGCAGGGACAGGCCGGCGGCGGCGAGTAGGCACACATTCTTCATGCACGGTTCAGCGGCAAACGTGCTAGCTCTGCCATCGTTCTATGCGCGACCGTGTTTTCCTTCGTCCCTTCGCCGTGTTCCGGCGGCTGAAATCCGTGGCCAGCGCGGCGGCGCTTTGCGTGGCGCTGGCCGCCGGCCCAGCCTCGGCGCAATCGGTGCTGCGCGATGCCGAAACCGAGGCCCTGTTCCACGACATGGCCACCCCGCTCATCAAGGCGGCCGGGCTTGACCCCAACAATGTCGATGTGGTGCTGGTCAATGACCCGGAGATCAACGCCTTCGTGGCGGGCGGACAGGCCGTCTATGTCAATTCAGGCCTGATCAACGCAGCCGATTCGGCGCTGGAAGTGCAGGGCGTGGTGGCGCACGAGCTGGGCCACGTCGTGGGCGGCCATGCCATTGACACACGCGGGATGAAGCAGGCCAGCAACATTTCGATCCTCTCGCTGCTGCTGGCCGGGGCCGCCGCCGCCGCGGGCGGGGGTGAGGCTGCGCTGGGCGTCTTCGCGGCGGGGCAGCAGGCGGCCCTGGGCAGCTATCTTTCCTATACGCGCGGCGAGGAAGAGGCCGCCGATGCGGCGGGCGCCAGATTCCTGTCGGGCGCGGGCCTGTCGGGGCGCGGTTCGGTGGAATTCTTCCACAAGCTGCTCACGATGGAAAACCGCTATGGCATCACGCGCGGCGACGAAGCTGCCTTCTATTCCACCCATCCTTTGACCGACGATCGCATCCAGTTCCTGCAGGATGTGTACGAAAAGGACCCGGCCTGGACCAAGCCGAGCGATCCGGTGCTGGAGGAACGCTTTCAACGGGTGAAGGCCAAGCTGTTCGGCTATCTGGCCGATCCGGCGATGACGCTGCGCACCTATCCCGAATATATGACCGGCGTGCCCGCGCGCTATGCAAGGGCCTATGCCTGGCACAAGGAGGGTTTTCTGGACAAGGCGATGGGGGAAACCGACGCGCTGTTGAAAGACGCGCCCAACGACCCCTATTTCCTCGAACTCAAGGGGCAGATCCTGCTGGAATCGGGCAAGCCGGCCGACGCCATTGCCCCCCTGCGCCGCGCGACCGAGCTGACCGGCAACCAGCCGCTGATCGCCACCACCTTTGGCCACGCCCTGCTGGCCGAGGATGAGGGCGACCCCAGCCACCCGCATCTGGCCGAGGCGCAGCGCGTGCTGAAAGCCGCCCTGTCGCGCGACCGTGAAAATCCCTTCGCCTGGTATGTGCTGGGCATGGTCTATGAGGCGCAGGGTGATACGCCCCATGCCGAACTGGCCAGCGCCGAGCAGCAGGAGCTGAGCGGCAACATCGGCGGCGCGCTGCGCAATGCCGAGGCTGCCGCCCTGCGGCTGAAAACCGGCACGCCCGACTGGCTGCGCGCGCAGGACATCGCGCTGGAAGCGCGATCGCTGATGGCCACAGCCAAAAAACGCAAGTAGGCGCGTTGCCCATGACCGAGACAAACGCCACAAAGCCAGCACCGCAAAACCCCGGCCGCACCACCGCGATCCTGCTCACCGGCCTGGTGGCCGTGGTGGCGGGGCTGGCCGGAGGGGTGAGCGGCGCCGCTCTGGTCGCCACGGGGGCGCTGCCGCTGGGCACCATCAGCGGCGTCGTAAGTGACAAGGCTATCCACGACTATCTGCTCGCCAATCCCGAAATCCTGCCGCAGGCCATGGACACATTGCGCCAGCGCGAGGCCGAAGCCCAGATCAGCCAGGTCCGCCAGATGGTGGAGGCGCCCTTCCCCGGCGCGGTGCTGGGCAATCCGGCCGGGCACAAGGTGCTGGTCGAGTTCATGGACTATGCCTGCACCTATTGCCGCAAGAGCGAGGGCGATGTGGCGCATCTGATCGCCACCGATCCTGATCTGAAGGTCGTCATCCGCCAGTTGCCCATCCTCTCGCCCGAAAGCCGCGTGGCCGCCGCCATGGCGCTGGCCGCCGCCGAGCAGGGCAAGTTCGCCGCCTTCCACCGCGCGATGTTCGCCGCCGGTCATCCCGATGCCGCCAGCATCGCGGATGCCGCGAGGAGCGCCGGTCTGGACATGGAGCGCGCGAAGACGGTGGCCGGCAGTTCGCCGGTCAAGACCGAGATCGCCACCAACATCGACATGACCAACCAGCTCGGCATCCGCTCCACCCCGACCTGGATCGCGGGGGGCCATCTGGTGATGGGCGCGGTGGGCGAGGCGGAACTGCGGCGCGATCTGGAAGCGCCGGCGAAACCGGCCAATGGCCCTGCGTGATCGCCCGGAGCGCGGCAAAATCCGTCGCGGTGGGCCGCGTTTTGCGGTAAAGCGAAGCGCGATGGCTGTTCTTCCGTTTCAACCCACCCCTTTTTTCGCCAACAAAAACAGAGCCTTCTGGCGCCTGCAATGCGTCGGCTGGCTGGGCGCGCTGGTGCTGCGCACCATGTCGCTGCTGGCCACGGGCCAGCCCTGGTCATCGCTGGCGCTGGTGGTGGTCGGCATCATCAACGGCTTTTCGATCAGCCTGTTGCTGGCGGTCATCTATCGACAGTTGATGGGCCAGCGCGCGCTGCTGACCTGGGGGGTGACGGCGGTGGTGCTGCCGCTGGCGGTGTCGCTCTATGCCTTCATGGATGCCTGGGTGCTGGATCTCTCGCGCCCTGATTCCTCTGTCGGTTTTGCCCAGCTTTTCGTCAGCGTCTTCTTCTTCGATGCCACGCTGCTGGGGGCCTGGTCGGCGCTGTATTACGCCATCAATTTCTTCCTGCGGGTGGAAGAACAGAATGACGCGCTGCTGCGGCTGGAGAATCAGGCGACCAGCGCGCAGCTGGCCATGCTCCGCTATCAGCTCAACCCGCATTTCCTGTTCAACACGCTGAACTCGATCTCCACGCTGGTGCTGCTGGGGCAGACCGAGCCTGCCAATGCCATGCTCACGCGGCTGTCCTCCTTCCTGCGCTATACGCTGGTGAACGAGCCGACGGGCCGGGTGACGGTGGCCAATGAGGTCGAGACGCTCAAGCTTTATCTGGGCATCGAGCTGATGCGCTTCGAGGAGCGGCTGCGCACCACTTTCCATATCGACGAAGCCGCCAACGAGGCCCTGCTGCCCTCGCTGCTGCTGCAGCCGCTGGTCGAGAATGCCATCAAATATGCCGTTTCACCCCAGGAGAGCGGCGCGGAAATCACCATTGCGGCTCAACTGGTCGGGCAAAACCTTCGCATCACCGTCTCGGACACCGGCCCCGGCTTGCAGAACCCTGACAGTGACCACAGATTGGATGGTGTCAGCCTCGACGGGGGGCAACCGGTATCCACCGGGGTCGGTCTGGCCAACATTCGTGACCGTCTGGCCCAGGCCTATGGACCTGGCCACCGGTTCGAAACGTATGAACCTGCCGAAGGCGGCTTTGCCGTCACCATCGAGATACCCTTCGAGCGGCGAGACGAAGCCGCATGAACCATCTGGCCCCCTGACCTTTCTGGAAAGCACGTCCTCACATGACCATCCGCACCATCCTCGTCGACGATGAGAAACTGGCCATCCAGGGCCTTCAGCTGCGGCTCCAGAAATTCCCCGACATCGAGATCATCGACACGTGCTCGAACGGACGTGAGGCGATCCGCAAGATCAAGACCGAAAAGCCCGACCTCGTCTTCCTCGACATCCAGATGCCTGGCTTTGACGGCTTCTCGGTCGTCAACGGGGTGATGGAGATCGAGCCGCCCCTCATCGTTTTCTGCACCGCCTATCAGGAACATGCCGTGCGCGCCTTCGAGGCGAACGCGGTGAGCTATCTGATGAAACCGGTGGACGAGGACAAGCTGGCCGACACGCTGGATCGCGTGCGCCAGCGCCTGTCCGAAAAGAAGCTGGTAGGCGAGGCGGAAAAGCTCAAAAGCGTGCTGGCCGAAGTGGCGCCCGACGCCATGGACACGCTGGAGGACGATGCCGGCGAAACCGCCTCGGGCCGCTTTGAAAAGCTCATCAACATCAAGGACCGCGGCCAGATCTTCCGCGTCGATGTCGACACGATCGAACGCATCGAGGCGGCGGGCGACTATATGTGCATCTACACCGCCGACAATTCGCTGATCCTGCGCGAAACGATGAAGGATCTGGAACGGCGGCTCGACCCGCGCGTGTTCCAGCGCGTGCACCGCTCGTGGATTGTGAATTTGAATCTGGTGCGCCAGGTGAAGCCGCATACCAATGGCGAATGCTTCCTCGTGCTCGAATCGGGCGCGGATGTGAAGGTGTCGCGCTCCTATCGCGATGTGGTGGCGCGGTTCGTTCATTGATGACGACATGAAGGGGAAGGTGCGAGGGCGATGGCCCTCGCATTTCTTTTCCCTTCCTTCTAAGACGCCCTCATGATCGAGATCCCCGGCTTCGACCTCCCCGCCTTCATCGCCGCCACGCTGGCAGAGGACCTTGGCGAAGGCCTGCCCGGCGGTGGCCATGATGTGACGAGCGAAAGCGTCATCCCGGCCGATGCGCAATTTTCCGGGGTGATGGACAGCCGCGATGCGATCACGGTGGCCGGCCTGCCCATCGCACGCGCTTTCTTCCTGCATCTCGACCCGGACGCGACCATCGAGCAACTGGTACAGGATGGCGATCAGGTCGCCGCCGGCACGCCGCTGATGCGCATCAGGGGCAATGCCCGCGCCCTGTTGACGGCCGAACGCAGCGCGCTGAACACGGTGCAGCATCTTTCCGGCATTGCCACACTGACGCACCAGTATGTCGATGCCATGGGCGAGACGAAGGCCCGCCTGCTCGACACGCGCAAGACCATCCCGGGCCTGCGCCATCTGGAGAAATACGCCACGCGCATGGGCGGCGCGAAAAACCACCGCATGGGCCTGTGGGACGCGGCGATGATCAAGGACAATCACGTCGCCGTGGCCGGCGGCGTGGGCCCTGCCGTGGCGCGGGCGCGCGCGGCCGGGGTCGAGAGCATCATCTGCGAGGTCGATCACCTCGATCAGATCGCCCCTGCACTGGAAGCAGGCGCCACCCATCTGCTGCTCGACAATATGGGGCCGCAGATGCTGGCGCAGGCCGTGGCCATGGTGAATGGCCGCGTGCCCTGTGAAGCGAGCGGCGGCGTCAACCTGTCCACCATCGGTGCGATTGCGGCGAGCGGGGTGGATTACGTGTCCGTCGGGCGGCTGACGCAGAGCGCGCCGGCGGCGGATATCGGGCTGGATCTGGCTTTGGTTTGAAGTGCATCCGCACCGGGGCCTTGCCCTAGCGCCTGTCCTGAAAGAACCCGCGCAGCAGGGCTGCGGCAGGCTCTTCGCCCATCCCGCCGTACACCTCGGGCCGGTGCAGGCACTGCGGCTGATCGAACACCCGCGGCCCATGTTCTACCGCACCGCCCTTGGGGTCGCTGGCGGCGTAATAAACGCGGGCGATGCGCGCATGGGCAATGGCGCCCGCACACATGGCGCAAGGTTCCAGCGTGACCCACAGGTCGCAGCCTTCCAGACGTTCCTGCCCCAGGGCGGCGGCGGCGGCGCGAATGGCCAGCACCTCGGCATGGGCCGTGGGGTCGCAAAGCTTGCGCGGCTGGTTATGCGCCGCGGCGATCACCTTGCCGTCGCGCAGCACCACCGCGCCGATCGGTACCTCGCCCGCCGCCGCGCCATCGCGCGCCTGCGCCAGGGCGAGCGCCATCGGTTGGGGCAGCGGCCAGTGTGCGGGGGGTGAAACCATGGGATTGGGGCTAGCGCGCGGGGGGCAGGCATGGCAAGAGGCCGGTCAATCACCCGGAGCGTCGAATCGACTCTCCCCCTGTGCAAAACCTTGACCCGGCCAGACAGAATCGCTATGCGCGCGGTCTTTCCGGCAACGGTAACGACATTCGAAGGCGAGAATCATGTCCCGTATTTGCGAACTGACTGGCAAAGGCCGCCAGGTTGGCCACAACGTCAGCCACGCCAACAACAAGACCAAGCGCGTGTTCCTGCCCAACCTGCAGAACGTGACGCTTCTCTCGGAAGGCCTTGACCGTTCGATCAAACTGCGCGTTTCGACCCATGGTCTGCGCTCGGTCGAGCATGTGGGCGGCCTCGACAACTGGCTGCTCAAGACCTCGGACACCAAGCTGAGCCGCACCGCCCTGAAGGTGAAGCGCGAGCTGGTGAAGAAGGCTGCTGTCGCCGCCGCCTGAGCGGTGCGCCAACAAGCCTTTTACGGTTGCCAAAAAGGCGCGGCGGGTGATCCCGTCGCGCTTTTTTGCGTCTGCGGATGGTGTGGCTTTAAGGCCCCGTGTTCAACAGGGCCGTCGCCAGCACCTGAACGTGATCACGCCCCCCGCCCGCCTGTGCGGCGTAGCTCACCATCATCTCGAAGGCAGGCTCACGGCGATTGCGGAAACTCAGCGAAACCATCGGCCCTTGGCGGCGCGTTGATGACAGATCCCACCGTTCTCTAAAGGCTGGTGAATCCAGCACGGCGCGCACCGCCGGCTGCAGGTCGACCTCTCCGCCGCCCGTTATGTGGCACATGGCCATGCGGTCCGACACGATCAGGCTATACCCAGCCTTGGCCGTCGAGTTGATCCGCCAATATCGGTTTCCCACGCGCAGCGATGGCGGCGGCAAGAGTTCCGGCTCCACCTGGCCGGTTTCCGCAATGCTCGCCCCAAGGCCGGTTGCGGCCAGAAAGGGTTGGGTGCCCTGCACCCAGCTTGCCGGATCGAGGACCCAGGCCTCGCAGCCCTTCAGGGCACCATCAAAACCCTTTTGCAAGTCATCCGTTGTTGCGGCGATGGCCGCCGTCGAAAGAACGACAAGCGGCAAAGCCATAGAGATCACCCTGCGCATAACCCGTCTCCGGTCGTCCATTCTATCGCACATAGAAAAAGGGCGGCTCTTGCGAGCCGCCCTCCTTGTGTCGGTCTTGTATCGGTTTTCAAGACAAGGCTTAGAAGTTCACCTTCGCGCCAACCTTGAAATAGCGGCCCAGAATACCGTTGCCGCCCTGAACAGGGTTGTACTCATGGGCGCCATAGGTCACCGGGTCGATCGGAGGCATACGGTCGAACAGGTTGTTGATCGTGCCATACAGCGTGAACTGATCGTTGACCTTCACCTGCACGTTGACGTCGGTCGTGATGTAGCTCTTCACGTTGCACGCCGTCCACCACGAGGGCTTCGAACCGCAATCCTTGTAACCGTCACCCTGATCCATCGCCGAGAGGTTGTAACCGCTCATGTAGTTGATGGTGTTGGTGAACTTGAACTTGCCGATTTCCAGCGTGTTCATCCAGGTCGCCTTGACGCTGGGCGTACCCGAACCGGCGGTCAGGTTGAAGTTACCCAGAGTGCCGTCATAGCGCTCAACCGTGCCGTCATCGAACTTGGTTTCGAGCAGCATGATCCAGTCGAGCTCGGCCGAGCTGGTCCAGGTGACGTTCTGGCCGAACTTGTGGCGGAATTCCGCTTCGAAGTCCATGCCGCGCACGGTCTGCTGGTTGGCGTTGATGAGGTTGGCAAGAACCAGCGCAACGCGGGGCTTGGCGCCCGGAGCCACGAAGGCGTCCCCCACGTCCGGACCATCAGGAATGACCTGATAGCCGGCCGGGATCGGCGCGCCCGAGTAATAGGCGGCCAGAGCCGGAGCCGAGGAGGGCGACGTGATCAGCTGCGTCTTCTTAATGTTGTAGAAGTCGACGGTGAAGGACAGATTGCGCACTGGTTCGAACACCGCGCCCAGCGTGAAGCTGGTCGACTTTTCCGACTTGAGGGTCGGGGTTGCCAGCGAGGTTGCGCCATAGCTGCCGGCCGTCAGATAGGTCGGGCAGGCCGAGGAGAAGTTCGCCTGGTTACAGGGCTTACCAAGCGCCGGATTGGTGTACTGCGCCAGATAGGCATCATTAAACACCGTGGCGTTGTTGGTCACGTAACCCGTCGTCGGCAGCGAGTTGGCTTCGCCAAAGGAAGGAATACGGAAACCGCGCGACCAAGTACCACGGATCATCAGCTGGCGGATCGGCTTGAACTTGAAGCCGGCCTTGGGCGAGAAGGAGCTCTGACCGCTCGAATAGTGGTCATAACGACCGGCAGCCGTCAGTTCCAGAGACTTGACGATGGGGGCCGAGACTTCACCATAGGCCGAGGAAATCCAGCGGCTGCCGTTCGTGCCGAATGCGTTGATGGTGTAGTAACGCTGGGTCGGGCCATTGAAATCGCTGTTCGCGCTGGGCGCGTTCACCGCTTCATAACGCTCCGAGCCCCCAACGGCCACCTGCAGCGGACCACCGGGCAGATCAGCCAGCTTGAAGCCGAGGTTGGCCTGCAGCTGCACCTGGTCGGAGCTGGCGGGGGTGACGCTGTCGGGCTTGAGGTAATCGTTCACAGCCTGCGAGTTCTGCGACGGATTGATGAAGTTATAGGTACCATCGGCCACAACGTCCAGCAGGTGCTGGATGTTCACATAGCCGCGCTTCAGCTCACGCAGGTCGTCGTGCATGGCGGTGCCACCCACGTCGAAGGTGATCGCGTCGGTGATCTGGCCCGACACGCCAAAGGCGCCACGATAGGCGCGGTTGCGCGTTTCGTTGTAAACAGTCGAGCCCAGGTCACGGCCGACGATACGCGCGACATAGCCCTGTGCCGCGAACGGGTTGTTTGGGTTGAGCGTGCCATTGGCCGCCGTGCAACCCGGCACGGTGGGCACACCATTGACCATCACAGCCGACACGCCAGCAGCGCGAGCGCAGACATAGGCCGGCAGCGCAATGATGCCCGAATTCGGCGTGAAGGCGCCACCAGAGGCCGACGTCGAGAACTGCGGATAATAGATACCGGCAGGCGCATTGCCGCGCAGAACGGCGGGCGAACCAGTATAGTTCGACGTGGTCTGGATGAAGTTGAACTCGGCGTAGGCCTCGATCGTGTCATTCACCTTGGCGGTGAACTTGGCTGACGCGCCGTAACGCTTGATCTCGGGCTGAATCACGCCATAGGCGGCGGTGTAGTCGATCGCGCAGACGGAGGTAGGCGCGGTGGCGTTGGCAGCCAGATCGGCTGCGTTAAGCGTGTAATTGTTGCCGCCTGGACACTGGGCGGTGTTGAGCGCCTGGTAACGCTGGCCGGCAATCGCTGTGCTGTTCGTCGCGTCATAGGGGCGGACGTAGAAGATCGATGTGGTCGGCGTGCCGCCCGTGTAGGAGCCATTGGCGTTCAGGCCACCGACAACACCGGTGGTCGGGTTGCCCAGACCCGCCAGATTGGCGCTGTTGAACGGGTAGGGGCGATCGCGGTTATACAGCGTGGCCGAGTGGTAGTAAAAACCGCTGACATAGGCGTTGTAGCCGTTTTCCTCGATGTCGCCCTTGCCCATGGTCAGGCTCAGACGCTGCGTGCCGGCGTCGGC
>JAGWMZ010000091.1 GCA_028871475.1 Sphingomonadales bacterium | reverse complement strand
CGGCGAACGGCGTTTCATCTCGACCATCGCCCGCCGCCTCGATGCGCTTGGCGCGCTGACGCGCGGCCAGCGGCAGACGGGTGGGCAGAACCTGTTCGATCCTGCTGACAATCTCGAGAGCGATTACGCCCGCGAGGCCCTGACGCGCTGGTACCACCTGCTCCATCAGGGCAAGCTGACCAGCATTGGCTTTGCCGATTTCTGCGAGCGCACCGGCCTCCAGCTTGAGCAGGAGGGCTGCCTCACCGACAATCTCCCGCCGATCCAGCGCTGGCTCAACCGCATTCTGGCAATGCCCATCGCGCTCCAGAACGCTGTCTTCGATGAATTCCTGGGGTTGGTTGAGGCGCGGATCGATGCGGCGCGAAAGGCAGGCACCTTCGATGCCGGTGTCGAGACCTTGGTGGCCGACAAGCTGACCATCATTGAGGAGCGGATCCTGCGTGAGGATGCCAATGGTGCCTCGACCCAGCTTCTGACCCTCGAAGCGCAATGGGCGCCCAAATTCACCCCGCTTGCCGAGATCGTGAAGCGCATCGGCCCCAAGACCCGGCTGCTGCGCAATGGCCGCTCTTCGCGCGTGGCCCTGCTGATGCCCGATCGCACGCGTCTGATGGACGACGGCACACCGGTGGCCAGTTTCACGCTGCACCGGCCTGGTGGGCGAAGCTGGCTCACCGCCGACGAACTCGCCGAGAGCCACTGGGATGATTGCGAGCGTGAGGTTTTCGAGCAGGCCTGGCAGACTGAGGCCGACGATCTGGCGGCCAAACCCTATACCGAGCGCTTTTACCTCGCGACCGGCCGCCTGCTGCCGATCTGGAACTTGCTGGGCGATGAGGCGCAGGTCCGCCGCCTCGTCACCCAGGATGGCCGGTCATTGCTGGGACGCATTGTGCCCGCCGAGGCGGTCAACATGCTGCTCGACAAGCTGGGCATCGGTGATCGGATTGCGCTCACGCCCGAGCAACTGGTCGATGCGGCGCTGGGCGGCAAGGTGGTGCCTATCGATGCCTCGTCCGGCACCAGCCTCAAGCGCTCCCGCGTCAATGGCGAGCAGCGGCTTGAGGTCATCGGCTTTGATCCGCGCGCTCTGCCTTCGTGGAAGGCCAAGGGCTGCTTCACCGAGATCATCGCCTATCAGACCCGGCTGTTCATGCCGGTGAACAGCGCCCGCGAGATCGTGCAGGCGCTTGCGGCGTAGCTATAGCTTAGAGAGAAGCCATCAAGCCGCGGCGTTGCGCACGCCGCGCTTGATGCGCTTGCCAACAGGCAGAGCCGTGCCTGCTGACCGCGTATCCTGCTTCGGTGCCACCATGCGGAATGACCGCAGCGTGGCAACCTCTTCGGGATGACGGGCCAGAATTTCGATCAGGCCTACCGCCGCATCACTCGGCGGCGTGCGCCCGCTTTCATACTTCTGGAATGCCCGCTTGCCGCCACCAATGATGACGCCGGCCTCTTCCTGGGTTAGGCCCAGCTTTTTGCGCACGGTCTTGATGCGGGTGGCATATGCATCGCGCAGTTCCTTGAACGCCTCGTTATAGGCGCGCAGATCCTCGCCGCTGTGGATGGCGTCACCATCGCCTTCGGGATACCAGCCAGGCACTTCTACAACACGCGAGAGCGAGCCGACGCACACCGTCTGCGGGCGCGTGTCGCGGCGCAGTTCCTGGCCCGTCTCGGGGTGAATTCGCGTCTCGCTCATCTCAAACCTCCTTGAAGGATGTCAGCACGACATCGATCA
>JAGWMZ010000001.1 GCA_028871475.1 Sphingomonadales bacterium | reverse complement strand
GAAGTAACGGGCTAATCCGCTCCCACTGCTCGTCGCTCAATCCGTGTCGATCCAATCTGGCGCTCCCTTCGCCAGTCTTGAATCCGATCCTGCCGAAAAAGGGAATCCCCTAAATGTCCACAGGCCTTAGTGCTCCGAAAAGATTCTGACATTCGAGCACGCCCTTTCGTCACACGGCATCGAATGTCAGAATCGGACCACTAGCGGGGCGGCTGATAGCGCCGTTCGGTGAGCGCCTCCTCACTGGGCTCGACCATCAGCACGACTTCGCGATAGCCGCGCGAGCCGGTTTCAGCGGCCAGCACTTGTGCGGCAAAGCTGGCGCCGCCACCATAGACGGCCTCGCGCAGCCAGCTGTCGGGGGCGACATAGCCGATCACCCGGCCATAGCGGTCGACAGCGGCAATCGCTGAACTGTCGTCGGGATTGTCGGGCTCCAGCTGCAGCCAGATGGGGGCGCCGGGCTCCAGCATCTCGACTGCCCGGGCGTGGCGGTCCTCGCCAGTCAGGCCGATCATATAGGCGCCGGGCGCACCGGGAATGGGCACCATGCCCAATGTGGCTGGCTCTTCCTCCAGCAGGCTCATGTCGAGCGTGGGAGCGGCGGGCGCTGGGGGAGGCGCCAAGCTTGGCGCGGCTACCGGCGGCATGGGCGCGGGCGCCGGGATCGCCGGTTCGGGCCTCGCGACAGGGGCCGCAGGCGCGGCCTCCGGGACGGAGACCGGGCTCGAGCCTGAATTCGGGTATGGCACGACCGGCTCATCGCGCCCGGAAGCAAGCGGCCGCGCAGGCATCCTTGCCAGGCCACGCAACAGCCGCTTGAGAAATCCGAACATGAGCACTCCCCGAATAAACGTTTCTGCCGCGCGCGATATTCCCGAGAGGGCGCGCGATGCAAGCCCGATGCACATGCTGTCACCGGCCACCTTGCCGTGGTGGGCGGATTATCGGGGTAGGGCGTTGTCCTTCAGCGCCTGACCGTGGCACAGACCCGCTTGAGAAAGGCATGATGGGGCGTGGCTGTGCGCGTGATGTCGCAAAAGGCACCGCCGGCCAGCCGTGGCAGGATGGCCTCGACCATATGCACCTCCTCAAAGGTGCGGACATCGACCGCCACATGCAGGTCATGGGTGTAGGAGAAGCTGACCTGCGTCTTGCATGGGCAGGCATCCTCCACCATCTGTGCGAGCCGATGCAGCTCGTCGCTCACCGCCATCGTCCGGCCGACGGGCATCATCTCAGTGATTTCCGCTACTTCCGCCATGGAGCTCTCCCTCGTGCGCGATTTCGTTTCATCGCTCATATGAAACGGTTGAGCGATAAAATTGCTCCCGCTTTGCTGGAAAATTTATGTGAACCGACGTAATGCGCTGCAAAATGGTCATGCAAAAACGGTGATGCAAAAATAGCAATCCCGCTTGCGAAAATCGTTGGACAGTGAGGGCCTTTCGAGTGATGCTGCCCAAAGGTTTCGCTGCTGCATCGGGCGGGGGCTCGATCAGGCGGATCGCTTTTCCGGGGGGAAGAGGATCATGGGTGTCGTTTCGATTTTTGCTGATGGTTTGGGTCTGATGCTCGGCAGCCTGCTGGGGGCGGCGGGCTTGACCTTTGCCGCCTGGTGGCTGGCTGACAGGCTGCATCGCGCCTGGATCGCACCGGCGGTGGTTGCCATTGTGGTGGCGGCCATGCTGCTGACCCCGCTTGAAGCCAGCCTGCTGGTGCGGATGATGGTGGTTTTCGCCATGGTTGGCGCGATGCTGCTGTGGTTCGTCGGCTTTGATCAGACCGGTGGTGCGGCCACGCAGGATCATGAGGAGCTGCACGGCGTCGCCCTGCGCCATCGCGGCGAACGTTAAGCCGGGCCCCGGTCGGGGGAGGGTTTGCGGGGGCAAACTTGCCCCCGCCTGCAGATGGCCCTGCCGGGCCTATGCGCTGTGGACCAGATGCAACTGCGGCGTGGCGGCAGGTCTGGGCGGCGCCATCACGACACGATCGCGCCCACGCCGTTTTGCCTCATAGAGTGCATCATCGGCGCGGCGATAAAGACTTTGCACGTCACATCCGCTTTGCATGTCGGCCACGCCGATGCTGACGGTCACCCGCCCCACGGTCGGGCCATGGTAGCATTCTCCCACCGCTTCTCGCATGGCGTCGGCGAACTGGAGCAGCAACTGGCCTGACACGCCCGCCACGGCCACGGCGAATTCCTCGCCGCCAAAGCGCGCCACGGCGCATAAATCGCCGTCCCAGCGGGCCAGCCTTTGGCCCAAAGTGCACAGCACGGCGTCACCCGCCTCATGGCCGTGGGCGTCGTTGATGGCCTTGAACTTGTCCACATCGATCAGCAGCAGGGCGAGAGCCGTGCCGCCACTCTGCGCCCGATCGAGCATGACTTGCGCCCGCTCCATGAAACCGCGCCGGTTGGGCAGGCCGGTCAGCGGGTCGCGCCGGGCCAGTTCATGGGCCTGTGCCTCGGCCTGCCTGGCGCGGTCACGTTCCAGCCGCATCCGGGCAAAGCGGTGGGTCGCGGCGACCGACAACCACAGAGTCTGCCACGCGGCTGCCAGCAGCACCATGAGCTGCGCCCCGCCGCCCCACAGCAGGCGGTCGGTGTCGAACATCTGCGTGCTGGCCAGCACCGCCATGGGGACTGCCCAGGCCCCGGCAAAGGCGCGGGCCTCCATGCTGCCTTTCCGCCAGGCCAGCGTCAGGCAGGTGGCAACGGCGAGCAGATTGGCCAGCGTCAGCACGCCAAGGATGCTGGCCCACACGTCGATGGGCCCTTCGCGCATCAGCCCCAGCGGCAGGCCGAGCAGACCGATGCCGATCCCCAGCGCCAGGGTGATGCGGCGCAGCGCAAGCGGCACATGCGCCCGCGCCAGCGCGGTGACGGCGCTGAAGGTTGCCAGGGTGATGGCCAGACAGGCCAGCACGGTGCAGATTTGCGCCGAGGGCGCACCCGCCATGGCGGGGATCACCAGCAGGTCAAGCTGGGACCAGAACGCGCCCCAGATCACCATGCAGCCAGCCCAGGCACCTTGCCAGGCGGGAAATTGCAGCCGCAAGGCAACGGCCAGTGACAGATTGTAGACCGCGCCCAGCAGGAGCAGCATCAGCGCGCCACCCACCACCATGGCCAGCACCGTGGCCTGCAGGCTCGATTCATCGCCCGCCATCAGCCGCATGCGCAGCAGATTGTAGCTGGCAAGCCGGTCAAAGCGCAGCACCAGCCCCTGCAGTTCCGCATCGCGATGCGGCGCGGAAAAGACGATCTGCCCGCCAGCGCGCCAGTGCTCGCCAAAATCGCCCGTGCCGATCGACTGCCAGCGCGTGACGCCATCGGCATAGGTGAAGCCGACGCGCAGCCGGTCAAAACGCGAATTGTGCAGCATCAGCGTGAGATTGTGCCGGTCGACGGGCAGGGGGGTGAGATCGACGCGCAGCCACAGGCTGTTGCGCTGGTAACCGGCAGGCTGGCCGCGACATTGAAAGGGCGGGAGAGGCGCGTTCTCGCTCACGGGAATGGCCGTCACCGCATGGCAAGTGTCATGGGACAGGTTCCATGGGCCGGTGGCGACTGGGTTCGGCGTGGCGGCTTGCGATGCCACCGCGCCGAGACAGGCGGAAGCCAGCGCGCAGAGCAACAGCAGCAGCCAGCCTGTCATGCGCTTTTTCACCAGACTCTCCAAAAGACCACAGATGCGGCATCGCATGTTAAAGTCATCAAATGCTTACCGGAACCGGAAAAATGCCGAATGAGCGGCCGTTCGCCTTTCGATCCGTGGATGCCATGGGCGCGCCGGGCATCGCCGATGCCGGTCGTCAGATCGGCCACGGCTCGGCGCGCGCTGGCGGCACAACACCCCGGCGGCGCCTGTTTGTCGCGCGGTAATGTGGATTATCAGGAGCTTTTGGGCCTGTGGACCGTTTCCTGTGCAGCATCTCGCGAGGATAGAACGCTATCATGCCAGCCATCATTTCAACAGCCGATGCCCCCTTCCTGCTGCGCGATGGCGGCGCATCGGACAAGCTGGCCATCGACACAATTCGCACTCTGGCCATGGATGCGGTGCAAAAGGCCAATTCAGGTCATCCCGGCACGCCCATGGCACTGGCCCCCGTGGCGCATACGCTGTGGAGCCGGGTGCTGCGCTATGACCCTTCCGCGCCGCTCTGGCCCAACCGTGACCGTTTCGTGCTGTCCTGTGGTCATGCCTCCATGCTGCTCTATGCGGTGCTGCATCTGGCCGATGTGGAGGAGGTGGACCGGCAGGGACGCAAGACCGGGCGCCCCGCTGTCAGCCTCGACGACATCAAGCAGTTCCGCCAGCTGGGCAGCAAGACACCGGGTCATCCCGAATATGGTGTGACCACGGGAGTAGAAACCACCACCGGCCCGCTGGGGCAGGGGTGTGGCAATGCGGTGGGCATGGCGATCGCCTCGCGCTGGCTGGGGGCCAATTTCAACCGCAAGGGGTTCAACCTCTTCGATTACAGCGTTTATGCCGTCTGTTCCGATGGCGACCTGATGGAAGGCGTGGCGAGCGAGGCGGCATCGCTGGCCGGGCATCTGCGCCTGTCGAACCTGTGCTGGATCTATGACAACAATCACATCACCATCGAGGGTGACAGCGATCTGGCCTTTGACGAGGATGTGGCGCAGCGTTTCGAGGCCTATGGCTGGCAGGTCATCAAGCTGCGCAATGCCGAGGATGTGGGCGCGCTCTGCGATGCCTTCGACACGTTCCGCCAGACCGATGACCGGCCGACGCTGATCATCGTCAATTCGCTGATCGGCATCGGTTTTCCCACGCGGGCGGGCACGCATAAGGCGCATAGCGATGCGCCGGGCGAGGAGGAAATCCGCGGGGCCAAGCGCAGCTATGGCTGGCCCGAGGATGCGCAGTTCCTGGTGCCCGAGGAGGCCAAGGCGAGTTTCTCGCAGGCGGTCTCGGCGCGCGGCGCACCCTTGCGTGAGGCATGGGAGCGGATGTTGGCGCGCTATCGTATCGCCCACCCGGACGAGGCGATGGCGCTCGACCTGCTGCTGGCCGGAAAGCTGCCCGATGGATGGGATATCGAGCTGCCGGACTTCGATGCCGACCCCAAGGGGGTGGCTAGCCGCGAGGCCAGCGGCAAGGTGCTCAATGCCATCGCGCAGGATCTGCCCTGGCTGGTGGGCGGGGCGGCCGATCTGGCGCCCTCGACCAAGACCGAGGTGAAGGGCGCGCAATCGCTGGAGGCGGACGAGCCGGGCGGGCGCAACATGCATTTCGGCATCCGCGAACATGTCATGGGCGCCATCGCCAATGGCATGGCGCTCAGTTCCATGCGCCCCTACACCGGCACCTTCATGGTCTTTTCCGACTATATGCGCCCGCCCATCCGTCTGGCCGCCTTGATGGAATTGCCGGTTCTCTTCATCTTTACCCATGATTCCATCGGCGTGGGCGAGGATGGGCCCACCCATCAGCCCATCGAGCAACTGGCCGCCCTGCGCGCCATTCCCGGGCTGGACACGATCCGCCCCGGCGATGCCAATGAGGTGGGCGCCGCCTGGCGGGTGGCGATGGAATGCAAGACCCGCCCCACCGCGCTCATCCTGTCGCGTCAGGCCATCCCCACGCTCGACCGCAGCCTTTATGCCCCGGCCAGCGGAGTGAGGCATGGCGGCTATGTGCTGGCCGATTGTGACGGCACGCCCCGGATCATCCTGATCGGCACGGGATCGGAACTGCCCCTTGTGGTGGCCGCGCATGAACGGTTGACGCGCGAGGGCATTGCCTCGCGCGTGGTGTCCTTGCCGTGCTGGTCACTGTTCGAACGGCAGGACGAGGCCTATCGCGAGAGCGTGCTGCCCCGCGCGGTGCGTTGCCGTCTGGCGGTGGAGCAGGGCGGCGCGCTGGGCTGGGACCGCTATGTCGGCCCCGATGGCGCCACCATCACCATGGCGGGTTTTGGCGCTTCGGCCCCGCTGGCGCGCTTGCAGGACAAATTCGGTTTCACGCTGGAGCATGTGTGCCAGCGCGCCCGTGATCTGATGGAGAAGAACACGTGAGCATCATCACCGATACGCCCAGGGTCACGGCCAACCCGCTGCTGGAGATGCATGACGAAGGTCAGGCCATCTGGCTCGATTTCGTCGATCGCAGCTTTCTGGCGCAGGGCGGGCTGCGCCGATTGATCGAGGAGGATGGGCTCAGCGGGGTCACCTCCAACCCTTCGATCTTTGAAAAGGCGATGGGGCACGGCGATGCCTATGATGAAGGCATCAAGGCGGCGCTGGCGCAAGGCGTCGACAGCGTTGCGGCGCTTTATGAAAGCCAGGCGATTGCCGACATCAAGGCGGCTGCCGCCGACCTGCGCCCGGTGTATGAGCGGACCAGCGGGCAGGACGGCTATGTCAGCCTCGAGGTCTCGCCCTATCTGGCGCATGATACGGCTGGCACCATCGCGGAAGCGCATCGCCTGTGGCAGGCGGTGGGCGAGCCCAATCTGATGATCAAGGTGCCCGCGACCACCGAAGGTATCCCCGCGATCCAGCGCCTGATTGCCGATGGGCTCAATGTCAATGTGACGCTGCTCTTTGCGCTCTCGGCCTATCAGCTTGTGGCCCATGCCTATGTGAAAGGTCTCGAGGAGCGCGTGGCGCGCGGGCAGCCGATCAACCGGATCGCCAGCGTCGCCAGCTTTTTCGTCAGCCGCATCGACACGCAGATCGACCGCAAGATCGACGCGCGGGTGACGGCGGGCGAGCCGCATGCCTCGGCGCTGTCCGCGCTGCGCGGCAAGGTGGCGATTGCCAATGCCAAGCTCGCCTATGCATGGTATCAGGACATGGTTGCCGAGGACCGCTGGCAGGCGCTGCGCGTCAAGGGGGCCATGCCCCAGCGCCTGCTCTGGGCCTCCACCGGCGTGAAAGACCCGGCCTATCCCGATGTGCTCTATGTCGAGGCGCTGATCGGGCGCGATACGGTCAACACCCTGCCGCCCGCCACGATGGATGCCTTTCGCGACCATGGCACAGTGGCCCCCACGCTGGGCGCTGATGTGGATGAGGCGCGCCGGGTGCTGCGCGATGCCGAGCGGTTTGACCTCGATCTGGCCGGGGTGACCGAGGCGCTGGTCGAGGATGGGGTGAAGCAGTTTGCCGATGCCGCCGACAAGCTGCTGGCGGCAGTGGGGGGCAAACGTGCGCATTTCCAGGGTGATACCGCAACGTAACGCGGGGCAAAGGAATCTTTGGAAAAGCCGTCGTCCCCGCTCTATGACCCTGACACGTCGCAAAATCACTTGAAAGGAACTGGCGCATGCGCCTTGCCATGATCGGCCTTGGCCGAATGGGTGCGAATATTGCCCGCCGCCTGATGCGCGGGGGCCACGAGATTGTGGCCTATGATCTTTCCCCCGATGCCGTGGCAACCTTGGCCAGCGAGGGCGCGACCGGCGCCAGCTCGGTTGCGGATGTGGCCGAAAAGCTGGGTGAGAAGCGGATTTTCTGGGTGATGCTGCCCGCCGGCGAGATCACTGAGGCGATGATCGAGCAGGTGCTGGCCGTCTCGCATCCGGGCGATATCATCATCGATGGCGGCAACAGCTTTTACAAGGATGACATCCGCCGTGCCAAAACCTGCGCCGACAAGCAGGTGACCTATGTCGATGTCGGCACCTCGGGCGGGGTCTGGGGGCTGGAACGCGGTTATTGCATGATGATCGGCGGCGAGAAGGATGCGGTCGATTTCCTCGATCCCGTCTTTGCCTGTCTCGCGCCCGGCCTTGGCACCATTGCGCGCACCAAGGGGCGCGATGCTGATGCCGATCCGCGCGCCGAGCAGGGCTATATCCACGCTGGCCCGGCTGGCGCGGGGCATTTCGTGAAGATGGTCCACAATGGCATCGAATATGGCCTGATGCAGGCCTATGCCGAGGGCTTCGACATTTTGAAGGGCAAGGCATCGCAGAACCTGCCTGAGGATGAGCGCTTCACCCTCAATCTCACCGATATCGCCGAGGTCTGGCGCCGGGGCAGCGTGGTCTCCTCCTGGCTGCTCGACCTGACCGCCGATGCGCTGGCCAAGGATGGCGCGCTTGACGGCTTCAGCGGCAAGGTGGCCGATTCGGGCGAGGGGCGCTGGACCATCGACGCCGCCATGGAAGAGGCCGTGCCCGCCTATGTCCTCTCCTCGGCGCTGTTCGCCCGCTACCGCAGCCGGGTGGAGAGCACCTTTGGCGACAAGCTGCTCTCGGCCATGCGCTTCGGCTTTGGCGGCCATGTCGAAATACCGCAGTGAGCCGGTGGTGACGGGACGGGCATGATGAAAGAGCTCAAGCTGGTCATCAGCGACATTGACGGCACGCTGGTGCGCAGCGACAAGAGCCTGAGCGAGGCGGTTGTCGCCGCGGTTCAGCGGCTTCGCGCGGCCGGTGTGATGTTCTCCCTCATCAGCGCCCGCCCGCCCAGCGGCATGGAATGGATCGCGCGGAAACTGGGGTTGAGCGCGCCGATCGGCGCCTTCAATGGCGGCACCATTCTTTCGGGCGACGGCATGATGCGCTGCGCGGCTCACCTGCCCCGTGATGTGGCGCAGGACGTGCTCGACCTTATCGAGCGCCCCGGCGTGGTGCCATGGCTCTTTGCCGATGGGCTGTGGCATGCCGCGCGGCCCGACCATGTCCATGATCCGCGCGAACGCGCCTCGGCCCATGTCGAGCCGATCTATGGCGCCGATGTCGGCGCGCTGATGGGCGTGGTCGACAAGATCGTGGCGGTGGTCGACGATCCGGTGCTGATGGCGCAGGTGGAAGAACAGGTGGGGCAGGTGGTGGCCGGGCGCGCGACTGTGGTGCAGTCGCAAAGCTATTACCTCGATGTGACCGCGCTGGCCGCCAACAAGGGCGATGGCGTGGCGGCGCTGGCAAAGGCTTGCGGCGTCTCGCTCGATCAGGTCGCGGTCATTGGCGATCAGCGCAATGATCTGGCGATGTTCGCCCGGGCCGGCCTGTCCATTGCCATGGGGCAGGGGCCGCAGGCGGTGCGCGATGCGGCGACCCATGTGACGCTGGGCAATGACGAGGATGGTGTGGCCCATGCCATCGACACCATTCTTCTGCCTCTGCTCGCCTGACCGCAGCTTGGTGCAAAGGTTTCAAAACAGGCTTGTTTTGCGCGCGCGGCGGGTGCAACCCGGCACCGGGGGCTATTCGGGAGAGCAGCGATGAGTATCAGGACCGTATCCACCGATCAGGCGCCCCGGCCCGGCGGTCACTATTCGCAGGCGACCGTGGCGGGCAATCTCGTCTTCATCTCGGGACAATTGCCCATTCGCCCTGATGGCTGCGGCCTGATGCGCGAGGATTTCGAGACCCAGGTCGAGCAGGCCCTGGCCAATGTTCTGGCCATTTTGCAGGCGGCGGGTGGCGAGAATGCCGAACTGGCCCGCGTGACGGCCTATATCGTCGGCGCCGAGAACTGGGGCCTGTTCAACGAGATCTATGGCCGCGTTCTGGGCGATGCCAAGCCGGCGCGCACCATTGTGCCGGTCAGGGAAGTGCATTACGGCTATAAGGTGGAGATCGAGGCGATCGGCCTCATTCCATAAGGCTGGCATGGCCTGATCCGGGTGGTCAGGCGGGCGTTTCCACCAGTTCGGCGATGTCGAAGACATGCGAGGCCCAGCCGCGCATTCGGGCCGCGTCCTGCGTTGCCGTTTTCAGCCTGCGCGCCTCGGCCAGAGACTTGGTGTGGCCCCAGAACACCTCGGTCTTGCCATTGTCCAGAATGGCCACGATGCGCCAGTAATGGGTGAAGCCATCGCTGGTCGGCCCGATGGTTTTGACATAGCCATCGGGCATGGTGGCGGTGAGATAGCGGCGCTTCTTCTTCATCGCGGGCTGCTTTAGGGGGTCTGGGTGGGGAAGGCCAGCGGCTGGACGAATGGGCTGGGGGCATTATGGGAAGGAGGGCGCAGGCCGCCCGCCCTTATTCGAGATCCTTTCATGCCCGACAGTTCCCCGCCTGATAACCCTGCCGACCCTGCCGCCAGCCCTGCCAAGCCCGGTCTGCTCGAACGCTTGTGGACCGTGCGGACGCGCACCGCCGCCGCGCAGGCGCTGCGCGTGATGATCGGCTGTGCGGTCACCTATGCCTTGTTCCGCCTGATCGGGCTCAAGCAGGGGCAATGGGCGATCTTTACCGTGCTGATCGTCATGCAGGGTTCGGTGGGGGCCACGGCGGGGGCGGCGGTGGATCGGCTGGTCGCCACGGTGGCGGGCGCCTTGCTGGGCGGCGCGGTGCTGCTTGCCATTCCCCATCAACCGCTGGCCATGGGCATCGGGCTGGTTTTTGCGGTCGGGGTCACCGCCTTTGCCGCCGTGCGCCAGCCAAGGTTGCGCGGGGGCGGGGTGACGGTGGCGATCGTGCTGCTGACCCATTCGCCCGAGATCCCTGTGGGCACTTTCGTACTGGAGCGGATTCTGGAAATCACGCTGGGCGGGGTGATCGGCGTGCTGGCCAGCCGTCTGGTGCTGCCCTCGCAATCGGGCAATGTCATGGTCGAGCGGTTCCGCCAGGTGATGCAGGTCATGGCCGATATGCTGGATCAGCAGGCCAATGCGCTGGAAACCGGCAAGGTGGCCTTTTCGGTCGATGCCAGCATTGCGCTGCGCAAATCGCTGGTGGCGGCCGAGGCACTGCTGGTCGACGCCCGGCGCGAGCGCACCATGCTGCTGGCTCGCCATGAGGTCTCCGAAGCGATCCCGCGCACACTCTGGCGTATCCGCAATGGCGTGGTGCATATCGGGCGGCTGCTCGATACCCCGCTGCCCTGTGGGCTGGTGACGCTGGTGGGGGCGCCGGCCACCGCCATGATGCGCGAACAGTCGCAGGCTGTTCACGCCTGTATGCAGGCTCTGGGCAAGGGTCGCGCGCCGCAGATCCACCACGCCAGCGCCGATGCCTTCGAGGCCGATTTCGCGAAGCTCGAACATGCCCATGTCATCAGGGATATTCCATTCGAGGATATGGGGCGTCTGTTCGGTCTGGCCTTTGCCCTGCGCAAGATGCGGCAGGATATTGACGATCTCGCCGAACGCATCACCGAGGGGCAGGGCGGCTGAAACCGGCCCATGGCCGATGCCAAAAGACCCGCCGGCAAGGGGAGCCGACGGGTCTGGTGGTGGGAGGCCGCCTGCGGGAGGGGGACTTGGCGGCCTCATTGAGATGAAGTCCTGAAGGCCGTCGATGTTCCATTTTCGACTGGTCGTGAGACAGGCCGGGCGACAGACCGATGTTGGTGCCGACTTGACCGTAACCCTGCGGCTTGCCATAGGGCGGACAAGGCAATGGATTTCTGCCGGGCCCTCGGGCCGAACCGCCCTCCAGGCGCTGCGTGTCGGGCTGATGATTCCTACCTGTTGCCGTTTTGGCCACAAGGAGGAATTGTGCGCGTTTTTTATCACACTCTTTCCCGCATGTTCGGCCTGCCCGCTTTGGGCGACCGTCAGCATCTGTGGTGCGTGGCGCGCCTGACGGCTCTGCTGGCGCCCATGGCCATGGCGGTGGGCAGCCTTGTCGCGCTCTTCCTGTGGAGCCTGGACGCGGCCACGCATCTGCGTTTCGATCATCCATGGCTGCTCTATCTGCTGCCGCTGGGCGGGGCGTTTGTGGGTTTGCTCTATCACGCATTGGGTAAATCGGTGGAGGCGGGCAACAATCTGCTGGTCGACCAGATCCATGAACCGGGCGGCGGCGTGCCGCTGCGCATGGCGCCGCTGGTGCTGCTGGGCACGGTGATCACCCATCTGCTGGGCGGCTCGGCGGGGCGTGAGGGTACGGCGGTGCAGATGGGCGGCGCCATGGCGAGCGGCGCTGCCAGGCTGTTCCGGCTCGATGGCGGCTGCACGCGCGTGGTGCTGATGGCGGGCATTGCCGCCGGTTTTGGCGCGGTGTTCGGCACGCCGCTGGCCGGCGCGATCTTTGCGCTGGAAGTGCTGGCGGTGGGGCGGGTCGAGTATCGCGGGCTGATCCCTTGCCTGATCGCCGGGCTGGTGGGGGACTGGACCTGCCAGGCCTGGGGCATCCACCATACGGTCTATACCATCCATACCGGCCGTTTCGAGGGCGCGGGGCTGATGCTGCTGCTGGGCAAGGTGGCGCTGGCGGGGGTGGCTTTCGGTCTGGCCAGTCTGGTCTTTGCCGAGGCGAACCATGCGCTGGGCGGCTGGCTGAAGCGGGTCGTGCCCTATGGCCCCTTGCGTCCGGCGATCGGCGGTGTGGCGGTGATTGCGCTGACATGGGCGCTGGGCACGCGGGCCTATCTGGGGCTGGGTGTGTGGTCGATGATCCCGGGCGATCCGACGATCACGGGTTTTTTTATGGCTTCGCCCGATCACTGGAGCTGGCTGCTCAAATTGTTGTTTACCGTGGTCACACTTGCCGCGGGCTTCAAGGGGGGCGAGGTGACGCCGCTCTTCTTCATCGGCGCGGCGTTGGGCCATGTGCTGGCGGGAGTGCTGGGGGTGCCGGTCGATGTGCTGGCGGGCATGGGTTTTATCGCGGTCTTTGCCGGGGCCGCCAACACGCCGCTGGCCTGCGTGCTGATGGGGGTGGAACTGTTCGGCGCAGCGCAGGTGGTGCCCATGGCGGTGGCCTGTTTCATGGCCTATCTCTGTTCGGGCCACAATGGCATCTATCTCTCGCAGCGCATCGCCGTGACCAAGAGCGGGCGCAAACCCATGGGCACCACCCTGCGCGAGGTGCGCGGCGGGCGTCGCACGGTGATGGATGTGATGAAGGCAATGCGGGGCGAAGGCCAGGGCTGAAGCGTGATGACCCTCTGGCCTTGGGGAGCGGCTCTATTGCGCCAGCTTGTCGCGCGTCTCCGCCTCGATCTGGCGCAGTTCGATCAATGTCTTGTCGATCTCCTCGCGCTGATGTTCCAGCATGGCGATGCGATCGGTGACCTGGCCCAGCAACATGCGGGCCTGCTCCACATGGCTGGGATCCGCATCGTAAAGGTCGAGGAATGTGGCGATTTCCCTGATCGAGAAGCCCAGCCGCTTGCCGCGCAGGATGAGTTGCATCCGCGCCACATCGCGTCGTGAATAAATGCGGGTGTTGCCCACGCGCGCCGGGTCGATCAGCCCCTTGTCCTCATAAAAGCGCAAGGTGCGGTGGGTGACGCCGAGCTGGTCGGCGACTTCCTGAATGCCCTTGAGCGCCTTGCGCGTATCGGCCCGGTCTGTGCTGTCCTCGCTCATTTCGCCCCCCTTGTCCCACAGCGGCATGCGCCCCCATAACGCACCGCTCCCTGCGCCGCCATCCTGTGCGCCATCCCCGGCGCCAGAGGTCAGCGATCCGCTCATGCCATCCCCCTCCTGGCCTTTTCCTCGGCCACCAGTTCCTTCTTGGAAAGCTTGCCGATCAAGGTCTTGGGCAGACTGTCGCGGATTTCGATCTCCTTGGGCATCTCGATCTTGTTGAGCCAGTCACGCAGGAAGGTGTGGAGTTCCTGCGTGGTGACGCTTTGCCCCTCATGCAGCTTGACGAAGAGCTTGGGGCTCTGCCCGCGATAGGGGTCGGGGATGGCAATGGCGATCGCTTCCTCGATGGCCGGGTGGCGATAGGCTGCTTCCTCGATCACGCGGGGATAGACATTGTAGCCGCCGCACAGGATCATGTCCTTGATGCGGTCGACGATGAAGAGATAGCCATCCTCGTCGAGATAGCCGATGTCGCCGGTGCGCAAGGCGCCATCGACAAAGGCCTGTTCGGTTTCCTCCGGCTTGTTCCAATAACCCGCCATGACCTGCGGCCCGCGCACACAGATTTCGCCCTTGGCGCCCGGCGGCAAGACCTGCGTCGGGTCGTCCAGATCGCGGATTTCGATCAGCGTGCCGGGGAAGCGCACCCCGCAGGAGTTTTCCTTGATGATGCCATCGACCGGATTGCATGCCACGATGGGCGAGGCTTCGGTCAGGCCATAGCCTTCGCAGATGCGCGCTTTCATCATCTGCTCAAAACTGGTGCGCACGTCCAGAGGCAGCGGCGCCCCGCCCGAGATGCAGGCGCGCAGGCCGGACAAATCAGGCTGCTGATCGCGCGGCAGGGCATTCATGGCGATGAACAGGGTGGGTACGCCAAAGAACAGCGATGGCGGCTTGCGTTTGATGGTCTCCAGAAACTGCTTCATTTCGAAACGGGGCAGCAGCACCAGTTCAGCCGCCACTTCGATCGAGAAATTGAGCACCGCCGTCAGTGCGAAGACATGAAACATGGGCAGCACCGCCAAGGTGCGCTGCGGCCCTTTCAGCCCCTGGCCGATATGGGCGCGTTGTTGCAGGGCATTGGCGGTCAGGTTGGCATGGGTCAGCATGGCGCCCTTGGGGGTGCCGGTCGTTCCACCGGTATATTGCAACACCGCGATGTCGCCGGGCAGCACCTCGACCGGCGCAGGCGCACCGGAGCTTTCGACCAGCCGCTGGTAATCGACATGCAGCCCGTCATCATGGCTGAAATGGGCATGTTCGCTCCGTTTCAGCATGCGCCAGCCCAGCGATTTGATGGTGGGCAGGATGTCCGCCATCGGGCACATGATGATCGTTTCGATGCCGCAGGCGGGGCCCACGGCGCGCAACTTGCCATGGATCGAGGCGATGTCGATGACGGCAGCCATGCGCGCGCCCGAATCGCGGATGATGTGTTCCATCTCCCGCTCGGTGTAGAGCGGGTTCATATGGACCATCACTGCGCCCACTTTCAGCGCGGCAAAATAAAGCACGATGAAATAAGGCGTGTTGGGCAGGCACAGCACGAAGCGGTCCCCCTTGCGCAGCCCCAGATCCTGCAACCCCCGCGCCGCCCGTTCGACCATCCGGCCCAGTTGGGCATAGGACCAGCCGCGCCCCATGAAGTCGATGGCGGGCCTTTCGCCATGTTCCAGCACGGCATAATCGAGCAGGTCGGTGACCAATTGGGGCTGATATTCCCAATTGTGTGGGATGGGGTCAATCTGGGGTGGCGCCTTGGTGGCCATAGGATCCTCTTTGCTGTGCCTGCCAGATTGCATCAGAAGCTGAGCCTTGCGCCCAGCGACAGGATGAACACATGCGGATTGTTGACCGTGCCACTGGTCAGCACCGGCGTCTGCACGATGGTCCCGGCATAGGCGGCGGTGTTGCGGTTGACCGGCACGGTGTCGAGCAGCAGATAGTTGAACGCGCCGTCGATCTTCAGCCCCTTGGTCACAGTCTTGGTGACACCGGCAGCCAGGTTCCAGCGATTGCTGTCAGGCACGCGGGCATCGCGCTGGTCGCCGCGCACGGGGGTCAGGTCGCGCTGAACGCCTGCGCGCACCGTCCATGTCGGCGCGACATCGACATCCGCGCCCACCGCATAGCTCCAGGTGTTGCGATAGTTCTCAGGCAGCGCGGCATTGACCGGCGCGCCGATGTTGATCGAGCTGAAATCCGCCCAGCCGATGCGCGACACGCTGCCGTTCAGCGTCACCTTCTTGGTCACGGCATAGCGCGCGCCAAAGGTCAGCTGCCAGGGCGTGGTGTAATTGGCGCTGGTGGCGACATTCGAGATGTTCTGCGCGGCCAGCGGCCCCAGCAGGCCGCTGACGGTGATTGCGCCGGTCAGCGTATGCTTGATCTTCGACTTGTAGCTGACGCCAAGGCTGAGCGGCCCATGGCGATATTGCGCACCCAGCGAATAGCCGACATCCCAGCCGCTGCCTTTCAACTGCTGGCTGCCATCGGGCAACAGCGGCGACAGGTTGGGCAGGGCATTGCCGAAGGTGGCACTGGCGCGTTCCACATTGACCGCGCCGCCAAAGCTGAGGCCGGGCATCAGTTCCACAGCGACGGTGGGCTGGATGTCGATGGTGCGCAGGCGGGTGGTCAGCGCCGAATAGCGTGCCCAACTGGTGGAGGAATATTCGGTGGTGAAATTGTAGGGCGCGGTGATGGCCAGGCCCACCGCAATGCCATGGCCGATGCTGTGGGCGATGGAGCCGGAAGGCACGACACCGTCGTTGATCGGGTTATGGGTGGTCTGGTCGCCGCCCACGGGGGCAGGGGCCTGGCCGGGGCGTACGATCAGCGTGCCGGTGTTCGTTACATCGGCGCGCGGCAGGATGGCGGTGACGCTGATCGCCGCGCTGCCCCCTTGCAGGCCGCCGATGGCCGCCGGGTTCCACCACAGGCTTTCCGCGCCCTGATCGGCCACTTCGCCCGAAAAGGCACGGCCAGAGGCCTTGGTTGACTGGTCCTGAAGGTAAAATCCGCCGGCAAGGGCAGGTACCGCGCTCAACGCGCCAGCCAGCGCGACCCCGCCAGCCAACAGGCGCATCTTGAGTGTGGATTTCATGCGTCTTCTCCCATTGTATCAGCCCTTTGGGCCTGTCTTATCGAATGCGTTTCCAGGTCTGCGTCTTGCACAAAGGCCAGACGATGCAGCCGCGCAGCTTGAGCGTATCGGCATCGACCATGGTGATGGTGGCTTTGTAGGTGCCGCCATCGTCCGGATTGTAGATCGTGCCGCCCTCCCAGCCTTTCTCGCTGGGCGAAAAGCCTTGCAGCATGAGCAGCCCTTTCAGGGGGCGTCCGTTCTGGCTGGCATCGCGGTTGTGCACATCGCGCAATTGCGGATTGGCGCGCAGCCCGTCTGAATCCATCAGCCTGCCGCAAATGGATGGCCCGCAGGCGGTAATCTCGACCACGCCATGACGTGTCGGCGTTTCCCAGCGGCCTGTCAGCGCGGCAGGGGTAGCCAGCGCAGCCGCTGCCGCCAGCAACATGAAACCCATGGTTCCTCTCCATCCTCTCGTTCGGGCGGGGCGGCTTTATATGCCCGTCTGACCCGGTGCATCGTGGGGTCTGCCCATCGACGAATCACATCATGCCTCAAAATCATGTTGACGTATAGGTCAATTTGAGCACCTTTAAAGGAGACGGTGGACGCAACGACTCACGGCTGCCGAAAGAGAACATGTGAGAGGACTTGGAATGCGCGATGTGGTGATTGCCGGCTATGCCCGGTCTCCGTTCCATCTGGCGGGCAAGGGCGCACTGGCCCGGGTTCGCCCTGACGATCTGGCCGCCGCCGTGGTGCGCGGTCTGGTTGAGCGCAGCGGCGTGGATGCTTCTCTCATCGAGGATCTCGTGCTGGGCTGCGCCTTCCCCGAGGGTGAGCAGGGCTTCAACGTCGCCCGTCTGGTCGGCCTGCTGGCGGGCCTGCCCCACAGCGTCGGCGGCATGACGGTGAACCGTTTCTGCGGCTCCTCGATGAGCGGCATCCATTATGCGGCGGGCCAGATCCAGCTTGGCGCGGGCGAGGCCTTCATCTGCGGCGGCGTCGAATCGATGAGCCGCGTGCCGATGCTGGGCTTCAACCCGCTGCCCAATCCGGACCTTGCCAAGAGTAGCGCGGCCTATATCGGCATGGGCGATACGGCGGAAAATCTCGCCAGCCAGTATGGCATCAGCCGTGAGGCGCAGGAAGCCTTCGCGGTGGAGAGCCAGCGCAAGGCGGGTGAGGCCATGGCGGCCGGGCATCTGGCGGACGAAATCGTGCCGATCACCACCAAGGGCGGCGTGGTGGACAAGGATGGCACCCCGCGCCCCGGCACCACGGCGGAAGCTCTGGCAGGCTTGAAGCCGGCCTTTTCCACCACCGGCACGGTGACGGCGGGCACCTCCTCGCCGTTGACCGATGGGGCCAGCGCCGTGCTGGTGACCAGCGCCGAATTTGCCGCCCAGCATGGGCTGAGTGTGCTGGCCAGGGTGAAGTCGGTGGCGATCAGCGGGTGCAGCCCGGCGATCATGGGCATCGGCCCGGTGCTGTCCAGCCAGAAGGCTATGGCGCGGGCGGGGATTACCGTGGGCGATCTCGATGTGGTGGAACTCAACGAGGCCTTCGCCAGCCAGTCGCTGGCCTGCATTGCCGATCTGGGGCTGGATATGGGCAAGATTAACATCGACGGTGGCGCAATTGCCATCGGTCATCCGCTGGGGGCGACGGGCGCGCGTATCGTCGGCAAGGCGGCCAGCTTGCTAAAGCGCACGGGTGGCAAATATGCACTCGCTACCCAATGCATCGGCGGCGGGCAGGGCATCGCCACGGTTCTGGAGGCGGTGTGATGGCAGCTTTTGGAAAAGTCTGCGTCATTGGCGCGGGGACCATGGGTGCGGGCATTGCCGCGCAGGTGGCCAATGCGGGCGTGAAGGTGCTGCTGCTCGACATCGTGCGTGACCCGGCGGACCGCAATGGCGTGGCGCGCGGCGCGGTGGAGCGGCTCTCCAAGGCAAACCCGGCGGCCTTTATGAGCAAAGCGGCGGCCAAGCTGGTCGAGGTGGGCAACACCGAGGACGATCTGGCGCGCGTGGCTGAATGTGACTGGGTGATCGAGGCGATTGTCGAGAAGATCGAGCTGAAACATGCGCTGTATGAAAAGCTGGAGGCGGTGCGGCGCTCGGGTACGGCGGTGTCCTCGAACACCTCGACCATTCCGCTCGAAAAGCTGATCGAGGGGCGCAGCGCGGATTTCCGCCGCGATTTCCTCATCACCCATTTCTTCAATCCGCCGCGCTATATGCGGTTGATCGAAGTGGTGGCCGGGCCAGAGAGCGATGCCGCGCTGGTCGCCGCTGTCAGTGATTTTGCCGACCGGGCCATGGGCAAGAGTGTGGTGAAGGCCAAGGACACACCCGGCTTCATCGCCAACCGCGTGGGCACCTTCTGGCTGCAATCGGCGATCAATGCGGCGTTCGATCTGGGCCTTTCGGTCGAGGATGCCGATGCCATTGGCGGCAAGCCGATGGGCGTGCCCAAGACGGGCATTTTCGGCCTGGTCGATCTGGTGGGCATCGATCTGATGCCTTACCTGAAGGCCAGCCTTTCGATGACGCTGCCCAAGGATGACCCCTATCAGGCCATTGCGAAAGACCATCCGCTGATCATGAAGATGATCCATGATGGTTTTACGGGCCGCAAGGGCAAGGGCGGCTTTTACCGGATCAACAAGGAGGCCGGAAAGCAAAAGGAAGCCATCGATCTGGCCACGGGCGAGTATCGCAAGGCGGCTAGGCCGGTGTCGATTGCGGCCAAGGATCTGCCCAGCCTGCTCGCCACCAAGGGCAAGGTGGGCGCCTATGCCTGGGCCATTCTGGGGCCGACCTTGGCCTATGCGGCGGGCCTTGTGGGCGAGGTGGCCGATGATGTGCTGGCCATCGATACGGCCATGAAGCTGGGCTACAACTGGAAGTTCGGCCCCTTCGAACTGATCGACCGGATCGGTGTGGTGGATTTCGCCAAGCGTCTGGAAGAAGATGGCATGGCAGTGCCGCCCATCGTCGCGCTGGGCAAGCCATTCTACCGTGTCGAGGGTGGGCAGCGCCAGTTCCTGGGTCTGGATGGCGACTATCACGCCATCGTGCGGCCCGAGGGCGTGCTGCTGCTCGAGGACATCAAGGCGGCGTCGAAGCCTCTGCTCAAGAATGGCTCGGCGGCGCTGTGGGATGTGGGTGATGGCGTGGTCGCGCTGGAATTCACCGGCAAGATGAATGCCCTCGACGCCTCGGTGATGGAGCTGATCGGTCAGGCGATTCCGCTGGTGGCGGCCAAGTATAAGGCGCTGATCGTTTATAACGAGGGCAGCAATTTCTCGGCGGGCGCCAATCTGGGCCTTGCCATCTTCGCCATCAACATCGCCGCATGGGGTGAGGTGGAGAAATTGGTCGCGGGCGGACAGCAGGCCTATAAGGCGCTGAAATATGCGCCTTTCCCGGTGGTCTCCGCGCCCTTTGGCATGGCGCTGGGCGGTGGCTGCGAGATCGTGCTCAATGCCGACGCCGTGCAGGCCCATGCCGAAAGCTACATCGGTCTGGTCGAATGCGGCGTGGGGCTGATCCCGGGCTGGGGTGGCTGCGGCGAGATGATCGAACGCTTCCTCCACGCCCCCGGCATGCCCAGGGGGCCGATGCCTGCGGTTGCCAAGGCGTTCGAGACGATCTCAACGGCCACTGTCTCCAAATCGGCGGCCAATGCCAAGGAAGTGGGCTATCTGCGCCCGAGCGATGGCATCACCATGAACCGCGACCGCCTGCTGGCTGATGCCAAGGCGAAGGCGCTGTCCTTGGTTGAAGGCTACAAGCCGCCCGAGCCACCGACCTTCCGCCTGCCGGGTGCCGGGGGCAGGGCCGCGCTCGATCTGGCCGTGCAGGGCTTCCGCGCGCGCGGCCTTGCCACGCCTTATGACGAGGTGGTGGCGGGTCGCTTGGCCCATGTGCTGACGGGCGGCGATGCCGATCTGGTCGATACGCTGAGCGAGCAGGACCTGTTGGCGCTGGAACGCGGGCAGTTTGTCGAGCTGGTGCGCGACCCGCGCACCATGGCGCGCATCGAGACCATGCTGGCCACCGGCAAGCCGCTGCGCAATTGAGGTTTTTCGTGTGACCTTGCGCAAAGGGCAAGGCACGCAGGAGAGAGAAGATGCAAACCTATACCGCCCCCCTTCGCGACATGCGTTTCGCCCTGAACGAACTGCATCAGGACGATGGCTTCGGCCATCTGAAGGCGCATGAGGAGTTTGGCCCCGAGCTGATGGATGCCGTGCTGGAGGAGGCCGCGCGCCTGTGCCAGCAGGTGCTGCTGCCCATTAACCGCAGCGGCGATGAAGAAGGGTGCCATTTCGAGCAGGGGCCCGATGGCACCAGCGTGCGCACGCCGGAAGGTTTTCGCGAGGCCTATCGCCAGTTCGCCGAAGGTGGGTGGACCTCGCTGGTCGCCCCGGCTGAATGGGGTGGGCAGGGCCTGCCCGAGGCACTGGGCAAGATGGTGGAAGAGATGGTCTGCGCGACCAATGTCTCCTTCAGCCTTTATCCCGGCCTCACCAGCGGGGCGCTGGCGGCCTTGACGGCCTATGCGAGCGATGAGCTGAAGCAGACATGGCTGCCCAAGATGGTCTCGGGCCAATGGTCGGGCTCCATGTGCCTGACCGAGGCCCATTGCGGCACCGATCTTGGGATGCTGCGCACCAAGGCCGTGCCGGCAGGCAATGGCGGCTACAAGCTCACTGGCGCGAAGATTTTCATCTCGGCTGGTGAGCATGACCTCACTGAAAACATCGTCCATCTGGTGCTGGCGCGCCTGCCTGATGCGCCCAAGGGCGTGAAGGGGATCAGCCTGTTCCTGGTGCCCAAATTCCTGCTCGACGATGATGGCAATCCTGCCACGCGCAATGGTGTGTGGTGCACGGCCATCGAGCACAAGACCGGCATCAAGGCTTCGGCCACCTGCGCGATGCAGTTTGAGGACGCCATGGGCTGGCTGGTGGGTGAGCCCAACCGGGGTCTGGAAGCCATGTTCACCATGATGAATGCCGAGCGCGTGGGCGTGGGCATTCAGGGGCTCGGCATTGGCGAGGCCGCCTATCAGAGCGCCGTCTGGTATGCCAAGGACCGCATTCAGGGCCGGAGTCTGGCGGGCGCGAAATATCCCGACCGCGAGGCCGATCCGATCATCGTTCACCCCGATGTGCGGCGCATGCTGATGACGATGCGGGCCTATAATGAAGGCTGCCGGGGTGTTTCGGCCTGGATCAGCCGGGCGCTGGATGCCGAAAAGCATGCCGAGGACGCGGAGACGCGCGAAAAGGCGGCTGACTTCGTGGCCCTGATGACGCCGGTGGTGAAAGCGCTCTTCACCGATCTGGGTTTTGAAAGCGCCAGCCTTGCCGTCCAGGTCTATGGCGGCCACGGTTACATCCGCGAAAGCGGGGTGGAGCAATATCTGCGCGATGCCCGCATCTCGATGATCTATGAGGGCACCAACGGCATTCAGGCGCTCGATCTGGTGGGTCGCAAGATGAGCGCGCATATGGGCCGCTATCTGCGTGGTTTTTTCCATCCGGTCTCGAACTTCATCGAGGCCAATGCGGGTGACGAGCAGCTCGCTCCCTTCATCGCCGGGCTCAAACGGGCCTTTGAAGCCCTGCAAGGCTCGACCTCGATGATCGCCCAGCGGGGATTGAAGGACCCGGAGGAAGCCGGCGCCGCCGCCACCGACTATCTGCGCCAACTGGGTTTGACCGCCATGGCCTATTGCTTTGCCAAGAGCGTGAAGGTGGCCATGACGCAATTGTCACAGGGCAGCGATGAAGCGGAATTCTATGGCGCAAAAATTCACACGGCACGTTTCTTCTTCGACCGTATCCTGCCACAGACAGCATCATGCTATCTGGCGATCAAGGCGGGCAAAGGCTCGATGATGGCGCTGGATGATGCGGCGTTTTGAAGGATAGGGTGCTGATACGATGAAAGTCCTTGTCGGTGTGAAACGGGTGATCGACTACAATGTGCGCCCCCGCGTGAAGGCGGATGGCAGCGGGGTCGATCTTGCCAATGTGAAAATGAGCATGAACCCCTTCGACGAAATCGCCGTCGAAGAAGCGGTGCGCCTGAAGGAAAAGGGCGTGGCCAGCGAGATCGTGGTGGTCTCGGTGGGCCCGGCCAAGGCGGTCGACACGCTGCGCACGGCGCTGGCCATGGGGGCGGACCGCGGCATTCTGGTGCAGACGGACGAGCCGGTCGAGCCGCTGGCGGTGGCCAAGCTGTTTCATGCCATTGCGCAGGAAGAGGCGCCGGGCCTGGTCATTCTGGGCAAGCAGGCGATCGACGACGACAGCAACCAGACCGGCCAGATGCTGGCCGCGCTGTGGGGCCGGGGGCAGGGCACCTTTGCCTCGGCCGTCGCCATCGAGGGCGATGCCGTGACGGTGACGCGCGAGGTTGATGGCGGTCTTGAAACGCTCAAACTCTCTTTGCCCGCTGTGGTGACGACCGATCTGCGCCTCAACGAACCGCGCTTTGCCTCGCTGCCCAACATCATGAAGGCGCGTTCCAAGCCAGTGGCCACCAAGGCGCCCGCCGATTTCGGCGTTGACATCACCCCGCGCCTCAAGACGTTGAGCGTGGCCGAGCCCGCGCCGCGCAAGGCTGGCGTGAAGGTGGAGAGCGTGGATGCTCTCGTCGAAAAACTCAAAGAATTGGGAGTGGCCTGACATGAAGGTTCTGGTCTGGGCTGAACATGACAATGCGGCGCTGAAGGATGCCACGCTGAGCGCGGTGACGGCGGGCGGGCAACTGGGCGAGGTGACGCTGCTGGTGGCGGGCGCTGCTTGCGCCGCCGTTGCCGATGCTGGCGCCAAGGTGGCGGGCGTTTCCGCCGTGCTGCTGGCCGATGATGCCGTCTATGGCGCGGGTCTGGCTGAGAATGTCGCGCCTTTGGTGGCGGGCATCATGGGTGAATTCGACGCTTTCGTGGCGCCGGCCACAACGACGGGCAAGAACATCGCCCCACGCGTGGCCGCCCTGCTCGATGTGATGCAGATCTCCGACATCCTGACGGTCGAGGGGCCGAAAAGCTTCACCCGCCCGATCTATGCCGGCAATGCCATCGCTACGGTGGAATCGAGCGACGCCAAGCTGGTGATCACCGCCCGCGCCACCGGCTTTGCCAAGGCCGCGCGCGAAGGCGGCAGCGCTTCGGTCTCGCCCGTGTCGGGTTCCGGCGATGCGGGGCTCTCCAGCTTCGTCAGCGCGCAGGTGGCTGTCAGCGAACGTCCTGAACTCACCAGCGCCAAGGTGGTCGTCTCGGGCGGGCGTGCGCTGAAAGACGCGCAGACCTTTGCCGACACGCTCTATCCGCTGGCCGACAGGCTGAACGCGGCTGTGGGCGCATCGCGCGCGGCGGTCGATGCCGGTTTTGTGCCCAATGACTATCAGGTGGGCCAGACGGGCAAGATCGTGGCGCCCGAGGTCTATATCGCTGTGGGCATTTCCGGCGCGATCCAGCATCTGGCGGGCATGAAGGACAGCAAGACCATCATTGCCATCAACAAGGACCCGGACGCCCCCATCATGCAGGTGGCCGACCTGGCGCTGACCGCCGATCTGTTCACCGCCGTTCCCGAACTGGTGAGCAAGCTGGCATGAGCGGGCTGGATCAGGTGCGGGCGCTGGCCGAAAAGACCGTGCGCTCGCCCATGATGCAATTGCTCGATGTCGGGGCCGTCAGCGCCGAGCCGGGGCATGTGGTGATGGCCGCCACACCGCGCCCTGATTTCAACAATCAGGTGGGCATCATGCATGGTGGCTATATCGCCACGCTGCTCGACAATGCCTGCGGCGCGGCGGCCCATTCCGTGCTGGATGGCAAGCATTACTGCCTGACGCTGGAGATCAAGGTGGCCTATCTCCGCCCGGTGCGGGCCGATGCCGGACCGCTGACTGTTGTTGGCCGGGTGCAAAAGGCTGGCCGGCAGGTGATCATGACCGAAGCGGTGCTGCGCGACGGGCAGGAACGTGATCTGGCAACGGCCACATCGACGCTGATCGTGCAGCCTATCACGGATGACATGCGATGATTGACCGCGAAGAAATGCATTATGACGTGGTGGTGGTGGGCGGCGGCCCGGCGGGCCTGTCCTGCGCCATCCGTCTGAAACAGTTTTCGCCCGATCTGGCGGTCTGCGTGCTGGAAAAGGGCAGCGAGATCGGCGCGCATATCCTGTCGGGCGCGGTGGTTGATCCGCGCGCGCTGGATGAATTGCTGCCCGACTGGCGCGATCTGGATTGCCCGCTGGCCGCAACGCCGGTGACGGACAATTGGCACTGGGTGCTGGGCAAGGGCAAGCATCGCGCGCTGCCCCACGCCATCATGCCGCGCTTCATGAGCAATGAGGGATGCTACACCGCCAGCCTTGGCAATCTGTGCCGCTGGCTGGCCGCTCAGGCCGAAGCTTTGGGCGTGGAAATTTTCCCCGGCTTTCCGGCGGCGGAATTGCTCTATGACGAGGCGGGCGCCCTGCGCGGCGTGCGCACCGGCGATATGGGGCTGGACCGTGAAGGCAACCCCCGCCCCGATTTCCAGCCGGGCATGGACCTGCTGGCCCGCTATACCGTGCTGGCCGAAGGTGCGCGTGGCCATCTCTCGAAACAGGCCATCGCCCGCTTTGATCTGGCGCGCGATTGCCAGCCGCAGATCTATGGCCTTGGCATCAAGGAACTGTGGGACATCAAGCCGGAGAACCATGTTCCGGGCCGGGTGATCCACACGCAGGGCTGGCCTTTGTCGGAAAGCGGCAGCTGGGGCGGCGGTTTCCTTTACCATCAGGCTGAGGGGCAGGTGGCTTTGGGCTTCGTCACGGCGCTCGATTACAAGAACCCCTACGTCAGCCCTTATGAGGAGTTTCAGCGCTGGAAGCAGCATCCCTCGATCCGTGCCATCATCGAGGGTGGCAAGCGGGTCGCCTATGGTGCGCGGGTGATCAATGAGGGCGGCTGGCAGAGTGTGCCGCATCTGGCCTTCCCGGGCGGCGTGCTGGTGGGCTGCGCGGCGGGTTTCGTCAATGTGCCGCGCATCAAGGGCAGTCATACGGCGATGAAGTCGGGCATGCTGGCCGCCGAGGCGCTGGCGCCTGCCGTGGCGCAGGATCGCCGGGGCGATGCTCTGGAGGATTATGAAACGGCGCTGCGCTCAAGCTGGATCGCTGACGAGTTGAAACTGGTGCAGAACGCCCAGCCGATGGTCGCCAAATTCGGTGGCGGGCTGGGTACGGTGCTGGCCGGGGCCGATATGTGGGCGCGCAGCCTGCTGGGCTTTGGCATTGCGCGGCCCATGGCGCATCACAGCGATGCCAAGGCGACGGGCCGGGCCGATCTCTACAAGCCCATTGCCTATCCCAAGCCCGATGGCGTGATCAGCTTTGACCGTCTGACCAATGTGGCCTTTTCCGCCACCAATCACGATGAGGACGAGCCCTGCCACTTGAAACTGGCCGACCCTGCGGTGCCGGTGAACGTGAACCTCAAGCTCTATGCGGGGCCCGAGGCGCGCTATTGCCCGGCGGGCGTCTATGAGTTTCTGGGTGAGGGGGCCGAGACGCGCCTCCAGATCAACGCGCAGAACTGCGTCCACTGCAAGACCTGTGACATCAAGGACCCCACGGGCAACATCACCTGGGTTACCCCTCAGGGTGGCGAAGGGCCCAATTACCCCAATATGTAAAAAGAAAAGGCGGGAGAGCGATGACCATCACCACCAGCGTGACCACCATGCTGGGGATCAAGCACCCACTTGTCCAAGGCGGCATGATGTGGGTGGGGCGCCCCGAGCTGGTTGCGGCGATTTCCAATGCGGGCGGGCTGGGTATGCTCACCGCGCTGATCTGGCCCACGGCGGAAGATCTGCGCGAGCAGATCGCGCACACAAGGGCGCTGACCGATAAGCCCTTTGGCGTCAACCTCACCCTGCTGCCGGTGGGCCGCGCGCCCGATTATCCCGCGCTGCGCAAGGTGATCGTGGAAAGCGGCATCCGCATCGTGGAAACCGCCGGCCATTCTCCGCATGAGCATATTGCCGACCTGAAGGCCCATGGCGTGACGGTGATCCACAAATGCACCTCGGTGCGCCATGCGCTGTCAGCGCAGAAGATGGGGGCCGATATCGTCACCATCGACGGTTTCGAATGTGCAGGCCATCCGGGCGAGGATGATGTGGGCGGCATCGTGCTGATCCCGGCGGCGGTGGATGCGCTGTCCATCCCGGTGCTGGGCTGCGGCGGCTTTGCCGATGGGCGCGGGCTGGCGGCGGCGCTGGCGCTGGGCGCGCAGGGCATCACCATGGGCACGCGTTTTTGCGCGACGGTGGAGGCGCCGATCCATGATGCTGTCAAGCAGGTCATCCTCAGCAATGACGAGCGTGACACGCGGTTGATTTTGCGCGGGTTCAAGAATACGGCGCGGGTGGCTTATACGTCGGTGTCAGCCAAGGTGGTTGAACTCTCCGCCCGGCCTGATGTCGATTTTGAGATGCTGCGCCCCTATGTGGCGGGCGAACATGGCAGGCGAGCGTTGGAAACTGGGGACATCACGCAAGGTCTGGTCTGGGCCAGCCAGGCGCAGGGGCTGATTCATGATGTGCCGACCTGCGCGGACCTGATCGCGCGGATGATGGCGCAGGCGGAAGCGGTGATGCGAGGGAATGCGGGGCTGATCGGATGAGGCACCGCCGCTAGGCGTTATCGTTTACTCTGGCTTGCGCCATCTGGTTCATTTTCGCCTTGCCAGCCGACCGCAGGGCTGCACGCACCTCGTTCAATGCCAGTTTGTCGCCGTTGATTTGGGCTTGGACCAATTGTTGAATGAGTTGCTTTTCACTGATCATGGCGGCCTCCGCGCTTCCTTTGCTACACAATCAACCCAGGGTGCTCAACGGCGTTCGTCTCGACAGATGCATGCAGCTTGCAGGGGAGCAGCCATGCCCAGCATTATACCGGGCATGGCCATTTCGAATGGCATTCACTCGCCGTGTGCGTTCAGCGTCGCGGTGGGCAGTGTGACGGGCACGCTGGCCAGAATGGTGGCGGCTGAGGAACCAGCTTCCACCCGGCACGCACCGCCCTTGATCGTCCAGCTGCGCGCCGCCGCATCCCATGTGCCCAGCAGTAGCGGGTCGATGGTGAGGCTCAGCGTGCGCTTTTCGCCCGGCGCCAGCGCCACCTTGTCAAAGGCGCCCAGACGCCTGGGCGCTTCCCAGCCAGCGCCGGGGCAGGCGATGTAGATCTGCGCCACGGCCTTGCCTGCGCGCGTTCCCGTGTTGGCAATGGTCACGTCCACCGCCACGCCCTTGCCCTGCGCATGGGCGGCAAGGCCTGAGGTGGCAAAGCTGGTGTAGGACAGGCCCTCGCCAAAGGAGAACAGCGGCTTCAAACCCTTGGCCTGATACCATTTGTAGCCGACTGCCGCGCCTTCCACATCATAGTCGGTATGGGGGTGCTCGGTCTTGTCGGTGACGTCCCCATCCACCACCGGGCGGGGCAATTGGTTGACCGAGGCGGGGAAGCTCACCGGCAAATGGCCCGAAGGATTAACCGCGCCGGTCAGGACGCGGGCGATGGCTTCGCCGCCCGCCGTGCCGGGGAACCATGCCTCCATCACCGCGCCCACCTTTGGCAGCCAGGGCATCAACACCGGGCCGCCGGTTTCCAGCACCACGGCGGTTTTGCGGTTGGCCTTGGTGATGGCTTCGATCAGCGCGTTCTGGTCACCGGGCAGATTGAGGTCGGGCACATCCTTGCTCTCGGCGGTCCATTGCGTGGCAAAGACGATTGCGATGTCGCTGCGGGCGGCGAGGCGCGCGGCGGCGGCCTTGTCCTTGCCGTCGATATAGGTGATCTTTGCCTTGGTCAGCCCCTGCAGCGCCTTCATCGGAGAGGAAGGGTCATAGACGATGGGGCGGGGGAAACCTTCCGTCGTGTCGTCGGGCACGGCATTACCCCCCACCGGATAGACCTGCGCCGAACCGCCGCCAGACAGCACGCCGACATCGGCATGGCCGCCGATGATGGCGATGGTTCTGGCCGAGGCAGCAAGGGGCAGCAGGCCATTGTTCTTGAGCAGCACGATGGCCTCTTCCTCATCCGCGCGGGTGACGGCAGCATGGGCGGCGTAGTCGATCTTCTCAGGCGTGGCGGCCAGCGGCACGTCGAACAGGCCATTGGCATACATGGCGCGCAGAATGCGATGGGCCATGTCGTCCAGACGAGCGGGGCTGACATGGCCATTGTTGACCGCCTCGCCCAGCGCCGCGTCGAAATAGGCCGATTTGTCGAAGGGCCAGCCTGACTGCTGGTCGAGCCCGGCATTGGCGGCGGGGCTGGTCGAATGGGTGGCGCCCCAGTCCGACATGACATAACCCTTGAAGCCGAAATCCTGCTTCAGCACCTTGTTGAGCAGCCAGTCATTCTCGCAGGCATAGGCGCCATTGACGCGGTTGTAGCTGCACATGACGGAGCCGGGGTTGCCGACGCGCAGGGCCAATTCAAAGGCGAGCAGATCGGACTGGCGGGCGGCGGCCTCGTCAATTTTCACATCGATGAAGTTGCGGCTCGTTTCCTGGTCGTTGAAGGCATAATGCTTCAGCGTCGAGATGACATGCTGCGACTGGATGCCCGCGATCTGTTTGCCCACCATCGTGCCGGCCAGCAGCGGGTCCTCGCCGCCATATTCGAAATTGCGGCCATTGCGCGGTTCGCGCATCAGGTTGACGCCGCCCGCCAATTGTACGTTGATGCCTGAAAGGCGCGCCTCATTGCCAATCATCGCGCCGCCGGCAAAGGCGATGTTGTGGTTCCATGTGGCGGCGGTGGCGATGCCCGAGGGCAGGGCAGTGCGTTCACGCACTTGCGGTCCGCGCTGGCTGGCCACGCCCACGCCGGCATCGGTCTGCGATTGATAGGGGATGCCCAGCCGGTCGTTTTTCGGCACGATGCCGGCCGCCTGCGGCTGGCCGCCTTCGGGGCGAGTGAAATGTTTCGGCGGGAAGTCGGTGGAGAAATAGGCGAAGACGAGGGCGATCTTCTCGGCTTGGGTCATGCGGGCGACCATGGCGGAGGCGCGCGCGTCCGGATTGCTGACCGCGTTGTCAGCAGCCGGCGCGGAAACAGCCGCAGCGCCCTGCGCGCTGGCCTGCGATGCCATGCCCAGTGCCAAAGCGCAGGCAGTCAGGCTGAAAAGGGCTTGGCGCGAATGAAGCATGATCGTCTCTCCGAGTGTTGTGGCCGCCTCGGGGGCAGGCTCTGAACCCGGTGGGCATGACACAAGATTTGCCATGCCTCAATCATGCGGGGGCATGCATTCGCATGCGCCGCAGGAAAGAGGCGTGCGCCGGGTGCAAAGCCGGCGCGCGGCCTGTCAATCCATGGCGGCAGGCGCCAGCCTTGGGCTCAGCAGATGCACCGCCAGCAAGGCCAGCAGATAGGCGCTGGCGCAGATGGCGAAGAGCAGCGCATAGCTGTGGGTGGAATCGAGAATGTAGCCGGTGAATTTGGCCATGCCCATGCCGCCCAGCGCACCCGCCATGCCACCGATGCCCACCACACTGCCCACCGCCGCGCGGGGAAACATGTCCGAGGGCAGGGTGTAGACATTGGCCGAAAAGGCCTGATGCGCCGCCGTGGCAAGGCCGATTACCAGCACGGCCCCCCATACGCTCTCGATGCTCTGGGCAAACCAGATCGGCGTCACGCAGATGGCGCAGACCAGCATGGTCAGCTTGCGTGCGGCATTCACGCTGAAACCCCGGCGGAGCATCGAGGAGGACATCCAGCCCCCTGCCACGCTGCCCAGATCGGAGATGACATAGATCACCGCGAGCGGCAGGCCAAAGCTCTGCAGGTCGAGATGATAGCGGTCGAAGAGATAGCCCGGCAGCCAGAAGAGGAAGAACCACCAGATCGGGTCGATCAGGAATTTGGCGACCGCATAGCACCATGTCTCGCGCTTGCCGAGCAGGGGTGCCCAGCCGATCTTGGCTGAGGTATCGGGTGCATCCTGTTGAATCCAGGCCAGTTCGCCTCGCGATACAGCCGGGTGCAGCGCCGGGTGCCGATACATCACCCACCATGCCGCCAGCCATGCCACGCCAAAGATGCCGGTGACGAAAAAGGCGCTGCGCCAGCCAAACCAGGTGACCAGTGCCGGCACCAGCAAGGGCGTGATGATCGCGCCGACATTGGCGCCAGCGTTGAAAATGCCGATGGCCAGCGCGCGTTCACGCTGGGGGAACCAGTCGGCCACGGCGCGGATGCCAGCGGGAAAATTGCCCGACTCGCCAACGCCAAGGCCAAAACGGGCCGCCGCGAAGGAGGCCACGCCCCCGGCAAAGCCATGGGCGACATGGCCAATCGTCCAGATCAGGATGGCAATGGCATAGCCCAGACGCGCACCGATCTGGTCCACGATCTTGCCGAAGCTGAGATAGCCCAGTGCATAGGCGAGCTGAAACCACAGGATGATGGTCGAATAGGCGTTCTCGTCCCAGCCGAATTCGGCCTTGAGCGTGGGTTTGAGCACGCCGATCATCTGACGGTCGATATAGTTCACGGCCGTTGCCGCGAAGAGCAGGCCGCAAATCACCCAGCGGTAACGCCCTGCCTGTGCCGACAGGCCGGATTTCTGCCGCGAGGGAGGCTGGGCGCAATCCGGGCCTGACATGGTGCTGTTCATGAACCTCTCTCCATCATGGCCCTGTTATGGCGGACCTTTTATTTTTCAGCGCCTTGCTCGGGGCGAAACAGGTCCCGCCGGGGGGGCGGTGTCAGGCTGCCCTGGCTTTGGTTATGGTGCAAGCCAGCCTGCCATGGGTGCCAAAATCGGCCAGAGCTCTTTGTCCGATGGCAATCTCATGCACGCCGGTCACCGCACCTGTCGAAATCCACAGGCCGTGGGAGACGTCGATGCCCCGGCTCATCAGATTGGCCAGCAGAAAGCGCACCGCGCCCAGCGGTCCGTCAAGCATGGTGGCCGCCGTGGCATGGCCGACCTCCTGTCCGTCGATGTCGACGCGCAGGGTCATGGCGCAAAGGTCCAGCTCGCGCCAATTGTCCAACGTGGAGCCGAGGATAAGGCCGTAATTGTTGCCGAAATCCGATGCCGTCACCGCCGGGCCGTCGATGTTGATGCGCGGATAGGGCGAGGAGGCGATTTCGATACCGATGCGCAGGTCATCGAGGATAGCCAGGGTTTCGGCATCATCGCGCGGCACGGGACCGGCAAAGCCGGGGGCCACATGCAGCATGAATTCGGCCTCCACCGCGGCAAAGCCGCCATCGAAGACCGGCATGGGCGTATCCTCGCCCGGCGTGACAAACACCACGCTGTCGGCAAAGATGGGCCCGGCGAGACGGTCATAGCCCATGGCCTCGACCAGAGGCGGCGGAATGCGTCCCACTTTCCAGCCCGCGATCGGGCGGCCGTCGAGCGCGATGGCACGGTCCTGAATGGCATAGGCCTGCGCCATGCCCGCCGGCAGTGGCCCGGGGTAGGTGGCAAGCGCGCGCGCCTCACGCCGCGCGGCCACGAAGGCTGCGGCGATGGTTGCGGCCACATCGTCGGTTTGGCTGGTCACGGTCATCCCTACCCATATGTTCATTGATCTTGCCGTTATTGCTAAAGGAAACCGGTGTCATTGGCAATCGCTTCGGCCATTTTTGTGGATTGCGTTTGAAAGTGGCTGAAAGAAGGGTGGTTTGACGCCGGATCAGCAGATGAGGGGCATGGCGATTGTCCTGCTCGGTGGTCATCCCGCGAATCGCCAGGGATGTGATCCCGCCATCGCGCGCGTCGAAATCGGCTTCACCTTTGCTCCTTTAGCTGGTAACCGGTGTCAGATCGGGATGGGGCATGCCTGTCCGGTTGCACCGGCCGCCAGGGATGGGCATGTCTGGCGCATCGGGACGGTTTCTTGTCGCCACCATTGTTGCAGGGCCCCGAGACGGAGGATGAAACGTGCAAAAGCGCGAGGGGAAGGCAACCATCAACGACGTGGCGGATCTGGCCGGCGTGTCAAAAAAGACCGTCAGCCGGGTGATCAACCGCTCGCCCCTGCTCAATGATGCGACGCGGGAAAAGGTCGAGGCGGTCATCGCGCAATTGGGTTACGTGCCCAATCCCCAGGCGCGCGCACTGGCCTTGCGGCGCAATTTCCTCATCGGTCTCATCCACGACAACCCCAATGCCCAGACGGTGCTGACCGTGCAGCAGGGCATTCTGGAAGCGGTGCGCGACACCGAATTCGCGCTGGTGGTGCGCCCGATCAATCGCCGCAGCCCGCGCCTGCTCGATGATATTCGCCATTTTATCGAGCAGCAGCGGCTGTTTGGCGTCTTTATCCTGCCGCCCATCTCGGAGATCGATGCGCTGTCGGGCCTTTGCCGCGAACTGGGCTGCCATTATGTGCGCATGGGGTCGGCGCGGCTCGATGATGTCGCGCATCTTGTCGAGTCGAACGACCGTCAGGCGGTGGCGGCGGCGGTCAGTCATCTCATTGCACAGGGGCATCGGCAGATCGGCTTTGTCGCCGGGCCGCAGGGTTTCCGCTCCGCTTATGAGCGTGAGCAGGGCTATCGCGATGCCCTGGCCGCGCATGGTCTGGCGGTGGACCCGGCGTTGATGACTGCGGGCAATTACACGTTTGAAACGGGGCTGGAGGCCGGGCGCGTGCTGCTTTCGGGTGACCAACGGCCCAGCGCGATTTTTTCCAGCAATGACGAGATGGCGGCAGGCATCGTCCATGCCGCGCATGAGGCCGGGCTCGAGGTTCCCCGCGATGTGTCGCTGATCGGATTCGACGATACGCCGATCGCCGCCCATATGTGGCCGCCGCTGACCACCGTGCGCTGGCCGATCAAGGCGATGGCTCATTCCGCCGCGCTCAAGCTGATCCGCCCCGAGCGTGCGGCGCAGGAGGTTGCCTTCTTCGAATCGGAAGTGATCCACCGCGCCTCCGTCCGGCCTTTTTCGGCTTGATGCGTCCAGTCGTCGCCTTGCGTGACGATCGTTGACACCGGTTACCAATTCTCGCTACACAGGATGACGAAAACGCCGGTGTCGATGGTGTGGCCTCGCGCGCGGCAGGGAGAGAGATCATGTTTGCCAAGACCTACCATGCGACGCACCCCGACATGATGGAGTGCGTGTCAAATGATGAACTGCGCGACCGCTATCTGGTCGGCGGCATGTTCGTCGAGGGGGCGGTAACGCTCAACTATTCGCACAATGAGCGTTTCGTCATTGGCGGGGCCGTGCCCGGCGCCACGCAGCTCAAGCTGCCCGACCAGACCGTCCCGGCCAGCGCCGCGGGCAAGCCGTTTCTGGAACGGCGCGAGGCGGGCATTGTCAACATCGGCACCGCCGGGGCGATCACCGTCGATGGCCAGCGTTTCGAGATGGGCAACAAGGAATGCCTCTACGTCCCCATGGGCAGCAAAGAGGTGGTCTTTGAGGGGCAGGGCGCGCGCTTCTACATCGCCAGCGTCCCTGCGCATAAGGCGCTGCCCATCAAGCATATCACCCTGGCGCAGGCCAACCCGTTGCAACGCGGTGATCTGGCCAATTCGAACCAGCGCACCATCTATCAGCTTGTCATCCCCGGTGTCTGCGAAAGCGCCCAACTGCTCCTTGGCCTCACCGTGCTGGAGGAAGGCAGCGTGTGGAACACCATGCCGCCCCACCTGCATGACCGCCGCAGCGAGATCTATCTCTACTTCGACCTGCCCGAAAAGAACGACCGCATCTTCCATTACATGGGCGAGCCCGAGGACATGCGTCACATCGTGATTGCCAATGAGGAAGCCGTGATCAGCCCGCCCTGGTCGATCCATATGGGGTCGGGCACCAAGAAATACGCCTTCATCTGGGCGATGGGTGGGGAAAACCTCGACTATACCGACATGAATGTCCTCGACATCTGCCAGCTGAAGTGAGGGCGCCATGAGCCTTTTTGATCTCACCGGCCGGGTGGCCGTGGTAACCGGTGCCAATACTGGCATCGGTCAGGGCATTGCGGTGGCCCTGGCCCGGGCTGGGGCCGATATTGCGGCCGTCGGGCGTTCCGCGGCCGATGAAACGGCGGAGCAGGTGCGCGCGCTGGGCCGCCGGTGCGAACTGGTGAAGGCTGATCTGTCGTCGATTGCGCCTGTGGGCGATGTGGTGGCGCAGGTGGTCGAGCGCCTTGGGGCCTTGCACATTCTGGTCAACAATGCCGGCATCATCCGCCGCGCCGATGCGGTGGATTTCACAGAGGAAGACTGGGACGCGGTGGTCGATACCAATCTCAAATCGGTGTTCTTCCTCAGCCAGGCCGCCGGGCGTCATATGATCGCCACACATGCCGAAACCGGTCAGCGCGGCAAGATCATCAACATCGCCTCGATGCTGAGCTTTCAGGGTGGCATCCGCGTGCCCAGTTACACCGCATCCAAATCCGGCGTGGCGGGGCTGACCAAACTGCTGGCCTGCGAATGGGCGTCCAAGGGCGTGAATGTGAACGCCATCGCGCCCGGCTATATCGCCACCAACAACACGGCGGCCCTGCAAGCCGACGAAACGCGCAACCGCCAGATCCTGGAGCGCATCCCGGAAAACCGCTGGGGCAGCCCGGCGGATATGGGCGGGGCGGCAGTCTTCCTCGCCAGCAGCGCCGCCGATTACATTCAGGGCCACATTCTCGCTGTCGATGGCGGGTGGCTCGCGCGGTGACGGTGCTCAGCCGGCGCAGCGCGGGCAAGCTGCTGGGGCTGGCGGCTGTTTCGGGACCGGCGCTGCTGCGGGCGGCGCCTGCCGGCCCGCCTGCGAAGGGGCGGCGCGACGGGGATGTCTGGTGCTATCCGGGCATCCGCTATGCCAGTGCAGGGCGGTTTGAGCGCCCCGTTCTCGCCCGGACCATTGAGCAGCCCTATTTCGGCAAGGCCGAATTTGCCCCCATCGCCCCGCAGAGGGCGTTGCAGGAAGAGGCGCAGAGCGAGGATTGCCTCTACCTTAACGTCTGGACGGCCGAGGCCAGCCCTGCCGCCAAGCGCGCGGTCATGGTCTATTTCCATGGCGGGGCCTACACCACCGGCAGCGTGACCGATCCGCTGACGCGCGGCGCCACGCTGGCGGCGCAGGGCGATGTGGTGGTGGTGACGGTCAATCACCGGCTCAATGCGCTGGGCTATCTCTGGCTTCAGCCCTTGGGCGAACATTTTGCGGACAGTGGCAATCTGGGCCAGCTTGACCTGATTGCGGCCCTGCAATGGGTGCGCGCCAACATTGCACGCTTTGGCGGCGATCCGGCACGGGTGATGGTGTTTGGCCAGTCAGGCGGCGGGGCCAAGATCGCCACCTTGATGGCTATGCCTGCCGCCAAGGGCCTGTTCCATGCCGCCGCGACGATGAGCGGCCAGCAGGTGCAGGCCAGCGGTCCTGCCCATGCGTGGGAGCGCACGCGCGCCTTCATGGCGGCGCTGAAGCTGGCGCCCGGTGATGTCGAAACGCTCAGGACCATGCCGATCGAGCGTTTCATCGAGGGGCTGGGCGCGCATGATCCTGTCATGGGAGGCTCGGCCTATTTCGGGCCGGTGCTCGACATGACCAATCTGCCGCGCCATCCCTTCTGGCCCGACGCGGCGCCGCAATCGCTGGGTATTCCCATGATTCTGGGCAATGTTCTGGAGGAGACGCGCGCTTTCCTCGACCCGCACGGGCCCAAGGGGCAGGGGATCACCTGGGACAATCTGCCCGTGCGCATGGCCGCCGAGGTCAAGATCGACCTCGAGCCGCATTATGTGGTCGCGCAATATCGCGCCCATCATCCCGACTGGACGCCGACTCAGGTCTTCTACGCGGCCACGACCGCAGGCCGCAGCTGGCCCGGGCAAGTGATCGAGGCGGATGCGCGTGCGGCGGCCGGGGCGGAGAAGACCTGGGTCTATTGCCTCACGCGCCGCTCCCCGCTCGATCCCTTGCGCGGCGCGGCCCATACCGATGACATCCCTTATGTCTTTGGGACGCTGGATGTGACGCATAGCCAATGGGGGCGCAGTTACTCGGGCACGGATGCCGGGGCGCAGGCGACCCGGGCCTTGTTGCAAGGGGCCTTCGTGCGGCTGGCCAAAACAGGCGAGGCCGGGTGGCAGTCTTATGTCCTGCCATCGCGCGCGACGTTGCTGGCCAGCGAAACGCCGCGCGTGGACAACGACCCACGCGGGTGGGAGCGGGCCATGTGGGCCACGAGCCCCTATGTCCAGCCGGGTGTGTGACGGGGGTGGCGTGGCGGTATTTGCGATCTGACCGCCATGGCGCGCTGATGAGCGGCGCTGGTCGTTAGGGCTTTTAAATATGGGTGTATATGGCGTCTTGGGGTGTCATGCCGCCGCCGGCTGAGTGGGTCAGTGTTTCCATCTGTGGTGTGATGGCATCACTTTTCATCATTTGTTTTACTGGTCCTTGACACGCTGGGGCGTCCATGCGAGGACTTATGACACCGGTTACCAAGCCGGACAATGAAGTCCCGCCCTACCAGCGTCACGACAATGGTCGGGGATGGGGAACAAAAAGAATAATCGCCACGGGCGGTGGGAATGGATGTGAGAAGCAATTGTGGCGGCTGTCTTGTCGCGCGCCATGCATCTCGGGCTTTTATGTCGGCTTTGACACCGGTGCCATTCATCACCCTGGCGAGCAGCCCGATAACGGGCGTACTGGAAGGCAAGGGGGAATGAGAATGCAAAGCGCAAAATCAGGGTTTTATGCCATCCGCCTGGCGCTGGCAGCAGGAACCGCGCTGGCCTCGAGCGTGGCTTGTGCGCAGACAGCGCCGGCAGGAGCCGCAGCAGAGCCCGCAGCGCCGGTGGCACCAGCCGCCGCCGACATCGTGGTCACCGGATTTCGCCAATCGCTGCAGGCCGCGCTGAACCTCAAGAAATCCTCGGTCAGCGCCGTGGATGCGATCGTTTCGGAAGACATTGCCAAGTTCCCCGATCAGAATCTGGCTGAGTCGCTGCAGCGCATTTCGGGCGTGGCCATCACCCGCGATGGCGGTGAGGGCCGCCAGATCACCGTGCGCGGTCTGGGCAGCCAGTTCACCGTCACCCGCGTGAACGGTCTTCCCGCGCAGTCAACCTCGATGCTGGCAGGTTCGGGCGGCAGCCCCAACCGCGACCGCTCGTTCGACTTCAACGTCTTTGCCTCCGAACTCTTCAAGTCGCTTGTCGTTCACAAGACCGCCGAGGCCAATCTTGATGAAGGTTCGCTGGGTGCGGTGGTGGATCTCAACACCGGCCATCCGCTGGGCGCGAAAACCGGCCTGACCGGGCTGGTGTCGGCTTCGGGCTCTTACAACAGCCTGTCGGGCAACGTCGGGCCGCGTCTGGCCGGGCTGCTCAACTGGAAGAATGAGGACGGCACGCTGGGCGCCAATATTTCGGCGGCCTATACAAAGGGTTATACGCTGGAGCTGGGCAACAACACCACGCGTTGGGCCCAGGCGCCCTTTGCCTCGGTCACCTCCGGCGGTGTGACCACCAACTGCTTCTCGGGCAGCACCTATGTCCAGTCCACCGCGTGCAATCAGGCTGCGCTGGCCTTCCATCCGCGCATCCCGCGTTATGGCGTCATCAGTCATGACCGGCAGCGCCTTGGCATCACCGGCGCCATCGAATGGCAGCCCGATGATGCCACCCATCTGGAAATCGACGGGCTCTTCTCGCGCTATCACGAGGAGCGTCAGGAGGAATGGGCTGAGGTGCTCTTCCGCTCGAACGAGAAGGGCATCAGCGTCATCAACCCGACCTATGATTCCAATGGCAACATGGTCTCGGGCACGTTCAACAATGCCTATCAGCGCAATGAACACTATCGCCAGATCCAGAATTCGACCTTCTATCAGTTCGATGCCCATCTGACGCATGATCTGACCGATCGGCTGAAGGTCGATGTGCTGGCCGGCGCGTCGAAATCGGTGCTGTCAGTGCCGTTGGCCACAACGGTCATGTTCGATAACCGCACGGCGCAGAATTACTATTACAACTATGCCAACATGCAGTCGCCGGTCATCACCTTTGGTTCCTCGGTGACTGATCCGGCAAACTATCAGCTTGCCGAAATCCGCGACGCACCCACGCATACCAACAACACCTTCCGCACCTTCAAGACCGATTTCGACTGGAAGACCACCGACAATCTGACGCTCAAGACGGGCGGTTTCTATCGCCTCTTCGGTTTTGACACCTGGGGGGCGAACCGCAACACGCTGGTCTGCCCCAGCACGCTGGGCAAGGATCTGGTGCTGGGCACGATCACCTGCTCGTCCAATTCGGTGACGAACAATGGCTTCCCGGTTACCTCCGCGATGGTCGATACGGTGAACCTGGGCAATGCCGGCCAGCCAGCGGGCACGACGAGCAGCTTCATTGTCGCCAATCTGCCGGCAACGACCGCCTTTACCAACCTCTACAACCGCCCGCTGGTGGCCGACACGTCGAACACCCGTTCGGTGAAGGAAGCGGATAGCGGCTTTTTCCTGGAGGGCGACTGGAAGACCCACGCCATCGGCATGGACATCACGCTGGATGCCGGCATCCGCTATGCCCATACCGACCAAAGCTCGACCGGCCTGCAGAATGGCACCAACACGGTCACCATCCAGCGCAGCTATCATGACTGGCTGCCCTCGGCGAACCTCAACTTCTTCCCGCGCAAGGACGTGATCGTGCGTTTTGCCGTGGCCAAGGTGATGACGCGCCCATCGCTGGGCAATCTGACGCCGGGCGGGTCGGTGGACTCGTTCAATTACAAGGTCAGCTACGGCAACCCTTACCTCGATCCCTATCGCGCCACCAATTATGACGCGGCGGTGGAATGGTATTTCGCGCCCCAGTCGCTGCTGTCTGCGGCCTTCTTCTACAAGGATGTGGCCAGCTTCCCCTCCTCGACCGTGACGCAGGGCACCTTTGCTTCGACCGGCCTGCCCACCTCGATCCTCTCGCCCGGTTCGCCCGCCGCGCAGAACCCCGAAGGGCAGGTATGGACGATCACCTCGGTCGGCAACGGTACGGGCGCCACGCTCAAGGGTGTGGAACTGGGCCTGCAGATGCCGCTGCGTTTCCTGCCCGGCATGCTCAAGAACTTCGGTGTGATCGGCAATGTCACGCTCACCAGTTCGAACGCCACCTATAATGTCAGCGGCGCGGGCACGGCGGTGAAAAGCAATGGCACGATCACCCTGCCCAGCACGACGGTCTCCTCCACCTTCTTCGGGCTGTCGAAGACGACGTGGAACGCCACGCTGTACTATGAGCAGGGACCGTTCCAGGGGCGCGTCAGCTACTCCTATCGCGGGCCTTACAACGACCAGAACAGCGGTACGGGCAACATCTTCGAAGGCTATGGCGCCTATGCCAGCCTGGATGCGGCGCTGCGCTATTCGATCACCAAGCGGTTCGAGATTTCGGTCGATGCTACCAACCTGCTCGATCGTTACACCTACCACTGGACCGATTACGCCGCGCAGCGCAACTATGAGGACCAGCATACCGGGCGCACCATTGTGTTCGGTGCGCGCTACAAGCTGTAAGTCTCGCTGCTCAGACGCGAGCGCGAACCAGGAGCGGAAGGGATGAAGGTTGATCGGCGTGCGCTATTGGTGGCGGGAGCGGCGGTGACTGGAATGCTTCCGGGGCTGCGGCCCGACCGGGCTCTGGCGGCTGACGCGCCAGGGGCCGGTCTTCCGGCGGGAACGAAGGGGGCTTCGTTCCCGCCATCCTCTCCGGCATCGGCTCTGCCCGATGTGGCCGAAGTCATCGACCTGTGGCCGGGCGGCGTGGCCCCCGGCCTGCTGCGACCCATCAGCGAGGAGATTCCCGAGCGTGCCAAGCCCGGCGAGCCCCACGACCGCTACATGACCGGGCAGAGCCGCCCGCGCATGGCCGTCTTCCGCCCGGACAGGCCCAATGGCGCGGCGGTGATGATCACGCCGGGCGGCGGCTATGTCCGTGTGGTGGTCGACAAGGAGGGCTATGAGCTGGCCCATTGGCTGACGGCGCGTGGGTTTACGGTCTTTGTCCTGTTCTATCGCTTGCCGGGCGGGGACGAACACGGCTGGGATTGGGCGAGCGGGGCCAATGCGCCTTTGTGCGATGCCCAGCGGGCCATGCGCCTGATCCGCTTCCACGCCGCTTCCTTAGGGATCGATCCGCCCCGCGTGGCAGCCATGGGTTTTTCAGCCGGCGGCCATGTCTGTGCCGATCTGGCGGCGCGTTTTGGTGAAACGGTCTATGCACCGGTGGACGAGGCGGACAATCATTCGGCCCGGCCGATCTGCGCCGCGCCATGCTATCCGGTTATTTCGATGCATCTGCCGGTGGGGCATTCGCAGTCGCGCCGCCAGTTGCTGGGGCCCGATATCAGCCGCGCCGCCGAGGATGCCCATACGCCCAGCCAGCACATTCCGGCCAATCCGCCGCCGCATTTCCTGCTCCACGCCGAGGATGATCCGGTGGTGAACCCGCTCAACACGCTGATGCTGCGCGATGCGCTCAAGGCGCGGGGGGCGAAGGTTGAAACGCATCTTTTCGAGGTCGGCGGGCACGGGTTTGGCCTGCGCGGCACGGTGGGCAAGCCGGTCGCCATCTGGCCCGAGCTTTGGCTTAACTGGGCCCGCACCACGGGGCTGGTGTGATGGCGCGCTGAGCGCGGGGGCATTCTTGCATCGCAGGACAGCAAAGGGCGTTCCGGTCATGGCCGGGCGCCCTTTTTGCCTGGTACGTCAGGTCAACAGTCTGTTCTAATTTTTAAAACACGCAACCGTATTGAGCAAATAAAAGGCAACGTCCCTCTTGTCCTGTGGATGAGTTGCGTCCATCCTGCCGCCACCTTGTTCATCGGAGCCTGTGATCTTGCGCCTTACCCTGATGCTCAGCGCCGTGTTTGCGCTGATGGCCCAGCCCGCCTTCGCCCGCGCCCCTGCCACTCACCCCATGGATGTGCGCGTGGTCGTGGTGACCGCTTTCGAGATCGGTGAGGATACCGGAGATCGTTCAGGTGAATTTCAGGCCTGGGCCAAGGTCTTGCCGCAAAAAATTCCCTTTCCCGCCGGTGTGCGCAACCTGCGTTACGACCCCAAGACGCATGTTCTGGCGATCAGCACGGGCGAGGGCACCGGCCATGCCGCCGCCTCGATCATGGCGCTGGGCATGGACCCGCGCTTTGACCTGACCCATGCCTATTGGGTGGTGGCCGCCATCGCCGGGGTCAACCCCAACACGGGTTCGGCAGGCTCTGCGGCATGGATCGGCGATGTGATCGACAGCGATTTTTCCTATGCCATCGACCCGCGTGAGGCGCCGCAGGGCTGGGCGACGGGCACGCTGCCCTATCACCGTCTCGAACCTTATCAGCAACCTGTGCCCGACAGTTCGGACAATCTCTTTCCGCTCAACCATGCCTTGCGTGACTGGGCCTATGGGCTGACGCGCGACATCGCCCTTGCCGACAGCAAGCAGTTGCAGGACCTGCGCGCCACCTATGCCGGCTTTCCCGAGGCGCAAAAGCCGCCTCATGTGATGGTGGGTGAGGAAGTCTCGGGCCAGTCCTTCTGGATCGGCGCCATGCTTAACACCCATGCCGAAGAATGGACGCGCTACTGGACGGGCGCCAAGGGCACTTTCGTGATGACCGCCATGGAGGACACCGGCGTGGCCCGTTCGCTCGCCATGCTGGCCAAGGCGGGCAAGGTGGCGCCCGATCGCCTGCTGGTCCTTCGCACCGCCAGCGACTATTCCGCCCCGCCCCATGGGCAGAGCGCGCATGAACTGATGCTCTCGGAGATGCACGGCCATTTCCCGGCCTTCGACGCCTCGCTCGATGCCGCATGGCGCGTGGGCGGCAAGGTGGTGTTCGAACTGGCCAATCACTGGCCCCGCTATCGCGACCATACGCCCGGAGCGCCATCGTGACCGATGTCTTCACGCCAACGCGGTGGAGTGAGGCCGAGATCCTTGACAGGTTCCGCGCCGCCGGGGTTGCGCTGCCTGCGCCATGCCTGCCCGGCGTGAAGGCCAATCTGGCCCTGCTGGAGGATCGCTGGCGCGTCGTGCAGGCGGCACTGGCCGAGATTGAGCCATGAGCCTGCCCACGACCGTAACAGGCATCGCGCAGGCGGTGCGCAGGGGGCAGGTCAGCGCCCGCGCGGTCACTCAGGCAGCGTTGGACCGGATCGCCGCGCGTGATGCCGAGATCCGCGCCGTGACCCGGTTGCTGACCGAGCGTGCCTTGCAGATGGCCGATGCGCTCGATGCGTGTATCGTGGCGGGCGAAGATCCGGGGCCCCTGGCGGGCGTTCCCATCGGCATCAAGGCCCTGTTCGACATCAAGGGACTGCCCACCACGGCCGGCGCAGCCATGCGCGTCGATGCCCCGGCGGCAGAGGACGATGCCGCGGTGTTGCAGCGACTGACCGGGGCAGGTGCCATCCCTGTCGCGGTGCTCAACATGGATGAGTATGCCTATGGTTTCGTGACGGTGAACGCCCATTTCGGAACCACCCGCAATCCGCGTGACACTGCGCGACTGGCGGGAGGATCGAGCGGAGGATCGGCGGCGGCGGTGGCGGCGGGCATGCTGCCGCTGACCTGGGGGTCGGACACGAATGGCTCGATCCGCGTTCCGGCCGCGCTGTGCGGCGTCTGGGGCTTTCGCCCGGCGCATGGCAGCGTGCCAGAGGAAGGCAGCTTTCCCTTTGTGCCCATGCTCGACACGCTGGGGCCTTTCGCCGCCACGCTCGATGATCTGGAGACCGGCCTTGCGGTGGCGATGGGGCGGCCTGTCGCGCCCCTTTCGGCCCTCAGCGTTGCCCGGCTCGATGGCTGGTTCGTCACCCATGCGATTGACGCCTATGAGGAGATTTTCAGCGCCATCGGGCGCGTTCTGGGCACCATGCCCATGGCGCATCTGCCCAGGGTCGAGGCGGCGCGGGCCGCTGCTTTTTTCATCACCGGCCATGATGGCGGGCGGCTGCACCGGGCGGAACTGGCGCAGCGCCCTCTCGCCTTCGACCCGGAAACGCGTGACCGTTTGCTGGCGGGAAATCTGGTGCCCACCGACTTGCGCGACAGGGCGGCGGATTTTGGCGCATGGTTCAGGGCGCGCGCGCTGGATCTGCTGGATCGGTATGATGTCCTGCTGGCGCCGGCCACGCCCGATGTCGCGCCCTTGATCGACAATCCGGTGATCCACACCGGCGATGGCCCCGCTCCTGCCCGGGCCAATCTTGGCATGCTGGCCCAGCCCATCAGCCTGGCCGGGTTGCCGGTGCTTTGCGCGCCTGTATCCCGGCCGGGAAAGCTGCCCTTGGGGCTGCAACTGATCGGCGCGCCGGGCCGGGAGGGGGCCTTGTTCGATCTTGCAGCGCGGCTGGAGAGCGGCGGGGTTCTGGGCGTCTAGTTTCGCGATCTGCAGCTGACGGGCGGGGTGCGGACCATCGGCCCCGGGCTGGCCCGGGGCGCGACATTCCTCTTTAGACACGTTGCTGACATGGCGTGCAGCCTGCAACCACAGTCTTGCCCGACGCCGCTTTGGCGTCCTCTTCCGGCAAGAAGGAAAGCGCCATGAACGAGATGACAGCCTTGCTCGAGCCCCAGTCTCGACCTGCCAAAGCGCATGTTCCCCACCATGTGCAGGAGGCGATCCGGACCGTGCTGCGCTGGGCCGGGGAAGATCCCACGCGTGAGGGATTGCTCGATACGCCGGCCCGGGTGGGGCGGGCCTGGCTCGAATATTGCCAGGGCTATCAGGAAGATCCGGGCAGCCATCTGTCGCGGACCTTCGATGAGGTCGGGGGCTATGATGAGGTGGTGCTGCTCAAGAACATCCCCTTTCAGTCCCACTGCGAACACCATATGGCACCCATCACCGGCACCGCCTCGATCGCCTATCTGCCGCGCGACCGGGTGGTGGGCATCTCAAAGCTGGCCCGCGTGCTGCATGGCTTCGCGCGCCGCCTGCAGGTGCAGGAGCGGCTGACCGCGCAGGTGGCCCAGTGCATCTGGGACAATCTGCAGCCCGAAGGCGTGGCGGTCGTCATCGACGCGCAGCATGGCTGCATGACCGGGCGTGGGGTCTGCACGCCGGGCGTTGGCATGGTGACCAGCCGGATGCTGGGCTGCTTTCTGAGCGATCCCAGCAGTCGCAAGGAGGTTCTCGCGCTCATGGGCCGGTCATGAAGGATCGGGCCCATGCCGTGCCATCCCGGCTTCGCGTTGGCGTCGTGGGGGCCGGGATGGCCGGTCTGGCCTGCGCGTCGCGCTTGCGTGACAGCGGCTGCACCGTCTCGGTCATCGACAAGGGGCGCGGGGCAGGGGGGCGGATGGCGACGCGGCGGCTGGAAACGGCCTGCGGAATGGCGCAGGCGGATCTGGGCGCTCCGTTCTTTTCAGCCCATGATCCGGGCTTTGCGCAAATGGTCGAGCATTGGGCGCGGCAGGATCTGGTGGCACCCTGGCCCGAGGCGGGCACCGGGCAATGGACCGCCATTCCGGCCATGAACGCCATCCTCAAACATCTGGCGGCCCCGCTTGATGTGCGCTTTGGCTGCATGGTGAAGGCTCTGGCGCGCGATGAGCGCAGATGGTGGGTGCTGACCGATGCGGGGCGCCTCGGGCCATTTGATGCCGTCATCCTTGCTATTCCGGCGGAACAGGCCGCGCCGCTGCTGTCCCTGCATGATTTCGATCAGGCGCGAGCTGCCCTGTCCGTGCCCATGCTGCCGTGCTGGACCGCCATCTATGTGTTTGACCAGAGATTGCCGGTTGCGTCCTCCCATCTGGAGGGGGGCGGTGTGATCGAGCGCGCGATCCGCAATTCGGGCAAACCCGGCCGCACGGGGCCCGAAACCTGGGTGGTTCAGGCCGGCGCCGGCTGGTCGGCCGACCATCTCGAGTGGATGGCGGCCGATGTTGGCGACCATCTGTTGCAGGCATTGTCGGCGATGGTCGGTCAGCCTTTGCCGCAACCCATATCGCGCAGCGTTCATCGCTGGCGCTATGCCCGCCCGGCACAAGGGGGACGCTTGATGCTGTGGAACGACAATTTGCGGATCGGAGCCTGCGGCGACTGGCTGGAGGGGACAACGGTGGAAGCCGCCTGGCTTTCGGGCATGGCGGCAGCCGGCCATGTGACGAAGACGGCCTGCGCCGATCGCGCGTGGTGAGGTGATCGAGGGTGCCTCCGCCATGGCGCCTGGCGGTGGCGATCATGAGGAGCAAGCCTGATGCAGAATGGTCATGAGCCTGTCGGTCAGGCGGTCGTGTTCGGGGCCGGTGGCATGGGCCGGGCGCTGGTTGCGGCGCTGGCCGCGAGCGGGGCTTATCGTAAGATCCATGTCGGCATGCGCAAGCCGTCGGTCGAATGGGCATCGCCTGAATGGGTATCGCGGATCGCGCCTCTCCCTTTCGACCTTCTGCGGGAAGAGACCATCGCGCAGGCGGCGGGCGCAATCGACGGGCCGGTGGATCTGGTGCTGGTCACGACGGGCGTGCTGAGCGATGCTTCGCTTGCGGTCATGCCTGAAAAAAGCATCCGCGCGATGGATGCCCGGGCCATGGCCCATGTGCTGGCCATCAACACGATTGGGCCTGCGCTCATCGCCAAGCATATGCTGCCGCTGTTGCGGCGCGACCGCCGCGCGGTGTTCGCCGCGCTCAGCGCGCGGGTCGGTTCGCTCGGTGACAATCGCCTTGGCGGCTGGCACAGCTATCGTGCCAGCAAGGCGGCTCTCAATATGGTGCTGGTCAATCTTTCGATCGAAATGGCGCGAACCCATCCTCATGCCATCATCGCCGGTCTGCATCCAGGCACGGTTGCCACGGATTTGTCTGCACCCTTTCAGCGCGGTGTTGCCCCCGATCGTCTGTTCTTGCCGGAGCGGGCGGCATCGTGCCTGCTGCGCGTGCTCGATGGGCTGACGCAGCAGGACAGTGGCGGCGTCTTTGCCTGGGACGGACAACGCCTGCCCTGGTGATGCCTGTCGCGATGACGGAAAAGGGAAAGGCCATCTTTCTGGAATGACAGCCTTTTCATCGCTCGCGAATCTCGGTAGCCATCACGGAGCGGGGTTTTGATGTTGCGAGCACATGGTCGGTGAGAAGGCTGACAAGACTGGCACCAGAAACACCCGCCCCCCGGCTGGATCTTTCACCGCAATCGATCGTTTTAGGGGTAATCCCGTGTTGCAAGGCAGGGCAGGCTTTCATGGGCAGGGGAATGCTCATGGATCAGGATAGCGATGGAATGAGTGCGCAAGTCATATTGGTCGTGGAGGATGAAATCATCCTCCGCATGTTTCTGGCCGATGAATTACGAGACCAGGGATATCAGGTCCTTGAAGCGGGAAGCGGGGATGAGGCGCTGGACATACTCGGCGCCCACATAGACCCCGACCTGCTGATCACCGACGTGCGGATGCCCGGCGCGGTCGACGGCATCGGTCTCACGCTGCATTCCAAGAATGCCTCCCCATGGCGGCCGGTCATCGTGTCATCGGCGCATCTGGCGCCTGACACAGCGGGCCGTGCCGATGCGTTTCTGAGGAAACCTTATCCGTCCACAACCCTTATTGATCTTGTTGAACGATTGATAGGGCCCCCATGCCGGAAGCAGCGCGACCTGCCCACAGCATCCTGATTGCCGACAGCGATGTGCTGGTGCGCGGCGCGCTGGCAGATTATCTGCGCGATTGCGGCTACAGGGTGGTCGAGGCTGCCAGTGGCGATGAGGTCATCACCCTGTTCGAACAGGGGGCCATCTCGTTCGAAGCGGTGCTGATCGACGCGGAACTGGCCGGAACGCGAAACGCTTTCGAGCTTCGGGTCTGGTTGCGGCAGCACCAGCCGGACATGTCGGTGATGCTGGCCGGCAATGTCGAAAGCGCTGCCCGCATGGCCGGCCATTTGTGTGATGAGGGGCCTCACCTCAGTCGCCCTTACGATCCGCAGGCCGTGGTCGCGCATATCAAACGCCTGATCGCCCGCGCGCGATCCTAGACCACAGGTCCGCCTGAGGCAGGGCGATCCCGTCTCGTGAACTGCAGCGTTGAGATTGTGCCGGGTTTTCCGGTTTGATCCATGCATGGAGGCGGTCGATGAGCCAGTTGGTCAAGTATGTGGGCCTGCGCGTTAAGCCACGCGCATGAGCGTCATGATAGCCCTGGTTCCCGCACCCGGCGATGAGTGCAGGCTGAAGGCGCCGCCCATCTGGCTGGTAAAGCCATAGACCTGACTGAGCCCGAGCCCCGTCCCCTTGCCGACGGCTTTGGTTGTGAAAAAGGGCTCCGTGGCCCGGGCCAGAACCTCCTGGTCCATCCCTTCGCCGGTATCCTCGACGGTGATGGTGACGCTGTCGCTGCCGCTGCCGGCCGGCTCCACGGTGATGGCGAGCGTCCCGCCTTCCGGCATCGCATCGCGCGCGTTGACCGCCAGATTGATGAGCGCGGTTTCGAACTGGCTGCGGTCGATGTCCACCGGCACCGGGGTTGGGGCCAGGGCCATGTTGAGGTCGATATTCGACCCAATGGCCTGACGGATCAACGGTTCGAAATCGCGCAGAATGTCGTTGATGTCGCAGCGTTGGGTTGCCATCGGCTTTTGCCGCGCAAAGGCCAGCAATTGTTCGGTGAGATGTGCGGCCCGCTCGCTGGCCGCCATCGCATGCTGCAAGGCTTCCCGGGCCTGCTCGGGGGAATCGATCCGGCGCGTGGCCCGTTCCAGGCTGCCCATGATGATCGCGAGAATGTTGTTGAAGTCATGGGCAATGCCCCCAGTGAGGCGGCCGATGGCATCAAGCTTTTGCACTTGCCGCAATTGTTGCTCCATACGTTCGCGTTCGCAGGCTTCGCGCTTGAGCTGTTCGTTGGCCTCCTGCAATTGCCGGGGCGAGGGCAGGGCGATCAGCTTGGGCAAAAGCGGCCACAGGAGCACTGCCGTCAGCACGGAAGCGATGGCCGTAACGGCCTTGACCAGACCCTCAAGACCATAGGCGGGAATCCAGAGAACCAGAATGGACATGAAATGGGTCGTCCCGCAGGCCATGATGAAGATGGCAAACAGGATGAGGAGCCAGCCGAATTCAATATCGCGACGGCGGGCCAGAAAGACCGTCAGCGCAACGGGAATCGAGAAATAGGACAAGCCCACGATCGCGTCGGACACGACGTGCAGCCAGATCAGGATCGGGTCCCAAAGCAGGCAATAGCCATGCGGGGCCAGGCCTCTTGTGGTCAGGAGATCGAGGAGATGCATGGCGGGCTCCGGCGCAAGGATTTGCGATATCTAGCCCAGTCAATGGTCAAGCCCAAGTGAGGATCCCGTTAAGGGCATACCCCATAGGTCAGGTTGAGGCCGCGGGAGGATCGGGCGATGGGATTCTGCCGGTCGTTGATGATGATTGTCACGCCGGGCGCGGGTGGCAATGATCACGCCTTTGCCATCGCAGCGATTGAAAGGATGGATGATGCGCCGCAAGCTGCTGACCTTTGGAGTGATCGGCGCCGCGACGCTGATTGGCGCCTGCGCGGCCATCCCCCATGGCGGCCCGGTTGGGAACAAGGCCGTTCCGCAACCTGCCGAACCGGTCGATCTCGAGCGCTATATGGGGCGGTGGCATGAGCAATTCCGCTACGAGGCCTCCTTTGAAAAGGATATGGACGCCGTGACGGCGGATTATTCGCTTCATGGCGATGGCACGGTGCGGGTCGTGAACCGTGGCAGAAAGCCCGATGGACGCTGGAAGCAATCGGTGGGTGTTGCGAGAATTGCCGATCCTGTGACCCGCGCGAAGCTGAAAGTCTCGTTCTTCCGGCCATTTTACGGAGATTACTGGGTTCTGGACCACGGCGCGGACTATGACTGGTCGATCGTCGGGGAACCGTCAGGCCGGTATCTTTGGGTTCTGACGCGCGACAGTCACCCCCGTGCTGCCATGCTGACCATGTTGCAGGCGCGCGTGCGAAGCCTGGGGTATGACTGGTCGCTTGTCCGCGTGACCAAGCAGTGATGATCGTCTGTCTGGCAGGAGAGATAAGGAATATATTCCTTTTTTTCAGTCTATTGTCGATCAATTGCGAGCAGGCTTTGAGGTGATCCATGCTGAGTTGGTGCAAGATAGCCTTCGTGACACTTGTGACATTGCTGGCCTGCGATGGCGTGTGGCTGACCGTGATGTCCGCCCGCCTGTACCGACCGCATCTTCACGAACTGATGCGGGACGATGTCATGATGGTCCCGGCCGTCGCCTTTTATCTTCTTTATCTCGGCGGCGTGCTGGTTTTTGCGGTGGCGCCTGCGCGCAACCGCGGTGACTGGAGGAATGCGGCCTGGCGTGGCGGATTTTTGGGGCTTGTCGCCTATGCGACCTATGATCTGACCAATCAGGCGACCTTGCGCAACTGGCCTGTCGTCATCACTCTGGCGGATCTGGCCTGGGGGACGGTGCTGACGGCGCTGGCGGCAACGGCCGGCTATGGTGCCGCGCGTCGATGGCCGGTCTGAAACTGCCTGCCCTGATGGGCGAGGCTTCAGGCTTGGCCTGAGTTACCTGCTTTTACGCATCGGCACCCGACCTTCCGCCCGGTCCTGCGGAACCGCCTGACCATCGCCACGTCGCTTGTCCGTCTGGGCACCCCGGAGCATGGTGGCGATAATGACGCAGAGTACCGTCGCGCTCACCATGTTGAGATGAAGGAGCTGGGCATCGGCAACCGGATCAAGCTGCCGCCATGGCGACGGCCAGAGCTGTAGCCCCAGCAGCGCGAGGATGTGCGCCGCCACAACACTCGCCAGCAAAAACCCGTGACCGCGCAGGGCAAACCAGCCGATGAGCAGGGTGGGGATAAGGAAGAGTTCGAGCCCGGAGGCCGCGCCCAGCGCCTTGGTGGCCACCATGGCATTGCCAACCCCCGCCATCACCAGAAGGGCCGCGCCGGCCACAGTGAGGCGTCGCGCAACATAAGGCACAGCGACGAAAAACGGTGTCGAGCCATAGGTGGCGCAGGCGATCCATCCGTCATGCCCGGCCAGGGCGACGACATAGAACGGCCAGGTCACCTGGCTTGAGGCGACGAGCAAGGCAATCCTGTTGCAGGCTGCCGCCACCGGGTCATGGTGGCCGGCGTAAGCGGCCAGTTGCTGCAACAGGCTCATGCCGCAGGGCGCAGCAGAAAATGGCTGACGCCCCATTCCTTCCCGCCGGCATGGCCGAACAATCCGGCCGTTGCCAGATAGAACAGCCGCCACCGGCGGCGCCACAGGGCAGCCTTTGTACCGTAGATCGTCTCCAGCAAGCTGTCGATCTCGGCGCGATTGGCATCGAAATTGTCCAGCCACAGGTTGGCCGTGCGCTGATAATGGTGCCCGCTCCACCGCCAGCTGCTCTCGACCTCGAAGCTTTCGGGAAAATGGTCGATGAGCCCATGACTGGGCATGATCCCGCCGGTGAAGAAGTGCTGCGCGATCCAGTCCGTCGGGTCCGTGGTGTCAAAGCGATAGGGCTGACTGCGATGGCTGAAGACATGGAGGAAAAGCCGCCCATCGGGCTTCATCCAGCGCCTGGCGCGAGCCAGCAACTTGCGCCAGTTCGACATATGTTCGAACATCTCGACCGAGACGATGCGATCGAAGCGATCCTCGGTGTCAAACCAGTTCATGTCGCAGGTGACCACCCGCAGATTGTCCAGACCGGCAGCCTGCGCCTGCGCCTCGATAGATTGGCGTTGGGGTGCCGAATTTGAAACAGCCAGAATGGTGGCGCGCGGAAAGCGCCGGGCCATCGCCAGGCTGAGCGAACCCCAGCCGCAACCCAGTTCAAGGATGGTCTGGCCGTCCGCGAGCCCCGCATGGTCGATGGTCGCATCGAGTGCGGCCTCCTCGGCCTCCTCCAGCGTCTCGTCGCCGCGTGGAAAGAGGCAGCAACTGTATTTGCGGCGCGGACCCAGCGTCAGTTCGAAAAAGCGCGGGGGCAGTTCATAGTGTTGCTCATTGGCGGTGTCTGTGTGCTGCGCAACCGGGAATTGCGACATGTCCCGCGCGAAGTCGGCATTCCTGCTGGCGGCGTGGGTCAGGCTGCGCCGCCGCATGCCCACCAGCATGTCGATGCCGGCGCGGGTGACCGGATCGGGAAGCGGGGTGGTCTCGACGGCGCGAATGAGTGTGGCAACCGGGTTCATCAGGGTTCTCCTGCATTGCGATGACGGGGACATGGCCAGAAGGCGTTGACGCGGCTCTGCACGCGGCGGAAGGCATCGCCGCGCGAGCGCAGCATATGGGCCTCCAGCGGGGGAATGCCCGAAACATGGACCAGCAACCAATAGATGAAGACCGGCCCCGACAGGGCCGCCCAGCCCGGTGACCAGTCGGCATTGGGCCCGATGGCGATGATGGCATAGGCGATCCACCCCAGCCATTCGAAGAAGTAATTGGGATGGCGTGACAGTCCCCACAGCCCGCTGGCACAGACCTGACCGGCGTTGGCCGGCAGGCTGCGGAAGCGACGCAACTGGGCATCGGCCAGGCCCTCGCCGGCGACTGCGATCAGCAAAACGGCTAAGCCCGCCAGATCGCTCCAGCGCGGGAACGGGCCCGGGCGGTGGCTTGCCATGACCACGCATAGGACCAGCAGCCATGCGGCAAATGCCTGGATTTGCAGAAAGACAAAGAGCCGCGAGGAAAACTGCGCCCCCCATGTCTTGCGCAATTCCGCATAGCGCGGATCATCGCCATGGCCGGCTGTGCGCACGCCGATGTAGGCACCCAGACGCAGCGACCAGAACGCAACCATGATCGCCACACAGATCTGCCGATGCTGGCTGGCTCCGCCCGCCGGGACAAGGCAGGCGAGCGCACCCACCAGGCCAACGGCAAAAGACCATATGACATCGGTCCAGCCTGACTGGCCAGGCTCTCTGGCGATCCACCACGCCATTGCCATGATCAGCGACAGGGCAGGAAGGCACAACAAGGCGATGAGCATGAGTGTCATGTCCGCATCTACGTGTCTGGATCGCGCGCGGATGCATGGTGGGCGTCACGGGCGCATTTTTTGTCCAAATTTTTTGTCGGTGCCGAGGCATCCAGACGCGACCGCGCCGCGTAACTGCTCCCTGAACGGGCCGATGGGCCTGCAGGCAAGAGGCGGGAGCATTCATGAGCCGGGACGGGATCTTGGACATTGCGGTGGTCGGCAGCGGCATCTCGGGCCTTTCCGCCGCATGGTTGCTGTCGGGCAGGCACCGCGTCACCGTCTTTGAAACAGGCACGCGCATCGGCGGGCACAGCAACACGGTCGATGTCGGAGAGGTGCCGGTCGATACGGGATTTATCGTTTACAATGAGCAGACCTATCCCAATCTGACGGCGCTGTTCTCACATTTCGATGTGCCGACCCGCCCGGCGGAGATGAGCTTCGCGGTCTCTCTTGACCGGGGCAGGCTGGAATATGCCGGCACCGATCTGGGCGGATTGTTCGCCCAGAAGCGCAATCTGGCCTCGCCGCGTTTCTGGTCGATGCTGCGCGATCTTGAGAAATTCTACCGCCGCGCGCCCCGTGACCTGCCCGCTCTGGGTGACATGGGGCTGGGCTCCTATCTCGATGGGCTGGGCTGCGGCGCGGCCTTTCGCGACGATCATCTCTATCCCATGGCGGCGGCGATCTGGTCCACCCCGGTCAGCGATATTCCCCATTATCCGGCGGCGGCTTTCATCCGGTTCTGCGAGAACCACGGGCTGCTCAAGCTGGGGCGCCGACCGCAATGGCGCACGGTGTCGGGCGGCAGCAGGGCCTATGTCAGGCGTTTGACCGGATCCTTTGCCGATCGCATCGTCACGGGGCGCGGCGTTGACCGGATCAGGCGCGAGGAGGAGGGTGTCACGCTCTGGGCCGGTGGGCAGGAGCAGCGCTTCGACCATGTGGTCATCGCGGCCCATGCCGATCAGGCGCTGGACATGCTGAGCGATGCCGATGAGCGCGAGACAGAACTGCTGGGTGCCTTTGCCTATCGCCGCAACGAAGCGGTGCTGCATTCCGATACAGGTCTCATGCCGGTCAGACGGCGGGTCTGGTCGAGCTGGAACTATGCGTCGCGGATGCAGGCCGGTGGGCCTGACCTGTCGGTGACCTATTGGATGAACCGGCTTCAGGGTCTGCCCGATCGCTTGCCACTGTTCGTGACGCTCAACCCGCTCGATGAACCCGACCCGGCGCTGGTCCATCGCCGCGAAATCTATCACCACCCCATCTTCGATGCCGCCGCCGGTCGGGCACAGCGCGAGCTGTGGTCGTTGCAGGGCAGGCGCTCCACCTGGTTTTGCGGCGCCTATTTCGGTGCCGGTTTCCATGAAGACGGCCTTCAGTCCGGCCTTGCGGTGGCGGAACAACTGGGCGGCGTGCGTCGCCCATGGACCGTGCCCGGGGAATCGGGGCGCATCGTCCTTACCCCCATGGTGGCGGCATGAGCGAGGCGAGCGCACTTTATGTCGGCAGCGTCACGCATCGGCGCTTTCGGCCGCGTGGGCACCATTTGCGCTACAGGATTTTCTCGCTGCTGCTCGATCTGGACGAAATCGATCAACTGGCCGGCAGGCTGCGTTTCTTTTCGCGCGGGCGGTTCAATCTTTTTTCCTTTTGCGACGGTGATCACGGCGATGGCTCAACCCTGCCGCTGCGCCAGCAGATCGAGCGCGCGATGGGCAGGGCCGGGATCGCGGTGGAAGGCGGTGCCATTCGCCTGCTTACCATGCCCCGTGTGCTGGGCTTCGTCTTCAATCCGCTCAGCATTTTCTTCTGCCATGACCGGCAGGGCGCGCTGCGGGCGGTGCTCTATGAGGTGAACAACACGTTCGGCCAGCGCCATTGCTATCTCCTGCCTGTCGAGCCGGGGCATGGCGCCGTGATCGAACAGTATTGTGCCAAGGCGTTTCACGTTTCGCCCTTCATGGGCATGGATATGCGTTACACATTCCGTTTGCGCCCACCCGAAAGCCGCGTCTCGATCGGCATCTCGCTCAGCGATACGCAAGGGAGGGTGCTCTATGCCGAGCAAGAGGCCACCCGCCGGCCGCTTGATGATGCTGCCTTGCTGCGGGTGTTTTTCACCCATCCCTTGCTGACGCTCAAAATCGTCATCGGAATCTTGTGGGAGGCCGCAAAGCTGTGGGCGAAGCGAATGCCCGTCCACAGTTGCCCGCCCGCGCCCGCTCATTTTGTCACCGATCAGAAGCTTGAAGGGGAGGAGCCATGTATCTGAACCAGGATGCCGATGCGCCATTTTGCCATGGTTCGCAGCAGGCGGCAGGAGAGGCGCCGCCTTTGATAGCCGGGCGACCGTCGTGGTTGATCAGCCGGGCGCTGCGCCATCTTCACAAGGGGCGCCTGACGATCATGCTGCCATCGGGGCGGCGGATCGATCATGCCGGTGACCTGCCGGGCCCGCATGGCGTGATTGAACTGCGCAACAGCATGGCCTTTCGCCGGCTGCTGTTTCGCGGCGATGTGGGCTTTGCCGAAGGGTTCATCGCGGGGGACTGGTCGAGCCCCGACCTGCCGCAACTGATCGCGCTGGCGGCTGAAAATGTCGCGCGCCTCGATGCCACCTTCGAGGGTTTCTGGCCCGTGCGGATGTGGCGCCGGTTGAACCACGCCCTGCGCCGCAATTCGCGGACGGGAAGCCGGCGCAACATCGCCTTTCATTACGATCTGGGCAATGATTTCTACCGGCTCTGGCTGGATGAGACCATGACCTATTCCTCGGCGATCGCGCTGGCGCCCGGGGGCAGTCTGGAACAGGCCCAAAGGGAGAAACTCGACCGGATTGCCGCCCTGCTGAACCTTTCGGGCAGCGAGGAGGTGCTGGAAATCGGCTGCGGCTGGGGTGCGCTGGCCTCACGACTGGCGCGTGATTGCCGCAGCGTCACCGCGCTGACCCTGTCGCAGGAGCAATTGCGCCATGCCCGCTCTGTTGTCGAAGAGGGGGACGCGCATGCGCGGATCGACCTTCGCCTGCAGGACTATCGCAGCGTCGCGGACAGGTTCGACCGGATCGTGTCGATCGAGATGCTCGAAGCGGTGGGGGAGGCCTATTGGCCGGTCTATTTCCAGCAGTTGCGGGACTGCCTGCGCCCGGGGGGCCGGATCGTCCTGCAGGCCATCACCATCCGTGAGGATCGCTTCGCGGCCTATCAGCGCAATCCCGACTTTATTCAGCATTATATCTTTCCTGGTGGCATGTTGCCGACCAGGACCATTCTTGACGAGCAGGCCCGGCGCGTCGGCCTGTCCATCACCGCGCGGCAGAACTTCGGGTCGGGCTATGCGCAGACGCTGGCCGAATGGCGGCGACGATTTGAAGCGCAATGGCCGCGCATCCGCACCCTGGGCTTTGACGACAATTTCCACCGGCTCTGGACCTATTATCTCGCCTATTGCGAGGCCGGCTTTCGCACCGGCACCATCGATGTCGGGCTCTATGTGCTGGAGGCGAAGCGATGATCGACCGGCGCAGCATGCTTGTCGGCGCGGCGGCCCTTGCAGCCATGCCGGCCTCGCTCCACGCCGCGCTGCCGGTTCCCGCCGGCAATCGCCTTGGCTTTGACATCAGGCGCAAGGGCACAAGCCTTGGCACTCATGTGTTGACGTTCGAACCTTCTGGCGACGGCCTGACGGTCAACATCGCCGTGCAACTGGTTTTCAAGGTCCTGGGCGTCACGCTCTATCGCTATCGGCACCGCGCTGTCGAACGGTGGCTGGGCGACCGGGTGGTTGCCTTCGATTCGCAGACCGACGACAATGGCACCGCGCATGAGGTGTCGGTGCGCCGCGAGGGTAATGCTCTGCTGGTCAAGGGTTCGAAGGGGATGCGCTTTGCCGCGCCTGCCGATGCGATGCCGGCCACGCACTGGAACCGGCGGGAGCTGGACGGGCCCTGGATCAATGCGCAGGATGGCAGCATCCTGCGCCCGCGCGTTGCGCCGCAGGGCATGGCGACCATCCCCACTGCAAACGGTGGTTCGCTTCAGGCCCGCCATTTCGCCCTGACCGGCGATGTGCGCCTCGACATGTTCTACGGCGACCAGCTTGGCTGGGCGGGCCTGTCCTTTGAAAAGGGGGGCTCGCTGATCCGTTACGAACGGCAGGTGTAAGCGGTCATCCCGTCGCGGTCATCTTGCCCGTCAGGATGACCGGCCCGGTCGGCAGGCCCGTGGGCGATCCGCCAATCGGTTCGAGCGAGACCGCCAGGGTCACCCCCGCCGCCAGGGCGGAGGAGGCCGAGGCGGGAACCTTGGCCCATTCGGGGGCCGACCCGTTCATCACCCCCATCGAACGCGGCTTGCCATCCGCGGGGATCACCCAGAGTTCGGGGCTGTGCGCGCCAATGTCGAGCCCGCTGGCAGCGGAGGTCATACGGCCGCTCGACGGGTCATAGTTGATGGTCACCGTGCCCTGCTTGCCGGTCAGCACAGCCACCATCGGGGCGGCCGGTGCCTGGGCCACCGGCACTTTGACGATGATCTGCGCCGGTTTCTGGACATTGACCCAGGCCAGCACCAATGCGGCGGCGCTGGCCGCCATGGCGCCGGCCTGCCACCAGCGCAATGTGCTGCGCGCGACGGGGCGCGCAACGGCGCGCGTAACGTCATTGGCGGGCAGCCGCGCCTCGATCGCACTCCATACCGAAGGGCGGGGGGCTTCGCCGGGGCCCATGAACATCGAGGCGGCATAATCCTGCCAGCGGCGATAGGCCCGAGCAAACGTCCCGTCGCGTGCCGCCCGCGCGCTCGCCGCCTCTCGCTCGGCGCCGTCGATCAGGCCGAAGGCCAGTTCCGCCGCGAGCAGTTCGTCCTCTTCGGACAGCATCGGATCGCTCATGCCAGGCACTCCCGCAGCTTGAGAAGCGCGCGCCGGATGCGGCTTTTGATGGTACCGAGCGGAGCCCCGAGCCTGCCGGCCAGATCGGCATAGGTCGATCCCTGAAAGAAGGCTGTGCGAATGAGGCCGGCATCGCCCTTGTCGAGCGTGGCAAGGCAGTGCGCCAACCGGCGCTCGTCCTGCTCGGCCTCGATCAGCGCGGAAGCATCGGGCGTGTCGTCGGCAATGTCCTCGGCCAGTTCGACCGGCGCGGTCGTGATCTTGCCGCGGGCGCGCAGGCGGTCAATGGCGCGATTGCGGGTGAGGGTGATCAGCCAGGTCATGGCGCTGCCGCGCGAAGCATCGAAGGAGGCGGCGCGGTGCCAGATCGAGATATAGGCTTCCTGCAAGGCTTCCTCCGCTTCCTGCCTGACAGGCAAGATACGCAGGCACACGCCAAATAGCTTCACGCTGGTGCGCCGATAAATTTCCTCGAAGGCGGCGCGGTCGCCAAGAGAAACCTGCCCCAGCATCGCGGCGAGATCTGAGCGATCATGTGGCGAATTCATCGGTTCTTTGCATCCGTCCCGGCAGATCATCCGTAGATGAAACTGGCGATACAGTAGCTGAGCCCCGGCGCTTGGCAAGGTGGAGTGATGGCATGATCTGTGGAGTGCGGCAGTGACGGCGCGTTTGCTCACGGCAAGCAGGCGCGGCGTTATCGGGCTGGCGGGGTTGACGGTTGCGGCCTGTTCGCCCTTGCGCATGTTCAATGCGTTGATGCCCAAGGACGATGGCGGCGAAGCCATCGCTCATGGCCTGCCCTTCGGCCCCAATGCACGCCAGCGTCTCGATATTTACGGCCCCGGATCGCGTGCCTTTCAGCCGCTGCCGGTCATCATCTTCTTTTACGGCGGCTCATGGTCGTCAGGCACCAGGGCCGGTTATGCCTTTCTGGCGCGCGCATTGGCGTCGGGAGGTTTCATTGTCGTCATCCCCGACTACCGGCTGGTGCCTCATGTGGTCTATCCCGCGTTTTTGCAGGACAATGCCGCGGCGGTTCACTGGGTACGCGAGCATATCGGTCCCTACGGCGGCGATCCCGACCGGATCATTCTGGCCGGACACTCGGCCGGGGCCTATAATGCGGCGATGCTGGCGCTCGATCCACGCTGGCTGGGTGAGGATCGCCGCGCGGTCAAGGGGCTGATCGGTCTTGCCGGTCCCTATGACTTCCTGCCGTTCAAGGGGCCGGTGGTGGAAAGCGCCTTTCCCCGCATTGCCAGGCCCGAGCTGACCCAACCGGTCCATTACGCCCAGGCCGGCAGTCCCCCCGCCTTCCTTGCAAGCGGTGATCGGGACCATGTCGTGCTTCCCGCCAACAGCGATGCACTCGCTCTGGCCCTGCGGCATGGCGGCGCCTTTGTCGAGCGCAAGCGCTATCCCGGCGTGGGCCACGTCGGCCTCGTAACCGCCATCGCCCGGCCCTTGCGCGGCAAGGCGCCGGTGTTGGCCGATATGATGGTCTTTGCCCACAAGGTCACCTCATGAAGCGGGGCGGATCACGCAGGTCAGATCAGGCGGGGCGGGCGCCACCCATGCCGATCTTTCTGCCCATGGGCTGGCGCGATCATCGCGCCGCAGCTTCCCTGTCGGACAGATTGCACTCTTCGCGCAAAAGTCTTCCATGCCAGTCTCTGAAAGGACATCCCTATCATGGCCAAGGTAAACCCCTTTTTCTTCTCCCTTGCCTGCGCCACGGCCATGATGCCCGGTGCCGCCATGGCTGCGCTGCCGCCTGGCGCTATGGCGCCCAATGTCGAGACCCAGGCGGTGATGGCTGGCAAACCCTTTGAGTTCCGGCTGGCAGAGGCGCTCAGGCAGGGGCCTGTCGTTCTCTATTTTTTCCCCGCGGCGTTCACCAGTGGCTGCACCATCGAGGCCCATGAGTTCTCCGATGCCGCCGAGCAGTTCCACGCGGCAGGGGCAACCGTCATCGGTCTTTCGCATGATCCGATCGACAAGCTTTCCCGGTTTTCAGTGACGGAATGCCGCAACAAATTCGCCGTCGGCGTGGCCAGCAGCGCCATCATTTCGTCTTACAAGGTCAAGATTCCCTTTCTCTCCATGTCTAACAGAACAAGCTATGTCATCGCGCCAGACGGCAAAATCCTGCTGACCTACAGCGCTTTCAACCCCCATGAACATGTCAGCCGGACACTCGCGGCGGTGAAGGCCTGGCGGACTGCACATCCCAAGGGGTGAGGCCCTGCCTGCCAGGGAAGGGGGTGATTGCCGACACCATGGCTTAGGGGCTATGGACCAGAAGAGGGTGAAGCTGTTCGTGGCCTTGCCGGAGGGGACCTGTTTCAGACTATGCCGATTTCCGACATGATCAAGGGCAGCCAGGTGGCGGCGGTCATCAGCAATCCGCGCCTGCCCGACAATCCGATCATTGATTGCAATGGCGCTTTTGAGGCGCTGACCGGCTATACCCGTGACGAGGTGATCGGCCGCAACTGCCGCTTTCTGACCGGGCCGGGTTCCGAACCCGCGCTGATCGAGGCGCTGCGCGAGGGCATCCGTGACCATCGCCCGGTGATGGTCGAGATCCTCAATTACAGGAAGAACGGCACGCCTTTTCGCAATGCGGTGATGGTGGCGCCGCTGTTCGACAGTGACGGGCAGCTTGAATATTTCCTCGGCTCGCAGATGGAGATCCCCGAGGATCATGATGCCAGCCGCGTCAATGCCGCGCGTGAAAAGGTGGAGCATTTGTCGCCGCGCCAGCGCGCGGTGTTGCTGGCCATGGCGCGCGGGCAATTGAACAAGCAGATCGCCTATGAGCTGGGACTGTCGGAACGGACGATCAAGATGCACCGCGCGGCGATGTTTCAGGCGCTGGGCGTGCGCACCGCGGCAGACGCGGTGCGTTTGGCGATCGAGGCCGGTTTTTGAAATCGATCCCTCACCGATGCAAGTTTCGCTCAGCTTCGCTCGGGAATGAGCCCTTGACGGCAATGGGTGCTGGATAACCCTTGATGGGCCAGCAGGCTGGTTGCACCCAAGGTTGCCAATCGACATCGCCCCGACGCCAGCGGGCATCGCATGCGTCAGCTCATCACCAGGCTCTTCCGGGACAAGCGATAATCCGGGCGATGCGAGCCGTAACGGGTTGGAGCAGGAGCGCTTGTCACCTTCTCCCGCAGTGGCTGTCCATGCGCTCCAATGGCTCGCGCGAGGCTCTTGGCAGATCGTCGCGGGCAAATCGCAAGCGGGTTCTCAGCCTCTCATTTGTCGGGAATGGTCTTGAGCTGCTGGTCAACGGTGGGCATGTCCATGAAAGGTTCGCCCGCCTCATGGGCCGCCTGCTTGGCAAGGCTGTCTGGCAGGATTTCATCGATCCGGTCACGCCGGTTGGGCTCGACAAGCCACTCCTTGGGGAAGGGGGCGGCGCCGGTGCCATTGACGTAGCGGCGAACCGCGCCGATCGCCTGACGCTCGGTATAGGGAATGGCGTGCTTGCCCTCGCGGTTGGCCAACTGGGCGAACAGGGCCTTGCGCAGCGTGATCTTGTCCTGAAGATGCGCCGGGTCCTCGGCCAGATTGTGCATCTCGGTCGGATCGGCGGCAATGTCGTACAGTTCGTCACGGTCATAGATGCCGTGATATTGGATGTACTTCATGTTGCCGCGCGTGATGGCAAAGGTGGTGGGCGTCTCGGGGAAGCTCCACTCCCAGTAATATTCATAGACGAAATCGCTGGGATGCCAGTCAGCGGGCTTGACCTTGCCGTTGATCAGGCCCCAGGCGTCCTGCCCCTCGAACTGTTTGGGCATGGTCTTGATGCCGGCGATGTCGAGGAAGGTCGGCGCGAAATCCAGCCCGCGGATCCGCCCCGGATTGGTCACCCCGGCGGGCACCGTCCCTGGCTCCCACATCACCAGCGGCACGCGCTGCGAGGCTTCATAAGCCGCGCGCTTGTCGATCAGCCCATGGTCGCCGATCATGAAGCCATTGTCGCTGGTGAAGACGACCAGCGTGTCCTTGTCGAGATGATTGGCCTTGAGATAGGCCATGATCCGCCCCAGACTGTCATCGACGCCCGAGAGCGTGCCATAATAATATTTGAGGTATTCCGTCATCTTCATGTCGGAATTGTAGAAAAAGTCGATGCCGTGCCAGCTGTTGCGCTGGTCATAGACCCAGCGCGGCTTGCCCTCGTAATTCTCCGGCGTGTTGGCCCAGCTGGCGGGCAGTGTGAACTTCGCCTTGTCATATTGGTGGACATAACGCGGCGGGGGCAGCGGATCGGAATGCACCGCCTTGTGGCTGAGGTAGAGGAAGAAAGGCTTTTTTGGGTCGCGTTCCCTGGTCAGCCAGTTCATCGCATAATCGGTCAACTCGTCGGTGATGTAGCCCTTTTGCGCAACCTCCTTGCCATCGACATTGAGCATGTTCCTTTTGCCCGCGGCAATCGCGGCAGGGGGCAGGTCGGTCGTTGGGTAATAATGGCCCTGACCTTTGAAGCTGACCCATTTGTCGAAGCCGGAGCGCGGGGCATCCGTGTCATTACCCATGTGCCATTTGCCGAAGAAGGCGGTCTGATAGCCGGCCTGCTGCAGATAGGCGGGGAAGAAGGTGAGGCCGGCCTCGGAGGAATTGTTGTTGTCGACAACGCCGTGGTTGCGCGCGGTCATGCCCGTCAGGATGCTGGCGCGGGCCGGGCTGCACAGGGAGGAGGTGGTCACCCCATTGGGGAAATAGGTGCCCTGCGCGGCCATGGCGTCGATGTTGGGCGTGTGGACCAATCCCTTGGGTTGCAAAAAGCCCATGGCATCAAAGCGGAGGTCGTCGACCAGCACGAAGATGATGTTGCGCGGATGCTGCGCGGCGGGAGCGTCAGCGCCGGGCGAGGGGGCTGGTGCCTGCGCCTGTGCCTTTGCCAGGGCTCCATGCGCGAACAGTGCTGCTGCCGCAAAAGTCGCGGCGGCGTTCATCAGGGCTTTGCGCAGCTTGGGCATCGGGCATCCATCCTTCAGGAAGAAAAAGCCGGACGGCGCGCGTAGCGCCCTCGGGTAAGTCAGGGCCTGACGCTTCGCGCCCCCTTTGGCAGACAAGATGGTGTCGATAGACATTTGTCAACATAAAATACTATCGATGGTATTTTTATGTCTCTCGACCATGGGGCGCGATGCATGGCCCCGGTGTCGCATCCTTGTCACCCTTATGGTTCTGGCCTAACACCTTGCCATGAACTCGGATATGGATGTCAAGGCGTCGATGCCTGCATGTGACTCGCGCCCTCACGACATGGTGTTGATCCCCGGTGGCACATTCACCATGGGGTCGTCCTCCTTTTACCCCGAGGAAGCGCCATTGCGACGGGTCAAGGTCGATCCTTTTCTGATCGACGCAACGCCCGTCACCAACGCTCAGTTCGCCCGCTTCGTGGAGGAGACCGGGTATCAGACCTTCGCCGAGATCGCGCCCGATCCCAAGGACTATCCGGGGATGGATCCGGCTCTGGCGGTCGCCGGCTCGGCGGTTTTTACCATGACGGATCGGCCGGTCGATACCTCTGATCCCTCGCAATGGTGGCGCTGGATACCGGGTGCGAACTGGCGCCAGCCCACCGGACCGGGCAGCGGTATCGAGGACTTGCTCGATCATCCGGTGGTTCATGTGGTCCATCAGGATGCCGCCGCCTATGCCGCCTGGGCGGGCAAGCAATTGCCCACCGAGGCGGAATTCGAATATGCGGCGCGCGGCGGGCTGGTCGACAAGGAGTATGCCTGGGGCGATGAACTGGCGCCCGGCGGGGTGCATAGGGCCAACACCTGGCAGGGCCTGTTCCCCTTTGCCAACACACTGGCCGATGGCTGGCTGCGCACCAGCCCGGTGCGCGCCTTTCCCGCCAATGGCTATGGCGTCTATGATATGATCGGCAATGTCTGGGAGTGGTGCGAGGACTGGTGGGGCCTGCCTGAAGCCACGAGGAAAAAGAGCAGCAGTTGCTGCACGGTGAGCAATCCACGCGGCGGTTATCGCGCCAAGAGCTTCGATCCGGCAACGCCGCAGGTGAAAATCCCGCGCAAGGTCATCAAGGGAGGCTCGCATCTTTGCGCGCCGAACTATTGCCAGCGCTATCGCCCTGCCGCCCGCCATCCGCAAAGCATTGACAGCTCGACAAGCCACATCGGTTTTCGCTGTGTGGTGCGCGTAAAGGGCTGAGCCGGCATGGCCACCATCAAGGATGTTGCCGAAAAATCCGGCATCTCGATCAAAACCGTCTCGCGCGTCATCAATGGGGTGGAAACGGTTCGGCCCAATGTGCGGGCCAAGGTTGAGGCGGCCATCCGCGCGTTGAATTACCGGCCTGCATTGGCGGCGCGCCAACTGGTGACCGGGCGCAACTTCATCCTCGTCCTGCTGGTGCCCGATGCGGCGCACTGGTATTATTCGAACATGGTGCTGTGCATGGCGCAGGCCTGCCGCTTAGTGGGCTGGCATCTTGTCGTCGAGGTTTTCGAACGCAAGGCGCTGGAGGAGGACGACAACTGGACGATTGGCCTGTCCTGCAATGCGGATGCCGTGATCGTTTTGCCCCCATGGTCCGATCACCCGCGGATGCTGTGCTCGCTTGAGGCCCTTGGATTGCCAGCCGTGCGGATCGCCGGGCGGGAGCCGGGCTATGGCATGATCCTTGAAATTCACGACCGCGCCATTTCCTGTGAGCTTGTGACCCATCTTATTGCGCAGGGGCATCAGCGCATTGCGATGATTGCGCCGCCCTCTGACCGTATCGCCTCGGAGGAACGGCATCTTGGTTACCGCGATGCCATGGCTGCCGCCGGTCTCGAGGTTCCCGCCAGTTTCGTCCTGCGCAGCGACATGCAGGTTTCTGGGGGCGAAGAGGCCTTTCGGCATTTGATGGCCCAACCGATCCGCCCCACCGCGATTTTTGCTGCAAATGACGGCATGGCATTGGGTGCGATGACGATGGCTTTGAGACTTGGGTTTCGCGTACCGCAAGATCTTGCCTTCGTCGGCTTCGACAATTCGCCCGAGAGCCGTTGCGCCTATCCTTCGCTGACCACGGTGGCTCAGCCTTTCGAAGATGTCGCGCGCACGGCGGTGTTGATGGCGATCGGGCGCGAGACGCCCGATCGCTTCATTCGCGGTGAGATATTGATCCGTGAATCCAGCCTTTGTCCACGGTGACGAGCAGACGAAAGGGCCAGCGGCGCTTCAACACGTCCAATAGAAAACAATGCACCGCTTTGAATTTAATATTCGATGGTCACAACAATTGTGTCGGAATAGGTTCCGACAGGAGCCCATTGGTGCGTTGAAATTCTGCCATATATGGTAGCATTCTGACTGAAAATGAGAAGGCCGTTGAGCGGACTGTTGATCGTACTCGTGCCGCCTTGCCCATCACCCCAGACGGCGGTTCGATTGATGTCGGTATAGAGATTGTAACCCAGTATGGAACTTCCGCGCGTCATCTTGCGCGTCGCGGCGCTGCCGGAATTGCCGGGACTGGCCGTGAGCGTGATGTTTCCTGCCAGGGACACGAGCCCCGTGCAATTCAGGGTGACGGTGCCTGTCGCATCGTTGGGGACTGACGAACTCGCATCATAGCTGCCGAAATTCAGGCCTGATGTCGATGCGGTGCAGCTGCATAGAGTGCAGGCTTGCGCCGGAGCCGCATGGCACAGGGCAAGGAGGATTGTGGCGAGACATGCGTTTCTTCTCATCGCTTCGCTTCCTTTACACTGGGTATGCAAGGCACCGAGGTCAGCCTCGGCACGGCGGTGTGTTTGGGCAGGGGGGGGACGATCAGGCGGCACGCGGTTTTGGGCCCGGAAACGAGAAGCGTCTCACCGGCATGAGCGTTGGCGAGGAAAATTTCGCCGTCAAAGCCAGTGAGCGTCGTCTCCTCGCCATCAGTCGTGACCGACAGGCCCGATGGCAGCGGCGCACCGGCCTCATCAACCGCTATCAGCGCCACCGGATGCGCAGGGGGGCCGCCAAAGGATACGCGCGCGGCTTGCCGATACCCCGGCACCACGATGTGTTCGGGAGATTTTAGCACGCTGTCGATGGGCAGGTCGTCCACATCAACGGAAATCCGGTTGGCTGAATAGGGTTGCAGCCCCGTCACGATGACGCTGTGCCCACCGCCTGCCTGTCGGCCAACAGGCCGGTTTTCCTGATAGACTTCGCTCGTGCCGTCTCCCCCCATGCTGACCAGCGCAAAGGCGGAATCGAGGCGCGGTGTCGTCGCCAGCCTGCCACCGGCCATCACCAGCGCGCCGCTGACCCCGGCACGCAGCTGTGTCATGGCACCCTGCACATCGGCCGAAGCGATGACATCGCCGCCGGGCGTATGCATCACGGCAGAGGAGGCAAGAATGGCCTCGTTCGTTTGCCGCAGCCTGCCTGCGAGCAGATGATATCCAAGGCCCGCGTCCGGCGGTGGCGCATGATCGATGCTGGCGACGGTGCGATCGACGTCGGTCGAAACCCCGGCGCTTGACCGGCGGCCCAGCCTGACCGTGAAGGAAGCATAAGCGCTGGTATCCTGCTTCCCCGATACATTGATGCGCCTTACCCCAAAGGACAGATACCCCCGCCCGACATTGGCAGAATAGCCCACTGTCGCGGTCGAAAACTGCCCTGCGCCTCCCTGCTTGGAGGAGGCGTAACTGGCATTCAGGCTGCCAGACTTGCCCAGATTTGCGCTGGCGGAAAGGGCAACCTCTTTCGTTCGCTGATGCATATTCGAGGACATGCCAAGCTGCGCGAACGCCGGGTCGCTGTATTGAAAACTCGATGAAATGGAATAGGCCGGCGTGATGCGCTGAAACTGGGCACGAAAGAGGGTGCCGGTTCCCACGGCACTGCGTGACCCGGCGACAAATGCGGAAAACTCGCCCAGTCTGGTGACGACGAAGCCCAGGCCTCCACCGGCAGTCTGCACATCTGCGCTTACCTCAAGGCGGCCTTGCGCGGTGACGCTGTCAGTGAGTCCGTGGCGAAACAGCACCCCGGCAAATGGTGGGCCATAGGCCTCGCTTGCCACGCCGAAATCCTTGCGGATGAAACCGGCCTCGAAGGAATAATCGCTCAACCCTTTCCTGAGCAATTGCGGACTGACGTAAAAGCTGCGGGTGACCTGTCGCACATTTCCGGCGGCGTCTCGCACACTCATGGTGACGTCGCCGCTGCCCGACATGCTGGGCAGATAATCGATGGCAAAGGAGCCCGGCGTGACGGCAAAGCTCTGCTTCGCGCTGGCCGCCATCAGTTCCACGGTGGAAGGCAGCGCGGCGCTGCCCGACAAAATCGGAATGGGATAGGTTGTGTCATAGGGGGCGAGGGAGAAATTGGTTCCGAAGCTGACGCCGCCAAAGCGTATCGGGCTGTCCCAACCTAGGCTGCGGGTGACAGTATCGCCCAGGGTCAGGCTGACCCGTGTGTCCGGATAGTCACGGCGATAATAGCTTTCCAGCCGGACCAGCCCGCCGCTGCCGCGATAGGCCGTCGCCGTGGTGCCAAGCACGCCCCAGTTGCCTGAGATTCCCCCGTCGAGATAGGCCGACAGCTGACTTTGGCCATTGGATGTTCCCGCGGAAAGGTCATAGCCCAGGAATTGTGCGGGGACCGCCTTGCTGACCCTGGGACTTGACGCGATCTGTCCGAAATGCATCCTGGGCAGAAGGTCCGGTGCAGCGGTCAACAGCAGCGTGTCGCCATCGTCATTGAGCTTGGCAGTCAGGCCTGCAATGCGGCTGAGGTCGACGTAACGATCCTCGTCGATGCGCATGTCGCTTGTCGTGTCCGCTGCCCATTGCGCCCAGATATCGGCATCACGCCGCCGGGCGTAGATATGTCCTTCGCGAACAGCGATGAGCCAGGGATCGCTGCTCACCTGACCATTGATCATCGCCGTGACGGGAACGGGGCGGCCGTCTGCAGGCCCGGGTTTAGGCGACATGGTCTTCAGGTTTTCAAACGGGAAGTGGTCGGTCGGGTCGGCCCTGGCCTGAGCCGAGGGCGCCAGCGCCCCGACCAGCAACAGCACGATGAGGCAAAGGGTGTAGCAGCCTCCAGCCAGGCCGTGGAATGGCCGTCGATATGCGGCCTGGCCAGACATTCACTCACCGCTTGCCCTACCCATGGCGACGGCGGTCAGGGGGCCAACATCGGTGTCCGCTTCAACCGTCGCGACATCGTCCCCACGCGCGATTGGCAACACGATCCGGGTTTGACTGCCAGCCAGCAGATAAAAGCCTTTGGCGATTTTGACAGGAGCGCCGTTGGCGCGCAGATGCAACTGGATGGCACCGATCTGGAGATGGCGATGCCCGGTGTTCGTCAATTCAATCCACGCCTTGCCGGCGGCGTCCTGCCCTGTCACCCAGCCAAGCCTGGCCCCTGCACCGGCGGGCGCGCGAAAGACCGGCACGCTCAGTCGCAGCAAGGTTTGCACTTGCCCCGGGGAAGCCACCGTCCTGGGTAATTCGTCGATGATCAACCGATAGCTGTCTTCCTGCTGGCCGACGTGGTCAGGCAGGCCGCATCGGATCATGCGGGCTTCGCCCGCCTTGATCGTTGCGATGGCCGGATTGAGCGGCATATCGGTTGCCGACGCGAGAAGATCCTTGCCCTGGCTATCCTGCGACCAGCGATAGGCTCGGATCTGGACCGTGACCGGCTCGCTGCCGGCATTGGCAAGCGAGAGGGAGCAAAACTGCTTTTGCGCGGACACCTCGACGCGTACGGGCAGCACGCGCAAGGCGCTGCCTTGCGCGGGAACGGCCAGCACGGGCAAAAAACCGCACACGACGACAGCGCGCAAGAGCGCGTTGAACTTTCCTTTGATCATGACATGGACCTCAATAGGTAACGGTGACTGTCACAACGTCGGAATATGTGCCGGAAGGAACGTTCTGTTGCGGCGCAATTCGACCGTAGACGGTCAATAACGATGGAGAAGAACCGGCGGTGATCTGCGCCGGCGTGTCAGTTCCCACAGTATTGCCCCAATTGGTGGAACGCGAAGAATCACTGTAGAGCGTATAGCCCAGCAGGTTGGAACCGTTGGTCATCTTGCGGGCGGTAACGGTTGCCCCCGATGCGGTGCCCTGATTGAGCCCAACCGAAAAATTCGTGCCTGATGTGCATGTTATGCTGATGGTTGTGGTCGCATCGGTCGGAGATGATGCCGTGGGGTCATAGGCACCGAAACTCAGATCATTGGCCGATGTGACGCAGACGCTTTGCACCGTCGTTGAAACGTTCATCGTGGAGGTTGCCGTAGCCGCTGACGCAGCGCCTCCTTGTGCAAAGCAAGCATAAAATACAGAAAATGTAACAAGAGACTTTTTCATAAGTCGTCTCACTTTTTATTATCTGTTTGATCGAAATACGCGTTATTGGTTAATGTCATGGCAAGCGTCGAAATAGGGCATTGTGCTTAGGTATTTAATTCCGAAAGGCGAGGGTGTGAATTGATCACCATCGTAGTGGAGGAAAGTGTGGGCCGGGTTCTCCATGGCAGTGTCAGGACTACGCATGCTCTTGGAGCCGAGCGACAGCGATCGAAGGAGCTGGCGATTAACGATGTCGCGGTGGCGGCCAACTGGCCGCGAGTCGGTCCATCAGGTTTGGGTCAGCCGGTTCCCGCCCGATCCCGGCGCGGACACCTTTCAAAGATGCGACATGGGCACGGGATTTTTCAGTCGCCTCCGGCATGCTTTGAGATAGAACGGGGACTGGCTTGTTCGGGAGTTGGCATGAAGGTCGGGATTGTCGGTGCGGGAATGGTCGGCTCGGCAGCGGCCTATGCGCTGGCGCTGCAGGGCGGCGCTTCCGAAATCATACTGGTCGATCGCAACACCGATCTGGCCGTGGCACAGGCCGAGGATGTCGGCCACGCCGTGCCTTTCGCCCGTCCCTGCAAGCTGGGGGCCGGTGACCATGACGCGCTGGCCGGATCGGGCGTGGTGATCCTCGCGGCCGGAGTTCCGCAAAAGCCGGGCGAAAGCCGCCTCAGCCTGCTGTCGCGCAATGCCGAGGTGATTGCCGATACTGTCGGGCGGGTGCGCGCCGCCGCGCCCGATGCTATCCTGCTGGTTGCCTCAAACCCGGTTGATATCATGACTCAGGTGGCGCTGCGCGCCTCCGGTCTGGCGCCGGAACGGGTGATCGGGTCGGGCACAATCCTTGATACCGCGCGCTTCCGCGCTTTGCTGGCCGGTCATCTGGGGCTGGCGGCGGAATCGGTCCATGCCTTTGTGGTCGGTGAGCATGGCGACAGTGAGGTGCTCGTCTGGTCGTCAGCGCAAGCGGGCGGTGAGCCGGTCGAGCGCTGCGCTGCGCAACTTGGTGTGCCTTTGACCAGCTCCGCGCGGGCGCACATCGACGAGGGGGTGCGCCGGGCAGCCTATCGCATCATCGCCGGCAAGGGCGCGACGTGGTACGGGATTGGCGCGGGGGTCGCGCGGATCGTGCAGGCGATTCGCGATGATCAGCGCGCGGTGCTGACCGTCTCGACCCATATGGCCGAGGTCGCCGGTGTGAGCGACGTTGCATTGAGCTTGCCGCGTGTCGTGGGCGCGGCGGGTCTTGTGACCACCCTTTACCCTGATCTGGCCGATGACGAAACCGCCGCGCTCCAGCGTTCGGCTGAAATCCTGAAGGAGAGCGCCGCTGGCCTGTGGCGCTGACCGGGGCGGTGTTTCCGCGGCACGATGAAGGCTGCGCCGTCTTCCATTAGCTGCCTATGCCTTCAGCAATGATCGCAATGCTTTGCCCTCATATCAAAAGAACCCGATTGGCTCGAACGACATGGGCTCACCCTATGGGCATCAATCGTCGTCGATAATTTTATCTATTTCTTTCAGGTGATGGCTTTTTTCTTCGTCGCTCAGAAACGAGCCGATGAAGGAATTGCGCACAAGCTGGATCAACCCGTCACGAGTTAAAATTCCTGCTTTATCAAGCGCATGAAAATTGTCGTTTACATAGCCGCCGAAATAGGCCGGGTCATCGGAATTGACCGTGGCGACAAGGCCCGCTGACAGCATGGCGGGGATGGGGTGCCGGGCCATGTCCTCCACCACGCAAAGCTTCAGATTGGACAGCGGGCAGACGGTGAGCGCCATGCCGCTGCTGGCCAGACGCGCGACGAGGGCGGGGTCTTCCATGGCGCGGTTGCCGTGGTCGAGGCGGTCTACATGCAGCAGGTCGAGTGCTTCATGGACATAGGCGGGCGGGCCTTCCTCGCCGGCGTGGGCGACGCGCCTCAGGCCCAGCTGAGCCGCGCGGGCAAAGACGCGGGTGAATTTCGCCGGCGGGTGGCCCACTTCCGAGGAATCAAGGCCCACCCCCATCAGATGGTCGGCCCATGGTTCGGCCTGCGCCAGCGTTTCCAGAGCGGCCTCCTCGCTCAGATGGCGCAGGAAGCACAGGATCAGGCCTGCGGAGATGCCATGCTTTTCCCGCGCCTCGGCCATGCCGGACAGCAAGCCGCGCATCACCACGTCAAAGGCGATGCCGCGGTCGGTGTGGGTTTGCGGATCGAAGAAAATCTCGGCGTGGACGATGTTGTCGGCGGCGGCCCGGTCGAAATAGGCCGCGGCCAGATCGTGGAAATCCTGCTGTGTGCGCAGCACATTGGCCCCGGCATAGTAAATATCGAGAAAGTCCTGCAACCGCGAGAAATGATAGGCGGCGCGCACCTCCTCCACATTGGCATAGGGGATGGCCACATTGTTGCGCTGGGCCAATGCGAACATCAGTTCAGGCTCCAGCGAGCCTTCGATATGCAGGTGCAGCTCAGCCTTGGGCAGGGCGGCGATCAGCGCGGAGAGGGGGGGGTCGTTCATGGCCTGACCTTAACAGCATCGCGATCATGCGCCAGCGCGCCAGCGATATAGGTGCGGGCGACGAAGCGGTCATCGCCCAAAATCTGCATGGCAAACAGGCGGTCAGCCAATGGCAACCCGGCGCAGCGGCGGGCGGAAAGGGGCGTTGCGGCATGGTCGAGCAGCAGGAAATCGGCCTCCTGCCCCTCGCTAAGACTGCCCACCTGCGCGCCCATGCCCAGCATCGCCGCGCCGCCTGCCGTGGCCAGGTGCAGCGCGCGGAAGGGATCGAGCGGATGGCCGCGCAACTGGCAGACCTTGTAGGCCTCGCCCATGGTGGCCAGCATGGACAGGCTGGTGCCCGCGCCCACATCGCTGCCCATGCCCAGCTTCACGCCATGCGCGTCCAGCCGGGCCAGATCGAACAGGCCCGAGCCCAGAAACAGGTTGGAGGTGGGGCAGAGCGCTATCCCAGCGCCGCTGTCATGCAACCGGCAGCATTCCCGGTCGGACAGATGGATGCCATGGGCAAAGATCGACCGCCTCCCCACAAGGCCAAAGCGGTCATAGACATCGAGATAATCGCTGGCCTGCGGGAAACGTCCCAGCACGGCGGCGATTTCATCGACATTTTCCGACATATGTGTGTGGAGCAAAGTGTCGGGATGCGCGGCCAGCAGATCACCGGCCACCGCCAGTTGCTCGTCCGAGGAGGTCAGCGCGAAACGCGGGGTCACGGCATAGGTCAGCCGTCCCTTGCCATGCCACCGGGCGATCAGCGCCTCGGTTTCGCTGCGCCCGGTTTCCGGCGTATCGCGCAGGCCTTCCGGGCCCAGATCCATCAGCACCTTGCCCGAGGCGATGCGCATGTTGCGCGAAACCGCCGCCTCGAACAAGGCGTCAACCGAGGTGGCATGGACCGTCGCAAAGACCAGTGCGCTGGTCGTGCCATGGCGCAGCAACTCGCCCAGGAAGAAATCCGACACGTCGCGGGCATGGGCGACATCGGCAAAGGCGCGCTCGGCGGGGAAGATATGCTCGTCCAGCCAGCCGAGCAATTGCAGCCCATAGGCGGCGATCCGCTCGGTCTGCGGGTAATGGATATGGGTGTCGACAAAGCCCGGCACCATCAGCCGTCCCCGGCAATCCTCGACATCGAGGCCGGGAAAGCGTTCGATCAGGGCGTCATAGGGCCCGCGTGCCGCGACGATCCCGTTCTCCACCACCAGCAGCCCGTCGGCATCATGGCGGACGGCCTCTGCCCCGGCGTGCAGCGGATCATGGGGCACGCTCAGGATCTCGGCGCGAAAACCTTGGGGCACTCAGTTCGTCTCCAGCATCAGCAGTTGTGCGGCCACGGCAATGGCGATCACGGCAGGGTCCTTGCCGGTGATCCCCGCGACACCGATGGGGCAAGTGAGGCTCGGGGCAAGATCACCCAGTCCCTCGCGCTCCAGCCGCGCGGCAAAACGTGCCCGCTTGGTGGCCGATCCGATCACACCGACCAGCGCCGCCGCCCGTTCCAGCCCGGCACGCGTCAGGCGGTAATCGAGGGCATGGTCATGGGTCATGATGAGGATTGCGCTATGGCCCGGGGCGGCGTGAATGGCGGCCTCCAGCCCATCCTCATCGGCAAGGGTGACGCCGCCATGGGCGAATGCGGGGCGGCTGTCATACCAGTGCAGGTCAAAGGGCAGCGGTGCCAGCACGCTGGCCAGTGCCATGCCCACATGGCCCGCGCCAAACAGCAGCACTGGCCGGGCCCGCCCGCGCAAGGGTTCGAGCAGGATGGCGCCCACGCCGGGGCGCGGTGCCTTGGCGCTGTGGGGTGCAGGCGCCTCTTGCGGCGGCACCACGCGGCGGTGGACGCCATGTTCGTCCAGCCGCGCCTCGATGTGAAAGCCCGGCGCCAGATCCCCCAGCCAGCCAGCATTCATCGGGTCCAGCCGCTCGACCAGCAAACGCACGCGGCCCCCGCAGCATTGACCCAGCAGCGGCCCCAGCGGATAATCCTGCACCCGCCAGGTGCCGGGCGGATGGGCGAGAATGGCCCTGCCCTGCGCCAGAGCGGTTGCCTCCAGTGCGCCGCCACCCACGCTGCCCGCCGCCAGCCCATTGGCCAGCACCACCATCCGCGCGCCTGGGCCCAGCGGGGTCGATCCCTCCGCCGCCAGAATGGTGACGAGGGCCACGGGGCGATCCGCCAGCAAGGCGCGCGCCGTCTCCGCCCAGCCGAACGGGGCGTGCGCCGCGCCTGTGCCGGGCAGGGCGGGGGCCAGCAGGCTACCCATGCCGCCCGCGCAGTTCTGCGATGGCGGCCAGCACGCGTTCGGGCGTGGCGGGGGCATTGAGCGCAGGAAAGCCCTTGCCGGGCGCGGCGGCCATCACCGCCTGCGTCAGCGCCGAAAACACGCTGATGGCCAGCATGAAGGGCGGCTCGCCCACCGCCTTGGAGCGATGGATGGTGGGCACATGGGCGCGCCCCTGCTGCCACAGGCGCATTTCCATGCGCGCAGGCCGGTCATTGGCGGTGGGGATCTTGTAGGTCGAGGGCGCATGGGTGGTGAGGCGCCCTTTCTCGTTCCATACGAGTTCCTCGGTGGTGAGCCAGCCCATGCCCTGCACATAGGCACCCTCGACCTGCCCCAGATCGATCGCCGGGTTCAGCGAGCGGCCGGCATCATGCAGGATGTCGGCGGAAAGCACGCGATGCTCGCCCGTCAGCGTGTCGATCACCACCTCGCTGACCGCCGCGCCATAGGCGAAATAATAGAAGGGTCGGCCCTTATGGGCGGTGCGGTCATAGGCGATGTCCGGCGTCGCATAAAATCCGCTGGCCGAAAGCTGGACGCGGGCGAGATAGGCTTGTTTCGTCACCTGCGCGAATGGGATGACCGTTTCGCCCGCCACCACGCCATCGGGGGTAAAGCGCACCAGTTCGGCCGCCACGCCATGCCGCTCGCCCAACATGTGGGCCAGCCGGTCGCGGATCTGGATGGCAGCATGATAGGCTGCCATGCCGTTGAGATCGCTGCCCGAGGACGCGGCGGTAGCGCTGGTGTTGGGCACCTTGTCGGTGCGGGTGGCGGTGATGCGGATCTGGCTCAAGGGAATGCCGAAGACATCGGCCACCACCTGCGCCACCTTGATGTTGAGCCCCTGGCCCATTTCCGTGCCACCATGGTTCAGGCTGACCGACCCATCGGCATAGACCAGCACCAGCGCGCCTGCCTGGTTGAGATGGGTGGTGGTAAAGCTGATGCCGAATTTCACCGGCGTCATGGCGATGCCCTTTTTGAGCACGGTGTTCACCGCGTTGAAGGCCTCCACCGCCGCCACGCGCTGCTGGTAGAGGCTACTTTCCTCCAGTTCGGCCATGATCTCGGGCGCGACGAAATCTTCCACCGCCATGCCATAGGGGGTGGTGCGGCGGCCACTGTCCATTCCGGGCGTGTCGTAGAAATTGGCGCGGCGCACGGCCAGTGCGTCGCATCCGGTTTCGCTCGCCACATGGTCGATGATCCGCTCGATCGCCAACATCCCCTGCGGCCCGCCAAAACCGCGAAAGGCGGTGTTCGACACGGTGTTCGTGCGGCAGCGATGGCTGATGATCTCGACCGCCGGCAGGAAGTAGCAATTGTCGGCATGGAACATGGCGCGGTCGTTGATGGCGGGCGACAGATCCGTCGACCAGCCACAGCGCGAGGCAAGCTCCAGCCGCAGTCCCAGAATACGGCCCTGTGCGTCAAAACCGACATCGTATGTCACATGAAAATCATGCCGTTTGCCGGTGATCTCCATGTCATCGTCGCGGTCGGCGCGGAATTTGGCCGGGCGGCCGGTGTGATGCGCCACCAGCGCGGCAGCGGCGGCAAACAGCGCGGGCTGGGTTTCCTTGCCGCCAAAGCCGCCGCCCATGCGGCGCACCTCCACCACCACATCGGCGGAATTGCGGTGGAGCAGATGGGCGACAAGATGCTGCACTTCCGAAGGGTGCTGGCTGGAGGCGTGGAGATGGATCGTGCCGTCCTCGCCGGGAATGGCCAACGCCACTTGCCCTTCGAGGTAGAAATGATCTTGCCCGCCCATCTCCAGCCGCCCGGTGACGCGATGCGGCGCGTTGGACAGGGCTGCTTCCACATCGCCATGGCCCATGATCTGGCTGGGTTCGATGAAGCTTTGCCGGGCCAGAGCCTCCTCGATGGTCAGTATCGCCGGGCGAGGCTCATAGCTGACCCTGCCCAGTTTCGCCGCGCGCCGGGCGGCACGCGCGCTGGTGGCGGCAACCAGGAAGATGGGCTGGCCGAAGAACAGCACCTCGTTCTTGGCCAGCATGGGATCATCGCCGGCAAAGGGGGAAACGTCATTGGTGCCGGGAATGTCCTGCGCGGTATAGACCGCCACCACGCCGGGGGCAGCGCGCACGGCGGCAAGGTCGATGCCGGTGATGGCGCCATGGGCGATGGTCGACAGGCCAAAGGCCAGATGTAGCAGGCCGGGCGGCTCGGGCAGGTCATCGACATAGGGCGCGCGGCCCGCCACCTGCATGGCGGCGCTGTCATGCGCGGTGGGTTTGTGGACGAGGAAACTGGGCTCACCCATGGCGCAGCTCGCTCCATGTGTCGAGGAGCGCGGTGTCCAGCACGCCGCGCGTCTGGCCAGAGAAGATGCGGCGCAGCAGATTGGCTGCGGCCTCAAGGCGATAGGCGGCGCTGCCGCGCATGTCGCTGAGCGGGGCGTAGTCATGCGCGAGGGCGGCGCAGGCGGCCTCTATGGTTGCCGCATTCCATGAATTGCCGGTCAGCGCCGCTTCGCAATGGCTGGCGCGCTGGGGCGTTCCGGCCATGCCGCCAAAGGCAATGCGCGCCTGCTGGACCATGCCGTCAGCGATGGTCAGCGCGAAACCGCCGCAGACGGCCGAAATGTCGCTGTCGAACCGTTTGGAGAGTTTGGCGATGTGGATCTGCGTGTCTGCCGCGGGGCGTGGGATGAACACGCTTTCGACGAATTCGTCGGGCGCCCGGTCTTGCTGGCCATAGGCGATGAAGAAATCCTCCAGCGCGATCTCGCGTCTTTCGTCGCCCCGGCGCAGCGTCAGGCGCGCGTCCATGGCGATGAGGGCGGGGGGCATGTCGCCAATGGGCGAGCCATTGGCGATGTTGCCGCAGATGGTGCCGGCATTGCGCACCTGCGTGCCCGCGATACGGCGCATCAGTTCACCAAGGTCGGGCGAAAGGCGAGCAAGGGCGGCATGGGCCTCATTATAGCGCACCCCGGCGTAGAGGCGCAGGCCGTCATCGGTGTCTTTGATGGCGCGCAGGTCCGCGCATTCGCCAAGGAAAATCAGCGTTTCGATATCGCGGTGCTGCTTGGTGACCCACAGACCCACATCGGTGGCCCCGGCCACAAGGCGCGCGCCGGGATGGGCAAGCAAAAGCGCCGCCAGCTCGTCACTGCTGCGCGGCGAGAAGGCGCGGCGGGTCTGGCTGGCGAGGTGATCCTCATGCGAGAGCGCCAGCGATGTTTCGCGCCGCATGGCGATCAGTGCCTGACGGGTTGCTTCATCTTGCGTGGCTGCCGTGCCGGAAGGGCAGCGGCGCCCGGCCTCCAGAATGGGGCCATAGCCGGTGCAGCGGCACAGATTGCCCGCCAGCACATCGCCCACATCGGCCCCCACCGTGCCAAGGGCACCCATGGCGCGCCCTTGCAGGCTCATCACGAAACCGGGGGTGCAAAAGCCGCATTGCGAACCGTGACAGGCGACCATGGCGCGCTGCACCGGGCTGTCCTTCACGCCCTCCACGGTCAGAACCGCGCGCCCGTCGAGCATGGGCAGGAACTGGATGCAGCCATTGACCGCGCGCCACACCAGCGCGTCGTCCGGCCCGGTCAATTCGCCCACCAGCACGGTGCAGGCGCCGCAATCGCCTTCCGCGCAGCCTTCCTTGCTGCCCGTGGCGCGCGCCTGATAGCGCAGCCAGTCCAGCAGCGTGCCGGTCGGGTCAGGATCGGCAAGGGTGACCGGCTGGCCATTGAGAAGGAAATGCAACGCGCTCATCAACTGCCCCGATAGGTGGAAAAGGCGAAGGGAGAGAGCAGCAGCGGCACATGGTAATGCCCCGCATCGCCCGCGCCGAAATGGATGGGCACGATGTCAAGAAAGGGCGGCTCGGCCAGAGCATGGCCTGTCGCGCGCAGATAATCCCCGGCATGGAAGGTAAGCACATAGGAGCCTGCAACCAAGGGCGGAAAGGCGCGGAAACGCCCGTCGGCATCGGTCACCCCTTCGCCCAGCACCGCGCCATCACGCAAGAGCACGACGCGCAGCCCCGCCGCCGGTTTGCCGGTCACTGTATCGAGCACATGGGTGGAAAGGCTGCGCACGCCTCGATGTCCTCCATCTTGTCAGCTTTGGGCCACTGGCCCAGAAATTCCTCATCGGCATAGGTGAGGAAAGCGGCCAGATTGCGCTCTTTCTCGTCAAGAAACAACTGGTCGGCCAGCCCTGTCACCAGCCGGGGCAGGGCCTGTTGCAGCCCCGACAGCGCCGATGCGGACAGGCCGAGGCTGAGCAAGGCGGAATAGTTGAAGGCAAAGAGGCCATGTAGCCGTGACGGATCGGTCCCTTTGCGCGGGGTCAGTTCAAAGGCCGGGCCGAGATAGGGATGGGCGGCAATCGCCTCGGCAATGGCGGGGGGCACATCAACGCCTTCGGGCACGGGCACGCAGTCGCCCCAGCGCGCGATGGCATCGGCCACGGGCGCCAGTTCCGGGCGCAGCGCAGGGTCGCTGACGAGGCCGGTGGAGAGCACGACGAAATCGAAGATATGCTCGCCCTGCGGCGTCGTGACCTTGACCTGCGTACCATCGCTGACCGCCTGCACATCCAGCCAAGGGCTGCCCAGATGCAGGTGAAAGCCCGGCCATGCGGCGGCCCGCTCGAAGGTGTCATTGGTGGGCGGCTGGTTGTGGCCCAGAAAGCAGGCCATGGCGCGGTATTTGTCGGCATCGCTGAGCGCCGGATAGCGCGCGGCAAGGCCGACGCGCTCCATGAAGCGGATGGGGTTGACGCGCGGCAGCACCTTGCGGCGGATGAAGACTTCCGCCGCGTCAACGCCTTCGCTCAGCGCGAAATTGGCATTGTCGAAGGCGCTGGCTCCGCCGCCCAGAATGCCGATCCGCTTGCCCTTCATAGCGGCGTAATCCACTGCCTCGCTGGTGTGGGCATAGAGATGGCGGGGCAAATTCTCGCGGACCATGGGCGGCGTGTGCCATTCGCCCCCGCCCTGAATGCCGGTGGCCAGCACCACCTTGCGCGCCAGCACCACATCACCCCCCGCGATGGCGATGCGGAACAGACCATCGCCCAGCGGCTCGATCGCCTCGACCTTGGCGTCATTGCGCACGGGCAGATCCAGCACCTGGCGATACCAGCGCAGATAGGCCATCCAGTCACCGCGCGGGATCTTGTCGAGCGCGTGCCAGCCTTGCTCGCCATGCTGGGCCTCCCACCAGGCGCGATAGGTGAGCGAGGGAATGCCGAAGTCGATGGGCGTGAGATGCTTGGGCGTGCGCAGCGTTACCATGCGGGCATAGGTGACCCATGGCCCTTCATAGCCCGCCGGGTTCTCGTCGAGCACCAGCACATTGTTGATGCGTTCGCGCCGCAGGCCAAAGGCCGCGCCAAGCCCGCTCTGCCCGCCGCCCACGATCACCACATCATAAACGTGCTGGCCGCTCACCTCGCGCGGGTGAGTCCAGTCCGGCCCGCCAAGGTCGATCAGCGCCAGATCGCGCGCCAATTGGGCCTCAAGATCTGCCAATCCCTTGCTGTCGTCACTGCTCACGCCAGATCCTCCAGTCTCAGCTTCACGATCTTGCCGATTTCGGCCAATGCGGTGGCCACTTCGGTGGCGGTGTCGTGAGCGGCGCGCGCCTCCATGGCGGCCAGAATGCCTGCCTTGTCGGTCAGCCGCACGCAGATGATAAAAGGCATGTCATGCGCGGCGCGATAGGCGGCATTGAGCGCATGGAACTGCTCATACTCCTCAGGCGTCAGCCGGTCGAGCCCGGCGCTGGCCTGCTCGGCAGTGCTGGCCTGCGTCAGTGTCCTGTCGATGGCGGCCTTGCCCGCCAGTTCGGGGTGGGCGCGGATGAGCGCCAGCTTTTCCTGCGCCGAGGCTTCGTCCAGCGCCTGCATCACTCCGCCATGCAGATCGGCAAAGGGGCGTAAGGCAGCCGCGCGTTCCACCACCCAGGGCGAATGCTCGAACAAAGCGCCATAGCGGGCGATGAAATCCGCCGCTGGCAGGGCATTGATCTCCTCCAGCGTCAATGGGTGCTCCCTTCCAGGCTGACATGGGCGGAGACCACTTTCCAGCCATCGGGGAATTTCACCCAGCTTTGCGTCTGGCGCCCGCGTCGGTCGGAGTTTTCTCGGAAAAATTCGGCATCGGCGGTGGCGAAAGCGTCGCCATAGACAGTGATCGAAACCCGGCCCAGCTTGCGCTGGGGCGACCCGCCGCGTCCTTTGCGGAACTCGCGGATTTCCTCGATGCCATAGAGCACTTCGCCCACGCCATAGCGGTTGGTGGTGGGCGCATCGTGGAACAGCATATCCATCGCGGGAATGTCATCGGCCATCAGCGCGCGCTCATATTCGGCAAAGGCCGCTTCCATTTCGGCCAGCAGGACAGGGTCGTTGATCTTCATGCGGGGTGAACCTCCATCCAGTGGCGGGCGATGTCGATACGGCGAGCGACCCAGACATCGGGATAGCCGGCGATATGGTCGAGGAAACGCGCCAGCGCGAGCGTGCGGGCCGGCTTGCCGACAACCCGGCCATGCAGCCCGACGCTCATCATGCGGCCACCCTCGGCATAGAGCTGGTCGAAAGTGTCGCGCAGATAGTGGAAGAACTGCTCACCCTCGGTAAAGCCGTTGAGCGCCACGAATTTCATGTCGTTGACGTCAAGCGTATAGGGCACGATCAGTTGCGCGCGCCCATGCTGGCGGTCCCAGTAGGGCACATCGTCGGCATAGCTGTCGGCATCGTAGAGAAAGCCGCCTTCCTGCGCGACGAGACGGGCGGTGTTGGGGCTGGTGCGCCCCTGATACCAGCCCAGCGGGCGGCTGCCGGTCACCTTCTCATGCAGGGCTATGGCCTGGGCGATATGCTCGCGCTCGACCTCCTCGGGGATAGATTGGTAATCGATCCAGCGCAGGCCGTGACTGGCGATCTCCCAATCGGCCTTGAGCATGGCTTCCACCGCCTCGGGGTTGCTTTCCAGCGCCTTGGCCACGCCGAACACGGTCACCGGCAGGCTGCGCTGGGTCAAGAGGCGGTGCAGGCGCCAGAACCCCGCGCGGCTGCCATATTCATAGAGGCTTTCCATGGCCATGGCGCGGTCCGGGTGACGCGCGGCACCTACCATTTCGGACAGGAACCCTTCCGACAGCTCATCGCCATTGAGGACCGTGTTTTCGGCGCCTTCCTCATAATTGATGACGAATTGCACGGCGATGCGCGCGCCATGGGGCCACTGGGCATCGGGCGGCGTGGCGCCATAGCCGACGAGGTCGCGGCTCATGCTTGCATTTCCCATGCGGCCATGGCGGCAGGCACGGCCTCACCCAGCGGCGGGCGGAACCCTTCCGCCTTCAGGCAGGCCTCCAGCGCGGAAAGGGTGATGAGCACCTTGTGCTTCATGGCGTTGTAACCCATCGCGCCCAGACGCCAGATGCGCCCTTGCAACGGACCAAAGGCGGTGCCGATCTCGATCTCAAAAGCCTCGCGCATCATCAGGCGGATGCGTTCGCCATCCACGCCTTGGGGAATCCACACGCCCGTCACATTGGTCATGCGATGGGCATCATCGCCAAAGACGGTGAGGCCCATGGCGCGCAACCCCGCCGTCATGGCGCGCCCGGCGGCGGCATGGCGGGCAAAGCGGGCGGCCAGACCTTCGCCCAGCGCTATGCGGGCGCATTCCCGCGCGCCATAGAGCATGGTGGTTGCCTCTGTATGGTGGTTGAGCCGCTTGGGGCTCCAGTAATCCATCACCATAGCCAGGTCGAAATAGTTCGAGCCGATCATCGCGCCATGGCCATCCTCGATGTCATCGCGCGCGATGCCCTTTTCGACATGGCGGCGGCCAAGGATCAGCGCGGCAGCGGCATCAGACAGCGTGATGGGCGAGGAGCCCGAGGGCCCGCCAAGGCATTTCTGCAGGCCGCCCGTCACCACATCCACCCCCCAGCGGTCGCTGGCGATCTCCATGCCGCCGATCGTTGCGGTGGCGTCGACATAGACCAGCGCGCCGACCTCTCTGGCAATCGCGCCGATGCCGTTGAGCGGCTGGGCCATGGTGGTGGAGGTGTCACCATGCACCGTGCAGATCAGCCGGGGTTGCAACCGGCGCGCGGCCTCGGCGATCGCCTCCATCGGCACCACCTCGCCCCAGGGCGCGTCGATGGTCTCATACCGCGCGCCGATGCGGGTGAGGATTTCCTGAAGCAGCAAGCCAAAGCGCCCGAAATTGACCACCAGCGCCATCTCGCCGGACTGGATCAGGCTGACGAGCGCCGCCTCTATCCCCGCGCGCGCCGTGCCATCGACCAGCATGGTCCAATGGTTGGCCGTGCCGAACACCGGGCGATAGAGCGCCATGACCTGGTTCATGTAATCGGTCATCTCGGGGTCGAACTGGCCCAGCAGATCCGCGCTCATCGCGCGCAGCACGCGCGGATGGGCATTGACCGGGCCCGGACCCATCAGCAGGCGCTGGGGCGGGTCGATCTGGCCGTAAAGGTCCTGCGGCAGCTCAGACATGTTGGCTTCCCAATCCTTCGATAAAATGCATCATGGCGGCAAAACCGGCCTCGACATCGGCCACGGTCACGCTTTCATCAGGGTGGTGGCTGACCCCGCCCTTGCAGCGGATGAACAGCATGGCGGTGGGGCAGATGGCTTCCATCACCATGGCATCATGTCCCGCGCCCGAAACCAGACGGAACGGGCGCTGGCCCGTCGCGGTGATGGCGGCATCCATCAGATCCATCAGCGCGGGCGCGCAGGGGCTGGCGGGCAGATTGTGGATCTTCTCGATCCCCACGCCAAGGCCCCGCACGCGGGCAAGCGCGCGGATGCGGATGAGGATCGCCTCGGCGGCGGCATCGCGGCGCGCTTCATTGCCCGAGCGGATGTCGAGCGTGAACACCGCCTCACCCGGGATGACATTGGCCGCGCCGGGCAGCGCCGCCACCTTGCCCACCGTTGCCACCAGATCGCTCTTGTCGGCCCGGGCGATCTCCTCGACCGCGAGCACCATCTCGGCCGCCCCAGCCAGCGCATCGCGGCGCAGGTCCATGGCACAGGTGCCGGCGTGGCCGGCCTTGCCGATGACGGTGACCTCATAGCGCAATTGCGCGGCTATGCCGGTGACCGTGCCCAGCGCGTGCCGCCTGGCTTCCAGCACCGGGCCCTGTTCGATATGGGCTTCGAGATAGGCGAGGGGGGGCTGCGCCAGTTTCGCCTCGGCCCAGCGCGCCGGATCGAGGCCGAAGGCGCGCATCGCCTCGGCCAGCGTCACGCCGCGCGCATCGGTCATGTCGAGATCGGCATGGTCAAGCGTCCCGGCCATGGCGCGGCTGGTCAGCATGGCGGCGGGAAAGCGTGATCCCTCCTCATCGCCAAAGGCCACCACCTCGATGGGGAAGGCCATGCGGCGCCCGCAGTCATGGAGAGCCGCCACGCATTCCACCCCCAGCATCACGCCCAGCGGCCCATCGTAGAAGCCCCCGTTGCGCACGCTGTCGATATGGCTGGCGATCATCAGCGGGGCCATGTCCTGCCGCGTGCCCTCATAGCGGCCGATGAGATTGCCCATGGCGTCCATGCGCACGCTCATGCCCGCCTGGCGCATCCAGAAGGTCAGCACATCGAGCGCCTGCCGGTGCGCCGGGGTCAGCCAGCCACGATAGAGGCCGTTCTCCATGTCCGAATAGGGCGCGCGGCCCAGCAGGTCGCAGCGCTCGACGGCGCGGGCGCCATGGGTGGCGACGGTTTGCGAAAGATCGTTCATAGGCCAGCAGCCCTCCCGTCACAGCGTGGATCGCTGGCGCCTTCGTACCATGCGCCATTTGCGTCCTGCCCCACCACGATGGCGCCGGCATGACCCATCATGCTGTTGTTGCCCGCCACGCGTTCCACCTTGTGCCCGGCTGCGGCCAGCTCGTCGTAAAGCGCGGAGGCAAAGCCCTCCTCGATCTTCAGGCTGGTGCTGTCCTCGCCCCATGTGCGCCCCAGCAGCCAGCGCGGCGCGGCAATCGCCTGCGCCAGCGGGGTGCCCATGCGCGCATAGCGGGTGAAGACGGCGCCCTGCGTCTGGGGCTGCCCTTCGCCGCCCATGGTGCCATAGGACATGACGCGGGCATCGTCGAACAGCGCCATGGCCGGGTTGAGCGTATGGAACGGCTTGCGCCCCGGTTTCAGCGCGTTCCACCCCGTCTCGGCCAGGCGGAAGGAGGCGCCGCGGTTCTGCCAGGTGATGCCGGTGCGCGGCAGAACCAGCCCCGAGCCGAATTCGAAATAGGTGCTCTGGATGACCGAGACGACCATGCCATCCTTGTCCGCCGCGCCGAACCACACCGTATCCCCCTGTTGGCTGGGCTGGGGCCATGGCAGAGCTTTGGTCGGGTCGATCCGCGCCGCCATGGCATCCAGAGCCTCGGCGTCGGACAGCAGGGCGCGCGGGTCGGCCGCCATATAGGCCGGGTCGCCGCAATGCAGGTCGCGCCACAGGAAAGCCTGCTTGGTCGCCTCGACCAGACCATGGACATGGGCAAAGCTGCTTTCGCCGCCCAGATCCAGCCGGTCGGCCAGAGCCAGGATCAGCAGCGAGGCGATGCCTTGGGTGGGCGGCTGATGGTTGAACAGGGTTGCGCCGGAAACACGGGTGCTGAGTGGCACGGTTTCCTGCGCATCATGGTCTGCCAGATCCTGCGCCGAAACCGGGCTGCCCAGCAGGGCGAGGTCATCGGCGATGTCCCGCGCCAATTCACCGCGATAAAAGCTGTCGAGCCCGTCGGCGGCGAGGCGTTCCAGCGTGCGGGCCAGTGCGGGCTGGCGCAGCAGGTCAGCCTGCGCCAGCGGACGGCCTTCCGGCTCGAAAATCTCGGCATAGGCGCCCGGCTGGCTGCGCAGTTCGTCACCCTTGGCCAGTGCATTGGCCGCGCCCCCGGCGGTGATGGTGACGCCTTCGCGGGCATAGGCGGCGGCATCGGCCAGCAGTCGCGCCAGCGGGAGATGGCCCGGCGCCAGGTCCAGCGCCTTGGCCCAGCCCGAGATGGCGCCCGCCACCGTGTTGGCGGCCAGCGGGCCCCGCCACGGGATGACATCCATGCCCTGATACAGCGCCAGATCAGCCCGCGCGGCGGCGCGGCCGCAGGCGTCAATGGCGGTGACGGCTTGCCCGGGGCGGTGGATCAGCCAGAAACCATCCCCGCCGATCGAGTTCATATGCGGGTAGGTGACCGCGATGGTGGAGGCAACGGCAATGGCGGCCTCCACCGCATTGCCGCCCTCGGCCAGAATGGCTCGACCTGCCTCGGCGGCGGCGAAATGAGGGGCGACGACCATGCCGCCCGTGGCGCGTGATGCCAGCATTGGCGCGTCTCCCTCAGGCTGCGGCGATATAGGCGAAACGGATGACGAAGAGGCAGGCCAGCACCAGCAGCAGCCAGTCGCCACGGGTGATTTCGCGCTTCATCAGCTTGATGACGGCATGGGCGCAGATGCCAAACGCCAGACCATTGGCGATGGAAAAGGTCAGCGGGATCATCACCAGCGTCAGGAAGGCGGGCACGGCGTCATCGGCCCGGTGCCAGTCGATTTCGTGGAGTGGTGCCATCATCAGCGCGCCCACCAGCACCAGCGCGGGGGCCGTGGCGGCCAGCGGCACGGCGGCGGCCCATGGGGCGAAGGGGAGGGCGATGAGGAACATCAATCCGCAGACGATGGCCGTCAGGCCGGTGCGCCCTCCGGCCTCTACCCCGCTGGTGCTCTCGACATAGGAGGTGACCGTGGAGGTGCCGAGCATCGAGCCGGCCATGGTCGCCAGCGCATCGGCATAGAGCATGCGGTTGAGGTCCCTGATCGAACCATCCGGATTGATAAGGCCCGCCCGCTTGGTGACGGCGCACAGCGTGCCGATGTTGTCGAACAGGTCGACGAAGAGGAAGACGAAGATCACTTCAATGAGGCCAAGCCCGAAGCCCTTGCCGCCCATGTGCAGCGCGCCGGGCAGGTCGAGGGCGAGGATGGTCTTGCCAAGGTCAGCGCCATGCACCGCTGCCGGGGCAAAGGGCGTGAGGCCTGAGACCCAGCCGAGCAGCGTTGTCACCACAATGCCGATGAGGATGGCCGCGCGCACCCCCACCATGGACAGCCCGACCATGATGGCAAGGCCGATCAGCGCCAGCAGGGGGGCACCCTGATGCAGATCGCCCAGCGCAATGATCGTCGCCGGGCTGGCCACCACGAGCCCGGCATTTTTAAGGCCGATAAAGGCGATGAACAGGCCGATGCCGCCCGCCACCGCCGCCAGCAGATGTGCGGGAATGGCTGCGACGATCATCTGGCGGATGCCCGCCGCCGTCAGCAGCAGGAAGGCGACGCCCGAGATGAACACGCAGCCCAGCGCCACCTGCCATGGCACATGCATTGCCTGCACCACGGTGAAGCTGAAATAGGCGTTGAGCCCCATGCCCGGCGCCAGCCCCAGCGGGGCATTGGCCAGCAGGCCCATCAACACGCAGGCCAGTGCGGCGGAAAGGCAGGTTGCCGTTGCCACCGCCGCCACCGGCATGCCCGCCAGCCCCAGAATGCCGGGGTTGACGACGATGATATAGGCCATGGTGAAAAAGCTGGTGAGGCCTGCGACGATCTCGGTGTTGATGGTGGTGCCACGCGCACCCAGCGCAAAGCGGCGCTGAAGAAACGAGCCGGGGGGAGGGGGGCTCTGGGTGGCGGCTTGCGTCATGGGCTCATGCCCTCCTTCACGAGATGGGGCCGGATGCGCGCCGGTCCCGGATGTCCTGCGGTGATTCCTAATCCGCCCCATGCGGGGAAGAAAGGACCGGCATCGCCGGAATCATGGCGATGCCGGCCCGAGAATGGCCAGCCGGGCTCTGTGTGTTAGCTGGCCAGATGATGCAGGGATGCGGGCGGAACGGATGGACGCGTGATGCGCGGCGCTGGCCGCGTTGGCATTGACAAGTCCCTCACGAAAAGCCCCTTTTTAATCTCGGATGCCGTGCCATGGCCCGGCCCTGACAGTGCTCCGGCACGCATGCTTTGGCAGGTGATATGGGTCTAGGGAAAAGAGGTGTTCAAATCCATTAGAATTGATTTGCATTTTCCTGCTAATTTTTAGAACACTTGCGGCAAGGCCCCTCTCTCCGGGATTCTGACCCATGTTCTCGCGCTTTGCCGTCTATTTCGACGAGGTCGTCCGTTCCGGCTCGATCCGCCGCGCTTCCGAGCGTCTGCATATCTCCCCCTCGGCCATCGACCGGCACATGCTGCTGATGGAGGAGAAACTGGGCGTGCGCCTGTTCGAGCGCCTGCCGCAGGGCCTGCGCCTGACCGCTGCGGGCGAGGTGCTGATCACCTATGTCCGCCGCTGGCGCCGCGAATTGGGCCATGCCATGGCTCAGATCGACGACCTCACCGGCCTGCGCCGGGGCGAGGTGACGCTGGCCATTGCCGAGGGGGCGATCGACTTCGTGGCCGGGGCCATGACCGCCTTTCGCGATCAATATCCGGGCATCGACCTCAATTTCATCGTGGCCGGCGCGCAGGTGGTGGGCGACAGCGTGCTGGAAGGGCAGGTGGAAATCGCGCTCACCTTCAACCCGCCCGATGTGCTGGGCTTCCGGGTCGAGCGCACCATGGTCTACCAACTGGGCGCCGTGGTGAAGAGCGACCATCCGCTGGCTGGCCGCGCCGAGGTCGCCTTTGCCGACTGCGTGGAATACGGACTGGTGCTGCCCGATGAGACGCTCTCCTATCGGCAGGTGATCGACAGCGTCTGGGCCAAGACCATCGGCGGGCGCACGCGCGGCACGATCCAGGCCAATTCCATCGGGCTGCTCAAGGCGCTGGTGCAGAGCGGGCCGGGCGTCGGCCTGCTCACCCGCCTCGATGTGACGGGGGAGATGGCCGATGGCCGCCTTGCCTTCGTGCCGCTGGCCGAGCCGAACATTCCGCTCTCGGTGCTGTCGCTGATCACGGCGTCGGGGCGGACGCTTTCGGTGCCGGCGTCGCTGCTGCTCAACCATCTGGCACAGGTGATGCGCGAAAGCGGCGTGGGTGGGGCCGGGTGACCCTCACACCTTTTCCTCTCTTCCTGAAACCCCGAATCCCTTCCATAAGACAGTGATGAAACCGAGCACCACCACGCGCCTGCCCAATCAGCCCACGCCGGGCGGGCGGTCGGCAAGACCGCTGTATATGGGCCCGCGTATCAAGCGTCTGCGCCGCGAGCTGGGGCTGACCCAGCAGGCGATGGCCACGGATCTGGAGATTTCGCCCTCCTATGTCGCGCTGATCGAGCGCAATCAGCGGCCGGTGACGGCGGATCTGCTGCTGCGCCTGGCGCGCACCTATCAGCTCGACATCACCGAACTGGCCGCTGATGACGGGGCCGATTACAACCGCCGCCTGACCGAGACCCTGCGCGATCCGATCTTTGCCGGGATCGACCTGCCCGCGCTCGAAGTGGCCGATCTGGCGACCTCCTTTCCGGGCGTGTCGGAAGCCTTGTTGCGCCTCTATGGTGCCTATACGCGTGAGCAGGCGGCGCTGGCCGATCGTCAGGCCGATCAAGGGGCGGATCTCACCACAGGGCCCGATGCCGTGTCGGAAGCGCGGCGCTTTCTGGCCTCTCACCGCAACCATTTTCCTGCGCTGGAGGCGCGCGCCGAAACTCTGGCCACGGCCATTGCGCGTGAAGGGGATGGCGCGGCCTGGCTGGCGCGGGCCCATGGCATTCGCACGCGCTATCTGCCGCCCTATGTGATGATGGGTTCGATCCGCCGGTTTGACCGGCACAACCAGCAACTGCTGCTGGATGAGAGCCTTTACCCGGCCACACGCGCGTTTCAGGTGGCATTGCAGATCGTCTGGCATGAATGCCGCGCCGAGATCACTGCCATGGCGCGCGACGCTCACCTTGCCACCCCGACGGCGACCCATCTGGTGAAGCGTGCGCTGGCCGGTTACACGGCAGGTGCGATCCTGATGCCCTATGACCGCTTTGCCCGCGCGGTGGAGGAACGGGCCTATGACATCGAGGCGGTGGCGCGCACCTTCGGCACCAGTTTTGAACAGACGGCGCATCGTTTCACCACGCTGGGGAAACCGGGGGGCAATCATGTGCCCTTCTTCTTCATCCGCGTCGATGCGGCGGGCAATGTGTCCAAGCGGCTAGATGGCGCGGGCTTTCCCTTTGCCGCTCATGGTGGTGGCTGCCCTTTGTGGAGCGTGCATCAGGTTTTTGCCACGCCCTTGCAGATCGTGACGCAGTGGCTCGAATTGCCCGATGGCCAAAGGTTCTTCTCCATCGCGCGCACGGTGGAAGCGGGTGGGGGCGGTTTCAATCGGCCAAGGGCGATCCGTTCCGTGGCGCTGGCTTGTGCCGCTGAACATGCGCCGCGTCTGGCCTATGCGCAGGGGATCAACCCGCGCGCCGTGCCGGCCACGCCCATCGGCATCACCTGCCGCCTGTGTCACAGGCCCGATTGCATCGCGCGGGCCCTGCCGCCGATCGGGCGGGACATCATGCCCGATGATACCAACCGCGCGGCAACGCCATTGGGGTTGGCGGAGGGCTAGGGCAGGTCTTTCCCGACCTGTCAGTCGCCCCGCTCGTCCTCGACCAGGTCCAGATAGGCGACCACATCATTGTCGGTGGCGATGAACAGGCCTTCCTGCACCGCCTCGCTCTGCTGCGCGGCCAGATCCAGGGCTTTGGCCAGCGGGCCATAGAACAGCGTGCTGGCGCTGCCGCCTTCCATCTCGCCATCGAGATGATAGAGGCGCACCGTGGCACTGTCGAAGGTGCTGCGCATCAGTCCTCGCGTTCCAGCCGGGCACCATCGACGGTGCGGGTGAGGCGGGCCTGCTCTTGCGCCTGCTTTTCGCGCTGGGCGCGGGTGGCGCCGAATTTGGCGCGGTTGGCGGCGGCGTCTTGCGCGGCCTGCTGGCGGGCGGCGGCCTTGCGGGCCAGGCGCAGGTTGATGATCTCGGCCATGGGCGCTCTATAGAGCCGGCCCGGTCACAGGGGAAGGGGCTGTGCTTGACCGGCGGAGGAAAGAGGCCTAAGGCGCGCCAATCGCCGGCAGGCAGCCCTTGGGCCGCCGCCCCGGCCATGAGCTGAACATTGCCGGTGCGTAGTCTGCGATTTCGGGCCTAACACGCTGAAGTCGCTGCTATTATCCGTCAAAGTAACCCGGTTCCGAACAGGCATCGGGTGGAGCGTTTCGGTTCGTATTGCCAGCCGTCCGGAGGGAGCATTTCTCTCCGCGCGATTCGCTTTGCGATGAAATCTTCACCTGTGCCCAAGGGGCCATCCAACAAGGTGAAGTTAATTCATGCCTACAATCAACCAGCTGATCCGCAAGGGTCGCGAGCCTCAGAAGGCCAAGAGCAAGGTTCCTGCCATGGAGCAGAACCCCCAGAAGCGCGGCGTCTGCACCCGCGTTTACACGACCACCCCGAAGAAGCCGAACTCGGCTCTCCGCAAGGTCGCCAAGATCCGTCTGACCAACAGCCGCGAAGTCATCAGCTACATTCCGGGTGAAGGCCACAACCTTCAGGAGCACTCGGTTGTTCTGATCCGTGGTGGCCGTGTGCGCGACCTTCCCGGCGTGCGTTACCACGTGCTGCGCGGCGTGCTGGATACCCAGGGCGTCAAGAACCGCAAGCAGAGCCGCTCGAAGTACGGCGCGAAGCGTCCGAAGTAAGGCCAACCGGCCTCTTTACCGTTGGTCTTACAGTTTTAAGGAATTCAAGCGATGTCACGTCGTCGTCGTCCCGAGAAGCGGGAAATCCTGCCCGATCCCAAGTTTGGTGATCAGGTTCTCTCGAAGTTCATGAACAACCTGATGCTGGACGGCAAGAAGTCCGTCGCTGAAAGCATCGTCTATGGCGCGCTCGACACCATGCAGACCCGTGCGAAGGCTGACCCCGTTCAGCTGTTCCACGATGCGCTGAACAATGTGAAGCCGCAGATCGAAGTGCGCAGCCGCCGCGTCGGTGGCGCAACCTATCAGGTCCCCGTCGAAGTGCGCCCCGAGCGCGCCCAGGCGCTGGCCATCCGTTGGCTGATCACGGCCGCCCGTAACCGCAGCGAGACGACGATGTCGGCCCGCCTGTCGGCCGAGCTGCTGGATGCTGCCAACAACCGTGGCAACGCCGTCAAGAAGCGCGAAGACACCCACCGTATGGCCGACGCCAACCGCGCGTTCAGCCACTACCGCTGGTAATCTTCTTTGGGGCGGGCCTGTTTTGCGGGCCCGTCACAAGGTTGTCACAGTACTGAACCTAAGGGCAAGGGCCGCATTGGCCCGAACCCGAACCCCAAGGAAGCTCACATGGCACGCAGCCATCCGCTCTCGATGTACCGTAATATCGGTATTATGGCGCATATCGACGCCGGCAAGACCACGACGACCGAGCGCATCCTTTACTACACCGGCAAGTCCTACAAGATCGGCGAAGTCCATGACGGCGCCGCCACGATGGACTGGATGGAGCAGGAGCAGGAGCGCGGCATCACGATCACGTCGGCCGCCACCACCTGCTTCTGGAACGACCACCGCATCAACATCATCGACACCCCCGGCCACGTCGACTTCACGATTGAAGTCGAGCGTTCGCTGCGCGTGCTCGACGGTGCGGTTGCCTGCTTCGACGGCGTTGCCGGCGTGGAGCCCCAGTCGGAAACCGTGTGGCGTCAGGCTGACAAGTACGGCGTTCCGCGCATGTGCTTCATCAACAAGCTGGACCGCACCGGTGCCAACTTCAAATATTGCGTGCAGTCGATCATCGACCGTCTGGGCGCCAAGCCTGCCGTGCTCTACATTCCGATCGGTCTTGAAGCCGATCTGAAGGGCCTGGTCGACCTGGTGCACAACCGCGCGATCATCTGGAAGGACGAGTCGCTGGGCGCCGAATTCTTCTACGAAGAAATTCCCGCCGATCTGGCCGACGAAGCCGCCGAATACCGCGCCAACCTCATCGAGCTTGCTGTCGAGCAGGACGATGACGCGATGGAAGCCTATCTCGAAGGCAACGAGCCCGACGTCGACACGCTCAAGAAGCTGATCCGCAAGGGTACGCTGAACCAGTCGTTCGTCCCCGTCTGCTGCGGTTCGGCTTTCAAGAACAAGGGCGTGCAGCCTCTGCTCGACGCCGTGGTCGACTATCTGCCTTCGCCGCTCGACATTCCTGACGTCCAGGGCGTCAAGATGGACAGCGACGAGAAGGACAGCCGTCCGCCCGCCGACGATGCTCCGTTCTCGGCCCTGGCCTTCAAGGTCATGAACGATCCGTTCGTGGGCTCGCTCACCTTCATCCGCATCTATTCGGGTACGCTCACCAAGGGCACCTACCTGAACTCGGTGAAGGACAAGAAGGAAAAGGTCGGTCGTATGCTGGAAATGCATGCGAACGAGCGTAAGGACATTGAAGAAGCCTTCGCGGGCGACATCATTGCCCTTGCCGGCATGAAGGAAACGACCACCGGTGACACGCTGTGCGCCGAGAAGTTCCCGATTGTGCTGGAGCGCATGGAATTTCCCGAGCCGGTGATCGAGCTGTCGGTGGAGCCCAAGACCAAGGCTGACCAGGAGAAGATGGGCGTTGCCCTCAATCGCCTGTCGGCTGAAGATCCCTCGTTCCGCGTTTCGACCGACCATGAGTCGGGCCAGACGATCATCAAGGGCATGGGCGAGCTTCACCTCGACATCATCGTCGACCGCATGAAGCGCGAGTTCAAGGTGGAAGCCAATGTCGGCGCGCCGCAGGTGGCTTACCGCGAATATCTCGCCAAGCCTGTGGACATCGACTACACCCACAAGAAGCAGTCGGGTGGTACGGGTCAGTTCGGCCGCGTGAAGGTCAAGGTCACGCCGGGCGAGCGCGGTTCGGGCTTCGTCTTCAAGGACGAGATCAAGGGCGGCAACATTCCCAAGGAATATATCCCCGCCATTGAAAAGGGCTTCCGTGAAACGGCGCAGACCGGTTCGCTGATCGGCTTCCCGATCATCGACTTCGAAGTGCTGCTCTATGACGGTGCCTACCACGACGTCGACTCGTCGGCTCTCGCCTTCGAAATCGCCGCGCGTGGTGCGATGCGTGAAGTTGCCCAGAAGGCCGGCATCAAGCTCCTCGAGCCGATCATGAAGGTCGAAGTCGTCACCCCTGAGGAATTCATGGGCGACGTGATCGGCGACCTCAACAGCCGCCGTGGTCAGATTCAGGGTACCGACAGCCGCGGCAACGCCCAGGTTGTCGAGGCCATGACCCCGCTGGCCAACATGTTCGGTTATGTGAACCAGCTCCGCTCGTTCACGCAGGGCCGCGCACAGTACAGCATGCAGTTCTCGCATTACGACGAGGTTCCCTCGAACGTGGCGACCGAGCTGAAGGCGAAGATGGCCTGATCCGTTTCGGGGCCGGTCAGAGAGGTGAGGGCGCTTTGCCTCCCCTTGAAATCGACCCCGGCAGATCAGACATAACGACACGCTTGCCTGATCGTTCAGATCAGGCTAGGGGCGGCGCCTGATTTTCAGGCGCGAGTCTGGCAGGTGCCGTCCCGTTGAAAATTCACATTCGAACGAAAAGAAGGTTTGAAACATGGCTAAGGCTAAGTTTGAGCGGAACAAGCCGCACTGCAACATCGGCACCATCGGTCACGTCGACCACGGCAAGACCACGCTGACCGCCGCCATCACCAAGGTGCTGGCCGAAACCGGTGGCGCCACGTTCACCGACTATGCCAACATCGACAAGGCTCCCGAGGAGCGCGAGCGCGGCATCACGATCTCGACCGCCCACGTGGAATACGAGACCGCCAACCGCCACTACGCGCACGTCGACTGCCCCGGCCACGCTGACTATGTGAAGAACATGATCACCGGTGCCGCCCAGATGGACGGCGCGATCCTGGTCGTGAACGCCGCTGACGGCCCGATGCCCCAGACCCGCGAGCACATCCTGCTGGCCCGTCAGGTCGGCGTGCCCGCCCTGGTCGTGTACATGAACAAGGTCGATCAGGTCGACGACGAGGAAATCCTCGAGCTGGTCGAGCTGGAAGTGCGCGAGCTGCTTTCGTCGTATGATTTCCCCGGCGACGATATTCCGATCATCAAGGGTTCGGCTCTGGCCGCTCTGGAAGGTCGCGACGACAACATCGGCAAGAACTCGATCAACGAGCTGATGGCCGCTGTTGACTCGTACATTCCGCAGCCCCCCCGTCCCACCGACAAGCCCTTCCTGATGCCCGTCGAAGACGTGTTCTCGATCTCGGGTCGCGGCACCGTGGTGACCGGCCGTATCGAAACCGGCATCGTCAAGGTTGGTGAAGAAGTCGAGATCGTCGGCCTGAAGCCCACGACCAAGACCACCGTGACCGGCGTGGAAATGTTCCGCAAGCTGCTCGATCAGGGTGAAGCTGGCGACAACATCGGCGCCCTGGTGCGCGGCATCAAGCGTGAAGACGTTGAGCGTGGTCAGGTTCTGGCCAAGCCCGGTTCGGTCAACCCGCACACCAGCTTCGAATCGGAAGTCTACGTGCTGTCGAAGGATGAAGGTGGCCGTCACACGCCGTTCTTCGCCAACTACCGTCCGCAGTTCTACTTCCGCACCACGGACGTCACCGGTTCGGTCACGCTGCCCGAGGGCACCGAGATGGTCATGCCCGGCGACAACGTGAAGCTGCAGGTCGAGCTGATCGCTCCGATCGCGATGGATGAAGGTCTGCGCTTCGCAATTCGCGAAGGCGGCCGCACCGTCGGTTCGGGGGTTGTCGCGAAGATCACCAAGTAATATAGGCCGCGCAGCCCGGGGGTGATTCGCTCCTCCCGGGCTGTCGGTTTTTTCTCGGGTCCCCGGCTCCCCAAAAGGGAAGCATAGCCGGGGGTCTGATTTTTTTGCTCTTTCTCATCGGTAGCAGGACATGGAAGCTCAGAACATCCGCATTCGCCTGAAGGCATTCGACCACCGCGTGCTTGACCAGGCCACCGGCGAGATCGCCGACACCGCCCGTCGCACCGGTGCCCTCATCCGCGGCCCCATTCCTCTGCCGACCCGCATCGAGAAGTTCACGGTCAACCGTGGGCCTCACGTTGACAAAAAGTCGCGCGAGCAGTTTGAGGTGCGCACCTACAAGCGCCTCCTGGATATCGTGCAGCCCAACGCCGCCACTGTCGATGCTCTGATGAAGCTTGACCTGGCTGCTGGCGTGAACGTCGAAATCAAGCTGGCGTAATGCGGCGGGCTCTGCTAGGGGCCCGCTCTCTGTTGTGTGATTCGTCGTTTTCCAGTGAATCGCACCGGCGATAAAGCGCCAGGACATATGGGATACCTCCGGTCCTTCGCCTTCGGGTCGACCGGGCAAGCGTCCCCCGTCTCGTTACCTGTCAAACGGTAACATTCAGCCCGGACGGGGCTCGTTTCATAGTTTGGGCTGAGCACGCCTGAGGGGGATGGGCCCTTTCAGGCCTCTGTAAGGAGTACGGATCATGCGCACCGGCGTGATCGCTAAGAAGGTGGGGATGACCCGCCTTTTCCAGGACGATGGTCGTCACGTTCCCGTGACGGTTCTGTCGCTGGAAGAATGCCAGGTGGTTTCGGTTCGCACCGCTGAACGCGACGGTTATGTCGCCGTGCAGCTGGGTGCGGGCGCTGCCAAGCAGAAGAATGTCAACAAGCCGCAGCGTGAGCACTTCGCCAAGGCTGAAGTTCCGCTGAAGATGGAAGTCGCCGAATTCCGCGTCGCCGACGATGCCCTGCTCGATGTGGGTGCAACGATCGCTGCTTCGCACTTCGTCGATGGCCAGCTGGTTGACATCACCGGCCACACGCAGGGCAAGGGCTTCGCCGGCGCCATGAAGCGTTGGGGCTTCGGCGGTATGCGCGCCACCCACGGCGTGTCCATCTCTCACCGTGCGCATGGTTCGACGGGTAACCGTCAGGACCCCGGCAAGGTCTTCAAGAACAAGAAGATGGCCGGCCACATGGGTGACCGTCAGCGCACCCAGCAGAACCTCGAAGTCGTTCGCACCGATGATGCGCGCGGCCTGATCTTCGTCAAGGGCTCGGTGCCTGGTGCGAAGAACGGCTGGCTGCTCGTCCGCGACGCCGTCAAGGTTGCTCGTCACGCAGAAGCTCCGTATCCGGCCGGCATCAAGTCCGCCAATGATGCGGCCCCGGCTGTTGAAGCCGAAGCTGGTCAGGAGGGCTAAGCCATGAAGGTCCAGATCAAGAATCTCGACGGTTCGGCCGCTGCTGGCGAAATCGAACTCAACGATGCCGTGTTCGGTCTCGAACCGCGCGCCGACATCCTGCACCGCGTTGTCACCTGGCAGCTCGAAAACCGTCGCGGCACCGCCCGTGGCGCCCGTGAGCGTTCGGACGTTGCCCGCACCGGCAAGAAGTTCGGCCGCCAGAAGGGGGGCGGCACCGCCCGTCACGGCGATCGCAAGGCTCCCATCTTCATCGGTGGTGGCAAGGCGATGGGTCCGCGCGTTCGCGAGTTCAACATTTCGCTGAACAAGAAGATCCGCGCGCTTGGCCTCAAGCTCGCCCTGTCCTCGAAGGTCGACAATGGCCTGATCGTGGTCGACAGCCTGGAACTGGCCGAAGCCAAGACCAAGGCACTGGCCGCCACCTTCGCCCAGGCTGGCATTGCCGGCAAGGTGCTGGTGATCGACGGTGAGACCGTCAACGCCGGTTTCGCCCAGGCTGCCGGCAACATCGTCGGCGTGAACGTGCTCCCCGCCGTGGGCGCCAACGTTTACGACATCCTGAAGCATGACACGCTGGTGCTGACCCGCGCCGCTGTCGAAAAGCTGGAGGCCCGTTTCAATGGCTAAGGACAGCATCGACACGCGTCATTACGACGTGATCGTGGCGCCCCACATCACCGAGAAGACCACGCTGCTCTCCGAGCACAATGCCGTGGTGTTCAAGGTGGCCGACAAGGCGACCAAGCCCGAGATCAAGGCTGCTGTGGAAGCGCTCTTCGACGTCAAGGTCGTGGGCGTGAACACGCTGACCCAGAAGGGCAAGACCAAGCGCTGGAAGGGCAAGCCCTACAAGCGCAGCGACGTCAAGAAGGCGGTCGTGACGCTGGCTCCTGGCCAGTCGATCGACGTCACCAGCGGGATCTGAGGGGCGGCACATGGCACTCAAGAGCTATAACCCGACCAGCCCGGCCCGCCGTGGCCTCGTTCTGGTCGACAAGTCGTCTTTGTGGAAGGGCAAGCCGGTCAAGGCGCTTACCGAAGGTAAGAACAAGACTGGTGGCCGCAACAACAAGGGCCATGTGACGTCGCGCGGCATCGCGGGCGGTCACAAGCAGAAGTATCGTTTCATCGACTTCAAGCGTCGCAAGTGGGACATGCCCGCGACTGTTGAGCGTCTGGAATACGATCCCAACCGCACGGCCTTCATCGCCCTGGTGAAGTACGAGGACGGTGAGCAGACCTACATTCTGGCGCCTCAGCGTCTGGCTGTGGGTGACGTGATCGTCGCCGGCGAAAAGACCGACGTGAAGCCGGGCAATGCCATGCTTCTTTCGCAGATGCCCGTTGGCACCATCATCCACAACGTGGAGATGAAGCCGGGCAAGGGCGGTCAGATCGCCCGTTCGGCCGGCACTTATGTGCAGGTCGTGGGTCGTGACCGTGGCATGGTGATCGTGCGCCTGAACTCGGGCGAGCAGCGCTACCTGCGTGGCGATTGCATGGGCACCGTTGGCGCCGTGTCGAACCCCGACAACGCCAACACGCACCTGGCGAAGGCCGGTCGCAACCGCTGGCTGGGCATCCGCCCGCTGACCCGCGGTGTGGCCAAGAACCCCGTCGACCACCCCCATGGTGGTGGTGAGGGCCGTACCTCGGGTGGTCGCCACCCGGTTACGCCTTGGGGCAAGCCGACCAAGGGCGCCCGCACGCGTCACAACAAGCGCACTGATGGCATGATCATCCGTTCGCGCCACGCCAAGAAGAAGAGGTAATCGACAATGGCTCGTTCCGTTTGGAAAGGTCCTTTCGTCGACCTGCACCTGCTGAAGAAGGCGGAAGCCGCGCAGGATGCTGGCTCGCGCGCTGCCCCGGTGAAGACCTGGTCGCGCCGTTCGACGATCCTGCCGCAGTTCGTTGGTCTGACGTTCAACGTCTACAACGGGCACAAGTTCATCCCCGTGTCCGTCAACGAGGACATGGTCGGCCACAAGCTTGGTGAATTTGCGCCGACGCGCACGTTCCCGGGTCACGCCGCTGACAAGAAGGGCAAGCGCTGATGAGCAAGCCTAAAGCTCCCCGTCGCGTTGGCGACAACGAGGCCCTGTCGGTCGGCACGCAGATCCGCGGTTCGGCCCAGAAGCTGAATCTGGTGGCGGCGCTGATCCGCAACCAGAAGGCTGAAGACGCGCTCAACATCCTGACCTTCTCGAAGAAGGCCATGGCTGTCGATGCGAAGAAGGTGCTGGCCTCGGCCATCGCCAATGCCGAGAACAACCACAACCTGGACGTCGACAGCCTTGTCGTCGTCGAGGCGTCGGTCGGCAAGTCGATCACGATGAAGCGGTTCCACACCCGCGGTCGCGGCAAGTCGACCCGGATTCTGAAGCCCTTCAGCCGTCTGCGCATCGTTGTGCGCGAAGTTCAGCAGGAGGCCTGATCCATGGGTCATAAAACAAACCCGATCGGTCTGCGTCTGCAGATCAACCGCACCTGGGACAGCCGCTGGTATGCGGAAGGTCGCAGCTACGGCAAGCTTCTTGAGGAAGACCTCAAGATCCGCAAGTTCATCATGAAGACGCTGCCCCAGGCCGCGATCTCCAAGGTGGTGATCGAGCGTCCCGCCAAGCTGTGCCGCGTGTCGATCTATGCCGCCCGTCCGGGCGTCATCATCGGCAAGAAGGGCGCCGACATCGAGAAGCTGCGTTCGCAGCTGGCCAAGATGACCAGCAGCGACGTCAAGCTGAACATTGTCGAAATCCGCAAGCCGGAAGTCGATTCCAAGCTCGTCGCGCAGGGCGTGGCCGATCAGCTGATCCGCCGTATCGCCTTCCGCCGCGCGATGAAGCGTGCCGTGCAGTCCGCGCTGCGTCTGGGTGCCGAAGGCATCAAGATCACCTGCTCGGGCCGTCTGGGCGGCGCTGAAATCGCTCGCATCGAGTGGTATCGTGAAGGTCGCGTGCCGCTGCACACCCTGCGCGCCAACATCGACTATGCCGACGCCGAGGCGCTGACCGCCTATGGCATCATCGGCATCAAGGTCTGGATCTTCAAGGGTGAAATCCTTGGTCACGACCCGATGGCGCAGGATCGTCTCAACATGGAGGCTCAGACCTCCGGCGTGCGTCCCGCGCGCTGAGGGCTTGAGGTAATCTATCATGTTGCAACCGAAAAAGACCAAGTTCCGCAAGGCCTTCAAGGGCCGGATCAAGGGTGACGCCAAGGGTGGCACCGATCTGAACTTTGGTTCCTATGGCCTGAAGGCCCTGGAACCGGAGCGCATCACCGCTCGTCAGATCGAGGCCGCACGCCGCGCCATCACCCGCCACCTGCGTCGTCAGGGCCGTCTGTGGATCCGCGTGTTCCCCGACGTGCCGGTGTCGAAGAAGCCTGCCGAAGTCCGTCAGGGCAAGGGCAAGGGTTCGATCGAATACTGGGCTGCTCGCGTGAAGCCGGGCCGCATCCTGTTCGAAGTCGATGGTGTTGAAGGCAAGCTGGCTGCGGAGGCTTTCGAGCGCGCCGCAATGAAGCTGCCGATCAAGACCAAGGTCGTTGCCAAGCTTGGCGACACCTCGCATCTGGGAGGCGAATAATGACCAAGGTCACTGATCTGCGCGCCAAGAGCGACGACCAGCTGAGCGAGGATCTGGGCAACCTGAAGCGCGAGGCCTTCAACCTGCGCTTCCAGGCCGCCACGAACCAGCTGGAACGTCCGGCCCGCATCAAGGAAGTGCGCCGTGACATCGCCCGCATCAAGACGCTCCAGACCGAGCGTTCCGCGGCCGACAAGGCGTAAGGAGACAACCATGCCCAAGCGTATTCTGATCGGGACGGTTGTTTCCGACAAGACCGACAAGACCGTGGTCGTGAAGGTCGAGCGTAAGGTGAAGCATCCCATGTACGGGAAGATCATCCGTCGCTCGAAGAAGTATCACGCTCACGACGAAACCAACGCTGTGAAGATTGGCGAAATCGTCCGTATCGAGGAGACGGCGCCGATCTCGAAGCTGAAGACCTGGAAGGTGATCGACCGGGTTCAGGCTGGCAAGACGGCGGCTGTTGAAGCCGACGTTTAAGCGCCTTAAAAAATCGCTGGTGCTCTGGCCGTTTTGCGGCTAGGGCGCCGGCTCGTTTTTTGGAACTGCCGGACTGGTTCCGGCAAGCCTAACGTAAGGAACCGGATCCATGATCCAGATGCAATCCCAGCTTGACGTTGCTGACAACAGCGGCGCCAAGCGTGTCCAGTGCATTAAGGTGCTGGGCGGATCGAAGCGTCGTACCGCTGGCGTTGGCGACATCATCGTGGTGTCGATCAAGGAAGCCCAGCCGCGCGCCAAGGTCAAGAAGGGTGACGTTCACCGTGCGGTGATCGTGCGTACCCGCAAGGACGTCCGCCGTCCGGATGGCTCGGTCATCCGCTTCGACGGCAATGCAGCCGTGCTGATCAACAAGAACGCTGAGCCCATCGGCACGCGTATCTTTGGCCCCGTGGTGCGCGAACTGCGTGCGCGTGGCTACATGAAGATCATCTCGCTGGCTCCGGAGGTGCTGTAATGTCGGCTGCTAAGATCAAGAAGGGCGACAACGTTGTTGTACGCTCGGGCAAGGACAAGGGCCGCACCGGCACCGTCCTGCAGGTCCTCCCCAGCGAGGGCAAGGTTGTGGTGGCCGGCGTGAACATCGCCGCGCGTCACCGCAAGCCCAGCCAGCAGAACCCCCAGGGCGGCATCGACCGTCGTGAGGCTCCCATGGCCATCAGCAAGGTCGGTCTGGCCGATCCGAAGACGGGTGTTGCCACCCGCGTTCGTTTCGAAACCAAGGACGGCAAGAAGGTCCGCGTTGCGGTCAAGTCCGGGGAGACGATCGATGGCTGACAAGTACATCCCTCGCATGAAGTCGAAGTATGACGCCGAGATCGCTGCTGCGATGACGGCCAAGTTCGGCTATAAGAATGCGCTGGAAGTCCCCAAGATCGAAAAGATCACGCTCAACATGGGCGTGGGTGAGGGCACCCAGGACAAGAAAAAGGTCACCACGGCTGCGGCCGAAATGGAGCTGATCGCTGGCCAGAAGCCGGTCGTGACGCGCGCCAAGAAGTCGGTGGCCCAGTTCAAGCTGCGCGAAGGCATGGCGATTGGCTGCAAGGTCACGCTGCGTCGCGAGCGTATGTATGAATTCCTGGATCGTCTGATCACCATCGCGATGCCCCGCATCCGCGACTTTCGTGGCCTGAACCCGAAGAGCTTCGATGGCCGTGGCAACTATGCCATGGGTCTGAAGGAGCAGATCATCTTCCCGGAAATCAGCTACGACCAGATCGACAAGGTTCGTGGGATGGACATCATCGTGACCACCACGGCCAAGACCGACGAGGAAGCTCGCGAGCTGCTGCGTCTTTTCGGCTTCCCCTTCCCGCGTGAAGAAGAGGCCAAGCAGGCCGCGTAAGCGGCCCGCCCTGAAGGTTTAAGAAAGAGAGCTTAAGTCCATGGCGAAACTGAGTTCGATCAACAAGAACGAGAAGCGCAAGGCCCTCGTCAAGAAGTATGCTGCGAAGTATGCGAAGCTCAAGGCCGTTGCCGACGATCAGTCGGTTGACGAGACCGAGCGTCTGATCGCCCGTCTGAAGCTGGCCGAGATTCCCCGCAACGGGAACCCGACCCGCGTGCGCAATCGCTGCGCCACCACCGGGCGTCCGCGCGCCTATTATCGCAAGTTCGGCCTGTGCCGTATCGAGCTGCGCGATCTGGCCAACAAGGGCCTGATCCCGGGCGTTACGAAGTCGAGCTGGTAAGGATACTTCGATGGCTTTGACCGATCCCCTGGGTGATATGCTCACCCGCATCCGCAACGGACAGCAGGCGAAGAAGGACTCCGTCCTGTCGCCCGCGTCCAAGCTGCGCGCTCGCGTTCTCGAAGTGCTGCAGCGTGAAGGCTACATCCGCGGCTATACGGAGGATGCCACCGGCCTCCACCCGCAGCTGCGCATCGAGCTGAAGTACTTCGAAGGCGAGCCTGCCATCAAGCATGTGGCTCGCGTCTCCAAGCCCGGTCGCCGGGTGTACTCGGGCAGCAAGGAGCTTCCCGTGGTGCGCAACGGCCTTGGCATCACCATCGTCTCGACGCCGCGTGGCGTGCTTTCGGATGCCGAAGCGCGCGCTGCCAACGTCGGTGGCGAAGTGCTGGCGGAGGTGTTCTGATGAGCCGCATCGGCAAGAAGCCGGTTGTTATTCCGGCCGGCGTCACCGCCACCATCAATGATGGTGTGCTCACCGTGAAGGGTGCCAAGGGCACGCTCACGCTCGGTCTGGTTGACGAGATCAGCTACACCCTTGAAGAGGGCAGCATCTCGGTAAAGCCTGCTAACGACACCAAGCGCGCTCGCGCGTTCTGGGGTCTGCAGCGCACCCTGGTGTCGAACCTGATCACGGGCGTGACCGAAGGTTACACCAAGACCCTGCTCATCACCGGCGTCGGCTATCGTGCCACCGCTCAGGGCAAGGTGCTGAAGCTCCAGCTCGGCTACAGCCACGACGTCAACTTTGATGTGCCCGAAGGCATCGAGATCAAGACCCCGGATAACACCACGGTCCAGATCTCGGGCATCGACAAGCAGAAGGTTGGCCAGGTGGCCGCGGAGATCCGCCGTTGGCGCAAGCCCGAACCCTACAAGGGCAAGGGTATCAAGTACGCTGGCGAGTTCATCTTCCGCAAGGAAGGGAAGAAGAAGTAATGGCCAAGCTGTCACTTTTCGAACGCCGCCGTCGCCGCGTTCGTACCGCGCTCAAGGCTCGCGCTGGCGGCCGTCCTCGTCTGTCGGTGCACCGCACCGGCCGTCACATCTACGCCCAGATCATCGACGATCTCGCTGGTCGCACGCTGGCCTCGGCCTCTTCGCTCAAGAAGGGTTCCAAGGACATTGGCGCCAACGTTGCCGCCGCTGCTGTGGTTGGCAAGGAATTGGCGGAAGCCGCCAAGGCTGCCGGCGTGACCACTGTCGTGTTCGACCGCGGTGGTTTCCTGTTCCATGGCCGCGTCAAGGCGCTGGCCGATGCCGCTCGTGAAAACGGGCTGGAGTTCTGATCATGGCTGACGAAACCAACCAGGAAGTCGAGACCGTCTCGGCAGCTGCCCCCGAGGGTGGTGAGCGCGAAGGCCGCCGTGGCCGTGGTCGCGGTGGTGAACGTGGCGAGCGGGGTGAAGGCCGCGGTCGCGGCCGTCGCGACGACCGTCGCGGCAAGCCCGAGGAAGAGCAGGGCGAAGAGCTGATCGAGAAGCTGGTTCACATCAACCGCGTCTCGAAGACCGTCAAGGGCGGTAAGCGCTTCGGTTTTGCCGCTCTGGTCGTCGTGGGTGACGGCAAGGGCCGCGTGGGCTTCGGCCATGGCAAGGCGCGCGAAGTGCCTGAAGCCATCACCAAGGCCACTGCTTCGGCGAAGAAGAAGATGATCCGCGTCGCGCTGAAGGAAGGTCGTACCCTCCATCACGACGGCAAGGGCCACTTCGGCGCCGGCAAGGTGAATGTGCGTTCGGCCCCGGCCGGTACGGGCATCATCGCGGGCGGCCCGATGCGCGCTGTCTTCGAGAGCCTGGGCGTTCATGACGTGGTGACCAAGTCGGTCGGCACCTCGAACCCCTACAACATGATCCGCGCGACGTTTGCCGCCCTGGGTGAGCAGACCTCGCCCAAGTCGGTGGCGCAGCGCCGTGGCAAGAAGGTCACCGACCTGCTGAACCGCGACGGTCATCACCACACCGAGGCACAGCTTGAGGCTGCTGCCGCTGCGATTACGGAGTAAGCGCAATGGCGAAGATCAAGATCAAGCAGATCGGTTCGCCGATCCGCCGCCCCGAAGCCCAGAAGAAGATTCTGGTCGGTCTGGGCCTTGGCAAGATGAACCGCGTGGTTGAGCTGGAAGATACGGCTGAAGTGCGTGGCGCCATTGCCAAGCTGCCGCATATGGTTGCCGTGATCGACTGATCCGGTTTCCTGTGTGGACCAAACAGAGGGGCCTCGGCATCATGCCGGGGCCTTTTTGCTTTGCGCGGGGATGAAAGGGATGGGGATGGAGTGGCTTGTCGCGATTGTCATCACAGCGCCGGTTTTCGCGGTGGTGCTCTGGTCCGTCATTCATACGAAGCGTCGCGGGCCCAGGCGAGGGCTGGGCGGGAGCGCCATGTCGGCGTTTGATGCCGGGCTTGCCGTTTTCGATCCGGCCAAGGCACGCGCCATCGAAATCGTGGCGATCCGCAAGGATATCGGCCATGCCGACGAGGGCAATCAGGGCGAGAAGGAGACTGGGGACGATCCATTAGAAAAAGGGTGACAAGTCCTCCCTCATCGCCTAAGGGCGCCGCTTCCATTCAGCGCGACAAAAGCGAAAGCGAGTGCATCATGACGATTAAACTGAACGACCTCCGTGACAATGAAGGCGCCCGCCACCGCCGTATCCGCGTGGGTCGCGGCATCGGTTCGGGCAAGGGCAAGACCGCTGGCCGTGGCCAGAAGGGTGCCAAGGCGCGTTCGGGCGTGTCGATCAACGGCTTCGAGGGTGGCCAGATGCCGCTCCACATGCGCCTGCCGAAGCGCGGCTTCAACAACATCTTCGCCAAGGACTATGCCGAGGTGAACCTGGGCATGATCCAGAAGGCGATCGACGCCGGCAAGCTGGACATCTCGGCTGTTGTTGATCACGCCGCCCTGAAGGCCGCTGGTCTGGCCCGTGGTGGCAAGGATGGCGTGCGCCTGCTGGCCAAGGGTGGCTTCTCGGCCAAGGTCAACTTCAAGGTGACCGGCGTCTCGAAGGGCGCCCGCACCGTGGTCGAGACCGCTGGCGGCTCGGTGGAAGTGCCCGCGCCCAAGGCTGCGGAATAATTTGAATGAAAGATGCGGGTGGGGTTCCTGTGACCCCGCCCGTATCCTATATGGGCCTCTCCACACCGTGAGAGCGCAACTGCCGCGCGCGCGGCTCCATACCAAGGTTTGACCGATCCATGGCTTCACGCGCCGACAATGTGGCGAGCAATCTCAGCCTCGCCAATTTCTCCAAGGCGACCGAACTGAAGAACCGCATTTGGTTCACGGTCGGTGCCCTGATCGTTTTCCGCTTCCTCAGCTTTGTGCCGCTGCCGGGTGTCAATCCGTTGATCCTCGAAAAGCTCTATTCGCGCACGCAGGGCGGGATTCTCGACATTTTCAACACCTTCTCGGGTGGTTCGCTCCAACGCATGAGCCTGATCGCGTTGGGCGTGATGCCTTACATCACCGCCTCAATCGTGGTTCAGCTTGGCGCTTCGCTGCATCCCGCGCTTGCTTCCCTGAAGAAGGAAGGTGAGAGCGGCCGCAAGAAGATGAACCAGTACACGCGCTATGGTGCGGTGCTGCTGACGGCCATTCAGGGTTATTTCGTCGCCACCGGGCTTGAGGCCTATGGCGCATCGAGCGGCCTTCAGGCGGTGGTGCTGCCCAGCATGATGTTCCGCATTTCGGCGGTTATCAGCCTGATTGGCGGCACGATGTTCCTGCTGTGGCTGGGTGAGCAGATCACCTCGCGCGGGATTGGCAATGGCACATCGCTGATCATCATGGCGGGTATCGTCGCCCAGATGCCGCAGTTCTTCAGCCAGCTCTTCGAGGGCGGCGCTTCGGGTTCGGTGAGCCCGATCGTTATCGTCGCCATGATCGCTCTGGTTGTCGGCATGATCCTGTTCATCAGCTTCATGGAGCGCGCGACGCGCCGATTGCTGATCCAGTATCCCAAGCGTCCGACCCAGAATGGCATGATGCAGGCCGACCGTAGCCATCTGCCGCTCAAGATCAACACGGCGGGCGTGATCCCTCCGATCTTCGCCAGCTCGCTGCTGCTGCTGCCGCTGACCATCACGCAGTTCGCCGGCAAGTCGGTGTCGCCCGACAGCAAGCTGGGGTCGGTGATCGTCGCGCTCAACCAGTATCTGGGCCATGGCAAGCCGCTTTACATGCTGCTTTACGCTGCCGGCATCGTGTTCTTCTGCTTCTTCTATACGGCGGTTGTCTTCAACCCCGAGGAGACGGCGGATAACCTCAAGCGCAATGGCGGGTTCATCCCCGGCATTCGTCCTGGCAAAAACACGTCGAACTACCTTGATTACGTGCTGACGCGAATCACGGTTCTGGGTGCTGCCTATATTACTATAGTCTGTGTTGTGCCCGAGTTCTTCATGGAGCAGACCGGCCTGCGTCTCGTGGTGGCCGGCGGGACCAGCCTGCTTATCGTGGTGAACGTCACGGTGGACACGATCACGCAGATCCAGTCGCACCTGCTGGCGCACCAGTATGGCGATCTGATCAAGAAGGCCAAGCTGAAGGGGCGGATGCGCTAAAGGGCGTACCGTTCTTCCGGGTTCTTGGAGGGGGAAGTTAACGTGAATATCATCCTGCTTGGGCCGCCGGGGGCGGGCAAGGGAACCCAGGCCCAGCGTCTGGTGGAGCGTTTCGGCATGCGCCAGCTTTCCACCGGTGACATGCTGCGTGCCGCCGTGAAGGCGCAGACCGCTGTTGGCCTTCAGGCCAAGGCCGTGATGGAGCGCGGCGAACTGGTTTCGGACGAGATCGTCTCGGCGCTGATCGGCGAAGAGCTGGATGCCATGGGGCCTTCGGTCGGCGCCATTTTCGATGGCTATCCGCGCACGGCGGCTCAGGCTGAATCGCTGGATGGCATTCTGGCCGCTCGTGGCCGTCAGCTCGACCATGTGATCGAGCTGGGCGTCGACGAGGATGCGCTGGTTGAGCGCATCACCGGCCGCTATACCTGCGCCACCTGCGGCAAGGGTTATCACGACACGTTCGAGCAGCCCAAGGTTGCCGGCGTTTGCGACAAGTGCGGCGGGACCGAGTTCAAGCGTCGACCCGACGACAACGAGGCGACCGTGCGGACCCGCATGGCCGAATATCGCGCCAAGACCGCGCCGATCCTGCCGCTTTATGAAGCGCGCGATTTGGTGAAGCAGATCGACGGCATGGCGCCCATGGATGATGTGACCGGAAAGATCGCCGCGATCATCAAGGGATAAAGGGCAGGGGGGGGCTGTGTCCCCGTGCATGCCATGGCCGTGATGTCAAACAGCCGATGCGGTTTTGCCCGTGTCGGCCTTTGATTATCGATCCCAGGGTTTTTCCGTGTCGGCGCGCGGGCTCCGCGCGAAGCGATGTGGCTGGTGTCACTTGGCGTTGACATGCCGTCCGAATCGGTCTAGGCGCGCCCTTCACATGACAAAAACGGTTGGTCCGATGAGTGAATCGCCGCGAGCTTGTCGCTTGCGTGAACACTGGTCGGGCTGTTTCTGTTTGGGCTGTTCTGGCCTGTCATGTGTCGAAAAGCGTTGAGATGGGGGCGTGGTTGCCGCTTTGGCCAATCCGTTTGCGGATCGCCGGATGTGCCGCCGGGCCCCTGTGGAGCATGGAGAAGTAAGTGGCTCGTATTGCCGGGGTCAATATCCCCACCAACAAGCGCGTGATCATCGCGCTCACCTACATTCATGGCATTGGTGCGTTCAAGGCCAAGCAGATCGCTGACAAGCTGGGCATCGATCATGCCCGCCGCGTTCAGGACCTGTCCGACCAGGAAGTCCTGCACATCCGCGAGGCGATCGACGCCGAGCACACCGTGGAAGGCGACCTGCGTCGCGAGACCGCGATGAACATTAAGCGTCTGATGGACCTGGCCTGCTATCGCGGCCTGCGTCACCGTAAGGGCCTGCCGGTCCGCGGCCAGCGCACGCACACCAACGCCCGCACCCGCAAGGGCAAGGCCAAGCCCATCGCTGGCAAGAAGAAGTAAGCCGCTAGGCCGGCTCTCACTCTCTTTTTGATCAGAATACAGGATTTTATCCAATGGCACGTGAACCCCAGCGCCTTCGTAAGCGGGAGCGCAAGAACATCACCAGCGGTATTGCCCACGTCAATGCCAGCTTCAACAACACCATGGTCACCATCACGGATGCCCAGGGCAACGCCATCAGCTGGTCTTCGGCCGGCATGATGGGCTTCAAGGGCTCGCGCAAGTCGACCCCTTATGCTGCCCAGGTCGCTGCTGACGACGCCGGCAAGAAGGCCGCCGAACACGGCGTGCGCACGCTGGAAGTCGAAGTGAAGGGCCCTGGTTCGGGCCGCGAGAGCGCTCTGCGCGCTCTTCAGGCGGTCGGTTTCACCATCACCTCGATTCGTGATGTGACCCCGATCCCGCACAACGGTGTGCGCCCCTCCAAGCGTCGTCGCGTCTGACGATGCTGCCTGTGGGTGGTGTGCACGCCGCCCGCAGTTTCCGGTCTGGCCGCGTGTCACTGCAGTGATATGCGGCTTGTCCAGCCAGAATCATCCAGGGGAAGTCCATGACTGTCAACATCAAGAACTGGCAGGAACTGAAGAAGCCCAACGCACTCGAAATCAAGCCGGGTGCCGATGGGAAGCGCCGCGCGACCTTCGTCGCGGAGCCGCTGGAGCGTGGTTTCGGCCTGACGCTGGGCAACGCCCTGCGCCGGGTGCTGCTCTCCTCGCTGCAGGGCGCGGCGATCACCTCGATCAAGATCGAGAATGTCCTGCATGAGTTCTCCAGCCTTGCTGGCGTCCGTGAGGACGTGACGGACATCGTGCTGAACGTGAAGCAGATCGCGCTGCGCATGCAGGGCGAGGGCCCCAAGCGCCTCCAACTGTCGGCCACCGGCCCGGCTGAGGTGAAGGCCGGCGACATCGCCGTTACCGGTGACATCGAGGTCATGAACAAGGACCTCGTGATCTGCCATCTCGACGATGGTGCCACGCTGAACATGGAACTGACCGCCGACACCGGCAAGGGTTACGTTCCGGCTGTCCAGAACCGTCCTGTGGACGCGCCGATCGGTCTCATCCCGGTCGACTCGCTCTATTCGCCGGTGCGTCAGGTGAGCTACAAGGTCGACAATGCCCGCATCGGTCAGGAGCTTGACTATGACAAGCTGAACCTGACGGTGGAAACCGACGGTACGGTGACGCCTGAGGACGCGGTGGCTTATGCTGCCCGCATCCTGCAGGACCAACTCGCGCTGTTTGTCCACTTCGAGGATGTCGCTCCCATCGGCGCTCCGTCGATGGCCGGCATGGGCGGCGCTGCCAGCGCTGCTCCCGAAGAGGGCGACACCAACCAGCTCAACCGTTACCTTCTCAAGAAGGTCGACGAGCTGGAACTGTCGGTGCGCAGCGCCAACTGCCTCAAGAACGACAACATCATCTACATCGGCGATCTGGTCCAGAAGACCGAGGCCGAGATGCTGCGCACGCCGAACTTCGGCCGCAAGTCGCTCAACGAGATCAAGGAAGTGCTCTCCTCCATGGGGCTGCGTCTCGGGATGGACATCCCGGGCTGGCCGCCTGAGAACATTGAGGAAATGGCCAAGAAGCTCGAACAAGAGCTGCTCGGTTAAGATCAGAGGGCGCCCTGCGGGGCGCCTTCTTTCGAGCGGTGAAAGGTGGCCACCGTTAAGCGCCACCGGGATCGGGGTACCTTGCACGGCCCCCCTACGAACGGAAGGAAAGAACCATGCGTCATAAATACGGTCAGCGTAAGCTGCAGCGCACCAGCCAGCATCGCGCCGCGCTGCTGCGCAACCTGTCGGCCTCGCTCATCAAGCATGAGCAGATCACCACCACGGTGCCCAAGGCCAAGGAACTGCGTCCCTACATCGAAAAGCTGATCACGCTGGCCAAGCGTGGCGGCCTGTCGAACCGCCGTCTGGCTCACGCCCGCCTGCAGGACGACGCGCAGCTCGCGAAGCTGTTCGACGTTCTGGCCGAGCGTTATTCGGGACGTTCGGGTGGCTACACCCGCATCGTGAAGGCTGGTATCCGCGCTTCGGACGCTGCCCCCATTGCGATCATCGAACTGGTCGACCGCGACGTGGCCGCCAAGGGCCAGGACTCGGGTCCGGTGCAGGTGGAAGAGGGCGAGGAGGCCTGAGCCTTTCGCGGCTTCCATCGCGCTGAACAAGACAAGCGGCCTCGGGAGCGATCCCGGGGCCGTTTTTCTGCGCGCGCTATAAGGCTCTGTTGACAAACGGATTGCTGCGTTGCGCCTGCTGACAAGGCTGTTAGTGTCGCGCTTACGATAAAAGATGAGGGTGTGACATTGCTGCGTCGTGATTTCATGTTTCGTGCCGGGCTGATGGTCCCGATGGCTTGGCTTTTGACGGAGACGCAGGTGATGGCGCAAAGTGGCGTGCCAAATGGGCCCGAGGCACCTGCCTATCCCGTCACGCGGCGCGGCGATCTGGTGGAAGAGAAGTTTGGCGAGAAGATTGCCGACCCTTACCGCTGGCTGGAAAACAATGTCCGCTCCGATGCCGAGGTCGCCGATTGGGTCGAGCGGGAGAATGCTGTTACCCAGGCCTATCTGGCCCAGTTGTCCGGCCGCAGCTGGTTTGAGCGCGAGATCCGCGAATTGACGGATTTTGAACGTTTCAGCCTCCCGCGCAAGGAAGGCGGGCGCTATTTCTATCGCCGCAATTCGGGGCTGCAAAATCAGGCCCAACTCTTCGTGCGCGACGGATTGCACGGCACGCCGCGATTGCTGCTGGACCCGAATGGCTGGGCCAAGGACGGCGCCACCGCGCTGGACGATTGGGTGCCGTCGCATGACGGGCATTATCTTGCCTACAGCATTCAGGACGGCGGCAGTGACTGGCGCAGCATTCGCGTTCTGGATGTCGATACCGGCGCGTTGTTGCCGGACGAACTGCATTGGGTGAAGGAATCGACCATCGCCTGGGTCGGCAAGGAGGGCTTCCTCTATTCACGCTTTCCCGAGCCGCCCAAAGGCAGCGATTTCACCGCGCTCAACTACAATCACACCCTTTATTTCCACCGCCCCGGCACGCCGCAGAGCGCCGATGAGATGGTCTATAAGACGCCTGAACATCCTGACTGGAACCACAGCGCGCAGGTGACCTCGGACGGGCGCTACGCCGTCATCACCACCGCCATCGGTACCGATGCGCGCTATCAGATCCATGTGATCGACCTGTCGCGCCGCGCGCATGATGGCTGGAAGGAGCGCGCGTTGGTCAGCGGCTTCGATCATGCCTGGAGCGTGATCGACAGCATCGGCACCCGGGTCTGGTTCCTCACCAATGCTCAGGCACCGCGCTATCGTATCGTCTCGGTCGATCTGGCAGCGCCCGCGGTGGAGTGGCACGAGGTGCTGCCACAGAGTGAGGCGACGCTGCAGCAGGCCAGCATCGTGGGGCACAAGCTGGTGGTGGCCATGCTCAAGGATGCCGCGACACGCGCGATCATCTACGACCTCGACGGCAAGCAGGCCAAGGTGCTGGGGCTGAGCGGCATCGGCACCGCCAATGGTTTCCGTGGGCGCCCCGGCGACAATGAGACCTTCTACGCCTATTCCAGCTTCAACCAGCCCGCGACGATCTACCGCCTCGACATGAAGAGCGGGCGAAGCGAAGCTTTTGCCGAGCCGCGCCTCAGCTTTACGCCGTCGGACTATGTGATCGAGCAGCGCTTCTATCCTTCGAAGGATGGGACGAAGATTCCCATGTTCATCGTGCGGGCCAAGGCGGTGGCGCGGGCGGGCAATGCGGTGCCGACGCTGCTCTATGGCTATGGCGGCTTTGACATTGCGCTGACGCCCGGCTTTTCCGCATCGCGCATGGCGTGGCTGCGGGCAGGGGGCGCCTTTGCGCTGGCCAATCTGCGCGGTGGCGGCGAATATGGCGCGGCCTGGCATGATGCCGGGCGGCTTGCCAACAAGCAGAACGTCTTTGACGATTTCATCGCGGCGGGCGAATATCTCATCCGCGAAGGCATCACGCCGCGTCATGGTCTGGCCATTCAGGGGGGATCGAACGGGGGCCTGCTGGTCGGCGCGGTGACGAACCAGCGCCCGGATCTCTTCGCTGCGGCCAACCCTGCCGTGGGTGTAATGGACATGCTGCGCTTCGACCAGTTCACCGCCGGGCGCTATTGGGTCGATGATTACGGCTATCCCGAGAAGGAGGCCGATTTCCGCATCCTGCGCAGCTACTCGCCTTATCACAACATCCGCAGCGGCGTGGACTATCCCGCCATTCTGGTCACCACCGCCGATACGGACGACCGCGTGGTGCCCGGGCACAGCTTCAAATACACCGCCGCCTTGCAGGCCGCCAACATCGGGTCGCGCCCGCATCTCATCCGTATCGAAACGCGCGCCGGCCATGGCGCGGGCAAGCCGACCGACAAGGCGATTGCCGAGAGTGCCGACGAACTGGCCTTTCTGGCCGCCTGGTCAGGGTTGCAGGTGGGGATTTGAGGGCAGGGCCTCGGCGGGGGCGATCGCTGCCCGCCGGGGCTTGTCCCAGATGAGGGGCCAGATCAGCACCTCGCCCAAAGAGCAAGGCGCGCGTTCCAGTCCGGTTTGAGGATAGCCATCGGGGCGGCGATAGGTGCCCAGCATCACATCAAAGATCGGCAGGATCGCGGCAAAGTTCTGGTCATAATGTTCGCGCAGGATCGAATGGTGCCGCCGGTGATAGGCGGGGCAATTGAGCAGCCAGGAAAAACGCCCGAAGTCGATGGGCAGATGGGCGTGGGTGAGGAAATTCCACAAGGATGCCAGGCCATAGAGCAGGAAGACGGTGGGCGTCGGGCTCACGATGATCAGGGATGCCGCCCAGATGGTCATCTGCTTGAGGAGCGGATCGGCCCAGAAATGGCGCGAGGTGGTGAGTGTGCCCATGTTCGGATCGGAATGGTGCAGCGAATGCATGGCCCAAAGAAAGGGAATGCGATGCTGGGCATAATGAAAGAGACATTCGCAGCCATCGCGCACGACGAGGAAGATGAGAAAGCCTTGCCAGACCGGAAGCCTTGCCGTGTCAATCAGACCTGGCCCGGCCCAGCCGGGCAGACAGGGCAAAAAAGCCAGCGAGGCGGCAATCTCCACCGCCCAGATCTGCAGATTGCGCCAGCCATCGCGCGCGGGGCCGCCGCGCAGCGTTTCAAACACCACCAGCACGCCCGCCATGAGCAGGCTGGGCAAGGTGGCGTAGAAGATCGGCGGAACGTGGACAACCATGGCTGGCCACCATAGAAGAACAGGGTTAACAAGGCCCTGCGGCGGGGCTCTGTCAGCATTTCGCCACAATCGACGGGCAGAGGAAGCCAGTGAAACGGATCTCAAGCCTGTTCCTGGTGATGATGGTGGTGGGCGCGGAACCGTCGGCCGCGCAGGACAGTGAGGGCGAAGCCCGCCCCTTGACGGCGGCACAGCGCGCTCAGGCCCTGATTGACGAGGAACGCCAGTTGGTGAAACCCCGCGCGTTGCGGGCCGATTGCCCCGCGCCCGATCCGCTCAACAAGGCGATCGTGGTTTGCGCGCCCGATACCAGCCAGCGCTATCGCGTGCCGGCCAGCAGCGATGACCCGCATGACATTGGTGGCGCGCGCGGAGGGCTGACCCCGCCCGACATGTATGGCGGCATGCCCTGCGGCGCGGGCTGTGCCCGCGTCCGCGGCGGCTATGCCCCGCCGCCGGTCTATTACATTGACCTGTCGAAAATCCCCGAGGCGCCGCCGGGCTCGGACGCCGACAAGATCGCAAAAGGAGAGGCGCGGGCTCCCTAGGGAACCCGCGCCTCCTGTTGCTTTAGCGATGACAGGGCCGATCAGATGTGGATCGGTTTTCCCTTCACGGCCATCGCGGCTTCCTTGATCGCTTCCGAATGGGTCGGGTGAGCGTGGCAGGTGTAGGCAATGTCTTCGGACGTGGCGCCGAATTCCATGGCCTGCGCGGCCTGCGCGATCATCGTGCCGGCGACCGTGGCAATGCACCACACGCCCAGCACGCGGTCGGTGGTAGCATCCGCGATGATCTTGACGAAACCATCGGGCTCGCGGTTGGTCTTGGCGCGGCTGTTGGCCAGCATGGGGAACTTGCCAACCTTGACGGTGTGACCGGCAGCCTTGGCGGCTTCCTCGGTCAGGCCCACGCCCGCGAATTCGGGAGTGGTGTAGACCACGCCGGGGATCACGTCATGGTTCACGATGCCCGTCAGCCCGGCGATGTTTTCGGCCACGGCAATGCCCTCGTCCTCGGCCTTGTGCGCCAGCATCGGGCCGGGGATCACGTCGCCGATCGCCCAGACGCCGTCCACCTTGGTGCGGAAGTCGTGGTCGGTTTCGATCTGGCCGCGCGCGTTCAGCTCCAGACCGATGTTCTCCAGACTCAGACCAGCCGTGTTGGCGCGGCGGCCAATGGCCACCAGCACCGTGTCGGCGACCAGCTTTTCAGCGGCGCCGCCAGCGGCAGGCTCAATGTCGAGCGTGACGGTCTTGCCCTCGATCTGCGCGCCGGTGACCTTGGTCGAAAGCTTCAGCTCAAAGCCCTGCTTCTTGAAGATCTTGGCTGCTTCCTTGCGCACGTCGCCGTCCATACCGGGGAACAGCTGGTCGAGGAATTCGACCACCGTGACCTTGGCACCGAGGCGGCGCCACACCGAGCCCAGTTCCAGACCGATCACGCCGCCGCCGATGACGACGAGATGCTCGGGGATGCGGTCCAGCGCGAGAGCGCCGGTCGAATCGACGATGACGCCCGCGTCATTGTCGACCTCAACGTTGGGCAGCGGCATGACGCTCGAACCCGTGGCGATGACGATATGCTTGGCGGTGTAGGTCGTGCCGGCCACCTCGACGGTGTGGGCGTCCTTGAACTGCGCATAGCCCTTGAGCCAGTCGATCTTGTTCTTCTTGAAGAGGAACTCGATGCCGCCGGTCAGTTCCTTCACGGCGGTCGCCTTCTCGCCCATCAGGACGGGCAGGTCGATTTCCACGCCGGTGGTCTTCACGCCGAACTTGGCAGCGGCGCCATGCGCCACTTCCTCGAACAGTTCAGAACCATGCAGCAGGGCCTTGGAGGGAATGCAGCCCACGTTGAGGCAGGTGCCGCCCAGCGTTGCCCGGCCTTCCGCGCAGGCCGTTTTCAGGCCCAGTTGCGCGGCGCGAATGGCGGCAACATAACCGCCGGGGCCCGCGCCGATGACGAGGACGTCGTATTGATAATCAGCCATTGTCTCAGTCCTCCAGCGCTCAAAGGTCGATCAGCAGACGGGTGGGGTCTTCGATCGCTTCCTTGATGGTCTTGAGCGCGGTCACCGCCTCGCGGCCATCGATGATGCGGTGGTCATAGGACAGGGCGATGTACATCATCGGGCGGATCACGATCTGTCCGTTGCGGACGACCGGGCGATCCTCGATGCGGTGCAGGCCCAGAACCGCCGACTGGGGCGGGTTGATGATCGGGGTCGACATCAGGCCGCCGAACACGCCGCCGTTCGAGATGGTGAAGGTGCCGCCGGCCATGTCGGCCATGGTGAGAGCACCGTCCTTGGCCTTCTTGCCATAGCCGGCAATGGCCTTCTCGATGCCGGCGAAGGACATCTTGTCAACGTCGCGCACGACGGGGACGACCAGGCCATTGGGGGCCGAGACGGCGACCGAGAGATCGACGTAATCGAAATAGACGATCTCATCGCCCTGGATCTGGGCGTTGACGGCGGGAATGTCCTTGAGCGCCAGGCAGGCGGCCTTGGCGAAGAAGGACATGAAGCCCAGCTTCACGCCGTGCTTCTTCTCGAAGCTGTCCTTGAAGCGGTTGCGCGCGTCCATCACCGCCGACATGTCGACATCGTTGAAGGTGGTGAGCAGGGCAGCGGTGTCCTGCGCGCTCTTCAGACGCTTGGCGATCGTCTGGCGCAGGCGGGTCATCTTGACGCGCTCTTCGCGGCGCTCGCCAGCGGGGGCAACCGGGGCCGAGACGGCGGGAGCGGCGGCCACAGGCTTGGCCTGGGCGGCGGCAACCACGTCTTCCTTGGTGATGCGACCGTCCTTGCCGGTGCCCTTGATGGTCGCCGGGTCGATGCCATATTCCAGCACCGCGCGGCGCACGGCGGGGCTCAGCACGGCAGGATCGCTGCTTTCAGCAGGGGCGGCGGCGGCCGGTGCCACCGGGGTGACCGGGGCAGCAGCAGGGGCCGGGGCCGCAGCAGGGGCAGCGGCAGGCGCCGGGGCCACGCCGGCGGCACCGGCTGCCTCGATGGTCGCGATCACTGCGCTGACCGTCACCGTGGCGCCTTCGGGGAAGAGCTGGGCACCCAGCACGCCCGCCACGGGGGCGGGCACGTCGATGGCGACCTTGTCGGTCTCCAGGCTGGCGATGGGCTCGTCAAGGGCGACGGCCTCGCCGGGCTTCTTGAGCCACTGACCGATGGTGGCTTCGCTCACCGATTCGCCGAGGGTAGGGACTTTGACTTCCGTGGACATGATGGTCTTCCGATCTTTCAGACGGGAAACAGGGGTAAGCTCAGCTTGCGATCAGGCGTTCTGCTGGCGACGGATTTCACCGCGCACCGACAGACCCAGCGCATCGGCAACCAGCGCGCCCTGTTCGAGCGTGTGGCGCTTGGCCGAACCCGTGGCGGGCGAGGCCGAGGCCGCGCGGCCAGCATAGCGGGCACGCTTGACCGTGGCCTTGGCCTTGGTCAACGCCTCCTCGATCAGTGGCTCGACGAAGAACCACGAACCGTTGTTGCGCGGCTCTTCCTGGCACCAGATCACCTCTTCGAGATTTTCCATCCGCGCCAGACGGGTTGCCAGAGGCTCACCGGGGAAGGGATAGATCTGCTCGATGCGGATGATCTGCGTGTCGGTGATCTCGTTCTTGTCGCGCGACTCGATGAGATCGAAGGCCACCTTGCCGGTGCACAGGATCACCCGCTTGGTGTCCTTGTCCGCCGGGGCGCTGGGGTCCGAGAGGATGCGCTGGAAGTGGCCATCCTGGAACTCATGCGCCTGCGACTTGGCCATGGGGTGGCGCAGCAGGCTCTTGGGGCTCATGATGATGAGCGGCTTGCGGAACTGGCGATGCATCTGACGGCGCAACACGTGAAAGTAGTTGGCCGGCGTGGTGATGTTGCACACCTGCATGTTGTCCTCGGCACAAAGCTGGAGGTAACGCTCCAGACGGGCCGAGCTGTGCTCGGGACCCTGGCCTTCATAGCCATGGGGCAGCAGCATCACCAGGCCGTTGGCGCGCAGCCACTTGCTCTCCGACGACGCGACATACTGGTCGATGATGATCTGCGCGCCATTGGCGAAATCGCCGAACTGCGCTTCCCACAGCACCAGCGTCTTGGGGTCGGCGCTGGCATAGCCATATTCGAAGCCCAGCACGCCATATTCCGAGAGCGTCGAATCATGCACCTCGAACCGGCCATGAGGCACGGTGGAGAGGGGCACATATTTGTGCTCGTCGTTCTGGTCCACCCACACCGCATGGCGGTGCGAGAAGGTGCCGCGGCCCGAATCCTGACCCGACAGACGCACCGAATAGCCCTCTGACACCAGGCTGCCGAAAGCCAGAGCCTCGCCCGTTGCCCAGTCGAAGCCTTCGCCCTTGGTGAACATCTCGCGCTTGGCATCCAGCACGCGGCCCAGCGTCTTGTGGATGGTGAGGCCCTCGGGCACGGTCGTCAGCGTGCGGCCAAGGCTGTCGAAGAGCTTGCCCTCGATGCCGGTGGCCACGTTGCGACGCGCGGTTTCAGGGTCCGCAGGCTTGTTCAGGCCCGACCAGCGACCGCTGAACCAGTCAGCCTGGTTGGCCTGATAGGTCTTCGCAGCCTCGAAATGCTCTTCGAGATGGGCGTTGAAGGCGCCGACCTGCGTGCCCAGGAAACCGGCGTCGATCACGCCTTCAGCTTCCAGACGCTTGGAGTAAAGCTCGCTGACCGGCGGATGCTTGCGGATCTGCGCATACATCAGCGGCTGCGTGAAGGAGGGCTCGTCGCCCTCATTATGGCCGAAGCGGCGATAGCACCACATGTCGATCACGATGTCGCGGCCGAAGGTCTGGCGATAGTCCATGCCCAGCTTGCAGGCAAAGGTCACCGCTTCGGGATCGTCGCCGTTCACATGGATGATGGGGGCCTGCACGCCCTTGGCCACGTCCGAAGGGTACGGAGAGCCACGCGAGAACTGGGGCGAGGTGGTGAAGCCGATCTGGTTGTTGATGATGAAGTGGATGCAACCGCCGGTGTTGTATCCCTTCACGCCCGACAGGCCGAAGCACTCCCAGATGATGCCCTGGCCGGCAAAGGCGGCATCGCCGTGGATCAGCACGGGCAGAACCTGCTTGTGCAGGGCGCCTTCGCCAATATCAGTGCCGATGTCGTCGCGCAGCACCTGATAGGCGCGCGTCTTGCCGAGCACGACGGGATCGACCGTTTCGAGATGCGAGGGGTTGGGCATCAGGCTCATGTGAACCTTGATACCGTCGAAATCGCGGTCGGTGCTGGTGCCCAGGTGATATTTCACGTCACCCGAGCCCCCCACGTCCTCGGGGTTGGCCGTGCCGCCCGAGAATTCGTGGAAGATCACCTTGTAGGGCTTGGCCATGACGTTGGCGAGAACGTTCAGGCGGCCGCGATGGGCCATGCCGTAAACGATCTCCTTGACGCCAAGCTGGCCGCCATACTTGATCACAGCTTCGAGCGCGGGGATCATCGATTCACCGCCATCGAGGCCGAAACGCTTGGTGCCGACCCACTTCTTGCCGCAGAACTTTTCGAACTGTTCGCCGCGCACCACCGCGCCCAGAATGGCCTTCTTGCCTTCGGGGGTGAAATCGATGTGCTTGTCGGCGCCTTCCATCCGGTCCTGCAGGAAGCGGCGCTCCTCAGTGTCGGCGATGTGCATGTATTCAAGGCCGACCTTGCCGCAATAGTTGCGACGCAGGATCTCGACGATCTCGCGTACGGTGGCCCATTGCAGGCCCAGCACGCCGCCCAGGAACACCTTCTTGTCCACGCCTGCGCCGACAAAGCCGTGATATTCGGGCGTCAGGTCAGCAGGCAGCTTGCGGTTGTTCAGGCCCAGCGGGTCAAGATCGGCGGCCAGATGGCCACGCACGCGATAGGTGCGGATCAGCATGGCGGCGCGCAGCGCGTCGCTGGCGGCTTCTTCCACGCCCGCTTCGCTGATGGGCGCGCCACCCTTCTTGACGGCAGCCTTGATGGCAGCGGTCAGCGTGGTGGGGTCCAGCGCCTGGGTCAGGTCATCCTCGGCGCCGCCGCCGACCTGAGGCCAGTTGCCGCGCTGCCAGCTCGGGCCGGCCTGAGGGCCTTCCTGCGCCATGTCGGGGAGAAAATTGTGGTCTTCACTACCCATGGGAATCACCTCCGCCGGTCTGGTCCGGCGCTCCATCATGCAGTCATCTGTCGGCGCGGGCCCCCGGATGGGGCAGGCGCGAGACATGTCATTCGTTCAAGCACCGGGTGTGGTGAACCTTGCATGGCCACCACACCCGGCCAAACACATTAACCCTTGAGCACTTCGGCCAGGGTTTCGCCCAGCAGCGAGGGGCTGGACGAGACCTTGATCCCGGCCGCTTCCATGGCCGCGATCTTGTCTTCCGCGCCGCCCTGGCCGCCCGAGACGATGGCACCGGCATGGCCCATGCGGCGGCCCGGAGGCGCCGTGCGGCCCGCGATGAAGCCGGCCATCGGCTTCTTGCGGCCCTTCTTGGCCTCGTCCTTCAGGAACTGGGCGGCTTCTTCCTCGGCGCTGCCGCCGATCTCGCCGATCATGATGATCGACTTGGTTTCATCGTCGGCCAGGAACAGTTCCAGCACGTCGATGAAGTTGGTGCCGTTGACCGGGTCGCCGCCGATGCCCACGGCCGTGGTCTGGCCAAGGCCGATGTTGCTGGTCTGGAACACGGCTTCATAGGTAAGGGTGCCCGAACGCGAGACGACGCCCACCGAGCCCTTCTTGAAGATGTTGCCGGGCATGATGCCGATCTTGCACTCGTTCGGCGTCAGCACGCCGGGGCAGTTCGGGCCGATCAGGCGCGACTTCGAGCCGGACAGCGCGCGCTTCACGCGGACCATGTCGGCGACGGGGATGCCTTCGGTGATCGCCACGATCAGCTCGATCTCGGCGTCGATCGCTTCGAGGATCGAGTCTGCGGCGAATGGCGGCGGAACGTAGATGACCGAAGCGGTCGCACCCGAAACGGCCTTGGCCTCGGCCACGGTGTTCCAGATGGGCAGGCCGGTTTCGTCATGGGTGGTGCCACCCTTGCCGGGCGTCACGCCGCCAACCATCTGCGTGCCATAGGCCAGAGCCTGCTGCGTGTGGAACGTACCGGTTTTGCCGGTCATGCCCTGGGTAATGACCTTGGTATTCTTGTTAATCAGGATCGACATGGGTGTCTCCGAGTAGGCGAGGGAGGCAGACTGTCAACGGGTGCCCGCCTTGCTGGCAGGCACCCGATGGAGAGAGGGATCAGGCGAGGCTGGGGTCGATGCCCTTGCAGGCCACCAGCAGTTCCTTGACCGCGTCGACCGAAACCTGGAGGTTGCCCTTGGCTTCCGCGTCCAGTTCGATTTCGACAATCTTTTCAACGCCATCGGCGCCGATCATGGCGGGCACGCCGACATAGAGGCCGTCAACGCCGTAAGCACCATCGACATAGGCCGCGACGGGCAGGATGCGCTTCTGGTCGAAGAGATAGGCCTCGGCCATCGAGATGGCGCTGGCCGCCGGCGCATAGAAGGCCGAGCCGGTCTTGAGCAGGCCGACGATCTCGCCGCCGCCGCCGCGGGTGCGCTTCACGATGGCGTCGATCTTCTCCTGGGTGGAGAGGCCCATCTTGATGAGATCGGGCACGGGGATGCCGTTGACGGTCGAATACTGAACGACGGGCACCATGGTGTCGCCATGGCCGCCCAGCACGAAGGTGTTCACGTCGCGGATCGAGACGCCGAATTCCCAGGCCAGGAAGGTCGAGAAGCGGGCCGAATCCAGCACGCCGGCCATGCCGACGACCTTGTTGGCGGGAAGCCCTGAGAATTCGCGCAGCGCCCAGACCATGGCATCGAGCGGGTTGGTGATGCAGATCACGAAAGCGTCAGGCGCGTTCTTGGCAATGCCTTCGCCCACCGACTTCATCACCTTGAGGTTGATGCCCAGCAGATCATCGCGGCTCATGCCGGGCTTGCGGGCAACGCCAGCGGTCACGATGATGACGTCGGCGCCGGCAATGTCGGCATAGTCGTTGGTGCCGGTGATCTTGGCGTCGAAACCTTCGACCGGGCCGCACTGCGACAGGTCGAGCGCCTTGCCCTGAGGCACGCCCTCAACAACGTCGAACAGGACGATGTCGCCCAGTTCCTTTTGCGCGGCCAGATGGGCCAGCGTACCACCGATGTTGCCTGCGCCGATGAGGGCAATTTTCTTGCGTGCCATGAACGTCCAGTCCTCTACGCTTTTGCGGGGCTCCTGCCATCGCCCCGGGAGTGAGGTCGTGACAGAGCTGGAATGATCCGGGCGGCCCGCACAGTCCCGCAAGCGCGCGGGGGCCCTTGGTTGGATTTGGAGGTGCCCTATTCCTGTGCGCATAGCTTTGCAAGGCGGGAAATGCGTCTGCGACCAAAGATGGATAGCAAATAATTCGCAATATCAATAAATCAGGGAAAAACCAGTTTTTACCACATTGATGAACCCATATGGCTCAATGTGGGTCTCGGATTTTGAGGTGGAGGGTATGCGTTCATGCGACCTTCGCATGGGGCGGTCGGCTGCCGGCAAGGCGGCAGCCGACTCACTGTCGTGGCGACCCGGCAGATTGGCCTGCGGATGCCGCGAGATCAGAGCCCCGCCCGCTGGCAGGCCGCTTCCATACGGGCGGCCATGCGGCGGTCGAGATGGCGGCAGATTGCCAGCCAGTGGTGGTAGCGTTCCAGATCCTGCTGGTTGCGGGCCTCCTGTGCCAGGCGCCCCGCTTCCCGCGCGGCCCCGAGGCCATGAAGCGCGAAATGGCGCAGTGAACTGACCAGCAACACATCGTCGCTGATGCAGGCATCGACATCATTGGCCGCATCGCGGATGGACAGCCTGCGCCGGGCAAGCACACGGGCAACCGCCAGACATTCGCCGCTGCCCGCCGCTGCGAAACGGATCGACATGATAAGAGCTTCCTTGTTCCCTGGGTATGTGGCGATGCACCACTTGTAGAACGCGAGGAGCTAAGCCTTTGTGTTGCGGCTTGGTTATCGAAATGTTGAGCGGGCGGGTTTGTGCCTTACTGCGGCGTGGCGATCCAGCGGCCGCTGTCCTGATAGGCGCTGTGGACGGTATTGCCCTCGGGAAGGCCCGAGGCGCGATAGGCTCCGTCGCCGCCCTGCCTCATCACAACGGCGGTATAGGCCGGCGCGGCATAGGCCAAGGGGGCGGGTGACAGCACGGCGACGGGCTGCACCATCGCCGCCTGCCCGCCGGCCTGTTTCAGGCCGGCTTCATAGGCGCGCTCCAGCGCCAGAGGATCGGTTGCATCGCTGCCGCTTACGGCGGCCGTTGCCAGTCTGGGATGCGGGCCAGGCAGGGGTTCGGCGCCGTTCCACGCGAAATGGAAGGCTGCCGGTACACCTGCGACGCCGGGAAAGCGGAAGAAGCGATGCGCGCCGATCTGGCCGATGAAATTCATCGCCCCGTCCCAATAGGGATGGACGGCGAAGGTGTGATAATGCGTGGCCAGCCCCACCGGCGCAAAGACATAGCCCGCCAGTGCCGCGCGGGCGACCTGCCGGGCACGGTCCCAGAAATAGGCGGAACGCGGGCGCAGCATGGCCCCGTCGCAGGCGAAGGTGAACTGGCAGCCAGTCGCCCTTTCGGAGCCTTGATAGACAACGCCACAGACAGTCTTGGGAAAGCTGGGATGGGCGAGGCGATTAAGCACCACCTGTGCCACGGCGCGCTGGCCATCGTCGGGCTCGCTGGCGGCTTCATAATAGACGGCGGCGGTCAGGCAATCGAGCGCGCGGGCATAATCGGTGCCGCCGCGGGCGATGAGAGCACGGGCCGAGGGACCGGCATCGGTCAGCCCGCCCGGCGTATGGGCGCTGGTGGCCTCTCCATCGCCATGTGTGCCGGGGGTCAGTGTGTCCTGCCCGTCACCGGCATGGTCTTGCGCCAGATAATAATAGGCCGAGCCGGGAAAGCTGTCGCCCGGCGTTTCGAACGGCATGGCGCGAAGGCGCTCATCGGGCGTCTGGACGGATGGGCCGGCGATGCCGCCTGTCTGCTGGCCCGCCTGCACCTGCCAACTGGCCATCACGATCATCACCGTGAGGCACAGGGCCGCAAGGCGCATGCCCAACTCGCGCCGATGGGCGTGGGCCCGGCCCGCGGCGATCGACAGGGCCCTGCGCGGCAGACGCGCATGAAAATCGTCGCCGACGGGAGCATCCGCGATCAACTGGGCCGACAGGGGCCGGAAGGGAGTGGGCGCCGTGGCGCCGCAAGGCGGTGTCATCCGCGCCGGGGCCTTTGTTTATGGATGTCTATGGATATGTTCAGGGTGACAGGCGCGGTGCTAAACCCATCGGCCCGCCTGCGCATCCGCCGATTCCGCACCGTTCCAATCCGGCACGCATCGCGCTGGTAAAGATTAAAGTCTGAAGGCCGGGCGCGATGATGCCGCGCATGCCTTGCCCGCAGGGGCAGGTCCGGGCGGCAGAAACGACCTTGCCACGGTCGAACAAATCTGGAACATGGGCGCCCATGAGTCTCTCCCACATTACCGTGCGCGGCGCGCGTGAGCATAACCTCAAGGGCGTGGACATTTCCCTGCCCCGCGACAGCCTGATCGTCATCACGGGCCTTTCGGGCTCGGGCAAATCGTCGCTGGCGTTTGATACGATCTATGCCGAGGGGCAAAGGCGCTATGTCGAGAGCCTTTCGGCCTATGCGCGCCAGTTTCTGGAGATGATGCAGAAGCCCGATGTCGAGCATATCGACGGGCTGAGCCCCGCGATTTCCATCGAGCAGAAGACGACGAGCCGCAACCCGCGTTCGACCGTGGCGACGGTGACTGAGATTTACGATTACATGCGCCTGCTCTGGGCGCGGGTCGGCGTGCCCTATTCGCCCGCCACCGGTCTGCCGATCGCGGCGCAGACGGTGACGCAGATGGTGGACCGGGTGATGGCCCTGCCCGAGGGGACGCGCGCCTATCTGCTGGCCCCGGCCGTGCGCGGTCGCAAGGGCGAATATCGCAAGGAAATCGCCGAGTGGCAGAAGGCCGGCTACACCCGTCTGCGCGTCGATGGCGAGATGTATGCCATCGAGGAGGTGCCCGCGCTCGACAAGAAATACAAACATGACATCGAGGTGGTGGTCGACCGCGTGGCGGTGAAGGATGGCATCCAGAGCCGCCTGGCCGACAGTTTCGAGCAGGCTTTGAAACTGGCCGATGGGCTGGCCTATATCGACCTTGCCGATGGTGTGGTGCCGGGGCGCGAAGGCGAGACCAAGGGTAAAAACCTGAAAGGCGCGGGTGTTCCGGCCAATCGTATCGTGTTTTCCGAAAAATTCGCCTGTCCGGTGAGCGGGTTCACGATTGAGTCGATCGAGCCGCGTCTGTTTTCCTTCAACGCGCCGCAGGGGGCGTGTCCGGCCTGCGATGGCCTGGGCGAAAAGCTGCTGTTCGACCCGCAACTGGTGGTGCCCAATGAGGCGCTGTCGATCAAGGCGGGGGCCGTGGTTCCCTGGGCCAAGTCAAACCCGCCTTCGCCCTATTATATGCAAGTGCTCGCCTCGCTGGCCAAACATTATGGTTTTGCGCTGGAAACCGCATGGCATGACCTGCCTGTGGAGGCGCGGGTGGTCATTCTCTATGGCACGGGCAAGACGCCGGTGCCGCTGACCTTTATGGATGGCAAGAAGCTCTATACGGTGACCAAGCCCTTCGAGGGGGTGATTGGCAATTTGAACCGCCGCATGTTGCAGACTGAAAGCGCCTTCATGCGCGAGGAACTGGGTAAATATCAGACGGCCCAGCCTTGCGAGGTGTGTGAGGGCAAGCGTTTGAAGCCCGAGGCTTTGGCGGTGAAGGTGGCTGGCAGCGACATTGCCGATGGTGTGCGGCTGAGCGTGGCCGATGCGCTGGCGTGGTTCTCCACGCTGGAGGAGAAGCTGACCGACCAGCAGAAGCAGATCGCCAAGGCCATTCTGAAAGAGATCAACGAGCGGCTTGGTTTTCTGAACAATGTGGGGCTGGATTACCTCAATCTCGACCGCACCAGCGGCACGCTGTCGGGCGGTGAATCGCAGCGTATCCGTCTTGCCAGCCAGATCGGCAGTGGGCTGTCGGGCGTTTTGTATGTGCTGGACGAGCCGAGCATCGGGTTGCACCAGCGCGACAATGACATGCTGCTGGCGACGCTCAAGCGGCTGCGCGATCTGGGCAATACGGTGATCGTGGTCGAGCATGACGAGGATGCGATCCGCGCTGCCGATTATGTCGTGGACCTTGGCCCGGGTGCCGGTGTGCATGGCGGCGAGGTGGTCGCCGAGGGTTCCCTGGCCGACATTCTGGCCAATCCGAACAGCCTTACCGGCCAGTATCTGACCGGAGCGCGCAAGATCGAGGTGCCGGCCGAGCGGCGCAAGGGCAATGGCAAGGCCATTGTGGTGGAGAATGCGCGGGCCAACAATTTGAAGGGTGTGACGGCGCGTTTTCCGCTGGGCACGTTCTGCTGCGTGACCGGCGTGTCAGGCTCGGGCAAGTCGACGCTGACGCTGGATACGTTGCAGGCTGGCGCTTCGCGCACGCTCAATGGAGCGCGGATCATCGCCGGCGCGCATGACCGGATCGTGGGGCTGGAAAACTGCGACAAGGTGATCGAGATCGACCAGTCGCCCATCGGCCGCACCCCGCGCTCGAACCCGGCGACCTATACCGGCGCCTTCACGCTGATCCGCGACTGGTTTGCCGGGCTGCCCGAGGCGCAGGCACGTGGCTATAAGGCCGGGCGGTTCAGCTTCAACGTCAAGGGCGGGCGCTGCGAGGTCTGCCAGGGCGACGGCCTGATCAAGATCGAGATGCACTTCCTGCCCGATGTCTATGTGACCTGCGAGGAATGCAACGGAAAGCGCTATAATCGCGAGACTCTTGAGGTGAAGTTCAAGGGGCACTCGATTGCCGATGTGCTCGACATGACGATCGAGGATGCCGAGAGCTTCTTTGCCAATGTGCCGCCGATCCGCGAGCGGATGCATATGCTCAACGAGGTGGGGCTCGGCTATGTGAAGGTCGGCCAGCAGGCGACGACGCTGTCAGGTGGCGAGGCGCAGCGGGTAAAGCTGGCCAAGGAGCTGGCGCGCCGTTCCACGGGCAAGACGCTCTATGTGCTGGATGAGCCAACCACGGGCCTGCATTTCGAGGATGTGCGCAAGCTGCTGGAGGTGCTGCACCGGCTGGTCGATCAGGGCAACAGCGTGGTGGTGATCGAGCATAATCTCGATGTCATCAAGACGGCGGACTGGATCATCGACATGGGGCCGGAAGGCGGCGTGCGCGGCGGCACGATTGTGGCCGAAGGCACGCCCGAACAGGTGGCGAAGAACAAGGCCAGCTTTACGGGGCATTATCTGAAGCCGTTGTTGGCGCAATAATGTATGTCAAAATAATTAAATTGACATACATTTCTTTTTTGATGATAGGCATGCTTGCCGATGGAGGTGAGCATGAGCAAATATGAACGCTTGACGGAATATCTGGCTGGCTTGGAGGTCGGTCAGTGGGATGTGACTTTTCATACACTGGAAGGCGTTTTGGGCTTTCCGTTGCCTGACAGCGCTCGGCTGTATCAGGCATGGTGGTCCAATAATCCCCGTGCACAGTCATTGGCCTGGTTGAAAGCTGGGTGGCGGACGAATGGCCTGGATATGGCGGCTGAAAAGATTTCTTTTGTGCGTTCGGGAGAGCGGGGGGCAGCAGCGGCTCTGCGCTCGGAGAAACGGGATGGGAGTGAATATTTGACGATTGCTGAAGCAAAAGAGGGGCTGGCTCTTACTTTGGGCATCGATCCTTTACAAATCGAGATCATCATCAAGGCATAGGAGACGAGACATGGCCAAGTTTGCGCCCTTGGCGGATTACTGCCGCCGGCAGACGTCACGAGAGTTTCGTCTCAGCTTTGTGGATGTACAGCGGATTATCAGCGCGCCTTTGCCCCCATTCGCTGATCGCCCGCAATATTGGGCGAACACGAAAGGGAGGGGAAGCTCCATACGCGAAGCCTTGCGGCATACACCGTATGATACTTTCCATTCAGCAGGATCGCAATGGGTTGAGTTCCGGCGACGCCATTGAAGTGGAAAACCCCGCCGGTGAGGGCGGGGCAATCGGCTTCGGGAAAGATCAAACCCCTCGCCGGGAGACGAAATGGGAGCGCGAGGGGGTAACCCCCTCGCACCATCCCTTTCTTACTTCTGGTTCGCCAGCAGCTTCAAACGCAGCGCGTTCAGCTTGATGAAGCCCGCCGCATCCTTCTGGTCATAGGCGCCCGCGTCATCCTCGAACGTCACATGGCGCTCCGAATACAGCGAGTGGGGCGATTTGCGGCCCACGACATAGGCGCCGCCCTTGTATAGCTTCAGGCGCACGGTGCCGGAAACCTTGGCCTGCGACTGGTCGATGGCAGCCTGCAGCATTTCGCGCTCGGGGCTGAACCAGAAGCCGTTGTAGATCAGTTCGGCATATTTGGGCATCAGCTCATCCTTGAGGTGAGCTGCGCCGCGATCCAGCGTGATGCTCTCGATGCCGCGATGCGCGCGGGCATAGATCTCGCCGCCCGGCGTTTCGTACATGCCGCGCGATTTCATGCCGACGAAGCGGTTCTCGACCAGATCGAGCCGCCCGATACCATGCTTGCGGCCCAGATCGTTCAGGGCGGCCAGCAGCGTCGCCGGGCTCATCGTTTCGCCGTTCAGCGCCACGCCATCGCCCTTCTCGAATTCGATCTCGATATATTCGGGGGCGTCGGGCGCATCCTCGGGGTTAACCGTGCGCGAATAGACGTAATCCGGCACTTCCTGCCACGGATCTTCCAGCACCTTGCCCTCGGACGAGGTGTGCAGCAGGTTGGCGTCGGTGGAGAAGGGGCTTTCGCCGCGCTTGTCCTTGGGCACGGGGATCTGGTGCTGTTCGGCCCAGGCGATGAGCGCGGTGCGGCTGGTCAGGTCCCACTCACGCCAGGGGGCGATGACCTTGATGCCCGGTTCCAGCGCATAGGCGGAAAGTTCGAAACGGACCTGGTCGTTGCCCTTGCCGGTGGCGCCATGGGCCACGGCATCCGCGCCGGTCTCGCGCGCGATTTCGATAAGGCGCTTGGAGATCAGCGGGCGGGCGATCGACGTGCCCAACAGATAGTCGCCTTCATAGCGGGCATTGGCGCGCATCATCGGGAAGACGAAATCGCGCACGAATTCTTCGCGCAGGTCGTCGATGTAGATGTGCTCGGGCTTCACGCCCATCAGCTCGGCCTTGGCGCGGGCCGGCCCAAGCTCTTCACCCTGGCCCAGATCGGCGGTGAAGGTCACCACCTCGCAATTGTAGGTGACTTGCAGCCACTTGAGGATGACCGAAGTGTCGAGGCCGCCGGAATAGGCGAGAACGACGCGCTTGATGTCAGACATGAGGCAGGCGCTCCGCTGGGAGGGAAGGATCAGCGCGGGCGACTAGCAGGGTGGGGGGGCGTCGGCAAGCATTGCCGGGCAGGAATTACCCCAGCAGGCGCGCAATGGCAGCGTTGAAGGCGGGGGCGTCCTCTGCCGGCAGCATATGGCCCGCGCCGGGGACTTCCAGAGCGGTGGCGCCGGGGATCAGCGCCGCGATATGCTCATGCTGGGCCAAGGGGCTCCATGCGTCGAACTCGCCGGTGATGGCCAGGGTGGGCACGGTGATGGCGGGCAGCAGGCCTTCCACCTCGGGCCGGGTGAGCAGCGCCTGCGTCTGCCCTTCAAAGCGTGCCTGACCGGCGCGCAGGCACATGGCGCGCAGAGCGGCGACCAGCGTCGCATCCTCCCGCGCGGCGGGGCTCAGCATCGGGGGCAGCCAGGCATCGACCAGCGCGGCAAAGCCCTGTTCGCGGCCGATATCGCGCAGGGCATGGCGCTTGTCCTGCTCGCCCGGTGGGGGGAGATGTACGCCGGTGTCAGCCAGAATGAGGGCGGTGACGCGCTGAGGCGCGCGGCGCACAACTTCCAGCGCGATGCGCCCGCCCATGGAATGACCCAGCAGCGCGAAACGTTCCGGCGCGCGGGCCAGGGCATGCTCTGCCATGGCGCCCAGATCGGTGCAGTCACCGTAGAAATCATCGACACCACTGGCGCCGGGGAAGGCGGCCAATGTTGCCGAAAACATCGACAGGTTGCAAATCAGGCCGGGCAGGATGAACAGGCTCATGCCCGAGCCAGATAAAGCACATCGCGCGGTTGCGACAGCAGAAATTGCCCCGAATCGATGAACAGTGTCTCGCCGCTGGCCAGAATGCCCTGCGCCATGAACAGGGCGGCATCGGCCAGTTCGTCGGGGTCGGTCAGCCGTTGCAGCAGGTTCATCCGGCCGGAAGACAGGTGCTCGTCGGGCTGCTGGTCCCAGCTTGGCATCATCGCGCCCGGGGCCAGGCCGTAAACGTGATGCTCCGCATGGGCCATCGCCAACATGCGCACCGTGGCGGAGAGTGCGTGCTTGGCCATGGTGTAGCTGAAAAAATCGGGGTTGGGATTGGCCAGCTTCATGTCGAGCATGTTGATCACCGTGCGGCCGGCAGCGGCACCGTTGAGGAAACGCTGCGCCATGCGGGCCGGGGTCTGGGCATTGACCTGCATCGCCTCGGCAAAGATCGCCGGATCGATGCGATCGGCGCCGTCATAGCGAAACACCGCCGCCGAATTGATGAGCAGGCGCCAGTCGGGATGGGCCGTGTTCAGGCGATCCACCATGGCCACTGCCGCATCGCCATCGGCCAGATCGCACTGCGCGGTTTCGGCGCTGGGCAAGGTGGCGGCAACGGCCTGCGCATCGCTGTGTGACTGGCCGTAATGAATGATGACATGCCAGCCCGCCGCGCCAAAGGCATGGGCCATGCGGGCGCCAATGCGCTTTGCGCCGCCGGTGATGAGGACGGTGGGTAAGGTCATGGCGCAAGGGTTAGAAGAAGACGAAAGGAAAGGCGAGGGCTCTCGCATCTTTCGCTATTTCTTCTAATCTGCCCGCTGAAAGGACGTATCATGAAACTCGATCTCGTCGATGTCTTTGCGGGCTATGCCCCGCTCACCGGCAACCCTCTGGCAGTGGTGCATGATGGCGCCTGGCTGAGCGATGCGCAGATGCAGGGCCTGTGCAACTGGCTGGGCTTTTCCGAGACGACTTTTCTGCTGCCCTCCACCGAGCCGGGCGCCGACTATCGTGTGCGGATCTTCTGCCCCGGGCGCGAGTTGCCCTTTGCCGGGCACCCCACGCTGGGCACAGCCTGGGCCTGGCTGGCGGCAGGCGGCAAGCCGGCGCGCGAGGGCGTGGTGGTGCAGCAATGCGGCGTGGGGCTGGTCGAGGTGCGGGTGGAAGAGGACAGGCTGGCCTTTCGCGCGCCGCCGCTGATCCGTTCGGGCCCTTTGACCGAACCCGAAATCGCCGAAACGCTCGACCTGCTGACCGGCGTGCTGCGCGAGGATGTGCTCGAGGCGGTCTGGGCGGATAATGGTCCGGGGTGGCGGCTGCTGCGTCTGGCCAGTGCCGAAAAGGTCCTGCAGGTGGGCTATGCCGCCAGAGCGCCCCGGCAAATGGACATTGGCCTTGTCGGCCCCGGCGAGCGCGAGGGTGTGGATTGGGAAGTCCGCGCCTTCTTCACGGTGGAGGGCGGCCAGATGCGCGAGGACCCGGTGACAGGCAGCCTCAATGCCTCGATCGGGCAGGTGCTGTTTTCCAGCGGTCTGGCGCAGGGCAGCTATGTGGCGGCGCAGGGGCAAAAGGCGGGCGGTGACGGGCGTGTCATCGTCACCGAGGATGGCGCGGACGTTTGGGTCGGCGGCCGGGTCGAGCCGGTATCACTGGGCGGCGCTTTGGGAGGGTTCTGAAAGGCGCGTGGCGCTGCTGGCGCTACGCCCCCCTTGCGATACAAGCGGGAGCGCGAGGGCGATGGCCCTCGCACTTTCCTTCTTGTCCTTTTTCCAAGCGTCCTTAGCCCAAAGCCGCCTGCTTTTCCTCGGCCAGCCGGTCCAGATCGGCACGCGACATCTTCTGCGCGGCGGTTTTGAGCTGCCCGCAAGCGGCATCGATATCGCGCCCGCGCGGCGTACGCACCGGGGCGGAAATGCCCGCCTCGAAGACGATGGCCGAGAAACGCTTGATCCGTTCCGGCGTCGAGCATTCGTAGATCGCGCCGGGCCAGGGGTTGAAGGGGATGAGGTTGACCTTGGCGGGCAGATTATACTGCTTGATGAGGCGCACCAGTTCGCGCGCATCCTCGTCGCTGTCGTTCTTGTCCTTCAGCATCACATATTCAAAGGTGATGCGTCGCGCGTTCGAGGCACCGGGGTAATCGGCGCAGGCCTGAAGCAGTTCCTCGATGCCATATTTGCGGTTGATCGGCACGATCTCGTCGCGCACCTCCTTGCTCACCGCATGCAGCGAGACGGCCAGATTGACGCCGATTTCCTCGCCCGCCTTGGCCATCATCGGCACGACCCCGCTGGTGGACAGGGTGATGCGGCGCTTCGACAGGGCAAGGCCATCGCCATCCATGACGATTTTCAGCGCATCGCGAACATTGTCGAAATTATACAGTGGCTCGCCCATGCCCATCATCACGATGTTGGTCAGCAGGCGCCCGTCGGAGGAATAGCCGCCCTCGTCTTCCTCCTCGTCCAGACCGTCCATTGCGCCCTTGGGCCATTCACCCAAAGCATCGCGCGCCAGCATGACCTGACCCACGATCTCGCCCGGCGTCAGATTGCGCACCAGACGCATCGTGCCGGTGTGGCAGAACCGGCAGTTGAGCGTGCAGCCCACCTGCGAGGAGACGCAAAGTGTGCCGCGATCAGCATCAGGGATGAACACCATCTCGAACTCATGCCCGTCCGCCGTGCGCAGCAGCCATTTGCGCGTGCCGTCCTCACTGTGCTGCGAGACGACGATCTCCGGGCGGCCCACCACGAAACGCTCGGCCAGCCAGGGGCGCATGGATTTGGCGATGTCGGTCATCGCCTCGAAATCGCTGATGCCGCGGTGGTAAATCCAGTGGAACACCTGCTTGCCGCGCAGCTTGGCGGCCTTCGCGTCCAGCCCGGCTTCGCTCATCAGCCGGGTGATTTCAGCGCGGGGCAGGCCCAGCAGGTCGATCTTGCCGTCAGGGCGCGCGGTCACGCCGCGCGGCGTCACCACCGGGTCGATGTGGCCGGGAATAGGCATGGGAGCCGCCGAAGCGGCGGGCGCGGAAATCGGGCTGATGTCGGACATGGGCGCGCCCTTACGCTTTTTTCGGGGGAAAAGCTAGGGAGGCGCGGCGATGAGCCTTGCGGCGCTTATCGATCCCCTGCGCATCCCAGCATGGCGGCATCCATGGCCGTGGCGGCGCCTGACAGCATGTAGCTGTCATAAAAAACCTTGCCCGAGGCTTCGTGGGCATAGATCGTCATCGTGCTGGCCGAGCGCATGGCGGCGGTGATGGCGGCATCCTCGCGCGGGGAGGGGGCCCATGCATCGTTGCCGCCGGCCGAAAGCCTGATCTTCTGCCCGCCGATGGAGAGCACCACCGGGCGGTTGGCGTCGATCCGGCGCGAGAGGCGGAAGTGCACCTGCCCGCGCAGCGCTCGTTTGGGCCATGTGCCAACATCGGCATAGGCCGTGAACCGGTGCGGGCCGCGCCCCGGTTCGGCCATGGCGATGGCATAGCAGCGCGGCACGGCGGCGTCGCGAAAGGCGCCCCATGTGCCGAACATGCCTAGGCTGTCACGCGCGAGGGCAGGCGTGGCGACCAGCAGGACGGGAACGAGGAGAGGAAGCAGTCTGGCGCGTTTCATCATGCCGTCATGGCAGAGCAGCGCGCCGGGGGGAAGCGGGGCGCGGCAAGCCAGCGCGGGCCTGTGTGCCACGCCATGCCGCATTGGCGATTGTGCTGTTGCGTAAAAGATACGCTGTTGCAGCAAAGTGACGTTGCATTGCGCAAGGTCGGCGCAACGCGGCAAAAATCGGCCTAGGTGATCCAGCCAATGTCACATTCGCGAGGCAAGACGCGCTCAGGGAGACGGTCCATCCGCTCTCTCGATCTCGCGGCTGCCTATCGCCTCGATAACGCCCGGGCTGCCCATCGGCCGCCCCGGGCAGGCAAGGGGAGCGGATGTGGCAGCGACATGGCGTCGGCGCGCGGACTATGCGGCAGCCGACAGGTAAGGATTACAGGGGACACAATGACCACCATTCACCGCAATCGCGCGCGTTTCGTACTCGCCGCCGCCAGCCTGATCGCGCTGTCGCAGGCGCCGGTCGCCCATGCCGCTGACAAGGTTGCCAGCGCGGCCCAGCCCGCCACCTCCGATGCGCCCGAGGACACCGGCACGATCACCGTGACCGCCCAGCGCCGCACCGAAAACCTTCAGAACGTCCCCATCAGCGTGGGCGTGATCAAGGCGGACGACTATGCCGATTACAAGGCGGCCGGTTCGGATTCGCTGCTCAGCCTGTCGGGCCGCGTGCCCAGCCTTTATGTCGAATCGACCACGGGCCGCATCTTCCCGCGCTTCTACATTCGCGGCCTTGGCAACATCGACTTCTATCTGGGCGCCAGCCAGCCCGTGTCGATCATTCAGGACGATGTGGTGCTCGAGCATGTGGTGCTCAAGTCGAATCCGGCCTATGACATTCAGCAGATCGAAGTGCTGCGCGGGCCGCAGGGGTCGCTGTTTGGCCGCAACACCACGGCGGGCATCATCAAGTTCGACAATGCCAAGCCGACCAAGGACTGGACCGGCCATGTCAACGCCTCGTGGGGCAGCTACAATTCGCAGGAAGCCGAGGCCGCCATTTCCGGCCCCATCGCCAAGGATGGCTCGGTTACCTTCCGCCTGTCGGGCCTGCATCAGCACCGCGACAATTGGGTGACCAACACCTACACCGGCCCCAGCGCCGATGGCACGGTGGGCGGCAGCAAGACTCTGGGCCGCTTCTCGGAGAATGATGGCCGCTTTCAGATCCAGTTCGATCCCGATCCGGCCACCAGCATCAACCTGACCACCAGCTATCGCGACTATTCGGGTACGGCCACGCTGTTCTATCGCGGCTCCATCGTGAAGGGTTCGACTGCCCCCAACCCGACGTGGAACCAGAAGCAGGTCGCCTATGACGAGGGTGGCAACAACCCGCAGGCCTACACCACCTATGGCCAGACGCTGCACGCCCGCCATGATTTCGGCACCGTGTCGCTGACCTCGATCACCTCGCTCCAGCACGCCAGCGGTTACTCGCGCGGTGAGACGGACGGCGGCGCAGCGGTCAACTTCCCCTTCAACGGGGCGCCCAACGGTTATGGCGAATCGCAGGGCCGTCTGCGCGGGCTTGACCAGTGGACCGAAGAAGTCCGCCTGGCCAGCAGCGACAAGGCCCGCCTGAAGTGGCAGGTCGGCGGCATCTATTTCGACAGCCGCGACGACACCGAATTCGACCAGCGCGCCTTCTTCCTGCAGGGTACCGCCAACAACCCCAACAACTGGGTGCTGCTGCATGACATCAACACCAGCTGGGGCATCTTCGGCCAGGCCAGCTATCAGGTGACCGATGCCTTCAGCATCACCGGCGGCGTGCGCGAAACCAACGACACCAAGAAGACGGCTCTGCTCAAAACCGCCAACACGGTGGCCAATGTCTCGACCTACACGGGCCGCACCTTCGTGCGCCTGTCGGACACCAAGCCGAGCTGGGACATTTCGGCGGTGTACAAGCTGACGCCGGACCTGAATGTCTATGCCCGCATCGCGCGCGGTTTCCGTGGCCCCACCATTCAGGGCCGCTCGGCCGTGTTCAACGCTGACTTCACCACGGCGAACAGCGAAACCAACACCAGCTATGAAGCGGGCCTCAAGAGCTCGTTCCTGAACAATGCGGTGCACTTCAACCTGACCGGCTTCTACTATGAAGTGAAGAACATCCAGCTCAACGGCAATGACAGCAACGGCAATGGCGTGCTCTTCAATGCCAACAAGGCGCGCGGCTGGGGCGGCGAGGCCGAGCTGAACGCCCATGTGCAGAACCTGACGCTGAACGCTGGCCTCTCGCTGCTGCACACGGAAATTGACGATACCAACGTCTATGCCCAGACCTGCGGTCTCAACGGCGTGCAGGTGTGCACCGTGCTCAACCCGCAGATCGTCAAGGGCACCGGCACTGGCACGGCCTATTACGCCCAGATCAACGGCAACCCGCTGCCCCAGGCGCCCAAGTACAACTTCAACGCCTCGGCGCGCTATGACATCCCGACGAAGATCGGCAAGTTCTACGTCTCGACCGACTGGAACCTGCAGGGGCGCACCTATTTCGTGCCCTACAAGACGATCGAATTCACCTCGAACAACAATTTCGAGGGCGGGGCCAAGATCGGCTGGCACAACGATCACTATGATGTGGCCGCCTATGTGCGTAACCTCACCAACCAGCACAATCTGGTCGGCGTGATCGAGAATTATATGGCCGGCGTCTACAATGATCCGCGCATCTTCGGCATCAGCCTCGGCATCAAGTAAGTCCTGAGAGGGGGCGGGTTTACTCACCCCCTCAAGGCAAGCGAGCGGGCCGCAGGGAGTTGGGAAGCTCTCTGCGGCTCGATTTGGTTTTGGGTTTTGGAAGCAGAAGAGAGACGGTGCGAGGGCGATGGCCCTCGCATCTTCCCCTTCTTCTTACAAATCAGGATATTCGATCCCGATCACTTCCCATTCCTTCTCCCCGCCGGGCAGGACGACCTTCCGCAGATCGCCCAGGCCTGCCCCCCGCAACGCCCGCGCCAAGGGGGCCGACCAGCCGATCCGCCCGGCGCCCGCATCCTGTTCGTCGTCGCCCACCAAAGTGAGCGTGCGATGATTGTCGTCCTCATCCGCAATCGTCACGGTTGCGCCGAACCAGCAGCGCGCCTTGTCGCCCTGCCGCGCCGGGTCGACCACGCGCACGGCTTTCATGCGGCGGGCGAGGAAGGCGAGTTCGCGGTCGATCTCGCGCATGCGCTTGCGGCCGTAGAGGTAATCGCCGTTTTCCGAACGGTCACCATTGCCCGCCGCCCAGCTGACGATCTCGACGATCTGCGGCCTTTCCGTTCCCAGCAGGTGGTCATAGCGGGCGCGCAGCGTGGCAAAGCCGGCGGGGGTGATGGGCGGCCCTTCGTGCAGGGGGCGAGTGGGTTTCATCGCGCCGCTCACGGATTGCTGCCTGTCGGAACCGGCTGGACCACGGGCGAGGAGACGAAATTGCCGGGCGTGCCTTCCGGGCGAGCGGGGGCGGGGCGTCCGCCATCGGCTGGAGCACTGGGCAGGGGGGCGGCGGGGACGGCGACCGGGGCGGCCACGCGCAGGAAGTGGCCCAGCGGCCCGGCACCGCGATCTTGCGCATGAGACGGGTTCATCGCCTCATAGACCACGGCATTTTCCAGCACATGCTGCACATAGCCGCGCGTTTCGGCAAAGGGGATATGCTCGATCCAGTCGGCCCAGCTCTGGGTGGAGCCGCCGCGCGGATCGCCGCGCTGGGCCAGCCATTTGCGCACATTGCCGCCACCGGCGTTATAGGCCGCCACGGCCAGCGGGTAAGAGCCGTCAAAGCCGCTGAGCAGCCGAGCGAAATAGGCATCGCCCAGTTGCAGGTTGAGCTGCGGATCGCTGCTTAGCGCGGCGGGATTGTAGGGAATGCCCAGCTTGCGCGCCTGTTCGGCGGCAGTGGCGGGCATCAGCTGCATCAGGCCGCGCGCGCCGGTGCGGCTGATGGCATATTGGCTGAACTGGCTTTCCTGCCGCGCGATGGCGTGGTCCATCGTCCAGTTCCCGCCCGGTGGCACGGGGATGACCGGGAAGGCCAGCGCGCGAAAGCCCGGCACGCCGTCATTTTCCGCGGCCTGTCCGGCAATCACGCCGAGGTCACGTCGCCCGATGGCATGGGCGAAATCGGCCAGCAGGGTAAAGTCCTGCGGCGACTGTGCCTGCTCGGCGATTTCGCGAAAGAACTTGATCGCCGTCGCCCAGTCGCTGTCGCGCGAAACCTCACGGGTTGCCTGTACCAGCGGACGGGCGGCGAAGGCCGCGCGTTCACGCGCGGTGGGCGCGTGGCGGGGCGCATCCTTGAGTGAAGGCAGGGGGCGGCCGAGCTTTTCCAGTGCCAGCATGCCGTGATATTCGTCCGGATAGGCGGCGGCGGAGTCGAAATAGGTTTGGGCTTCCTGTCCGCGCCCGCCCTGTTCCAGCGCCCGCCCGGCCCAGTAATAGCCCTTGGCGCGCGTCTGGGGCGTGCGAGCGGCAGTGGCATAGCGCACAAACAGCTCTGCGGCGCGCGCCGTATCGTTCAACTGCCAGAGGGCGCTGGTCGCTCCCAGCCACATCAGCGTGGTGTAATCGTCACGCACGCCGAAGGGCTGGCGTGCGATGTCGGTGCCGGGGGCAAAGCCGTTACGGGCGGCAAGGGCGATGGTGATCGCGCTGGCAGGATCGGTCTGCCGCGCGGCCAGCAGGTTCGATTGCACCCAGCGGCGCAGGTCAAAGGCGGGATGGCTGGCGGGTGGGCGCGTCGCATACATTTGCGCGGCCTCGCTATAGCGGCCCTGGCGGAAGAGCATGCGCGCCCGGTCGACCAGATAGCCCGGATCGGCCAGCATCTCGCTGGTCGGCGGGGCAATGGTGGGAAGGACCGGGGTGGTCGGCGTCACGGGCGGCGTGGCCGAGGCAAAGAGCGAGGGGTTGGCCGCGCGGGTCGCGGCTTCCATCGCGGCGGCATCGTCGCTGGGGGTGACATCGCCGGGCTCGACACTGGTGGGCGCGGTCTGCTGGATGGCAAGGCGGGCCTGCGCCAGAGCCTGCGCCGCCGGACTGGCATAGGGCATCGTGCGGGTCGCCTGAGCCGTATTGCCATCCCACAGCACGGCATCGAGCCGCGCATCATGGTCGGCCTGGGTGAAACGGCTGCCCCAGCGGGTGAAGATCGCCTGTTCGTCGGCATCGTTCAGTGCCCCGCCGCGCCAGGCGGCCAGCGCCACCGAGGCGGCCTCGGGGCGGCGCAGATTGGTGAGGGCGACCGCATAGGCGCCGCGCCCGGGATTGGTCAGCGGCGGGAACCGGTCGAAAAAGGCGACGAGGCGGCTGGGGTCGACCGTGGTGAGCGCAAGACTCTTTTCCGCGGCGATGCGCATGCGCGCCTCATCGGGAAAGCCCGGCCAGGCCAGCAGGAAGCTGGCATAGGCGTCAAACCCCGCCGAGTCGGTGCCATCGAGCTGGCGCCACCGTGCGATGGCCGGGCCCAGCGTGCCCGGCGCGCTGGCCAGCAGCTCGGCCCGCGCCCGGTCCCATTCCGCGCCTTCCTGACACTGCGCCGGGGCGGCCGCACAGACCAGTATGCCCAGCGCCAGCGCCGCGATCCGCTTGCGCATGCGGCTGCGGCGCGCTTTTACCCCGCCGAGCGAAGGACCAAAGGAAGGGGTGGACATATGGGGCACTGGCTCCCTATCAGGCGGGGAAGAGACAAACATGGCCTTGGCCGGGTGGATGCTGCTGTGGTGTTGACCTTCAGGCTGGGGCATAATCAGGAATAATGTCCATGTTTTCCGGTTCCATTCCCGCTCTGGTGACCCCTTTCCGCGACGGGGCGTTGGACGAGGCGGCCTTTCGCCGTCTGGTCGACTGGCAGATCGAGAATGGCTCCAAAGCGCTTGTTCCATGCGGCACCACGGGGGAAAATTCCACCCTTTCCAATGCCGAGCATCACCGCGTTATCGAATTGTGCATCGAGCAGGCGGCGGGCCGGGTTCCGGTGATTGCGGGCTGCGGTAGCAATGATACGCAGAACGCACTTCTCCACATGAATTTTTCGCGCAAGTGCGGTGCTTCGGCGGCGCTGCTGGTGGCACCCTATTACAACCGGCCCAGCCAGGCGGGGCTGCTCGCCCATTTCAGCTATCTGGCGCAGCATAATGATTTGCCGATCGTGCTCTACAATGTGCCGGCCCGCACGGTGACGGACATCAAGCCGGAAACTGTGGTGGAATTGGCCCGGCGCTTCCCCGACAAGATCATCGCCATCAAGGACGCCAGCGGCGACCTTTCGCGTGTCACCGACCACCGCATGGGGATCGGCAAGGATTTCGTGCAGCTTTCGGGTGATGACGAACTGGCGCTGCCCTTCAATGCGGCGGGCGGCGTGGGCTGCATTTCGGTGACGGCCAATGTCGCGCCCCGGCTGTGCGCCGAATTTCAGGCAGCCTGCGCGGCGGGCGATCTGGCCGAAGCGCGTCGCCTGAACGACATTCTCTATCCGCTGCACTATGCCATGTTCGAGGACGCCTCACCCGCGCCGGTGAAATATGCGCTGACCCGGGTGCATGGCTGGTTCCCGGGCGACCTGCGCCTGCCGCTGGTGGAGGCCAGCGACGCAGCCAAGGCGGCGGTGGATGCCGCGCTGGAGCATGCCGGGCTGGTGTAACGGCGCGGTGATGGCGTGAGGCGTGGCCCTGTTCTGTCGGGTGACAGGGCAAAGGTCAGCTTGCCGCGCGCTGTCCGTGGCCGAGCATGAAGGGTGCCGAGGGCTCCGCTGCCCCGAGCGGCAGGCCGCCCATTTTCGCATCCATCATGCCAGCGTCCATCATGCCCGCATCCATCATGGCGGCATCGACCACGCGGTTGCGGCCGTTTGTCTTGGCTTCGTAAAGGGCGATGTCGGCACGGCGGTAGAGTGCCGCCCAATCCGCTTCGCCCTGCAAGCCGGAGCGGATGGCGCCTTCGGCCATGCCGATCGAGACCGTCACCTTGATACCGCGCGTGAAGCGGTGCTGGCGCACATCGGCCAGTAGCGCGAGAGCGAGTGCCGGTGACAGATCGCCGGCCTTGCCGACGACGGCGAATTCCTCCCCGCCCAGACGCGCCACATGCCCGCGCCGCCCGACCCGGCGTGTCAGGACGCGTGCCAGATTGCGCAGGACATCATCGCCGATGTCGTGCCCGTGATTGTCGTTGATGGTCTTGAAATGATCGACATCGACGATGAGCAGACGCAGCGCCCCCTGTTGTCCGTCATCCCCCACCTGCGCTAGCAAGCCGCGCCGGTTGAGCAGGCCGGTCAGCGGGTCCATATCGGCAAGGCGGCGGGCGATGCGCTCTTCGTTGCGGGCATGGTCGCGCTCTTCGGCCAGCGCCTTGACGCGCAGGGCGATGGCGAAGGCATAGGTTGCCGCGACGATGGCAAAAGCGATGAGCCAAATATGGGTCACCCACGGGCTTGGGCCGTCAGCGCTGCGGAAATAGGCGGCATTGATCAGCCCTGCGCCCAGAAGCGCCATCCAGGAAGGAGCCAGGATCTGGGCAGCGCGATTGCCCCTGACAAGCATGATGATCCCGATCAGGGTCCAGCTCATCTGGTGCAGGGCGACGATGTGTCGGAAAACCAGTTCTCCCACTTGCGCAAAAGGCAGGGGGATGACGACCATCACGGCAGTGACGATCAGCAGGGTCACGCGCACCGCTTTTGCAAGGGCATGCAGCCAGCGATTGAGTGCATATGGTCCGAGAAAATCGACAAAGAAACTCAGGCCCAGGGCCGCTACAAGGCCGCGAGCAATATAGATTAGCCGAAAGCGTTCCGTAATATCCCGGTCGGGAAACCAGAGGGACCAGCCGCCGGAGAGCGACCAGGCATAGATCAACATGGCGACGACCATCAGGCAGTAGGTGACCTGAAACTTTTCCCGCATGGAGCCCAGTAGCGCCAGGTTGAACATCAGCAAGGCAAGGCTAAGGCCTGCAAACAAGGCATAGCAGGCTGTTTCGAGGATTTCGTCGCGATTGCTGGCCACTTCACTGCGTAGCGAAGGATTTCGCAGCAAACCGTTGTTGTTGACCGCCTGGTCCAGCCGCACAAGAATTGCGTCGGGCCTTGCGCTCCTGGTGTTCAGCCGCAACTGCACTTTCGCGCCGACATGCGTTTCATGGGAGAGCGTGCGGTTGTCGAGCGCCATCCAGTTGATCGTGCCGTCGGTGTGATGGACATAGATCGCCCCGTTCTGCTGCCACCCCGGCACGAAGGACAAGACCGAGAGCCCCGCCGGCAAGGTGTCCAGCTTGTGGTGCGGATCTTGTGGCAAGAGACGCAGCCAGTACGATCCGGCATGCAGTTCCGCAACGCTTGTCTGGCAGTCGAACCCTTTCAGGCTGGCAAGTCGCGCCTCGGGCGAATCGCCCGGACGGATGAGCGCCGTGCAGAGGATGAAGCGGACCGCTTCGGCCGCTGTGGGCAGGGGCTGGGGGGCGAGTGGCGGGAGCGGATTGCCCGCGGCATCGTGGATGGTGAGCCTGTCATCCCACGGCGGAGTGGCGGGGGTCGGGCCGGACTGGGCGGCATGTGCGGCGCCGGCCGTGGCCAGCATGACCAGCAGCAGCCAGCGCCCCAGCAGTGTCCGCAGCCATGCCCCCCGCTGCGGCGACCGGGCCGCCGCGGCGCCATCTCGGCACCTGCGATGGCCATGCCGGCGCAGCGATTGGGGGTAAGTGCGTTCCCTTATCATCGCTGCGGAGGACTACGCAGCATTGGATAAGAAAAGATTAGGGCGGCCAGTGGCTTCGCAAAATTTCCTCGGGGGCGTGAACACGGCATGCCAGCCATCAAAAGGATGATGAAGGCCATGCGCCTTTCACTTGGCGTTCAGTCACGCTCTGGCTATAGGCGAGCACATGGATCATGCCCTTGCCCAATTGGCGCCTCAGGTCGCGCCCCGCCTCGTGCGCGGTCATTCGCCCCGCGTTTCGTTCCTGCGCATCGCCGCGCTGACGGGCTGCGCGCTGGCCGCTGCCTTCACGGCGGGCTGCGCGGGCAAGGGTGGCAAGGCCAAGGACACCGCCTATGTGGCGCGCGATGTCGATTCGCTCTATCTGGCGGCGCGCACCCGGCTGGATCAGGGCGATGCCAAAGTGGCGGCCGCTCTCTTCGACGAGGTGGAGCGTCAGCACCCCTATTCGCCCTGGGCCCGCCGCGCCCAGTTGATGAGCGCTTTTTCCTATTACAGCGCGCGCGACTATACCAAGTCGATCCAGGCCGCGCAGCGTTTCCTGTCGATCCACCCGGGCAACAAGGACGCGCCTTACGCCTATTATCTGGTCGCCCTGTGCTACTACGAGCAGATCCAGGACGTGACGCGCGACCAGAAGATCACCCTTCAGGCGCTGGGCGCGATGAATGATGTGATGCGCCGCTATCCCAACACGCGTTATGCGGTGGATGCGCGGCTCAAGATCGACCTGATCAACGATCACCTTGCCGGCAAGGAAATGGACATCGGCCGCTATTATGAGCGTGCTGGTCGCTGGCTGGCAGCCGACATCCGCTTCCGTAATGTGATCGACAAATATTCGAACACCAACCACACCGCCGAGGCGCTGTACCGGCTGGTCGAAACCAGTCTGGCGATCGGCATACCCGAGGAAGCGCAGAAATATGCCGCCGTGCTGGGCAAGAACTATCCGGGCAGCGAGTGGTATGAAAAGGCCTATGGCCTGATGAAGAAATACGCGCCGGGCACGCAGGCGAGCTGATCGGTTCCAGCAGGTTTCAGGACGGCCCCGGGGAAACTCCGGGGTTGTTTTGCATTGTAGGGTGGCGGGAAAGACTCTGGATTTCCGTTTCTTGGGGGGGCGTTCGCATGATGCTGGCCATGATAGCTCTGATGGGCACGGGCGCGATCGATATCGGCAATTTCGAGCAAAGCGTCGCGGTGGGGGATTTCTCCGTCGGCAAAGGGTCCATGGCGGCTGTCGTCGATATTGTGATCGATGCGCAGGGCAAGCCGGTGCAATGCGTCAAGGTCCAGGTGGTTGGCAATGACGGGCTGGCGAAAGAGACGTGCCCCTTGCTGATGCGCAAGCATTACACGCCAGCCCATCGCGCCAATGGTGAGGCGGCATGGTTCGTGGCGCGCGAAATGGAGTACGCCTTCGAGCCTGGCACGCCCGAGGGCGATAGGGTGATGCGCAGCCGCCCTGCGCCGCAATTGGACCTGCAAGTCAATCGCTTGCCGGAGGGCAAGGCGAGCATGAGCGGATCGCTTTTGCTGGACATCGATGAAACCGGCAAAGCGCGTGATTGCGCCGTCCGCTCGGCACAGGCTGGCTTTCCAACCAGCCTGTGCAATCGTCTCGATCTGCTCGCTCAACCGGTACAACTTGACAGGGCTGGGCAGCCGGTGGCCTATATCACCAAGCTGCGTGTCCGCCTGACAGCAGGGCCGACGGCTGGGTCCACGCCCGCCAATTGATCGAAAAATCCGGTCACGAGCATGCCTGAATGTGAAATTCTATCGTGATGGTTGACATTTGACGCGCAAAGGCGTTGAGAGCATCAGGTGATGGGCTGGCCTTTTGGCTCGGGCCCTTGGTTGACCCCCATGCTTTCGCAAAAGACGCGCTACACGATCCGTGCACTCCAGCATCTGGCCGATCATTATCGGCAAGGCTCGATCCGTCTTGACGATATTGCGCAGGCCCAGAACATCCCGCGCAAATTCCTGACCGTCATCCTGTCGGAAATGGTGCGTGAGGGCGTGGTCATCTCGCATCGCGGGCGTGAGGGTGGATATGAATTGGCCTTGCCGCCCTGCGACATCCGCTATGGCGACATCATCCGCCTGACGCGCGGGTCGCTGGCGCTGGTGCCTTGCGCCAGCCGTTATGCCCATGAACATTGCGCCAATTGCCTGCCCGAGACCGATTGCCGCCTGCGCGGGTTGATGCTGGCGCTGCGCGATGAAATGGCCGCCATGCTTGACCGCCTGACGCTGGCCGACCCGATCGAGGTCGAGCCCCCCTTTGCCGACCCGCCCCAGCAGCCACCGCAAGCGGCATAGGCACATTACCGGATGCCTTTTGGGGCAAACGCTTTGCTTTTCAACGGTATGAACATGCACAAAGGCCCAATTCCGGGCCCCGATGCAGGCATGGATATGGATTATTCTCCCCGGTTTCCCCGCGCACAGCGAGCGCTTGACGAGATCGAGGCAGCGGCCTTGGCGCAGGAGGCGATCGACGCCGCGCGCTGGGCTGCCGAAGCAAAACTGGCCAGCCACGGGCCGGATGGCCGCGAGGCAGGCCAGGGCCGCCCCCTGACGCCGCCACGCCTGCGTCGCGGCCTGTCCGCCGGCAACACCGAGCGGGTTTTGCGTGTCGAACATGTGCTGATTGCCGCGATCTGGCTGGGCAGCATCGGCGTGGGCCTGTTTCGCCTGCTGATGTGACGAAGGGCGGACAATCCGCGATAATTTCACAAAAGCCATGATGACGCGGGCCTTGCGCTGCGCTAGAACAGCGCGCGAACATGCTGACCACACTCTCCATCCGCAACATCGTGTTGATCGAGGCGCTCGACCTTGATTTTTCGGCGGGCCTTGGCGTTCTGACCGGCGAGACGGGGGCGGGCAAGTCGATCCTGCTCGATGCGCTGGGGCTGGTGCTGGGCGCGCGGGCCGACCTTGGGCTCATCCGCAGCGGCGAAAGCACCGCCAGCGTGACGGCCAGCTTTGAACCGGGCGCGCTGGCCCCCGCCGTGGCGGAAATTCTGGGCGATGCGGGGGTGGAGAGCGGGCCGGGCGAACCGCTGATCCTGCGGCGCCAGTTGAAGGCCGATGGCGGCTCGAAGGCCTATGTCAACGATCAGCCGGTCAGCATGGCACTGCTGCGCGAGATTGCGCCCTTTCTGGTGGAAATCCACGGCCAGCATGATGATCGCGGGCTGGTCAATGCGCGCGGCCATCGCGCTTTGCTTGATCGTTATGTTGGCCGGGCTGCGGGCGTGGATGCGGGCGCCGTGGCCACGGCCTGGCAGCGCTGGCGCGGGGCGGAGGATGCGCTGGCCCAGGCCCGCGCGCGTCTGGCCAAGGCGGCGGAGGATCGCGACCTGCTGCTGGCCCATGTCGCCGAACTGGCTGCGCTGGCGCCGGTGGAGGGTGAGGAGGAGGAACTGGCCGCCGCCCGCGCCGGGATGCAGAAGGGCGAGCGCCTTTCGGGCGATCTGGCGGAATTGGGCCATCTCTTTTCCGGCTCGGAGTCGGGCGTGGCGCAATTGCGTGCGGCGGCCCGCCGGCTCGACAGGATCGCGGGCGAGCATCCTTTGCTGGAAGAGGCGCTTGCCGCGCTGGACCGCGCGCTGGTCGAGGCGAGCGAGGCGGAGGAGCGCATCGAACGGGCCGTCGAGGAACTGGCGCATGACCCGCGCGAATTGGATCGCATCGAGACGCGGCTGTTCGACCTGCGTGCGGCGGCGCGTAAGCATGGCTGCCCGGTGGACGACCTGCCCGAGCGGATGCGCGCCATGCGGTCCGATCTCGATGCGATCGAGGCGGGTGAGGAAGGCATCGCGGCGCTCGAACGCTCGGCGCATGAATATGGCCTCGAATATCGCGCCCTGGCCGAGGCGCTCAGCGTGGCGCGGATCGAGGCGGCGACGCGGCTGGATGCGGCGGTGAAGGCTGAACTGGCGCCGCTCAAGCTGGATGCCGCGCGGTTTCGCACCGCCGTTTTGCGCCTGCCCGAGGACCGCTGGGGCGCCGGCGGGGTCGATGTCGTCGAATTCATGATCGCCACCAACCCGGGAGCCGATTTCGCGCCTTTGGCCAAGATTGCCAGCGGCGGCGAATTGTCGCGCTTCATCCTCGCGCTCAAAGTGGCGCTGGCGGAGGAAGGTGGGGCGGCCACGGTCATTTTCGACGAGATCGACCGGGGCGTGGGCGGCGCGGTGGCGCAGGCCATTGGCGAACGTCTCGCCCGGCTGGCCGGGGGCGGGCAGAGCCAGTTGCTGGCCGTCACGCACAGCCCGCAGGTTGCCGCGCGTGGGCGGCAGCATTATTTCATCGCCAAATCCTCGGATGGCTTGGTCACGCGTACGGGCGTGGTCATGCTCGATGATGAGGGGCGGCGGCAGGAGATTGCTCGGATGCTCTCTGGCGCGGAAATCACGCCGGAGGCGCGGGCGCAGGCGGATCGGTTGCTGGAGGGGGTTTGAAGGAAGAAAGATGCGAGGGTGTTACACCCTCGCGCTCCCATGACGTCTTCCGATGAAGCGGTGGCGGTACCCGGTCATCGCGCCCGACCTCACCGCGCCGCAGGCTTTTATGTTTTTCGTGCCGCGCTATCAAATTCCTGCCTGCGGCGCGGCGTCCTTCGCGCTAAGGCCGAACGCAAAGCCCCCACGCCGACAACGCAAGGGAGCGCGAGGGAGCCCCAGCTTGTCGCTCGCGACAAGCGCTCGCTGGAGACCCTCGCACTTTCCTCTTAACCTTCTTTCTACCCAATCAAAGGCATCCCCATGAATTCCCTCGATCGCCCCGCCTGGTCCGCTCTCAATGGCCCGCAAGCGCGGCTTGGCACATGGAATGCGGCAGGCACGGCGGTGCGCATTGACCCGGGCTATGGCCCTTTCGGCGGTGCGGAGACTGGTGAGGAGGCGGCGCTGCTCGATCTGTTCCTTGACGATCAGGACGAGATCTGGGTGGTGGAGCCCGAGGGCTTCGTGCCGCCGCCCGGTCTCGTGGCGGTCAAGCAGGGCGCGCTGGTGCAGATGGTGGCCGAGGGCGCGCTGCCCCCCTGCGATGATGACGGCATCGTGGTGCTGGGCGAGGCGGATCTGGCCGATATGGCGGCGCTGGCCGATGCCAACAAGCCGGGGCCATGGGGCAGCAAGACCCATCTTTACGGCACCTATTACGGCATTCGCGATGCTGGCCGCGTGGTCGCCATGGCGGGCGAGCGGATGCGCCCCGCGGTCGGTCTGGCCGAGGTGAGCGGCGTTTGTACTGATCCGGCCTATCGCGGTCGGCGCTATGCAGCGCGGTTGATCGCGCGGGTGATGGACGGCTTTGCCCAGCGCGGCGAGGTGACGTTCCTCCATTCCTGGGCCGACAATGCCGGCGCCATTGCGCTTTACGAACAATTGGGGTTCCGTGTGCGCAGAAGGCTGGTGGCGATGGCGCTGCGGCGCGGCTAAGAGGCGGGCATGAACGACTTTCAAGACATCGCCGGCCTGAGCGAGGCCGATGCCGCCAATGAGCTGATGCGCCTCGCCCGCCAGATCAACCGCGCGCGCAGGAAGTACCATCTGGACGATGCGCCCGAGATCCCCGACGCTGATTACGACGCCATGATCTTGCGCAACGAGGCGCTGGAGGCGGCGTTCCCCCATCTCAGGCGTCCCGATTCGCCCAGTGACAAGGTGGGTTTTGAAGTAGCCGCCTCGCCGCTCTCCAAAGTGGTGCACGAGGCGCGCATGATGAGCCTCGACAATGCCTTTTCCGATGGGGAACTGGCCGAGTTCGTCGCCCGCGTGCGCCGTTTCCTTGCGCTGGGCGAGGATGTGCCCGTCCCCATGACGGCCGAGCCGAAGATCGACGGCCTGTCCTGCTCGCTGCGCTATGAAGGGGGCGTGCTGGTGCGTGCGGCCACGCGCGGCGACGGGCAGGTGGGCGAGGATGTTACCCCCAATGTCGCCCATGTCGCCGATATTCCCCAGCGTCTGGCAGGCGATGACCATCCCGAGATTTTCGAGATCCGGGGTGAGGTTTACATGGAAAAGGCTGGATTTCTGGCGCTGAACGCCGCGCAGGCGGAGAAGGGCGACAAGCTTTTCGCCAATCCGCGCAATGCCGCCGCCGGGTCGCTGCGCCAGAAGGACGCGAGGGTTACGGCGAGTCGCCCCTTGCGCTTTTATGCCCATGGCTGGGGCGCGCATTCCGCTCTGCCCGCCACCACGCAGGCAGGCGTGATGGAAAAGATCGCGGCCTGGGGTTTCACCACCGCGCTGGAGGACTGGGCGCCGCGTGATCTGCCCGCCATGATCGACTATTACAACGATCTGGCCGCGCGCCGGGCTGCCTTGCCCTATGAGATCGACGGCGTGGTCTATAAGGTGGACAGCCTCGACTGGCAGGCGCGCCTCGGTTTCGTGGCCAAGGCGCCGCGCTGGGCCATCGCCCGCAAATTCCCCGCCGAGCAGGCCTCGACCACGCTGGAGGCGATCGACATTCAGGTGGGGCGCACAGGCAAGCTGACGCCGGTAGGCCGCCTCGTGCCGCTGCAGGTGGGGGGCGTGACGGTCACCAATGTCACGCTGCACAACCGCGACGAGATCGCACGCCTTGGCCTGCGCATCGGCGACCGGGTGGTGCTGCAGCGCGCGGGCGATGTGATCCCGCAGGTGGTCGACAATCTGACGCGTGATGAAGAGCGCGCGCCCTTCATCTTCCCCGACCACTGCCCCGAATGCGGCAGCGAAGCGGTGGCCGAGGAGGGCGAGGTCGACGTGCGCTGCACCGCCGGCCTGATCTGCCCTGCCCAGCGCACCGAACGGCTCAAGCATTTTGTCAGCCGCGGCGCGCTGGATATTGATGGGCTTGGCGAAAAGACCATTGAGGAGTTTTTCGGCCTCGGCTGGCTGGAAAGCCCGGCGGACATTTTCCGCCTGAGGAGCAGACGCGATGAGATCGTCGGCCGCCCCGGCTGGCAGGACAAGTCTGTGGATAATCTGTTGGCAGCCATCGAGGCGCGGCGTCAGCCCGATGCGGCACGGCTGCTCTTTGGCCTTGGCATTCGCCACGTCGGCGTTGTGACGGCGCGTGACCTGCTCAAGCGGCTGACCACGCTGCCTGCCTTGCGCGCGGCGGCGGAAAGGGCCCATGCCGGGGATGATGAGGCCAGGGCCGAACTTATCGGCATCGACGGTATCGGCCCGGCCGTGCTCGAAGCGCTGGGCGATTTCTTTCATGAGCCGCACAATGTCGAGGTCTGGGATGACCTGCTGGGGCAGGTGAACCCACCGCCCTATGTCGTTGAAACCCAGGCCAGTGAAGTGGCGGGCAAGACGGTGGTCTTCACGGGGAAGCTGGAAACGATGAGCCGCGACGAGGCCAAGGCGCAGGCCGAACGTCTGGGCGCGCGGGCCAGCGGCTCGGTCAGCGCCAAGACCGATCTGGTGGTGGCCGGGCCCGGGGCTGGCTCCAAGCTGAAACAGGCCGAAACGCTCAATATCCCGGTGATCGACGAGGCGGGCTGGGCCGAAATCGTGGCCCGGGCGGGCTAGAAAGACGCAGGGTGGGGATAAGGGACGCCAGCCTTTCCCTCTCTTTTCCCTTCTTTTTCGGGCCAATATGTAAACTTTTCTTGGGGCCCGCGCGCGATTGGACTAGCCATGGGTCCGCGCGCGCAACAAGGCCGCGCTGCAAGGGAGGTTTGCATGGCAGGCAAGGCGGTTTGGCATGGCGCGGCGCTGATGGTGGCGCTGGGCATGGGTGTGGCTGGTGCGGGCATCGGTGTGGCCAAGGTCGCGCATGGTGGTCTTGCGATCAGCAAGGCGATTGCCGCGGCGGTGGCCAATCCGGCCCGGCCCGAGGCGGACCGTTCGCGCGATGGCGCACGCAAACCGGCTGAATTGCTGGCCTTTGCCCGCGTGCATCCGGGCATGAAAGTGGGCGAGTTGTTGCCCGGCGGCGGCTATTTCACCCGCATGCTGTCCAAGACGGTGGGTGAGACAGGTTCGGTCTATGCGTGGATTCCCGAAACCGCCTCGGCGCGCTCTGTCGCCAATTTCAAGGTGGTGCCCGATGTCGACTACACCAATGTCTCGCTGGTGCGCGGCAAGACCTTCTCCGCGCCCGAAAAGCTCGATCTGGTCTGGACGAGCCAGAACTACCATGATCTTCACCACAATGGCGGCAGCGCCGAGCCGACCAATCTGGCGGTCTTTGCCGCGCTCAAGCCCGGTGGGCTCTATTTCGTTACCGACCACGCCGCGCGCAAGGGTTCGGGCACGGGCGATACCGATGCCATGCATCGCATCGACCCCGATTTCGTCAAGGCCGAGGTCGAGAAGGACGGCTTCAAGCTGGTGGGCGAAAGCCATGTGCTGGCCAATCCCAAGGATGATCATACGCTGAGCGTGTTCAAGATTCACGATCAGACGGATCAGTTCGTGTTTCTGTTCAGGAAGCCTGCGAAGTAAGGAGAAAGGGCAAGTGCGAGGGCGATGGCCCTCGCATCTCTCCTTTCCTCACAAAACCTTACTGCCAAACCCTCGCCCAATCCGGCAACACGCCGGGACGCGAAGCCCGCACGGCCACGCCCGGCCGCTTGCGCAGCCAGAGCACTGACCAGTCTCCATGCACCTTGCGCCGCGCCAGACGCAGGCCGGCCCGGCGGCAGGCGGCGCGGACCTGATCTTCCTGCGTGGCCAGCAGGCCGGCGAGCAGCAGCGATCCGCCCGGCACCAGCGCGCGGGCAAAGTGGGGGGCCAGTTCGATCAGCGGCCCGGCCAGGATGTTGGCGATGAGCAGGTCGTAGGGGCCGCGCGCCTGCAGCACGGGGTCATCCATGCCATCGGCCACCAGCATGGTCAGTTCCCCCGCACCCGCGCCCAGAGTCACATGGTTGATCTGGGCATTGTAATCGACCACGCCCACGCATGCGGCATCAATGTCCGATGCCGTGGCCAGAGCGCGGGGCCACAAATGCAGCCCGGCAAAGGCAAGCAGCCCCGTGCCTGTGCCGATATCGGCCAGATTACGCACGATCATCCCTTCGCCGCGCATCAGCGTCAGCATTTCGAGGCAGCCCGCCGTGGTGGCATGGTGCCCGGTGCCAAAAGCGCGCGAGGCCGGAATGGTGAAGGCGTGCATGCCTGCCTCTGCCTTCACTTCATGGTCGGGTGTGTGGACAATGAAGCGCCCGGCATGGATGGGTTCGAGACCCTCCTGCGATTGGGTGATCCAGTCGACCTCGGGCAGTTGCTCTTCGTGGAAGGCGGGGACACCGCCGGCAAACAGCGCGCGGATCGCTTCGCGGTCGGCGTCGGTAGGTTTGCGGGGCAGGAAAACATCCATACGCCAATCGTCGGGCTTGTCTTCGGTGATTTCACCGCCGGAGAGGATCAACTCATAGTCCCAGTCCCAGGCGTCCTCATGCGCGATGAGGGCCGCCTCGATGATGGGGCGATCAGCGAACATGCTGATTTGCCAGCTTCTTTCCTCGTTTTCAGAGGTGTCGGCGGGGGGCGTGGAGCCGGGCTGGACCTTGGGTTTGCGTGCCATGCGCGCCGCATAGCGCTCCCTTGGGGCCCCGCCAAGAGGGTGAGGGCCATGCCGTGGCGTGGATGCGGCGCTATTAGACGAAGCGGGGCCAAGTCTTTCTGGTGCTTGCATGGGGCTCTGATTTGGCTAAGGGGGATGCACAAGCGGGCACTCGTCCTGCAATGCAGCAAGCGCGTATCATAGCAGTCGCGTATCGTAGCAACACAAAGGATTCGAACGGATGGCCCAAACCGTCACTGGCAAAAAGGCACGGCCGCTCTCACCGCATCTTCAGATCTGGCGGTGGGGCCCGGCCATGTTCACCTCGATCATGCACCGCGTGTCGGGCAATGGTCTGGCTGTGGTGGGGCTGGGCGCCCTGCTGTGCTGGCTGGGCACGCTGGCCGCAGGGCCCGAAGCCTATGCCAAATATGCCGCCTTTGCCGTGACGCCGATCGGTCGCATCGTGTTTGTCGGCATCAGCTGGGCCTATTTCAACCATCTGTGCTCGGGCCTGCGCCATTTCCTGCTGGATATCGGCGGTGGCTTCGAGGTGAAGAGCAACAACATCTGGTCGATCTTCACCCATGTGATCGCCATCCTGCTCACCGTGGCCTTCTGGGCCGTGCTGCTGTCGCGCTGATAGGGGAGAGAAACGATGGGTAACGGAACCTCTCTTGGCCGCGTGCGTGGCCTGGGCTCGTCGCATTCGGGCGCGCATCACTGGCTGCTCCAGCGCGTGACGGCAGTCGGCAATCTGGTGCTGACGGCATGGTTTGCCGTCTCGCTGCTGCTGATGCCCAATTTCAGCTACATCACCCTGCATGACTGGATCGTCAGCCCGGTGTCGGCCGTGGGCCTGTCGCTGCTGATCATCAGCGTGCTGTGGCACGTTCAACTGGGCATGCGCGTGCTGATCGAGGACTATGTCCATGAGGCGGGCGTCAAGTTCGCCGCGCTGACCGCCCTGACCCTCGTGGTGTGCGGCGCCGGTTTCTACGGCGTCTTCACCATCGCCCGCCTTGCTCTGGGAGCCGCGTAATGACCGCCGCTTATAAGATCATCGACCATACCTATGACACCGTTGTGGTGGGCGCGGGCGGTTCGGGCCTGCGCGCCACGATGGGCGCCGCCGAGGCTGGTCTGCGCACCGCCTGCATCACCAAGGTGTTTCCCACCCGCAGCCACACCGTGGCCGCGCAGGGCGGCATCGCGGCTTCGCTGTGCAACAACACGCCCGATCACTGGACCTGGCACATGTATGACACCGTCAAGGGGTCGGACTGGCTGGGCGACCAGGACGCCATCGAATATATGGTGCGCGAGGCCCCTGCCGCCGTTTACGAGCTGGAGCACGCTGGCGTTCCCTTCAGCCGCAACGCCGACGGCACGATTTATCAGCGCCCCTTTGGCGGCCACATGCAGAACATGGGTGAAGGCCCGCCGGTGCAGCGCACTTGCGCCGCTGCCGACCGCACCGGCCACGCCATGCTGCACGCGCTGTATCAGCAGTCGCTCAAGTATGACGCGGACTTCTTCATCGAATATTTCGCCATCGACCTGATCATGGAAAATGGCGAGTGCCGGGGCGTGATCGCCCTGTGCATGGACGATGGTTCGATCCACCGCTTCCGTTCGAAAGCCGTTGTGCTGGCGACGGGTGGCTATGGCCGCTCCTATTTCACCGCCACCTCGGCTCATACCTGCACGGGTGATGGCGGCGGCATGGTGCTGCGCGCCGGGCTCCCCTTGCAGGACATGGAATTCGTGCAGTTCCACCCCACTGGCATTTACGGTGCTGGCGTGCTCATCACCGAAGGCGCACGCGGCGAGGGCGGCTACCTCACCAACTCCGAAGGTGAGCGTTTCATGGAACGCTATGCCCCTTCGGCCAAGGATCTGGCGTCGCGTGACGTGGTGTCGCGCTCGATGGCGCTGGAAATCCGCGAAGGGCGCGGCGTTGGCCCGCACAAGGACCACATCTACCTGCACCTCGATCACATCGACCCCAAGGTGTTGGCCGAGCGTCTGCCGGGCATCACCGAGAGCGGCAAGATCTTTGCCGGTGTCGACCTGACCCGCCAACCGCTGCCGGTGGTGCCCACTGTCCACTACAACATGGGCGGCATCCCCTGCAATTATCACGGCGAAGTCGTGACGATCGGCCCCGATGGCAACCCCGATACGGTGGTGCCGGGCCTGTTCGCGGTGGGCGAGGCGGCCTGCGTCTCGGTCCATGGCGCGAACCGTCTGGGCTCGAACTCGCTGATCGACCTTGTCGTGTTTGGCCGTGCCACCGGCCACCGCGTCAGGGAACTGATCAAGCCGGGCGAGGCGCATAAGGAACTGCCCAAGGATTCGGCGGATTTCGCGCTGTCGCGTCTTGATCACTTCCGCAACGCCAATGGTGGTTCCTCGACGGCGGAAATCCGCACCGAGATGCAGCGCACCATGTCGGGCCATGCCGCCGTGTTCCGCACCGACGAGCTGATGGCCGAGGGCAAGGCGAAGCTCGCCGTGACCTATGACCGCATGAAGGACATCAAGGTCACCGACCGTTCGCTGATCTGGAACTCGGATCTGGTGGAAACGCTCGAGCTCGACAACCTCATCTCGCAGGCTTCGGTCACGCTGCATGGCGCCCATGCCCGCAAGGAATCGCGCGGCGCCCATGCGCATGAGGACTTCCCCGAGCGTAACGATGCCGAATGGATGAAGCACACCGTCGGCTGGTTCGAGGGTTGGGGCGGCCAAGGCGGCGGCGTGAAGCTGGACTACCGTCCGGTGCACGAATACACGCTGACCGACGATGCCAGCTACATCAAGCCCAAGAAGCGCGTCTACTGATCCGCTGACGGGACTGATCCTGATGAATTGGGCGGCTGGACCTTGGTTCAGCCGCCTTTTTCTGTGCTGTCGCAGATCCGGTGGCGAATATCCGCTCGGCTGGCTGGCCGGGCTGCCCGGCTCCGGCTTTGGCGGGCACGGGAATCGTGAGAAATACCCAAGGATGACTTGCGGTCACCGGCGGATTGTGATGGTTTCAAGGGGAGATGAACAGAGCTTTCCCCGCGACGAATCCTGACAGACGTGATCCCGGTGCCGACAAGGCCTTTGGGCGCTTGCGCGGCTTTGCGATGGGGGCGGCGCTGCTGGGCGCGATGTTGGCGTCCGCGGTGTCGATGGCCACCGCGATGCGACATGATGCCGGGCTGGAATCGCAATTGCTGGCCAGCATCACTCAGCTTGCCAGCGATGATTTCGCCGGCCGTGAACCAGGCACCGAAGGTGAGCGCAAGACGCTGCGCTGGCTGGCGCGCGAATGGATCAGCATTGGGCTGGTGTCGGGAACCAATGATCCCTCGCATCCGTGGTTCGCTCCGGTCACACTGGTCGGGCGCGAGCCGGTTGGGTCACGCGCCGAATTTGCCCGGCGCGGCCGCCCCGTGGCGGTGCCGCCCGAGGATGTGCGGGTGATGACTTTCGGGCGGCGCGGCTTTGTCCAGAACGCGCCCTTCTATTTCGTCGGCCGTCTTTCGGGCGAGGTGCCGTCGCGCACCGAACTGGCCGGGCGGGTGGCCGTGCTGCTCGACAAGCCGCCGCCGCGCATGGGGGGCGAAGTGATGCCGCTGGCCGTGCGCCAGAATGCCTTGCTCGAAGGCGGGGCATCGGCGGTGCTGACGGTGCTCGACAGCACGCGCACCATCGCCTCGATCAGCGAGCGGCGACGCCATCAGGGCTTTGCGCTGGCCGATGACGCGCCCGAGGGCGATGTCGAGGCCTATATCACCCTTGGCGGCATGGCGCGGCTGATGGGCGGCATGGACGGGGTTGATGCGCTGATCAACGAGGCGGGGCGGCCCGATTTCACGCCGCATGGGCTGGATCTGACCGCCACGCTGGAAGCAACGACCCGCCAGACCACCATCCGCACACATAATGTCATCGGTCGCATCCCCGGTCGCCACCCCGAGGCGGGAGCGGTGCTGCTGCTGGCGCATTGGGACCATTTCGGCGCCTGCGGGGCCGGGCGGCTTCAGCCCGAGGGCAGCGAGGCGATCCCGCCCCATCTCATCTGCAACGGGGCGGTGGACAATGCCAGCGGGTTGGCCGCCATCACGGAGATTGCGCGCCGCCTGCGTCAGGGCCCTCCCATGGACCGTGATGTCTATGTGCTGGCCACCACGGCGGAGGAGATGGGCCTGCTGGGCGCCGAGGCCTTTGCTGACAATCCGCCGCTGCCGCTGGGGCAGATCGTGGCGGCGTTCAACCTCGATTCGGTGGCGATTGCGCCAGCCGGTGGCCCGCTGGGCGTGGTGGGGCAGGGGATGACCCGGCTGGATTCGGGCATTGCGGCCGTCGCGCGTGAGCAGCACCGCAAGATCGTCCTGCCCGACTGGCCCAACACGTTTCTCAAGCGGCAGGATGGCTGGGCGCTGATCCAGCATGATGTGCCCGCCGTCATGGTCACCTCGGCCTATGGTGACCGGGCGCGGTTCGAGCATTATCTCGCCACGGATTATCATCGGCCGAGTGATGTGGTGAAGCCCGGTCTGGAACTGGGCGGCGCGGCAGAGGATGTGCTCTTCCATGTTGCGCTGGTGCATTATTTCGCCGATCCGCGCTTGTGGAGCGGGGCGACCGGGTCGGCGGAGCGCTGATCTTGCCAGCCTGAACGATGCGGCGTGTAAATTCTTGTGTGGTGCTTCAGGTTCATTGACGCGTCATCGGCGGCACCATAGTTTGCGCCCTGTCGCAGCCCCACGTTTGTGCGCAGGGTGTGGCGGCTTGTCTCTTGAGGAGAGTGACATGAAGAAACTGATTCTGCCCATGGTCATGATGGCGATCATGGCTCTGCCCGCCACCGCCGAAGCCTCGCAGTGCCGTAATGCCAAGGGCCAGTTTGCCAAATGCGGCACGCCCGGCGCTCTTCCTCCCGGTGCCAAGGCGGCCAAGGCTGCTCCCGCGATGAAGCCGGCCCCTGCCATGAAGCCAGCCCCTGCCATGAAGCCGGCTCCGGCGATGAAGCCCGCAATGGCGCCTGCGATGAAGCCGGCTGCCAAGAAGGGCCCTTGCAAGGACTCGAAGGGCAAGTTCATCAAATGCGCCGCCTGACGGCCTGAATCAGCGGGCTGTCGCTCATAGAAAACCGGCGCGAAGGGGATGCTCTTCACGCCGGTTTTTCATGGTCTCCGCATGGCAGCCTGGTGGGACCATGCGGGGAGTCAGATTACTTGTCCGCGCGTGCCGCCTTGGGCGCGAAAATGTCGCCGAAGAAGTCGCCCTTGTACCACAGGGGCGGCGTGTCGGCGTCGGCCATGGCGCTGGTGATGCGCCAGTTGGCTTCGGCAAAGCGGGCGCCCGCGCGCCAGTCGAAGGCCTGGCTCATGTCATCGCCCTGCTTGTGATAGGTATGGGCGAAGAAATCGCCCCACTTGGCCGCCCCGCCATTGGCATAGCCCGTTGCCAGGAACACGGCGGGCACGCCTTGCACCACGAAGCGATAATGGTCCGAGCGCACGAAGATCGTCTCGTTGGGCATCGGGTCGGGCGCGAGGATCACCTTCATCGCCTTGCCCGCATCGGCGACGATCTTGCCCAGCGTCGAATGGTCGGCGCCAAAGGCAATGACGTCGGTGAAAGGATAGAGCAGCACCGGCATGTCGAGGTCGACATTGCCCACGATCCTGTCGATCGGCACGGCGGGGTGGCGGGCGAAGTAATCGGCGCCCAGCAGGCCCTTTTCCTCGCCGGTGGAGACGAGGAAGATCACGCTGCGGCGCGGCCCATGGCCGGCCTTGGCCTCTTCCTGCATCACGCGGGCTACTTCGAGCAGGGTGGAGGTGCCCGCCGCATTGTCCATCGCGCCATTGTAGATGCGGTCACGCGTGTTGGCCGGGTCCAGCGGGTCGGCCGGTTCGCCGGGCTTGGCCGGGTCGACACCGAGATGGTCGATATGGCCCGAGAGGACCACATACTGGTCGCGCAGCTTGGGGTCGGAGCCCGGGATCATGGCCGCGACATTGGGGCTGGTGACGCGGGTGGCGGCAAATTCGCCATAGATCCGCGCCGAGCCCTTCAGCGCGAAGCCCTTGAGCGGATAGGGCTTGCCCGAAACCCAGGGTTTGTCGGCCAGCGCACGCAGCTGGGCGAGTGACTTGGGCGCGCCGGCCAGCAGCGCTGCGGCCGCAGTATCATCGAGAGCGCCACTGGCGCGCAGGCCTTCGCTTTCCTCATGCGCCTTGCCCGCATTGGGGCCGGTGGTCTCCACCCAGCTGAAGCGCGGGGTGTTGGCATATTGCAGGGTGCGCTCCCACGGGCGGGTTTTCAGCGTGGCGTTGGTCCCCAGCGAGATCATGCCGATCGCGCCATGGGCTGCCGCGGCCCTGGCCTTGGAGGCGGTGATATGCGCGGCTTCTTCCGAAGGCAGGCCGGCGGGGAAGCCGCCGAAGACGACGACGATCTTGCCCTTCACATCGAGGCCCTTGTAATCGTCGAGGCCATAGCGGGCGTTTTCCAGCCCATAGCCGGCAAAGACCAGCGGCGCGGCGACATCCAGCTTCGGCTCGGTGACCGAAATGCCCACCATCGCATCCTTGCCCTGCGCGAAGGTGACGGTCTTGCCGTCCGCGCCGATGAGGTCGATGCCCGAGGCGCCGGGCGCGCGCGCGGTCTTCTGGAAGGTGATGCGCTGGAGATAGCTGCGGCCCCCATGGGCTTTGTCGCCGCTTTCGTCGCCCATGGGCGTCAGGCCAAGGCCGGTGAAGCGCGCGGCGACATAGCGTGTGGCGATCTCATGCCCGATGCTGCCCGTGTCGCGCCCCAGCAGCAGGTCGTCGGCGAAGAAGCCGACGTCGGCCTTGATGCGGTCGGCCGAAAAACGCGGGTCGAGCGGCATGTCGGCTTCGGGTATGGTGGGGGCAGTGGCGGTTTGCGACCCCTTCGTAGTGGCCTGCGCCCCCGCGCCCATGGCATCGACCCAATCGTCCTCATGCGCGGCCAGGGGTGTGGCCAGCAGGCTGAGCGCGATGAGCGGCAAGGAGGACAGGCGCGCGAGAGGGCGGCGATGGGTCATGTCGTGAAGGATCCCTGATTTGTCTTGTGCGCGCAATGAACGATACGCGAATGGCGTGCTTTATTGCGCTGGCCGCCCGCGCTGGCAAGGGGCGAACGCCGCCTTGGCGATCTCGCCCGCCAAGCCATGGCGTAAAGGGGCCGGTCATCTCGGTCGCTGGGCCCGCTTGGGGCAAAACGACCGGGGCGATGACACGAATTGGCCAATAGCACTTGCTCCGCACCGGGCCATCGCCCACACTATAAGCACGATGTTGCGCCAATACGAACTTGTCGAAAGAGTGTTATCCTACGCCCCGGATGCGGACGAGGCGATGCTGAACCGTGCCTATGTGTATACGGTGCAAAAGCATGGCAGCCAGAAACGCGCCAGCGGTGACCCCTATTTCAGCCATCCGGTGGAAGTGGCCGGGCTGATGACCGAGCTGAAGCTCGATCAGGAAACCATCATCACCGCGCTGCTTCACGATACGGTGGAAGATACGCTGGCCACCATCGACGAGGTGGAAAAGCTGTTCGGGCCCAATGTGGCGCGCCTTGTCGATGGCGTGACGAAACTGTCCAAGATCGAGGCGATGACCGATCAGGAGCGCGCGGCGGAAAATCTGCGCAAGTTCCTGCTGGCGATGAGCGAGGATCTGCGCGTGCTGCTGGTGAAGCTGGCGGACCGGCTGCACAACATGCGCACGCTGCATTTCATCAAGAGCGAAGACAAGCGCCGCCGCATCGCCAAGGAGACGATGGAAATCTATGCCCCGCTGGCCGAACGCGTGGGCATGTATGAATATATGCGCGAGATGCAGCTTCTCGCCTTCCAGCAGCTTGAGCCCGAGGCTTACGAGACCATCACCGCCCGCCTGCGCCAGATCCGCGAGCAGGGCGGCACGCAGGTGGACGAGATTGCCCTTGCCATCAGTCAGGCGCTCAATGAGGCGGGGCTGAAATGTCAGGTCTGGGGGCGCGAAAAGCATCCTTATTCGATCTGGCGCAAGATGGCCGAGCGCCATGTCGCTTTCGACAAGATCACCGACATCATGGCGTTTCGCGTGCTGGTCGATGATGTTGAGGATTGCTATCGTGCGATCGGCATTCTCCACACCCATTGGCAGATGATTCCGGGCCGCTTCAAGGATTACATCTCGACGCCCAAGAGCAACGGCTACAAGTCGCTGCACACATCGCTGATCTATGAAAAGGCGATGCGCATGGAGGTGCAGATCCGCACATGGGACATGCATTCCACCAATGAATACGGCCTTGCCGCGCATTGGAGCTACAAGCAGGGCGGATCGGCGCCCGATGGGCAGGTGGGCTGGCTGCGCGATCTGATCGAAGTGGTCGATGCCAGCCATGATGCCGAGGAACTGCTCGAAAACACCAAGATGGCGATCTATCAGGATCGCATTTTCGCTTTCACGCCCAAGGGCGCGCTGTTCCAGCTGCCCAAGGGGGCGACGCCCATCGACTTTGCCTATGCGGTGCACACCGATCTTGGCAGCATGGCGGTGGGGGCCAAGATCAACGGTCGCCATGTGCCGCTGCGCACGCCGCTGGGCAATGGCGATGTGGTGGAAATCATCAAGAACCGCAGCGCCAGCCCGCAACTGGCCTGGCTGGGCTATGCAGTGACGGGCAAGGCGCGCGCCGCCATTCGCCGCGCGGTGCGCGCGCATGAGCGCAGCGAGATCGCCGCCATCGGCGCTGACCTTTTCGATGAACTGGTCGAGCGCCTGCCCAGCAAGGTGGGCAAGAAAGCGCGGGGCGAGGCGGTCAAGCGCCTGGGCTTCCGCAGCGAGGAAGAAATGCTGGTCGCCATCGGCAGCGCCAAGCTGAGCGATGTCGAGGTGATGGAAGCCGTGCTGCCCGGCAGCACCAAGACACTGGCCAGCGGCGAACATTCGCCCCGGCAGGAGCGGGCGATTTCCATCAAGGGGCTGACGCCGGGCCTTGCCTTCCATCTGGCCGAATGCTGCCATCCGGTGCCGGGTGACCGGATCGTGGGCCTGCGTAAGCCGGGGGTGGGGATCGAGGTGCATTCGATCGCCTGTGATGAACTGGCGAGCGGGCATGACCATGACTGGCTCGACCTGTCATGGGGGCAGCGCAGCAGCGGGGCCATCGGGCGGTTGCGCTTCGTGCTTTACAACCGGCCCGGCACATTGGCCGAGGTGACCGGCATCATCGCCAGCACCAAGGCCAACATCGCCAGTCTGAAGATGATCGCGCGTGATGATCTGTTCGGCAGCTATGAGGTCGATCTGGAGGTGGATGATCTGGCTCATCTCACCCGCATCGTCTCTTCGCTGCGGGCCAGCGATGCGGTGGCTCAGGCCGAGCGGCTCTGACCCGCAACCAAAGCGCAATTCTGCCGGTTTTGCCCGGTTTGGCGGGTGATTGTCAGATTGTTGCGTCCAGACGCGCCGGGCTGGTGAGAAAAAACGTGTAACGCGCAAGGATGGCGCTTGTGTCGGCCCCCATCTCTGGCCTAGCCTCGCTGAACGAAGGTTTGGAAAAGAGGATGAGGGAAGACGCGCAAGGCGCCGAATCGTCGGTGCGGCGGCGCCTTTCTGCCGGATGAGGCATATGGTCAACCGGCCTCGCGCGCCGCTTTAGGGATGCGCTCGCGCGTCGGTCAGTTTCGGGGAGTGAGCCTTTGCCAAACGCTGTTACCTCATCAGGCACCTCGTCGGGCGATAGCGCCGATATCGAAAAGCTCATCGTCGACGTGCTGCGGCACCGGATCGGCAAGGATGAACGCGCGGCCAAGGCGCATGACTGGTTTCAGGCCGCGATCCTCTCGCTGCGCGACAAGATCATCGACGCATGGATGGATTCGACCCGGCGCACCTATGACAAGGGCGGCAAGCGGGTCTATTACCTCAGCCTTGAATTTCTGATCGGCCGGTTGATGCGCGATGCCCTGTCGAACATGGGGTTGACGCGCGAGATGGAGCAGGCCCTGCGCGAGCATGGGCTGGACCTTGCCCAGCTTGAGGAACTGGAGCCTGACGCGGCGCTGGGCAATGGCGGCCTTGGCCGTCTGGCCGCCTGTTTCATGGAGAGTTTGGCCAGCCTCGACATTCCGGCCTATGGCTATGGCATCCGCTATTTGAATGGCATGTTCCGCCAGCGCATCGACGATGGCTGGCAGGTGGAACTGCCCGAGACCTGGCTGAGCCATGGCAACCCATGGGAGTTTGACCGGCGCGAGAGCAGCTATCTCGTCGGTTTTGGCGGCGAGGTGGCTGAGACGAGGAACGGCGGCGTTTCCTGGCATCCGCAGGAGCAGATCGAGGCCAGCGCCATCGACACGCCGGTGGCGGGTTGGCGCGGCAAGCGGGTGAACACGCTGCGCCTGTGGACAGCGAATGCCACCGACCCCTTGCAGCTCGATGCCTTCAATGCGGGTGACCATGCGGGCGCTCTGGCCGCGCAGGTGCGGGCCAACAGCCTAGTGCGCGTGCTTTATCCGGCTGACAGCACGCCGGCCGGGCAGGAACTGCGCCTGCGGCAGGAGTATTTCTTCTCCAGCGCCTCCATTCAGGACATTGTGCGCCGCCATGTGCAGTATGAGGGCGATGTGCGCAGCCTGCATGAGAAGGCCGCCATCCAGCTCAATGATACCCATCCCAGCGTGGCCGTGGCCGAACTGATGCGCCTGCTCATCGATGTCCATAATCTGGAATTCGACGAGGCATGGGAGGTGACGAAGAAAACCATCGGCTACACCAACCACACGCTGCTGCCCGAGGCACTGGAAAGCTGGCCCTTGCCGCTGTTTGAGCGCCTGCTGCCGCGCCACATGCAGATCATCTATGCCATCAACAGCCGCGTGCTGCGCGAGGCGCGCAAGGCCGGGATGAGCGGCGAGCAGATCGCCAACATCAGCCTGATCGACGAGGGCGGCGAGCGGCGCGTGCGCATGGCCAATCTGGCCTTTGTGGGCGCGCACAGCATCAATGGTGTGGCGGCTCTGCATACCGAACTCATGAAGAGCACGGTGTTCGCCGACCTGCATCAGCTTTATCCCACGCGCATCAACAACAAGACCAATGGCGTTACCCCGCGCCGCTGGCTGCAACAATGCAATCCGGGGCTGACCAGCCTGATCAAGGATGCCATCGGGCCTGATTTCCTCGATGATGCGCAAAAGCTGGTGGCGCTCAATGATCTGGCGGGTGACGCGCAATTTGGCGAGCGCATTGCCGAGGTGAAGCGCGCCAACAAGGTGGCGCTGTCCAACCATCTGAAACAGGTGATGGGCGTGCGGCTGGACCCGGACGCGCTCTTCGATGTGCAGATCAAGCGCATCCATGAATATAAGCGGCAATTGCTCAATCTGGTGGAGACGGTGGCGCTCTATGACCAGATCCGCAGCCACCCCGAAAAGGACTGGGTGCCGCGTGTAAAAATCTTCGGCGGCAAGGCGGCGCCTTCCTATCACAATGCCAAGCTGATCATCAAACTGGCCAATGACATTGCCCGGCGGGTGAACAGCGACCCTTCGGTGGGCGGGCTGCTCAAGGTGGTCTTCGCGCCCAATTACAACGTTTCCTTTGCCGAGCGGCTGATCCCCGCCGCCGACCTGTCCGAGCAGATCAGCACGGCGGGCATGGAGGCATCGGGCACGGGCAATATGAAATTTGCGCTCAACGGCGCGCTCACCATCGGCACGCTCGATGGTGCGAATGTCGAGATCAAGGACCATGTGGGCGACGAGAACATCTTCATCTTCGGCCTGACCGCCGATGAGGTGAACGAGAAGCGCGCCAGCGGCTACAATCCGCGTGAAGTGATCGAGAACAGCCGCGAACTGTGTCAGGCCGTGACGGCGATTGCCGGCGGCGTGTTCAGTCCCGATGACCCGGAACGCTACAAGGACCTGATGGGCGGGCTTTACGACCATGACTGGTTCCTGGTGGCCGCCGATTTCGATTCCTATGCCGCCACGCAGCGTGCCGTCGATGCCCGCTGGCTGGACCAGAAGGCGTGGCGCGCCAATGCCATCCGCAACATTGCCAATGTCGGCTGGTTCTCGTCGGACCGGACCATTTCCGAATATGCAAAGGACATCTGGGGCGTTTTGTGAACCCATCGCAGCAGGCCATGTCAGCCCTGATCGCAGGGCACCACGCTGATCCGTTTTCCCTCTTGGGGGTGCATCAGGGGCCGCAAGGAGCCTTTGCCCGGGTGATCCTGCCTGGGGCTGACAGGGTTGAGGCCTTTTCGCTGTCCGGTGCGCCGCTGGGGCGGCTGGAGAGCGTGGGGCAGGGGGTGTTCGAGGGGGCCATTGCCGGCGCGCCCCAGCCTTTGCGTTACCATGTCAGCAAGGGCGCGCATCAATGGCAGGTGACCGATCCCTATACATTCGGCCCGGTGCTGGGGCCGATTGACGATTACCTCATCGGGCAGGGCAGCCATCTGCGCCTGTTCGACAAGCTGGGCGCACACCTCATCCATCATGAAGGCGCCGATGGCGTGCATTTCGCGGTCTGGGCGCCCAATGCGCGGCTGGTGGCGCTGGTGGGGGATTTCAACGATTGGGACCCGGCGCGTCATGTGATGCGTCGCCGGACCGACACCGGTATCTGGGAAATTTTCATCCCGGACATCGGCACGGGCCGGGCATATAAGTACCGCATCGTGGGAGCCGATGGCACCGTTCAGCCTCTGAAAGCCGACCCTTTCGCGCTGGCCAGCGAATTGCGCCCCGCCACCGCCAGCATCACTGCCCATCCGGTGAAGATCGACTGGCAGGATGAGGCGCACCGTGCCCATTGGGCGCGTCTGGACGCGCGCCGCGTGCCGATCAGCATCTATGAGGTTCACCCGGGAAGCTGGCAGCGCGACGAGAACGGCTGGTTCCAGACCTGGGACGCGATGGCCGACAGCCTGATCCCTTATGTGGTGGACATGGGCTTTACCCATATCGAGTTCCTGCCCGTTTCCGAGCATCCCTATGATCCAAGCTGGGGCTATCAGACGACGGGGCTCTATGCCCCCTCGGCCCGTTTCGGCGATGCGGAAGGCTTTGCCCGTTTCGTCGATGGCGCGCATCAGGCGGGCATCGGCGTCATTCTGGACTGGGTGCCCGCGCATTTCCCCACCGATGCCCATGGCCTTGCCCGTTTCGACGGCACGGCACTGTATGAGCATGAAGATCCGCGGCTGGGCTATCAGCCCGACTGGAACACGCTGATCTACAATTTCGGGCGGCGCGAAGTGCTTTCCTTCCTCGTCAACAATGCGCTGTTCTGGGCCGAGCGTTACCATGTCGATGGCTTGCGGGTCGATGCCGTCGCCTCGATGCTCTATCGCGATTACAGCCGCGAGGCGGGGGAATGGATTCCTAACGACCAGGGCGGGCGCGAGAACTGGGAGGCGGTGGATTTCCTGCGCGCCATGAACCGCGCGGTCCACGCCAGCCATGCCGGTTTCCTCACCATCGCGGAGGAATCAACCAGTTGGCCCGGCGTGACCCAGCCAGCCTATGAGACCGATGGCCGCGCCACGGCGCTGGGTTTCGGCTTCAAGTGGAACATGGGCTTCATGCATGACACGCTGGGCTACATGGGCCGCGACCCCATCCACCGCAAATATCATCATCAGGACATCACCTTCGGCCTGATGTACGCCTTCAGCGAGAATTTCGTGCTGGCCATCAGCCATGACGAGGTGGTCCATGGCAAGGGCAGCCTCATCAACAAGATGGCGGGCGATGACTGGCAGAAATTCGCCAATCTGCGCGCCTATTACGGGTTGATGTGGGGCTATCCGGGCAAGAAACTGCTCTTCATGGGGCAGGAGTTCGCCCAGCGCCGTGAATGGAGCGAGGAACGCGCGCTCGATTGGGAGATGCTGCAATATGCGCCCCATCAGGGCGTGCAGGCGGTGGTGCGCGACCTCAACCGGCTCTATCGCGAAAAACCCGCCCTGCATGCGCGCGATTGCGAGGGCGAAGGGTTCGAATGGCTGATCGTGGACGATGCGCAGAACAGCGTGTTTGCATGGTTGCGCAAGGCGCCGGGCGAAAATCCCATTGCCGTCATCGCCAATATGACGCCCAATGTGCTCACCGGCTACAGCGTTCCTCTGCCGCATGACGGGCGCTGGGCCGAGATCATGAACACCGATGCCGGCATCTATGGCGGCAGCGGTGTCGGCAATATGGGCATGGCCCATGCGCGGCAGGGCGGGGCAGTTCTCACCCTGCCGCCGCTCGCCACGATCATGCTGGAATATAATGGCCAGCCGGAACATGACGAGGCTTCAACCACTTATGATCAGATTCCCGGGCGGGTCGGGGGCAATAAGGAGACGAGGGGATGAGGGATAGCTATGGCCAACCTTTGGCGCGTGACGCCATGGCCTATGTTCTGGCGGGCGGCCGGGGCAGCCGCCTGAAGGAATTGACGGATAATCGCGCCAAACCCGCTGTCTATTTCGGCGGCATGAGCCGGATCATCGACTTCGCCCTCTCCAACGCCATCAATTCGGGCATCCGCCGCATTGGCGTGGCCACGCAATACAAGGCGCACAGCCTTATCCGCCACATGAACCGTGCATGGAACTTCATGCGCCCGGAACGTAACGAAAGTTTCGACATTCTGCCCGCCAGCCAGCGCGTGTCGGAAAGCCAGTGGTATGAGGGCACGGCGGACGCGGTCTATCAGAACATCGACATCATCGCGGCCCATGCGCCCAAATATATGGTCATTCTGGCGGGCGATCACATCTACAAGATGGATTACGAGCTGATGCTGCGCCAGCATGTCAACAGCGGCGCGGATGTGACGATCGGCTGCCTTGTCGTGCCCAGCAAGGAGGCGACAGGCTTTGGCGTGATGGGCGTGGATGAGGCGGATACGATCACCGCCTTTGTCGAAAAGCCTGCCAATCCGCCCGAAATCCCCGGCAAGCCCGGCTGGTCGCTGGCCAGCATGGGCATCTATGTGTTCGACACGCGCTTCCTCTTCGATCTGCTGCGCGAGGATGCCGCCGACCCCAATTCCAGTCGCGATTTCGGCAATGATATCATTCCCAAGATCGTGAAGGGCGGCAAGGCGGTGGCGCATCGCTTCACCGAAAGCTGCGTGAGGGCGTCGGAGGAAATCGGCGAATACTGGCGCGATGTCGGGACGTTGGACGCCTATTTCGACGCCAATCTGGACCTGACCGATGTCGTCCCCGCGCTCAACATGTATGACCGCGAATGGCGGATATGGACCGATCAGGTCGTCGCCAGCCCGGCCAAATTCGTCCATGATGAGGAAGGGCGGCGCGGGTCGGCCATTTCCTCGCTCATCTCGCAGGATTGCATCGTCTCGGGCGCCACGGCCTATCGCTCGCTGCTGTTCACGGGCGTCAAGATGGGCTCTTATTCCAAGGTCAGCGAAGGGGTGATCCTGCCCTATTGCAACATCGGGCGGGGCGCGCGGCTCAATCGCATTGTCGTGGATTCGGGCGTGCGCATTCCTGAGGGGCTGGTGGTGGGAGAAGACCCCGAACTGGATGCAAGGCGCTGGCGGCGCACTGAAAATGGTGTATGCCTCATCACGCGGACCATGATGGATCAATATCTGGCAGGGCAATAGGATGATCCGGGTTCTCTCACTCGCCTCCGAGGCTGCGGGTCTGGTCAAGACGGGCGGCCTTGCCGATGTGGTGGGCGCTCTGCCGCGGGCCATTGCCGGGCACGGGGTGGACATGGCGGTGATGATCCCGGCCTATCCGCAGGTTCTCTCCAAACTCTGCCCGCCGCCGGCCAAGGGCAAACGCAAGGCCCCGGCATCGGCGCCTGTCGTGCATGAATGGGCCAATCTGTTCGGTGGCCCGGCGCGCTTGCTGAAAGCCACGCTCGATGGCACGACGGAAGGGCCCACTCTGCTCGCGCTTGATGCCCCGCATCTTTTCGCCCGCGATGGCGGGCCCTATACCGATGGTTCGGGCAAGGATTGGGCGGACAATTGGCGCCGTTTTGCCGCTTTGTCGCGCGCGGGGGCCGATGTGGCCGGTGGCGTGGTGGAAGGCATGGGGTTCGATCTGCTCCATGCGCATGACTGGCAGGCGGGGCTGGCCCCGGCCTATCTCAAATTCGCGCCGCCGGGCGGACACCGCGTCCCCGCGGTCATGACCATCCACAACATGGCGTTTCAGGGCCATTATGACGCGGGCATTTTCTCGCATCTGGGCCTGCCGATGGAGGCATGGGCGGTCAATGGCGTGGAATATCACGGCGGCGTGGGCTTTCTGAAGGCCGGGCTGGAAGCGGCCCATTGCATCACCACCGTCTCGCCCACCTATGCGCTGGAAATCCGCACATCGCAGTTCGGCATGGGGCTGGAAGGGCTGATCCAGAGCCGCGGCAATGAAGTGCGCGGCATCGTCAACGGCATCGATGCCGAGGAGTGGAACCCCGCCACAGACCCTGCCATCGCGGCCCGTTTTTCCGCCCGCGCGCTGGGCAAGCGCATCGCCAACAAGCGCGCGCTCGAACGCGAATTCATGCTTGAGAAGGATGACGGCCCGCTCTTCATCGTGGTCAGCCGGCTGACCTGGCAGAAGGGCATGGATGTGCTGACCGAGGTGCTCGACCATCTGGTTGGCCTTGGCGGGCGGCTGGCGCTGCTGGGCTCGGGCGATGCGGCTTTGGTGGGCGAGTTGCACAAGGGCGCCGCGCGGCATCCCGGGCGCGTGAGTTTGCGCATCGGCTATGACGAGGCGCTCTCGCACCGCATGCAGGCCGGGGGCGATGCCATTCTCATCCCAAGCCGGTTCGAGCCTTGCGGACTGACCCAGCTTTATGGCCTAGCCTATGGCTGCGTGCCGGTGGTGGCGCGCACGGGTGGGCTGGCCGATACGGTGGTGGATGCCAATCTGGCCGCCATTCATGCCGCCGCTGCCACGGGGGTGCAGTTTGCGGGGGTGGATTATCAGAATTTGGCTCTGGCCATCACCCGCACCGTCTCGCTCTATCATCAGGCTGATGTTTGGGCGCAGATCCGCCGGGCGGGGATGCGCAGCGATTTCAGCTGGAACCAGAGCGCGGCCACCTATGCCGCGCTTTACCGCAGCTATGTGACCGATGGCAGCCCGACGCCTGCCTGACCTATCGCCCGACACGCCTTGTGAGGACACGATGACAGCTCTGACCATTCTGGCCAAACCGACCACGCCCTTTGCCGGGCAGAAACCGGGCACTTCGGGCCTGCGCAAGAAGGTGAAAATCTTCGCGCAGGAGAATTACGCCGAAAACTTCATCCAAAGCGTGTTCGATGTGGTGAAGCCCGAAAAGGGGGCGACGCTGGTGATCGGCGGCGATGGTCGTTATCACAACCGCATCGTCATCCAGCAGGCGATCCGCATGGCGGCGGCCAATGGCTATGGGCGGGTGCTGGTGGGGCAGGGGGGCATTCTCTCCACTCCGGCGGCCTCGCATGTCATCCGGCACTATGGCGCCAGCGGCGGTCTGGTGCTCTCGGCCAGCCACAATCCGGGCGGGCCGGAGGAAGATTTCGGCATCAAATACAACATCGCCAATGGCGGCCCGGCGCCCGAGGGCATCACCGATGCCATTTACGAGCGGACATGCCAGATCGACCGCTGGCTGACGGTGGAGGCCGATGACATCGACCTCGACGTGATCGGCAGCAGCGATGTGGCGGGCATGGTGGTCGAGGTGATCGACCCGGTCGCCGATTACGCGGCGCTGATGGAAAGCCTGTTTGACTTTGCCGCCATCCGCTCTGCCGTGGCCGATGGGCTGACCATGAGTTTTGATGCCATGCATGCCGTCACCGGCCCCTATGCGCATGAGATTTTGGAAAAGCGGCTGGGTTTCGCGCCCGGCACGGTGAAGAATGGCACCCCGCTGGAAGATTTCGGCGGCCATCACCCCGATCCCAACATGGTCCATGCCAGGGTGTTGTTCGACACGATGTTCGCGCCCGATGCGCCCGCCTTTGGCGCGGCGAGCGATGGCGATGGCGACCGCAACCTGATCCTGGGCAAGGGCATTTTCATCACCCCGTCCGACAGTCTCGCCATGCTGGCGGCCAATGCGCATCTGGCCCCGGCCTATGCGGGCGGGCTCAAGGGCATTGCGCGCTCCATGCCCACCAGCGCGGCGGCGGACCGCGTGGCGCAGGCGCTGGGCATTCCCGCCTTTGAAACGCCGACGGGGTGGAAGTTTTTCGGCAATCTGCTTGACGCGGGCATGGCCACCATCTGCGGCGAGGAAAGCGCCGGCACCGGCAGCGACCATGTGCGAGAAAAGGACGGGCTCTGGGCGGTGCTGCTCTGGCTTAACATCATCGCCGTGCGGCGGGTTCCGGTGATCGCGATTGCGCAGGAACATTGGGCCCGGTTCGGCCGCAATTACTACGCCCGCCATGACTATGAGACGCTGCCCACCGATGTCGCCAATGGGTTGATCGCGGATTTGACGGCCGCGCTTCCCGATCTGCCGGGCAAGGCGCTGGGCCCGCTCACTGTCGCGGCGGCGGACAGCTTTGCCTATAGCGACCCGGTCGATGGCTCGGTCAGCCGCAATCAGGGGCTGCGCATTCTCTTCGAGGGCGGATCGCGCATCGTCTTTCGCCTGAGCGGCACGGGCACTCAGGGAGCGACCCTGCGCGTCTATCTGGAACGCTATGAGCCGGTGGGGGGCAATCTGGCAGCGCAGACGCCCGACATGCTGGCCGACCTGATCGCCGCCGCCGACACTCTGGCCGGCATTACCCGCCTGACCGGGCGGGAGCGCCCCGACGTTATCACCTGATGATGCAAAACAATCCAGGGCTGGGCGCCCATGTGGTGTGCGGAGGCGAAGGGGTGCAGACCCATTTCGCCCTGCGCTCACCCCGGGCGCAGGGTGTGGATCTGTGCCTCTTTGCCGGTGAAACCGAGCAGCGCGTGCCCATGCACCGGCGCGGTGATGTGTGGCATGCGGTGGTGGAGGGTGATCTGGCGCGCGCGCGTTATGCTTATCGCGCGCATGGCGAATGGGCGCCGGACAAGGGCCTGTGGTTCGATGCCGCCAAGTTGCTGGTCGACCCCTATGCCATCGAAATCGACCGGCGCTTTGTCTATGATCCGCGCCTCTCGCTTTATGGCGCGGACACGGCGGCGCTGGTGCCACGAGCGATCGTGCCGGGTGAGCTGTCGCTTGTGCCGCATGCGCCTCCCCGTTTTCAGCGCGGCGGGCTGATCTATGAGCTGAATGTGCGCGGCTTTACCCACAGCCATCCGGCGCTGCCCGATGCCTTGCGCGGCACGGTCGGCGCGCTGGCGCATCCTGCCATCATTGCCCATCTGAAAAAGCTCTCGGTCAGCGCGGTCGAATTGATGCCGATCATCGCCTGGTGTGATGAGCGCCATTTGCCGCCGCTGGGCTTGCGGAATTTCTGGGGCTATAATCCGGTCACGATGATGGCGCTCGATCCCGGTCTGTGCCCGGGCGGGCTGGCCGAATTGCGCTATACGGTCGCGGCGCTGCATGCCGAGGGGATTGGGGTGATCCTCGACCTCGTGTTCAACCATACGGGCGAGACCGATGTTCTGGGCCCGGTGCTGTCGCTGCGCGGGCTGGACAATGGCGCCTATGCCCATGATGGCGAAGGGCGGCTGATCAACGATACCGGCTGTGGCAACACGCTGGATTTCGCCAATCCGCATGTGCGGGCGCTGGCCGTGGCGACACTGCGCCATTTTGTCGACCATGCCGGGGTCGATGGTTTTCGCTTTGATCTAGGCCCGGTGATGGCGCGGGGGCCCGGTTTTGACCCGCAGGCGCCGATCTTCGCCGAGATCGCGGCGGCCCCTTCGCTCGCTGACCGCGTGATGATCGCCGAGCCGTGGGACATTGGGCCGGGCGGCTATCAGCTGGGGCGTTTTCCGGACAATTGGCTCGAATGGAATGACGTCTATCGCGATGATGTCCGCCGCTTCTGGAAGGGGGAGGGCAGCATTGGCGCGCTGGCCACGCGCCTGGCCGGCAGCAGCGACATCTTTGGCGAGCAGGCCTGCCGCAGCGTCAATTTCCTGGCCGCGCATGATGGTTTCACGCTGGCTGATCTGGTTTCCTATGAAGAGCGGCACAACTGGGCCAATGGCGAGCAGAACCGCGATGGCCATGGCGAGAACCACAGCTGGAACAATGGCGTGGAGGGGCCGAGCAATGATCCGCAGGTGGCCGCGCGCCGGCGGGCCGATGTCAAGGCGATGATCGGCACGCTGTTTGCCAGCACCGGCACCATCATGCTGACGGCGGGCGATGAATTTGGCCGCACGCAGATGGGCAACAACAATGCCTATTGTCAGGACAGCCCGATCGGTTGGGTCGACTGGACCCGTCGCGACATGGAGCTTGAGGCCTATGTCGCGCGCCTTTCGGCATGGCGTGCGCAGCGTGCCATGCGGTTCGAACAATTCCCTGTGAGGGGGCTGTGGCTCAATGGCGAGGGGCATGTGATGAGCGTGGAAGATTGGGAAAGGGCAGGGGCCGGGCAACTGGGCTATGGTTCCGGGTGCTACCGGTTTTCCATTGATCGCGACGCGCGGCGCGTGGCGCTGGGTGATGATGGTGGCTTTGCCTAACTCCCAGGATGGTCTGGAAAATATTTCCTGAAAAGGCGGGAACCGGTCGAAATCTGGGTCGTTAATGACATGCTGGTGTCGTCGCCGGCGCAGGCTCGAGTTTTCGACTGAACCCTGTTGACTGTTGCTCATCCCCCCTCCGAGCGCTTTCCCCGGTTTCAGCTTTTGATTGGGCAGGAAGTGAATCTGGTTCTCCGTCCCCCCCGGCGGATGATGTGTCGTCCTGTTGAATTGCGGAAAACTTTCATCGGCTGCGCCTGGCGGCGGCTCCACAACCGGCAGATCCAGCCCGGAACCCCGGAACGACGCATTCCCAACCATGGCAGTTATGGATCAGGATCGTGCTGGCAGGGGCCTGAGTGCTCCTGCTTTTTCGTTTCGGCCCATGCCATTTGACAGCAGCCGCAGCTGGAATAAGCGGAAAATCGGGGTTTTCATGTCCACGCGATGATGCAAGTCTGACCTTGGTGACGATCACCGGGGCAGTCACCGTATTGTCGCCGAGCGGGGTTAGCAGGCAGACAGCTTGCCTGCCTCCTTTGAAAGGTTGAGTTCATCCAATCGACCGCATAAAGGAGGCTCGCTTAGGCAAGTTCGACGGGGATAGGTTCGTCGACCTTGGGGATTGGAATTTCTATGTCTGCAGACCACGTGTCTGGCGGGCACGCTGGTGCTGAGAGCCATGATGCTCTCGACGCCCGGCATGCGCTGCCCAAGTCGGTTCAAGTGCGTTATCTGATTTTGGCCGGCGGCGGCGTAGCCGCGATCGCGGCGGCAGCCCTGCTTGGCAAGGCGCTGTTCCATCATGAGGTCAAGCCCGCGGCTCCCTTGCCGCCGGGCGTGGTACAACTGTCCGATAGCCAGATGGCCAGCGTCCAACTCGACAAGGCCAGCGCCGGGGATGACTTCCAGCGCACTGACGCGACGGGCCAGATCGCGGCGGATGATACGCTTTCGACGCCGGTGTTCCTGCCCTATTCGGGGCAGGTGACCGATGTTTATGTTCAGGCCGGAGCGCAGGTGGCGGCGGGGCAGCCTTTGCTGAAGGTGCGCACCGGTGACGTGGTGGATGCGCGCAATGCGCTTTTTGCGGCTAATGCCCAGCAGGCCAGTGCCGCCGCGCAGGTCCGCCTGACGCAGAACAATCTGGCCCGTGCGGAGCAGGTCTACAAGACGGCGGGCGGCGCGCTCAAGGATTACCAGCAGGCGCAAAACGATGCCACCGCCGCCCAGGCCGCCTTGCGCACGGCGCAAAGCGCCGTAGGCGCCGCCCGCGACAAGCTGGCCGTTTTCGGCAAGACCGGAGCGGAGATCGGCCGTCTGGAGGATGCGCGCAGCATCACCGGCATTCACGACGACACCGTGTTTCGCGCCCCCATCGCCGGGGTGATCGCCCAGCGATCGGTGTCGGCGGGTCAATATGTGCAATCGGGCGGACAGGCGCCGGTTTTGGTGATCGCCAATCCCTCGCGGGTCTGGCTGGTGGCGCAACTGGCCGAGAGCGATGCCGCCGCCGTCCATCAGGGCGACGGGGTGGATGTGACGGTGCCAGCCCTTGGCAACCGTGTGTTTCATGCCACCATCGACAACATCGCCCAGCAGCTTGACCCCACGACCCATCGCCTGCCGGTGCGCGCCACCATCGCCAATCCCGATCGCGCGCTGAAACCCCAGATGTTCGCCAATTTCACCATCCGGCATGCCGTCAACACCGGCAACAAGCCCGATGGCGTGACCGTTCCGGCCGAGGCGGTGATCCATGAAGGTGACGGTGCGCGGGTGTGGATCTATCAGGGCCATGGGCGCCTCATCTCGCGCGATGTGACGGTGGCTGACAGCAGCGGCGGGCGCGTGCGTATCATCTCAGGCCTGCAACCGGGCGAGGTGGTGGCCAGCAAGGGCGCCATTTTCGTGAACGAAGCCGGGCTGGACAATTAAACGCTCATGAACAGCATCATCCGCCTGTCGCTGCGCAACCGCATGCTGATTGTGGGCTTCCTGATCGCCTTGCTGGCGGCGGGCGGCATTGCCTTCTCGCAATTGAACATTGAGGCCTACCCCGACCCGGTGCCGCCGATGGTGGAGATCGTCACACAAACCTCCGGGCTTTCGGCCGAGGAGATGGAGCGTAACGTGACCATCCCCATCGAGGTGCAGATGGCGGGCATCCCGCATCTTTCCACCATCCGCGCGATTTCGCTGTTCGGCCTGTCCGACGTGAAGATCCAGTTCACCTACGACTATACGTTCCAGGAAGCGCAGCAGCAGGTGATCAACCGCCTGTCTGAAATGGGCACGTTGGCTGGCGGCGCCCAGCCCACCATTTCGCCCACCAGCCCGATTGGCGAGATCTTCCGTTACCGCGTTGTCGGCCCCAAGGGCTATTCGGTGATGGACCTGAAAACGCTGCAGGACTGGGTGCTGGAGCGCAAGTTCAAGGCCATTCCGGGTGTCATCGACGTGACAGGCTGGGGCGGCAAGATCCGCAGCTATGAGGTGACGGTCGATACCGACAAGTTGATCGGCCATAATGCCACGGTGGCGCAGGTGATGCAGGCCATCGGCCACTCCAACGCCAATGCCGGTGGCCAGACGATCAATTTCGGCCCGCAGGCCGCCATCGTGCGCGGCGTGGGGCTGATCCAGTCGGTCGAGCAGATCAACAATGTGCTCGTCACCACCAATGGTGGCGTGCCGGTGCTTCTGAAGGATGTCGCCACCGTCAAGATCGGCAATGAGCCGCGTCTGGGCATCGCCGGTTATAACAATGATGACGACATCGTCGAAGGCGTGGTGCTGATGCAGCGCGGCGCCAAGTCGATGCCGACGATCACGGCGGTGAAGAAGGAACTGGACGACATCAATGAGAGCGGCCTGCTGCCGCCCGGTGTCCATCTGGAACGCATTTACGACCGCAGCGACCTGATCAATCACACCACCTCGACGGTGATCGAGAATATGGTGGTGGGCATTGCGCTGATCTTCCTGCTGCAATGGCTGTTCCTGGGCAATCTGCGCAGCGCTTTCATCGTGGCGATGACCATTCCCTTCGCTTTGTCCTTTGCGGTGCTGATCATCGTGTTGCAGGGGGAATCGGCCAATCTGCTCTCGGTGGGCGCGTTGGACTTTGGCCTGGTGGTCGATGCCACGGTCATCATGGTGGAGAATATCTTCCGCCATATGGTCGAGCGATCGGAGCATGTGAAAAAGGGGCAGGGGCATTTCTCGCTGGCCACGCGCCTGTCCTCGGTGCTGCATGCCTCGTCCGAAGTGTCGCGCGGCATTTTCTTTGCCGCGGCCATCATCATTGCCAGCTTCCTGCCGCTTTTCACGCTGACCGGGGTGGAGGGGCACATCTTCGGCCCCATGGCCAAGACCTATGCCTATGCCATTCTGGGCGGCCTGCTGGCCACCTTCACCGTGGCACCGGTGCTGGCCACCATGCTGCTGCCGGACGATCTGGACGAGGTGGAAACCTTCCTCGTGCGCAAGATCCGCGCCGTGTATGAACCCGCTGCGCGTTTTGCCCTGGCCAACCGCGTGTTGACGCTGGGCGGGGCGGGCCTGCTCTTCGTCATCGCGCTGTTTGGCATGCGCTCGCTGGGCGTGGAGTTCCTTCCCCATCTCGAGGAAGGCAACATGTACATCCGCGCCAGCCTGCCCGCCTCCATCAGCCTTGAAGGCGGGCAGCCGACGGTCAATGCCATCCGCCGCGTCATCGCCAGCTATCCCGAGGCGGAAAGTGTGCTCTCCGCGCAGGGACGGCCGGATGACGGCACCGATGCGACGGGCTTCTTCAACGCCGAATTCTTCGTGCCGCTGAAAGATGCCAAGACCTGGCCGGGCCACATCACCAAGGAGCAACTGACGGCCCAGATGAACGCCGATCTGCAAAAGCGTTTTCCGGGCATCGAGTTCAACTTCAGCCAATATATCGAGGATAACGTCGAGGAGGCGGCCTCGGGCGTGAAGGGGGCCAATTCGGTCAAGATCTTCGGGCCCGATCTTGAGACGCTGACCAAGCTGGGCGACCAGATCAAGGAGCAGATGGGTAAGGTGCAGGGCATCACCGACCTGGGCGTGTTCCAGTCGCTGGGGCAGCCTACGGTACGCATCGACATCGACCGGGTGAAGGCCTCGCGCTATGGCATTCTGCCGGATGACATCAATGCCGTGGTGCAGGCGGCCATTGGCGGCCAGTCGCCCGGTGACCTGTATGAAAAGGGCACCGATCGCCACTTCTCCATCGTCGTCCGTCTGAAGGCGGAGCAGCGTGACAGTCTCGAAGCGATCAAGCGCATTCCCGTGGGCGTTACCAATCCCAATGGCGGGATGATGCAGGTGCCGCTGGGCGAACTGGCCAACATCCGCCTGACCTCGGGCGCCAGCTTCATCTATCGCGAGCATCAGGAGCGTTACGTCCCGATCAAATTCTCGGTGCGCAACCGCGACCTTGGCAGCGCCGTGGGCGAGGCGCAGGCCCGCATTCAGAAGAATGTCATCCTGCCGCCGGGCTATCATCTGGAATGGGCTGGCGAGATGGGCAATCTCACCAATGCGGTGCATCGCCTTGAAATTGTTGTGCCCATCAGCCTGCTGCTGATCTTCGGCCTGCTGATGGCCAACTTCCGCAGTTTCCGCGACTCGATGCTGGCCTTCAGCGTCATCCCCATGGCGATCATCGGGGGCGTGATGGCGCTGGCGCTCACTGGCACGGCCTTCTCGATCTCGGCGGCCATTGGCTTTGTGGCGCTGTTCGGCATTGCGGTGATGGATGGCATTCTGGTGGTCACCACTTTCAACCAGGCACTCAACGAAGGGGCGACCCGGGCCGAGGCGCGCCATATCATCATGACCAATTGCCTGCGCCCGGTGGTGATGACCTGCCTGGTGGCGGCCATCGGCCTGCTGCCCGCTGCCGTTTCCACCGGCATCGGGTCGCAGGTCCAAAAGCCGCTGGCGCTGGTGGTGGTGGGCGGCATGACGCTGGCCCCGCTGCTCATCCTGCTGGTTCTGCCGGTGCTGGTGGAAAAGTTCAGCCGCCACGCCGGGCCCAATGAACGCGGCAATCACAGCGGCGATCCGCATCCTCCGGTCGAAGCGCAGGGAGAAGGCGCATGAACAAACGCCTGATCCTGCTGGCGCCGCTGGCGCTTGGGGCCTGCACATCGCTGGGGCCCAAGGCGGAAACGCCTGTCTCGCTGGCGCCGACCAGCGCGGGCAATGCCAGCATCGAGCCGATCAACCCGGCCACGGGTGAAGCGCAGCACTTCACCGAAGGGGCCAAGGTGCCCGCCCAATGGTGGACCGGCTTTGGCAGCGGGGACCTCAACGCGCTGGTGGCAAGGGCGCTCAAGGCCAACAATGACCTTGCCGCGGCGGATGCCGCGCTGCGTCAGGCCCGGGCTCTGGCAGGTGTCGCGGCGGCTGATAGGCTGCCCACGGTTGACGCCGGTTATGGCGTCACGCGCGCGCAGGTTTCCAATGTGATCTCGCCGCCGCTGGCCGACCCCAATGCGCTGCTTTACACGCTGCATACCTCGCAGGTCTCGCTCAACTACCCGCTCGACGTGTTTGGCGGCGTGGCCAGCAAGGTGAAATCGGCACGCGCAGCGGCGGCGGGGCAGATGTGGCGGACCCGGGCGGCGCGCACCACGGTCGTCTCCAATCTGGTGCTGGCGGTGGTGCAGCAGGCCGCGCTGGCCGATCAGATCACCGCCCAGCGCGAGGCGGTGACGACGGGGCGGGGCGTGCTGGACATGCTGCGCAAGCGTCAGGCGCTGGGCGCTGTGGGCGCGGCGGATGTGGCGGCGCAGGAAACGCAGCTTGCCGCTGTGGAGGGGGCCTTGCCCGGTCTGGAGCGCGCGCAATTGCATCAGCAGGCGATCATCGCGGCCTTGCTGGGCGTGGCGCCGGGCACAGCCCTGCCCCCCTTGCCCAAGCTGGCCGATCTGCATTTGCCGCAGGATCTGCCGGTCTCGGTTCCTTCTGTTCTGGTGGCCGAACGCCCTGATGTGCGGGCTGCCCAGGCGGCCATGCAGGGCGCCGCCGCTGATGTGGGCACCGCCATCGCCGCTCGGCTTCCGGCGCTCAGCCTTTCCGCCAACGTTGGCGGGGCGGCGCTGAGTTTTGGCCAGATGTTTGCCGATGGCAACCTGTTCTGGGCGCTGGCCGGCAATGTCACCCAGCCGCTTTTCCATGGCGGAGCGCTGCTGAAACAACAACATGCCGCGCAGGCGGCCTTTGATGCATCCAAGGCGCAATATCGTGCCAGCGTGCTGCAGGCCTTTGTCGATGTCTCCGACGCGCTGGCCGGGCTGGCCAGCGATGCCCGCGCGCTGGATGCGGCATCGCGCGGGGATGAGGCGGCGGCACGCCAACTGACCTTTACCACGCGCCAGCTCGAACTGGGCGGGGCAGGGCGTCTCGATCTGCTCAATGCGCAGGGCACGAGGGCGCAGGCCGCCGCAACGCTGGTTCAGGCCCGCGCGGCACGCTTGTCCGATACGGTGGCACTGTATCAGGCGTTGGGCGGAGGCGTTTCGGGCCTCTGATCGCGGGCAGGCATTAAGAATCGGCGGTGAGGGGATGCTCTCACCGCCGATTTTTTGTGTTAAAAATATTTACAAGATATATCTTGAATCATCTTGTGAAGGGACTATCTTGCCCTCATGAACAAGATTTCAGGAGAACAGATGATGCGCGGTTTCCACAGAGGCCCGGGCGGGCACAGCGGCTTTGACGATTGGGGCCATGGCTCTGACGGTCGGGATGGAGAGGGACGCAAGGCGTTTCACGCCATGCACCGGATGCGAGCCATGATGGGCGGTTTTGGCGGCCACAGGCATTTTGCCCAGGGTTTTGGAGGCGGCTTCGGAGGCGGCTTCGGGGGTGGTTTTGGAGGAGGCTTCGGCGCTGAAGGCGAAGGCTTTGGTGGCGGTTTTGGCGGGCGGGGTGGCCCTGGCGGTCGCCGTGGCAAGCGTTTCGATGGCGAGCAGTTGCGCCTTCTGGTGCTCGGTCTGCTCGAACAGGCGCCCCAGCACGGCTATCAACTGATCCGCGCCTTTGCCGAAAAGAGCGGCGGTGCCTATCAGCCCAGCCCCGGCGTGCTCTATCCCTTGCTCACCATGCTTGACGAGCAGGAACTGATCGTGAAGGCCGAGGGTGACACCGGCGCGCGGCGCCAGTTCAGCCTGACCGAGGCGGGCCGGGCCGAGGTCGAGACCCATCGCGCCGCGCTTGATGCCGCTTTCGCGCGGCTCGCGGCTCTCGCCGAAATGGCCAGCCGGACCGATGGCGCGCCGGTGCGCCGGGCCGTGCACAATCTGCGCGCAGCGATCATGGAACGTTTGGGGCGGGAAACCGTTGATGACACGCTGGGCTTTGAGGTGGCGAAGATCATCGACGAGGCCACGCAGAGGATTGAACGCCTTTGAGGGGGGAGGAAGGCATGCCCATCGCCGCCATGCCAGGAATAACCATGCCCACAGCCGCCAAGCCCGTGGCAGCCATGGGAATTGCGCCGACGAGTCGTGCCAGCACCTATCTGCAGCAATTATGCAAGGGCTGGGGCGGGGACAGTCGTGTGGATTTCCATGCGACGGCCGGACGCATCTCCCTGCCGCTGGGCGAGGTGGAACTGAATGCGGGCGACATGGCACTGCTGGTCACCTGCACCTCGCATGTGGCGGGCGATCTTGGCTTCCTGCAACGCGAGGTGGGCGCGCGTCTCACCTCGGTGGCCGGCGGCGAGGGGGCCCAGCCGCTCTATTGGGGACGGTGCTGACAGCTATTTGCGTGCGGAGCATTTTGCCGCCATCTATCTGTATCAGGCGGATGATCTGTGCTAATCCCCTGTCGAAGCGGCGCAGAGCGCCGCACCGATTGGGGAGTATTCATGGTTCTGCGCAGCATTGTTTCGGGCGCTCTTGTGTCGCTGTCTCTCGTTCTGGCGCCGCAGGCGATGGCGGCGGGCAATGCCCAGGCCGGCGCCGCTCTGGTCAAGGCGCGTTGCCAGATGTGCCATGTCTTCAACAAGGGGCAAAAGCCGACGATCGCCCCCAATCTCAACGGTGTGAACGGGCGCAAGGCCGGGTCGAGCGATTTCGCCCAATATTCGCCCGCCCTCAAGGCATCGGGCATCGTGTGGAACGCGGCGAAGCTCGACACCTTCCTGCAGGCCCCCAACAAGATGGTGCCCGGCACGAAGATGGTGATCTCGCTGCCCGATGCCACGCAGCGCGCCGATGTCGTGGCCTTTCTGGTGAGCAACAAGTAACCTTTGCCATCGGGCGTCGGGGGCGGTGTGAAGCGTGATGCCGCATCCCCGGGCCCCATCGCGTCGGCCGGGTCCGCCTTTGCACGGCAGGGGCGGGCTGGTCTGCGTTGGCGCGGCATGGTTCTGGCACTTTGCGTGCAGGTTGTGCTCGCGGGTCTGTTGCTGCTGGGCCTGAGCCCGGCGGCACGGCAACAGGTGGCGCAAAGCGCGCTGGCTGCCTTTTCCACACCGGCGCAAACCGCGCCTCCCGCGCCGCATCCTGCCCCGCTCCCTGCGCCGGGACCTGCAGCAACCCAGGGCGCGGCGGGCATTCGTGTGACCCCTCGCACCATCACCGCGCCGGTGCCGATCATACCCCTGACGGTGGCTCCCGCGCCGCAGGTGGCCGCCACTGGAGCGGCCGACACCTCGGGCATGCGCGAGGATGGTGCCGGGCCGGGCGCCGGCGCGGCGGGAACCGGGGGCGGCAATGGCGCGGGCGGGGCGGGGCAGGGTGGCGGCGGCACGCCTCTGGCCCAAATCGCCGGCAGCATCGATTCGGCGCGCGATTATCCCCGCGCGGGCAGCGATGCGCGCATTGGCCATTCGGCGCTTATCGTCTTTACCGTGGGGGCGGATGGCCGTGCGCATGACTGCCATGTGCGCGAAAGCAGCGGCGACCCGGACAGCGATGCCATCACCTGCCGCCTGGCACTGGAGCGGTTCCGTTTCCGCCCCGCCACCGACGCCAATGGCCAGCCCGTCGACCATCTCTATGGCTGGCGGCAGAAGTGGTTCTACTGAGCGCTTTGTGCCCTTGACCTGTGACGGGCACATGCCAAGACTAATGACCGGACGGGGGCGTCATGGATCGTGTCTGCCCGTGCCGTGATTGGGAGAGTTTTCGTGTCCACCACCTATCCCGTGCCCGCCGAATGGGCGAGCAACGCCCTGATTTCGGCGGAAACCTATGCCGAGAAATACCGCCGCTCCATTGCCGAGCCCGAGGTTTTCTGGCGTGAGGAAACCGCCCGGCTCGACTGGATCAAGCCGTGGACGCAACTGGGCAAGAGCAGCTTTGATCAGGACGACTTCGGGATTAGCTGGTTCACTGATGGCACGCTCAATGTCTCGGCCAATTGCCTTGATCGGCATCTGGCGGCGCGCGGCGATCAGACGGCAATCATCTGGGAAGGCGATGACCCCGGCCAGCATGTCAGCCTGACCTACGCGCAACTGCATGAACAGGTCTGTCGCTTTGCCAATGTGCTCAAGAAATTGGGCGCCAAACGCGGTGACCGCATCACCATCTATCTGCCGATGATCCCCGAGGCGGCGGTGGCCATGCTGGCCTGCACGCGCATCGGGGCGATCCATTCGATTGTCTTTGCCGGATTTTCGCCCGATGCTTTGGCCGGGCGCATCCTCGATTGCGGCTCGAAGCTGGTCGTCACGGCCGATGGTGGCATGCGCGGCGGCCGTCTCGTGCCGCTCAAGGACAATGTCGACAAGGCGCTGGAGCAATGCCCCGAGGTCAGCGCCGTGCTGGTGGTTGACCATGCGCAGAACCCGGTCAACATTGCCGAGGGGCGTGATTACTGGTGGCTGGACGAGCGCGAGGCCGCCTCGCCCGATTGTCCGCCCGAGGAAATGAGCGCCGAGGACCCGCTCTTCATCCTCTACACGTCCGGCTCCACCGGCAAGCCCAAGGGGGTGATGCACACCACCGGCGGCTATCTCACCTGGGCGGCGATGACGCATGAGTATGTTTTCGATGTGCGCCCGGGCGATGTCTATTGGTGCGCAGCCGATGTGGGCTGGGTGACGGGCCATTCCTATGCCGTCTATGGCCCGCTGACCAATGGCGTCACCACCGTCATGTTCGAAGGCGTGCCCAATTACCCCGATTTCAGCCGCTTCTGGCAGATTGTCGACCGCTATGAGGTGACGGCCTTCTACGGCGCGCCCACCGCCCTGCGCGCCCTGATGCGCGAAGGCGACGACTGGGTGAAGCGCACCAGTCGCAAGAGCCTGCGCGTGCTGGGCAGTGTGGGCGAGCCGATCAATCCTGAGGCATGGGAATGGTATTACAATGTGGTGGGCGAGGCGGCCTGCCCCATCGTCGACACCTGGTGGCAGACCGAGACGGGCGGCCATATGATCACCCCGCTGCCCGGCGCCACGCCGCTGAAGCCGGGCAGCGCCAGTTGGCCGATGTTCGGCGTCGTGCCGCAGATCGTCGATGCCGATGGCAAGGTGCTGGACGGCGCGACAGAGGGCAATCTCGTCATCGCGCAGAGCTGGCCGGGCCAGATGCGCAGCGTCTGGGGCGACCATGAGCGCTTCTTCCAAACCTATTTCAGCACCTATCCCGGCAAATATTTCACCGGCGATGGCTGCCGCCGTGACGAGGATGGCTATTACTGGATCACCGGCCGGGTGGATGACGTGATCAACGTTTCGGGCCACCGCATGGGCACGGCCGAGGTGGAAAGCGCGCTCGTCGCCCATGCCAAGGTGGCCGAAGCCGCCGTCGTTGGCATGCCCCACGACATCAAGGGCCAGGGTATCTATGCCTATGTCACGCTGAACGCAGGCGAGGAAGGCGATGAGGCGACCCGCAAGGCGCTGATCGCATGGGTGCGGCAGGAGATCGGCCCCATCGCCACGCCTGATGTCATCCACTTCACCGCTGCCCTGCCCAAGACACGCAGCGGCAAGATCATGCGCCGTATTCTGCGCAAGATCGCGGAGAACGATACGTCCAATCTGGGGGATACCAGCACGCTGGCTGACCCTGGCGTGGTTGATGTGTTGATCGCCACCCGCGCATGATCGCACATACCATTCAGGCCGCGCTGGCTCCGGTCTTCGTGCTGGTGGCCATCGGTAACATCATGAACATCCTCTCCACGCGCCTTGGTCGTATCGTCGACCGGGCGCGGGCCCTGCAGAAGATGTATGGCGAGACCTCGGGCGCGGAGCATGATCTGGTGGTGGTGGAGATGCGCATGGTCGACCGGCGCATCGTGCTCAACAACCGGGCGATCAGGGTGCTGGTGTTGGCGGGTCTGGCCATCGGCGCCACGGTGGCGGTATTGTTTGTCGAGGATGTCGCCGACTATCCGCTGGAGCGCGTGGCGGCCAGCGTGTTCATGATCGCCATTGCCCTGCTGATGTGGGGGCTGACCCTGTTTCTGCAGGAGACCAGCGCGGCCACCGAACAATTGCGCGTGCCCGCCGACTATCTCGAAAGTCACCGGGATCTGGGGGACTGAGCGCGCGGGGCTAACCCTGCGACACCTCGTCCCCGCCATATTTGTAATCGAGAAACCGCGTCTGGATCGCCAATTGGTCGATCGAGCCTTCGGCCAGTTGCCGGGTCACGCTGTCGATCTCGGTGCTGATCTTGCCAAGGCTGGCGGCCAGTTGCTCATCAGGCGATGCCTCGCCCTGCTTGGCGCTGCGCAGCGAGGGAGGGATGGCGGTATAGGCGCCCACCAGATCGGGCAGATGCTGGCCGACCAGTTGCCGCACCTGCGCCACGGCGGGGGTGCTGTCATCCAGCCGGTCAAGCTGGGTGGCCAACTGATCAAGCTGCCCGCCGATCTGGCCGACAAGATCCAGAGCAGGCGCGGGCAGGGCAGGGCGCTGCGCCTCCAGCCAGACCTGCGTGTCGACAACCAGCGTCTTGGCGGGGGCAGATCGCAATTGCTCCAGCGAGGGCACCTTCACCGGTGTGCTGCGGGTCAGCGCCATCAGAGCGATGATGCCCAGCAGCACGACCCCGGCAATCGCCAGAAGGCCAATGCCATGCAGGATGACCCCCACCAGCTTCACCGCCACGAACAGCGCCAGAACCACGGCGACCGCTATCAACGCCTTGCGCTTGGTCTGGGCGCGGCGCATTGCGGCGGACCGCTTGCCGATGGGCTTGCCCATGGCGACGCGGCGGCCACCGGCCCGCTGGTTGTTCAGGCTGGCACGGGCGGCGGCCAGAATGGCATCGGAATCCTGCGCCGACATGTGGCTTAGCTCAGCGACAGCAGGTCGGCGCCGCCTTGCACCGCCTGTGATTGCGCGGTGCCCTGCGCGCGGGCGATATAGGCCTTGGACTTCTCGACCTCGCCCGAGAGGGTGTTGACCGTCTGCTTCATCGAATCGAGCGCTTTCAGCTTGAAGGTGTCGATCGTGTCCATCGTGTCATAAATGTTCTGGAAGGCGCGTTGCAGCGTTTCGACCGGAATGGTGCTGCTGGCGGCCTGCTCGTGGATTTTCGACGTTTGGTCCTTCAGCAGGGCGCTGGTCGAATCAATGATATTGGCCGTCGTCGTGTTGAGCGCAGTGATCTGTCCCAGCACCAGCCGCTGGTTCGTCATGGCCTGCGCCACCGTCACTGCGGTGCGCAGCGCGCCGACGGTGGTGGTGCTGGCGCGCTCCACGCCTTTGACCAACTCGACATTGTTCTTTTTGACGAGATCGAGGGCCAGATAGCCTTGCACCGTCACCGCCATTTGCGTCAGCAGATCCTGCGTGCGCTGGCGGGTGTAGAACAGGGCCGATTCGCGCAGAGCCTTGGCCTTGGCCGGATCGGTGGCGTCCAGATCGGCAGCCTTGTCTTCGATTTTCTCGTCCAGCTTTTTCGAGATGTGGATCATCTGTTCCAGATTGCCCATCGCTTCCCACAGCTTGCCGCGTTCCACATCGATGGCGGCATTGTCCATCAGCAGCTCGTCCTTGCCGCTGGCCAGCCGGTCGAGGATCGCCTTGATGTGGCCCTGCGCCGAGACATAGCCGTCGAAATATTTCTTCATGCTGTTGCCGAAGGGGATGATGCCCAGCAGCTTGCGCGGCTTGCCCATGATCCCAGCCTTGCCGGGGTCCAGATCCTCCACAGTTTGGCGCAGTGCCAGCAGATCCTTGCCCACGCCGCTGTCCTTGTCCATGGCGCGGATGGGGCGGTCAAGGAAGCGGTTCGACAGGCCCGAGGCTGCCGCGATTTCCTTGCGGCCCATGTTTGTCAGTTGGTCGACCTTCTTGCCGAATTCCGGGCTGGCGGCATCCTGCGCCACCAGATCGGCGATGAAGGCATCGACCTTTTCATCCAGCTTGCTGGTCTGCTCGGTCGATAGCGGCACAAGGCCCGCCGCCTGCGCCGGGGCGACCACGGGAACCGGATCGGGCGGGGTCAGGGTGATGGTGGGGGCATCAAGCTGGGTGGGTGTGGAGGCCATGGGAACCTGCTTCTCATCGTCGCGAACAGACCCATGATGTGGGGTATCTCAGGCGGCCTTGCAAGCTGTATTGCATGACTAAAGCGCCTTCAGCCCCGGTCAGTGCATAAAAGAACGGCCCGGTGCGCCACTCTCGCACCGGGCCGCTCCATTGAGCCGTGTCAGGTCGGGGGCGCGATCATGCCGCCAGCTGGAACGGCTCGATCTCGCCGGAAAGGTAAAGCTTCTTGGCCTTGGCGCGGCTCAGCTTGCCCGAAGAGGTGCGCGGCAGGGTGCGCGGCGGCACCAGTTCGACCACGGCTGGATGGCCAAGGATGGAGCGAACCTTTTCGGCCACGGCGTTCTTCAGCTTCACCCGCTCTTCAGGGTCGGAGACGCGGCAGTGGACCAGCACAGCGGCGGTTTCCTCGCCGGTTTCGGTTTCCAGGCTGAAGGCGGCGATGTCGCCCTGATGGAAGCCGGGTAGTTGTTCCACCGCCCATTCAATGTCCTGCGGCCAGTGGTTCTTGCCGTTGATGATGATCATGTCCTTGGCGCGGCCCACGATGAACAGATAGCCGTCCGCGTTCTGGTAACCCATATCGCCGGTGTCCAGCCAGCCGTCGACAAGGCAGGCATCGGTGGATTCCGGGTCACGGAAATAGGAGTGCATGACGCTGGGGCCCTTGCACCACACCTTGCCGATCTGGTGATCGCTAAGCACCTTGCCGGCGCCGTCGCGAATCTCGACCACCATGTCCTTCACCGGCTTGCCGCAATTGACGATGGCGCGATAGCGGGCCGGGCGCGACAGATCGCGCGGCTGGCCAGACAGGCGCTCTTCCTCGACCAGTTCGACGCGGATGCCTTCGCCCGGCGGCATGATGGTGACCGACAGCGTCGCTTCGGCCAGGCCATAGGAAGGCAGGAAAGCATTGGCGTGGAAACCGGCGGGGGCAAAGGCGTTGACGAAGCTCTGCATCACGTCCGGGCGGATCATGTCGGCGCCATTGCCGGCCAGGCGCCAGCGCGACAGATCGAAACGGTCGGCCACATGGGTCTGGCTGGAAATGCGGCGGGCGCAGATGTCATAGCCGAACGTGGGCGAATAGCTGACCGTGGTGCCCTCGTTGCGGCTGACCAGATCGAGCCAGGCCAGCGGGCGGCGGGCGAAATCCTCGGTGCGCAGATAGTCGGTCGAGACCTGATTGGCGATGATCGACAGGAAGCAGCCGACCAGACCCATATCGTGATACCACGGCAGCCAACTGACGCAGCGGTCGAGGGGATGCAGGTCCATCCGCATCGCCTCGCCATGGCCCGCCAGATTGTTCATAAGCGAGGCGTGAGTGACCGCGACGCCATGGGGGAAACGGGTCGAGCCGCTGGAATATTGCAGATAACAGATGTCCTCGCCCCGCGCCTCGGGCAGCGCCACGTCGATCACGGGCTCGGCATAGAGCACGTCCCAGCCCAGGCCCTGGCAGGTGGCGCCATTGGCCTCATTGTGTGCGACCGTGGCGGCATCGCCCATTGCGAGGATTTCTGGCGGATAGAAGAACAGCACCGGGTCCGACGAGCGGAGTTGGACGGCAAGCTGGTCGATGTAATTGTCCTTGCCGCCAAAGCTGGTGGGCAGGGGCAGCGGCACCGGCCAGGCGCCGGCATAGATCGCGCCGCAGAACAGAGCGGCAAATTCGGCCCCGGTTTCCGCGACCATGGCGATGCGATCGCCCTTCTTCACGCCGCGCGCGATCAGGCGGCAGGCCACGTCCACCGCATCCTCGCGCAATTCGCTGAAAGGATAGGCGCGGGTGAGGTTGCCGCGCGGATCGTGAAAGTTGAGTCCGCGCACGCCCTTGGCGGCATAATCGAGTGCTTCGACGAAAGTGCCGAAATTGGCGAGGCGGCGCGGCAGGGCGTCGGCATTGGGCGTGGCAACCAGCGCGGTCGGATGCTCAAGCACGGCGGTGTCTGTCATGGGGCGTCTTGTCCGTTTTCGTCTTGGGCTTCACCGCTCGCACCCTCCGTCAGGGCGCCTTATGGCGCCTCTGATCCGGCTGATTCGGCTGCGACACAGTGAAAGCCGGGCCTTGAATTGTGTTTTCGGCACGCAGGGCGTACCGCTTCGCGCTCCCCCTTGGAGGGCGACTGTGGCACGATTATGGCGCAATGACTCTGAATGAGGCAGATATGGGCAGCGACGGGGCGCAAGGTGGTGGACGAAAGGCGCCGCGCCCGCTTGATGCCGCGCGGCTGGAAGAGATGGCGTTGGCCTATGTGGCGCGCTTTGCCACCAGCGCGGGCAAGCTGGAGGCCTATCTCACGCGTAAATTACGAGAACGCGGCTGGGCCGGCGACCCCGAGGACGGGGATGGCGGTTATATTGGGGCGGGCAGGGCGGACATCGCGGCGGTGATCGCGCGCTTTGTCGAGCTTGGTTATGTCGACGATGCCGGTTTTGCCCGCATGCGATCAGGCAGTCTGCTACGCCGGGGCTATGGTTCACGCCGCATCGCGCAGGATCTCAGCGCTGCGGGTATCGAGGATAGTATCCGTCAGGACTGTGCTCCCGATGAGGCGGAGGCGCGCCGCGCGGTGTTGGCGATGGCGCGGCGCAAGGGTTTTGGGCCTTTCACGCGGGAGATGACATCAGATCAGTCGCTCGACCCGGGCCTGCGCGAAAGGCAGATGGCCAGCCTGCTGCGCGCAGGGCATGGTATGGCACAGGCCCGCGCGCTGCTGGCGCTGCGCGATCCGCTCGACGCCGAACGCTGGGTGGCCGAGGCGGAGGAGGATGCGCCGGATGAGCCCGGTGACGGGCGCGGCTTCCGGGAATGAGCGCCCCTTGCGCCGTTTGTCTTATGCATTCTGGCGCTCTATCGCCTTATCGCCACTTGCGCTTGTGCCCCTGCATCCGCTAGGCGGCTTTCGTTGATGGCGGCGCCCTGCGTGCCGGCCATGCCCTGTTTTCGATTGAGGGAATTGTCCGATGCTCTTCACCTGGTGGAACACGACGACGCTGGGAACCTGGCTCTACAACAAGCGCAATGGCGAGCATGTGGGCACCGATTTCCAGGGCAACAAATATTATCGCAGCAAGACGATCGTGCCGGCGGGCAGCAACAGCCCGTTTGCCGGACGTGAGCGCCGCTGGGTGATCTACAACGGCGAGAATGACTCGAGCCGCGTTCCGGCCGAGTGGCACGGCTGGCTGCACAATTCCTATGACGGCGTGCCCGAGAGCCATTTGCCGCCCCCGCGTATCTGGGAAGTGGAATATACCCCCAACGCCACCGGCACGGCCAAGGCGCATCACCCGGCCGGTTCGCTGGCAGCGGGCGGCCACCGTCCGGCCGCGACGGGTGATTACGAGGCCTGGTCGCCTGACGCCTGATTGCAAGGCTGTCGCACCGATGCGTTCTCTCGCCTCGCGATTCGCGATCGGTGCGGTTCTATGCGGCACCCTGTCGCTGGCCGGTTGCAAGGGCAACCTGCTGGGACAGGGCGAGACCAGCGCTGACAAGGATGTGGCAGCGCCTGCCGCCAAGCCTGCGGGCGGCGCGGTGGAAAGCCAGTATGGCACGCCCGTGAAGGACCGGGTGGCGACGCTGGGCATCATCAACAAGCGCAACAATCTGACGCAGGACATCGTCCTCAAATCCGGCGAGCAGCGCACGATTGGCAATGTGGTGGTCAAGCTGGCCACGTGCGAAAAGACTGCCCCTTGGGAAGCGCAGCAGGAGACCGGCGCCTTCGTCCAGGTCTTCGTGCAGGAACGCTCGCGCGTCTCCGACCCGCTGGCCTGGCACAAGATTTTTTCGGGCTGGCTCTTCAAGAACAGCCCTTCGCTCAACGTCGTCGAGCACCCGGTCTATGATGTCTGGGTCAAGGACTGCGCGATGAAATTCCCCGGCGAGGAAGAGAGCCCCGAGGATTTCAAGGCTGCCTCAAGGGCGCCGAAGGCTGCGGGCAGCGGCGCTCCTGTCAACGGGCCGGCCGATGCCGCGCCGCCGCCGCCAACATTGCCCGCCGTCAACGAGGACAATGGCGGCGAGGCCCCTTCGCCCAACTGATCGGGTGCGCGCTGCGCCTCGCGCAGCAGCGCCAGATAGCGTTTCTGGCTGATCTCGATCGCGCCCAGCGATGCCAGATGCGGCGTGATGAACTGGCAATCGAGCAGTTCGACGCCCCCCAGGCGCAGCGCCACCACCAGCCAGCACAGGGCAACCTTGCTGGCCTCGCTGACCCGGCTGAACATGCTTTCGCCGCAGAACACGCGGTCAAAGCCGACGCCATAGAGACCGCCGACCAGCCTCTCCTCGCCGCTGTCGTCCTTCATCCAGCATTCGACCGAATGGGCATGGCCCATGGCATGCAGCCGGGCATAGGTGGCCGCGATTCGGTGGCTGATCCAGGTTTCGCCCGATTCGGTCATGCGCGGCGCCGCGCAGGCCTCGACCACCTGCTCGAAAGCAGCGTTGCAGGTGATGCGAAAGCGCCCCCGCCGCAGGGTGCGCGCCAGCGAATGCGAGCAATGCACGCCATCGAGTGGCAGAATGCCACGCCGTTTGGGCTCCACCCAGAAGACCTCGGGATCATCACGATGGTCGGCCATGGGGAAGATGCCGCTGCGATAGGCCAGCAGCACGAGGGCAGGATCGATGATCGCGTCGGTAATCTCGGGCCTCGTGTTGCTCATGATCAGCCTCATGCCAGTTTTGCGCGGCCAACCCGGTCTGGCAAGGCCCGGCTTTGGCGGGGCGGGCGCCTGACGCAAGAAATTTCTGAGCGACATGTGTGTTTGGCCCTTGCCATGTCCGCGCAGCCGATCTAGACGCCGCCCACCCTGCAGGAGCTTAGCTCAGTTGGTAGAGCATCGGTCTCCAAAACCGAGGGTCGTGGGTTCGAGTCCCCCAGCTCCTGCCAGGGTGTTTCCCAAAATCTGATAGTTTTCCGGATCGGTCTGCTTGGCGTGGTTTCACGCCGGCACGCGTGCCCTTGCGGGCGCGTGATCCGTTCCGATCCCGATCTTTCCCCCAAAGCCTGCGCATCAACCGACGCAGGCCGCTTGATTTCGCGCGCATGGACACTAACAGGCGAGACGTCCGATGGCGCCGGTTGGCGGCGCACGCGGGGGGATTGGTAAGAACCCATGTTGTTGCGCATGGCCGATAAGGCGTTGATCGAGACGCGTTCCTGGTATCGCACGCCCTCGATGTGGGTGGCTTTGCTGCTGGCGGTGCTCTCGGGCCTGCCCGTGGCGGTTGCCCATTATCCGCAGATGATCGATTTTCCCGCTCACATGGCGCGCTATGCCGTCATGCTGGACCATGGGCAGAACCCCTTCCTCGACCGCTATTACAGCTTCGCCTGGAAATGGACCGGCAATCTTGGCGTTGACCTGCTCATCCAGCCCTTTGCCGCCGTGTTCGGGCTGGAATTGGGCGGGCGGATCATCGTCGGGCTGATCGGGCCGCTGACGGGTATTGGCATCGTCTGGAGCGAATGGGCCCTGCGCCGCCGGATTGGCGTCGGCACGCTGCTGGGTTTTTCGTTCATCTGGTCGCCGATGCTGCTGCTGGGGCTGGTAAATTACGGCCTCGGTCAGGCGCTGGCGCTGATCGCCTTTGCCATCTGGGTGGAGATGGGGCCGCGCGGCGCGTGGGAGCGCGCGGAAAAATGGCGCTGGGCCATGTTGATCGTGGCGGGTTTCGTCGTCTGGGTCAGCCATATTTCGGCCTGGGCGGTGCTGATCGTGCTGGTGGGAGGGGCCGATTTCAGCCGCCGCCTGGGTGAGGGCTGGCGGCGCTGGTGGCGCGCCGGCGTGGCGCCGCTCCCGCTGTTCGCGCCGGTCATTGTGATGGTTCTGGTCCCCGGTACGTCGAGCGAGACGAGCTATGGTGCCTTCTGGTGGCTCTACAAGAAATCCACCTGGGAACGCGCGATGCGCGACACCAACTGGATGCTCGACCATGTATCCATCTATGCGATGGGCGCGATCATCGGTCTGGCGATCCTGATGACGGGCATCTCCTTTGCGCTGAAGCGCTGGCGGGGCGGTTGGTGGTTCCTTGATGGCCGCTCGTGGTTCGACGGGCGCCTGGGCTGGCCGGGGCTGGCGCTCATTATCCTGAGCTGGGTGGTGCCGCGCCATATTTCGGGCGGTGATCTGGCCGATTATCGCCTGATCACCACCGGCGTGATGGTCTGCGCCATGGCGGTGGACTGGGTCGCGCCGTGGTGGATCTTGAGCGCGCCCGCCGGGCTCTATCTGCTGCGGCTGGCGACCACGACGCTGAGCTGGCAGCAGGATTCGCAGGATACCGCGCGCATTCTTCAGGCGCTGGACCATGTTCCCGATGGCGCGCGCATTGCCAACACCGTGTTGATCCCGCGCGAGGAATGGCCTTTCAACAAGCAGGAGCATGTGGCGGCCTATGCCGTGTGGCGACGCCATGCGCTGGTGAATGTCAACTTCGCCCTGCCGCATATCCATATGCTGCATGTGAAGGAGGGCGGCCCCGGCTTTGCCGATCCGTCGCACCGCCTGCTGCAGAGCATCCGCACACCCGTTCGTCTGGACTGCATTCGTCCGGCCTATCATGCCGATTGGTACTGGTATGTCGGCGAAAAGACGCCGCAGACCTGGCCTGATGGCGCGCGTATCGTCTGGCATGACACCACCCATCAGGGAGGGGTGTGGCTCGCCACCGTGCCCAATCCCGGGGTCATTCCCGACCGTTGCAAACCCAAGCCGAAGCATTCGGCGAAAGCTGTTGTGCCTGCCGCGCTTGCAAAATTGCCACAAGCACATTAAGTCGCCAGAAACCTCCCGACATCGGAAGTTCCAAAGCCCCTCCCGGACCTGATCCGGGGCGGCGCGGAGCCGATGGCGGAAGAGACGCCGAAGGATGACGGTAAATGAGTGATCGTGCTGCCAATGACGGGGCCAAGCTGACCCCGGGCGAATTCATCAATCAGGTCAAGGTCGAGGCCCGCAAGGTCGTGTGGCCCACCCGCAAGGAAACGGTGAGCACGGGCATCTTCGTGGGCGTGCTGATGATCATTCTGGCGCTGTTTTTCCTGAGCGTTGACACGATCTTCGGCAAGCTCGTGCAGTTCCTGCTCTCGCTCGCCTGATCTTTCGGCACCTGTCCATTTCCGGCTGCGCGCTTGTGCCGCGGCCCCCTTTGAACAAGAGGCAATCATGGCCCGCTGGTATATCATCCACGCCTATTCCGGCTTTGAAAACAAAGTCAAAGAGGCGATCATCGCCGAGGCCGAGCGTCTTGGCCTGTCGCAGTTGGTCGAGCAGGTCGAAGTGCCTTCCGAGCAGGTGACCGAGGTCAAGCGCGGCAAGAAGGTTCAGGTCGAGCGCAAGACCATGCCCGGCTATGTGCTGGCCAAGCTGTCGATGAACGACGATGTCTATCACCTGGTGAAGAACACGCCCAAGGTGACCGGCTTCCTGGGCAACAATGGCAAGCCCCAGGCGATCAGCGAGCGCGATGCCGAGCGTTATTTCGGCAACCGCGAGGTTGTGGCCAGCCAGGTGCGCAAGCATGTGGCGGTCGATTACGAGATCGGCGATTCGGTCAAGGTGCTCGACGGTCCCTTCAGCAGCTTCACTGGCATCGTGGAAGAGCTGGATTTCGACAAGAACCGCGTCAAGGTTTCGGTGTCGATCTTCGGCCGCGCCACGCCGGTGGAACTCGACTTCGAGCACGTCGAACTCTCGAAGTAACCCGGCTTTCGCGACAAAGGGGCGCTCCGCCAATCCGGCGGCGCGCCCCTTTTCGTATCATGTCCCCAGTGCGAAACGCGCGGCAGCCTGCACATGGATCACCGCCGAATCGAACCCCGGCAGCATCAAAGCTTCCGGATCAAGGATCAGCCCCAACTCGGTGCAGCCCAGGATAACACTGTCGGCGCCCCGAGCCTTGGCCGCCTCGATGATGGTCAGCAGAATCTGGCGCGAGGCATCGAGCACCTGGCCCTGACATAATTCCTCGAAAATGATGGCATGGGCTTCCTTGCGGGCCTGCGCATCGGGCACCATCACCTCAATGTCATGCCGCGCCATATGGGTCTGATAGAAACCCTGCTCCATCGTGTAGCGCGTGGCCAGCAACAGCGGTCTGCGGCACCCGGCCTGTTTCAGCGCCGCCGCCGTTTCGTCGATGACATGGATCAGCGGCACCGAGATGGCGCCCGCCACGGCATCGGCCACCAGATGCATGGTGTTGGTGCAGATCAGCATGGCCTGCGCGCCCGCCGCTTCCAGCCCGCGCGCGGCACTGGCCAGCTCGCGCCCGGCGTCCTCCCAACGGTCCTCGCTCTGCATCTGGGCAATCGGCGCGAAATCCACCGAATGCATCACCAGATCGGCGCTGGACAGGCCACCGCGCGCCGTGCGGATCGCCTCATTGAGCAGCCTGTAATAGACGATCGTGCTCTCAAAGCTCATCCCGCCGATCAGGCCGATCCTGCGCAGCGGGCTCATTGTTTGGCGGCTCCTATCATGCTGTCGACATCGGTGAATTTTTCGCGCGGGGCGCTGCCTTGCGCGCGGGCCACTTCAGCGGCGTCGATCTTCTGCCAGTCGCGAAACGTGACGATCCTGATGCCGCGTTGCGCGGCGATGGCATCGAAACCGGGCCGGCCGGTCTTCTGGCTGCCTGTTTCGTTGGCCGCATCGCCCAGATCCTGCGCGATGCGTTCGATGATCGCAAAACCGTCGGGTCGATTGGTGCCGATCGTGCCCGAGGGGCCCCGTCGCGCCCAGCCGACGCAATAGAGCCCCGGCGCGATCCGCCCCTCATCATTGGCAAAGCGGCCGCGTGCCTCGTCATAGGGCACACCGGGGATGGGTGAGGTCTGATAGCCGATGCAACTGACGATGAGGTCGGCGGCAATCTCGCGATAATCGCCGGTGCCCACCGCCTTGCCATTCTCCAGCCGCGTGCGTTCGACCTCGATGGCGCGGACATGGCCGCTCTCGTCGCCGATCAGGCGGTGAGGCGCGGCGTAAAAGGTAAAGTGGATGGGAAAGCCGCCCTGCGCCATATTGGGGGCGGCAGCGGCAAAGCCGCGCAGCAATTGCACCGATTTGCGCGTGCCCGGCTCCAGCGTCGCATCCTCGGCCTCTGGCGGCAGATCGGCAGGGTCGACACGGGGCGTGGCCCGGCTCAAATGCCCCATCTCGCCCAGTTCCTTGGGCGTCATGGCGATCTGATGCGGGCCGCGCCGGCCCAGAATGGTCACGCCCTGCAAGCGGGACAGGCTCAGCGCCTCGCGGGCATGGGCAACAATGTCCGATCCGGCAAATTCGTTGGGTGTCTTGGCCAGAATGCGCGCGACATCGAGCGCCACATTGCCATTGCCGATGACCACCGCATGGCTGCCCGACAGGTCTGGTGCCAGCGCGGCAAAATCGGGATGGCCGTTATACCACCCCACCAGCGCTGCCGAGCCGAAGACATTGCCCAGATCCGCGCCGGGCAAATCCAGTTTGCGGTCCGCCGGGGCGCCGGTGGCCAGCACCACCGCGTCATAGAGCCCGAGCAATTCCTCCACCGTCACATCCTGCCCCACCAGCACATGGCCGATGAAGCGCACATTCTCGCTCATCGCCACGGCCTCATAACGGCGCGACACGCCTTTGACCGACTGGTGATCGGGCGCCACGCCGCTGCGAATCAGGCCATAGGGGACCGGCAGGCGGTCGAAGATGTCGACGCGCGCGGCATCGCCCCACTGCTTTTGTGCGGCTTCGGCGGTGTAATAACCTGCTGGGCCTGAACCGATGATGGCAATATGCGGCATGGCAGCTCTCTCCGGGCGCGGGTGCAAGGCTGGGATGGCCTCGTTCAACATTGCGCCTCCACTGCCAGAACAGACCTGCAAGCCGTGGATGGCAAGGGGAAATATGCGGCTTTCGCCGTTGGCAGGAGACGGGCCACGTTCAATCCACAGGCCTGCGCGGTCGGGGCTTTGCCCCTTGGTGCATTCGGTTGCGAACTTAACCGAATTGCAAGCCCGGGCAGCGATAAGCATGCATCATGCAAAACACCGGACGCAGGGAAAAATTACTGGCCGCCGCCCGTGCCGGGGCGGAGCGCGATGGCATGCCGCCACCAGCGCGGCAATCTGTATCCGAACAGAGCGGTCCACGCGGCGCGGTTCCCTCGGTGGTTACGCCTTCCGCCACGGCATCCACGCTGCCCGAAGGCGAAACGCTTCCCCGGCCTGAAGCACGGGCTCGGCCCCGGCCACCCAGGGCCACGTCAATTTTCTACACCTCGACCAAGGGCGCCAGGGGAGTCAAAGCCTCCAAGGACAAGGGGGCTGATCCGCATCACAGCGCCGCACTGCGGATCGATCGCATGGCCGAGCCCTATCCAGGCTATTTTCTGGTGCCGGAAAGCTGGGCCATGGTGGCGCCGGCGATGGCGCTGGCCTGCCTGCTGCTTGCGCTTGACCAGTTCCGCCTGCCCATTCAGCAGACTGTGATGCCCGCCGCCATCGCGGTGGTCACCGCCGCCTGCGCCAACCTGTTCGTGCGGGCGGAGCGTGTCGAACGCCGTTCACTGGCCGCGCGCTATGGGATCATGGCGCTGGCGGTCGCGATGCCGATGGCGCTGTTCGGCACGGCCATGGCCATGTGGCACCACGTCGAGCCGCTCCACACGCCGCTGCCCATCGTTGGCGCGCTGGTCATCACCTCGCTGGTGGTGGCCGTGTCGCTGTCGGGGCGGGTGCCCTCGCTGGTGGCGGCGGCGCTGGCGCTCTGGGCTGCGCCCGCGCTGGAAATGCACAATCTGGGCGCTACGCTCATGCTGTTGCTTGGCGGGATCATGGGGGCCGCCGCGGCGGTGCGTCAGGTGGCGCTGGACCGCGCCGCCCAGGCCGAGGCGCGCGAACTGCGCCGCCTGCAAAAGCGCGCCGAGGACATCCTCCACGATTACGAGCAGACCGGGCAGGGCTGGTTCTGGGAAACCGACCGCAAGGGCATGATCACCTATGTCTCGGCGCCCATCGGCCGGGTGCTGGGCACCGATCCTTCGGTGTTGATGGGACGGCCCTTGTCGGATCTTTTCATTCTGGATTCGGCCAGCCGCGAGGGCGAGCGCACGCTGCTGTTCCAGATGAACGCGCGTTCCTCGTTCCAGGAACTGCCGGTGCGCGCCGCCACGCAAAAGGAAGAGCGCTGGTGGTCGATCAATGGCCGGCCGATCTATGACAATTTCAACAACTTCCTGGGCTTTCGCGGGTCTGGCAGTGATCTCACCGAAAAGCGCCGGACCGAGCAGCATGCCACGCGGCTGGCGCATTTCGATTCGCTGACCGGTCTGGCCAACCGCTTCCAGATGAGCCAGACTCTGGAGAAAATCCTTAACGCGCCTCATGCCTCGCACCGCAGCTGCGCGGTGTTCCTGCTCGATCTTGACCGGTTCAAGCAGGTCAACGACACGATGGGCCACCCGGTGGGCGATGTCCTGCTCAAGCAGGTGGCCAAGCGCCTGTCCGAGACGGTGGGCGATCTGGGCCGGGTGGGGCGCCTTGGCGGTGACGAGTTCAAGGTCGTCATGCCCGGCTATCATGACAAGGGTTTGCTGGCCGATGTGGCCCAGCGCATCATCGACAATCTCTCCGAGCCCTATATCATTGAGGGCGCGCGCGTGGTCATCGGGGCCAGCGTGGGCATCGCGCTGTCGCCCGAGGATGGCGTGACCAGCGAGGCCATCATCCGCAATGCCGACCTTGCGCTCTATGCCGCCAAGGACCGGGGCAGGGGCGTCTATCACTTCTACGCCGCCGATCTGCATTCCGATGCCGAGGAGCGCCGTCAGCTCGAAACCGATCTGCGCGATGCGTTGATCCATGGGGGGCTGCGGCTGACCTATCAGCCGGTGGTGCAGACCGCGACCGAGACGATCACCGGCTTTGAGGCCTTGCTGCGCTGGCAGCACCCGACGCGTGGCAATCTCTCGCCCGCGCTCTTCATCCCCATCGCGGAGGAAGCGGGCCTCATCGCCCAGATCGGCGAATGGGCGCTGCGCACGGCCTGCATGGATCTGGCGCGCTGGCCCGACAGCGTGCGCGTGGCGGTCAATGTCTCGCCGCTGCAGTTCGCCAACCCCGCGCTGCCCGGCATCGTCACTCATGCGCTGGCATCTGCCCAGGTGCGGCCCGCAAGGCTGGAGCTGGAAATCACCGAAAGCGTCTTCCTGGGCGACAGCGAGGCGACCGAGGCGATGTTCGCTGCCCTAAAAGGCGTGGGCGTGCGCCTTGCGCTTGACGATTTCGGCACGGGCTATTCCTCGCTGGGCTATTTGAAGAACGCGCCTTTTGACAAGATCAAGATCGACCAGGGCTTTGTGCGCGGCGCCACCGAGCCGGAAAGCCGCAATGGCGCGATCATCGCCTCCATCGTCAGCCTGGCCGAGGCGCTGGGCATGGAAACCACGGCCGAAGGCGTGGAAACCCATGACGAACTCAACCTGATCCGGGAGCTTGGGTGCAGCCATGTGCAAGGCTACATCTATTCGCGCCCGCTGGAGCGCGAGGAGGCCGATGAGCGACTGGCGGGCGGTAATCTGGCGATGGTGGCGAGCGGTCCTCGCTCGACCCGCCCGCCGCGCCGCACCATGCTGCGCGCGGTCGTCATGGAGGCGATGGGCGCGCGCTATCCCGTCACGGTGCGCAACATGTCGGCGCGCGGGGCGATGATCGACGGCGTGCGTGATGTGCCGGTGGGCATCGATCTGGCGCTGGAACTGGGTGACAGCATGGTGATGTTTGGCACCGTGCGCTGGAGCAGGGATGGCCGCACCGGAATCGAGTTTGTCCAGCCGGTGAGTTTTGACGAGGCGGGTGGGATTGTGATGGGGTAGGCTTGCGACGGATGAATAGACGCAGTCTCAAGGGCGGGGAGAGCATCGACCGCCACCTGTTTCCCCCGCGTGACATTGCGGCCAACCACTGCTAACGGCCAGCACTTATGCGCCCGGGGCCTCTGGCGCGACGAACTCCTGCGATAAAGACACCCATGACCGACCTCGCCAAGATCCGCAATTTCTCCATCATCGCCCATATCGACCACGGCAAGTCGACACTGGCGGACCGGCTGATCCAGTTCACCGGCGGCCTGCAGGCGCGCGAAATGAGCGAGCAGGTGCTCGACAACATGGACATCGAGAAGGAGCGCGGCATCACCATCAAGGCGCAGACCGTGCGCCTGAACTACAAGGCGCATGATGGCGAGACCTATGAACTCAACCTTATGGATACGCCCGGCCATGTGGACTTTGCCTATGAGGTGAGCCGCAGCCTTGCCGCCTGCGAGGGTGCGCTGCTGGTGGTGGACGCGGCGCAGGGCGTGGAAGCGCAGACGCTGGCCAATGTGTATCAGTCGATCGAGCATGATCATGAGATCGTGCCCGTCATCAACAAGATTGACCTGCCCGCCGCCGAGCCCGAGAAGGTCAAGGCCGAGATCGAGGAAGTGATCGGTCTCGATGCGTCGGAAGCCGTGCTGGCCTCGGCCAAGGCCGGGATTGGCATCGAGGAAATCCTTGAGGCGGTGGTGAAAAAAATCCCCGCACCGCAGGGGGACCGTACCAAGCCCCTGAAGGCGATGCTGGTGGATAGCTGGTATGACCCTTATCTGGGCGTCGTCATTCTGGTGCGCGTGATCGACGGCGTCATCAGGAAGGGCCTGCAGGTCAAGTTCATGGCCGGCGGCACCGACCATCTGATCGACCGGGTGGGCTGCTTCACGCCCAAGCGCGAGGAACTGGCCGAACTGGGGCCGGGTGAGATCGGCTTCATCACGGCGCAGATCAAGGAGGTGGAAACCGCCAAGGTGGGTGACACCATCACCACGCAAAAGGGCGGCGCGACCGAGGCCCTGCCGGGCTACAAGGAAGTGCAGCCGGTGGTGTTCTGCGGGCTGTTTCCGGTGGATGCGGCCGACTTTGAAAAGCTGCGCGAGAGCATTGGCAAGCTGCGCCTGAACGATGCTTCGTTCTCGTTTGAGATGGAGAGCAGCGCCGCCCTTGGATTCGGTTTCCGCTGCGGTTTCCTCGGCCTGTTGCATCTGGAGATCATTCAGGAACGCCTGAGCCGGGAATATGACCTCGACCTCATCACCACGGCGCCTTCGGTGGTCTATCGCATCACCATGAAGGACGGGACGGTGAAGGAGATGCACAATCCCTCCGACATGCCCGATCCGGTGAAGATCGAGACCATGGAAGAACCCTGGATCAAGGCCACCATCTACACGCCGGACGAGTATCTGGGCAGTATCCTGAAGCTGTGTCAGGACCGGCGCGGCATCCAGACGGGCCTCACCTATGTCGGCGGTCGCGCCCAGGTGAATTACGAGCTGCCTTTGAACGAGGTGGTGTTCGACTTTTACGACCGGCTGAAGAGCATTTCGCGCGGTTACGCCAGCTTTGACTATGAGCAGATCGGCCTGCGCGAGGGTGACCTCGTGATGATGAACATCCTCGTCAACAACGAGCCGGTCGATGCGCTCTCGATGATCGTCCACCGCTCGCAGGCCGACCCGCGCGGCCGCCAGCTGTGCGAGCGGCTGAAGGACCTCATCCCCCGCCACCTGTTCAAGATCCCCATCCAGGCAGCCATTGGCGCCAAGGTGATCGCGCGCGAAACCATCGCCGCCATGCGCAAGGATGTGACCGCCAAATGCTATGGCGGCGACATCAGCCGCAAGAAGAAGCTGCTCGACAAGCAGAAGGAAGGCAAGAAGCGGATGCGCGAATATGGCAGCGTGCAGATCCCGCAGGAAGCCTTCATCGCTGCGCTGCGCATGGGCGAGGAATAAGGGCAGGCGGGAACTTTATCGCGTTCCACGCGCTCCATGGACCCCAGCGCCGCACACAAGCGGCCAGGGTTCTGGAGGTTGCCATGCGTTCTGCCATTCTCTGGTTTATCGGCGTTCCGGTGCCGCTGATCCTGCTGCTTGCCTTGTGCACGCATCATCTGTGACGATGGAAGGCGGGAAGGCAAACATACGAGGGCCATTAAGCCGCCAGCTTGAGATCCATCCGGTCCCAGATTTCCACCAGAGCCTTGGTGAGATCGCGCATCATCTCTTCGGTATGCGCCGGGCCGGGGGTGAAGCGCAGCCGCTCGGTGCCGCGCGGCACGGTGGGATAGTTGATCGGCTGCACATAGACGCCATATTCGGCCAGCAGGATGTCGCTGATCTTCTTGGCCTTCACCGGGTCGCCCACCATCAGCGGCACGATATGGGTGGTGCTGTTCATCACCGGCAGGCCCGAGTCGCGGAACATGGCCTTGAGCATGGCGGCGGCGGCCTGCTGGCCATCACGCTCCACGCTGGAGGACTTCAGGTGCCGCACGCTGGCCAGCACGCCAGCCACCAGAACCGGCGACAGAGAGGTCGTGAAGATGAAACCGGGCGCATAGGAGCGGATGACATCGATGATGCGCGTATCCGCCGCGATATAGCCGCCCATCACGCCAAAGGCCTTGCCCAGCGTGCCCTCGATGATGTCGATGCGGTGCGCGGCATTGTCGCGATCGGTGATGCCGCCGCCGCGCGGGCCATACATGCCAACGGCATGGACCTCGTCGATATAGGTCAGCGCGTTATACTTTTCGGCCAGATCGCAGATGTCGTGGATGGGGGCGATGTCGCCATCCATCGAATAGACGCTTTCAAAGGCGATCAGCCGGGGCAGGGCAGGGTCCGTCTCGGCCAGCAATTCCTCAAGATGCGCCAGATCATTGTGGCGGAACACCTTCTTTTCGCAGCCGGAATTGCGGATGCCGGCGATCATGCTGGCATGGTTCAACTCGTCGGAGAAGATGACGCAGCCGGGCAGGATCTTGGCCAGCGTGGCCAGCGTCGCCTCATTGCTCACATAGCCCGAGGTGAAGAGCAGCGCGCCATCCTTGCCGTGCAGGTCGGCCAGTTCGGCTTCCAGATCGACATGGTAATGCGTGTTGCCGCCAATGTTGCGCGTACCGCCAGAGCCCGCGCCCACATCGTGCAGCGCTTCCTCCATGGCGGCGATCACCTTGGGGTGCTGCCCCATGGCGAGATAATCATTGGAGCACCAGACAGTGATCGGCTTGGGTCCATTGTGCCCGGCAAAGCAGCGCGCGTTGGGAAAGGCACCCTTGTTACGCAGGATGTCGATGAAAACGCGGTAGCGCCCTTCGGTGTGAAGGCGCTGGATGGCGGCATCGAAGATCTGGTCGTAGTTCACGCGGCAATCATCCTGCTGGGCTGCCCTCTTGAAGGGGCGCTGCCTCCCCGTGGCACATAAAGCACCACCCGTAAAATGACCAGCATCAAAGACACTGATCGAAGCGGATGATGACAGCACTTTGGTATCATGTCAGTAGCAAGGGGGTATCGGATTGTCGCGTAGTGCGATCCGAACGGGGTCATCGACTCAGAACCGCGCCGCGCTGGCAAGGCCGCGCTGGCCAAGCGCCGGGGCCAGATCACCGGTGTCGGCATCGCCAGTGAACAGCGCGACATCAGGTTGGGCGCGGGCAAAGCCCTGCCCCTGTGTCAGGCTGGCGATCCGCCGGGCAATGCCCGCCGCGCCATCGATGAAACGCACATCCGGGCCCAGCACCTGCGCCAGTTCCTCGGTGAGCAGCGGGAAATGGGTGCAGGCCAGCACCACCGTGTCCATCGCCTCGCCACCGGGCTGGCGGCGCAGTCCATCGACCGCGCGCTCGACCACGGCCATGTCCACCTTGTGCCCGCGCAGCTTGGCTTCCGCCGCGCTGACCAGTTCGCCCGCGCCATAACGCAGCAGGATCTTGTCGCTGGCGAATTCCGCTTCCAGTCGGTCGACATAGGTCTGGCGGATGGTGGCGGCCGTGCCCAGCAGGCCGATGGTGCCGCTGCGCGTCATGGCGGCCGCCGGCTTGATCGCAGGCACGGTGCCGACGATGGGCACCTCCAGCACCTCGCGCACGCTGGCCAATGCGATGGTGGAGGCCGTGTTGCAGGCAATGCAGACCAGACGCGGCTTGAACCGCTCGGTCATCCGGCCCAGCAGGCCCGAGACGCGCGCGGCGATCTGCGCCTCGCTTTTTTCGCCATAGGGCAGGCCGGCCAGATCGGCGGCATAGATGACCGGGCATTCGGGCAGGGCTTGGCGCAGCGCATCGAGCACGGTCAGCCCGCCTACACCCGAATCGAACATCAGCACCGGCGCTGCCGGGTCGATCTGCCCTGCCATCGCGGGGTCTGCCGGCGTGGGGTCTGCCGGTGTGGGGGCTGCCGGCGTAGGGCCTGCCTGCGTTGGGATGGTCAGGGACTGGGCGGCAAGGTTCACGGCAGGGCGCACTCCGGCGGGGGGCGGCATGGCGCCGCTTGCGATCCGGCCAGGCTTCTAGAGCGGCGGCGGACAAAATGCAAAGACAGGGCTTTCCTGTCGCGCCCTGGCACGGCTAGAAGGCGCGCCGATCAGGCGCTGCGGCATGGGCCGCGACAAAGGTGCAAGGGTGAAAGGTTGTTTCAGGTGGGTTCGACAGGATTGGCGGGGATGTCAGGGGCCGGCTGGGCGCTGTGGGGAGCGCTGGGGCTGGGCTATCTGCTGGGGGCGATCCCTTTTGGCCTGATCCTGACGCGAGTGATGGGCGCGGGTGATCTGCGCCAGATCGGCTCGGGCAACATCGGCGCGACCAATGTGTTGCGCACGGGCCGCAAGGGGTTGGCGGCGGCGACGCTGCTGCTCGACATGGGCAAGGGCGTGGTGGCGGTGGTGCTGGCGCGTGCATTGTGGGGCGACAATGGCCTGTGGAGCGCCGCGCCGCTGATGGCGGCTGCCGGGGCGATGGTGGGCCATTGCTTTCCCGTCTGGCTGGGCTTTCGCGGGGGCAAGGGCGTGGCGACCATGCTGGGCGTGGCGCTGGGCCTGGCCTGGCCGGTGGGGCTGGCGAGCGCCCTCGTCTGGGCGCTGGCAGCCAGGCTGACAAAGATTTCCTCGGTGGGCGGCATGAGCGCCGCCATCGCCGCGCCGGTGGCGGCGCTGGCGCTGGGCCATGGCGCGATGGTGCCGGTGCTGGCCGCGCTGGCCTTGCTGGTGGTGGCATGCCATCATCAGAACATCGCCCGGCTGATCGCGGGCACCGAGCCGCGCGTGGGCCGCAAGGCCGGTCAGGGCGAGGGTTGAGTGACGCGCTCACCCCCTTCCAGCGGATTGACGCGAGAGGAAGGGGTGGCGCGCATCCGGCTGATCCGCTCGCCCGGCATCGGCCCGGCGACGTTTCATCACTTGCTCGCGCGTTTCGGCTCGGCCAGCGCGGCGCTGGAGGCTTTGCCCGAACTGGCGGCGCAGGGCCGTTTGCGGCTGGCGCGAGGGGCGGGGCCCTATCAGTCTTATGGGCGCGACAGCGCCGAAACGGAAATGCTGGCGGTGCGTGCGGCGGGCGGGCGCTATGTCTTTCACGATTCGCCTGATTATCCGCCGCTTCTCGCGCTGGTCGAGGATGCGCCGCCGCTGTTGGTCGTGCGCGGTGACATGGCTGTCGCGCAGCGCGCGCCCGTTGCCGTGGTGGGCGCGCGCAATGCCTCGGCCGGCGCGCGGCAGATCGCGCGGGCTCTGGCGCATGATCTGGCCGCGCGGGGCAGCGCGGTCGTTTCGGGTCTGGCGCGCGGGGTGGATGGCGCGGCGCATGAAGGCGCCTTGGCGGCTGGCGGTGGCGCGGGCACGGTGGCGGTGATCGCCGGGGGCATCGATGTGGCCTATCCGCCTGAACATTCAGCACTGCAGGAGCGGATCGCCGAGCATGGCCTGATCATCAGCGAAATGCCGCCGGGCACCGAGCCGACCCAGCGCCATTTCCCCGCGCGCAACCGCATCATCGCTGCGCTGTCGCTGGGTACGGTGGTGGTTGAGGCGGCGCTCAAATCCGGCTCGCTCATTACTGCGCGGTTGGCGGGGGAGTATGGGCGCGAGGTGATGGCGGTGCCCGGCTCGCCGCTCGACCCGCGTTCGCATGGCTGCAACGCGATGATCCGTGAGGGCGCGGTGCTGGTGCAGGGGGCCGAGGATGTGCTCGAACTCATCACCGGCTTTGACGGCGCGGCGCGGTCGCAGTTCCGGTCGGCGGCTCATGCCGTGCAGGCGCCGTTTGAGCCGCTGTCAGACGCGTTGCACGCCAGGATGGAGAATGGGCTGCAGGCCGCCCCGCTTGCGACGGAGATGGCCGCTCAGGAGCTTTCGGCGGTGATTGATGGCCTGCTGGGGGCAGCCCCGGTGGGGGTGGACGAACTTATCCGCCAGAGCGGCGCCTCCACCGCGCAGGTACAGGCCGTGCTGACCGACATGGAGCTGGACGGCACGCTGATGCGCCATGCCGGTGGCCGGGTCAGCCGCATGCCCTAGCCAGAACAGCCTGATGTCGGCCCTGCACACCCTCTTGACGGCAGAGGCGCGGCGAACCACCCTCGTGCGTGTACGCGTAGAAAAAGTTTGAAACGGTCTCCAATGCAGCTTGTCATCGTTGAATCCCCGGCCAAGGCCAAGACCATCGAGAAGTATCTGGGCAAGGATTACAAGGTCCTGGCCTCCTATGGCCACATCCGCGATCTGCCGCCCAAGGATGGCTCGGTCCGCCCCGACGAGGGGTTCGAGATGGACTGGGAGCTGTATGGCGACAAGCAGAACCGGGTGCGCGAGATCACCGACATGGCCAAGCAGGCCGACCGTCTGATCCTCGCGACTGACCCTGATCGCGAAGGCGAGGCGATCAGCTGGCATGTACGCGAATTGCTGAAAAAGCGCCGTGCCCTGCCCAAGGAGGTCGAGCGCGTCACCTTCAACGCCATCACCAAGGATGCCGTCACCACGGCGATGAAGCATCCGCGCGAGCTCGATCAGGATCTGATCGACGCCTATCTGGCGCGGCGCGCGCTGGATTACCTTTTCGGTTTCACCCTGTCGCCGGTGTTGTGGCGCAAGCTGCCCGGCGCGAAATCGGCCGGGCGCGTGCAATCGGTGGCGCTGCGTCTGATCGTGGAGCGTGAGCGCGAGATCGAGACCTTCAAGCCGCAGGAATATTGGCAGGTCGTGGCCAGCCTCTTGCAGGATGGCACGCAGTTTCCGGCGCGTCTGGTCAAGTTCGAGGGCAAGAAGCTGGAGAAGCTGAGCCTTGGCGAGGAAGGCATTGCCAACCGCGCCAAGCAGGCGGTCGAGCAGGGCGCCTTCCGCGTGGAGGAGGTGGAAACCAAGCCGGCCCGCCGCAATCCCTACCCGCCCTTCACCACCTCGACCTTGCAGCAGGAGGCCGCTCGCAAGCTTGGCTTCTCGGCCATGCACACGATGCGGGTGGCCCAGACGCTGTATGAGGCGGGCGCCATCACCTATATGCGTACCGATGGCGTGCAGATGGACCCCAGTGCCATCGATGCGGCGCGCAAGGAGATTACCGAGCGTTTCTCTGGCCATTTCTGCCCGGAAAAACCCCGTCATTACGAGACGAAGGCCAAGAACGCTCAGGAAGCGCATGAGGCGATCCGCCCCACTGATTTCAGCCGCAACACCTATGGCAGCGGCGATGAGGCGCGCCTCTATGACCTGATCTGGAAGCGCGCTCTGGCCAGCCAGATGGCGAGCGCCCAGATGGAGCGCACCACCATCACTTTGCGCGACGGCACCGGCCAGCATGAGCTGCGCGCCACCGGGCAGGTGGTGAAGTTCCCCGGCTTCATGGCCGTGTATGATGAAAGCCGCGACCAGAAGGATGATGACGAGGAAAGCGGCCTGTTGCCCCAGATGAACAAGGGCGACCTGCCGGTGAAGGAAAAGGTCGATGCGACCCAGCACTTTACCCAGCCGCCGCCGCGCTATTCCGAAGCTTCGCTGGTCAAGCGGCTGGAGGAACTGGGCATCGGCCGCCCCTCGACCTATGCGGCAACGCTTCAGGTGCTCAAGGACCGCGCCTATGTGCGCGCCGAGAAAAACCGTTTCTTCGCAGAGGAAACCGGGCGACTGCTCACATCCTTCCTCGAACGCTTCTTCCCCCGCTATGTCGGCTATGACTTCACTGCCGGTATGGAAGAGGAGCTGGACGACGTCTCGGGCGGGCGCATGGCATGGAAGGGCTTGCTCGAAGCCTTCTGGCGCGATTTCAAGCCCAAGTCCGACGAGGTGATGGAGAAGAAGCCTTCCGAAGTCACCGAGGCGCTGGACGAATTTTTGAGCGATTACCTCTTCCCGCCCAAGGAGGATGGCAGCGACCCGCGCGAATGCCCCAATTGCCATGCCGGGCGGTTGTCGCTGCGCGGCGGGCGTTATGGCGCTTTCATCGCCTGCTCGAACTATCCGGAATGCAAGTTCACCCGCAAATTCGCCCAGCCCGGCGGCGCGCAGGATCAGGGCGAGGAAGGCGAGATCGGCATCGACCCGGTCACCGGCCAGCCGATCACCCGCCACAATGGCCGCTTTGGCGCCTATATCCAGATGGAAGTGGACGGCGAAAAGAAGCGCGCCAGCATCCCCAAGGATGTTGGTGAGCTGACGCTGGACTGGGCTTCCAAACTGCTCAGCCTGCCGCGCACCATCGGCCCTCACCCCGAAACGGGCGAACCGATCACTGCCAGCATCGGGCGCTATGGCCCCTATCTGGCGCATAACGGCAAATACGCCCGCCTGCGCAGTACGGCCGAGGTGTTTGACACCGGCATGAACATGGCTGTGACCAAGCTGGCCGAAGCCGCCGCAGGTGGCGCGCGCAGCCGCCAGGCCGCCGAGCCGCTGAAGGTCTTTGGCGCGCACCCCACCAGCGGGGGCGAGATCAAGCTGATGGCGGGGCGCTTTGGCCCCTATGTGACCGACGGCACCACCAACGCCACCCTGCCCAAGGCCAAGGACCCTGCCGAACTGACGCTGGAAGAGGCCGTCGTGCTGATTGATGAGCGCGCGGCAAAGGGCCCGGCGAAGGGCAAGAAGCCGGCCAGGAAGGCCGCCGCCAAAAAGCCTGCAGCCAAGAAGGCCGATGGCGAGGAGGCCAAGGCTCCGGCGAAGAAGAAGGCGCCCGCCAAGAAGCCTGCGGCCAAGAAGGCCGCGGTGAAGAAGGTGGCGGCGGAGTAAGAAGGGAAGGTGCGAGGGTGTTACACCCTCGCGCTCCCATGATGTCTACCGACGAAAGCGGGATGGCGCACGACCGTCGATGCCTGACCTCACCGCGCCGCAGGCTGGAATGCCTGCAGGGTGGTCTGTCGGTTGTTGCCTGCGGTGCGGCGAACTTGGCTCAGCCGCCGAACCCCATGCGACAACGCCGACAAAAAAGGGAGCGCGAGGGCGATGGCCCTCGCATCTGTCTTTTCCTGAAACTCAACGCGCAGCGACGTGATGCTGCCCGCTCAGCGCTTTGGACTGATAGACCAGAAAATCCCGCGTGCCCAACCGCGCCTTGCCGTAGAGAGCATAGTCCCGCCCCAGACGTTCCATCAGGAAATTACGGACGGGCCAATTGACCGGATAGGCTTCGGGCTGTGCGGTGATGACCACCACGCTGGGGAGGCGGTCCATGATGTGACGTGCCTCTGCCTGCGCGTCCACGCCCAGCGACTGCGAATCGGTCAGGCCGGTCAGATGGTTCGGGAAAGCGTAGCGCGAGGGCAGGCAACTGTGGCTCAGGTGGTAGAGGATCGGGTCGCCTTCAGCCACATAGAGGCAGCCGTTGCCTTTTACCGCCTCGATCTGGTCGATCAGGGCGTCAACATCGGCGCGTGAGCCGTGGTTGTGCATGTTGACCGCTGTGACCCCCAGCGCGGCCACCGCGCCAAAGCCCAGCAGCAGCCGCGTGTACCAGCGATGCGGCGCGGCGCGACCCAGAGCCGGGGCCGCAAGGATCGAGAAGGGCACCATCACGGGGCCGAGGTAATGGTCATACCAGGTGCCCAGCAGCAGGAAGCCGCCGAAGGCCGCCACGCCCCACAGGCGCAGGAAGGGCAGGGCTTGCGGTGCCTCGCCCCCCTGGGTGAGCATGTGCGGACCGAGGCGGCGCGGCGCCAGAAACAGCGCCAACCAGAAGGGAATGAGGGCCAGCGTCTCTTTGGTCAGCCGCCACAGGGCTTCGAGCTGAGACACATTTCTGCCGAAGATCGACAGAAAATTGGCCTGAATGAAGGTGTCCGCATATCCAAGGCGGGCGTAATAGGCCAGCGCCGCGGCGGTGGGCAGCAGCGCGGCAACGCACCAGGCCAGCGCGGCCATCAGCACCGCCGGGCGTTTCCAGCCCAGAGAATGCGCGCGCCACATCAGCGCCAGACCAAAGCCTATCCCCTCGAACATCACCGTATATTTGATCTGAAGGGCAAGGCCGACCACCAGCATCACGCCCATGCCATGCCAGAAGAGGGCGCGCGGGCTGCGGCGCTCGACCATCAGATGCGCCATCCACAGGCCCGTCAGCGCCACCGGCAGATTGTAATAGACCGGGGACTGGCCGCCAAAGCAGAAGAAAACCGAGAGGAAGAGCTGATAGGCCACGCCCGCGCACAGCGCGCCGGCGGGCGTGGCAATCATCCGCGCCGTGCGCCAGATGACCACCGATGTTGCCGTCACGCTGAGCAGGGCGACCCATTGATATTGCAGGATACCTTCCCCGCCCAGCAGGCGGATCGCGGCAAACAGCAGGAACAGGCCGACCGGCTTGCGATCCCAGATGTCGACGAAGGGCAGGGCGCCATGCAGCATACGGTCGCCCACCAGAAGGTAGAACTGTTCATCCACCTGAATCGTCGGCGAGCCGAGCGTGAAACCGCGCAGGCACAGCGCCAGCCCCAGGAAAAACAGCACAGTCAGCGTTGTATCGCCAGCCAATGCGCCCAGCCGGCGGTGCATCGGTCCTGTGAACAGCGCTGCTCTGGCCCGCCCCGGCAGCGCCGCGATGAAGTCCACCATCCAATCAATCCCTGCAACGCCCGTGCCGATCAGCCCGCCCCCGCAGGCATGATCGACGAGGCATGGCAAACGCCATCAGGCTGCTATACGGCTGATCGCGTGCCGACCACAAGCCTTGGCCGTTTGGCGGAACCGGGAACCGATCCGTCAGACAGCCTCAGCGTACCCATTCCAGACCGATTTCCTCATAGATTTCCTTGGCATCGGCCCATTTCTCATCCACCTTGACGTGGATGAAAAGATGCACCGGCACGCCCAGAATCTCTTTCAGTTCGTTGCGCGCGGCTTCGCCAATGGCCTTGATCCGCGCGCCCCGCCGTCCAAGGACAATCGGTTTCTGGCTTTCGCGGGCGATGACGATCTGCTGATGAATTTCGACTGAACCGTCCTTGCGCGTCTTGTAGCTCTCGGGCCGCACGGTGCTGTCATAGGGCAGTTCGTCGTGAAGCTGCTTGTAGAGCTGTTCACGCGTGATCTCACAGGCCATCAGGCGTTCCGATGCGTCAGACACCTGATCCTCCGGAAAGTGCCATGCGCCCTGCGGCATCAGCTCGGCCAGCCGCTTTTTCAGCTCGGCAACGCCATCCTGGGTCTGGGCCGACACGAAGAACACCTCGGCAAAATCCACCTTGCCGGTCAGTTCCTGCGCCAGCACCAGCAGCGGTTCCTTGGCGATGAGGTCGACCTTGTTGAGCACGAGGATCTTGCGCTCGGCACGGCCCTTCATCTGCTCGAGAATGGGCTCCAGATAGTCGCGGTGCTTCTTGGCGGCATCGACCACCAGCAGGATGGCATCGGCCTCCTGCGCGCCTTCCCAGGCGGCGGCCACCATCGCGCGGTCCAGCCGGCGCTTGGGCTCGAACAGGCCGGGCGTGTCGGCCAGGATGATCTGGGTGTTGTGGGTCTCGCTCTGCTCCAGCGCGATACCCATCAGGCGCGCGCGCGTGGTCTGCGCCTTCTGGCTGACGATGGCCACCTTTTGCCCCACCAGCGCGTTCACCAGTGTGGATTTGCCCGCATTGGGCGCGCCCAGCACAGCCACAAGGCCGCAGGTCATGGGAGGGGTGTCGGTCATGGTCACAAGGCTTTCACGCGTAAAGTCGAAGAAATTCGCCGGCGGCCAAGGTCTCGGCCTCCTGCTTGCTGCTGGCGGTGGCACGGGCCTCGCCCACACCCTTCACCGCCACGCTGACGGTGAAGGTCAGGGCATGGTCGGGGCCTGACCGGTCGATCAGACTATACTCGGGCGGTTTGCGGCGGTTCCCGGCGGCCCATTCCTGAAGCGCGGATTTGGGATGCTTGCTTTGCCCCACCTTGCCGCCGAACGTATCGCTCCACAGGCGGCGCACCATCGCGCTGGTCGCCTCGAAACCATGGTCGAGGAAGCAGGCGCCGATCAGCGCTTCCATCACATCGCCCAGAATATTGTCGGAATCAGCCCCGCCATCGTCGCGCGCCTGTTTGCCGAGCCGGATGTGCGGGGCCAGGCCAAGGCCGCGCGCAATGCCAGCACAGGTCTGGCGCGAGACAAGGGCGTTCAGCCTTTGCGACAGGCGGCCTTCGTCCTGGCTCTCGGCCTCGAAAAGCCATTGCGCGATGGTCAGGCCCAGCACGCGGTCGCCCAGAAATTCCAGCCGCTGATAATCGGCTGCGCGCGCCGCGCCACGGTTGGGCGCGGCGGTAAAGCTGCCATGCGTCAGTGCCGCGGCCCAGTTGGCCAGGGCAACGGGCGGCGTTTCGGCCAGCAGGGTGCGCAGGAAGTCCAGCGTCTCGTCAGGCAGCGGGCTGTTGCTCGCCACGGGTTTCAGCGTCGGTCGTCCAGTGCTCAAAAGGTGTTCCCGATGCGGCGCCAGCGCGTGGCGGTCAGCCAGGTCCAGGGCTCGTACCAGACGACCGAACCATTGGTGGACCACATCATGATCGTGGCGCGGCCAACGAGGTTGTCCTGCGGCACCATGCCGATGCCGCCATCCAGCGTCGAGAACCGGCTGTCCATCGAATTGTCGCGATCATCGCCCATCAGAAAGAGCTTGCCTTCGGGGACGAGGTAGGGCGGGGTGTTGTCGGCGTCGAAACCGGGCACGGGGTCGTGCTTTTCCGGGCCGAAGTCGAGAACCTTGATGTCCTTGTTGGGGCGGCCATTGTCGCCCGGCAGCGTCTCGCGATACTGCGGATAATGGCAGACCGGCGTGCCATCGGCGCGCGTGGCGGCAAAGGCAGGCGTGTAGCAATGGGTGTTGGGGCTGACCGCAACCTCGAAATCCTCGACGCGCACCTTGGGCACGGCCTTGCCGTTCAGATAGAGCACGCCGCCGATCATCTGCACCGTATCGCCCGGCAGGCCGATGACGCGCTTGATCCAGTCCTGATCATTGGCGGGCGGCGCCTTGAAGATCACCACATCGCCGCGATGGGGTTGATGGGCCAAGATGCGGTGCGGCAGCAGCGGCGCGCTGAAGGGCAGCGAATAGGAGGAGAAGCCATAGGGCCATTTGGCCGCCAGCAGATAGTCGCCATTGACCAGACCCGGCAGCATCGATTCGCTGGGAATGGTGAAGGGCGAGAAGAAGAAGCTGCGGAACACCACCACGATGACCACCAGCTTGATGAGGAAAACGAAGAAGTTTTCCTCTTCTTTCGGCTTTTTGCCAGCCGGCGAGGCGGCAGGCGGCTGGCCGGAAGGGGGCGGCGGACTGTTGGGGGCGGGGGCGTCCTGTTCGGCGGTGTCGGTCATCGTTACGTCCATGTTGCCCTCCGTGCCCGGCGTCAACCCTTCGTGAGGGGCTTGCTTGTCTCATGAGTGTGTTGCTATTGCAATACACGTGGAGGACTCCAGGCTTTTACCACGCGAATTTCACCTTCTGACGTATGCGCTCTTGGCCATGGCGGCATGGCAGGGCATAGGGCGCTCATTCCTAACGCCGATCACCGACAGGGAGACACCAGCGTGACCAGCCAGACCGACATCACCGCCCTCTGGAGCAAGCTGGAGGCGCTGCCCCGGCCCACGCTGAAGGACCTCTTTGTTGCTGACAGCAAGCGGGTCGATGCGCTGACCGGGCGGATCGACCTGTCCGAAGAGGAGGGCATCCGCTTCGACTGGTCCAAGACCCATCTCGATGCGGCCCATATCGCCCTGTTCGAGGAGCTGGCCGAGGCAGTCGACTTCAAAGGCAAGCGCGCCGCCCTGTTCAATGGCGAGAAGATCAACGTCACCGAGGGACGCGCGGTGGAGCATACCGCCCAGCGCGGCGTGGGGCGCGATACCAGCGTTGACGAGGCCATGGCGCTGCATGCGCGCATGAAGTCGCTGGTCGAGGCAATCCATGAGGGCGCGCTGGGCGAGGTCAAGCATCTCATCCATATCGGCATTGGCGGCAGCGCGCTGGGCCCCAAGCTGGCGGTCGATGCGCTGACCCGCGATGGTGCGAAGGTGGATGTGCATGTCGTGGCCAACATCGACGGTTGCGCCATGGAGCAGGCGATCGCCGCCTGCGATCCGGCGACCACGCTGATTGCGGTCGCCTCCAAGACCTTCACCACCATCGAAACGATGACCAATGCTGCCTCGGCGCTCAACTGGCTGGGCGAGAATGGTGTCGAGGACCCCTATGGCCGGGTGGTGGCCCTGACTGCCGCGCCCGAGAAGGCGGTGGAATGGGGTGTGGATGAAACCCGCGTGCTGCCTTTCTCCGAAAGCGTGGGCGGGCGTTATTCGCTCTGGTCTTCGATCGGTTTCCCGGTGGCGCTGGCCATCGGCTGGGAGGAGTTCGAGGAGTTTCTCGAAGGCGCGGCAACGGTGGACCGCCATATGCTGGGCCACGAAGGGGCCGACAATTTGCCGCTGCGCGCCGCCTTTGCCGACCAGCTCTACACCCGCCTGCGCGGTTGCCAGACGCGCGCCTGCTTTGCCTATGACGAACGCATGGCGCTGCTGCCTTTCTATTTGCAGCAACTGGAAATGGAATCGAACGGCAAGAGCGTGAAGGTGGATGGCACGCCGGTCGATGGCCCCACCGCGCCCATCACCTGGGGCGGCGTGGGGACGGATGCCCAGCATGCGGTGTTCCAGCTTCTTCATCAGGGCACGGTCATCGTGCCGGTCGATTTCATCGCCTCCATCGCGGCGGGCGATGATCTGGACCCGGCGCATCACCGCATTCTGCTGATGAACTGCCTGGCGCAGGGCGCGGCGCTGATGGCGGGCAAGGATGCGGCCGGACATGATGGTTTGGGTGGGGCCCGCTCCTACCCCGGCGACCGGCCCAGCGCGACAATCCTGCTCGACGACCTTTCCCCCGCCAGCCTTGGCGCACTGATCGCCTTCCATGAGCATCGCACCTTTGCCAATGGCGTGCTGATGGAGATCAACTCCTTCGACCAGTTCGGCGTGGAACTGGGCAAGGAGATCGCCAAGTCGATCGAAAAGGGCAATGCCAGTTTCGATGCCAGCACCAATGCGCTGCTGGTCGCGGCGGGGCTGGTCTGAGGCAACCCTGCGCTGTAGGTCAGGCGCCGGCGCTCAGGCTGATCGGTAAATTCGATTGGCAGGGGCGCCTGCCGCTTCCCATATCCTGCCCCAGTTTCAGCTCCCCCAAGGAATGACCGTGATGGAAAGTTTCGACTATGACCTGTTTGTCATTGGCGCCGGGTCGGGTGGCGTGCGGGCAGGGCGTATTGCCGCCAGCCATGGCGCGCGCGTGGCCATGGCTGAGGAATTCCGCGTGGGGGGCACCTGTGTCATCCGGGGCTGCGTGCCCAAGAAGCTGCTCGTTTACGCTTCGCATTTCGCGCATGAGCTGCATGATGCGCCCGGTTTTGGCTGGACCATCGAGGGCGCGCGTTTCGACTGGAACGCATTGCGCGATTTCGTCGCCAGCGATGTTGACCGTCTGGAGCGTGCCTATACCTCCACGCTCGACAACAACAAGGTCGACCATTTTCACGAGCGTGCGACGGTGGCAGCCCCCCATACGGTGCGACTGGCCAGCGGGCGCAAGATCACGGCCAAGCATATGCTGATCGCCGTGGGCGCATGGCCGGTGATGCCCGAGTTTCCGGGCAACGAACATGCCATCACCTCGAACGAGGTCTTCCATTTGCCCGCATTGCCCGCACGCGTGGTCATTCAGGGCGCGGGCTATATCGCGCTGGAATTTGCCGGCATCTTCAACGCGCTGGGCAGCAAGGTGACGGTGGTGAACCGCAGCGACCAGATCCTGCGCTCCTATGACATCGACCTGCGCAACAGATTGCTGACCATGATGCAGATGCGCGGCATCGAATTCCGCTTTCAGAATCCGATCACCGGCATCGTCAAACAGGCCGATGGTTCGCTCTTCGTGTCCACCGCGCAAGGCTATCCCATCGAGGCGGATGCCGTGCTGGTGGCTACGGGCCGCAAGCCCAAGACGCCGGGCCTTGGCCTTGAGGAGGTCGGCGTGCAGCTGGGCGCCAATGGCGAGATCATCGTGGACGAATACGGCCAGACCAGCGTGGCCGGCATTCATGCCGTGGGCGATGTGACGGACCGCGTGCAGCTGACCCCGGTGGCCATTCGCGAAGGCCATGCCTTTGCCGATACCGTCTTTGGGGGGAAACCACGCAAGACCTCCTATGACGCCATTCCCAGCGCCGTCTTCTCGCAGCCACCGCTGGCCGCGGTGGGGCTGACCGAGGTGGAGGCACGGGCGCAATATGGTGAGGTCAAGGTCTTCACCAGCGATTTCCGCCCCATGAAGAACATGTTCGCCAAGGTGGCCGAGCGCGGCTTCTACAAGTTGGTGGTCGATGGGGAGAGCGACCGCGTGCTGGGCGTGCACATGATCGGGCCGGAGGCGCCCGAGGTGTTGCAGGCCGCCGCCATTGCCGTGAAGGCGGGGCTGACCAAGGCGGATTTCGATGCCACCATGGCGCTGCACCCCTCCATGGCGGAGGAACTGGTGCTGATGCGCTGAGGCGCGGCGGAGTTCGACAGGGGGTTCGACCAAAGTCGGTTTAACTGGTCGATTAAATCCGGTTGACGCGGAGGTACTCTCGTGGCCTATGCATGGGCCGCGAGATAAGACCGGGAGCAGCCGATGACCGCCAACAGTGCCGAGATGGAAAAACGCCGCGCCGCCGCGCGATTGGGCGGAGGCCAGCGGCGTATCGACGCGCAGCACGCCAAGGGCAAGCTGACCGCGCGTGAGCGGTTGGATGTGCTGCTTGATGAAGGCAGCTTTGAAGAGCTCGACATGTATGTCGAGCATAATTGCGTCGATTTTGGCATGTCCGATCAGATCATCCCCGGCGACGGCGTGGTGACGGGTTCGGGCACGATCAACGGCCGGCTCGTCTTCGTCTTCAGCCAGGATTTCACCGTCTTTGGCGGGTCGCTGTCGGAGCGCCATGCGCAGAAGATCTGCAAGATCATGGATATGGCGATGAAGGTGGGCGCGCCTGTCATTGGCCTCAATGATTCGGGCGGCGCGCGCATTCAGGAGGGCGTAGCCAGCCTTGGCGGCTATGCCGAGGTGTTCCAGCGCAATGTGCTGGCCAGCGGTGTGGTGCCCCAGCTCAGCCTGATCATGGGGCCCTGCGCTGGCGGCGCGGTTTACAGCCCGGCGATGACCGACTTCATCTTCATGGTGAAGGACAGCAGCTATATGTTCGTCACCGGCCCCGATGTGGTGAAAACGGTGACCAATGAGGTGGTCAGCCAGGAGGAACTGGGCGGCGCGGTGACCCATACCACCCGCACCAGCGTGGCCGATCTGGCGCTCGACAATGACATCGAGGCGCTGCTGACGGCGCGCGATTTCTTCGATTTCCTGCCGCTGTCGAACCGCGAGAACCCGCCCGAGCGTCCCACGACCGACCCGTGGGACCGGCTGGAGGAAAGCCTCGACACGATCATCCCGGCCAGCGCGACGCAGTCCTATGACATGCATGAAGTCATCCGCAAGGTGTTGGACGAGGGCGATTTCTTCGAGATCCAGCCGGCCCATGCCGGCAATATTCTCTGCGGCTTTGGCCGTATCGAGGGACGCACGGTGGGCGTGGTGGCCAATCAGCCGATGGTGCTGGCCGGCGTGCTGGACATCAACAGCGCCAAGAAGGCGGCGCGTTTCGTGCGCTTCTGCGACGCGTTCTCCATCCCCATCATCACCTTCGTCGATGTTCCCGGCTTCCTGCCCGGCACGGCGCAGGAGCATAATGGCATCATCAAGCATGGCGCCAAGCTGCTGTTTGCCTATGGCGAGGCGACCGTGCCCAAGATCACCGTCATCACGCGCAAGGCCTATGGCGGGGCTTACGATGTGATGGCGTCCAAGCATCTGCGCGGCGATCTCAACTATGCCTGGCCCACGGCGGAAATCGCGGTGATGGGCGCCAAAGGTGCGGTGGAGATCATCTTCCGCGGCCTTTCCGGCGAGGAGATCGCGGAAAAGACGGCGGAATATCAGGATCGCTTTGCCAATCCCTTCGTGGCGGCGGCGAAGGGGTTTGTGGACGAGGTGATCCATCCGCATTCGACGCGTCGGCGCATCGCGCTGGGCTTGCGGAAGCTGCGCGGCAAGTCGCTGGAGAACCCATGGAAGAAGCACGATAACATTCCGCTGTGAAGGATGGGCTGAACGCTCATCCTTGGGTTCTGGCGGCGCTGTTCTCTACGATGGCTGCGTTCTTTGTGCGAGAGTTTGTGAAGGGCTGGCAGGCCGGTGAGGCATCGGCGCGGGGTATTCCGCAGGTGTTCAAAGAGGCCAATCCCTTCTTTTTCTGGCTGGTGATGACGTCGAATGGATTGATGGCGATGGTATGCGCCTTTGGCGTCGTGATGGTTTTGTCGGGAAGGTGAGAAAATGAAGCTCGGACGTCTCAACCATGTCGGCGTGGCGGTGCCTTCTATGGCCGATGCCATCGCCTTTTACCGCGATGCGATGGGCGCGTCGGTCATCACCGCCCCCTTCGACATGCCCGAACAGGGCGTGAAGGTGGCCTTTGTGAACACGCCGGGCGAGGGCGGCACCCATGGCACGCAGATCGAGCTGATCGAGCCATTGGGCGAAACTAGCCCCATCGCCGGCTTCATCGCCAAGAACCCGGCGGGCGGCCAGCATCACCTGTGCTATGAGGTGGAGGACATCGAGGCCGCGCGCGACTGGTTCACCGCTCAGGGCAAGCGCATCCTTGGCCCCACGCGCATCGGCGCGCATGGCACGCCGATCTTCTTCCTGCACCCCAAGGACATGCTGGGCCAACTCACCGAAATCATGGAGACACCCCGTGAGCAGCACTGAGACGCCCGGCCTTTCCGATTGGGAAAAGCTCTCCGCCAAGGAAGTGAAGGGCCGCGATCTGACATGGCACACGCCCGAGGGCATCGCCGTCAAGCCGCTCTACACCGCCGATGATGTGCGCGAGGACCCCGGCCTGCCCGGTTTCGCGCCCTTCACACGCGGGGTGCGCGCCAGCATGTATGCCGGGCGGCCATGGACCATCCGCCAATATGCGGGCTTCTCCACTGCCGAGGAATCGAACGCTTTCTATCGCCGCAATCTGGCGGCGGGGCAGAAGGGGCTGTCGGTCGCCTTCGATCTGGCGACGCATCGCGGCTATGATTCCGACCATCCGCGCGTGGTGGGCGATGTCGGCAAGGCGGGCGTGGCGATCGACAGCGTGGAGGACATGAAGATCCTCTTCGACGGCATCCCCTTGGGCGAGATGTCGGTCAGCATGACGATGAACGGCGCGGTGATCCCGATCCTCGCCTTCTTCATCGTGGCGGGCGAGGAGCAGGGCGTGCCACGGCACCTGCTGGACGGGACCATTCAGAATGACATTCTGAAGGAGTTCATGGTCCGCAACACCTATATCTATCCGCCCGAACCCTCGATGCGGATCATCAGCGACATCTTCGGCTACACCTCGCGCGAGATGCCCAAGTTCAACTCCATTTCCATCTCCGGCTACCACATGCAGGAGGCAGGGGCCACGCAGGTGCAGGAGCTGGCCTTCACCATCGCCGATGGCATGGATTATGTCCGCTATGGCGTGGCGAGCGGGCTGGACATCGACAAGTTTGCCGGGCGATTGAGCTTCTTCTTCGCCATCGGCATGAACTTCTTCATGGAAGTGGCCAAGCTGCGCGCCGCCCGCGTGTTGTGGCACCGCGCGATGACGCAACTGGGCGCGAAGGATGAACGCAGCAAGATGCTGCGCACCCATTGCCAGACCTCGGGCGTGTCCTTGCAGGAGCAGGACCCTTACAACAACGTCATCCGCACCACGGTGGAGGCGATGGCGGCGATGCTGGGCGGCACGCAGTCGCTCCACACCAATGCGCTGGATGAAGCCATCGCCCTGCCCACCGATTTTTCTGCGCGCATCGCCCGCAACACGCAGATCGTGCTGCAGGAGGAAACCGGGATGACCAAGGTGGTCGATCCGCTGGGCGGGTCCTATTATGTCGAGGCTTTGACGCAGGAACTGGTCGATCAGGCCTGGGCCATCATCGAGAAGGTGCAGGCCGAGGGCGGCATGGCCAAGGCGGTCGCCGCAGGCTGGCCCAAGGCGATGATCGAGGAAGCTGCCGCCGCCCGTCAGGCCCGGGTCGACAAGGGCGACGATGTTATCGTTGGCGTCAACAAGTACCGCCTCGCCAGCGAGGACCGCATCGAGACGCTGGAGGTGGACAACCACGCCGTGCGTGAGGCGCAGATCGCCCGCCTGCGCAAGACCAAGACCGAACGTGACGAGGCGGCCTGTCAGGCAGCGCTCGCCGCTTTGACGGCGGGCGCCAAGGGCGATGGCAATCTGCTGGAACTGGCGGTGGAGGCCGCGCGTCATCGCGCCACGCTGGGCGAAATCAGCGATGCGATGGAGGCTGTCTTTGGCCGCCACGGCACCATGCCCACGCCGGTCAAGGGGGTCTATGGCGCGGCCTATGCCGGGGACACGCGCTATGCCCAGGTGATCGAGGGGGTTGAGGCTGTCACTCGCCGCCTTGGCCGCAAGCCGCGCCTGCTGGTCGCCAAGATGGGGCAGGACGGGCATGATCGCGGCGCCAATGTCATCGCCAGCGCCTTTGCCGATATGGGTTTCGATGTGACCAGCGGCCCCTTGTTCCAGACCCCGCAGGAGGCCTGCGATCTCGCTCTGGCGCATCAGGTAGATGCGGTGGGGGCCTCCTCGCTCGCCGCCGGGCACAAGACGCTGATCCCGGAACTGATCCACCTGCTGCGCGACGCCGGGCGAGGGGACATCAAGGTCGTGGCGGGCGGCGTTATCCCCCCGCAGGACTATGAGTTCCTGCGTGAAGCTGGCGTGCAGGGCATCTATGGCCCCGGTTCCAATGTGGTGGAATGCGCTGCCGATATGCTCCGCCTGCTGGGCCATAATATGCCGCCGCTCGAAGGCTGACACGGGTGGCGCTGGGTTTCACGGCAGAGGCGCTGGCATCGGCGGCGCGCGGGTCGGGCGCGTTGCGCATGGGACTTTCGCGCCTTGCCGAGGAGGACTGGCTCTGGCCACGGTTCGATGCGGCGGCGCGGCGGGATGTGTTTGCGCGCCACCCTGACAGCATCATCATCCAGACCGGCGCGCAGGCCGCCGCTGCCGAGGCCGCCGCGCTGGTCACAGGCGGCGCGCATCACACGCTGGGCGAGGCTGCGGCTCATGTGTGGGAGGATCTTTGCGTGTTGCAGCCTGACGCGCAGGGCGCCTATCGCCTGACCGCGGCGGCTGTGGGCTTTCCCACCGACTGGCGTCTGCATGAGAAGATCGGCCTGCCGCTCACCGCCATCCACGCGCCCATCCATGGCTATGGCGAACAACTGGCCGCGGGCGTTGACCATTTTTTCGCGACTCTGCCTGCCGGGCCGATCTTCGGGCGCTCCAACTGGTTTGTCATGGCCAATGGCAGTCATCGCTATCTGCCGCAGGATGACCCGGCTACGCGCTTTTCCCATGTGACGGGAGAAAACGCCGGCAAGGCCTTGTTTTTGCGCAGCGAACGCCAGACTTTGCGCCGCCTGCCCGGTACGGGCGCGGTGCTCTTTACCATCGGCATCGCCCTGTCCGCCTTCGATGGCTTGAGTGTCGGGCTGCTCGCGCGTATCGCGCAGGATATGGCGGCGCTTGGCTCTGGCGAGCATGAGCGCCGTGCCGCACCACATTACGCAAGGGCTCTGGCCGAATATGCCGCCCGCCGCATGGAACTGGAGAAGACCGCGTGAGCAACGCAGACAACACCCCGCGCAACGACTGGACCCGTGAGGAAATCGCGGAGCTGTTCGACCTGCCCTTTACCGAGCTGGTCTGGCGCGCGGCGCAGGTCCACCGCGAGAACCACCCGCATAATGAGGTGCAGCTTTCCACGCTCCTCTCGATCAAGACGGGCGGCTGCGTGGAGGATTGCGGCTATTGCAGCCAGAGCGTGAAGGCCGACAGCGGGGTGAAGGCCACCAAGCTGATGGAAGTGCAGAGCGTGCTTCAGGCAGCTGCCCGCGCCAAGGACAATGGATCGAGCCGTTTCTGCATGGGCGCGGCCTGGCGTAACCCCAAGGACCGCGACATGCCCGCCATCATCGAGATGGTGAAGGGCGTGCGCGGCATGGGCCTGGAAACCTGCATGACGCTGGGGATGCTGACCGACAAGCAGGCCGACATGCTGGCCGAGGCGGGGCTGGATTATTACAACCACAACATCGACACTTCGCCTGAGCGGTACAACGAGGTGATCACCACGCGCACGATGGAGGACCGGCTCGATACGCTGGGCCAGGTGCGGCGCGCGGGCATCAATGTGTGCAGCGGCGGCATCGTGGGCATGGGTGAGACGCGGGCCGACCGCGTGGGCTTTATCCACACGCTGGCGACGCTGCCCAGCCACCCGCAAAGCGTGCCGGTGAACGCGCTGGTGCCGGTGAAGGGCACGGTGCTGGGCGATATGCTGGCCGATACGCCGCTGGCCAAGATCGACGATGTGGAATTTGTCCGCACCGTGGCCGTGGCGCGCATTACCATGCCGCAGAGCATGGTGCGCCTCTCGGCCGGGCGCGAATCGATGTCGGAGATGACGCAGGCCATGTGCTTCATGGCGGGCGCCAACAGCATCTTCACTGGCGATACGCTGCTCACCGCGCCCAATGCCGGGGATGACAAGGACGGCGCGATGTTTGCCCGCCTTGGCATCAGGCCGATGCCGATCACCCAGACGCAGGCTGAAGCAGAGGCCGAACGCATGCCGCGCGGCTGCGCCAAGCTGGAAGCGGCGGAGTAATCATGAGAGCTCAGCGCGCGCCCTTCAGGTTGGCGCTGAGGTCAACATAACAAAGGGATTGCAAAGGGCGATGGCCCTTTGCCCGCCGGAGGCTCTTTATCCCTCCAACTCCTCCGCCAGAAATGCGCTGACTTCCTCCAGAGTCACATCCTTGGTGAGGAAAGCCTGCCCGATGCCCCGCATCAGCAGGAAGGCCAGGCGCCCGGCATCGACCTTCTTGTCATGCAGCATATGGGCGGCCAGTTGCGCGCCCGAGACATTCAGCCCCAGTTCGCGCACATCTGACGGCAGGCCCATGGCGGCGATGTGGCGGGCAATGCGCTCGGCCTCGGCATGCTCCATCAGCCCGCGCCGGGCCGAGAAGCGCGCGGCCAGCACCATGCCCAGTGCCACGCCCTCGCCATGCAACAGCCGGTCGGAAAAGCCGGTCTCGGCCTCCAACGCGTGGCCGAAGGTATGCCCCAGATTCAACAAGGCCCGCAGGCCGGTGGTTTCGAACTCGTCCTGCGCGACGATGGCCGCCTTGGCCCGCACCGATTGCGCCACCGCATATTCGCGCGCGGCCAGATCGCCGGCGAGGATGGCGGGCCCATGCGCTTGGCACCAGTCGAAGAAGGCGGCATCGCCCAGCAGGCCATATTTCACCACCTCGGCATAGCCGGCGCGCAGTTCGCGCAGGGGCAGCGTGCCCAGCGCATCGAGATCGGCAAGGACCAGGCTGGGCTGGTGGAAGGCCCCGACGAGGTTTTTGCCCGCCGGCGCATTGATCGCCGTCTTGCCACCCACGCTCGAATCGACCTGCGCCAGCAAGGTTGTGGGGATCTGCACGAAATGGCAGCCGCGCTTCAGGATGCTGGCGGCAAAACCGGTGAGGTCACCGATGACGCCGCCACCCAGCGCGATGATATGGTCGCCCCGCTCGACCTCCAGATCCAGCAGCCAGTTGACCACGCCTATGAGATTGTCCCAGCTCTTGGTGCTCTCGCCAGCGGGCAGGATGCGCCATGCCGGGGCCTTGCCGGCCTGCGCCAAGGATGCCTCCACCACCGGGCCCCATGCGGCATGGACATGGGCATCGGTGATGATCGGCACCATGGCCTTGCGCAGCCGTGCCCCGCATTGCCCGGCCATATCGGCCAGCAGGCCTTGCCCCACGCGTACCTCATAGGGGCGGCCAGCGATGTCGACGGGAATGGTCTGCATGGAAAGGGCTTTCAGATGAGGGCGGGCAGAGGGTCAGGCGGCGGCAGGATCGAGCGTGGGCCGGTGGTCCAGCCATTGCTCGATGGCGCCCAGCATGCGCCCCAACGTGCGGGAATGGGGGGTGTTGCCGCTCACCACATGGATGGGGGCCTGCGCATAGAAAGGCTCGCGCTCGCGCTTCAGCCGACCGAGGATGTCGCGCGGATTGCCGTTTTGCAGCAGGGGGCGGTTGTCCTTGCGCGCGGTGCGTTCAACCAGCGTGTCCAGCTCGGCATCGATCCAGATGGCGATGCCGCGACGCAGGATCAGCGAACGGGTGGCTTCATTGACAAAGGCCCCGCCGCCCGTGGCGATGACCTTCACCGGCGTCTTGTCGTTGACGCCTTCGCCCATCAGCCGGGCGATCACGCGGCGTTCGCCATCGCGGAAGAAGCTTTCGCCATAGGCGGCGAAGATTTCGGGGATGGTCATCTGGGCAGAGGTTTCGATCGCCTCATCGGCATCGATGAAGGGGGCGCCCAACTGGCTGGCCAGCTTGCGGCCAAGGCTGCTCTTGCCCACGCCCATCATGCCGACCAGCACGATGGGGCGGTCGATGCGCGCCAGAATGCTGGTCAGCCGCGTGGCATCGGGCGCGCCCGCAGAGTGGAGCGATTCGCCGCGATGGGGCTGTTCGTCGGCCGGACGCCCGTCGGAGGGCGACGACGCGTGTATGTCGGCACCGCCCGCATGGCCCTGGCCTGACCTGTCCCTCCGCCCCATCACGCTTGCCAACGCCTCTTCGTCCATAGTCATTGCAGGGTTGCCTATACTTTTGCTAACCGGCGGCGCAAGCGTGGGTATTGTATCCACGGGTCAAGGCAGGCTTGTGAGCTGTGGGAATGATGACCATGGTTCACGGCCCCGCTGGCTTCACGCAGCTCCAGGTAAGGTCGATGTCGTCAGTGCGCATTCTCAGGGAAAGGCATCGCCGGCCGTGGCAACGTGGGGGGCTCATGGTGGCCATAGCGCTGATTGTGCTGGTTTTTGGCCTGTTGGGCCTGGCCTGGCATCTGGGCGGCCCGGTGCCGGTCCGGCCCTTTGCCATCAGCCTGCCCACGGTTGAGGTTGGCGACAGCACGGGCCAGAGTGCGACCATGACCAGCGATGACACCAGATCCGGCAAGGCTGCCGGATGAGCCAGAGGATCGCCATGCGGCTGCGTTTGATGGGATATGGTCTGACCTCGGTGCTGGCCGTGGGGCTGGTGGCGGGTGCTCTGGCCGCGCAGCAGGGGCCCGAATCGCTCCTGCCGCCCGGTTTCGACCGCCCCGCGCCCCGCGCCCCGCGCCCTGCGCCGCGCCCGACACAGACCGCGGCGCCCCAGCGCGTCGCGCCGGCTCCGGCCCGCGCCATGCCCACGCCGCATATCGACCTGAACCCGGCCGAACCCACCATTTCCGCCCAGCCGCTCTTTGCCCAGCCCGGCGCGCCGCATATGCCCACCGGGCCCATCAAGCTGCCCGCCGGCATTGCCAGCTATGACCAGCTGATCGCCCTGCCGCCTGACCAGCTCGATCAGGCGCTGGGGCTGAAGCCGAAATATGACATTCCCCCCGGCGCGGGCCGTGCCCTGCGCATGGTGGGGATGATCAATGAGAGCGAAGGCGGCCTGCCTTCCACGCTGGCGAATCAGAATGCCGATCTGCTCCGCGCGGTGCTGACCGGCAATGGCGGGCAGATCCTGTCGCGCTGGGGACATATTCTGCTGCGCCGCGCGCTGGTCAGCCGTATGGATGCGCCGGCCAATGCCGACCCCGCCGATGTCGTGGCGATGCGCGCGGCGCTGCTGCTGCGCATGGGCGAGGGCAATGCCGCACGCGAACTGGTGCAGGATGTCGATCCTGACAATTACAACCCGTCGCTCACCCAGGCCGCTATGGACAGTTATGTGGCGACGGAGGATTTTACCGGCTTTTGCCCGATCATCGGCGCGCAGCCCCCGCCCAATGCCAAGGACCCGCGCTGGGGCGCGCTCAAGGCGATGTGCGATGCCTTTTCGGGCAATGCCGCCAGCGGTTTCGCCAGCCTGGATCACATGACTTTCGTGGGCGCCATGCCGCGGGTGGACATGATGCTGGCGCAGAAATTCGCCGGGGCCGCGGGCGGGGCCGGGCGCAGTGGCCGCCGCCGTGTGGGCATCGAATGGGATCAGGTCACCGACATGACCCTATGGCGCTATGGGCTGACATTGGCGGTGGGGTTGACGCCGCCGGCCAGCCTGATGAAGGATTTGCCGCCCGGCTATGCCTATGTGACCGCCACGGCCCCCATGGTCGGGCTGGGGGACCGCGCCAATGCCTCTGATGTGGCTGGCATGGCGGGCGTTCTGTCGGCTGGCGCAATGGTGGACCTTTATTCGCAGGTCTATGCCAATGACGATATTTCGGGCGGCGCGGCGGACCGCGCATTGCTGCTGCGCGATGCCTATGTCGCCACCAGCCCGGCCGACCGGCTGAAGGCGATGAAGCAATTGTGGGATGGCGCCGATGCGGCCCAGCGCTATGGCCGCCTTGTGCTGACCGCCTATGCCGCCGCACGCATGCCGGTCAGCGGCGACTATTCAGCCGATGCGGGCGATCTGGTCGCCTCGATGCTGGCGGCGGGGCTGGATGCCAATGCGCTGCGCTGGATGGGCGCGGTGGACAAGGGCTCGCTGGCATGGGCGCAGCTGACGCTGGTCGACCCGGGCACGGGTGAGGCCGATACGGGAGGCATCAGCAGCTTTGCCAGCGCCGACAAGAGTGTGGGCCAGCGCAAGACGGCCTTTCTGGTGGCAGGCCTTGCCGGTCTGGGCCGCGCCAGCGATGGCACGCGGCGCGACTATGCCGGCAAGCTCTCGGTCGATTATGACAGCCACAGCCGGTGGAGCGACAGCATTGATCAGGCGGCGGTCAATCACAATCCGCTGCTGGTGGTGATGCTGGCAGGCCTTGGCATGCAGGGCGATAGCTGGGCGCGGATGACGCCGCGTTACCTCTACCACATCGTTTCGGCGCTCAGCCGCGTGGGCCTGCGTGACGAGGCACGGCTGATCGCGGCGGAAGCCGTGGCACGGGGCTGACGCTGAACGCCATCGACGCCTTCATCGCCATGCTGGCCGCTGAACGGGGGGCGGCCATGAATACGCTGGCCGCCTATCGCCGGGATCTGGATGGCGCGCGCGAATTGATCGGCCCGCTGGAAAAGGCGAGCGCGCAGGATCTCGCCTCGCTGGGGCAGCATTGGGCGGATCTGGCGCCATCGTCATTGGCGCGCAAATGTTCGGCCTTGCGCCAGTTTTACGGTTTTCTCATCGATGAGGGATGGCGCGGGGATGATCCGACGCCGGCCTTGCCGCGCCCGGTCACGCGCCGTCCCTTGCCGCGCTTGTTGGGGCATGGCGATGTGGGGGCGCTGTTCGCGCTGGCCGAGGATGAGGCAGGTACGGGCCGCCCGGAACCTCTGCGCACGCTGGCCGCGCTGGAGCTGCTCTATGGTTCGGGCCTGCGCGCGACCGAGTTGGTCAGCCTGCCGCTGCGCAGCGTGCCGCGCGATGCACCGATGTTGACCTTGACCGGCAAGGGCGGGGCGCAGCGGATGGTGCCCATCTCGACCCGCGCGCGTCAGGCGCTCTCGCGCTGGCTGGCGGTGCGGCCTGCCAGCGTGCATGGCGTCGAGTCGCGGTTTCTCTTCCCCTCGCGCGGGGAAAAGGGGCATCTGACCCGTATTCGCCTGTTCCAGCTGCTGCGCGACCTGGCGGCAAGGGCTGGGCTGGACCCAACGCGCGTGTCGCCTCATGTGCTGCGCCATGCCTTTGCCACCCATTTGCTGGAAGGCGGCGCGGATCTGCGCGTGCTTCAGACCCTGCTGGGCCATGCCGATATTTCCACCACCCAGATCTACACCCATGTCGATGCTTCGCGGTTGGTCGCGCTGGTCAATGCGCGCCATCCGCTGGCCCAGGGTTGAGCGCTTGGACGCTATCTTGCCACAAAGTCTTGCCGTTTGGGTCGCAGAGCACTAGGGCACTGGCCCCATGGTTTCCTATCTCGAATTTGAAAAGCCGGTTGCCGCGCTCGAAGCGCGCATTGCCGAATTGCGCACCACCGCCGTGGAAGGCGATCTCGACATTTCCAGCGAGATTGCCCGGCTGGAGCGCAAGAGCGCTGACCTGCTGACCAGCACCTATCGCGCGCTGACCCCCTGGCAGAAGACGCAGGTGGCCCGCCACCCGATGCGCCCCCATTTCGTTGACTATGTGCGCATGATCTTCACCGATTTCGTGCCACTGGGCGGGGACCGCGCCTTTGGCGAGGATCACGCGATCATCGGCGGTTTTGCCACGGTGCAGGGCCGCAAGGTGATGCTGATCGGCCATGAAAAGGGCCATGATACGGCCAGCCGCATCAAGCATAATTTCGGCATGGGCAAGCCGGAGGGCTATCGCAAGGCGGTGCGCCTGATGGAGCTGGCCGGGCGTTTTGGTCTGCCGGTCGTCACACTGGTGGATACTTCGGGCGCCTTTCCGGGCGTGGAAGCGGAAGAACGCGGTCAGGCCGAGGCGATTGCCCGCGCCACCGAGGCTTGCCTTGCCCTGCCGGTGCCCATGGTGGCGGTGATTGTGGGTGAGGGTGGTTCGGGCGGCGCGGTGGCTCTGGCCAGTGCCTCGCGCGTGCTGATGCTCGAACATGCGGTCTATTCGGTGATCAGCCCTGAGGGCTGCGCCTCGATCCTGTGGCGAACGGCCGAGAAGGCCGCCGATGCCGCCGAGGCGATGAAGGTGACCGCGCAGGACCTTCAGGCGCTCAAGGTGATCGAGCGGATCATTCCTGAGCCCGTCGGCGGTGCGCATCGCGACCCCGAGGCAACGGCCAAGGCATTGGGCACGGCGCTGGTCGAGGAACTCGACAAGCTGGGCAAGCTGACCCCGGCGGCGATCATGTCGCAGCGTGAGGAGCGCTTCCTGCGGATCGGGCAGGACTGACCGTCCCATTTTTGATGCGAAGAAAATACGCGGCGGGCCCGGCGCCTGCCGCGTTTTGTCTTGCCGCGTGGCCAGTGGCCATGGCGCACAAGAAAAGGCGGAAAAAGGGAAGATCCCTTTTTCCGCCTTTCTTCAGGCTGCCGGCGCGTCGTCTCCTACGCGTCGGCGCCTTGCGAAATCAGGCAGCAGCGTTGCCCGAGCTCATCGCGCGCGCGGTGGCGTTGAAGGTAGCCTTGAGCTGGTTGCCCAGGCCGTTCATGGCAGTGATGGCGGCAACGGCGATCAGAGCAGCGATCAGGCCGTATTCGATGGCGGTGGCGCCGGCTTCGTCGCGGATCAGCTTGTTGATGAACTTCATGGTCAGTCTCCAGAAAAACAGTCTTGGTCCGCCCCGCATCTACCCGTCTCACCGGGCGGCCCGATCTTTCTAGGGGAAAAGTCTTAAAAATCCGTCAGCGGTGGCGTGGGGGGCTTTGAGAAGGGAACCGGATGACGTTTCGCGCGTGTAAAGCCCTTGGCGCGATTAAAAATCAGGCGGCGGTGGCCTGGCCGATCGCGCTGCTCGACTGGGTGGTGATGTCGCCCCAGGTGCCCTGGATGACATTTGCAAAGCCCGACAGGGCCGTCAGCATGGCAAGGATGATCAGCGCGCAGATCAGGCCATATTCCACCGAGGCCATGGCTTTATCATCCCGCGCCAGGCGGGCCAGCAGTCTGTGTATGGACATGGGTTCCACCTGTGACGAAGAATGCCACGTCTACAGCCTTGGATTTAACAAAGGTTTTAAGAGGAATCCGCTTTTGATCCTGAAGGATAATTTTGCGTGCGGGCGATGATCCCCGTGGTGGCCGCCGCTTTGCTCGACGCTCAGGGGCGGGTTTTGCTGCATCGCCGGGCGCCGGAAAAGCACCATGGGCTGCTCTGGGAATTTCCCGGCGGCAAGGTCGAGCCGGGCGAGGATGCCGTGCGGGCCATCCTGCGCGAGATTGATGAGGAACTCGACGTCAGACTTGATGCAGGTGGTCTAATGCCGGTCAGCTTTGCCCAGGGGGCCGGGCAGCCACATCTGATCCTGCTGTATGCCTGCCATGGCTGGCAAGGTGATCTGCGCGCGGTGGAATGGCCGCAGGCGGCGCGGGATGCGGGATTGGGCGAGGGTATCGGCTGGTTCTCGCGGCGGGAATTGCGCGTTCTGGCGCAGGGTGATGCCATGCCGCCGCTTGACCGTCCTTTGGCGCTGGCGCTGTTGCGCTGGCTGGAGGGCGGGGCCATGAGCGGGGAGGCGGCGCGGTGAAATGGCTTGTGGAAAAATCGCAAATTAACGCTTGCCAAGCCGGCGAGTGACCCCTAGAGGCGCGTCTCCCAAGTGCACTCGTAGCTCAGCTGGATAGAGCATCAGACTACGAATCTGAGGGCCGGGCGTTCGAATCGCTCCGAGTGCACCATTTTCCTTCCTTGCGAAGGATGCCTGTTTCGGCAGGGGGATTGAGATGATGGCAATGCCATCATCTGGCAAGGTATAGTGTGCACTCGTAGCTCAGCTGGATAGAGCATCAGACTACGAATCTGAGGGCCGGGCGTTCGAATCGCTCCGAGTGCACCACCTTTCCCTTTTCTCACTAACAACACGAAATTCTCTCTGGTTCCCCTTTCCATTCGGGGTGGCAGGCGCCACATGGCACGCGCCCAAGCGCCATGTCTGGTGATGGGCCTGACGATGCGGAGATAACCCATGAGCTGTGCTGACCATGATGATGACCTTCCTCCCGCAGGTGGGCTTCATGGCGGTGGCGCGCCCGTATTGGCCGAGGATGGCAAGATCGCCGTGCCCGAGGAGGTCGCCGAGGCCATTCGCACGCTGATCCGCTGGTCGGGCGATGATCCGGCCCGCGAAGGCCTGCTCGACACCCCCAGGCGCGTGGCGCGGGCCTGGCGGGAATATTGCCAGGGCTATGGCGAGGACCCTGCCGTTCATCTGGTGCGCCAGTTCGAGGAAGTGGGCGGCTATGACGAGATCGTGCTGCTGAAAGACATCCCCTTTCAGAGCCATTGCGAGCATCACATGGCGCCCATCACCGGAAAGGCTTCGATTGCCTATCTGCCCAAGGACCGGGTGGTGGGTATTTCGAAGCTGGCGCGGGTGCTGCATGGCTATGCCCGCCGCCTGCAGATTCAGGAGCGCCTGACCGCCGAAGTGGCCCAGTGCATCTGGGACAATCTTCAGCCCGAGGGCGTGGCCGTGGTGATCGAGGCGCAGCATGGCTGCATGACCGGGCGGGGCGTGCGCACGCCGGGCGTGGGCATGGTGACCAGCCGCATGATGGGCAGCTTCCTGAGCGACCCGCGCAGCCGCAAGGAAGTGCTCAGCCTGATGGGTTATTGAGCCTATTCACGATGCGTCAAAAGAAAACCCCGCCCGGTTTCGCGCCGGGCGGGGTTTTCTTTCGGGCTTGGGAAAGTCTCAGAGGTTTTCGAGAACGTGCTCGGCGCTCGACACCTTGAATTCGCCGGGGGCTTCGACGAACAGCTTGTCGACCACGCCATCCTTGACGATCATGGCGAAACGCTGGCCGCGCTTGCCAAGGCCGGCGCCCGTCAGGTCCAGTTCCAGACCCAGCGCGCTGGCGAAATCGCCGCTGCCATCGGCCAGGAAGGTGATGTCGTCGCTGCCCTTGGCGGCGGCCCAGGCGCCCATCACGAAGGGATCGTTGACGGCGGTGCAGACGATTTCGTCGACGCCAGCGGCCTTCAGCTCGGCGGCCTTTTCCACGAAGCCGGGCAGGTGCTTGGCCGAGCAGGTGGGGGTGAAGGCGCCGGGCACCGAGAAGAGGGCCACGGTCTTGCCCTTGAAATAGTCGGCGGTCTGCACGGGCTCGCGCTCGGCTTCGGTCGACTTGACCAGCTTCACATCCGGCAGGGTCTGACCAGCTTCGATCGTCATTGTAGTCTCCTCACGGGGGTGTCGGGCGGGAGGCGGAAAGCCGCATGCCCTTTGCCGCACACATATAGGCGGGCCACCGCGCGGAGCAAGCGGGCAGAACGAAACATGTCGTTACGCATTGGCGGGGCGATGGTTCCCAAAGGTCGGCATTTTTCTTTTGAGCCGTTGCAATGCCTTGCATCGTCGCTTCGCGGTTAACTGTCTTTTTTCAGATTCCGGCAAGCGCGGCTTGAGACTTTTTCCTCAGGGACATCACGGGGTTGGCGAAAACGGGGGTTTTCGCCGGGGGGTATCAATGATGAACAAGGCGGTAAAAGGGCTTGCATCAGTCTTGGCGTGTCTGGCGATGGCGGCCACGGGGGGCACTGCCATCGCCAGCCCCATGACCAAGGCCGAGAAATTGCGCGGTCTGGATATCATGCTGATGGTGACCGCGCTGCGGTGCCGCGCCGGCAGCGATGATTTTCAGGGAGAGTTCGCAAGGTTCGAGGCCCATCATATGGCTGAACTGAACCGCGCGGCGCAGGATCTGACGCGGGAAAGCGGCGGTACTGGCCGGGATGGGGGCCGGGACGGGCGCGCGCTCGACCGGCTGAGCACGGCCATGGCCAACACCTATGGGGCGGGGCATCCCTGGCTGGGGTGCCATGATCTGAAGGGTTTGGCGCAGAAACTGGCGAACAGCGATGGGGAAGAGCCGCTGGTGGCCGCCGCCGACGAGACCTTGTCGGGCGATGGTCCGGCAAACTCGCAACTGGCGGCGCGATAGGGTTTCCCTCGAGGGAGAGGGGCGTTCCGCAAGGCTGAGCGTCCGGCACGGAGGCCGGACGGGCGCCCTTTTCATCACGATATAAAGCAATCTTTATATTTGCCTGCGGAGAGGCAAAGGGCTAAGGGCGATGACATGATTTTTCAGGCCGTCGCCCGCCTGCCTTTGCGGGGCAGGGTTGGGTACGGCCTTTTTGGAGAAGACCCAAGTGGCCACCATCGCCCCTGAGAAGGACTACGTTATCGCCGACATCGGCCTTGCCGATTACGGCCGCGCCGAAATCGCCATTGCCGAGACCGAAATGCCCGGCCTGATGGCGCTGCGCGAGGAATTCGGCGCCAGCCAGCCGCTCAAGGGCGCGCGTATCACCGGTTCGCTGCACATGACCATTCAGACCGCCGTGCTGATCGAGACGCTGGTTGCTCTGGGCGCGGAAGTGCGCTGGGCCACCTGCAACATCTTTTCGACGCAGGACCATGCAGCGGCTGCCATCGCTGCACAGAACATCCCCGTCTTCGCCATCAAGGGCGAGTCGCTCGCCGATTACTGGGATTACGTGGGCCGCATCTTCGACTGGGGTGACGACACCACCGCCAACATGATCCTGGACGATGGCGGTGACGCCACCATGTTCGCCCTGTGGGGCGCGCGCGTCGAGGCGGGCGAAAAGCTGTTCGAGCCCAGCAACGCCGAGGAAATCGAGTTCGTCCGCGCTTTGAACGCCTTCCTCAAGGTCAAGCCGGGCTATCTGACCCGCTCGGTCGCCGCCATCAAGGGCGTGTCGGAAGAGACCACCACCGGTGTCCACCGCCTCTATCACCTGGCCAAGGACGGCAAGCTGCCTTTCCCGGCCATCAACGTGAACGACTCGGTCACCAAGTCGAAGTTCGACAACCTCTATGGTTGCAAGGAATCGCTGGTTGACGCCATCCGCCGCGCCACTGACGTGATGCTGGCCGGCAAGGTCGCCTGCGTTGCCGGCTTTGGCGATGTGGGCAAGGGCTCGGCCGCCTCGCTGCGCAATGGCGGCGCCCGCGTGATGGTCACCGAAATCGACCCCATCTGCGCGCTGCAGGCCGCGATGGAGGGCTATGAAGTCGTGACGATGGAAGAGGCGACCAAGCGCGCCGACATTTTCGTCACCTGCACCGGCAATGAGGACGTCATCACCGCCGACCACATGGCCGCGATGAAGCCGATGGCCATCGTCTGCAACATCGGCCACTTCGACAGCGAGATCCAGATCTCGGCCCTGTCGAACTATCAGTGGACCGAAGTGAAGCCGGGCACCGACCTCGTCACCTTCCCCGATGGCAAGCAGATCATCATCCTGGCCAAGGGGCGTCTGGTGAACCTGGGTTGCGCCACCGGCCACCCGTCCTTCGTGATGTCGGCCAGCTTCACCAACCAGACGCTGGCCCAGATCGAGCTGTTCACCAAATCCGAGAATTACGGCAAGGACGTTTACGTTCTGCCCAAGCATCTCGACGAGAAGGTCGCCGCGCTGCATCTGGAAAAGCTGGGCGTAAAGCTGACCCAGCTTTCCAGGAAGCAGGCCGACTACATCGGCGTGCCGGTGGAAGGGCCCTTCAAGGCGGATCACTACCGCTACTGATCGGTCGCGAACCCGCATGAAAGGGGCGCTCTGGCCACAGGCCGGGGCGCCCTTTCTATTGCCAAGCCTTTGCGCGCGCCCTAGCCAGAGGCCAATGCTGCTCACTCCCACCCTTCTGGCTCTTCTGGGCCTTTTGCTCGGCGCCTGGACGCTGGGCGCGATCGTCGCCATTCTGCTGGGGCAGGCACAGCGGCGCGGGGCGCAGGCGGCCAAGGCGCGCGCGCGCCGCCTTGCGCGCATCATCGAGGACAGTCCCGCGCAGATGATGCTGGCCTATCCCGACGGCCGGATCGAGGGCGCGGCAAGGCTGGCCGGCTGGCTTGGGTTGGAGGTTTTGCCCGGCTACCTGTCCGATCTGTCCAGCGTCTTTCCGGCCGCGCAGATGCAGATGCTGGGCGAGGCGGTGCAGGCCTGCCAGCGCGGCATGCGCCCCTTCGCGCTGACGCTCAGCCTGGCCAATGCCAGAACCAGCCTTGCCCTGCGCGGCTATCCGGCGGACCCGGACCATGCGCCCGGCGCTTGCCAGCTGTGGTTCTTCGACAATACCTCGGCGGAACGGGAGGCCGCGCGCATGCGGGTGGAAACCGCGCAGGCGCGCGGCGATTTTGCCGCCCTGTCGGGGCTGATCGAGGCCGCCCCCATGCCCATGTGGTTTCGCGGGGGGGATGGCGCGCTGCGGCTCGTCAATTCCGCCTATGTGCGCGCCGTGGCCGGGGCCAGCGCGCGGCAGGTGGTGGCCGATGGCGTCGAACTGGTCGAGCGGGTCGAGGGCCATAGCCCCGCCGATGTCGCCCTTCAGGCCGCCAGGCAAGGCCAGCCTATCGAACGCATCGTTGCGGCCACCATCGACGGCCAGCGCCGCACCTTGCGGGTCTCCGATCTGCCGTTGGGGCAGGAGGGGGTGGCCGGCTATGCCGTCGACATCGAGGATATGGAGGAGCTCGCCCGGTCGTTGCGCGCTTTCCGCGAGGCGCAGCGTTCGCTGCTTGATCTCCTGTCCTCCGGCGTCGCCCAATTCGATCACGAGCGCCGTCTGGTCTTCGCCAATCAGCCCTTTCAGCGCCTCTTCAACCTGGCGCCCGCCGAAACGCAGGGCCCGCTCGGCTTTGAGCGCTGGCTCGACCTTGCCCGCGAAAAGGGCCGGGTGCCCGAGGCGCGCGACTATCCGGCCTGGCGGCGCGAGCGCATGGGCTGGTTCGCCCGCAATGCCGCGCAGGATGAGGCGTGGCCCTTGTCGGACGGCACCCATCTGCGCATCGCCGCCCAGCCCATGCCCGATGGCGGGTTGCTGCTGATCGCCGAGGATCGCACCGAAACCCTGCGCATTTCCGCCATGCGCGACACGCTGCTGCGCACCCGCACCGCCACTTTCGACAGCCTGTTCGAGGCCGTCGCCGTCTTCGCCCCAGATGGCCGAATGCAGATCTGGAACCGCCGCTTTGCCAGCAGCTGGGGGCTCGACAGCAGCTTCCTCGATGGTCACCCGCATATCTCCACCCTGCTTGAGCGGATCGGCGCCCGGCTGGCCCGCCCGCCAGAGGCCAGGGCAGTGGGCGATTGCGTGCGCGCCGCCACGCTGGAGCGGCGGGAAACCGGCGCGCGCGTCGCTCTGGCCGATGGCCGCGTGGTGGAATATGCCGGTGTGCCGCTGCCCGATGGCAATGGGTTGCTTATCGTGCTCGACATCACCGACTCGCAAAAGGCCGAGGAAGCGCTGCGTGAACGCAATGCCGCGCTGGTCGAGGCCGATCAGCTCAAGACGCGGTTCCTCGCCAATATGAGCTACGAATTCCGCACGCCGCTCACCTCGATCGGCGGCTTTGCCGAAATGCTGCAAATGGGCCTTGGCGGGGAGCTGAGCGAGGGCGGGCGTGAGTATGTCGAGGCGATCCTCACCTCGGTCGCGCGCCTGTCGGACCAGATCGAGAATGTGCTCGACCTGTCGCAAAGCGAGGCGGGGATGTTGCCGCTGGCGCGTGAGGAGATCGAGGTGCTCTCCTTCGTGACCGCGCTGGTCAAGGACCGCGAGACCCGCATTCACGACAGCAACATCACGCTGGACCTGCGGGGGAGCGCGGCGGCAGGGCGCATCCATGCCGATCCGCGCCGTCTGGGCCGGGCGCTGGGGCATCTCATTGACAATGCCATTGCCGCGGCGCCGCGTGGTGGCCATATCCGCATCGACCTTGCCCGCCACCGCATGCGCGGGGCCGATTGGCTGCGCATTTCCATTCAGGATGACGGCCCCGGCATGGATGGACCCAGCCTTGCCCGCGCGCTGGGCGGCATCCGCATGGGGCCCGACGGCGCCATGGTCGAGCGGCGACAGGGCCTTGGTTTGCCTTTGGCACGGCAGTTGATCGAGGCCCATGGCGGCACGCTGGATCTCGCCAGCCAGCCCGGCAAGGGAACGCTGGCCGTGGTGGAACTGCCCTGATGGATAGCCCTGAGATGATCGACCTGCCCGATCCCGCCGCCACGCAGGCGCTGGGCCGCCGCATTGCCGCTGCCCTGCGCCCGGGCGATGTGGTGGCGCTGACGGGTGGCCTTGGCGCAGGCAAGACCACGCTGGCCCGCGCCATCCTCGCCGCTCTGGGTCATGAGGGCGAGGTGCCTTCGCCCACTTTCACCATTGTCGAGACCTATGATCCGCCCGCCACGCGCCTGCCGGTGGTCCATGCTGATTTCTACCGCCTCAACCATCCCGACGAGGCTCAGGAAATTGGCCTTGACGATTATCGCTATGGCGCGGCGCTGATCGCTGAATGGCCCGATCATGCCGGAGGCTTCGGGCATGAACCGGCCTGCCTTGCCATCGACCTGCAGATTGGGGATGGCACGCGTCAGGCTCTTGTTCGCCCCGGCAAGGATTGGCTAGGGCGCTGGGCATGATCGCGACTCTGCCAGAAGGCCTCCTTCCTTTCATCGAAACCGCCGGCTGGGGCGGCGCGCATGTCGACCCGCTGCCCGGCGATGCCTCCTTCCGCCGCTATTTCCGGCTCAGCCGGGGCGAGGCGCGCGCCATGTTGATGCACGCCCCGCCGCCGCATGAAGACCCGGCGCCTTTCCTGCATGCCGCCCAATGGCTGGCCGACAATGGCTTGCGCGCCCCGCGCATTCTGGCGCAGCAGGCAGAGCAGGGCTGGGTCCTGCTGGAAGATTTCGGCGATGATCGCGTGCGTGACTGGCTCGATGCCCGCCCGCAGGATGAAACCGCGATCTATGAGGCCGCGCTCGCTCCGCTCATTGCACTGGGCAAGCTGCCTGCCGGGCCATTTCCGCCCTATGATCTGGCCGTCTATCGCCGCGAAGTGGGCCTGCTGACGCAATGGTATGCCCCCGCTGCCGGTCTGACGGTCGATAGTCCCGCCTATTTCGCCGCATGGGATGACGTGCTGGCGCCGGTCCTTGCGCATCAGGGGGCGGGCATCACCGTGCTGCGCGATTATCACGCCGAAAACATCATGCTGCTGGGCGGCAGCCTTGTGACGCAGGGCCTGCTCGATTTTCAGGACGCACTGGCCGGGCACCCGGCCTATGATCTGGTCAGCCTGCTGCAGGATGCCCGCCGCGATGTGCCTGTCGCCACCGAAGCGGCCATGCTCGACCGTTACCTTGCCGAAACCGGGGCGGCTTCGGGACAGGCGCGCGAGACCTTCCTTGCCGATTACGCCGTGCTGGGCGCCCAGCGCAATGCCAAGATCGTGGGCATCTTCGTCCGCCTGTGGCAGCGCGATGGCAAGCCGCGCTACCTTTCGCTGATCCCGCGCGTCTGGGCGCTGCTGGAACGGGATTTGCGCCATCCGGCTCTTGCGCCCGTGGCTGCATGGTTTGACACCAACATACCGGCCGACCTGCGCGCGGCCGGCGGCGGGAGCTTTGGCGTATGACGGCCCGCGTGCCCCTCGCCAGCGATACCGCCATGGTGCTGGCCGCCGGCATCGGCAAGCGGATGCGCCCGCTCACCGCCCTGCGCCCCAAGCCGATGGTGAAGGTGGCGGGCAAGACGCTGATCGATCACGCGCTCGACCGGCTGAAGGATGCGGGCATCGCCAGGGCGGTGGTCAACGTCCATTATCTGGCCGATCCGCTGCAGGCCCATCTCTCGCATCGCAAGGCGCCGCAGATCGTCATTTCCGACGAGCGCGACGCCCTGCTGGAAACCGGCGGCGGCATGGTGCGCGCAGACAGGGCGGGCCTGCTGCCCGAAACCTTCTTCGCGCTCAACAGCGACAACATCTGGCTCGATGGTCCCTGCAACGTGTTCGACGAGCTGAGTCTGGCCTGGGATGATGGGCGGATGGACGCGCTTTTGCTGCTGGTCCGCCACCCGGATGCGTATAATTATCAGGGGCAGGGGGATTTCCATCTCGACCCCATTGGTCGGATCAGCCGCCGGCGCCATGGCCGCGTGGCGCCCTATATCTACACCGGCATCCAGCTTCTCTCGCGCCGCCTGTTGCGCGATGCGCCGGAAGGCTCATTCTCCACCAACATCCTCTGGAACCGCGCGATGGAGGAGGGGCGCCTCTTCGGCGCCGTCCACACCGGCAAATGGATCGAGGTGGGCGAACCGGGGCATATTGCTCCGGCCGAAGCGCTGCTTTCGCGCATCTGATGGGGCAGGACCGCAAGCCCGACGTCTATTCCATCCCCGCCCATCGCGGCTTTGCCGAGGCTCTGGTGGCCGGGCTGATCCCGCGTTACGGTGATGATGCCTTGGGTTTGGCCCGGCTGACGCTGATCCTGCCCAGTCAGCGCGCGGCGCGCTCCATCACCGAGGCCTTCGTGCGCCGGGTGGGCGAGGAGGCCGGCGCCGGGCTGGCCGCGGGCATGCTGCTGCCGCGCATGGTGGTGGTGGGCGACCTTGACCTTGATGAGGCATTGGGCGCACTCTTCGACCCGCTGGGCGCCTCTGACGTGCTCCCGGCGGCTGATCGCACCCGGCGCTGGCTGCATCTGGCGCGCATGATCCGCCAGATCGAAGGGGAAGAAGCCCCCAAGGGTGCCGCCCTGCTGCGCCGCGCATGGGAAGCGGGGCAGACGATGGACCGCCTCAGCGTCGAAGGGATCGAGCCCGAGGCGCTGCTGTCTGACGAGATCGTGGCGCTGGTGGGGGAGCAGGCCGAACATTGGCGTTCGGCCACGCGCTCCTTCCTGATCCTGATGGCGCATTGGCGCGCGCATCTGGAGGCAAGCGGGCAGGTCGACGCGCCCACGCGCCGCAACCTGCTCTTCGCCCATGCCGCCCGCGCCTGGCGGAATCATCCCCCTGCCGATCCCATCGTGGTGGCGGGCGTGACCAGCGCCTCCCCGGCGCTGGCCGATCTGCTGCGGGTGGTGAGCGAATTGCCGCAGGGCGCGGTGATCCTGCCCGACCTTGACCTGACGCTGGACGATGAGGTCTGGGATGAGCTGGGGCAGGCGGGGCAACCGCTGGAGCCGGGCGGCGCGCCTTTCGGGCGCGAGGATGCCGGCACCCATCCCCAATATCACCTGAAGCTGTTGCTGCATCGCATGGGCGTGGCGCGCGGCGAGGTGCGCCTGTGGCATCGCGCCGGGCCGGGCGCCGCGCCGCCCGAACGCACGCGGGCGATTTCCAACCTGTTCCTGCCCCCGGCAGCCTCTGCCCGCTGGGTCGATCTGCCCGAGCCACGCCGCCGCCTTGCCGCTGTCCGCCTGATGGAAAGCGATCATCCGGGCGAGGAAGCACAGGCGATTGCCCTGCTCATCCGTCAGGCGCTTGAAACGCCGGAACGACGGGTGGCCGTGGTGACGCCTGATCGCGGTCTGGCGGCACGGGTGGTGGCGCATCTGGCGCGCTGGAACATTGGCGCGGATGATACGGGTGGGCAGCCTTTGTCGCAGACGGTGGCGGGGCGTTTGCTGCTGCTGCTGGCCGAAGTGGCGGCGGAAAAGGCGCCGCCCGTGCCGCTGATTGCCTTGCTGGGCCATCCGCTGGTGCGGTCGGGCGAGGGGCGTGCGCGCTGGCTGGAGCATGTCCGCGCGCTTGACCTGCTGCTGCGCGGGCCGCGCCTGGACGCGGGCCTTGCGCCATTGGGGCGAGTGATCGCCGACAAGGCATCGAAGCGCAGAGCCGCCGCGATGGCGGCGTGGTGGGGCGATGTGGACAGCGCGCTGGGGCCCTTGCTGTTGGTGACGCAGGAGGAAGAAGTCGCGCTTCCGATCCTGCTCGACGCTTTGGTCACAGCCGGTGAGGCTTTGTGCGAAGAGGGGCTGTGGGGTCAGTCGGATGGCAAGGCACTGGCCGTTTTCGTCGAGGATTTGCGAGGCGCGAGCGGCGATGTCGCGCTCTCGATCCCCCCGCGTGATCTGCCCGCCATGCTGCGTGATGCGATGGACCGCGTGTCCGTTCGCCCGCCATGGGGTGGCCATCCGCGCGTGGCGATCTATGGCTTGCTGGAGGCGCGCATGGCGCGGGCCGATCTCGTCATCTGCGGCGGGCTGGTCGAAGGCGTCTGGCCTGGGGCGCCCCGGCCCGACCCGTTGTTGCCGCCCGCCGTGCTGCGCCAGTTGGGCGTACCGGGGGCGGATTTCCGCATCGGCCTTGCCGCGCATGACCTTGCCGCCTGCCTTGGCGCGCCCGAGGTGGTGCTGAGCTGGGCCCGGCGTGACGAGGGGGCGCCGGTCATCCCCAGCCGCTTCGTGCTGCGCGTCATGGCCATGCTGGGCGAGAAGCTGACGGCAGCCCACCGCGAGACGCAGGCGGTGGAATGGGCGCGCAGCCTCGACGTCGGGCGGCAGGTGGCGGCTCATCCCCGGCCCCAGCCGATGCCCTCACCCGATCAGCGGCGGGTCGACATTCCCGTCACTGCGCTCGATCGGCTCCGCGCCGACCCCTATCAGTTCTATGCGCAGGCCATTCTTGGTCTGCGCGCGATCGACCCGCTCGATGCCGTGCCCAGCGCGGCATGGCGCGGCACGGCGGTGCATGACATTCTCGACCGCTGGCACAAGGATGGCGCCAGGCCCGGCACGCTGGCCGCGACCGCGGGCGAGGTGCTCGACAGCATGTCGGCCCATCCGCTGGAGCGCAGCCTGTGGCGCCCGCGCCTGCTGGCCGCCCTGGAATGGATCGATGCCGAGGTGCTGGCCCTAACACAGCAAGGCCGCCGCGTGCTGGCCACCGAGATCAAGGGCGAGATGAAGCTGGATGGCATCCGCATCCATGGCCGTGCCGACCGGATCGACCGCAATCCCGATGGCTCACTGGCGGTGGTGGATTACAAGACGGGATCGCCACCCAGTGGCAAGCAGGTGGAGGCCGGCTTTGCCTTGCAGCTTGGCCTCCTCGGCCTGATCGCACAGGCGGGCGGCTTTGCTGACATTGAGGGCGAGGCGACGCGCTTTGAATATTGGTCGCTGACCCGGCGGCGCAAGGGCGACCCGGGCTTTGGCTGGCGCGATGAACCCATTCTGGAAAAACCCAAGCGCAGCGGCATCCCGCGTGAGGAATTCCTGCCCAGAACGCAGGATTTCCTGCGCGAGGCGATTGCCCGCTGGCTGCTGGGCAGCGAGCCTTTCACCGCCAGGCTCAACCCCGACTTGCCCGGCTACACCGATTATGACCAGCTCATGCGGCTCGACGAATGGATCGGCAGCCTGGGTGACGAGGACGCAGCATGAGCGAGATCCATCCGCTGGCCGGCAATCAGGCGCTGGCGGTCAATCCGGTCGAGACGGTGTGGCTGTCGGCCAGCGCGGGCACGGGCAAGACGCAGGTGCTTTCCGCCCGCGTGCTGCGCCTGCTGCTGGAGCCGGGGGTGCGGCCTGAGCAGATCCTGTGCCTCACCTTCACCAAGGCGGGGGCCACAGAAATGGCCACGCGCATCAATGAAACGCTGGCCCGCTGGGTGCGGGCGGAACCGGCGCGGCTGGCGCAGGAACTCGATGCCATCGGCGCGGATATTGGCGAGGAAACGCGGGCACGGGCGCGCACTTTGTTTGCCGCCGTGCTCGATTGCCCGGGCGGCGGCTTGCGGATCGACACGATCCACGCCTTCTCGCAATGGCTGCTGGCGGCCTTTCCGCAGGAAGCGGGTCTGACGCCCGGCACGCGGCCCATGGAGGAGCAGGAGACGGTGCTGCTCAGCCGTCAGGTGCTGGCGGATCTGCTGCTCGATGCGGAAAATGGCGGCGACGAGGCATTGTCGCATGCGCTGGCCGATCTGTCGCTACGCATGGGGGGCGATGCGGCGCTGCGCTGGCTGATGGATTGTGCCCGCGCGCGTGATCTGTGGATGGGCCATGGGGCCTGGATGCCGCCGCTCGATGCGCGGGTGCGCCAGTTGCTGGGCCTGCCCTCTAACGCCGGGCCCGAGATGGTGGCGCAATTGTGCAGCGATGAGGCCTTTGACGTGCGCTCGCTGCGCGCGGCGATGATCGCCAATCAGCAGTGGAAGAGCAAGACGGGTGAAGCCAACGCCAATCGCATTGGCGACTGGCTGGCGGCGGATGAGGCTGGCCGCGTGGCGCGGCTGGAAGATCTGTGGAGCGTTTTCTTCACGCAAAAGGGTGAGGCGCGCGCCGCCGCCAGTCTGGAGAAGATCGACCCGGATTACCCGGCCCATGTGGCGCGGGTGGGTGAAGGCATTGCTCAGGTGCGCGAAATGGCGACGCTGCTGGCGCTGGCGCAGTGGCTGACCCCGGCCTTGACGCTGGGCAGGGCTTATGCGCTGGCCTGGGACGAGGCCAAGGCGCGTGAGGGCTTGATCGACTTCGACGATCAGATCCGCAGCGCCGCCGCCCTGCTGGCGCGCAGCGATATGGCCGACTGGATCCGCTACAAGATGGACCGGCGTTTCGACCATCTGCTGGTCGATGAGGCGCAGGACACCAACGCCGCCCAATGGCGCATCATTGACGCGCTGACCGAGGAGTTTTTCGTCGGCCTTGGCGCCAAGGATGACCGGGCGCGCACGCTCTTCGTGGTGGGCGACTACAAGCAGGCGATCTTCGGCTTCCAGGGCACCAGCCCGGAAAACTTCGAGGAAGCGCGCGGGCGTGTGAGGAGCCGCATGGCAGGCGCGGCCGAAAATGCGCAAAGCCTGCGCGGCGGATCCCAGGCCCATGCGCTGCGCCAGTTGGGGCTGGAACGGTCTTTCCGCACCGCACGCCCGGTGCTGGATTTTGTCGACCGCGTGGTGGCCCATGTCGGCCATGGCGCTTTCGGGCTGGCCGAGGCGCCCGAGCCGCATGTCGGGCAGGACCGCCCCGGCCTTGTCACCCTGTGGCGCCCGGTTGGCCATCGGGCCGAGGACGACAGCGATGACGAGGCCGAGGAGGGCGGCGAGACGCTCTCCCGCCCTGAGCGCGAGATGGCCGAGCGGATCGCTTTGCAGGTCAAGCATTGGGTGGAATCGCCCGGCGGCTTTCCGCTGGTCAAGGGCAAGGCGCCGCGCCGGGCACAGGCGGGCGACATCATGGTGCTGGTGCGCAAGCGGGGCGCGCTGGCCAGTCTCATCGTCGCGCGCCTTCATGCCAACAATGTCCCGGTAGCAGGGGTGGACAGGCTGCGCCTCGGCGCGCCGCTGGCCGTGCGCGATCTGGTGGCGGCGCTGCGCTTTGCCGCCCAGCCGCTCGATGACCTCAATCTTGCCGCGCTGCTGGTGTCGCCGCTGATGGGATGGACGCAGGAGCAATTGCTCGAACATGGCTATCGCGAGAAGGGCGTGCATCTCTGGGAGCATCTGCGTGCCTCCACCCAGCCCACGCCGCGTGCCGCGCTGGAGCGGTTGGGCGAATTGCTGGCTCGCGCCGAAATCCAGCCGGTGCAGGCTTTGCTGCACTGGATGCTGGTGGGGCCGTGGCAGGGGCGCAAGGCGCTGATCGCAAGGCTGGGCCGCGAGGCGAGCGACCCGATCGACGAGTTGGTCAATGCCGCCAATGCCTATGCCAGCAGCGCCACGCCCAGCCTTGTCGGCTTCCTCAACTGGTTCGAGGCGGGCGATGGCGAATTGAAGCGCGAGGCGGGCCGCCCGGCCAATCTGGTGCGGGTGATGACGGTGCATGGGTCCAAGGGGTTGCAGGCGCCCATCGTCATTCTGGCCGATGCCACGGGCAATCCCGAAGCGGGGCGCGGGGGCAGCGTCGCGCTGACCGACCCGATGAGCGAGATTGGCGGCGATGAACCGCGCCGCGTTCCCATGCCGCCGCTGGGCAGGAATGAACGGCTGGGGCCGATCGCGCTGGCCCAGTCCATCGCCGCCAAGGCCGAGGGCGAGGAGCATTGGCGCCTGCTCTATGTGGCGATGACCCGCTCGGAAGAAGCGCTGTTCGTGGGCGGCGCCCTTGGCAAGCGGGACCGTGTGCCCGCGCCCGCCAGCTGGTATGCGCGGTTGGCCGAACTTTTCGCGGATGAGGACTGGCAGGACGATCCGATCTGGGGCGGGCAGGCCAGCTATGGCACGCCGCCGGGTGAGATGGTCTGGCCGCCCGAGACGCGCAGTTTCGATATGGAGGCGGCGCTGCCCGGTTGGGCCACGCGCACCGCGCCCGACGAGCCAGTGCCGACAAAACCGCTGGCGCCCTCCGCGCTGGCCGAGGATGAGGCTGTCGATCCGCCGTTCCCGCCCGGCGCGGGGCGAGCCATGGCGGCGCGGCGGGGCAAGCTGATCCATGCCTTGCTGGAACGCCTGCCCGATGTATCCGTCAATGTGCGTCAGCAGGTCGCCACTCTCTGGCTGGAGCGGCAGGCTGGCGACCTTGAGGCGCCCATGCGTGAGGAGATCGCGCAGGCGGCCATGCGGGTGGTGAGCAATCCGGCATGGGCTGATCTCTTCGCACCCGGTGCCCTTGCCGAAGTGCCGATTGCCGCGCTGATCGAAACCGCCAGCGGGCCGCAAGCCATCGCCGGCACGATCGATCGGTTGAGGGTCGAACCTGACCGCATCCGCCTCGTCGATTACAAGACGGCGCGGCGCCCGCCGGCTGATCTGTCACAAGTGCCATTGGCCTCGCTGCGCCAGATGGCGGCCTATGTGGCGGCGCTGGAAGTCAGCTTCCCCGGGCGGCGTGTGGAAGCAGCATTGCTCTACACCGAGGCCGCGCGACTGATCGAACTTCCCGCCCATGTCATCGCTTTGCACAAAGCCAGCTTGGGGGGCAGGGAGCAAAGCTTGGGCAGTTGACCGCTTGCCAAACTGTTTGCGCTTCCTAGATACGTTTCAATCCACAGGAGTTAGCCACAATGGCCACGATCACCGTCAATGATTCGAACTTTTCCACCGACGTGCTGGGCGCCGACAAGCCCGTGCTGGTCGATTTCTGGGCCGACTGGTGCGGCCCCTGCAAAATGATCGCCCCGGCGCTGGAAGAGATCAGCGAGGAACTGGCCGACAAGGTCACCATCGCCAAGATGGACATCATGGCCAACACCGCCACCGCGACGGAATTCGGCGTGCAGTCGATCCCCTTCCTGGTGCTGTTCAAGGACGGCAAGCCGGTGGCCCAGAAGCTGGGCGCGGCGCCCAAGGGGCAGCTTAAGGGCTGGCTGGAAGGCGCACTTTGATTTTGAAGTAAAAAGTAAGTTGCGAGGGTGTAACACCCTCGCAACTATCCCTTCCTAAATCCCTTCCATCCTCACGGCCAATTCCTCCCACAGCGCCGGAGAGGATGCCCCGATCAACCCCTTGCGATCGTCGTCCACGCGATAGGGCGACCCGTCGAAACGCGCGGCTTTTCCGCCGGCTTCGTTGAGGAACAGCACGCCGGCGGCATGGTCCCATGCCAGTGTCCGCTCGAAAACCGAGACATCGTTCACGCCAAGGGCGAGGCGGGGGTATTGTTCGGCGGCGCAGCGGGGGATGTCGACCAGCGCGTAATGCGGCGCGATTCTGGTTTGCAGCGCCTCGCGTCGGTCGGGGCTGGAAAACATCAGCGAAATGGCAGCGACGGGCGGCATCTGGCCGCTGGCCTGTGCGGTCAGGCGGTCACCGTTGAGGTAGGCCCCTTCGCCGCGCCGCGCATGGCAGAACCGGCCCGACATCACATCATAGATCCACCCGCCGATGGTTTCGCCGCCCTGCGCCAGCGCGATGAGGATGCCAAAGGGCGGGCGCCCATGGGCGAAATTGTTGGTGCCGTCGAGCGGGTCGATGATCCAGCACAGATCCTCGCCCAGCCGCGAAAGGATGGCCGGGTCGGCATGGGCTGCCTCTTCGCCCACGATGGCTGCTTCGGGCAGGATACGGGCGAGCCCTTCGGAGAGGATCACTTCGCTTTCCCGGTCGGCCACGGTGACCAGATCGTCATGGGCTTTTTCGATGATCTCACTGGCCGCAAGATGTTGATAGCGCGGGCGGATGGCGCGCTCGGCAGCGTCGGCCATCACGGTGCAGACGGCCTCGGTCAGCGGATCGTTCATGAAAAGGCCCTTCAGGTCAGCGGGATGGTGACATATTGATAGCCGGCGCGTTCGTTCAGCCTGGCATACCATGCGCGGATGTTGGGCGCCGCGATCCGGTCGAGGCCGAGGGCCAGCCAGGTATGCGCATAGGTGCCCATGGGGATGTCGGCGATGCCGAATTGCTCGCCCGAGAGCCATTCGCTCTTGCCCAGCCGATCTTCGAGAATGGCCATCATGGCGTTGGTGGCCTTGATGCCGGCCTCGACCTTTGCCTTGTCACGCTCTTCCGCGGGAACGCGGACCATTTGCAGGAAGACGGCGCGCTGCGCATCGGCAAAGGCGAATTGCCAGTCCATCCAGCGGTCGGCATCGGCGCGCTGGTCGGGGGTGCCGCTCCACAATTGCGGGGCATAGGCATCGGCGATGTAGCGCAGGATGGCGTTGGATTCCCAAAGACAGAAGCCGCCTTGGACGCCGCTGTCCTCGATGGCGGGGACCAGCCGGTTGGGGTTCATCGCCAGATAATCGTCGGTGTAGCCAAAAGGGCCGCCGATGTCATTGCGCTGCCATTCGACCTCGGCCTCGACAGCGGCCCAGACGACCTTCTTGACGTTGTGCGAATTGAGGCGGCCCCAGATGGTGATCATCGTGCCTTCAACTCCTGTAATCAGCGTTGATCGAGATGTAGCCATGTGTCAGGTCGCAGGTCCACACGGTAGCACGACCTTCGCCCAATCCCAGATCGACGGTGATGTCGATCTCCTGCCCTTCCAGATGCGCGGCAACGGGGGCTTCATCGTAATCGGCCAGCGGCTGGCCGTTCCGGGCCGCCCAGATGCCGCCAAAGCCGATGGAGAGGCGGTCGCGGTCGGCCGGTTCGCCCGCCTTGCCCACGGCCATGACGATGCGGCCCCAATTGGCGTCCTGCCCGGCGATGGCGGTTTTCACCAGCGGGCTGTTGGCGATGGCGAGGCCCACCTTGCGGGCGCTGGCATCGCTGACGGCGCCCGAAACGGTGACGGCGATGAATTTCTGCGCGCCTTCGCCATCCTTGACGACCAGATGGGCCAGTTGGCGGCAGATGTCGGCAAGGGCGGCGGCGAAGGCATCGGCCCCGGCACTGTCCTCATCGGTCAGCACGTCGTTCCCGGCCTTGCCGGTGGCGAAGGCCAGGATCGTGTCGCTGGTGGAGGTGTCGCTGTCGACGGTGATGCAGTTGAAGGTCTCGTCCGCCGCGCGGCTCAGCAGTTTTTGCAGGAAGGCGGGCGCAATGGCGGCATCGGTGAAGATATAGCCCAGCATGGTGGCCATATCGGGCGCGATCATGCCGCTGCCCTTGATGATGGCGGAGAAAGCAACCGTCTTGCCACCCACGATGGCGGTGGCGGTGGCGCCTTTGGCAAAGGTGTCGGTCGTGCCGATGGTGTTGGCGGCATCCTCCCATGAGCAGGGCGTTGCGGCGAGGGCGGCTTCCACACCCGCACGAGCCTTGTCCTTGGGCAGGGGCACGCCGATCACGCCAGTGGAGGAGACGAAGACCTGCTCTTTCGCGCAGCCCAGATGGGTGGCGACCTGATCCATGATCTGTTCCACCGCCTCACGCCCGCGATAGCCGGTGAAGGCGTTGGAATTGCCGGCATTCACGATCAGCGCGCGGGCGTGGCCCTGCGCGACATTTTGCCGCCCGAGTTCCACTTCGGAAGAACAGCAGATGTTGCGCGTGAAGACGCCCGCCACGCTGGTGCCTTCGTCCAGCTCGACATAGGTGAGGTCGCAGCGGTCCCATGCCTTATAATGCGCGCGGGCGATGCGCGGGGCGGCCCCGGCAATGGCGGGCATGGCGGGAAAGGGCATGGCGAGCGGAGAGATGGCGTGAGTCATGATGGGGAGGGGGTAGCAAAGGGGGGGGGCAGGTCAAGGGCTGGACGTGACCAATTGCCCGGCCTATATCCGCTTTCACATGATCCGGATGCTGCTCACATTTCTGGCGCTGATGACGGGGCTTGCCGCCTCGGGGACGTCCGTGCCTGCGCAGGCGATGACGCCTTGCGCCGTCGTGTCGCAGCGTTTCGTCACGCCCGCCGCCGCGCGCGTCTCGGCCCATGTTGTCGAGCATGGGCTGGCCATGGCGCGCCCGGCTCAGCCGGCACTGGTGGCGCGGCGGGTGATCCTGCCGGCCTTTGCGCCGGTCATCGTGCCGGTGCTTGTCGGGGTTGAGCGCGCTCGCGAATAGGGCTGGCGCAGGCAGGCCTATGACCTGCGCCGTCAAACTTTCACGCCGCGGACCTGCGCGCGCCTTGCGCCGTTCCGGCCATCACAGCTTTCAAATTCCCAGGGGAAATCCATGTTCCAGAGCCTTGCCAAGGCCATCTTCGGCTCGTCCAACGACCGTTATGTGAAGTCGCTCGACAAGATCGTGCAGAAGATCGCCGCTTATGAACCCATCATGGAAGGGATGAGCGATGAGGAGCTGGCCGGTCAGACGGTCAAGTTCCGTGAACTGCTGGCCAATGGCAGCACGCTGGATGACATTCTGCCCGAGGCTTTCGCCACGGTGCGCGAGGCGTCGAAGCGGTCGATGGGCATGCGCCATTTCGATGTGCAGATGATCGGCGGCATCGTGCTGCACCGGGGCGAGATCGCCGAAATGCGCACGGGTGAGGGCAAGACGCTGGTGGCAACGCTGGCGGTCTATCTCAACGCGCTGGAGGGCAAGGGCGTTCACGTCGTCACGGTGAACGATTACCTGGCCCGGCGTGACGCTGAAACGATGGGCGTGCTCTACAATTTCCTTGGGCTCAGCGTGGGCGTCATCGTACCCAATCTTGATGAATATCAGCGGCGTGAAGCCTATAATTGCGACATCACCTACGCCACCAACAATGAGCTTGGTTTCGACTATCTGCGCGACAATATGAAGCATTCGCGCGACCAGATGGTGCATCGCCCCTTCAACTACGCCATCGTCGACGAGGTGGACTCGATCCTGATCGACGAGGCGCGCACGCCGCTGATCATTTCCGGCCCCACCGATGACAAGACCGACCTTTACATCTCGGTCGATGCCATCGTGCGGCACCTGACGCCCGATGATTACGAGACTGACGAGAAGGCGAAGAGCATCACCTTCACCGAGGATGGCATCGAGCGCGCCGAGCGCCTGCTGGAGGAAGCGGGCCTGCTGGAAGGCAGCAACCTTTACGATATTGAGAACACGCAGGTCGTGCATCACCTCGACCAGGCCCTGAAGGCCAATGTGATGTTCAAGCGCGACATCGACTACATCGTGAAGGACGGCAAGGTCATCATCATCGATGAGTTCACCGGCCGCATGATGGATGGGCGTCGCTGGTCCAACGGTCTGCATCAGGCGGTGGAGGCCAAGGAAGGCGTCAAGATCGAGCCTGAGAACCAGACGATGGCCTCGATCACCTTCCAGAACTATTTCCGCATGTATCCCAAGCTGTCGGGCATGACCGGCACGGCCGCGACCGAAGCGCCCGAGTTCTTCGACATCTACAAGATGAACGTCGTGACCATCCCCACCAATGTGCCCGTGCAGCGCATCGACGATGAGGATGAGTTCTACAAGAACACCCATGACAAGTTCGGCGCCATCGCCAAGCTGATCCGCGAGAAGAACGAAATCGGCCAGCCGGTGCTGGTCGGCACGGTGTCGATCGAGAAGTCGGAGTTGCTGAGCGAATTCCTGAATGCCGAGGGCGTGAAGCACAGCGTTCTTAACGCCCGTTTCCACGAGATGGAAGCGCATATCGTGGCGCAGGCTGGCCGTCTGGGCGCCGTCACCATCGCCACCAACATGGCCGGTCGCGGCACCGACATCAAGCTTGGCGGCAACCTTGAATTCCGCATGGAAGACGAACTGCGCGGGCTGGAGGGCGCCGAATATGACGCGAAACTGGCCGCCATCAAGGCCGAGATCGACGCCGAGAAGCAGCAGGTGCTGGCCGCCGGCGGCCTGTGCGTCATCGGTACGGAGCGCCATGAAAGCCGCCGTATCGACAATCAGCTTCGCGGCCGTTCGGGCCGTCAGGGTGATCCGGGCCTGTCGAAGTTCTATCTCTGCCTGGAGGATGACCTGCTGCGCATCTTCGGCCCCGACACGCTCTTTTCGCGCATGATGAACAGCAATCTGGCCGATGGCGAGGCGATCGGCTCGAAGTGGCTGTCCAAGGCCATCGAGCAGGCCCAGAAGAAGGTGGAGGCGCGCAACTACGACATCCGCAAGCAGGTCGTGGAATACGACGACGTGATGAATGACCAGCGCAAGGTCATTTACGAGCAGCGCGCCGATATCATGGATGCCGAAGCGCTGGATGATGTCGTCACCGATATGCGCCGCGAGACGGTCAACGCGCTGGTGGCCACAGCCTGCCCGCACGGCTCCTATCCCGAGCAATGGGATATTGAGGGCCTCAAGGAGCAGGTTCTCACCACGCTGGGCATGGAAGTGCCGCTCGACGACTGGCTGGCCGAGGACGGCATCGAGCCTGATATGATCGAGGAGCATATCCAGACCGCTGCTGACGACAGGATGGCGCGCAAGATCGAGGCCAACGACCCCTCGATCTGGGCGCAGGTGGAAAAGAGCGTCTTGCTCGAGCGCCTCGACCACCACTGGAAGGAGCATCTGGCCACGCTTGATGCGCTGCGCCAGGTGGTGTTCCTGCGGGCCTATGCGCAGAAGACGCCGATCAACGAATACAAGCAGGAGGCCTTCAGCCTGTTTGAGCGCATGCTGGAAACGATCCGCGAGGATGTGACTCGCATTCTCTGCACTGCCGAGATCCAGTTCACCCAGCAGCAGCCGATGGATCTGCCGGAATTGCCTGAATTCCTCACCAATCTGGATGATCTTGGGGGCAATTTCGGCGGTTCGGTGACGCCGGCGCCCGCCGGTTCGCCCTTCTCGGCCGATGCGCTGTTGGCCAGCGGCTTCGGCACGGGCATCGCCGCCGGCTCGCTGTCGAGCGGTGAGACCGCGCTTGAGGGAGATCCCTATGCGCATATGGGGCTGAACCGCAATGCGGCATGCCCTTGCGGTTCGGGCCAGAAATACAAGCATTGCCATGGCGCGGTGGCCTGAGGGAATTGCTTGCTAATTACCTGACATCAGGCTGATAATTTTTCTTTTCGGTGCGATGTCGGGGATCGGCACGGGGCCGCTCGGGAACAGAGAGCCCGAGCGGCCCCTTGTGATTCGACGAGGCTGCTCAAGCCATGATGCCGCGCGCGTGCGTTCGCTTGTTAAAGATTGAAGATTGTCTTAAACTTCCATCGAGCATCGATCCAACCCAACAGGCGGTATCAGGGCGATTTCGTCGGCGACTTCATAACTGATTTACCAATGTTGTGCGATGAACATGAACGTAAGGCGGGCTTTCCCGGCTGGCGGCGGTATCAGGCCACGTTGGGGTGGCTCACGACTGGGGTGACAAATTTGGCGCAGGAACCGTACATGATGCAGGGAGGGCCGAGCGAGGACGCCGTTGCGCAGCCGGCACCGGCATCGGGTTCCGAATTGCGTCGTGCGCCGCGTTTCACCCTGCTGGTGCGTGCGGCCAAGCTGATCATTGATGGCCGTGAATATCTCTGCGTGCTGCGCGACGCATCGGCAACGGGCGTCAAGGTGCGGATCTTTCATCCGCTGCCGAAATATCTTCACATCGCGCTGGAGACGGGGAGCGGCGAGCGCTATCCGATGGAATTGATGTGGTTGAAGGATGACCACGCGGGTTTCCGCTTCTTTGACGAAGTTGACATTCAGTCGCTCATTGAGGACCGGCGTGAACAATTCCCCCGCCGCCAGATCCGCCTGCGGCTGGAACGCCCGGCCACGATCCATTCCGGGTCGCGCAGCTGGCCGATCCTGGTGCGTGACATTTCCCAGCAGGGTGCCTGCATCGAAACGCCCGAGCGTCTGCTGCTGCGTCAGCTGGTCAAGATCGACATTCCCGGCTTCCCGCAGATTTACGCCAAGGTGTGCTGGCGGCAGGAGCCGCGCCATGGTCTGGCCCTGGAAACCAGCTTCACCATGGAGGAGTTGGCGCTCAATCTCATGAAAATGCATGAGTTCCCGCTGGTGACACCGGGACCGGCAAACCCGCCGTCAGGCAGTGTTTCGCCCGTGCGCGCGGCCTATTGAGCCTGAACAGCATTCGCGCCGTCGCCGCATGAGAAGGCATTGAGCCGCGCGGCCCAATTCGAGATATCGGGATACAAAGGCGGGCAGGGACGGCGATCTCTCGCTCTCGACCCTGCCCTGCGCCTTACTCTTTCTCACGCCTTCGCCAGCCTCTCCCCACCTGCGAAGGTATGGCCTGTTGCATGCGGCTTGCGGCATTAATGGTGAAAAATCACCGCCAGCAAACCGCACCACAGCAAGGCGCTGATCGGCAAGGCTTGGACTATACCCTTGCCGATCTGATTGCGCTCTGACGGCGCATCACTCTCCCACCAGCAGCTCATGGCGTCAAAACCATGATCATCAGTTGTATATTGTTGATAATCGTCAACTGCTGTCAAAGTAACGTCCATTCAGGTTCCCCAACCCAATGGATGTATCGGTTTCGCTTTCCGCTACCCCCATAGCATCCTGCTCAACCTGTAACAGTATGTAGCAGTCATGGGTTGGTTTCACAATATGTAGAAAATACAAAGATATATTTGCGCATATGCGAATTGAGTTCGCAGATGCAATGAAATGATCCGGTTGATCATTGTTCACAACGAAATGAAATTTCTATTGGTAGGGAAGGGTTTCGAGCCAAGTCTGTCTCTCGCAGCCGCTGATGCGGCGTCGCAGAGGTGGGCCGGTTGCACTGCGGAAAGAGGCGCAACCGGCTCTTCCCATCCAAACGGCAATGGAACGAACCACTTGCATCGTTCCGCCTCCGAATCGGCAGCTCCCATGCAATGCACGGATTGCCCTGATGCTCGCCAGCGGCTACCGAAAAAACATACACACCCGCTCACTTCACCCCTTCGCAAGGGAATTGCCCATGACCGACAGCGCCGCGCCTCAATTGCATTACCTGCCCTATGACGGCTTTCTGGCCGATGTGCGCAAGGTCGCGGGCAGCGTTGCGGCGGGTGCGTGGAGGCCGGATTATGTCATCGGCATCGGCCGTGGCGGGCTGGTCCCGGCGGTTTACATCTCGCATGAACTCAACACGCCGATGCTCTCGGTCGACCATTCCTCGAAAGTGCCCGGCTTTGCCGAGGAACTGCTTCACAAGGTGGCCGAAAAGAGCGCCTCGGGCGTCAAGCTGCTGTTTGTCGATGACATCAACGACAGTGGCGGCACCATTGCCACCATCCGCCGCATCCTGGCCGAGCAGGGCGGCGAGCCGGGCAATTTGCGCTTTGCCGTGGTGATGAACAACAGCAGTTCGCAGGCCACGGTCGATTACTGGGCCGAGATGATCGACCGCGAACAGGACAAGCGCTGGTTCGTCTTCCCCTGGGAAGCTGTCGGCATGAAGGACACGATCATCGAGGAAGCCCGGAGCGTTCCTGAACGTCTGGCCTGATAGTCTCATGGCGATGGGGCCGGGTGATTGGCCCGCGTATAGACGCTGGGCCCTGTTGCTGGCGCTGTCGCTGATCTTCACGGGCGGGCTGGAACTGATCCGCATTCCCGCCGCCCTGCTGCTGGGCCCGATGCTGGGCGCGGTGTTGATGGCAATGCGGGGTGGCACCGTGCACATTGCGCGACCCCTGTTCTATCTGGCGCAGGGCTGTGTCGGGGTGATGATCGCCAGCAATCTGCCCGCCGCCGTCTTGCCCGTCATTGCCGCGCGCTGGCCGATTTTTCTGGTCGCGACCCTTTCCACGCTGGTGGCGGCCGGAGCGCTGGGCTGGTCGCTGGCGCGTTCCGGCCTGCTGCCGGGGACCACGGCCATCTGGGGGTCTTCGCCCGGTGCGGCCACGGCCATGACGCTGATGTGTGAAGACTATGGCGCGGACATGCGGCTGGTGGCCTTCATGCAATATTTGCGCGTGGCCTGCTGTGCCAGCCTCGCGGCTCTGGTCGCGCGGTTTCTCGGAGTGCCGGTGGGGCACCCTGTGGCCGTGGTTTCGGCGGCGTTTGACACGCGTGGGTTCATCCTGACGCTGGCGATCATCCTGCTGGGCAGTATGGCGGGCGTGCGGGCGAAAATTCCCGCCGGCGCCATGCTGGTGCCTATGGTTATCGGCATGGCGGTCAAGCTGGCCGGGCCTGTGATGCCCGATTGGGCCATGCTGGTGCTGCCCACGCCCTTTCTGGCGCTGTGCTATGCCATTGTGGGATGGGGTATCGGTAATCGCTTTTCGCCTGATGTGGTGGCCTATGCGGCGCGCGCCTTGCCGCGCGTGCTGGGCTCCATACTGGCGTTGATGCTGCTTTGTGCTGGCATGGCGGCGGTGCTGGTGCGCGTGGCGGGGGTGGACCCGCTGACCGCCTATCTGGCGACAAGCCCGGGCGGGGCGGATTCGGTCTCGATCATCGCCACGGCGACGCGGGTGGACGTGCCCTTCGTCATTGCCATGCAGGTGGCACGGTTTTTTCTGGTGTTATTGACCGGGCCCATGCTGGCGCGGCATCTTTCCGGGCCTGCTCGCGAGCAAAGCGCCCGGTGATCTGCCACGGAGCCCGAAGGCCCCGCGGCATGAGGATCATCAGAATTTGCGGCCCAGCTTGATGCCGAATTCCTGCGGCTTGGTGGCATAGGCGCGCGCGAATTGCGCGCAGGTCGAGGGAATGCACACCGTGTTGAGGCTGAGGATGCCGCGCTTGTCGAAAGCGTTGATGACAAAGGCCTCCCAGCTCCACAGACCCGCCTTCGCACCCACCGCGAAGTCGAAGGTGGTAAAGCCTGCCGTCTGCCACAGGGCACCGGCCACCGGCTGCACGAAATAGGCATCCGTACCCGACTGATGCGTGGCGCTGGCCTGCACATAGGGTCGATAACCGGCCAGATCGAAGGTGTAGCGCGCGGTTGCATTCCCCTTGAACTTGGGCTGGACCGGCAGGCGCGTGCCATTGGGAATGTAGATGCCCTGGCTGCAATCCGGATTGCCACTGGCGCCGATGTTGCAGAAATCGGCCTTGGTCTTGGCATCGGTATAGCTGCCCGAGCCTGAGAGCGTCAGATGGCCAAGGTTCAGGCTGGCATCGCCTTCCACGCCGCGAATACGCGCCCCGCCCACATTGTAGATGCTGAGCGTGCCGTTCGAATTGGGGGTGGTGAGGCCAATCTGGGTCTTGTCCCATTCCTCGTCGAACAGGGCCAGGTTGACGGTCAGGTGCCGGTTGAACCAGCTGGTCTTCACGCCCACTTCATAGTTGGTCAGCGTGTCGGCCTCATAAGGGGCTACCTGGGGCAGGCGGTTGATGCCGCCGGGGCGATAGCCGGTGGAGTAGGTGGCATAGATCAGGTGATCGCGGTCCACCTTCCAGTTCAGCGTCACGCGATGCGTCTCGCCGATCTGGTTGGCCTTCTTGTCATAAAGCAGACACGGCAGGTTCGGGTCATTGGTGACGGAGCAGGAGACGGTGCCGACCCTGCTTGCCGTGCCCGAAAAGCCCGATGCTGTGTTGTTGGCAATGAAGCCGCGAATGCCCGCCGAGAGCGTCAGGTTCGGCAGGATGTCGAAGGAGCCATCGGCGAACATCGCATAGTCGCGGTCGATGCGGTTGATGCGCGAGCAGAAGATATCATCACCGCAGCGGGGTACGGCAGGGCTGTTCGGCCCGGCGGCCAGGCCCGGAATCGTATAATCGGCCTCGATCGCGTCAGTCTGGCGTTGCAGGAACATGCCGGTGGTGAAGCGCAGCCGCTTGTCGCTGGGCGAGGAGATGCGCAGTTCGTGGCTCTGCTTCGTATAGTGGTGGTGCACGTGGTAGATCTGGCTCGGGTCCAGATTCTGTCCATTGGCGCCGATGAAGCTGGTGTAGGCCGGGCCCAGCGCCTCGTAATAGGAGACGGTGTAGTCCGAATAATCGGCGGTCGTGTCCACATGGCGGCTGAAATAGCCACCGGCATAGGTCACGTCCCAATTGCCCAGCTTGCCATGGACGGTGAGGGCAGCCTGCACCCATTCGTCCTTATTCAGCTCGGGCGTATAATCCTGCACCTTCAAATCACCCACGGCGGGGCTGAGCGGATCATTGCCCGTCAGCGGGCCATAGAGGAAGGTGCCATGCGCCCGCTGGTTCTGGTAGATGACGGCCGGCGTTACGGTCCAGTTCTCGTCGAGGTCGATGCCCAGCGCCGCGCGGCCGCCCCAGGTTTCGACATCGTTGTAGTTCTTCTTCACATATTTGGCATTGCTGACCGGCAGGATGGCCGCATTGCCATTCACGTCGGTGACGGGATAGTTGCGGGTGCCCGGCACATTGCTGATGTAGCCGCCATCACGCTGGTAAAAGGCCGAGGTGCGCAGGGCGACCTTTTCGCTGATGGGGATGTTGATGAAGGCGTCGATGCTGCCGCCGCTCGAATTGCCGCCCTTGCCAAAGGTCGTGCCGCTGACATCAATGCCGGCCTCGAACTTGTGGACCGGCTTGTTGGTGATGAGGCGCAGCGTGCCCGAGAGCGAACTGGAGCCGAACAGCGTGCCCTGCGGGCCGGACAGTGCCTCGACGCGGGCCATGTCATAGACATGCAGGTCAACCGCGCCGCCGATGGTCGTCAGCGGCATTTCGTCGAGATAGAGCGCGCTGGTGGGCTGCGACCCGCCAAAGGCGCCATTATAGTCCGACCCCGAGGTCACGCCGCGGAAATAGATCTGCGACTGGCCTGGGCCATAGGACTGGAAGCTGACCGAAGGCAGCAGCTTGGCATAATCGTCAAAGCTGACGACCTGATGCTGCTCCAGCTTGGCCGCGCCAAGAGCCTGGATCGAGATGGGGACACTTTGCAGATTTTCTTCACGCTTTTGCGCGGTGACGACGATGTCCTGTGGCGCATTTGCATCAGTTGTTTGTTGCGCGAGCGCCGGCGTTGACGCCAGAATCGTGCCGCCCAGCAATGCGCCAAGCGTGATTCTGGAAAGAGAACGCATTGAAACCAAGCCATATTGGCTCTGCATAGATGTCCACCCTGTTGTCTTAATTTATTGGTTTTTTAGCCTGCTGCGACACAAAAGAAAAGCAAGGGGTAAATGACGTAAGGGCGGGGCGCGGGCTGGGCATTTGCCAATCGCTTTCCAACCATGCATGGACCACGGGCATGAGCGCTACCGACCTTGACCATCAGCTTGCCGCCGCCATTCGTAACCCCGCGTTGATGCAGGCGGCCCATGCCCTGCGGCAGAACCGGCTGGATGTGGCCGAGCCCTTGCTCAAGACCCATCTCAAGGCCGATCCTTTCGATGTGGCGGCCATCCGCATGCTGGCCGAACTGGCCGCGCGTATCGACCGGGCGCCGGATGCGGAAAAGCTGCTGCGCCGCGCGCTCGATCTTGCGCCCGAATTCAGCGCGGCCCGCGTCAATCTCGCCACCATCCTTTACCGCACGAACCGCGCCCCCGAGGCGCTGGCCCAGCTCGACCGGCTGAATGTCGAGCGCGAGGCGGACGCGCCGGGTGAGGGCGCAATCAATGGGGGCAATGCCAATCTGCGCGCCGCCGTGCTCAACCGGCTGGGCGAGTTCGAGGCGGCCATGGCGCTGTATGAGGATATGCTCTCGCGCTTTCCCGGCCATGCGCGGGTGTGGATGTCCTATGGCCATGTGCTCAAGACGGTGGGGCGGCTGGCCGATGCGGTGGAGGCCTATCGCCGCGCGGTGGGCATCGAGGCGAGTTTTGGCGAGGCATGGTGGTCGCTGGCCAATCTCAAGACGGTGAAGCTCGACGAGGCGGATCGCCGGACGATGGAACAGGCGCTGACCCGCACCGATCTTGCCGCCGAGGACCGCTTCCATCTCGAATTCGCACTGGGCAAGGCCTGGGAGGATGCCGGCGACCACGACAAGGCCTTCGCCGCTTATCGCGACGCCAATGCCCATCGCCGCGCGCTGATCCATTATGATGCGGCAGAGACCACGGGCCGGGTCGACCGCATGATCCAAACCTTCACGCCGACATTTTTCGCGGACCGTGCGGGGCAGGGCTGCCCCGCGCTCGACCCCATCTTCATCCTTGGCCTGCCGCGCGCGGGCTCCACATTGGTGGAACAGATCCTCGCCAGCCACAGCCAGATCGAGGCGATTGCCGAACTGCCCGATATTCCCGACCTCTGGGCCAGCCTTGCCGGGGCGGATGGCACGGGCAATCCGCATGAGCGCCTTGCCGCTTTAAACGCTGACGAGATTGCCGCGCTGGGCGAGGCCTATCTGCGCCGCGTGTCACCCCAGCGGCGCACCGACCGGCCTTTCTTCATCGACAAGCTGCCCAACAACTGGCTCTACACCGGCTTTATCAGGACCATTCTGCCCAACGCCCGCATCGTGGATGTGCGGCGCCATCCGCTTTCGGCGGGTGTGGCCAATTTTCGCCAGCATTTCGCGCGCGGTCAGCATTTCGCCTATGATCTGGCCGACCTTGGCCATTACTATCGTGATTATGTGCGGATGATGGCGCAGATGGATGCGGTGCTGCCCGGCGCCGTCCACCTTGTCCGCTATGAGGCGCTGGTGGAGGAGAGCGAAAGCCAGATCCGCGCCTTGCTGGCCGCACTGGGCCTGCCTTTCGAGGAGGCTTGCCTCGCCTTCCATGAAACGAAACGCCCCGTGCGCACGCCCTCGTCCGAACAGGTGCGCTCGCCCATCTTCCGCCAGGGCACCGAGAACTGGCAAGCCTATGACCGCTGGCTGGGCCCCTTGCGCGATGCGCTGGGCGATCTGGTTCAGGACTGAGGTTCGCCCACCATGCGCAGGCGATAGCCGATGCCCAGCTCATTGCTGATGATCTGCGGGCGCTGCGGGTCATCCTCCAGCTTCTGGCGCAGGCTGCGCACCAGCACGCGCAGATATTCGACATGATGCTCCAGCTCATGCGGCCAGACCTGCGCCATGATCTGTTCATGGGTGATGACGCGGCCGGGGAATTTGGCAAGCTGGGCGATGACGCGATATTCCTTGGGCGTGAGATGCACCTCCTCGCCGTTCTTGGTGACGCGCCGCTCCAGCAGGTCGATGGCGACATCGCCGGCGATCACCGCCGCCGAGGCGCCGCCCCGCGTGGTGCGGTTGCGCAGCGCTACACGCAGCCGGGCCAGCAGTTCATCGGTATCGAAGGGTTTGGTGAGATAGTCATCCGCGCCAAGGTCGAGTGCGGCGACCTTCTCTTCGGTGGCATCGCGCGCGGAAACCACGATCAGCGTGGCATCGCACTGCCCCTTGATGAGCGGCACCAGTTCCAGCCCGTCGCGGTCGGGCAGGCCAAGGTCGAGCAGCACCACATCGGGCCGTTCATGGCGCACGCGTTCCATCGTTTCGCGCGCATTGGCCGCTTCCAGCGCGATATAATCGGCCCGGGCCAGCGCGGTGGTGATCAGCCGCCGGATTTGCGGCTCATCATCGACGATCAGCACCTTATGGCGCAGTTTCATGTCATGTCCTTCTGGTCGATGGCGGTGACGATCAGCGTCTCGGGAATGCGGATCGTGAAACAGGCGCCGCGTTTTCCCTCAGGCGCTTCCTCGATGTTGCTGGCCTCGACGGTGAGACCCATCGCCTCGGAAAAGCCCTTCACGATGGCCAGGCCAAGCCCCGTGCCATGGCGCGCACGGTCCGACCCTTCCAGCCGGGTGAAGGTTTCGAACACGCGCTTTTCCTGGCCCGGCGGAATGCCCGGCCCCTGGTCGATGACCGACAGGCGCAAGGCATCGTGCGAACGGCGGCAACGCACCAGAATGGGCGTGCCCGCATCGCCATAGCGTCCGGCATTGTCGAGCAGGTTGATCAGGCAGTGATGCAGCAGCACCGGGTCGAGCCGCACCAGCGGAATGTCGGGCGCAATGTCGAGGTCGATGGCATGGTCGGTCAGCGCCGCGCGCGTGTCATGGGCGGCGCTGGCGACAGCATCGAACAGGTCGATGGCTTCCGGCTTCATGGGCAGGGCGCCGGCCTCCACCCGCGCCATGTCGAGCAGATTGGCAACGAAGCGGGCGAGGCGCTGGGCCTCGCTCTCGATGGTTTCGGCCAGTTCGGCGGAAGGAGCCCGCTTCATCTCCTGCGCGGCGGTGACGATGGTGGTGAGCGGCGTGCGCAGATCATGGCTGACCGAGGAGAGCAGCGCCGAGCGCAGCCGGTCCCGTTCGCCAATGGCCTGTGCCTTCAGATTGGCCTCCTCCAGCGCCATGCGGTCCAGCGCAATGGCGGCCTGATCGAGCAGGCTCATCAGCAGGGGCACATTGTCGCTGCGCAGCGGATCGCCGGCATCGCCCCGCGCGATGCCCAGCACCGCCAGCACCCCGCGCGATGTGCGCAAGGGGTGGAACAGCCAGTCCGAGGCGGTGAGGGTGGAGGAACCGCGCCCGGCGGGCTGTTCATGGTCGATGGCCCATTGTGCGGCGGCCAGTTCGATCTGCTCCATGCGGTCCTCGGGCGGGAAGGCGGCATGAAGCTGTGGCCCGCCGGGCGAAGGCAGCAGCAGCACGCTGCGCACATCGAGCAATCGCGCCACCTCCGCGCAGATCGCCTGCATCAGCTCCTTATGGGTGGTCGAGGCGGTGAGCTGGCGCGAGAAGCTGGCCAGCGCCGCATTCTGCCGCGCGCTGGAGGCGGCCAGATCGGCCTGAACGCGCACACGGGCGGCAAACTGGCTGGTGACAATCGCCACGCCGAGCAGCACGAAGATCGACACGACATTTTCCGGATTGGAGACGCTGAAGGTGCCGACCGGCGGCAGAAAGAAGAAATTATAGGCCAGACTGGCCGAGAGCGCGGCAAACAGCCCGGCGCGAAGGCCAAAGGATGCGGCGGCAAACATCACCGGCACCAGATAGAGCAGCGCGATATTACCGAGATTGATCGCTTGTTCGAGCAGCAGGCCGGTCCCCGTCATCCCGGCCACGGCCAGCAGCGACCAGAGGTAATCCAGCGGGCGGCCCCAGCCGGCGCGCGCGCGCGCGGCCCGCAGGGGTTTGTCGGGCGTGCCCGAAGGCAGCACATGCACCGCCACTTCGCCAAGGGTGCGTACCAGCCGGTCGACCACCGAGCCGTGGCGCATCTCGAACCACCATGACCGGCTGGCCTTGCCGATGACGATCTGGGTGGCGCGGGCTTCGCGCGCATAGCGGCTGAGACCATCGACCACATCGACCGCCGGAATGCTCGCCGTCGAAGCGCCAAGGCGCGAGGCCAGCGCCAGCGTGTCGGCCAGCTGGCGGCGCTCGCCATCGCTGAAAAGCTGGTCGCGGCGGGTTTCGATATGCACCGCCGTCCATGGTGCGCGCAGCGCGTCGGCCATGCGCTTGCCCGCGCGGACGAGCCCTGCGGCATGCCCCTGCTCGCTGACCGCCACAACGATGCGCTCGCCCGCGGCGAAATTGCCCGCCAGCGCATGGGCACGGGCATGGTCGAGCATTTGCGCATCGACCGCCTGCGCCACGCGCCGCAGCGCCAGTTCGCGCAGCGCCGTCAGGTTCGATTTCGAGAAGAAATGGCCCAGCGCCCGCGTCGCTTCCTGCGGGATATAGACCTTGCCGTCGCGCAGCCGCTCGATCAGCTCGTCGGGGGGAATGTCCACCACCTCGATCTCGGCCTGTTCCAGCACGGAATCGGGCACGGTTTCGCGCACCCGCACCCGCGTGAAGCTGGCCACTACATCGTTGAGGCTCTCCACATGCTGGATGTTGAGCGTGGACCAGACGTCGATGCCCGCCGCCAGCAGTTCCTCCACATCCTGATAACGCTTGGGATGGCGTGATCCGGGCGCGTTGGTGTGGGCCAGTTCATCCACCAGAACCAGCGCGGGGTGGCGCGCCAGAATGGCATCGATGTCCATTTCGCCCAGGCTGTGGCCATGGTGCGAGACATCGCGGCGAGGGATCACCTCATGGCCATGGACCAGCGCTTCGGTCTCGCGCCGTCCGTGGCTTTCCACCACGCCGACGACCACATCCACGTCCGCCTCGCGCCGACGGTGGCCTTGCGTCAGCATTTCCCATGTCTTGCCCACGCCCGGCGCTGCGCCAAGGAAGATCTTCAGGCGGCCACGGCCCTCCTGCGCGGCGGCGCGCAGCAGGGCCTCTGGCGATGGGCGATCAGGATCCTTCACATCATTCACGCAGGCGTTTTAGCCGCCATTGCATCAAGCCGTCGATTGAGTTCGAACACATTCACATGGTTTTCCCCGATGAAGCCCAGCGTTGGTGTCTCAACGCTGCTGGCGACCAGCGCGCGCAGGGCCTCTGGCTTCAAGCCGCGCAGCTTCGCGATGCGGTCCACCTGATAATAGGCGGCCTGCGGGGTGATGTCGGGGTCCAGCCCTGAGGCGGAGGTCGTCACCAGATCAGCGGGGATGGGTTTGCCCGGCTGCGCCTTGCGCATGGCGGCAACCTGCGCCTGCACCCGGTCAGACAGCGCTTTGGATGCCGGGCCAAGGTTCGAGCCGGAAGAGGCCGTGCCATCATAGCCCTTGCCAGCGGCGGAGGGGCGCGTCTGGAAGTAGCGGTCCGAGGTGAAGGCCTGGCCGATGACGGTTGACCCCACCACCTTGCCATGGTCGACAACCAGGCTGCCATTGGCCTGCGAAGGGAAGAGCACCTGCCCCACCCCCGTCATGGCCAGAGGATAGCCGATGCCCAGCAGGGCGGCGAACAGCCCGGTCATCACCAGCGAGGGGCGCAGCGAGCTTGCAAAATCATGGATCATGAAACTTCTCCTCAGGCCAGACCCAGGCCGCCAACGGCCAGATCGATCAGCTTGATGCCGACAAAGGGCGCGATCAGCCCGCCAAACCCATAGACCGCCAGATTGCGCGCCAGCATCGGCCCGGCGCCCATGGGGCGATAGGTCACGCCCTTCAGCGCCAGCGGCACCAGCAGCGGAATGATCAGCGCATTGAAGATGATGGCCGAGAGGATCGCGCTCTGCGGACTGGACAGGCCCATGACGTTGAGCACGGCAAGGCCGGGATAAAGCGCGACGAACATGGCGGGCAGGATGGCGAAATATTTGGCCACGTCATTGGCGATGGAAAAGGTCGTCAGCGCGCCGCGCGTCATCAGCAATTGCTTGCCAAGGCCCACCACCTCGATGAGCTTGGTGGGGTCGCTGTCGAGATCGACCATATTGCCCGCCTCGCGCGCGGCCTGGGTGCCGGTGTTCATGGCCACGCCAACGTCGGCCTGGGCCAGGGCAGGGGCATCATTGGTGCCATCGCCGCACATGGCGACAAGACGGCCGCCCTGCTGCTCCTTGCGGATGAGGGCCAGCTTGTCCTCGGGCGTGGCTTCGGCAAGGAAATCATCGACGCCTGATTCCGCCGCGATGCTGGCCGCCGTCAGCGGGTTGTCGCCCGTGATCATCACGGTGCGGATGCCCATGGCACGCAGTTCGCCAAAACGCTCGCGGATGCCGGCTTTCACGATGTCCTTGAGGAAGATGGCGCCCAGCAGCCGCCCGTCGACTGCGACGGCCAGCGGCGTGCCGCCAGCGCGGGCGATGTCCTCGGTGATCGCGCGCAGCTGGGTGGCCGCTGCTGTGCTGCCGCTGCCCGGATTGGCGTTGAGGATGGCCTGCACCGCGCCCTTCTGGATGATGCGCCCACCCGTGTTGACGCCCGAGATGCGGGTTTGCGCGGTAAAGGGGATGATTTCGGCATCCGCAGGCAGTTGGCTTGTCGTCTGGCCAAATTTCTCGCGCGCCAGCACCACGATGGAGCGACCCTCGGGCGTTTCATCGGCAAGGCTGGCCATCAGTGCGGCTTCGGCCAGCTGGTTCAGCTCGACGCCTTGCACTGGGCGGAATTCGGTGGCCTGACGGTCGCCCACGGTGATGGTGCCGGTCTTGTCGAGCAGCAGCACGTCGATGTCGCCCGCCGCTTCCACCGCGCGGCCCGATTTGGCCAGCACGTTGAAACGCACCAGACGGTCCATCCCCGCAATGCCGATGGCCGAGAGCAGCGCGGCAATGGTGGTGGGGATGAGCGTGATGAGGAGAGCTGCCAGAATGGCCACCGGCACGCTGCCCCCGGCATAGGTGGCAAAGCCCGGAATGGTGGAGACGGCGATGAGGAAGATGATCGTCAGCCCCACCAGCAGGATGGTGAGCGCGATCTCATTGGGGGTCTTCTGCCGCTCGGCGCCTTCGACCAGCGCGATCATGCGGTCGAGGAAACCCTGACCCGGATTGACGGTGACCGCCACGCGGATTTCATCGGAGATAACGCGGGTGCCCGCCGTGACGGCGCTGCGGTCGCCGCCCGCCTCGCGGATGACCGGGGCGCTTTCTCCGGTGATGGCGGCCTCGTTGACCGAGGCGACACCGGCGATCACCTCGCCGTCCGAGGGGATGAGGTCGCCGGTTTGCACCAGCACCACATCGCCTTTGCGCAGGGCGCTGGCGGGCACATCCTCCCAGCCATTGCCCTTGATGCGCTTGGCGGTCAGCTCGGCCTTGGTGGCGCGCAGCGAGGCGGCTTGCGCTTTGCCGCGCCCTTCGGCCAGCGCCTCGGCAAAGGTGCCGAAGAGCACCGTCAGCCACAGCCACACCACCAGTTGCAGCTTGAAGCCAAGGCCCAGCGTGTCATGCCCCGCCACCAGCAGCACGGTGAGCAGCAGCGCCACCACCGCCGTGGTGAACATCACCGGGTTGCGGATCAGCTCCTTGGGATTGAGTTTGCGGAAGGCATCGCCAATCGCTGGAACGATCAGGTCTGCGGTGAAAAGCGATTTCGTTTCGGATGTTTTTGCGGACCGAGCCATGGGTCTGTGTCCTTAGAAGAGCTGGCCGTGGATCATCATGAGATGATCGGCGACAGGGCCAAGCGCGAGGCTGGGCAGGAAGGTGAGGCCACCCACGATCAGCACGATGCCGACCAGCAGGCCCGTCCACAGCAGGCCGGTGGTGGGGAAGCTGCCTGCGCTTTCAGGCGTATGCTTCTTGGCCGCCAGGCTGCCTGCAATCGCCAGCATGGGGATGATCACGAAATAGCGGCCCAGCCACATCGCCACGCCCAGCATGCCATTGTAGAACGGCGTGCCCGCGGTCAGGCCCGCAAAGGCCGAACCATTGTTGCCCACGGCCGAGGTGAAGGCATAGAGGATCTCCGAGAAGCCATGCGGCCCCTTGTTGAGCGGCCCGGCAAGCCCGGCGGGCAGCACGCTGGCCAGCGCCGTCATGCTCAGGATGATGAGCGGGAGGACGGCAATCGCCAGAACGGCCAGCTTCACCTCGCGGCTCTCGATCTTCTTGCCGACATATTCGGGTGTGCGGCCCACCATCAGGCCAGCGACGAACACCGCGAGAATGGCAAAGAGCAGGAAGCCATAGATGCCGGCCCCCACGCCGCCCACGACGACCTCGCCAAGCTGGATGTTGAAGAGCGGAATCAGGCCGCCAAGCGCGGTGAAGCTGTCATGCATGGCATTGACCGCGCCGCAACTGGCCGCCGTGGTGATGGCGGCAAACAGCGCCGAGGCGACGATGCCGAAACGCACCTCCTTGCCTTCCATGTTGCCGCCGGCCACGCCCAGATGGTGAAGCACCGGGTTGCCCAGCGCTTCCTGCCAATAGACCACGCCTGCGCCGATGAGGAACAGCGCCAGCATGGCCGCCAGAATGGCCCAGCCCTGCCGCACATTGCCCACCGCCTTGCCAAAGCACCAGGTCAGCCCGAAGCCGATCCAGAAGATCGAGAGCATCTGGACGAAATTGGTCACGGCCGTCGGGTTTTCAAAAGGATGAGCGCTGTTGGCGTTGAAGAACCCGCCGCCATTGGTGCCCAGCATCTTGATCGCTTCCTGGCTGGCCACGGGACCCAGCACCAGCACCTGCCTGGCGCCTTCCAGCGTGAAGACATCGACCGAGGTGGCCAGCGTCTGGGGCACGCCGCAGGCGATAAGGTAGAGCGTGTAAATCACGCAAAGCGGCAGCAGCAGATAGAGCGTGACGCGCGTCATATCAGCCCAGAAATTGCCGATGCCCTTGGCCTGCGCCCGCGCAAAGCCGCGGAACAGCGCAAAGGCCAGCGCGATACCCGTGGCGGCCGACAGGAAGTTGTGAATGGTCAGCGCCAGCATCTGCGAGAGATTGCTCATCGCCGCCTCGCCCGAATACCACTGCCAGTTGGTGTTGGTGTCGAAGCTGATGGCGGTGTTGAAGGCGCCATCCGGCCCAATGGCGCCATAGTGCAGCCCGTTGAGCGGCAGCCATTGCTGCACGCGCAGCAGACCATAGGTCAGCAGCGCCAGCCCGAAGTTGAAGGAGAGCATATGCACGGCATAGCGGTGCCAGCTCTGGTCCTCATGTGGATCGATGCCGGAGAGCTTGTAAAAGCCGCGCTCCACCGGCCCCAGCACGGTGTGGAGCGGCGTGCGCCGCCCTTCGTAAAGCGCATGGAGCCACAGGCCCATCGGTTTGGTGAGTGCCAGCAGGATGCCGACGAAGGCCGCGATCAGCAGCCATCCTTGAAAGGTGGTGGCCTGAAAGGTCATGACTTTGGCCTCCTCAGAACTTTTCGGGCCGCGCGAGCACGGCGACAAGATAGACGAGAAGGCTAAGCGCGGTGAGCGCCGAGAGCCAGAGGTCGATGGTCATGATTGCGCGCCCCTCATGCCTTTTTGCACAAAGCGACGTAGCCAAGGCTCGCCACCAGCAAGGTGAAGGACAGGCCGATCCAGAGGATGTCCTGCATGTGTGATGCTCCTGCACGCTCATCCACCGGGATGGGACGAGTCAAATGGAGCCTTCCCACTAGGCCTGTGGGCCGTAGAAATTCGAGAGGAGCCTTGCCCGCTTCGCGTAGTATTTGCGTATGATTTTTGGGAAAGGATGATCAGCCCGTCGAGTGACGCCGCAAAAGATAGATGTCCATAATCCACCCACGTTCGGCCCGGGCTTTGGCGCGCGTCTCGATGATGGTGGGGGTCATGTCCTGCAAGGGGCCCGCCAGCAGGATCTGGCTGCTCATCCCCACATAGGCACCCCACCAGATGGTGATGCCCGCCGGGTCGAGATGACGGAAGGAACATTCGCCATCCAGCATCACCACCAATGTGTCGACACCCTGTGGCCAACCGTCATCACGCAGGCGCCGCCCGGTGGTGACGAGGAAAGGCTCGCCTACTTCGTTGAGCGTGATGCCATGGGCGGCGGTCAGCACATTCATCGACATGAGGCCCGGCACCACCTCCACCGCCACATCAGGCAGGCGTCGAGCGATGCGCAGGGAGCTGTCGTAAAGCGCCGGGTCGCCCCAGATCAGCAGTGCGATCTGGCCCTTTCCGCCCGGCAGGTGCTCCTCAATGGTCTGCGTCCAGACTTGGGCGATGGCATCGTGCCAGTCCTCCACCCTCTCGCGGTAATCATGGGTGGCCTCGTTGCGCACAGGCAGGTCGAATTCACCGATCAGCGTGGCCGGATTGGTGAGCACCTGCGCGCAGATCTCGCGCCGCAAATCGGCAAGGTCGGCTTTGCTGGCCCCTTTGCGGGGGATGAGGATGAGGTCGGCGGCGTTGATCTCGCGCACTGCCGCCAGGGTGAGCTGGTCCAGCCCGCCCGTGCCGATGCCGATCAGGACGAGCCTTTTCAGGGAGGGGCTGGTCATGACGCCTCTGCGATAAGGTGAAAGAAGGTGCCGGTGGCATGGCCCCGGCGTGATCCCGTTTCGGCCACCGTGGCGCCATTGGCATCGGTGACGCTGGCCAGCGGCGGGTCAGGCTGGTTCACGATTGTGGCGTAATGGAACTCATGCCCGCGCAGCACGGCACCGGCATCATGGCCGGGCACGGCGCTTTCAAGCCGGGCAAGGCGATAGCCCAGATGCATCCGCCGCCGCGCGAAGGAGGTTTCCAGACCCAGCAGCCCGGCCATGCGATGCGCCTCGCCCTTGGCATCGATCAGCACCTGACCCATCGCCATATAGCCGCCGCACTCACCATGCACCGGGCGTGTGCGGGCGAAATCGGCCAGACGACGCTGAAAGCTCTGCGCTGCTGCCAGCGTGCCGGCATGCAGTTCGGGATAGCCACCGGGCAGCCAGCAGACGTCCGCGCTGTCATCAGGGGCCTCATCGGCCAAGGGCGAGAAGGGCAGGATGGTGGCGCCGCCCGCGCGCCATCCGGCCAGAAGATGCGGATAGAGGAAGGAAAAGGCGCGATCCTTGGCCAGCGCAATGCGCTGCCCCGGTGGGGCGATGGGCAGCAGGGTGGCCGGTGCAAAACCGCCCGCCGCTACGGCCAGCAGCCCGTCAATATCAATATAGTCGCCCACGAATTGCCCCAGCGCGGTCAGCGTTTCGGTCAGTCCCTCATGCTCACCGGCCTGAACGAGACCAAGATGCCGCTCGGGCAGCACCAGATCTGTGCGCCGGGGCAGGGCGCCCAGCACCTCGATCCCCACGCGCGCCATGCCGTCGCGCACCAATGCTTCATGGCGGGGGCTGGCGACCTTGTTGAGGATGACCCCGGCCAGATGCACGTCACTGTCCATCCGCGCAAAGCCCAGAGCCACCGCCGCCGCCGATTGTGCCTGGCCCGAAACGTCGAGCACCAGCACCACCGGCCATCCCGCCTTGGCGCTGAGTTCCGCGCTGGTGCCATGGCCCGCCGCACCCGGCAGAGCCACACCGTCGAACAGCCCCATCGAGCCTTCGGCCACCACCAGATCCGCGCCCTGTGCCATGCCGGCCAGCCCGGCGATGGTGTCGTCATTCATCGCCCAACTGTCGAGGTTGAACGAAGGGCGCCCGGCGGCCACCGCATGAAAGGCCGGGTCGATGTAATCGGGCCCGTTCTTGAAGGGCTGCACCGCCAGGCCCCGCGCGCGGCAGGCCGCCAGCAGGCCCAGCGTTACCATGGTCTTGCCCGCCCCCGAGGCAGGGGCGGAGATGATCAGGCCCGGCGGCATCATGCGCTTTCCGGGAAGCGGGGAGCCGGGCCGGTGGGCCGATAGCGCCGGTCATAATCGGCAGCGTAAAGCTGGCTTTCGGCAAAATCCTGACTGTCGATGGCGGGGCCAACGAAGATCAGCGCAGTGCGCTCCACGCTGGCATCCACGGCGCTTTCCAGCGTTTCCAGCGTGGCACGGATGATGCGCTGATCCTCCCAACTCGCCCGCCAGACCACGGCGACCGGGCAGGTTGCTCCGTAATGCGGGGTCAGGTCCTCGACCACCTTGGCCAGCAGATGGATGGAGAGATGCAGCGCCAGTGTCGCCCCCGTGGCGCCAAAATTGGCCAGCGTCTCGCGCGGAGGCATAGGCGTGGCGCGCCCCTGCGTGCGGGTGAGCACCAGCGATTGGGCGACGCCCGGCAGGGTCAGTTCGGCCTCCAGCGCGGCGGCAGCGGCGGCAAAGGCCGGGACGCCGGGGGTAACGTCAAAAGGAATGCCCAGCGTTCGCAACCGGCGCAACTGTTCCCCCATGGCCGACCAGATCGACAGATCGCCCGAATGGAGGCGGGCGACATCATGGCCTTGCGCATGGGCCGTGCTGATCTCCTCGATGATCTGGTCGAGCGAGAGGGGTGCTGTGTTGATGATGCGCGCGCCCGGCGGGCAATGCGCCAGCACACCCTCGGGCACCAGCGATCCGGCGTAGAGGCAGACGGGGCTTTGCGCGATGAGCTTTGCCGCGCGCAGGGTCAGCAGGTCGGGCGCGCCGGGGCCTGCGCCGATGAAATGGACGGTCATGGATGGCTCCGGGGAAGGGTGGCGATGGCGGCAGTGGCGGTGCCATCGCGCGATGTCTGGCGAGGGGTGGTGATCTGGGCGTCTGTGCCAAGGGCGGCGAGTGCCACAGCTTCGGCCACGCAGCCGGTGGCGAAACTGGCGAGAATGCGCGGCGATTGCGTGGGGGTAACAAGCTCCGCAATGGCCTCTGGCGCAATGGCGATGAGGGGGAGGCCGGTGTCGCTGGCCAGCTCTTGCATGGCGGGCATGTCGGCCCGCTGCGCCAGCGTGGCCAGAGCATCCACCGGCGTGTTGCCTTGCGCCATGTCCAGCACCTCGTGCAAGGCCGCCAGCGAGGCGTCAGCGCGTGCGCCCAATCCCGCCACACGCCTCATCGCACCACGCTCCATTGCACCACCGGCCGGGCCGGAGACCAGCCGCGCATCGTGCCCAAAGGCGCGGCATGGGCCAGTTCAATCCGCAACAGATGGCCACCGAGCCGGGCATGCGCGCCCAGCAAAAGCGCCTCGGTTTCCAGCGTCACCCCATGCATCTCCAGCCGTGTGCCGGGTGAGAGTTGCGCCCAGAGCCGGTCCAGCAGGGCCTCATTCGCCCCGCCGCCCACGAAGACGGCATCGGGCGCGGGCAGGTCGATGGGTTGGCCGTGGTCGTGCTCAAGGGTGGTGAGGCAATGCATCAGGCCGAAATGCTGCGCGTTCTGCCTGATGATGGCGGCGCGTTCGGCATGGCGCTCCACAGCGATCGCCCGCCCGCCGGCCAGACACCATTCGACGCTGATCGAGCCCGAGCCCGCGCCCAGATCCCACAGCATCTCGCCCGGTCGCGGCGCGAGGGCGGAGAGGGCCAGCGCCCGCATGGGCCGCTTGGTGATCTGCCCGTCATGAATGAAGAGATCGTCGGGCAACCCGCTGGCGCGGGGCAGGGCGAGGGGGCCATCAAAGGCGATGGCCATGGCAACGGGCGCCTCGACATCCTTGAGGCTGAACGCCTGCGCGGTGACGGTGCGATGGCGCTCCCGCTCCCCGCCAAGCGCTTCGAGGATATGGCAAGTGCTGGCGCCAAAGCCGCGCTCCGTCAGCCACGCGGTGAGATCGCTGGCCGCAGGGCCATCGCGCAGCAGGCAGATGGCGCGCTGGCCCCGGCCCATCACCGGCACCAGTTGCTCAAAGGGTGCTGCATGCAGGCCAAGGCACGCCACCCGCTCCAGCGGCCAGCCGAGGCGCGCGGCGGCCCAGGAGAAGGTCGAGGGTGCGGGATAGGCCCGCCATTCCCCGGCCGAGAGATGGCGCGTGATGCTGCTGCCCGCGCCAAACCAGAAAGGGTCGCCCGAGACGAGCATCGCCACGCTTTCCCCGCGCAGCGCCAGTACTGGGTCGACGGAAAATGGCACGGGCCAGCTTTGCACCCGCGCGTCACCCTCCAGCCCGGCCAGCGCCAGATGACGCGGCGCGCCCACCACATGGGTGGCGTTTGCCAGCGCCAAGCGGCTTGCGGGAGGCAGGGCCTCTGCTCTATCCTCGCCGATGCCGATGATTGACAGCCAAGCCTTATCCAAACCCAAGATCCTTCTGCTGGGCGGCACCAGCGAGGCCAGCCAAATGGCACGCCGCCTTGCTGAGGCGGGGCTGGAGGCCTGCTTTTCCTATGCCGGGCGCACGGCAAGCCCCATCACCCAGCCCTTGCCCACGCGGGTGGGCGGCTTTGGCGGGGTGGCGGGGCTGGTGGACTGGCTGCGCGGCCATGCCATCACCCATGTCATCGATGCGACCCACCCCTTTGCCGCCCAGATGAGCCGCCATGCCGTGGAGGCCTGTGCTCAAACCGGTGTGGCGCTGGCTGCGCTCGAACGTACCCCGTGGCAGCCGCAGCCGGGCGACCAATGGCACAGTGTTGCCGATATGGCGGGCGCGGTGGCGGCCTTGCCCCATGGCGATGCCTGCGTGTTCCTGGCTATCGGGCGACAGCATCTGGCCGATTTCGCCGCGCGCAGTGATCTTGCCTATCTGCTGCGCCTTGTCGATCCGCCGCAGGAGGCTTTGCCCTTGCCTCACGCGCAAGTGGTGATCGCGCGCGGCCCCTTTACCGTCGAGCAGGACATCGCCCTGATGCGCAAGCATGGCATCACCCATGTGGTGGCCAAGAATGCGGGCGGCACAGGCGCGGCTGCCAAGCTGGCGGCGGCCCGCGCGCTGGGCCTGCCGATCATCATGATCGAGAGGCCGAGCGTGCCCCGGCGCCTGATCCTCGATACGGTGGAAGGGGTCATGGACTGGCTTCATGCGGCGCCCTGCGCCGAGCGCGGCGTATAGACCCAGCGCCCCACCCGCCGTGTGGCACTGTTGCCCAGAATGACCAGCGTGCGCATGTCGGCCATCTCGGGCCTGGCCTCGCCCAGCGTGACGGTGGTGATCGTTTCCTGCGGGGTGGAGACGGCCCGGGCGAAACTGATGAGGCGATCATCACCGTATTCCTCGCGCAAAATCTCCAGCACGCGGGCGAATTGATGCGGTCGGCTGGCGCTGCGTGGATTGTAGAAGCCCATGGCGAAATCGCCCCGCGCGGCCATGCGCAGCCGGTGTTCAATCAGGGCAAAGGGCTTGAGATTGTCCGACAGGTTGATCGCGCAGAAATCATGGCCCAGCGGCGCGCCCAGTTTCGCGGCGGCGGCCAGCATGGCGGTGATGCCGGGCAGGATGGCAATTTGCAGGTCGTGATGGTGGGGCGCTGCCTCCAGCGCTTCGAACAGGGCCGAGGCCATGGCAAACACCCCCGGATCGCCCGAGGATACGATCACCGCCCGGCGCCCCCGTGCCGCCAGATCCAGCGCATGGTTGGCGCGGGCCAGTTCCTCGCGATTGTCGCTCGGGTGCAGGGTCAGCCCTTCGCGCGGGGCGATCCGCGCGACATAGGGCACATAGCCCAGAATGTCGGTGGCCTGCGCCAGCGCCGCCGTCACTTCGGGCGTGACAAGATGGGGATCGCCCGGGCCAAGCCCTGCGACGGTGACGCTTCCCGTCATTCCGGACGCCTCCCCTGGCCATGGACCAGCACGATGGCGAAATAGGGGCAGTCATCAAGGTCGGTGTCAGCCAGTGGGGCCACGCGTTGGCCCGGCATGGTGCCGCGTTCCACCAGCCAGGCGTCCTGCAGCCGCCCTGCTGCCGCCAGCGCGCGTTTCACCTTGGGCAGGTTGCGCCCGGTTTTCATGATGGCCAGCGCATGGGCATCGCGCATGTGGCGCACCAGTTGCTCCTCGGGCAAAGTGCCCATCAGCACGCTGAGCACATCATCGCCCCAGGTGATGGGGATGCCCGTGGCGTGCCAGCAGCCGGTCATGCCGGTGATGCCGGGCACCACCTCGACAGTGCAGCGCCCCTGCAAACGGCTGTGGAGATGCATGAATGAACCGTAGAAGAACGGATCGCCCTCGCAGAGCACGATCACTTCGTGGTCTTGTGCAAGAGCGGTCAGACGCTCGGTCCATTCCTCGTAAAATTGGGCCAGACGGGCGGTGTAATCCTTGCTGTCGAAGGCGATCTCGGTGGTGACGGGATATTCCATCGGGTATTCAATGACATCCTCGCGCAGCATGCCTGCCACAATGCGCCGGGCCACGCCGCTGCGCCCGGCCTTGCGGAAATAGGCCAGATGGGTGGCGCCGCGCACCAGCCGGTCAGCCTTCACGCTCATCAGTTCGGGGTCGCCCGGGCCCAGCCCGACGCAGATGATCGCGCCCATCATTCCACCTCGCTGGCCAGCGCATTGACCGCCGCCACGGTGATCGCCGAGCCGCCCAGCCGCCCGCGCACCACCAGCGCCGGGGCCGGGGCATCCTGCAACAGCGCTTCCTTCGATTCCATGGCGCCGACAAAGCCCACCGGGCAGCCGATGATGGCGGCGGGGCGCGGGGTTGCCGGGTCTTCCAGCATGTTCAGCAGGTGGAACAGGGCGGTGGGCGCATTGCCGATGGCCACTACGCTGCCGGCCAGATGCGGGCGCCACAGCTCCAGCGCGGCGGCGGAGCGGGTGTTGCCCATGGCCCGGGCCATGTCGGGCACGGCGGGGTCATGCAGGGTGCAGATGATCGGGTTGTTGGCAGGCAGGCGCGTGCGGGTGATCCCTTCGGAGACCATGCGCGCGTCGCACAGGATGGGCGCGCCCGCCTTCAGCGCGGCGCGGGCGGTTTGCGCCATGCCATCGGTAAAGACGATGTCGCGTTCCAGCCCCACCAGCCCGGCGGCGTGGATCATGCGGACCACCACCGGCTCCTGCGCGGGGGTGAAGCGGTCAAGGTCGGCCTCGGCGCGGATGGTGGCGAAGGATTGGCGGTAGATGGCGGCGCCATCGGTTTCATAGGTGTGGGGCATCAGATCCGGGTCATCAACAAGGCAGGGTCGGCAAGGGCCTGCGGGGAAAGGGCGGGCTGGGCGTCGGCCATGGCAGCGGTGGCGTTGCGGGCCATGGCGAAGCCATCGGCGCAAGCGGTGAGGGTGACATCCGCCGGGCCGGGATGGGCGCAACCCTTGGCGCAGCCCGAGACATGCAGGCTCAGTCCCTCGGGCAGATGCGGCGCGAGGGAACGGGCGAGATCGCGCACCGGGGCGACGCCTTGCGTGCAGGCCGGGCCGCCGGGGCAAGCGGCGACGCGCAGCATGGGGTCGGCAGGGTCGGTGATGAAGCTTGGCAGGTGGGGCATCGCCTCCACGCCTTCGAGCAGCACCATGCGCCATGGCGTCAGGCGCAAATCTGCCAGATCGGCCAAAGCGGCGAAACTGTCGGCCTGGATCTGGCCGAATGCGACTCCGAGTAGCACGCCGGCGGGGGTAGGGCCGGGGGTGGGAACAAGGGCCGCATCCCGCGCGATCGACACGGTGAAACCATCGGGCAATGCGATGCCTGCCGCCAGAAGACCACGCATACGGCGCGGGGCATTCATGTCGGCAGCCTGTTGCCACCAATGTGCCAGCGCGATTGCCTGAGCGACCGCAGTGTCCGGCGTGATTGGCTTTCCCGTTTCTCCACCATCGGCGCAAAGCAGCAGCGTTCCGTCCGCTGCCCGTTCGATGCGTATATCGGCCGAGGCGGCGCGCAGAATGGGCGTGGAGCCAGTATCCACGGCAAAGCCGAATTTGCCCGGCAGGGCCAGCGTGCCGGTGCGGGTCAGCGCTTCCTCCAGCGCCAAGGCCAGGGCCGACGTGCCATCTCCTGCCTGCCAGAACGGCGTCACCAACACATTGCGCCGCGCTTCACCCGTCGCATCCGGGTCGAGCAGGTTCAGTTCGGCCAGACGGGCGAGAGCCTTGCGGTGCCCCTTTTCATCCAGCCCACGGATCTGGAGATTGCCGCGCGCCGACAGATCGATCAGCCCATTGCCCAGATCGCGCGACAGATCGGCCAGCGCCAGCGCCTCCCGCTGCGACAGGTGCCCGCCGCGCGGCCGCACGCGCAGCAACAGCCCATCGCCCGAGAGCATGGGGCGCAGCGCGCCCGGGCACCAGCCCTTGACCAGCGGAGCGCTCATGACGCGCCCTCCAGCCGCGCCGCGATGGAATTGCGCCGTGTTACCCACAGCCCCGCCTCGGCCAGTGCGGCAAAGCGGTCCTTCATGCGCGCCAGCGCCAGGGGATTGTTGATGGCCAGAAAATCCACAAGCTCCTCGCGGCCCAGCGTCGCTTCGAAATAGAGATCGAAGAGATGGGCCGGAACCTGCCGCGTCAGTTGTGCGAAGGCGGCCAGATTGTCCAGCGTGGCGGCAATTTCCGCGCCGCCGCGAAAGCCGTGGCGCATCATCCCCTCAGCCCAGCGCGGATCGGCGGCGCGGGCGCGCACCACGCGGGCCACTTCCTCGCTCAGGGCGCGGGCATGGGGGTGCTCGGGCCTTGTCGCATCGAGGTGATAGAGTGCGGGCGCGGGGCGCGCCAAAGCCGCCATCGCCGCCGCAAAACCACCCTCATGCGCGGCATAGTCACGCGCCACCAGCAGGTCGGTTTCGGGCAAGTCCTGCACATGGGCGAAGGCATCGGCCTGCGACAGGCGCAGGTTGAGCCCATCACGGTCATGGCTGATGTTGCCCTGCGCGTCGATGGCCCATGCCGAGGCGGCCAGCCATGCCTCGCCCGCCGCATGCCTTGCCGCCTCGCCCAGATGATCGGCGGCATCGGCCATGGCGAGGCCATAATGCCCGGGGCGTGGCCCGAAAACGCGGGGCGCAAGGGTGCGATAAGGGTTCTCGCCGGGCTCCTCGTCTTCGCGCTGCGCCAGAGCCTGCGTTGCGGCCTCGAACATCTGGGCAAGGCCAGGGAAGACATCGCGGAACAGGCCCGAGACGCGCAAGGTGACGTCAATGCGCGGACGGCCGAGCAGAGCGGGCGGCAAAATCTCGAAACCGCTCACCCGCTCCGACCCGGCATCCCAGCGCGGGGCAAGGCCCGCCAGATGCAGCGCCATGGCGAATTCCTCGCCCGCCGTGCGCATGGTGGCCGAACCCCACAGGTCGAGCACCAGGCCTTTGGGCCAGTCGCCATGGTCCTGCATATGGCGACGCAGCAGTTCCTCGGCCAGTTTTACGCCTTGCGCATGGGCCATGCGGCTGGGCACGGCGCGCGGGTCCACGCTGAAGAGGTTGCGCCCGGTGGGCAGCACATCACACCGGCCCCTTGCCGGGGAACCCGAAGGACCCGGCTCTACCCGGCGCCCCGACAGAGCGGTCATCAGCCCCGCCATCTCGCCCGGCGCGTCGCCATAGGTATGGAGCCCGTCGCCAAACTGGCTTTCCTTGATGTCGCAGACGAAGCGGTCGATGCGCACCATGGCTTCGGCCGCGCTGGCATCGGCGGGCAGGCCAAGGTCTTCGATGACGCCGCTGGCGCTGGCCTCGCTGTGGATCTGCGCGATCAGCCGGTCGCGCCGGGCAGGGTCGAGCCCCTCGGCGGTGGAATATTCGTCGAGCAGGCGTTCGAGGCGCAGCAATCCCTCGGGCAGAGCGCCCGCGACCATGGGCGGCGGCACATGGCCCAGCGTGACGGCGCCGATGCGGCGCTTGGCCTGCGCGGCCTCGCCGGGGTCGTTGACGATGAATGGGTAGATGACCGGCAGGCCGCCGGTCAGCGCCTCGCTCCAGCACGCTTCGGAGAGGGCGACGGCCTTGCCCGGCAGCCACTCCAGCGTGCCATGGGCGCCGATCTGGACGATGGCATGGCAGCCCTGCGCGCGCAGCCACAGGTAAAAGGCGACATAGCCATGGCGCGGAATGCGCGAAAGATCGTGATAGTCGCCATCGCGGCTGGTGGTTTCGCCGCGTTCGGGTTGCAGGGCGACCAGTGCCTTGCCCTGTGCGATGGCTGCGAAATGAAAGGCACCATCGTGACAGGCAGGGTCATCCTGAGGCTGGCCCCATGCCGCGACCAGTTCCTCTCGCAGGCCGGCGGGCAGGGCGGCGAGCGCCTCCACATAGGCCTTGACTGGCCATGACAGGCGCGTGGCTGGCAGGGCTTTGGGTAAAGCGCCATGCGGCTGCGTGTCATAGCCGCCGTCTGCCAGCGCGTTCAGGATCTGCTCCGCGCTGGCCAAGGCATCAAGGCCCACCGCATGGGCCATCTGGTCCTCGCGCCCGGGATAGGTGGACAGGATGAGCGCGATGTGGCGTCGCCCGGCAGGCGTGATGCCCAGCCGATGCCAGGCCGCCACCTTGTCCGCTATGGCGGCGATGCGTTCCGTATGGGGCTGGTGCAGCGTGCGGGCAAAATACAGGTCGGGGTCGAGTTGATCCTGCGCCTTGAAGCTGGCCACCCCGGCAAAGATACGCCCGTCCACCTCGGGCAGCACGACATGCATGGCAAGGTCGGCGGGAGACAGGCCCCGCTCGGCCTCGCGCCATGCGTCTTCCGGCGCTGTGGAGAGGGCGATCTGGAAGACCGGGTAGCCGGGTGTATCGAGCGGGGAACTGCCGTCGCCATCCCGCGCGGAAAAGGCCGTGGCGTTGATGATGGCGGCAGGCGCGTGGCGGGCCAGCTCCTCACGCAGCCAGCGGGCGGCGTCGGGCGCCTTGAGTGAGGGAGCAAAGAGGCCCGCCGCCCGGAAACCGCGCTGCTGAAGAGCCGCGATCATCGCATCGATCGGGCCAGTGTCGCCGCTGGTGAGATAAGCGCGGTAGAAGGTGACGGCGACAAGCGGGGCTTCCCCATCTGGTGGCCCCTCGCACCAGCCCTGTTCGCTTCGATACCAACCGCAGTCGGGCAGCGTGGCCTGCTCGGCAAGGATGGGAGCGGGCAGACCTGCCACGCGGGCCATCTCGGCAAGAGCCGCGCAGGCGGCCTGCGCGCCGCCCGTGTCGCACAGGGCGGTGAGGCGGCGCAGAACATCCACCGGCATGGTGGAGACGGCATCGAGCGAGAGATCGGCCCGCCCGTCACCGGGCAGGACAGCAAGGGCAATGCCATCGCGCCGGGCAAGGTCACTCACCTGCGCCAGCCCATAGGGCCAGTAGCCCGTCCCGCCGATCAGCCGGATGAGGATCGCCTTTGCGCCCGCCAATGTCCGCTCGACATAGGTATCGACCGAGAGGGGATGTTTGAGTGCTGCCAGATTGGCCAGCCGCAATGCGGGCAGTTCATCCCGCCGCAGATGCCACCCAGCCGCGAAAGCGCCCAGATCGCTGTCCGAAAAGGACAGGACAATGAGCGGCGCACTGGGCTGGCCAAGGTCGGTGGCGACCTCGGTGTCCTCCAGCCCACGGCTTTCGCGGAAGATGACATGCATGAGTGGCGGCGTCCCGGTTTCAGGCCTGCATCGCCGAGGCGGTGGCCGTTTCAAGCACCGCGCGGGCGGCATCCGGGTTCAGCCGGTCATGCTCGGCAATGACGACGAGCTGGGTGAGGCGCGGACGGGTGCCCCAGGGTTGGTCATACTGGTGGCGCACCCGCTCGCCCACGGCTTGCAGCAGCAGGCGCATGGGTTTGCCACTGATGGCAACGAAGCCCTTCACGCGCAGCACGCCCTGTTCGCGCGCCAGCCGCTGCACGGCTTCGACGAGGCTCTGCGGGTCGCTCACTTCGGGCAGGGTGATGATTGTGCTGTCAAAATCCTCATGCTCGTGCTCCTCCTCGCCATCGTGATGGCTGGGGCGGGCGGCCAGATCGTCCTCGGCGGCGGCGTGCAGGCCAAGGATGACGGCAGGGTCGATCACGCCATCAGTCACCGGCAGCATGGGCAGCGGGCGCGGCGCCTCGGCGGCGATGACGGCGCGGGCCGCATCGAGCGTCGCTTCATCCACCAGATCGGCCTTGGTGAGCAGCACGATGTCGGCGCAGCACAACTGGTCCTCGAAGACTTCGGAGAGGGGCGTTTCATGGTCGATGCTGTCATCGGCCAGACGCTGGGCATCGACCGCCGCAACATCGGGGGCAAAGCGCCCGGCGGCCACCGCTTCGGCATCGGCCAGGGCGATCACACCATCCACCGTGATGCGGCTGCGGATGGCGGGCCAGTCGAAGGCTTTCAGCAGCGGCTTGGGCAGGGCAAGGCCTGAGGTCTCGATCAGGATGTGGTCGGGGCGCTGGGGCAGGGCCAGCAGCTTTTCCACCGTCGGGATGAAATCATCGGCCACGGTGCAGCAGATGCAGCCATTGGCCAGTTCCAGAATGGCGGTTTCAGGGCAGTTTTCGTCGGCGCAAGCCTTCAGGATCTCGCCATCGACGCCCACCGTGCCGAATTCATTGACCAGCACCGCCAGCCGCCGCCCACCCGGATTGGCCAGCAAATGGCGGATCAGCGTGGTCTTGCCCGAGCCCAGAAAGCCGGTGACGATGGTGACGGGGATTTTTTCAAGGCTCATGGGGTTAAAGCTCCAGCGGGGGGATGCGGGCGATGGATTGCTTGCGAAAGATGGTGGGGCGCGCCCGCCATGGCACGATGCCATCCGGGCTGTCGGCATAGGCGGCGGCCCCGGCGAGAATGTCGGGCACGTCAGCCTCGCTCAGCCGGCCATAGACATAGGTCCAGCTCCCCTTGCGGGTCAGCGCGATGGAGCAGCCATTGGTGCAGGCCGACAGGCATTCGGTGGGGCGGATGGTGACGCTTTCTACTTCATTGGCGCTGAGGAGGGCCTGGGCAAGGCGCGCGCCGGGCACCGCCTCGCCCTCGGCGGTGGCCTCGCCCGCACGGCAGGTGGTGCAGACGAAAAGGGTGGTCTGGTCGGCTTGGCTCACTCTACGCACTTCTCCATGGGAGAAAGGGCACAGCGCTGGGCGCCCGGCGCGCAGGCACCAGACACACCGGCCGCAGCGCACCCCGGCTGCCCGTTCAACTCCGTGCTGGCAGGTCTCCCGGCTGGCGGATTATGGGCCATGGCGGCCTTGCGCCAGCTTCGCCTTCCCGTGCCTTGCGGCCAGTGGCATCGAAGCTGTCTCATCCGAGTAACGGTCGCGGGGGCGGCTGTGCCTCGGCCTTGCCGGATGGTGCGGCGCGGCCTTATCACATTCCCTCTTCGCCTCTGGCGGATCGCTCCACCACAGGAACCAGCGCGGGCGGGATTGCGGTATTGCAGCGGGCCTGTCAAGAAACGCCGCCTGTTCCCTTCCCTCTGGAGTTGCCCCATGACTGCCGATCCGAGCGAGGCGCTCGACGACGTCGCCCGCCACAATGCGAAAATGGCGAAGAAAAAAGCCTCTCGCGACAAGATCATGGCCGGCAAGCAGGGCGAAAAAGGCCTAATCATCGTGCACACGGGGCCGGGCAAGGGCAAGTCCTCATCGGGCTTTGGTATGATCCTGCGCTGTGTCGCTCATGGCATGCCAAGCGCTGTGGTGCAGTTCATCAAGGGCGCCTGGGATACGGGGGAGCGGCGCCTGATCGAGGGGCATTTCGCGCATCTGTGCCAGTTTTACGCCATGGGCGAGGGCTTCACCTGGGAAACGCAGGACAAGGAGCGCGACATTGCCGCCGCGCGCAAGGGGTGGGAGAAGGCGAAGGAACTGATCGCCAATCCCGAGATCCGCATGGTGCTGCTCGACGAGATCAACATCGCCCTGCGCTATGGCTATCTGCCCATCGAGGAGGTGCTGGCCTTCCTGCGCGATGAAAAGCCAGAGATGACCCATGTGGTGCTGACGGGCCGCAATGCCGCGCCCGAACTGATCGAGATGGCTGATCTCGTCACCGAAATGACGCTGGTGAAGCACCCTTTCCGCAGCGGCATCAAGGCGCAGGCCGGAGTGGAGTTCTAACCCGCCTCATGCCTGCGTTGATGCTTCAGGGGACCGGGTCGAACGTCGGCAAATCGCTGCTGGTGGCGGGCCTGTGCCGCGCGGCGCGGCGGCGTGGATTGTCGGTGGCGCCCTTCAAACCGCAGAACATGTCGAACAATGCCGCCGTCACGGCCGATGGCGGCGAGATCGGCCGCGCGCAGGCCTTGCAGGCGCTGGCTTGTGGCCTGCCGCCGCATACGGACATGAACCCGGTGCTGCTGAAGCCTGAAAGCGAGGTCGGCAGTCAGGTGGTGGTGCAGGGGCGGCGCATCGCCACGGTGAAGGCGCGCGACTATGCGGCGCTGAAGCCCACACTGATGGCGCCGGTGCTGGAGAGTTTCGCAAGGCTGCGCGCGGCCCATGATCTGGTGCTGGTGGAAGGCGCGGGCAGCCCGGCGGAAATCAACCTGCGCGCCGGAGACATCGCCAATATGGGCTTTGCCTGCGCGGCGGATGTGCCGGTCGTGCTGGCGGGCGATATCGACCGGGGCGGCGTGATCGCGCAAATCGTGGGCACGCAGGCGGTTCTGTCACCCGGCGATGCCGCTATGATCCGGGGCTTTCTGGTCAACCGCTTCCGTGGTGACCCGCGCCTGTTCGACGATGGCTATGCCGAGATTGCGCAGCGCACGGGCTGGCCCGGCTTTGGCGTGGTGCCATGGTTCGACAGGGCCCATCTGCTGCCTGCCGAGGATGCGCTCGACATTGGCACGGTGCGTTCGGGAGGGCGGGTGAAGGTGGCAGTGCCGATCTTTTCGCGCATCGCCAATTTCGATGATCTGGACCCGCTGGCGCAGGAAGAGGACGTGGATCTGGTGATGGTGCCAGCGGGCCAGCCGCTGCCGGGCGATGCGGCGCTGGTCATCCTGCCGGGCAGCAAGAGCACGCGGGCCGACCTTGCCTTTCTGCGCGCGCAGGGGTGGGATGTTGATCTGGCCGCCCATGTGCGGCGCGGCGGGCATGTGCTGGGCATTTGCGGCGGCTATCAGATGCTGGGCCATGTGGTGCGCGATCCCGATGGGCTGGAAGGGCCGGCGGGCGAGATGCCGGGGCTGGGCCTGCTCGATGTGGAAACAAGGATGCAGGGCGACAAGCATCTGCGGCTGGTGAAAGCAGTGCATCGCCCCAGCGCGTTGGCGGTGGAAGGCTATGAGATCCATCTGGGCGTCACGCAGGGGCCCGATTGCGCCCGGCCCTTTGCGCTGATCGAGGGGCGGGCCGATGGCGCCGTGTCACCTGATGGACGGATTGCGGGCAGCTATCTGCACGGGCTCTTCGCGCAGGATGGCTTTCGCGCCGCCTTCCTGGAAGCATTGGGCGCGCGCTCATCGGGGCTGGCCTATGGTGCCGGGGTGGAGGCCACGCTCGACGCGCTGGCCGACCATCTGGAGGCGCATGTCGATGTGGCGGGCCTGCTGGCGCTGGCGCGATAGGGCTCAGCGCCGCTCCCATGGATGGGCGGTGTTGCCTTGCCAACCGGCGCGGTGCAGCAGGGGGGTGTCGTCCGTAAATTCAGGCGTGCCGATGCACAGCCAGGCGGAAAACACCCAGTCTTGCGGCACGGCCAGCAAGCGTTCGATGGCATGGGGATCGAGGATCGAGACCATGCCCACGCCCAGATTGTCGGCCCGCGCTGTCAACCACAGCGTGTAAATCGCCATGGCGGTGGAGGCCTGCAGCGTTTCGGGCATGGTGCGCCGACCCAGCCCATGGCCCTGCTCGGGGTCGGTGACGGTAAAGACCGCCAGCTGCAGGGGGGCGGCATCCAGCCCCGCCAGTTTCAGCCTGTCATAATCGGCGCGTTTCTGCGCGTCATAGCTCTGCGCGGCCTGGGCATTGGCCTGCTGGAAATTGTCATGCACCGCCCGGCGCAGCGCCATGTCGTCGACGCGGATCACCCGCCAAGGCCGGGAATTGCCCACCGAGGGGGCCAGTTCCATCGCGTGGCGCAACCGCTCGATCCGGGCTTCGTCGATCGGTTCGGGGCGGAAATGGCGCACATCGCGCCGCCAGCGCAGGATGCGCTCGAGCGCTTCCGCCTCGGAAGGGGTGAAATCCATCAGCTCTTTTCGCCAAGCGCCGTGGCAAGGCGCTGCCACTGCGGTTCCATGCCCGGTAGGCCCAGCCGGATCAAGCGCGGTGACCAGGGAAAGATCCGGCTCCACAAGTGATGCCGCGCCAGATGGTGCTGGGCAGCGGCGGCATCGGGCGTGTCGTAGAGGCGGAACAGCGGCGTGCCCCCCGCCAGTGTCCAGCCATGGGCAAGCGCGAGCCGGTCCATGCGCTGCGCGTCGTTCATCAGCCTTGCGCTGGTGTGGCTGGCCCATGGGCTGTCGGCCAGAGCAGCAGCGCCTATCTCCAGCGCGGGGCCCGCCACCGGCCATGGCCCGGCGAGGGTGGAGAGCTGCTCGATGATCGCGCCATCGCCGAGCGCAAAGCCGAGCCGCACGCCAGCCAGCCCGTAAAACTTGCCGAAGGAACGCAGCACGATCAGCCCCTTGCGCCCGGCATAGGGCGCCAGCGAAAGATGCGGCAGGGGATCGACGAAGCTTTCATCGACCACCAGCAGGCCGACCGTCTCGTGCAGGGCCAAAAGCTCCTGCGGGGCAACAATGCGCCCATCAGGATTGTTCGGATTGACGAGCACCGCCACTTGCGCGCCGGCCAGATCCTCGACCCGCGGCACGGCCTCGACCTGCCAGCCCGCCGCGCGGTAACTGGCGGCGTGTTCATTATAGGTGGGCGAGAGCACGCGCACGCGGCCCCGCTTACCGATCAGCGGCATCAACTGAATGGCGGCCTGCGCGCCAGCCAGAGCCACCATGGGCGCCTGCGTGCCATAGGCCGCCGCCGCCGCCTGCAGCAAAGCCGCGCGCGCTGAGGCCGTGGGCAAAGCAGCCCAGCTGTGCGCGGTGATGGGCGGCAGGGGATAGGGCAGGGGGTTGATGCCGGTCGACAGGTCGATCCATTCCCCCTCACCATAGTGTGCCCGCGCGCGGTCAAGATCGCCTCCGTGGTCGCGTGCCATGGCTTACGCCCCCGCCAGCATGATAAGCAGCAGGATGGCCGCGGCCAAAGCCACCACGCGGATGTAAAGGGCGAGCCCCGCGCGCAGATCGCGTGCGGTGGGATCGGGCGCCCCGGCGTTCAGCCATGCATCGCGGCTGGGGCCCTCGGCATAAAGGCGCGGGCCAGACAGGCGGATGCCCAGTGCTCCGGCAAAACCGGCCTCCGGCCATCCGGCATTGGGCGAGCGGTGGTGGCGGGCATCCTTGACCATCACGCGCAGCGCGGTGAAAGGACGCGTGCTGGCCAGCGCATAGAGCAGGCCCGAGAGCCGCGCGGGGACAAGATTGGCGATGTCATCGATCCGCGCCGCCGCCCAGCCAAAGGCCAGATGACGCGGCGTGCGATAGGCGATCATGGAATCGAGCGTGTTGATGGCCTTGTAGGCCGCGATGCCCGGCAGGCCCAGCAGCAGCCCCCAGAACAGCGGTGCGATCACCCCGTCCGACGTGTTTTCCGCCAGACTTTCCCCCGCCGCCCGCGCAATGCCCGCTGTATCGAGCGCATCGGGGTTGCGCCCCACGATCATTGCGACGGCCCGCCGTGCTCCGGCCACATCGCCCCCGGCCAGCGGGCGCGCCACGGCGGCCACATGGTCATGCAGCGACCGGGCGGCCAGCAGCGGCCATGCCAGTACCCCGCCCAGCACGATGCCTTGCCAGCCGCCCGGCAAGGCCAGCATCAGCGCGATGGCCCCGCTGGCCGCAAGGGCGATGATGCCCATGGCCAGAGCAGCCCCCGCCAGACGGCGCGCGCCGGGAGACAGGCGCTCATCGTTCCAGTGCCTGTCCCCGGCGGAGATCAACCTGCCCAGCCAGCCGACAGGATGACCGATGCGCGCATGGAGCGCCGCCGGCCAGCCCAGCCCCGCCTCAATGATGAGCCCGGTCAGCATCTGCCCGGCATGATGGGCCAGCATCATGCGACACCGGCCTGCGCGGTCTGGTTGACGCCAAGGACGGCCCAGCCCTCGCCCGCGCGGCACAGCCGGGTGAGCGAGAGCGGCTCTACGCTGAACCGCAAGGCGGCAGCGACATCGCCCAGCGCCATGGCGAGGCCTGCACGCACCGTGCCGGCATGGGCAACGATGGCCACTGGCCCGCAAGGTTCGATCAGGGCTTCCAGCGCAGGCAGGGTGCGCGCGCAAAGATCGGCAAAGCTCTCGCCATCAGGCGGGCGGTGGACGGCCAGCTGGGCGCCCGAAAGAGGGCCCAGATCGGGCAGGTCGGCATAGGGCAAGCCTTCCCATGCGCCGAAATCCTGCTCCCACAGGCGGGGGTCCGCCTCCACCTCGGCCAGATCGAACAGCGCCTGGGCGGTTTCGATGCAGCGCCGCGCCGGGCTGGCGATGATCCGCCCGACCGGGCCGATCATTCGCCGCACAGCCGGCAAGGCGGCCCTGTCGCCCAGATCCGCCGGAACATCGCGCCGCCCGGCCATGCACCCCCCGGTCAGCGCGGGGGCATGGCGGATGAGCAGAAGATCATGGCGCGCGGCATCGGGCAAAAAGCACATCTCCTCTTGAGTTGCGCGTGCTTCTGGTTTCTCTGCGCCCGATTCGGCAAGCGATTGATGGAGCGCGCGCGGGCAATGGGACAGATTCTTCTGGTGACAGGCGGCGCAAGGTCGGGAAAAAGCGCTCTGGCCGAGGAACGCGCGCTGGCCCATTGCGGGTATGCCACCTACATTGCCACCGCTCAGGCCTTTGACGGCGAAATGAAGGAGCGCATCGCCCACCATCAGGCCCGCCGCGCGCAGGGGTGGACGACGGTGGAGGCGCCGCTCGATCTCGCCGGGGCCTTGCGTCAGCATGACGATGCGCCCTGCCTTGTGGATTGCCTGACGCTGTGGCTGACCAATCTGATGCTGGCCGAGCGCGACTGGCAGGACGAGGCCCGCGATCTGCTTTCTGCCCTTGCCGCGCGCGTGTTGCCCGTGGTGTTGGTGACCAATGAGGTGGGCGGCGGTATCGTGCCCGACAATGCGCTGGCCCGCGCCTTTCGTGATGCCGCCGGCCTGCTCAACCAGCAGGTGGCAAGCCTTGCCGATGAAGTGATTCTGGCGGTCTGTGGACTGCCCTTGAGGGTGAAATGATGTTTTCCAGCCTTTCCGATGTGGCGCATTTTGCCACCACTGCCCCCCGCTTTGACGAGGAGGCTGCTTCTGCTGCCCGAGCCCGTCAGAACAGCCTGACCAAGCCGCCCGGCTCGCTTGGCCGCCTTGAGGAGGTGGCGATCTTCATGGCCGGGTGGCGGGGCCGGGAAAAGCCGGTGATCGAGCGCGCGCAGGCGCTGGTCTTTGCCGGCAACCATGGCATCTGCGTCCATGGGGTCAGCCCCTATCCCGCCGAGGTGACCGTGCAGATGGTCGCCAATTACGAAAGCGGCGGGGCGGCCATCAATCAGCTTTGTGGTGCATTCGGTGCCGAGCTTTCGGCCGTTTCGCTCGATCTTGACCGCCCCACCGCTGACTTCACACAGGCGCTGGCGATGGATGAGGCCGAGACGCTCGATGCGCTCAATCGCGGCGCGGCGGCGGTGGACCAAAGCGCCGACGTGCTGGTGCTGGGCGAGATGGGCATTGGCAATTCCACGGTGGCGGCGGCGCTGGCCTGCGCGCTGCTGGGAGGAGAACCTGCCGATTGGGTCGGGCCGGGCACGGGCGCGGATGCGCAGGGCATGGCGCGCAAGGCGCAGGTCATTGCCAGGGGGCTGGAACGCCATCGGGGCGTGACAGGCATGGCCCTGCTGAGCGCACTGGGCGGGCGCGAGCAGGCGGCGCTGTGCGGGGCGGTGCTGGCCGCGCGGGCGGCGCGCATTCCGGTGCTGCTCGATGGTTTCATCTGCACCGCCTCGGCCGGCGTCCTGCATGGTGTCGATCCGCGCCTGCTCGACCATTGCCTCGTTGGCCATGCCAGCGCCGAGCCGGGCCACCGCCGTCTGCTCGACGCCCTTGGCAAGCAGGCCTTGCTCGATATGGGGATGCGGCTGGGCGAAGGAACGGGGGCAGCGCTTGCTCTGGGTATCCTTCGCGCGGCGCTGGCCTGCCACAATGGCATGGCAACCTTTGGCGAGGCCGGAGTGAGCGAGGCGTGAGCGGATGGCGCGCCCGCTGGAGCGAGTTGCAATGCGCGGTCATGCTGCTGACGCGGCTGCCGGCAGGGCGGCTTGCGGGCGCGGTGCCCGGTCTCGCCCAGGCGGCATGGGCTTTTCCGCTGGCCGGGTTGCTGGTGGGGGGCATCGTGGCGGGCGTGCTGGCGGGCGCTCTGGCGCTCGGGTGGAATGCCGGCGTTGCCGCGGCACTGGCGATGGTCGCCGGCCTGCTGGCGACGGGCGCGCTCCATGAGGATGGGCTGGCCGATGTTGCCGATGGTTTCGGCGGCGGGCACACGCGGGAACGCAAGCTGGAGATCATGAAGGACAGCCGTCTGGGCAGCTATGGCGCCATCGCTCTGGTGATGGCGCTGGGGCTGCGCTGGATGATGCTGGCGCAGATGGGGCAGGCCCGGGGCCATAATGCGGCGCTGGCGGTCATCGCGCTTGCCGTGGCGAGCCGTGGCCTGCTGGTGGCCGCATTGGCATGGATGCCGGCGGCGCGCGCCGATGGCCTGGGGCGCGCGGCGGCCGGGGTGGGGCTGTGGCGCCTTGTGGTCGCACTCGGGCTGGCGGGCGAGGCTTTGGCCCTGGCGTTCCCGCCCTTGACCGCGATGCGCGTTCTGGCCGTCATGGTGGCGGCCGTGGCCGCGCTGGGCTGGCTGGCACGGCGGCAGATCGGCGGACAGACGGGCGATGTGCTGGGCGCGATGCAGGTGGTGGGCGAGATCACCGGCTGGCTGGTGCTGGCATTGCCTTGGCGCTAAGGGCAGGCGCATGAACCGGCAATGGACCCCCATCCTTCTCCTCTGGCTGCTCGGGCTTCTGGCCGCCGCGCAATTCGCCAAAATGTCGATTATCGCGCCCGTGCTTCAGGGGCAGTGGCATCTCTCGCTCTCGCAGGTCGGATGGCTGATCTCGCTGCTCGAAGTGGGCGGCGGCGCTTTTGGCTTTGCCGCCGGGCTGGGGGTGGCGCGCATCGGCATCCGGCGTTTTCTGCTGGGCGGGTTGGCCATTCTGGCCATCACCAGCGCGCTTGAGGCCCTGACACCCAGCATCACCCTGTTCTTTGCCGCCCGCGCGGTCGAGGGGCTGGGCTATCTCTTCGTGGTGATTGCCGCGCCCACGGCGATTGCCGCCATCGCGAGCGATACCAGCCGTCCGCGCGCGCTTGCCTTGTGGAGCACCTTCGTGCCGCTGGGCATCGCGGTGGGCGCGGCGGTGACGGGGGCGGTCCTGCCGGCAATCGGCTTGCGCGGGGTGCTGGGCCTGTGGGCGGTGCTGATCGTGCTGGGCGCGCTGGGCATCGCGCGCATGCCGATCGAGGCCTCGTCGCATCACCGCATCCGCCTGCCCCGCGCCTCCGCGTGGTTTTCCACCATTGGTTTCGGGCTCTACACGGTGTTCATCAGCGCGCTGACCATGCTGCTGCCCAGCTTTCTCATCGAGCGTGCCGGGGCCAGCCTGTCGGGCGCGGCTCTGGTCGCGGCTCTGGTCTCGCTGGCGACCCTGCCCGCGACCTTGGTGGCCATGTGGGCCATGCGCGGCGGGGCCATGACGGCGCGGCGCAGCGGCGTCCTCTCGGCCCTGTCGGTGATGGCATCTCTCCCTTTCATCCTCGCGCTCTATCATGGCGAGGGGACGGGTTTGGCCGGGCGGGCATTGCTGGCGATCATGGCGGTGATGCTGAGCGGGCTTGTCTCTCCGATCCTCTTTGCCCGCCTGCCGGTGCAGGCCGGGGCCGAAACGCCCGAGGATGCGCGGATTGCCACCGCCAATGGTCTCATTACGCAATTTGGCGCGGGCGGGGCGCTGATCGGCCCGCCGCTGGGCGGCTTCATCGTCGCCCATTGGGGCTGGGGAGCGCTGGGCTATGGGGCGGGCGGGGTGGTGCTGGCCATGTTGGCAATGGTTCTGGTGGCCGAGACACTGGCGGGCCGGGCCGAGGCATCCGCCCTTGCGGCCATGGCCTGAGCGCTCAGCACCGGTCGGGGCGTGAGAGCAGGTCGACGAACATGGCTTCCACCGCCGCCTTGTCGACGGCATAGATCACCTCGACATCGCCTTCGCCAAGGCCTGGCCCCTTGCCGGCGGGCCAGGTCAGCAAGGCGCCGTAATTGGCGCCGGGCATCAGGTCGACATCCATGGCCAGTCTGCCCTTGCGCGTGATGATGCCCGGCTTCATCCAGCTTGCCGCCTGCGTTTCATCCCACAGCGGATAGCCGGGTTGGGCAATGCTCTTCACATAGCGCGCGACGCGACAGGGCGCGGCGGTGGCCCGCTCGATCAGCGCCTTGGTGCCGGTGATCGGCGCGCTGGCATCGGCGGTGACCAGCGAGAGCTTCGGCCATGGGCTGGTGAAGACGATATGAGCCGCCTCAGGGTCCCAGAAATGGTTGAAGGACATGCGCGGGGAATAGACCACCTGCATGTCGAATTCATCGTGCTGGCCGGCAATGTCGCCGCTCACCAGATTGCCGCCCTCGGTGACGACCTCCTTGATGCGCGCGGCAAAATCATCGTCCAGCCGCTGCGCCAGCGCCAGATTGGTGAGCGGGCCCATGGCGATGATGGTGATCTGACCGGGATATTTGCGCGACTGGTCCAGCAGGAACTGCGCCGCGCTGCCGGGATAGGGCTTTGTCGTCGGCATGCCCTCGGCCATGGGGGGAACCACATTTGGTGCATGGGGTAGGCGGCGGGCGATGGTGTTGTAGCTGGGCCAACTGTCCATCCACGCGCCGGTATAGGGCAGCGCGCCATAGAGCGCCTCGCGCGCCTTGTTGCGGGCCTTGCTGTTGATGAGCGGGAAGGTGGCCCCGGCGATCACGGGAATGTCCGTGCGCCCCACCAGTTCCAGCATGCGCAGCGTGGCGGCGGTTTCCTCGGGCTGCCAGCCATCACCGCTGACGGTGGTGATGCCCAGAACCTCGACATCGGGGTCTTGCAGCAGCATCAGGATGGGCTGCAGGCCGGGGCCTTCGAAAGCATCCTGATCGATGATGACCTTGCGGGGCATGGCGGCGGCGGCATGGGCCGGGCTGATCTGCACGGCGGCCAGGCTGGCCAACAGGATGGCCATGCAAAACCGTCGAAGCACGGGGAAAAGGGAGATCATCGTTCGTCAAACCATGGACTTGCGGGATGTATCTGAGGCACGATCTTAGTGAGAGGATGCCACATTGACGGGATGCGTAAAGGTGCTGGCAAAGGCCGACTTCACCTCCTTGAGCGCACTGTCGGCCAGCATGGTGGCGGTTTTGCCATGGGCGTTGGGCAGATCCGTCCGCGCGCCATGGTCGCGCAGCATGGCCAGCATCGGCGCAAGCTGGGCGCTGTAGTCGCCGCCCGCCAGAACATGCAGCGCCGTCTCGCCAGAGGCGTCCGCCAGATTGACATCAGGCCCGACGGCAATCGCCAGAGCCAGCGCATCGGCTTGCCCTCCCTGTGCCGCGCTGATGACCAGATTGTTCCCATCTGCGGCGGTGAATTTGGCGTTGGCCCCGGCGCCCAGCAGCAGTTTCATCGCCGCCACCCTGCCATGCTGGGCTGCCAGCAAGAGGGGCGGGGTTGGAGGAACCGGCGCCGGAGCAACGCCGAAATTGGCCTCGGTCACCCATGTGATGGTCGATGGTCCGGAAAGGAGGTTGGCATCCGCACCCCTGGCCAGCAAGGCTTGCATCAGAGGCGCATTGCCACCGATGGCCGCGGCGTTGAGCGGTGGCAGGCCCTGATCGTCGCGCTCGGCCAGCAGGGGGCTGTGGTCCGGCAGGCGAGTAGCCAGCATAGCGGCAACAGCCCAGCTCTTCTGGTACAGCGCCAGTTGCAGCGCATTGGTGTTTCTGGGGCCGCGATGGGTGGTATCAGCCCCCACTGCGAGCAAAGCTCTGGTGGCAGCCAGATCGCCGCTCTTGATGGCGAAGAACAGCGGTGTGAAACCGGATGTGGTGACGGCGTTGACCTTGGCGCCCGCTTTCAGCAGCAAGGCGATGCTGTCTGCCTTGCCGCCCATCGCGGCCCACATCAGCGGTGTCTGCCCCCGGCTGTCGGGCGTATCGGCGGGAACGCCAGCCGCCAGCAGATGTGCCACGACAGAAGCCGGGGCATAGCGCGCGCAAATATGGAGCGCGCTGCTGCCATCGGGCAGGGCGGCGCGAAGGTTGATGCTGGATGCGGCCAGCAAAGGCGTGATCACCGCCTCGCTTCCCAGCTGGCAGGCAAGGGTGAGCGGTGAAAGCCCTTCCTCATCGGCAAGATCAGGATTGGCACCGGCGCCCAGCAGCAGGGTGACAAGCGGCGCGTCCTGACGGTCCACCGCCTGCAGCAGCGGCGTTGCGCCATAGTCCAGTCGACGATCTGGCGCGGCATGGGCGGCAAGAGCGGAACGCGCCGCTTCCACATCATCCAGTTCGATGGCGCGGGCCAGCATCCGGTCAGCATCCGTAGGCTCGGCAGGCGGCGCGGCCCAGACCGGGCCTGCCATGCCCACCAGCAGTGCGACGATGAAGCTCTTACGCAAGGGCCAGCTCCCCCAGCGTGCCGGTGCTGTCGCCAAAATGCGCGTCGGGTACGCCCACGGCATGGAGGCCGGTGAGCAGCAGGTTCGACATGGTCGTTCCCTTGGCCACCGTCACATGGCCCGCGTGGCGGACAAGGCCGCCGGCCACCACCACGGGCAAATCCATGTAATCATGCTCGTTGGAATCGCCAAAGGCCGAGCCACGCAGCACGAAGGACCGGTCGAGCAGGCTGGCATCGCCATCCTTGGTTTCGGCCAGGCGCTGGAGCAGATAGGCGTAATAGGTCATGTGATAGCGGTTGATCTGGGCCAGCTTGGCTTTCTTTTCCGCCATATGGCCATGGTGGCTGAGCATATGGTGGCTGTCGGGCACGGAGATTTCGGGATAGGTGCGGTTGCTGATCTCGCGCCCGGTCATGAATGTGGCGACGCGGGTGATGTCGGCCTGAAAGGCGAGCACCTGCAGGTCGATCATCAGCTTCACATGAGCGTCGAAACTGTCTGGAATGCCGGCGGGGCGCTGCATCGCCCCGGCATCGGCCAGCGGGGTGGAGGCGGCGCGCTGGATGCGCTTTTCAATATCGCGCGTGGCGCTGAGATATTCGTCGAGCTTGCGCCGGTCTTCCGCGCCGAGCTGGCCGGAGAGGCGCCCGGCATCCTCCCTCACGAAATCGAGGATCGAGGTTTGGCGGCGAAGCTGGGCCATGCGGCTTTGCGCGTCCAGCGCGTCACCATCGCCGAACAATCGCTCGAACACATCACGAGGATTGGCGGCGACGGGCAGCGGCACCGTCGGGCTCATCCAGGAAAGGCCGTTGGTATAGGCGCAGGAATAGCCGATGTCGCAGCTTCCCAGCAGGCTGGGCTGGTCGATGCCGGTTTCAAGGCTGGGCAATTGCGTTGCATCGGCCAGATGGCGGGCATAGACCTGATCGACCGAAATGGCGCAGCGAATATCCGTCCCCTCGGTCTGGCGGACATGGGTGCCGGTGAGAAAGGCGGGGCAGGAACGGCCATGCCCGGCGTTGAGGTCACCCATGGGCGCGGCCTGCGGATGGCCAAGCCCCGTGATGACGGTCATCCTCTCCCTGAAGGCGGCGAGTGGTTCCAGCGTGGGGGGCAGCGTGTAGCCCTTGCCCGTGGAGGCGGGGCGGAACTGCTCCATCATCATGCCATTGGGCGTGTAGAACACCGAGAAGCGGCGCGGGCGCGCGGCGGCGTCCGCAGCCTTGGCGCTGGGGGCCATCGCCTCCATGAAGGGGAGCGCCATGGCGGTGCCCAACCCGCGCAGCACGGTGCGGCGGGCAAGGGGCTGGCGGCGGATGATCATCGCGATTGCCTCATGGAAAGCTGGGTGGGGGCAAGTGGTTTGCCTTCGGGCACCTTGCGCAGGCGGAAACTGTCGCTGGCGACGATGCCGCGGATGATGGTCTGGATACGGTCGCCATCGGCATCGGCGGATTTGGCGATGGCGCGCACCTGCGGCTGGTCAAAGGGACCAAGCCCGCGCGCCAGAGCATAGGTCATCAGGCGCGAGGTGAAGGCCTCGACGAACTGGCGGCGGTGGTTGAGCAGGAAGGTTTGGAGGCCCGAAAGCCCCGAAAAGCGCGTGCCATCGGGCAGGACGCCGCTGCTATCGATGGGCTCACCCACATCCATCATGCGCCATGCGCCCACGGCATCGTAATTTTCCAGCGAAAAGCCGATGGGGTCCATCCGCACATGGCAGGAGGCACAGGCCGGGTCGGAGCGGTGCAGTTCCATCTGCTGGCGCGCGGTCAGCAGCTTGCCGTCATGGGCTTCCTTCAGGGCGGGCACGTTGGGCGGGGGTGGCGGAGGCGCGGCGGCCAGCAGGTTTTCCAGCACCCATTTGCCGCGCTTCACCACGCTGGTGTGGTTGCCATAGGAGGTGACGGTGAGGATGCTGGCCTGCCCCAGCAAGCCGCCGCGATGCCAGGCCGGATCGAGCTTCACCATCCGCATCGCCGTGCCGTTGACGCCGGGAATGCCGTAATGCCGGGCAAGGCGGGCGTTGAGGAAGGTGTAATCGGAGGAGAGGAAATCGGTCACGCTGCGGTTCGATTGCAGCACATGGGTGAAGAACAGCTCGGTCTCGCGCGTCATCGCCGCGCGCAGGCGCACGTCGAACTGCGGGAAGACATCGGTGTCGGGGCGTTGCTGGTCGAGGTTGCGCAGATAGAGCCACTGGCCAGCGAAATTCCTGGTCAGTGCCAGCGCGCGCGGGTCGGCCAGCATGCGGGTGATCTGGGCGTTCATCACTGAAGGATCATGCAGGCGGCCCTGTTCTGCCAGCGAGAGCAGCGTGGCATCGGGGATCGAACTCCACAGGAAGAGCGAGAGGCGTGTCGCCAGTTCAAGATCGCTGAGTGGATGGACGGAACCGGGGGCGGCACCGGCGGGGTCGCTTTCCACCGCGAAGAGGAAATGGGGCGAGACGAGGATCGCCTCGACCGCCGCCTCGATGCCATGGTCGAAGTCGCTGGCGGCGCGTTCCTCGGCATAGGTTTTCATCAGGGGAGCGATGTCACCCTCGCTCACCGGGCGGCGATAGGCCTGATGGGCGAGCGAAGTGATGATCTGGCGTGCGCAGGGCTGTTCCTGCGCGGCATTGGAAGGCTGGCAGGTGAAGATGCGGCGGCGGCTGGGCGTATTCGCCACAGGCGCCTTGGCGGGCACGTCATAGGGCCCAACAACGTCGATCTCCATCACGTCGCGCGGGAAGTTCTGCTGCGAATAGCGCGGGCTCATCTGATAGGAGGGCACGCTGATCGTGCGCAGCCTCGCCCCATCGACCGAGACATCCATGGGCAGCATCACCGGCTTGTCGACCGGCAGCGGCACCTTGTCGGTATCGTTGCGCAGCGTATGCACGCTCTCATCGGGCGCGATGGTCTTGCGGAAGGAAAGGCCGATGACATGGGCGCCCGCGCTCAGCGGCACGCGCACCGACACACGGTCCTCGGTCAGCCGGTCGGCCTCGTTGTTGGTGTTGGCGTTGAGCCATCCGGCCACCTCATAGGTGCCGCTGGCCCGCGCGTAATAGTCAAAAGCGCCGCCCCCGCGCGAACCGATGGGCAGGCGCTCGCTCATCCGTTCATTATAGGAAGGGCGGCCCGAATTCATGATCGAGCCGTCCTTAGGAATGTTATGCGTGGTGACAAAGGGCTTGACCGGCCCCAGCCCGGTGGCGAGCCGTGCCACTCGCCCGGCCACCAGCACATAGCGTTCCACCAGCGTGGGTGAGACAGAAAGCACATCGGCGATATTGTCGAAGCCGTAGCCCGAATTGTCCTGCGGCAGGTCCCGGCTGATGTCGACATTGAGGCCGAGCAGATCATGCACCGCATTGGCATATTCCACGCGGTTGAGGCGTCGCACGGTGGCCCTACCCGGATCGGGATGGGCGCGGGCATAGGTGTCGAGCGCCGTCCGCAGCCATTCCACCAGCGCGGCGCGTGCTTGCGGGCTGGGTTGGTCCTTGCTGCGCGGGGGCATTTCCTGCCGCGCCATCTTGGTGAGGATGCGCTCCCAGATGTCGGCGTGCAGGCCCTGGCTGACATCGCCCTGCTTCAGATCATCGAAGGAGAGCGAGGCGGTGCGGTCGATGTCATTGTGGCAGGATGAGCAATAGGTGTCGAACAGCGCCGCCACATCGGGCGTGGCGCGTGCCATCGGTGCCGCCGGGCCGGGCGACATTTCCTGCGAACGGACCAGCGAGGCTGCGGTGACCGTCATGGCCCCCATTGCCATCAAGGCCCGCACGATGATTTTCCGGCTGGACGAGCCACTCATGACGTTACTTCTGTCCCCTGTTTGTGCTGGGCACCGGTCAGCTGCCCGACCATCCCATGGCGGCTTTGCGCATGGCGGTTTTGCCACCCTGCAAGAACGCGTTCCGGCTGGAGAACCCGGATGCGACCGAAGGATGATCGGCGCATGGGCGGACTGGCGCGGAAGCGGGCCTGATCGTTCTGATTGAAATTGTGCCGGTGGGGTATTCGCGATTCGGGCAGGCGTCCATTGCCGTTACAAGCACGGGGTGGTCGAAAAATTAGTTTTGATGGGGTGGGGATGTCCGGAGTTTTGAAACGGGCGGAAATCCGCCAAAATCGCCATACTGTTCTAATTTTTCGGACGAGATGTCTAATTGATTGTGATTGATTGATATGCCCTTGTCGGCCAGCTTTCGCCGCGTCGAGGGATCGAACAGGGACCCATTCATGTCATCGCTTTGGTTTGGCCGCCGTCGTGCGGGCCATCACGGTCCGTGTGCCCGCAGCGGCCCGCCTGCTGGCGGTGGACGCTGCCGGGCGCTTCTGGCTGCCATGGCGGCGGCCTGGACAATGCCTGTCGCCGCTGGTGCGGCCGGGTTGATGATTCCTCTCGCCGCCAGCGCTGCCACGCCTGTGCTGCCTGTCGCCGCCAGCGCGGTGATGGTGGCCATGGCGCGCGAGACGGCAATGGAGGCGCTGTTCGACAAGGCGGTGGCCAGCCCCACCGAATTGCGCGTGCTGCTCAGCGCGATGCCCAAGGGGGCGGATCTGCACAATCACATGGGCGGGTCGGTCTATGCCGAGGATTTCATGCGCTGGGCCGCGGACAAGGGCCTGTGCCTGGATGGGGGCAGCCTCGCCTTTACCAATCCGCCTTGCGCGCCGGGCCAGTCGGTCAGAGAGGTGGCGTACCATCAACCCTATCTTTTCGCCCGCATGGTCGACAATCTCTCGACGCGGGGATGGCAGCATGGGGTGGGCCGCAATGATGTGAGCGGCCATACGCAATTCTTCGAAAGTTTCGAGAAATTCGAGCCGTCGACCGCTGGACGCGACGCCGAGGGACTCGTGGCCACCCGGCGTATCGCGGCGCTCGACCATGTGCTTTATATCGAGTTGCAGCATAATCCCGGCAAGAGCTGGGCCTGGGCCGCCGCCGCGCCCGATGTGCCGCTGACCGCCGCCGGTCTGCCGGCCCGTTTTGCACAGGAGCAGGGCGAGGTTGACCGCATCGTGACCGGGGCCATGGCCGCGCTCGATACGCAGGAAGCTTTGGTCAATGCGCAGATGCATTGCGGCACGCCCATGGCCGAGGCGGGCTGCGGCGTGGTGGTGCATTATCTGGCGCAGGCGGCGCGCGGCATGGCGCCGGCGGGGGCCTTTCGTTCGCTGATGGCGGCTTTTGCGCTGGCGGCGCGCGATCCGCGCTATGTCGGCGTCAACATCGTCGAGCCGGAGGACTGGCCGGTCTCACTGCGCGATTATGACCTGCACATGGCGATGTTCCGCTTTCTGGAGGCGAAATATCCCCAGGTGCACCGCACGCTGCATGCCGGTGAACTGACCTTTGGGCTGGTGCCGCCGCTCGATCTCAAGGATCACATCGCCAAGGCCATTTGTGATGGTGGAGCCCAGCGCATCGGCCATGGCACCGACATTGCCTATGAGCAGGATGCCAATGGCACCATGGCAAAGATGGCGCGCGAGGGCATTGCGGTTGAGATCAACCTCACCAGCAATGCCGTCATTCTGGGCGTTTCCGGCGCGGATCATCCGCTCAATCTCTATCGCAGCCGGGGCGTGCCGGTCACCCTGTCGACCGATGATCAGGGTGTGCTGCGCACCGATATGACCCATGAATATGTCCGCGCCGCGCGTGAACAGGGGCTGCGCTATCGCGACCTCAAGATGATTTCGCGCAATGGACTGGAGTTCAGCTTCATTCCGGGGGCCAGCCTTTGGCAGAGCCATCATGTGGGGACGCCCGTGGCGCCTTGCGCAGCCGGTTTTGACACGCCTGCTTGCCGCGCGCTGGCCGCCGGCAGCGAAAAGGCCAGGATGCAACTGGCGCTGGAGGGGCAGCTTGCCGCCTATGAGCGCCGCATGATCGAGGAGGACCGCAGGGGCGCCTGACAGGGGATGGCGTCGGTTCTTACGCAATTTCAAAAAGATAAATGACAATGTGGGAGCGGAGACACAGCAATCCCGGCAGGGGAAGGGTTCAGGGCCCGTAGCTTGCCTTACACATGGGGGACACCATGCGCCGTCTCGAGACTGATAAAAACACCAAAACCGGCCACAAGGCGCGCAAGGCGCTGATGCTGGCCAGCATGTTGACAACCGTTGCGCTGTCGGCGCCGGCCTTTGCGGGTGACGCCAATGCCCCGGCGAAACCCGACGCCCCGGCCAGCACCACCGACGCTGACGATCAGGGCAAGCAGGACATCGTCGTGCAGGGCTCGCTCGATGCTCTTCCGCTCAAGGATGTGGGCTCGATCTTCGGCTTTTCCAAGACGCTGGTGGAAACGCCGCGTTCGGCCTCCACCGTGTCGAAGGAACAGCTCGACCGTTTCGCGATCTATCAGATCTATGATCTGGTCTCGCAGTCGCCCGGCACTTTCACCAGCTCGTTCTTCGGCACGGGCGGTGCGCTCGACATTCGCGGTGCGCCGTCCGACGTTTACTATCGCGGCATGCTGCGGCTCGACAATCCGGGCAACTATTCCACGCCCATCGGCGCTGCTGATCGCATCGACATCGTGCGCGGCCCGGCCAGCGTGATCTATGGCCCGTCCAAGATCGGCGGCTATATCAACTTCGTGCCCAAGACAGCGCGCGCCGCCAACGGCACCTATTCGGCGGAAACCAAGGGCGACGTCGAGGTCGATCTGGGCAGCTGGGGCCGCAAGGTTCTGAAGGGCAGCATCACCGGGCCTGGCAAGGTGCTGGGTCAGGAATTCGGCTACAGCCTCTATGGCGAGGTTGAGGATTCCGACAGCTATTACCGCAACGTCTTTACCAAGAACGCCTTGTTCTCGGCCGCGTTTGATACGGACATCACGCCCAATCTGCGCGCCGAATTCGGCGGCACCTGGCAGAAGTACAACAGCGTGCAGAACAGCGGCTGGAACCGCGTGACGCAGGATTTGATCAACAACGGCACCTATGTCACCGGGCAGGGCACCAGCCTTGATGCCAACGGTGATGGCAAGATCAGCCGCGAGGAAGCCTATGCGGCCAACGGCGGCAATGGCCTTGGCTGGTTCGGCAGCTTCAACTGCGGCGTTCCGTCGGTCACTGCTTCGGGCTATTCCACGGCCTGTTTCCAGGGGGCGAAGGACTTCAATCTGGTCAATGCGGGCACCACCCATCTGAGCATGCGCGACACGCTGACCGGCACGAATGACAAGCTCAACAACGTTCAGAAGACCGGCTATTTCGACCTTACCTGGTCGGGCAAGGGCGATCTCAAGATCAAGAACCAGCTCTTTTATGATGGCGGCGTCAACCTTAACGAAAACGCCTATGGCTTCGCGCAGGCTTTCAGCTCCTATGTGATCGAGGACAAGATCGTCCTGTCGGACAGCTTTGACACCAAATTTGCCAAGATCTCGGTGCAGGCCTCGCCGTCACTGCGCTACACCCACTTCAACTTTGCCGATGACTATGGTGTTGAACTCTGGAACCGCCCGGATATCTCGCTGGCCGATCCCTATACGCCGCAGTCCACCCGCCTGCTCTCCACCCAGTGCGGCTGTGACTATTCGGACTATGTCTATGGTTATTACCTCGATACCGGCATTGCCGGCCTGGTCGATGTCGACACCAAGATCGGCTTCGACCTGATCGGCGGCGTGCGTTACGACAGCGTCCATTCCAAATCGACCGCATGGCTGTCCAAATATGACCCGACCAACATTTCGAGCAATGTGGGCGCCGGTTATGGCAGCAGCGGCACGGCCAGCGCGTCGGACACCGAGGGTGCGGTATCGTGGAACGCCAGCCTGTCCTATAAATCGCCCATCGGCCTCATCCCCTATATCACCGTCTCGCGTCAGAGCACGGTGGTGGCCGGTGAGGGTTCGGAGCTTTACCTCTCGAACATCCTGAGCGGCAATGTGCTGGGCAAGTCGAACCTGCTGGAAGGCGGCCTGAAGGGCGAGTTCCTCAACAAGAAGCTCTATGCCGCCGTCTCGGTCTACAACCAGAAGCGCACGCAGGCGGGCGCCGAAAGCTCGCTGACCAACCAGATCCTGCAGACCAAGGGCGTCGAGGCCGAAGTCCGCTGGTCGGTGGACAAGCACCTGCTGGTGACGGCCTCCTACACCCATATGCATGTGCAGAATGTCGGCGCGCTGGCGGCCGGTTCCTACTTCAACTACTTCGGCGCGGGCGATTTCCCCGGCATCAATCCCGCGCTTACCTTTGGCGGTTCGCAGTTTGGCCTGCTGCCCATCACCAAGACCAATGCCGACCGTCCGGGCGAGCCCAAGAATGTGGTGTCGGCCACCGCCACCTATGCTTTCGACAATGGCATCGCCCTGAGCGGCGACCTGACCCATGTCGATGCGGTGTGGCTCAACTATGCCCAGACGGTGCGCCTGCCCGCCTATTGGCTGCTCAACCTTGGCGTGTCCTATTCCAAGGGGCCGTGGCTGTTCCGTGCGGGCATGAAGAACGTGTCCAATTCGCGCTACTTCCGCGCTGGCGGTCAGGATCTGTTCGGTGCCGACATTGTCCTGCCGCAGATGCCGCGCAGCTGGACGGCCTCGATCAAATACAAGTTCTGATGATGCCGAAGGGCCGCGTTCGCGCGCGGCCCTTCGTTTTTGGCCTGTCGCCCGTCCACTCTCTCGCCCATCAACTCTCTCGCCCGTCAGCCTTGCGGGTCGGCCAGCCTTCCGGCGCGGTCGAGATCATCGAGCGTGTCAATGTCGATGGCAAACTCAGGTTCGAGCACGCAGACCGGGCAGCCATGGAGCAGGGCCCCGGCGCCTTTGTCCCCTTGCAATGCCAAAAGCGCCGGAAAATGGCGCCTCCCCAGAATGGCGGGTGGTTGGCGATGGTGCCCCACTTGCGTGGCTATGCGGTCACCATCGAAATGGCTGAGCAGTGCCTCAATATGATGCCGGGGCACCAGAGGCATGTCGCCCAGCGCCATCATCACCCCTTGCGCCCCGCTGGCCTGCGCCGCGCCCAAGCCGAGGGCCAGCGAGCGTGACAGCGGCGCGCCCTCGGGTTCCAGAAGGATGGTCTGATACCCCATTGCGCTGAGCGAAGGCGCGCTGGCCGATGCGACCACAAAGCGCCCCGCCGGAAAGTCAAAGCGGCTGAGCGTCCGCGCGGCATGGAACAGCAGCGGCTCACCCCTGAAGTCCGCCGCCAGCTTGCCCCCGCCAAACCGCCGCCCTTGCCCCGCCGCCAGCAGCACCAGCGCCAGACCGCCAGCAGATATCATGCCATGTCCAGGGCGGGGCAGGCCGCGGCGTGACGAGGCAGGGCGGCATAGGCCCCGGCCACTTCGGCAAGGATCGAAAGCGCCAGCGTCGCGGGGTCACGCGTGGCAGGGATGAGGCCAATGCCGCCCCGCAGTCGCTCTATGGCACCGGCGCTGACGCCCTGCTGTTGCAGTCGCCGCAGGCGGCTTGCATGGGTGCGGGCGCTGCCCACCGCGCCATGGTAGAACGCAGGCGCCGACAGCGTTGCCGCCAGCAAGGCCTCCTCCCAATCGCGTTCGTGGAAGAGGAAGATGATCGCGCTCCAGCCATCGCTGGGGATGGGGGGGATGCGTTGCAGGCTCTCGAGCCGCACCGTCGCTGCGCCCAGGCCGGCCAGTGCCTGCACATCACTGTCCTGCGGGGAAAAAGCCGCCACCTGCGTGCCATAGCCATGGGCAAGGCGGGCCAGCGCCAGCAACTCCTCACCCTGTCCGAAAACCAGCAAGCGCAGCGCGGGGATGAGCGGGATGATGAAATCCTCGTCCTGCCAGCCTGCCTTGTCCGGCCCGGCCTGCCTCAGCGATGCCGCCCCCGCGCCCAGACACAAACCCACCGCCCGGCGGTCCTGCAAGGCGCCAAGCGCGGCCTCGACCACGGAGGGATCGTCAAGCGGGGTGAACAGCAGGTCCATGCCCCCGCCGCAGGGCAGACGAATGTCGAGAAAGGGCGAACCCACCCCATAGCGTCGCCGGTGACCATGGCCCGCCTGCAGGGCGTCGAGCGCTTCGGCCACGATGGCCTGTTCGACACAGCCGCTCGACAGCGAACCATGGCTCCGGCCATCCTCGCAGACCACCATCAGCGAGCCGGTGGCGCGCGGTGTGCTGATCTCGAAACCGGTCAGCGTGACCAGTACCACCCTCTGACCGCTGCGCAGCCATTGCGCCGCCTGCGCGATCACTGACATGGGCGAGGCGGCGATCACCGCACCGCGGCGCCACACCAGCCCGCGACCACAGGTGGCAGATATCGCCGTCCTGGCGCCATCTCAGGCAGCGAATGTCATGCGCGAGAGCGGCATGCTGCGCACCGGCTGCCCGGTCAGCCGCGCAACGGCATTGGCCACCGCAGGCGGCACGGCCGGCAGGCCCGGTTCGCCGATGCCGCCCATCTTCGCACCGCTTTCCACGATGCGCACATGCACGGCGGGCATCCTGTCCAGCGTCATGATCGGATAGCCGTCGAAATTGCGCGCGACGGGCATGCCATCCTTATAGGCGGCCTCTTCCAGCAGCACTTGCGACAGACCCAACGCCGCGGCGGAATTGACCTGCGCATCGATGATGGCCGGGTTGACGATGCTGCCCGGGTCGATCGCCTGCCATACCTCATGCACCACCACCTGCTTGTCCTTGATCGAGACTTCGGCGATCGCGGCGGTTTCGGTGCCGAAAGGCGAGGCCATGGCGATGCCGCGCGCGCGGCGCGAACCATCCGGCGCCGTATAGGGGCCTGCCTTCCACCCGCCCGACAGATCGGCCGCCGCCTTGATCAGAGTGGTCAGCCGGGCATTGTCACGCAACAGGTGCAGACGCAGTTCATAAGGGTCCTTGCCACCCTTGGCAGCCAGCTCATCGAGAAAGACCTCGTAGAAAAAGTCGTTCATCGAATTGCCGACCGAGCGCCAATAGGCCACGGCGGGGGGGGCCTTCTGGTAAAGCTGCGCGATGCGCTTGTTGCCAATGGCATAGCGCTTGCCCGTCAGCCCTTCCAGCGCGCTGTCATCCCGCTTGTCGCCGCGCTTGTTGGCGATGCCCTCGGTGGGGCCCTCGGTCGCGCTCACCGCCTCAAGCGCGATGGGCATGCCCGAGGCATCGAGCCCGCCACGGAACCGCACGGCGGCCATGGGCCGCACCGGATCGCGCAGGAATTCCTCCTCGCGGTGCCAGATGACCTTGACCGGCGCGCCCGTGCGCTTGGCCAGTTCGATCGCCTGCGGATAGGGGCTGGCATTGGGATAGGTGAAATGACGCCCGAAAAAGCCGCCCAGCAGTGGCGAGTGCAGGGTGATCTTCTCGGGCGGCAAGCCGGTCTGCTTGGCGATCAGCGCCAGGAACATGTCGGGCGACTGATTGGGGAACCACAGCTCCAGCCGCCCGTCAGGCAGGAAATGGGCCAGGGCCGAGGGCGGCTCCATCTGGGCATGGTTGAGGAACTGGCTGTGATAGGTGGCGCTGACCAGCGTATGGGCGCTTTTCAGCGCGCCATCCACATCGCCTGCTGTCTCCGCATCCTCGATCCTGCCCTGCACGGTCGCCAGAAGCTGGCTATGGGCTTCGCTCGAAAAATCGGCGGGCATGTAGCGCAGGCCATCGGTCGAGGCCGGTTCCTTCCAGTCGACCTGCAGGCTGTCGATGGCGCGCCTGGCGTGCCACCACCTTTGCGCCACCACCGCCACCGCGCCGCCCAGCGGCTCGACCGAATGGACGCCTTTCATGGCCTTGATCTGGTCGAGGTTGCGCACCGCGCCGACCGTCAGCCCAAGGCGCGGAGCATGGAGAACAGCCGCATGCAGCATGCCATCGACATGCTGGTCGATCGAATATTGCGCCCTGCCGGTCGACTTGTCATGCATGTCGAGCCGGGCGACCGGCTTGCCGATCCAGCGGAATTGCGCGGGGTCTTTCAGTGGCACGCTGTCAACAGCGGGCACCGGCAGGTCCAGCGCTTCCTTCGCCAGATCGCCATAGGCCAGCGATTTGCCGGAGGCGGCATGGATGACATGGCCAGGCTGCGTCGTCAGGCTGGCAACGGGCACGTTCATCCGCTTGGCGGCGGCCTGCAGCAGCATCTGGCGGGCGCAGGCACCCAGCCGCCGCATGGTGGTATAGCTGGTGCGTACCGACATGCTGCCGCCGGTGATGCGCATGGTGCCGAAGACCACCTGATAATCGGGCCCGGTGGGCGCATGGTCGACGATGAAGCTGGCGGGATCGGCGTCGAGTTCCTCACCCACGATTTGCGCCATGGCGGTCATCACGCCCTGTCCGCCTTCCATGAAGGGGCTTTGCAGGCGGACCTTGCCGTCGGGGCGGATTTCGAGAAAGGCGGGGACGCGCGTGCCGGGCACGATCTTGCCGGCGGCAGCCTGCGCGCGCGCCGCATCGACCGGCAGGCCAAAGCCCAGCACCAGCGCGCCCGCGCTGGCCCCCGCCGCGCCCAGCATGAAGCCGCGACGCGAGATGTTGACCGGATCGCCGGTGGGCAGCGCTTCACCGGCGGGCGCGTTGTCCAGCGTGGTGCTCATGCCTCATGCCCTCCCGCAGGCTCGTTTTCCCGGTGACCGGCCAGATCGCGCACGGCACGCTTGATGGCGTTATAGGTGCCGCAGCGGCACAGGTTGATCATGCTGGCGACAATGTCCTCGTCGCTGGGCGTCTGGTTCTGTTTGAGCAGCGAGGTGGCGGCCATCACCTGACCCGACTGGCAATAGCCGCATTGCGGCACCTGATGGCGCACCCATGCCTCCACCACCCGCTGGCCCACCGGGTCCTTCTCGATCGCCTCGATGGTGGTGACGGCCTTGCCCGCCACGCTGTCGACCGGGGTGACGCAGGAGCGCGTGACCACCCCGTCGATCAGCACCGAGCAGCCGCCGCATTGCGCGATGCCGCAGCCGAATTTGGTGCCGGTCATGCCAAGGTCGTCGCGCAGCACCCAGAGCAGGGGGGTGTCGCCATCGGCCTCGACGGTGCGGGACTCGCCGTTGATCTCAAGCTGCATGATGGGTTTCCTGATGGATTGTCGGTTTTGCGGAAACCCTGGGGCACCGTGGCCATGGCCATGGCGTCTGACGGGTTTATGGCGATGTTAGATCGTTTCCGCCTCGGTTTCCAGCCCTGACGCACCTCCTGCCGGCGGCGGACAAGGGCGCTTGTCCGGGCATGGCCGTGCCGGCTTGCGTTGCCCTGCCGCGTCTTGCGCGTTAGGCAGGAATCGCCCCGTCTTTCGCGGGCTTGCACAGCCCCGGGGAGCGGATCGCATGCGCATCGGCCTTTCGATCCTGACCAGCGCCAGGCACAACATCTGGAGCAACGGGATCGGCCAGAACGTCTATCATCTGGCCTGCCTGCTGGAGCGCCTGCCCCGTGTAGAGCAGGTGGTGCTCATCAACACCGGCGATCAGGATGCGCCGCCGCCCGATGCGGGAGATATGGGCGCGCGTTTTGCCATGCTGTCCCCGCGTGAAGCGATGGCGGCCTGTGACCTTGCCATCGAGATGTCGGGCGCGCTGGATCTGGCATGGCTCGGGCAATTTCGCGCGCAGGGGGGCAAGGCGGTCTTTCTCAATTGCGGCCAGCCCTATCTCGATCTCGTCGAACCGGGGGTGTTTCATCGCAACGATTACTTCCCGCCGGTCGGCCGCTGCGACGAGATCTGGCTACTGCCCAAGGACCGAGCCTTTGCCGCCATGATGCGCAGCCTCTACCGCTGCCCCGTGCGCGAGGTGCCCTATCTCTGGTCACCAGTGTTTCTGGAGCGCAAGCTGGCGGATCTGGCGGCGCGGGGCATCACCTATGGCTACCGCGAGGGTATGCTGGCGCATGGCCTGCGCCCCGCCATTTTCGAGCCCAACATCTCGCCGGGCAAGATGGGCACGATCCCCTTCCTCATCTGCGAAACACTGGAAAAGCTGGCGCCGGGCAGCATCGGGCAGCTCAGCTTTCTCAACACCAGCCATATGCTCGATCGCGCCGCCTTTGTAGCGCTGGTCGGCAGTTCGCATCTCCATCGCGCGGGCAAGGTTGCGCTGGCGGGGCGGCAGTTTGTCGGCAATGTACTGGGGGAAATGGCCAATCTGGCAGTCTGCCACCAGATCGACTGGTCGCAGAATTACCTCTACCTTGACGTGCTTTACGGCAATTATCCGCTCATCCACAATGCCCCGCCTTTTGCCGATGTCGGTTATGCCTATGATGGGAACGACATTGCCTCTGGCGTGGCGGCGCTGCGCCGGGCCTTCGCCGAGCATGACCGCGATCTGGCCGGGCATGAAGCGCGGGGTCGCCGCCTGATGGCTTCGCTGTCCCCGGCTGACGAGGCCAATCAGCAGGCCTATGCGCGGCGCCTTTCCCAATTGATGGGGGCGGAGCCGGAAGCATGAACGAGCAGCTCAACATCGGTATCGCGCTCGATCTGGGCGAGGGGGCGCCGGGGCTGTGGCAGGGCGATGCCCTTCTTGCCGCCACCTTCCTGGGCATGGTGCTGTCCCATTCACCGCGGGTCGCGCGCTGCGTTGCTTTCGATGGCGCGGCGGGTACGGAGCCTGACATGGCGATGGCGGGCGGGCAGGCGCCCCTGCCGGTGATCAGCCGCAGCGAGGCGATTGGACAGCTCGATCTGGTCATCGAGATCGGCCTGCGCCTGCCTGAGGCATGGGCCACGCACTTCACCGCAAGGGGCGGCGTTCTGGTGTCGCAGCGGCTTTCAAGCGATCTCATCGCCGATGGCGAGAGCATGATCTTTAACCGACCCATCGGCGCCTTGCCTGCCCCCAATGCCTATCGCGAGATCTGGGTCTGGCCCGCCCATGCCGCCAGCAGCGGCAGCTATCACCATTACACGGGGCTGGCGCTGGTCCATGTCGTGCCGCATCTGTGGAGCCCGGCGCCGCTGGACCATGCGGCGGCACTGATGGGGGCGGACTGGCATTATCGGCCGGAGCGCAAGGCGTGGCGGCTGGCTGTCATGGAACCCAATCTGTCGAGCGTTGCGGCCTGCCACCTGCCGCTGATCCTGTGCGACGAGGCCTTTCGTCGCCGGCCCGACGCCATCGCGGGCGTAACCATCTCCCATGCGCAGGCGCTGGTGCAAAGCCCGCATTTCAACCATTTCGCCCATAGCCTCGAGCTTGTGCGGCAGGGTAGGGCGGTGTTTCTCGACGCCGCCGCGCCCATTGCCGTGCTGGGCGCACGCGCCGATGCTCTGGTCAGCCACCATTGGGGCAGCACGCATAGCTATCGCCATGACGAGGCGCTGCATGGCGGTTTTCCGCTGATCCATAACAGCGCCTTTCTGGCGGATTGCGGCTATCGCTATGGCGATATGGACCCGGAGGAGGGCGCGCAGTGCCTGCTGGCGGCGCTGCGGCACCATGATGACAATCTGGCCAGCTATGCCGTTACGGCCCGCCGCTTTCTGGCCGGGCTGGACCCGAATGCCCCCCGTCAGGTCGCGGCTTATGAGGCCCGGCTGCATGCCCTGTTTCCGCTCGCCTGATGCCGGGTGGCGAGGCTGGATCCAACCTCATAGGTCATGGCAGATCGGCCTCGCCGGTGATGAGGCGGCGGGCCAGCTTGATATCGGCGCGGAGCCAGACATCGAAATCCGCCGGAGACAGGACGACCGGCAGGGCAGGGCCAGTGCCGGCGGTGACAATCGCAAAGCTGGGGACTTCGGAATCACGCCAGATGCCGGCGCAGGCCACCAGTGCCTCACCGGGATAGGCCAGCCATGCCTTGCCCCGGCGGATATGCGTCATGGGCACCAGACAGCGGAACTGCGTATGGCGCAGCGTGCCGATCCAGAAAGGGCTGTCGGGATTGCGCAGAAAGGGCACGACGAAAGCGCCCCGGGGCGGGGGCGGCACACCCCACTGACGCGGGGCCATCATGCGGGTGCCACCCTTTCCGGCGATGATCACGGGCGCATAGCCGCCCGGCACGACCTCGCCGCCGCTCCACACGTCACCGGCCTGATCGGCGCGCAGGGCCTTGGCAATGTCCGCGGCCGGGCAATCCAGACGGTAGGCGCTCAAGCGATCAGCCCCGGGTCAGGCCGCTGGCCCATCGGCTGCGGGGCTGCCCTGGCGCAGGCTATTTCCGCTGGAACACATAGATGAACTGGTCGGTGTGGCCACGGATCGCCTTGTCGAACACGCTCGATACGTGGGTGTCGGCCGGATTGTGCAGCACCTTGCTTTCACCCACGAAGGTGAAGCCTGCCGCGGCCATGTCGGCCTTGACCACCGCCGGGTCGATGCGGTGGGTGGTGTTGGTCGCGGCCAGCTTCGAGCCAGCGGGCGCAACATGGTCCACGATTACGAAACGCCCGCCCGGCTTGAGAGCGCGATAGACCGCCTTGTTGAATTTGGCGACATCGACCGGACCCATGAAGGGATCGTAAAGGTCATGATAATTCTGGCGGATCCAGATCACGTCGGCCTTGGCGGGCAGGGCCATGTCGGTGGGTTCGGTGGTGATGGCGATGACATTGGGATGCCCGGCCAGCGGCTTGGCGCCATTGGGCGGGGTCGCGATCTTCTCCACCTTGTCGGCCTGCGGCAGATGGACGGCATAAACCGTTCCATGCGGCCCCACGACATCGGAGAACAGGCGGTCCCAATAGTCGCCCGGCCAGATGTCGGCCACTGTCTCCCCCGGCTTGAGCTTGAGGAAGGCGAGAATGTCCGCCGGGTGGCGCGCTTCGTCCATGGCGCGGTCTTCGGCCGGGCGGCTGGGGTCGGCAACAGCTGCTGCCACATCGGTCTTGGCCACAGGGGCGGCAATGGCCGCGGGGGACATCATCATGCTGCCGGCGAGCAGGGCGAAACCAATTCGGGCTTGAGGCGAGATCATAGCCGTAAACTCCTGTTCCTGTCCCTTTGTCTAGCCGATACGGGGCGCAGGGCAAGGCGCTTTGCGCGCGCGCCGGGCAGGTGCTGCTGGATGAACGCACCCGCCGCATGATGGCGGTTCTGGCCGCCGAGGGGATGAGCCCGCGCGTCCTGTGTCAGGTCGCAGAAAACACCGATGCCGACTGGCGCGAGGCTGCCGAGGCCCTGCCCGGTCGCGGCCGAGAGGCCATTCTGGTTGACCCGCAGCACGCCGCGCGCGCTGGAAATCCTGCGCGTGTTCCTCATCGCGCGGCTGCTCAGCGATGACACGCTCGATTTCAGCGTCTGGCAGGATTACCGCAACGACTTCACCTTTGACCTGCGGATGGTGGACCAGACCTCGGGCCGTCAGGTGAGTTATGAGCGGCGCAAGGGCACGGCCAGCGGGGCCGAGCGTCAGGTGCCCTATTACGTGATCATCGGCCTGCAGATCGTGATCGCCGCCCCTTCGGAAAAGCGGGCGGTGGTCTATGAGAACCTCGACAGCGTGATCGACGTCTTTTGCTATGGAGACAGCGCCAGCGCGGAAAGCGTGACGATCAAGCCGCTGGCCCGTGCGGCCATGCGCGCCGCCAATCCCCAGCATCTGCAGGTCGAACAGCTTGCCATGATGCTGGAGGAAAGCCGGGAGGCGGCGGAGTAGCGCGCCGAGCCGCGCCGGGTCAGAAGTCGGACCACTCCTCATTGTCGGCCGAGAGGGCAAGATTGCCCGAGGTCTGGGCCGGCCGCGCGATGGAGCGGGGTGGGGTGGAGGACTGCTCTCTTGCCTTTGGCGCGGCGGCGGGCATGGACGCTCCCCGTTCCACGGCGGTCTGTCGCCGCATGGTTTCCGGGTTGCTCACATAGTCCGGGCGCAGCATGCGGTTGCGCGAGCGGAACGCCGACATCAGTTCGGACAGGCGCGTGGCCTCTTCCGACAGGCTGCGCGTGGCGGCATGCGATTGTTCGACCATGGCCGCGTTCTGCTGGGTCATGCGGTCCATGTCGCCCACCGCAGCGTTGACATGCTGAACGCTGACTGCCTGCCGCTCGCTGGAACTGGCGATTTCCTCGATCAGCCCGGCGATTTTGCCCACCTGATCGACAATGCCGCCCAGACGATCGCCGGTTTCATCGACCAGCTTGACGCCGCTCGACACCTGCGCGGTGGAATTGCTGATCAGTTCCTTGATGTCGCGGGCCGCGTCGGCGCTGCGCTGGGCAAGGGCACGCACTTCGCTGGCAACGACGGCAAAGCCCTTGCCCGCATCCCCGGCGCGGGCCGCCTCGACCCCGGCATTGAGCGCCAGCAGGTTGGTCTGGAAGGCGATGCCGTCGATGACATTGATGATCTGGCTGATCTGGCTGGAGGATTGCGCGATGCTGGCCATGGCCGAGATTGCGCGGCTGACGACTTCGCCGCCCTGGGTGGCCTCCTGATGAGCTTGCTGGGCGGTCGTGCGCAGGGCCACGGCATTGGCTGCTGAACCTTCGACCGTCTGGGCGACCTCGCTGAGCGAAGCGGCGGTTTCCTCAAGGCTGCCGGCCTGAATTTCGTTGCGCCGGGCCAGATCTTCCGAGCCCACGCGGATCTCGTCGATCGAGCGCATCAAGGCGGTGGCCCCCACGCGCACCGAGCCGATTGCCTCCATCAGCGAATCGAGCGCGCGGTTGTAGTCGAGCCTGAGCGAGTCATAGTCCGGCGCGAAAGCATCATGGATGCGATATTCCAGATCCTTGTCGGCCAGCCTGGCAAGACCCGTGGTCAGCTCGGTGACCACCTGACGCTGGTCCTGCTCGGCTTTCAGCCTGGCGATGCCGGCGTCGCGGAAGACCGCCATGGCCTGCGCCATGATGCCGATCTCGTCGCGGCGTTCCAGCCCCTTGATGTCGCCATCATAATGGCCTGCCGCCATCAGACGCATGTCCTGCGCCGTCTCTCCAAGGGGGGTAACGATATGGCTTTCGATGCGGCGACGTGCCAGCCACATGGCCATCACGACCAGCAGCGCCAGCAGGGCCACGACGCCCAGCGCAACCTCGACAGTGATGGCATCGCCGCTCTGCTCGCGGGATTTGAATTCATTGGAAAGCGCGACCAGCCGGAGCACCGCCTGATGCTGCGAGGCATAGTCCTGCGAGAGGATGGTGTCATGAATGCGCCGCGCTTCATCAAGCCGACCGGCGCGCAGGGCCGGCAGATAGCTGTCCTCGATCGTTTTCCAGAACTGGTCGGAGAAGGTCTCGCATTGGGTCAGCACATCGCGCTGGTCCCTGGGCAGCGGTGCTGTGGCCCAATAGACCTTGCGCGCTTCATAGTCCTTGCGCATCTGGGCCAGATAGGCGGTCTTTTCGCCCAGCTTGTCAGGTTGGATCAGCAGCAGGCTGGCTTCGAGATAAGGTTCGACCATATATTCGGGGGGCGGCAGAATATCGGCGACCAGCTCGTCCTGCAGCGCGTATTTTTGAAAGATCGGGCCGCCAAAGCGGATCTGCATCACCACGAAAGTCGAGACGACAATCGCTGTTACAACCAGGGCAATGAGTATATTGGCACCAACGCGTGCCTGATCCTTGATCATGAACCACCTGCCGCTCAGCAATGATATTCAGTGGCTCTTATAGTCAATGGCCGTAACGGATGGCTTTGGTTGTCATGAGCGTAAATACTCATGTTGCGTCGGGCCGCTGTCCCTCCCTGCCCGCGCCCGCAGGGGGGAGGTGTCAGATCCGATGCAGGCCTGCTCAGTTTTCGCAGAAGACGGCGTCATAGACCAGGCGGTTGCGCCCGCCGTTCTTGGCCATATAGAGCATCTGGTCGGCGGCATTGAGGTTGTTGTCGATGCCTTCGCCCAATTGCAGGATGGCCGCGCCGATCGAAACGGTCAGGTTGATCGCACTGCTGTCATAAGGGATGGCCAGCTTTGCGATGGTGGCGCGGATCTCCTCGCAGCGTGCCTGCACCGCCTTGTAAGGCAATCCCTTGAACAGGAGCACGAATTCTTCCCCGCCAAAGCGGGCGATGGTGGTTGTCCCGTCCTGGCAATGGTCGGCCAGCATTCTGGCGACGGCCTTGATCACCTTGTCTCCGGCGTCATGGCCGTAATTGTCGTTCACCCGCTTGAAGTGATCGATGTCGAGAATGGCGACAGTGCCTTCGCCGTCGGCCTGGCCGCACAGTTCGTCAAGGATGGTATAGGCCTGCTCGAAAAAGGCGCGGCGGTTGTACAGGCCGGTCAGCGGATCGCGCTCGGCCATGAAGCGCAGGTTGCGCATCTGTTCGAGCGTCTGCAGATTGCTCTGGATGCGGTATTGCACCTCCTCGGCGATGAAGGGGCGATAGACGAAGTCCGAGGCCCCCGCCTTCAGGAAGGAGGCGGAGAGGAAAGGATCGCTGGAGGAGGAAATGCCGATGACGCGGATACGATCCGGGGCAAAGCGCGTGCGGATCTCCTGCGTCAGCATATGCCCGTCCATGTCGGCCATATGATAATCGGTGATGACAAGCTGAATATCGGGATGGGTGGCCAGCAGCTTCAGGGCTTCCTTGCCCGAGGCGGCCTCGAAGGTGCGATAGTTCTGCCGGTTGAGCAGGTCGACCAGCACCGTGCGGCCGGTCGCGGAATCATCGACCACCAGCACCGGCGGGGCCACAGTCTGGGTAAAACGCACCACCGTCGAAACGATGGAATCGAGCGTCGATTGCGCATCGAGCAGGAAATAGTCGACGATGTTGGCGGCAAAGCGGTCGCGCACCGCCCGGTTGAGCGTGGCGGTGCACAGGATGACGGGCACTTCATGCCCGGCCAGCAATTCCAGGATTTCGCCATGGATGGCATCGGGCAGTGAAAGACGGCTGACGGCCAGCGCCGGCCTTTGCCCGTTCAGCGCGCTTTGCGCCTCACGATAGGTCTTGAACCATTTGACCTCGACATCGGTCTGCTGCGCGATGCGGTGCATCAGCAGGCGGCCCAGGGCTTCGGAATCCTCGATCAGGAAAATGACGCGCGACTTTGCGGCAAAACGGATCGTGTCCGACTTTCCATCGGCCGCATGCACCAGCGACATTCACCTGAACTCCCAGAATCAAACTTCTGCCGGCCTATGTAAGGACAATCCGCTGCCAATTGGTTAGCGCCGCGTAGATGTTTCTAGGTCGGTTCCCGCAGCGTCATTCTGACCATCGGTCAAACATCAATCGCCCGGTCGGCCAAATCCGCGATGGCAGGCCGGTGGGTGATCAGCAGCAGGCCGGTGCCAGTGCGCGCCAGCCATTGGGCCAGACTGTCTCTGAGCCGCGCCTCGGTGGCTGCATCAAGCCCTTCGCTTGGCTCGTCGAGCACCAGCCAGGGTTTGCCCGCCAGCAGCGCGCGGGCGAGCGCGATGCGCCGCCGCTGGCCGCCCGACAGCCTGGCGCCATCACCGCCCAGCCATTGGTGCAGCCCATCGGGCAACGCGCGCACGACATCATCGACGCAGGCCACACGAAGTGCCTCCGACAAGGCGTCCTCATCGAGCCCCGTCCGGGCCAGCAGCAGATTGTCGGCCACGCTGCCCGCCATCAACGGCGCATCCTGCGCGGCCAGGGCAAAGGCCGGACGCAGCGCGGCCATGCCGATCCGGCGCGGGTCAAGCCCCGCGACCGCCAGGGACTGGGGGGCATCCTGCCGCAGACCGATCAGCGTCTCGATCAACCGCGTCTTGCCCGCGCCCGATGGGCCGCGCAATTGCACGCGGCTGCCGGGGGGAATGTCCTGTCCGCACAGGGTCAGGGCGGGCGGAAGGGCGAGCATGACCTCGCCTGGTCCCGGTGTCGCGGCCTCATCGGTGATGCTGGCAAGATGGGATTGCGCCCGTGCCAGATCATGCCCGCGCATGTCGGTGTGAGCCAGCGCGCTCCATCCCTCGAGCGCGGCCATGCTGCCCAGCAGCCCCAGCGCCACGATTGGCGGTGACGCCTGCGCGACCATTGCCAGCAAGGCCGTGGCGGTGATGGCGATGATCGTCTGGACGGCTGTGATCATCCCCTGGGCACGGGCAAGCTCCATGCGGGCGGCGTCATGGGCCAGCGCCTCGCGGGCCAGCGCTCCGGCGATCTCCTCGGCAAGCCCATAGATGGCAATGTCGGCGCTGGGGCCGGCCATGTCGGTATAGTCGGCCTGCAGCGCGGCATGGGCCGCCGCTGCCCGATCCAGTGGCTCCGGCAGCAGGCGCGCGGCCATGGTCCGCGCCGCCACGCGCATGAGAACAAGCGCGACGATCAGCACCAGCCCCGCGCGCCATCCGCTCGCCAGCGCGGCAAGAAAGCCTGCCACTCCGGCGCTCCATGCCCCGGCGCGCGACACCTTTCGGATGACCGCATCCTCCAGTGCATCGACATCCTTGCCCAACTGGTTGGCGATGGCGCCGCTGCGCCCGGGGGCCTGCCCGGCCAGTGCCTTGGCGGCCACGCGGCCGAAGAGCACCATGCGCAACTGTGCCAGCGCGAAGAGCGCGGCCCGGTGCCCCAGCATCCTCTCGCCATAGCGCGTGCCGGTGCGGGTGATGGCGGCGGCACGGATGGCGGCACTGGGCAGCAGATAGTTGAACCCCGATACCGCCAGCGGCCCGGCAAGGCCCGCGATGGCTGCGCCAACCAGAAACCATCCCGACAGCGCCAGGAGCCCCACCGCCGAAAGCGCCGCCAGAACCGCGCAGGCCATGCCCAGCCGCATGGTGGTTTTCTGGCCTGCAACGGCCTCGCGCAACAGGGCAATCATGCCGCCACCTCGCAGACCGAGCTGGCCATGGCGATCAGCGCCGCATCATGACTGGCGGCAATGACCATGCGGGTTCGCGCCATGTCGGCCAGTGCGGCGCGCACCTCTCTGGCTGTATGCTCGTCCAGATCGGCGGTCGGCTCGTCGAGCAGCAGCAGCGGCCGGGCGGACAGAAAGGCCCGGGCAAGACCGATGCGCCGCCGCTCGCCGCCCGACAGGCCTGATCCGCGATGGTCGATCATCGCGTCGAGCCCGCCCCGCGCTGCCAGCATGGCATCCAGGCCGAGGCGGCCCAGCATGGTTTCAACCGCCGCGTCCATGGGCTTTTCCTGCGCCGGATCTGGCACGAGATTGGCACGCATGGTGCCCGGAATTAGTGCCACGCTTTGCCCGGCCCAGCCGATCTGTCCGTTGAGCGATCCGGGCACGAAAGGCATCCCGTCGGCGCTGATCGTCCCCGCACCCACGGCGACATGGCCGATGAGGGCCAGCAGCAGCGAACTCTTGCCCGATCCCGTCGGGCCCGACAGAATATGCAGGCCGGGCCCCTTCCAACACCAGCTCAGCGGGCCGACCTTCGTGCCATCGCCATGGGTCAGCACCACATCGCGCCCCTGCCAGACATGCGGCAGGGCTGCGGACTCAGGTGGCGGGGCAATCGTTGCGAGCTGGCTGGCCATGGCGGCCATGGCGGCCTCGCCCTGTTGCTTGTCGTGATAGGCAGCGGCGAGGCGGCGCATGGCCAGATAGAATTCGTGCGCCAGCGCCAGCGCGTAAAAGGCGCGCGGCAACGTCAGATGTTCGGGCGCGGGGAAGGGGAGCAGCCCGAGCAGGGAAAAGCCGCAATAGACCGCCACCAGCGCCACCGAGAGCGCGGCGAAGAATTCGAGAATGGCGCTGGAGGCAAAGGCGATGCCCAGCACCGCCATGGTGCGTCGGGCGACATCGCGCGCGGCGCCGCCCAGATGGCGGGTGACGCGCTCCTCGGCGGCGAAGGACAGCACCATGGGCAGCGCGCGCAGCCGGTCGACGAACAGGCCCGACAAGCGGCTGAGCGCCTGATGCTGGGCCGCCGCCTGCCGCGCCGCCGCGCCGCCGGCCAGCGCCATGGCCAGGATGAAAGGCACCAGCGTGGCCAGCAGGATCAGGCTGATCACCCAGCTTGCCGGTGCGACCGCCAGCGCCACCAGCAAGGGTGAAAGGCTGCTGGCCATGCGCAGCGGCAGGAAGGTGGCGGCCAGCCCTTCGACGTGAGCAACAGCATCGACCGCCAGATGCATATCCTCACCCACCAGTTGCCCGCGCGCCGTGCGGCTGCGCAGCAGGGGCGCATGCAGCGCCCGGCGCAGCATGGCTTGCAGCCTCTGCGCGGCGGCTTGCCCTGCCACGCCCGCGCGCAGGATCGACATTGCCCTGAAACATCCGCCTGTTATGATCAGCATCAAAGACAGAGCGTTAGCATGCCCGTTAGAGGCATGGCTCTCCACCGCCAGCGCGATACCGCCGGCCAGAGCAATGGCGCCAAGGCTGTCGCCCAGCCACCACAGGGCGGCACGGGCATCGACTTTGGTCGGGGGCAGCAACGAGGCGGGGGGCTTGATCATATTAGATTGTTCGCATATTAGAATATCATGCCATTGGCAAGCGGTGGGCGCCGTTCCGGGCTTGTCACTTGCCTTTCCTGGCGCCTTCGGGCGCGCCGTTCAAGGGAACATGCCCGATGGATATGGCGGTCATAGAATTATCCCGGCTGCAGTTCGCGCTGACAGCGATGTATCATTTTCTCTTTGTCCCTCTGACGCTTGGCCTCTCCTTCATGCTCGTTATCATGGAGAGCGTCTATGTCATCACCAAAAGGCCGATCTGGCGGGTGGTGACGCGTTTCTGGGGCAAGCTTTTCGGCATCAACTTCGTGCTGGGTGTGGCAACGGGCCTGACAATGGAGTTCGAGTTTGGCACCAACTGGGCCTATTACGCGCATTACGTGGGCGACATTTTCGGCGCCCCGCTGGCGATCGAGGGGCTGATGGCCTTCTTCCTCGAAGCCACGATGGTGGGTGTGATGTTCTTCGGCTGGGACCGGATGAGCCGCCGCCAGCATCTGCTGGTCACCTTTCTCGTCGCGCTGGGCACCAATCTGTCGGCCTTGTGGATACTCGTCGCCAATGGCTGGATGCAGAACCCCACCGGCGCGACCTTCAACCCGGCCACCATGCGCATGGAGGTGACGGATTTCTCCGCCGTGCTGTTCAACCCGGTGGCACAGGCCAAATTCGTCCATACCGTCAGCGCGGGCTATGTTTGCGCCGCCACCTTCGTGATGGGCGTTTCGGCCTATTATCTGCTGCGCGGCAAATGGACCAATGTGGCGCGCCGCTCGATGATGGTGGCCTCCGCCTTTGGTCTGGCTTCGGCCCTCTCGGTCGTGGTGCTGGGCGATGAGAGCGGCTATGCGCTGACCGACAACCAGAAGATGAAGCTGGCCTCCATCGAGGCGATGTGGGAAACCGAACCCGCGCCCGCCTCCATCACGCTGGTGGGCCTGCCCGATGTGGCGGCGCGCACCACCCATTATGCCATCAAGGTGCCCTATGTGATGGGGTTGATCGGCACGCGCAGCCTGACCGGCCAGATCGATGGCATCGAAAATCTCGTGCTGAAGGCTGACGAGCGCATTCACAGCGGCATCATCGCCTATGATGCGGTGGAAAAGCTCAAGACCAACCGCGCTGATACTGCTGCCATGACCGCCTTTGAAACGCACAAGCGCGACATCGGTTTTGCCTTGCTGCTGAAACGTTATGTCGCCGACCCGCGCCAGGCCGATGAGGCCACGATCACCAAAGCGGCCTGGAGCACCGTGCCCAACGTGCCGGTGATGTTCTATCTGTTCCGCTTCATGGCGGGGCTGGGCTTTGGCTTCATCGCCTTCTTCGGCATGGCCTTCTATTGCGCCTCGGCCTGCCAGTTCAGGAAGCGCTGGTTCCTCAAGCTGGCCTTGTTCGTCACGCCCCTGCCGTGGGTCGCCATCGAATTTGGCTGGGTGCTGGCCGAAATCGGGCGCCAGCCTTGGGCGGTGGATGGCGTGTTGCCCACCTTCCTTGGCGCGTCTTCGCTGACGGTGCCGCAGATCTGGACGACCATCATCGGCTTCACCGCGCTTTATGGCACGCTGGCGGTGATCGAGGTGCGGCTGATGCTCGCCGCGATCCGCAAGGGGCCGATCGAGCATCATGACGAACCGGTCAGCACTGCGGGCTTTGCCCCGCTGCCCGCCGAATAAGGGAGCAGAGGCGATGCATATTCCTCTCGATTATGAAACGCTGCGCCTGATCTGGTGGGTGCTGCTGGGCGTGCTGCTGATCGGCTTTGCCCTGACTGACGGCTATGATCTGGGTGTGGGCGCGCTGCTGCCTTTCGTGGCGCGCAAGGATGACGAGCGCCGTCTGGTGATCAACGCCATCGCGCCGCATTGGGAAGGCCATCAGGTGTGGCTGATCCTGGGCGGCGGGGCAATCTTTGCCGCATGGCCCTTTGTCTATGCGGTCAGCTTTTCCGGCTTCTACCTTGCCATGTTCCTGGTGCTGGCCTCGCTGATCCTGCGGCCGGTCTCGTTCAAATACCGCTCCAAACATGCCGATCCGGCCTGGCGCGCGCGTTGGGACATGGCGCTCTTCGTGGGTGGGTTCGTGCCGGCGCTGGTCTTCGGCGTGGCGGTGGGCAATGTGCTGACGGGCGCGCCCTTCCGCTTCGATAGCGATCTGCGCATGACCTATGAGGGCAGCCTGCTGGGTCTCTTCACGCCCTTCAGCCTGCTCGCCGGCCTGCTGTCGGTCGCGATGCTGGCGATGCATGGCGCGGCCTGGCTGGCGGTCAAGATCGAGGATGGGCCGGTGCTGGACCGCGCCCGCCGCTATGGCCGCTGGGCAGCTGTCGCCACCATCGTGCTTTTCGCGCTGGGCGGGGTGATGATCGCCAAGGGCGCCATGGGTATGCGGCTGGACGGCGTGGTCGATGCCGGTGGCCCGTCCAATCCGCTGATGTCGGCCAGCATCAGTGCGCCGGGTGGCTGGCTGGCCAATTACGGCGCGCATCCCTGGATGTTGATCGCGCCCATTGCCGGTCTGGCCGGGCCGCTGGTGGCCATGGCGGGCATCGCCACGCGGCGCGGCTGGCTCAATCTTGCCGGCAGCGCGGCGGCCATCAAGGGGATCATCGCCACGGTGGGTCTCTCGATGTTCCCCTTCATCCTGCCGTCCTCGATCGATCCGCGCTCCAGCCTGACGGTGTGGAATGCCTCCTCCAGCCATCTCACGCTGTTCATCATGCTGATCGTGACCTGCGTGTTCCTGCCGGTGGTGCTGATCTACACCGCCTGGGTGATGAAGATGCTCTCGGGCCGCATCACGCTGGGCGAGGTCCGCTCCAACCCCGACTTCTACTGAACAAGGAGACGCCCCATGTGGTATTTTTCATGGATTTTAGGGCTGGGGCTGGCGGTGGGCTTCGGCATCATCAATGGCCTGTGGCATGAGTTCAACTCGCCCATCGATGATGATCCGGCCGTGTAGCCATGGGTTGCGCGCCATTCGGGAGCGAAGCGGTCATGCCTTCCCCATGACCGCCTTGGCCCGGATGGCCACACGGCAAAACCCCCACAGCCCTTTTACCGGGTCTGCGGGGGTTTTGTTGTGAAGCGGACAAATTCGTTGTGAAGTAGGCAATGCACGATCAGTCTGGCGCGGCGAACTGGTCATAGGCCTCCACGGCCTGCGCCGCATACATCAGGCTTGGCCCGGCGCCCATGTAAAGCGCCATGCCCATCGTCTCCATCACCTCCTCGCGCGTGGCGCCTTTCTCCACTGCGGCCTTGGCATGAAAGGCCACGCAGCCATCGCAGCGGATCGCCACGGCAATGGCCAGAGCGATCAGCTCCTTGGTGCGCCCATCCAGCGTGCCTTCGCTGGTGGCGGCGCTGGCCATGGCGGAAAAGGCCTTCATCACCTCGGGCGCACCCAGGCGGACCTCCTTGATCGCGCCTGAGAGATCCTTGGTCATCTGCGGCCAGTCCTTGTTCATCACATGCTTCCTTTGCAAAAAAGCCGCCACCCTCGGTGCAGGAGGGCGGCGGCGCGTGTCATTCGGATCCCTTGGCCCTGGCCTAGCGGTCGAGCGTGCCGGTCAGCGCATCGAGCTGCCATGCCGCGACTAGGCTCTGGCCCTCGGCCTCGATCTGCGCGGCCTGCGCGGTGACCGCCTCACGCTCGGCATCCAGCACGGCGAGGGTGGGCTTGGCCCCGACCTTGGCCTCCAGCCGTGTCGAGCGCAGCGCTTCCTGCGCCGCCGCGCTGCGGGCGCTGCTGGCCTCGGCCATGCGCCGGGCGGTGGACAGGCCTGTCCAGGCCGAGATGACCGCCGTGTCGATCTGGTCGCGCGCATCGCGGGCGCGGGCCTCGCTGCCGTCGAGATTGGCGTCCGCCTCGTGGATTTTGGCGGAGGTGCGCCCGCCCGCCCAAAGTGTCCAGCGGCCGCGAATGCCCACAGCCACGGCATCGGCGCGGTAATCGGGGAAGAACTGGTCGCGGGTGCGGGTCGCCTCGGCATAGGCGCCGATGGTGGGCAGGCTTTCGGCCTTGGCCGCGCGAACGCCAGCGCGGGCGATGTCCACGCCCTTTTCCGCCTGGGCCAGCACGGGATTGTTCTGATGCGCCCCGTCGATCGCCTCTTCCAGCGTGGTCGGGGTGGGCGGCGGCGGGGGCAGGGGCGCCAGCGCGCCTGCGTCATGGCCGGTTAGGCGACGGTATTGCGCCTCGGCGGTGATGCGGCGCCCCTGGGCCTGCGCCCGGCCAGCCTCGCCCTCGGCCCGGCGCGCGGTGGCGCTGGCCAGGTCGGACGCAGGGATCTCGCCCGCCTTGAAGCGCAGGTGTGCCTGTCGCTCGACCTCGGTGAGTTCACCCAGCAACTGGTCATAGCGTGCCTCGATCCGCCGCGCGGTCAGCACTTCGGCATAGGCGGCCACCGCGCCGACCATGATGCGCGCCCGCGCATCGGCCAGCCCCAGCTGCGCCATACCCACCCCGCCGCGCGCCTGATCCATGGCGGCAGCCACCCGGCCACCGGCATAGAGCGGCATCTCCACCCCGGCCTTCAGCGCCAGCGGCGTGGTGGCGCGGGCGTTGAAGCCGAAGAAGCCGCCATTGTCGATCTGGCCGGTGCCGATCTCGCCTTCCACCGCCACCAGCGGATGGCCTTGCGCACGCGCCGCATCGAAACGCGCGCGGGCCGCCGCCTCGCCCGATTGCGCTTCGGCCAGCTCGGGGGCATGGGCCAGCGCGTCGGCGATGGTGGTGGCCAGATCATGCGCCTGCGCCATGGTGGCGGGCAGGCACAGCGGCAGGGCCAGAGCAAGAAGGCGGCGGGCAGCGCGCATCGGGGCCATTCCTATTCGAAGGTGCGGCCGGGCCGGGCGCCCAGCGCCTTGAACACCATGGCGGCCGGGCAAAAGCCGGTGAAGCTGGCCTGGATCATGTTGGCCCCGGCAAACATCGTCAGGTAAATCCATGCGGGGTGGATGAAATGAGCTGCCAGCGCGCTGCCCAGCACCACGGTGCCGGCAAAGCGCATCACGGCGGTGTCGAGTGTCATCATGCCTCTCCCTTCTGCGTTGCCTTGAGTTTGTTGATGCCCAGCATCTGGAGTGCGAGCTTTTCGTAAAGCGGCTCGCTGGTGCCGCTGCGCACCTTGCGGAGGAAATATTTCTCGAAACCGACCTTGGCCAGATGCACCCATTTGCCCTGCGCGGACCAGTTGACGTTGCGCGGCGGCAATTGCGGCTGGGCGACAAAAGCCACGCCGCCATCACCGAAATCGGCGAGACACACCGCGTTCCACGAGGGGATTTCGTTGGGCTCTTGCCCGTCGATCTGGGCGGCAAGGTTGTGCGCCACGGCGGTCACCATGCTCTCGATCATGAAGCCGGTCTTGGGCACGCCGACCGGCACCGGCGTCGGCCCGATGGGGGGAATGGCGACGCAGACACCCAGCGAATAGACATTGCGGAACGTGGGATTGCGCTGGTGCTTGTCGGCCAGAATGAAGCCGCGCGGGTTGGTCAGCCCTTCGATGCCATGCACCGCCTTGATGCCGCGAAAGGCGGGCAACATCATCGAATAGCCGAAGGGCAGATCATGGGTCTTTTTGACCTTCGAGTCCTCGTCCAGTTCCTCGACATGCATCATCCCCGCCTCGACCGAGGTGACGCGCGCATTGGTCACCCATTTGATGTGGCGATTGCGCATCTCGCTTTCGAGCAGGCCCTTGGTATCACCCACCCCATCCAGTCCCAGGTGGCCGATATAGGGTTCCGGCGTGACGAAGGTCATCGGCACGGCGTCGCGGATCTTGCGGCGGCGCAGTTCGGTGTCGAGGATCAGCGCGAATTCATAGGCCGGGCCAAAGCAGGAGGCACCCTGCACCGCGCCCACCACGATGGGGCCGGGGTTCTGGCAAAAGGCGTCGAAGCGGTCGGCAGCCTGCGTGGCGTGGTCGGTGCGGCACACCGACACGGTGTGGCCATCGGGGCCCAGACCCGCGATCTCGTCAAAGGCAAGGTCAGGGCCGGTGGAGATGACCAGATAGTCATAGGAAAGGCTGGTGCCATCGGCCAGATCCAGCCTGTTTTCCGCCGGATGCACCCGCGCGCAGCCCGCGCCGGTAAAGCCGATGCCTTTCTTGGCCATCACCGGGGGAAGATGGACGCGGATCGCATCGGCCTCGCGCCAGCGCACCGCCACCCATGGGTTGGAGGGCACGAACCAGTAATCCTCGCTGTCGGAGACCACCATCACCTCGGCCCGGCCCTTGGTGGCATCGCGGATTTCATAGGCGGCGATGGTGCCGCCAAGGCCTGCGCCAAGAATGACGATACGCGGCAAGGACATGGGGTTTTCTCCCTCTCGATGGTGCAGGGCAGGCCGGTCAGGACTCATGCGACCTGCTTGAAACAGGCTTGACTAATATTCGTAAATAGCAATATAAGCAAGATATGAATTTTGCGGCAGTGTCAATGCGTCGCAGGGAGAAGCAGAATGATCTTCGGTTTTGGGAAATCGGCAAAACACCACGAGATCGACGCCAGGACGCTCTCGGCCATGGCCGGGGCGAATCAGGCGGTGATCGTCGATGTGCGCGAGCCTGGCGAGTTTGCCGCAGGCCATATTCCCGGGGCCATCAACATGCCGCTTTCCACCTTTCAGCCTGCCGCGCTGCCTGCCCATCCGGGCAAGGTGCTGGTGCTGGCCTGTCAGGGCGGCAAGCGTTCGGGCATGGCGCTCGATGCCTGCGCGGCGGCGCAAGCGGCGGTGGATACCCATCTGGCCGGAGGGTTCGGCGCCTGGGTGGCGGCCGGACTGCCGGTGGCGCGCTGATCGGCTTGCAGCCAAGGGGACGGGAGAAAACCATGCGCAAGGGTTTGGGGTTGATCGTCATGCTGGCCTTGCCGCTGGCAGCTTGCGGCGGACAGGAGGCGACACAGGACAAGCCTGTGACCGCAAACGGTCCGCGCCTCACCCTTGCGGCCAGCGACACGACCGACTGGCAAAGCGTGTCCGCCGAGGTGACCACACGGGATCAGGCGCAGGTCATCGCACGCATTCCCGGCGTGTTGACCTCCCTGTCGGTGCTTGCGGGTGATACTGTGCGCAAGGGACAGGTGATCGGGCGCATCACCGACACGCAACTGGCCTATCAGGCCAATGCCTATGGCGCGCAGGCCGCCGCCGCCGCCGCGCAGGCCCAGCAGGCCGGGGCTGAACTGGCGCGGGTCAAATTCCTCACCGCCAATGGCGTCTATGCCCAGGCAAAGCTCGATCAGGCCGAGGCCGGGGCACGTTCCGCGCAGGCGCAGATCGCGGCGGCGCGGGCGCAGCAATCTGCGGTGCGGGCCGTGGCGGGCAATGGGCTGGTGGTGGCCCCCGCCAATGGCCGCGTGCTGCGCGCCGATGTCCCTGCCGGATCGCCCGTGGCGCCGGGCATGGTGGTGGCGGTGGTCACCTCCGGCCCGGTGGTGCTGCGGCTCGACCTGCCGGAAGCGCTGGCGGCCCGGGTTCGTGCCGGCGCCAGAGTGCGCGTGGATGGCATGACGGCTGAGGGGCATGTGACGCGGATCTATCCCGCCGTGCAGGCCGGGCAGGTCAGCGCCGATGTCGCCATGGCCGGGCTTGATGCCGCGCTGATCGGTCGGCGCATGGGTGCAAGCCTGGCTGCGGGTACTCATCGCGGGCTTGTCGTGCCGCGCAGCTTTGTCACCACACGCTATGGCCTCGATTATGTCGATGTGCTGGGCAAGGATGGGGCGGCCAGCACCGTGCCGGTGCAGACAGCGCCTGCCGCTGATGACAAGGTGGAACTGCTCTCGGGCGTTTCGGCCGGTGATGTGCTGGTCGGAGCGACGCGATGAATTTGGGTATTTCCGGCCGCATCACCCGCGCGACGATTGCTTCGCCGCTGACGCCGCTCTTCCTGCTGGCCGCCATTCTAGTGGGGCTGATTGCCACCATCACCATTCCGCGTGAGGAAGAGCCGCAGATCAAGGTGCCCATGGTGGACATCCGCGTCGCGGCGCCGGGGCTCTCGGCGGCCGATACGGTCGAACTGGCGGGCAAGCCGCTCGAACAGATCGTCAAGTCGATCGACGGGGTGGAGCATGTCTACACCCAGGCGCAGGACAATGGCGTGATGGTGACCGCCCGCTTCAACGTGGGGCAGGACCCGGAAGCGGCGGCCACCCGCGTCGATGAAAAGATCAAGGCCAACATCGACAAGATCCCGGCGGGCGTTTTGCCTCCGCAGATCACCGTGCGCGGCATTTCCGATGTGCCCATCGTGGTGCTGACGCTGACGCCCAGGGGCCCTGGCTGGGACGAGCGCAGCCTCTATACGCTGGCCACCAAGCTGCGCGGCGAAGTGGCCAAGGTGGATGACGTGGGGCTCACCTTCATCACCGGGGGGCAACGCGATGTCATCCGCATCATTCCCGATCCGGCAAGGCTGGCCGCCGCGCGCGTGCCGCTTTCCAGCCTCATGGAGGCGGTGCGTCAGGGAGGGCGTTCCTTCCCGGCAGGCACCGTTCGAGAGGATGGGCAGGCGCTGGCCGTCATGGCGGGGGCACCTTTGGGCAGCGCTGACGCGCTGCGCCGGCTGACGGTGCGTTCGGCGGGCGGAGCGCCGGTGCTGCTGGGCGATGTGGCGCGGATCGAGCAGGGCGGGGCGCAGGATCAGGCCCATAGCTGGCGCTGGGCGCGCGATGGCCAGGGCTGGTCGATGGGGCCTGCCGTTTCCATTGCCATTGCCAAGCGCAACGGGGCCAATGCGGTGGATGTGTCGCAGGCGGTGGTCGCGCGGGTGCAGGCGCTGAAAGGGGGGCTGATCCCCTCCAGCATTACGGTCAACGTCACCCGCAATTATGGCGAGACGGCCAATGACAAGGCCAATGAGCTGATCTTTCATCTCGCGCTGGCAACCGTTTCCATCGTCATCCTCATCGGCTTTGCCATCGGCTGGCGCGAGGCGGGGGTGACGGCCATCGTCATTCCCACCACCATCATGCTCACCATGTTCGCCAGCCGCATCATGGGGTTCTCGATCAACCGGGTCAGCCTCTTCGCGCTGATCTTCTCGATCGGCATTCTGGTGGATGATGCCATCGTGATGATCGAGAACATCGCGCGTCATTGGGGCATGAAGGATGGTCGCAGCCGCCAGCAGGCCGCCATCGAGGCCGTGGCCGAGGTCGGCAACCCCACGATTATCGCCACTCTGACGGTGGTGGCAGCCTTGCTGCCGATGCTCTTCGTGTCGGGGTTGATGGGGCCCTATATGGCGCCGATCCCGATCAATGCTTCGGCGGCGATGGTGTTTTCCTTCTTCGTGGCGGTGGTCATCGCGCCCTGGCTGATGATCCGCTTTGCCCGCAAGACGCTGGCGCATGGCCATGACGAGGAGGGCGGTGGCCGGCTCGGCGTGCTCTATGCCCGCTATGCCAGCCGCGTCATCGCCACCCGCCAAAGCGCGCGGCGCTTTCTGATCGGCGTCGGTGTGGCCACGCTGGTCGCCTGCTCGATGTTCTATTTCAAGGCGGTGACGGTGAAGCTGCTGCCCTTTGACAACAAGAGCGAGGTGCAACTGGTCATCGACATGCCTGCGGGCACGTCGCTGGAGCAGACCGGCCGCGTGGCGGAACAAGCCGCCGCCATCGCCCGCCAGATCCCCGAGGTGACGGCGATGGAAGCCTATGCGGGCACGGCGGCGCCCTTCAACTTCAACGGCCTGGTGCGGCATTACTTTTTGCGTGCCCAGCCCGAGATGGGCGATGTGATGGTCACGCTGGCCCCCAAGGACGAGCGTAGCCGTTCGAGCCATGCCATCGCGGTGGATCTGCGCCAGCGTTTGCGCGCCATCACTTTGCCGGTGGGCGGGGTTATCAAGGTGGTGGAAACGCCGCCCGGCCCGCCCGTGCTGGCCACTCTGCTGGCCGAGGTCTATGGGCCTGATGAAGCCACGCGGCAAAAGACGGCGCTGGTGCTGGAGCAGCTCTTCAAATCGGTGCCCTTCATCGTCGATACCGACAATTCCTTTGGCCTGCCGCGCCCCACGCTGCGTCTGGTGCCCGACCGCGACAAGCTCGACCATTATGGCATTGGCGAGGGGCAGGTGCTCGATTCCATCGGCGCGCTGATGGGCAAGCAAGTGCTGACCTATGTGCCGCAAGGGCCGGGCCGCGATCCGCTGCCGGTCGAGATCGGGCTGGACCAGAGCCAGCGCCGGGCCAGCGGCGTGCTGGCGGCAACACCGGTGGCGGCCACGCCCTCGGGTCAGTTGCTGGGGCTGGGCGAACTGGTCGATCTGCGCCGCGAGGCGGGCGGCCAGGCCATCTTCCGCCGCGACGGGCGCGGGGCCACCATGGTCATGGCCGATATGGCGGGCCGCTATGAAGCGCCGATCTATGGGTTGATGGCGGTGGACAAGGCGGTGGAGGCCTATGACTGGGCGGGCCGCGGCATGGTCAAGCCCGAGATCCTGATGCATGGGCAGCCGCAGGATGAAAGCCACCCCTCCATCCTGTGGGATGGCGAATGGGAGATCACCTGGGTCACTTTCCGCGATATGGGCGGCGCCTTCATGGTGGCCTTGCTGGCGATCTATGTGCTGGTCGTTGGCCAGTTCGGCAGCTTCAAACTCCCGCTGGTGATCCTGACACCCGTGCCGCTGACGCTGATCGGCATCGTGCTGGGTCATATGCTGTTTGGCGCGCCCTTCACCGCCACCAGCATGATCGGCTTTATCGCGCTGGCGGGCATCATCGTGCGCAATTCGATCCTGCTGGTCGATTTCATCCGCCACACCGCCACGCCGGGCAAACCCTTGCGTCAGGTGCTGATCGAGGCGGGGCGCATCCGTGTGAAACCCATCGCGCTCACGGCGGCGGCGGCGATGATCGGGGCCAGCGTGATCCTGACCGATCCGATCTTTCAGGGGCTGGCCATTTCGCTGCTCTTTGGCCTTGCCTCCTCCACTCTGCTCACCCTGCTGGTCATTCCAGCGATCTACGTTGTCTTGCGTGACGATGGAATGGCACTATCTGCGGAGTCGCAATGAAACCAACGGATCGCACCCAGCTCAAGGCCAATGCCGCCTTCATGTCCCAACGCCTCAAGGCGATGAGCAACCCCGAACGGCTGCTGATGCTGTGCCGGATGGATGAGGGTGAGGTGAGCGTCAATGAACTGGTGGCGCTTACTGGCCTCAAGCAGTCGGCGGTCTCGCAGCATCTGGGCATTTTGCGCAGTGAGGATGTGGTGGAGGTGAGGGTGGACGCCAATCTGCGCTGGTATCGGCTGAAGGACCCGATCGTTTCAGGCGTCATCCATGCGCTTTGCGAGCTTTACGATATCCACGGGCTGGCGGGCGTATCCTGCGGCCCGGGCCGGCAGGGCGATCAGCCCGCCACCGCCCGGTCGAAATAACGCCAGGCAAAGGCGAGCAGGGCCAGACCCAGAACGCTGGCCCCCAGGCTGAGCATGATGAGCACATGTGTCCAGCCCATATGCAGGCCCAGGGCGCTGCGCAGCAGCAGCAGCCCCACCGTTCCGGCATAGCCAAAGGCATCGGCGACATAGATGAGGAAGCCTGCATTCCCCACCGTGCCGCCGCTGGCCACGAGCCGGTCAAAGAGAATGCCGTTGAAGGGCGTGTAGCCCAGATAGAGCCCCGCGCCGAGCAGGATCATCCACACGACCGGCCCGATTGCGTGAAGCGAGAAAGCCAATGAGGCCGCCGCCGAGAGGATGAGGCCGAACCCCACCAGCAGGAAATTGGCCCGCAACGCGCGGCGATTGTCGCGCACCACCATCAGCATCGCCAGCGCCGCCAGCACGATCATGCTGACGGGCAGTTCGGTCCATGCGAAGATTTCGGCCTGCTGGCCAAGGCCCACTTCGCGCCAGATGTCGGCCGAAAAATTGTCGCGAAAATCGCGCAGCGCGGTCAGCATCACATAGAGTACGACCAGCGCGCTCAGCCCGGCGGCATAACGGCGCCAGACGGCCCGGCGGGCCTTGGCATCCATCGGTTTGCGCTCCACCCGCTCGGCAATGTCGCGCGCATCAGGCTGGGGCAGGATGGACAGGCCATAAAGGCAGATCAGCAGCATGGGCGTGAAGATCGCGCCGGTGATGGCGGGCATCCAGAAGGGGCTGGTGCCGCGCAGAAGCGTCCATTCGCCAACCGATTTGACGACGCCAGAGGACAGGATGAAGCTGGCGCACAGGATGGCGGCGATGAGTTCGGACTGGCGGCGCCCCTCGACAAAGGCAAAGACCATGCCCCAGATCATCCCCAGCGCCAGCCCGTTGAGCAGCAGGCAGGGCGCGTTCCATGGTGCGGGAATGAGGGCAAAGCCGACGAGCGCGGCCTCTGCCACGCCGATCTGCGCCAGAATGCCCAGCACGCGGCGATGGACGGGCAATTCGGCGATGATTTTTACGCCGACCATCTTGGAGAGCGCGTAACCCACCACCTGGGCGATCACCAGCACGATCTTGTAGTCGACGCCGCCAATGGTCATCCCGCCAAAATCAGCGACGGTGAAGGGTTTGCGAAAGGCATACATGGCGAAATAGACGCCAAAGGCCATCAGCCCGGCATAGATGCCAAAGGGGATGGGCGAGAGGTTCGAGAGCCACTGCGCCCCGCCGTGGCGCGCCGCCGCCGGGGGGAGCGCAAGGGCGGGCGCCGTTGCAGCATGGGGCGAGGAAGTGGCGGTCTGTTGGGGCACGTTTCCATCGCGATGTGAGGGGTGGGTACAGGCCCGTTACGAGATCTGCATGACCGATCCGTGACGGAACGATGACCGATAGCGCCGGGGCTTAGCCGATGCCCGCCGGGTCGGTGATCGCCATCCATGGGCCGTCCAGCCTGCCAGCCAGCCGCCTTTGCCAGCCGTCGGGGCGCTCCATCAGCAGGTCATACCAGCCATGGGTGGCGGCCAGCGGCCAGCGCATCGTGCCGCCCTTGGCGCCGGGCGCCCAGGGCTGGTGATGGGCATGATAGGCCGGTGATGCCATATGCACGCCATGATGGCCTGCTGCCAGCGTTACGCGCAGATGATCCTTCTCCAGCGACCATTCGAGTGCCGGTTCGCCGCCCTGTGCTTCGCCGCCTTCTGTAAGGCTGCCGACAAAGCCGCGATGGAACCCTGCCGGGCCAAGCACCCAGAGATCATAGCGCCGATCGGACCCATGCGCGGGCCAGATGTCGGTCAGGCTTTCACCCGGCTGCACCGTGAAGCGGCGCGGTATCTGGTCGAGCGCAAGGCGGTCATAGACCTGAAAAACGCCGGCCAGCCCGGCCTGTGCCATGAAGGTCAGCGCCATGGCCGTGGCATCGGGCGAGGGCGCACAGGTCACCTCGAGCCGATAGCGCGCCGGACAGGCCGGGCGAATGCCGGCGGCCTGAAGGGGCAAGGGCTGGTTTTCGGGCGGATGGGCATCGGGCTGATGCGCGATTGCGCGCGCTCTGGCACGGCGCTCGGGCGCTTGCGCGATGCTGGCGGCAAGGCTCTGCGGCAGGGTGGGCGGCGTCGCACTGGCGAAATCGAAGGCACTGGTGAGATCGCAGCAGACCGCGCGGCGCCAGGCGCTGATGCCCGGCTCCATGACGCCGAAACGCGCCTCCATGAAGCGCAAAACCGATGTATGGTCGGCAACTTCGGAATGGATGCGCCCGCCGCGCGACCAGGGCGAGAGAACATACATCGGCACGCGTGGGCCTAGCCCATAGGGGCGGCCGCGCAGGTCAAGGTCGTCACCCGGCGCGCCCGGCGCGGGCAGCAGATGGTATTCACCCTCGGTGGAAACCGTGCTGGCCCCGGCAAAGCCGCTGTGCTGGCTGGGGTCGGGCGAGGGCGGCGCGGGGGGCGGCACATGGTCGAAAAAACCGTCGTTCTCGTCGAAATTGACGAAGAGCACGGTGCGCGCCCAGACGGCGGGGTTGGCGGTCAGCGCCTCGATCACCTGCGCTGTATAAGCGGCGCCCTGCGCGGGGCTGGAGGGGCCGGGATGTTCGGAACTTTCCGCCGTGCCGATCACCCAGCTGATCTGCGGCAGCGTGCCTGAAAGCGCATCGGCGCGCAGCCGGTCGAGCGCGCGGGTGCTCAGGCCCTTGTCGGCCAGCACCCGGCGCGCGCCGGGATCACCGCGATAGGCCGCGCGATATTGCAGGAAATTGGCCAGCGGATTGTCGGCGAAATTGTCGGCCATGTCCTGATAGATGCCCCAACTCACGCCGGCCGCCTCCAGCCTTTCGGGATAGGTCGTCCACGAAAAGCGGGGCAGGCTGGCCGCGTCCGGCTTGCTCAGATCATCGTCGGGGTTGTTGATGGCCGGGCCGCCGCCTTGCCCATAGGGGTCGTTGTTGGCACACCACAGGAACAGGCGGTTGGTGTTGGTGCCTGTCTGCATCGAGCAGTGATAGGCATCGCAGAGCGTAAAGGCCTGTGCCATCGCCCACTGGAAGGGAATGTCCTGCGCGGCGTAATGGGCCATGGAGCGATGCGTCTTGACGGCGGGCCAGTTCGCCATGCGGCCATTGTCCCATGCGCGCTGGGCATTGTTCCAGGTGTGGGGCGTGCCCAGCATCCGCATCAGGTCGAAATCGCTGCTGGTGACGAGCGGGAAGGGGCGCATGATGCGCTTGCCATCGCTCTGGTCCCAGACCGTGCGCGGCTTGCCATCGGGGCCGGGGGGCAGGGGAATGGGAAAGCGGTCGCCAAAGCCGCGCACGCCCGGCATCGTGCCGAAATAATGGTCGAAGCCCCGGTTTTCCTGCATCAGCACGACGATATGGGCGACATCGCCCAGCGTGCCGCTGCGCCGGTCCGGCCCGATGGCGGCGGCGCGCGCCAGGGCAGGCGGCAGGCTGGCCAGCCCCGCCCCGGCGAGCGAATGACGTAACAGGGAACGGCGGTCAATCATGGATCGTGCGGCCTTTTCGTGGGGTGACGTCATGCCGCTGCGACCATCCGGTCCACGGCCTGAAGCATCATGCGCATCAGGGCGGAGCGGCGTTGTTCGCTGCGGCAGACGAAATAGCTGGTGAGCAGGGTGGTGTCGGGCTGGGCATCGGGGCGGATGGCGCGCAACCGGGTGTCAGGCGGGCATTCGCTGGCGAAGAACAGGCTGATGCCAAGGTTGAGCGCGACCGCTTCGCGAATGGTTTCGCGGCTGTGCAGTTCGATGCGCCGCGCGGGCACGATGTCATTGGCGTTGAGCAGGCTGTCCATTGCGCCCCGTGTCTTGGACGAGGTTTCGCGCGTCAATAAGCATTCCTGCCCGATCCGTTCGAGCGGGAAGACATCCGCCCCGGCCAGCGGGTGGGAGGAAGAGACCACGACCGAGAGCGCATCGACGAAGAGCGGGCGGTAGAACAGGCGCGGGTCGATCTGCGGGTCGCTGATGATGGCAATATCGGCACGGGCATCGAGCAGGCGGGCCAGCGTGTTGCTGGAATTGTCGATCTGTACCTCGACCTCAAGGCCGCTGACATGGTGCATCGCGGTCTGCGCGAGACGCACCGAATGGACCGGGGAATCCGAAACGAGGCGCAGGCGATGGTGTTCGCCGCCGCTTCTTTCGTCGAGCAACGTGTCGATCTCCTCGGCGGTGGCGAACATGCGACGGGTTAACTGTAACAATTCATAGCCGATCGGCGTCAGTTGCAGGGGGCGGCGGCGGCCTTCGAACAATTGCGCATGATGCCGCGTTTCCAACGCCTTGACTTGCTGGGAAAGCGTGGGCTGCGAGATGTTGAGCCGCCGCGCGGCCCGGCTGAAGCTGCCTTCGCTGGCCACGGCGTGAAAGGCCCGCAAATGCTGGTGATTGACCACGCCCATGTATAACGCCCTGCCTTGAATCCTATGGGTTTTTTAGCCCTGAATTGTGACAGGTGGATGACCCTGGCGCTGCGGCGCGGCATTTTATAGATCCTGCCTATACAGAGGTTTGGCCATATATATTGGCCGCCCGCCCCCGCTTTTGACAAAGACGCGCCATCTCCCGGCGCCGGCTTTCGCAGCCAGATGCGCCGCCATGCATTGCATCGTCCTGTTCTTGTGAGGGCTCTATGACCATCCGTTTCACCATGCTCAAATCCGGGCTTCTGCTGTCTTGCGCAGGTCTTGCGCTGACGGGCCTTCAGGCTCATGCCGCTGATGCGCCCACTGCCCCTGCCGCGCCCGCCACGGATGCCCCCGCGCCACAGGGCGACATTGTGGTGACCGCCACGCGTCGCAGTGAATCGATCCAGTCAGTGCCGATGACGCTGCAGGCGCTGTCGGGCGGCACGCTCTCGCAGCTTAACGTCAGCAATTTCAACGATCTGCTGAAATATACGCCCAACGTCACCTTCTCCAGCAACGGTCCGGGCCAGGGCGCCATCTTCATGCGCGGCCTGTCCACCGGCTTTGCCGGCAACCAGTCCTCGGGCACGATCGCGCCTTTCCCCAATGTCGCGCTCTATCTCGATGACCAGTCGATGCAGTTCCCGGCGCGCAACGCCGATGTCTATGTGGCCGACATCGAGCGCGTCGAAGTGCTCGAAGGTCCGCAGGGCACGCTGTTTGGCGGCGGCGCCGAGGCGGGTGCGGTGCGCTACATCACCGCCAAGCCCAAGCTCGACAAATGGGAAGGCCATGTCGAAGGCAGCTTTGGCGGCACGGCGGGTGGATCGACCAATGGTTCGATCCAGGGCATGATCAACATTCCCGTCATCAAGGACAAGCTGGCGGTGCGCGCGGTGCTCTATCGCGACCATCAGGGCGGCTATATCGACAATGTGGCCAGCAATTTCACGCGCCGTGCCACCGATTCCGGCAGCGTGGCCTATAATTTCAACCCCACCACGGCCAACCAGTCGAACGGCGGCCTTTACAGCAACAAGAGCCTGGCCCGTAACGACTTCAACCCGGTGGAATATGCCGGTGGCCGCGTCGAGGCGCTGTGGGACATCGCGCCTGACTGGAACCTGCTGGTCGCCGAAAGCTATCAGAACCTGGAAGCGCGCGGTTCCTCCGCCTCCTATCCCACGGGATCGGATTTCCAGCAACTGGGCGCGTTGCAGACCACGATCTTCGTGCCTGAGTGGAACAGCGACAAATACTGGAACACCGCCTGGACGCTCAATGGCAAGATCGGCGGTTGGAAGGTCGTCTATACCGGCGCCTATATGACGCGCCATATCTCCGAGCAGCAGGATTATTCGAACTATTCGCGCACGGGCGGAGGCATGTATTACCAGTGCACCGGCAGCGCGACGGGCTGGGGCACGGGGCCGACCAATTGTTATTCGCCGGTCGCCTATTGGAATGACACGCTGCGCAACACCCATCACAGCGAAGAGCTGCGGTTTCAGAGCCCCGAGGACAAGCGTTTCCGCGTCATCGCCGGCGCCTATTGGGAAAAGTTCGCCATTCAGGACGTGATGCGTTTTGATTACAAGACGATTCCGTCTTGCACCACTTCGGGGCCCGTCTGCTCGGGTTCAGTGCAGACCTTCCCGGGCAGCACGGCCAATCAGCCGGGGGTGCAGCCGGCCAACACCGCCTTTGGCGAGGATACGCAGCGCGGCTATGACCAGCTTGCCTTCTTCGGCTCGGCCGATTTCGACATCCTGCCCAATCTGACCTTGACGGGCGGCACGCGCTATTACCGTTACAAGGAATATGAGGTCGGCTCGCAGTTTGAAACCTATGTCGGCAATTGCCTCAACGTGCCGGTCTGCGCGGTGGCGGGCAGCGGCAATGTCAACATCGACGCGGCCAATGATCACGTCACCTATCACGGTTTCAAGAGCAAGGCCGAACTGGTGTGGAAGCCGCGCGACCGCACCATGGTCTATGCGCTCTTCAGCCAGGGTTTCCGCCCCGGTGGCTTCAACCGCGCGACCAAGCTGATCCTGCCCGACCAGAACGGCACGGCCCAGCTCAACCGCCCCAACGGCTATTCGCCTGACAGCCTGACCAACTGGGAAATCGGCCTCAAGACCGACCTGCTCAACCACAAGGTGCAGTTCAATCTCTCGGCCTATTACATGGTCTGGAACAACGCGATCATCAACTTCTTCAACCCGGCGGGCGGCTTTGGCAACACCAGCTTTGCCACCAATGGCCCCAGCTATCACATCAAGGGCGCCGAGGTGCAGATCGTCGCGCGGCCCTTTGACGGGCTCACGGTGCAGGCCGGCGGCACCTATAACGACAGCAAGCAGTCAAGCTCGCCGTGCCTGGTGTCGAACGTGCAGGCTTCGGTCAATTACGGCCAATGCATCACCACCTATTATCCCGGTGGGGTGGCCAAGACCGTGCAGAGCCCCTTTGGCTCGATCGGCAGCACCACGCCCTACAGCCCCAAGGTGCAGGGCAACATCCGGGCCCGCTATGAATGGGCGCAGGGCACCCATATGAACTGGTTCGTGGGTGGCGGCGTGTCGTACAACGGGCCAATGTGGAACCAGCCTTCGACCTATCCTTCGGGCGATGGCGTGACGGTGCCGGGCACCACGCTGCTGCGCTATCACATGGTGGGCTATGCGCTGCTCGACGCGCAGGTCGGCTTTAAGTGTGACAATTGGACGGTGTCGCTCTTCGGCGACAACCTCACCAACAACCACGCCTCGACCTTCACCTCCTCGGCCCAGTTCATCAAGGCTGAGGTGCCGCTGCGCCCGGCAACCTATGGCATCAAGGCCTCGATCGACTTCTGAGCGGGCTGAGGGGCCGGGCTTTCCGGCCGGAATGTCATGATGCTGTCATGGGCGGCGGGGCAAGCCAGCCGCCCATGATCTTCTCTCCTGCCACGGATGCCCGCATGTCTCTTGCCACTCTGCCTCGCCCCACCACGACACCCCCTCTCGACAGGCTGCGTGCCGCGCAGGGGGAAGGGCGGCATGAGGCAGTGGTGGACGACACGGCGGAACTGCTGGGACTTTTCCCCGATCATCGCGATCTTCTGCTGATCCGCGCCACCAGCCTGCGCCTGCTGGGGAGGATTGATGAAGCCCTGACGGTTCTGGTTGACCTTGGGCGGCTTCATCCGCGCTTCAGCCTGACCCATCAGGAACGCGGACTGTGCCATGTCGTCCAGCGCGATGCCCCGGCGGCCATTCACGAATTGCTTGCCGCTGTGGCACTGAACCCCGCCTTGCCGCAGGCGTGGCGAATGCTTTCTGGCGTGTATCGGCTGAGCGGTGACCTGGAGAATGCGCAAAAGGCCGAGGCGCATGTCCACACGCTGCGCGCCTTGCCGGCGGCGGTGGTGCAGGCGACCGCGCTTTTCGCCGATGGCGACCTTGATGAGGCCGAGGCGATCATCCGCCGTTTTCTCACAACGCAGGGTGATCACCCCGAGGCGATGCGTTTGCTGGCCCGCATCGGCGTGGCGCATAAGGTGCTCGACGATGCCGAGATCCTTTATGAGGGCGTGCTGACGCTGGCCCCGGCCCATGATGCCGCGCGGCAGGAATATGTCGAGGTGCTGATCGGCCGCCACAAATATGTCGAGGCGCAGGCCGCGCTGGCGCCCTTGCTGGCGCGCCGGGGTGAGGATGCGGATCTGCGTCGGCTTACCGCCACCATCGCCGTCGGCTTGGGCCAGCATGATGAGGCGATTGCGCTTTATCGCGCCTTGCTGGCTGATCTGCCTGTCGAGCCGGGCGAAGATGAAGGCCTGCGCGCGCAACTGGCCGATCTTCACCTGTGGCTGGGCCATGCGCTCAAGACTTTGGGGCAGGTGCCCGAGGCGATCGCGGCCTATACCCATGCCGCGACCCTGCGCCCGGCCTTTGGCGATGCCTGGTGGAGCCTTGCCAATCTCAAGACCTATCGCTTTGACGAGGCCGCTATTGCCACCATGCGCAAGGCCGAGGCACGGGGCGATACCAGCGAGTTTGACCGTATCCATCTCAATTTCGCGCTGGGCAAAGGGCTGGAGGATGCAGGGAAACCGGGCGAGGCGTGGCAGCACTATGCGCGCGGCAATGCGCTGCAACGTGCCGCCAGCCAGTACCGGCCAGAGATTCTGGAAACCAACACGCGGCTGCAAAAGCAGGTCTGCACCCCGGCCTTTTTTGCTGCGCGTAAGGGGTGGGGGGCGGATGCGCCTGATCCCATCTTTGTGCTCGGCCTGCCGCGTTCCGGCTCCACGTTGATCGAGCAGATCCTCGCCAGCCATCCCGCCATCGAGGGTACGCAGGAACTGCCCGACATTCAGCGCATCGTGCTCGACCTGCAAGGGCGCGAGCATGACTATGACAATCCGGCCTATCCCGGCTCGCTGGCCGATCTCACGCCTGATGAATGCCGCGCCCTTGGCGAGCGCTATCTGGCCGGAACGCAGGGGCAGCGCGCCCTGGGGCGCCCCTTCTTCATCGACAAGATGCCCAACAATTTCCGCCATATCGGGCTGATCAAGCTGATCCTGCCCAACGCCAAGATCATTGACGCACGGCGTGAACCCATGGCCTGCTGCTTTTCCAATCTGAAGCAGCTCTTCGCGCAGGGGCAGGAGTTTACCTATTCTGCCGAGGATATTGCGCGCTATTACCGCACCTATCTCGATCTCATGCGTCATTGGGATGCAGCCCTGCCGGGCCAGGTGCTGCGCGTCATCCATGAGGATGTGATCGAAGATCTTGAAACGCAGGTGCGCCGCCTGCTCGACCATTGCGGCCTGCCCTTCGACCCGGCCTGCCTTGCCTTTCACCAGAACCGGCGCGCGGTGCGCACCCCCTCAAGCGAACAGGTGCGCCGCCCCATCTTCCGCGACGGGCTGGACCAGTGGCGCGCCTTTGAACCCTATCTCGACGAACTGAAAACACATCTGGGCAGCGCGCTGGGCGATTGGCGCGACTAGGGAGGACGGATGGGACGCGTGTATGATCTGGCAGTGGTGGGCGGCGGCATTCTGGGCCTTGCCCACGCTTTTGTGGCGGCGCGTTCTGGCCTGCGGGTGGTGTTGATCGAGCGGGATCGTGTCGCCAACGGCGCCTCGATCCGCAATTTCGGTTTCATCACTGTGACGGGGCAGGAGCGCGGCACGAGCTGGCAACTGGCCCGCCGCACCCGCGACATCTGGGTGGAACTGGCTGCCCGCGCCGACATCGCCGTGGAGCATAAGGGCCTTTACCTGGCGGCCCGTTCGGCGGAGGCCTTGGCCGTCATCGAAGCTTTCCTCGCCACGGAAATGGGCGAGGCGTGCAAGCTGCTTTCCGCCGAGGCGTTTCGCGCCGCATCGGGCGGGTTGGGCGGCCGCGATCTGGCCGGCGCCCTTTACAGCCCGCATGAAATCCGCGTCGAATCCCGCTTTGCCATTGCCCGCCTCACCGCCTTTCTGATCGAGCAGATGGGGGTGACGGTGCTGTCCGGCACCGCCGTGCATGAGGTGAGCCCGCCGCGCCTGATCACCTCGCGCGGGAAGGTGGAGGCAGCACAAGTGGTGATCTGCCCGGGCGATGATTTCACCACCCTCTATCCCGAACGGATCGCCGCCTATGGCCTGACGCGGTGCCGCCTTTCCATGCTGCGGCTGGCCAGCCCCGGGCTGCGTCTGCCGGGCGCCATCATGTCTGACCTCGGCCTGGTGCGTTATCGCGGCTATGGCGCTTTGCCCGAGGCGCGTGCGCTTGAAGCCCGGCTGCGGGCCGAACTGCCCCGCCATTTCGACAATGGCGTCCATCTCATCGTGGCACAGGGGGCTGACGACAGCCTGATCGTGGGCGACAGCCACCATTATGCCGATGTGCCGATGCCCTTCGCCCCGGCCAGCGCTGAAGATGACATTCTCGACGAATATGTCCGCGCGCTGGGCGGCCCGGTGCCCAAGGTGATCGAGCGTTGGACGGGGACCTATGCCGTCGCCGCCGATCGCACCTTCCTGATCGACGAGCCGGAGGACAATGTGCGTCTGGTGATCGTGACCAGTGGCACGGGTGCCTCGACCGGCTTTGGCATTGCCGAAAAGGTGCTGGGCGATCTGGCGGGCCTCAACCAGGGAGCCATGGCATGAGCTTTCCTGTCAAGGCGGTGGTGTTCGACTGGGCCGGAACCATGGTGGATTTCGGCTGCATGGCGCCGGTTGCCGCGCTGGTCTCGGTCTTTGCCGAGGCGGGCGTCCTTCTCTTGCCGGAAGAGGCGAGGGCGGACATGGGCCGGGCCAAGCTCGACCATCTGCGCGCGGTGCTCGCGAGGCCCGATGTGGCGGGGCGGTGGCACGACGCCCATGGACGCCTGCCCGATGAGACGGACATCGCCGCGCTTTATGCCCGGTTGCAAGACGCCATGCAGGAGGCCGCCGCCTCCGCCACCAGGCTCGTCCCCGGCGCAGCGCAGGTTGCGCAGGATCTGCGCGCGTTGGGCATCCGCATCGGTTCCGGCACAGGTTACACGCGCGAGATGATGGCGCCGATCCTGCCCGCCGCCGCCGCGCAGGGTTATGCGCCCGATGTGGTGATCTGCGCAGGCGAAACCCCCAGCGGGCGGCCCAGTCCGCTGATGACCTGGGCAGCGCTCATCCAGATGGACATCTGGCCGGCGCGGGCCTGCATCAAGGTGGACGATGCGCCGGTGGGCATCATCGAGGGGCGCGAGGCCGGTTGCTGGACGGTGGGTCTGGCCGCGTCGGGCAACGAAATGGGCCTGTCGCACACCGATTATCTCGCCCTGCCCGAGGAGGAACGGCTTGTCCGGCTCGAACGGGCAAGGGCGACGCTGCTGGACGCCGGAGCCGATTTCGTGATCGACGATGTCAGTGGGCTGATGCCCATCGTGCATGAGATTGCCACGCGCTTGTCAGGCATGGACTGACAGGCAGGAACTGACAGGCCGCTGGCGCGGATATTGCGACAGAATTAAGCGGTGGATGGGCCCGCTTTGCCATTCGCAAGCGCGCCGTGATGACCTACACAGGCGTGGTCATGCGCTTGGATAGTCCCATGCGCCGCAGGCGATTTCGCATATTCATTCAGGCAAGGGAGACTGACATGCTGCCCCGACGCAAACTTGGCCGACAAGGGCTTGAGGTGTCCGCCCTCGGGCTTGGCTGCATGGGCATGAGCCATTCCTATGGCCAGCCCGATGATGCCGAGTCCATCGCGACCATCCACCGCGCGCTGGAACTGGGATGCACGCTGTTTGACACGGCCGAGGTCTATGGGCCCTTCATCAATGAGGAATTGCTGGGCCGGGCGCTCAAGGGCCGGCGCGACAAGGCGCAGATCGCCACCAAATTCGGCTTTGTGATCGGCAAGGGAGCTTTCGCCGGGGCCGACAGCCGCCCGGCCCATATCCGTGAGGTGGTCGAGGCTTCGCTGCGCCGGTTGCAGACCGATCATATCGACCTGCTCTATCAGCACCGCGTTGACCCGGCCACGCCGATCGAGGATGTGGCGGGCACGGTCAAGGATCTGATCGCGGAGGGAAAGGTTCTGCATTTCGGCCTGTCCGAGGCCGGGGCCGAGACGATCCGGCGTGCCCATGTGGTCCAGCCCGTCTCGGCGCTGCAGAGCGAATATTCGATCTGGGAGCGCAATCTTGACGCGGACATCATGCCGGTACTGGCCGAGCTCGGCATCGGTCTGGTGCCGTTCAGCCCGCTGGGGCGCGGTTTTCTGACCGGAACCGCCAAACGGGCGGAGGACTATCCGGCCAATGACTATCGCGCCAAGAGCGATCCGCGGCTGCAGGGTGGGAATTTCGACGCGAACCTGCGTATTGCCCATCTCGTCGAGGCAATCGCGCGCGAGCATGATGCCAGGCCCGCACAGATCGCGCTGGCCTGGCTGTTGCAGATCCGCGAGGACATCGTGCCGATACCGGGGACCAAGCGCCGCGCCTATCTGGAGGACAATCTTGGCGCTGCCGCCTTGCGGTTGGGCCCCGATGATGTGCGGCGGCTGGACGAGGCCTTGTCGCTCCATTGCGTGTCGGGCGATCGCTATGGCGCGGCGGGTCTGGCGATGATCGACCGCTGAGGCGGCAGCCTCTTGCGCCCTTGTCGCATCGCCCTGTCCGGTCGCTTGCGGTGCAACAGGGCGGTTTCGTCTCTGGCGAAAACGACCTATGGCCTGTGTCATGGGTCGCGGTTCTGCCCCTGTCCCTTTCCTGTCTGGTCGGAACGGCATGCTTAAGATCAAGATACAGCTTTATTGCGGGGAAGACATCGCGATGGGCCCCGGCAAGGCCGATTTGCTTGACGCGATTGTCGCCCATGGTTCGATCTCTGCGGCGGGCCGGGCCCTGGGCATGAGCTATCGCCGCGCCTGGCTGCTGGTCGATACGATGAACCGCTGCTGGGACAAGCCTCTGGTGGAAACCTCACCGGGGCGCTCGGCGCAAGGGGGCGCGCGCCTCACGGAGCGGGGGCGTGACGTGCTCAACGCCTATCGGGCGCTGCAGGCAAGCCTTGGCGAGGGGGCGCAGGGGGCCGATGCCATCTTTCTGGAGACGGTGATGCTGGGCCAGCCCCGTCTGGCGCGGGGGACGCCGGACTAGACGCTCCATTGGCGTGGGGCCCGCACGCCACCCATACAGCCTGAACAAGACGATCGACGCCAAATGGTGGCTTGGCTGGCGGGATGCCTTGCCTTGCCCGAGTTTCCCTTATTGTATATGAATGTATATAGTATAGAAAACAGCGGGGATTCAAGATCATGACATTTTCGACAGCGACACGATCCATCGTGATCGCGTCTGTTGCCGTGATGGGCGGTTGGGCATCGGGCGCGCATGCCGGAGACAAGGCGCCCACCGCCGAGATCTCCGCCGATAGCGCAGCCGACATCTCCGTCACCGCGCGCCGCCGTGCGGAACGGGCGCAGGATGTGCCGGCGGCCCTCTCGGTGCTGACAGGCGATCTGCTGACCGCGACGCGCTCGGTCAATCTCCAGCAGGTCTCTACCCTGGTGCCCTCGCTCAACTATTCCAGCGCCAATCCGCGCAACACCGCTTTTACCATTCGGGGCCTCGGTTCCAGCGTGGTGTCGGTCAGCCAGGCTAATGACGGGCTGGAGCCGGGCGTCGGCTTCTATGTCGATGAGGTCTATCATGCGCGGCCCGCCACCGCCGCTTTCGACTTCACCGACATCGACCATATCGAGGTGCTGAGAGGCCCTCAGGGCACGGTCTTTGGCAAGAACACCACGGCGGGTGCGATCAGCATCGTCACGAAAAAGCCCTCCTTTACCTGGGGGGCAGAGGGTGAGGCGAGCTATGGCCAGCAGAATTACTGGCAGCTCAAGGGGGCCTTGACCGGCCCGCTGGTGAGCGACCTTGCCGCTTTTCGCCTCTCCGGCGTGGTGACGAAGCGCGACGGGGTGATCTGGAACCAGCGCTATGGCGTATGGCAGAACAACATCGACAATGCCGCCCTGCGTGGGCAGATCCTGCTGACCCCGGCCAGCAACCTCACCGTGCGATTGATCGGCGACTGGTCGAGCTTTAAGGGGCAATGCTGCACGCAGGTCTATGTGCGGGTTGCGCCCACGCTCAAGCCTGCCGCGCAGCAATATGGCGCGCTGGCGGCGGGGCTGGGCTATCGCGTGCCCTCGACCAACCCCTATGACCGGGTGACGGACATTGATGCCGGGATCGGCGTCGACACGCAGGAGGGCGGGGCCAGCGCCATTGCCGAGCTGCATTCGGGGCCTTTTATCATCACCTCGGTAACGGCATGGCGTTTCTGGGACTGGGACGCGGCCAATGACCGTGACTATACAGGCGTGCAGGTCCAGACGCTTCAGCACATCCCCAGCCGCCAGGATCAGGTGAGCCAGGAATTGCGCTTCGCCTCGGCCAATCCGGGGCCGGTGGAGTATGTCGGCGGGCTTTATGTCTTCCATCAGAAGATCGTGGGTCACCCCATCAGCGTCTATGGTTCGCAGGCGGCCTATTGGCTGCTGCCCGCCGGGCGCCCGGCCAATCTGCTCGACGGCTATGGACAGGAGGGCACCACCGATTTCCGTTCGGATTCGCTAGCAGTGTTTGGCGAGGCGACCTGGCACCTGACGAGCCGTCTGGCGCTGACCGGCGGCCTGCGCGAGACGGTGGAAACCAAGCATGGCATTTACAACACCAGTGTCAGTGGCGGTCTTACCACCACCAATGCCTCCTTGCTGAGCGACAAGGCCTCCGTCCTGCGCGCCCAGTCCTATGCGGCCTCGGTGTCCGAAGGGGGGCTGTCGGGCCGGGTCAATCTGGCATGGCATATGACGCCGGGCGTGCAGGCATATGTCAATGCGGCCAGCGGGCAGAAGTCAGGCGGCATCAACATGTCGGGGCTGCCGGTCTATCCGGCTGGCGTTCCGGGCCACGCCTCGGGCGATCCTATTCTGTCGACCGCGGTCATCCGGCCTGAGCGCAATTTCACCTGGGAACTGGGGCTGAAGAACCAGTTCCTGCAGGGCAAGGCCACGCTCAACATCGCTGCCTATTCGACGGTGGTGCATGATTTTCAGGCCAATGTGGTGGACAATGCCGCCGTGGTGGCGCTGCGCTCCTATCTGGCCAACATTCCGCGTGTGACGGTGAAGGGTGTGGAGGCCGATGCCAATTGGCAGGTTGCGCCGTGGTTCTCGCTCTATGCCAGCGGGGCCTATGCCCATGGGCGCTATGCCTCCTATCCGGCTGGCCCTTGCCCGATCGAACTGACTGGTTCCTCGACGGCCTCGTGCAATCTGACAGGCAAGGCGCTGCCGGGCCTGCCGACATGGACCGGCTCGGTGGGCGGCGAGGTGACGCATGATCTGCGCTCGGTTCAGCTCTATGCGCGGGCGGACGCCACCATTCGCTCGATGATCTATGGCGAGGCTTCCGACAGTGCCTATACGACGATTGCCGGCTATACGCTGGCCAATGCGGCCGTCGGCGTGCGGATCAATCCGCGCTGGAGTGTGGAGCTGTTCATCCGCAACCTCTCCAATACCAACTATCTGCAGAATGTGACGGTGCAGGCGGGCAACAGCGGGTTGATCGTGGGCACGCCGAGCGATCCGCGCATGATCGGCGGGACGATCCGGGCGAAGATTTGAACGGGCCTCAGCGTCGCGTGTTAGTTCTGCCCGGTCGGCGCGGCGCGGGTTGACTGGCGGACGATGAGCTGCGGGGTCAGCAGCATGGTGGGCGCGGCCTGTCCATTAATCCGCGCGATGAGGGTTTCGACCAGCATCGTGCCGGCGCGGGCATAATCCTGCGCTATGGTGGTGAGGGGCGGGGTGGTCTGGCCCGCGATGGGAATGTCGTCAAAGCCGATGATGCCCAGATCCTGCGGCACTTTTAGCCCGGCCTCCTCAAAGGCGCGCATGGCGCCCACGGCGATGAGGTCGCAGGCGGCAAAGACGGCGTCGAAATTCGCGCCGCGCGCCAGCAATGTTTGCGCGGCGGCATGACCGGAGGCTTCATTCGCCTGGGCACTGACATAGAGCGCCGGGTCGGGGATGAGGCCATGGGTGCGCATAGCATCACAGGCGCCGCGATAGCGGTCGTCCATCTCCGGCGCGCGGCTGGAGGCTTCGCCCAGAAAGGCGATGCGGCGATAGCCCCGCTCGATGAGATGGCGCGCGGCCATCTCGCCGCCCAGCCGGTTGTCGCAGCCGATGGTGCCATCGGGATAGTCGGCGTTGACCGCGCCCCAGCGCACGTAATGCGTGCCTTCATGCTCCAGCAGGGCCAGCTTCTCGCGGTAATCCTCATAATCGCCATAGCCCAGCAGCATGATGCCATCGGCCTTGTGGCTGTCCTCATAATCGACATGCCAGTTGCGCGAGAGCTGCTGGAAGGAGGCCAGCAGGTCATAGCCGTGGCGCGAACAGCTGCGCGAGATCGACCCCAGCATCGAGAGGAAGAAAGGATTGATCGAGGAGTCCTCGGGCGCCACTTCCTCGAAGAACAGCAGGGCCAGCGTCTTGGAGGTGCGTGAGCGCAGGCGTGAGGCATTTTCATCCAGCGTATAGTTGAGCTGGGCGGCGATCGCCTCGATCCGTTTGCGCGTTGCCTCGCTGACCGAGGGGTGGCCGCGCAGGGCGCGGGAGACGGTGGGCTGGGAAACACCGGCGCGCTGGGCGATGTCAAAGGAAGTCGGCTTGTAGTTCATGTACCAGAGCCCTGCGTGCGGCCGGTGCGGCTGCCTCGTTTGCGCTCAGGCTAGCAGCCGCGCCGGGCGGTGAAAAGCGCGACAGGGTCGATGGTGCTGGAGGGCTGCTGTCGCCATCGGCCGGGGCCCAAGCGCGGTAAAGATGCAACAGTTCACGCCCGCCAGCTGACCGTATGCCATGCATAGACATGGTATACGTATGTCATCTTCTTCTCAAAACCTGAGCGCGAGAGCAGGGATTTTGTCAGGCCCCAGCGTGTGAGGGGCAGGCAAATGAACCGCCAGGCGATGGTTCAAAAGGCCAACAGGGAGGGACTATGATCAAGATATTCGGGCGTTTGCGCCATGCACAGCTGTCTCGCCATGCACTCAAGGTCGGCGTTGCAGGCATGGCTGTGGCCATGGCCGCACCGGCCTGGGCGCAAGGGACGGCCCAGGAAACCCCGCAGGCCGCGCCGCAGGACATTATCGTGAGCGGCTACCGCCAGTCGGTGGACAATGCGATCCGCGTGAAGAAGATTGCCACGGGCGTGGTGGAATCGGTCAACGCCGAGGATGTCGGCAAGCTGCCGACCAACTCGATCACCGATGCGCTCTCGCAGTTGCCGGGTGTGACCGCCCAGCGCCTCGATGGTCGTTCGGACGTGCTGGCCGTGCGCGGCTTTGGCCCCAACTTCACGACCACGCTGTTCAATGGTCGCGAAATCGCGACCATCGCGGATGACCGTGGCTTCCAGTATGACCAGATTCCGGCGGAACTGATCAACCGCGCCGATGTCATCAAGACCGCCTCGCCCGATATGATCGCGCAGGGTGTGGCCGGCACCGTCAACCTGATGACGATCGACCCGCTGGCGCAGAACCATCGCATTCTGACCGTTTCGGGCAAGTTCGAAGGCAATGCCTATTCCAAGGGCGCGCCTGATGTCACCCACCGCGGCTATCGCGCCACGGCGATCTATGCCGACAAGTTTCTTGACGACACGCTGGGCGTCTCGCTGGGCGGCACACTGCTCTCCTCGCCCCAGCAGGAGCGCCAGTATCAGAACTGGGGCTATCCCACCGATACCTCGGGCAACTATCTGCCGGGCGGCGCGAAGTATTTCTCCACCGGCAACATCGAGACGCGCCAGTCGGTCTTCGGCAGCCTGGAATACCGCCCCAGCGAGAAGCTGCAGCTCTCCTTCGACGGTTTCTATTCGCATTTCCGCACCGTCCAGCAGCAGCGCGGCCTGGAAGTGCCAATGTCCTGGGGTTCGGGTACGCTGGTGCCCGGTTCGACCACGGTGGTCGGCGGTGTGGTCACGCAGGCGACCTATGCCAACGAATATGTCGTGCAGCGCAACAACTACAACCAGCGCAATGCCCGTACGCTGGAACTGGGCGGCAACGCCAAGTATAATTTCTCCGACAGCCTGCATCTCAATGTCGATGCCAGCTATTCGCGCGCTCACCGCACCGACACCAATCTGGAGACCTATTCGGGCACCTGCTACAACGCCTACACGACCAAGTCGCCCTCGTGCCAGGCCGATACGATCACGGTCAAGCAGCAGCCCAACGGCATCTATGGCCTGAGCGGCACGCTCAACTATGCCAACCCGACAGCCGAAGTGCTGACCGACCCGCTGGGCTGGGGCTATAATGGCACCTCGCCGGTGGTGCAGGCCGGCTTCCTCAATGCGCCTGATTATGTCGATGAGATCCGCGCGCTGCGCACCGATCTGGAAAAGGATCTGAACGGCGGCTTCTTCAAGAGCATCAAGGCGGGCGTTTCCTACAGCGTCCGGTCGAAGACGGCTGACTTCAAGTCCTATTTCCTCAACCCCGGCGCGACGATGGCCACCACCCAGCTGGCTATTCCGAGCTCGATCCTGCTGCCATCGGTCACACCCTTCGGTTACGCCGGTCAGACGCTGGCCTATGATCCGCTGGCCGCTGCCGGCCTGCTCACCAGCACCTTCGACAACCGCCCCTCCTCGACCACCCGCGACTGGCTGGTGCGCGAAAAGGTGTGGAGCGGCTATGTCATGGCCAACATCGACAGCGTGGTGAGCGGCGTGCCGCTCAAGGGCAACATCGGTGTCCAGATCGTCAACACCAACCAGTATTCGACCGGCCAGTCGGCCTCGCTGTCCTCGACCGGCGCGGTGACCTATTCGCCGGCCTATGGTGGCGCGAACTACACCTACTTCCTGCCCAGCTTTACGCTGAAGGGCGAGGTGATGCACAACAGCTTCATCGTGCTCTCCGCCTCGCAGTCGATGTCGCGGTCGGAACAGGCCTATGAGGCGGTGCCCTTCCAGATCACCTACAACACCACCACGGGCGGCAATGCCGGCTTCAGCTTCAGCGGCACCGGCGGCCTGCCGTCGCTGCGCCCCTATCTGTCGACCAACTTCGACATTTCACTGCAGAAGTATTTCGCCCATGGCTCGGGTCTGGTCTCGCTCTCGGCCTTCTACAAGAACCTGACGAATTTCGTCGATCCGGTCGGTTCCTATGTCACCACCATTTCCTCGGCGGCGGCAGCGGCGATCTCGGGCGGTCAGGCGGCTAACAATCAGGTGCTGGTCACCGTGCCCAACAACGCCGGGCGTGGTTATGTCAGCGGCTTTGAAATCCAGGCGGAACTGCCCTTCTCGGCCTTCTCCCCCGCACTGGACGGCTTTGGCCTGCGTCTGAACGGCACGCACAACATCAGCTCGGTCAGCTTCTCGCCCCCGGGTGGCGGCGTGCTGCAGACGGTGACGGTGCCGGGTCTTTCGGCCTGGACGGGCGTGGTGACCGGCTATTTCGAAAAGCACGGTTTCTCGCTGCGCAGCACCTATCAGTATCGCAGCTCGTTCCTTGGTCTGTCGACCACGGTGGAGCAGGCCCAGTCCTATAACATCACCCGTGGTGAAGGGCTGCTGAGCGCGCAGATCGGTTACGAATTCCAGAACGGCCCGATGAAGGGCTTCAGCGTGACGCTGACGGGTTCGAACCTGACCAACGCGCCTTTCGAAAACTATTATGCCAACACCAAGCTGCCCATCAATTATGAAACCTATGGGGCGACCTACTCGATCGGGGCCTCCTACAAGTTCTGATCGATTGAGGGTATGAGGAAAGGATGGCGCGCCGGGCAGTGTCTGGCGCGCCATTCTGTTTGCAGCAAGGGTTGAGAGAGGATCGGGCGTGCAGGAGATCACCATTGTCGGGGGCGGCACGGCGGGCTGGATGGCCGCGGCGATCCTCTCGCGCTATCTGGCGAAACACTGGCGCATCACGCTGGTGGAATCCGAAGAGATCGGCACCGTTGGCGTTGGCGAGGCGACCATCCCGCAATTGCAGATCTTGCACCGCGCGCTGGGCATCGATGAGGCCGAATTCCTGAGTTTTTGCAACGGCACCTACAAGCTGGGCATTGATTTCGTCGGCTGGGGGGATGAGGGGAGCCGCTATATCCACGCCTTTGGCGAGATCGGGCGACCGCTGGGGCTGGTGCCTTTCCACCATTACTGGCTGCGCGGGAACAGGCTGGGCATGGCCAAACCGCTGACCGCCTATTCGCTCAATGCCAGCGCCGCCTATGCGGGCAAGTTTCAGCATGGTGCGCCCAGTGGCTCGGTGCTGGGCGGGCTGGGCCATGCCTTTCATTTCGACGCGGGCCTCTATGGCCAGTTTCTGCGTGCCTATGCCGAGAAGCGCGGCGTGCGGCGCGTCGAGGGGCGCATTCTTTCGGTTGCCCGCGATGGCGAGAGCGGCGACGTCACTCATGTCACGCTGGCCAGCGGCGAGGAGGTGGGCGGCCACCTGTTCCTCGATTGCTCGGGCTTTGTCGGTCTGTTGATTGAGGGCGCGCTGGGCACAGGCTATGAGGACTGGCGCCACTGGCTGCCCTGCGACCGGGCGATGGCGGTGCCCTGTGCCAATGCGCCGGACCTCACGCCCTACACACGATCAACCGCGCGCGAGGCTGGATGGCAGTGGCGCATTCCGCTGCAAAGCCGCATCGGCAATGGCCATGTCTATTGCAGCGACTTTACCAGCGATGATGCCGCCCGGCAGGTTCTGCTCGACAATCTCGACGGCGCACCTTTGGCCGAGCCGCGTGCCTTGCGCTTCACCACCGGGCGGCGGCGCAAGATGTGGAACCACAATGTCGTGGCTCTGGGCCTGGCCAGCGGGTTTATGGAACCGCTGGAATCGACCAGCATCCATCTGGTGCAATCGGGCGTCGAGCGGCTGCTCAAATTCCTGCCGCAGGGGCCGGCCATGGCCGCCGATGTTGACGCTTTCAACGCCCAGGCCGCCTTTGAATATGAGGCGATCCGCGATTTCCTCATCCTGCATTACAAGGTGAACCGCCGCCCCGAACCGTTCTGGCAGGCCTGCGCGGCGATGGACATTCCCGACAGTCTGGCTGCCAAGCTCGCCCTGTTCGAGGCCAATGGCCGCATCATGCGCCAGAGCGAGGAACTGTTTGCCGAAGTGGGCTGGTTGCAGGTGATGGTGGGGCAGGGGCTGGTTCCCCATGGCTATCACCCGCTGGCTGATCAGCCTGCCGATGGTGAGTTGCGCGAATTCCTCCAGCTTCTCGAAACCGCCGTTGCCCGGCAGGTGGCGGGCATGGGCAGCCATGCCGATGTCATCGCCTGCCAGAGAGCGCCCGCAGCATCCAGATCAGCCGCATTCTGATCTGCGCCGCTATCCCCTTTTCGCCGCATTCGGAGACACTCCCCATGGCCAGCTTCACCTCTTCCCTCCATCGCCTGATCGGCAGCGCGGCGCTGGCGCTGATGGCCGTGCCCGCCAGTGCCGCCCCGGTCCCTTTGCCCATCACCGAAGGGGTGACGACGGTGCATCACCCGGCCTGGGCGCGTTCGGCCAATATCTATGAGGTCAACCTGCGGCAATATACGCAGCAGGGCACGTTTCGCGCCTTTGAGACGCATCTGCCCCGCCTGCGCCGCATGGGGGTCGATATTCTGTGGCTGATGCCGATCAACCCCATCAGCCAGAAGATGCGCAAGGGCACGCTGGGCAGCTATTATGCCGTCCGTGACTATAAGGCGGTGAACCCGGAATATGGCAATCTGGCCGACCTTCAGCATCTGGTGAAGGTGGCCCATGCCCAAGGTTTCAAGGTGATCCTCGACTGGGTGGCCAACCATACCGGCTGGGACAATGTCTGGGTCGACCAGCACCCCGACTGGTACAAGCGCAACGCCAAGGGCGAGTTGGAGGGCTATCACTACACCGACCCGAGCGACCATCATGAGGAAGTCTGGGCCGATGTCATCGGGCTGGATTATTCGAAACCCGCCGTGCGCGCAGGGATGATCGACGCCATGACCTATTGGGTGAAAGTGGCCGACATCGACGGCTTCCGCTGCGATGCGGCCTGGGCGGTGCCGACCTCCTTCTGGGATGAGGCCCGCCTGAAGCTCGACAAGGTGAAGCCCATGTTCATGCTGGCCGAAGCCGACACGCAGGACCTGCAAGTCCATGCCTTCGACATGAGCTATGACTGGTCGCTCTATCACATGCTGGTGAAGGTGGCGAAGGGGCAGGCCGATGCGCGTGATCTGGCGCGGCTCTACACCGACCCTGCGCGGCGCTATCCCAAGGGTGCCTATCGCATGACCTTCACCAGCGACCATGACGAGAATTCCAACGCCGGCACCGATCGCGAGCTTTACGGCGATGGCGTGGATGCCATGTCCGTTCTGGCGGCGACATTGCCGGGCATGCCGCTGATCTACAGCGGGCAGGAAGCCGGGCTCGACAAGCGGCTGGCCTTTTTCGACAAGGACAGCATTCCCTGGAAGAAGGACCACCGCGCCGCGCTCTACACCATGCTGCTGCGCCTGAAGCACCAGCACCCGGCGCTGATGAGCGCGATGGAGCCGGGCAACCTTGACCTGATCGACACTGGCAACCCCAAGGTCTTTGCCTTCCGCCGGGTCAAGGGGAAGGACCGGGTGACGGTGGTGGTCAATCTGTCGGCCACCCCGGCCAATGTGGTGTTGCACGGGGCGGAAGAGCGACATGTCGCCCTCGCCGGCTGGGGTTGGTCGATCCGCTGAGCAAGGCTGGAGTCACAAAGCACGGAGCCGAGGTGGATCGCCCCGGCGCCGCGCCTTGATGTCAGCGATGGGATCTCAAATGGGAAGCCCGACGTAATTTTCCGCGATGCTGGTTTGTGCCGCGACGCTGCTGGCCACATAGTCGAGTTCGGCAACCTGCATCGCCCGCTCGAAGGGCCCATCCTCAGGGAAGCGATGCATCAGCTTGGTCAGGCTCCAGCTGAAACGCTCGGCTTTCCAGACGCGGGCCAGCGCCTTGGCGGAATAGCCGGGGATCGCGTCATGATCGCCGCGTTTGAAGAAGCTGGTGAGCGCTTCTGCCGCGTAATGCACGTCGCTGGCCGCCAGATTGAGCCCCTTGGCTCCCGTGGGGGGCACGATATGCGCGGCATCCCCGCACAGCAGCAGGCTGCCATGGCGCATGGGCGCAAAGACATAGGAGCGCAGCGGCGCGATGGATTTTTCGATTGAGGGCCCACGCGTGATGCCGGCAGCAGCATCGGGGCCAAGGCGGATCGCCAACTCGTCCCAGATGCGATCGTCCGACCAGTTCTCGATGGTTTCGGTCAGCGGAACGTCCACATAATAGCGGCTGCGCGTGTGGCTGCGCATGCTGGCCAGGGCAAAGCCACGCTCGTGATTGGCATAGATCAGCTCATTCATGCAGGGCGGTACATCGGCCAGAATGCCAAGCCAGCCAAAGGGATAGACCCGCTCGAATTCCTGTGACGCGCTGGCGGGAATCGCCTTGCGGCTGGGACCGTGATAGCCATCGCAGCCCACGATGAAACGCGCGTCGATCCGCTTCTCCACGCCATCGCTGGTATAGGTGACATAGGGCGCGTCGCTTTCAATGTCGTGCAGCGCAACATCGCCAGCCTGATAGATCACCTCCAGGCCGCGCGCGGGGGCGGCATCCATGAGGTCGCGGGTCACTTCAGTCTGACCATAGACCACGACATTCTTGCCGGTCAGTCCCTTGATGTCGATGCGGATCAGGCGCTCACCATCGGCCAGGTTGAAGCCGTTTTCAACCAGACCTTCCGCCTTCAGCCGTTGGTCAAGGCCCAGCCGCGCCATCAGATCGACGGTGATCTGCTCCAGAACGCCGGCACGGATGCGGCCCAGCACATAATCGCCCGTCTGCCGTTCCAGCACGACGCAATCGATGCCCTCTGCCCGCAGCAAATGTCCAAGAAGCAGGCCCGCGGGCCCCGCGCCGATGATGGCGACCTGAGTGCGCATATATCTCTCCCGAACGGCCCGTTGTAAGACTAGGGCTGTGATGGGGGCATTGTAACGCGCGTGAATGGCGTGGACATCGCCGGAACGACATATTAATTGGACGATTCAACACATCCTTTGCCGAGGCATCATGCCGTCAGCCATTCCCTCCTTCTATCTTTATGGCGAACCCCACCAGCGCGTCGAGGACGGTTTCGTCCATGCCGAGGCGATTTGCGATCGCTCCGGCCCGAGCGAATGGACCATTCATCCCCATTCCCATGCAGAACTGTCGCATATCTTTTTCCTCTCATCGGGTGGCGGCTCGATGAGTGTGGATGGCGAGCGCTTGCATTTTTCCGCGCCATGCCTGCTGCTGGTGCCAGCCATGACGGTGCATGGCTTTGACTGGGTGATCGAAACCCAGGGCTGGGTGATGACGATGGCGACCCGCTATGTTCTGGAACTGGCCGGCGGTGATGGCGATCTTGCTCGCCTGTTCGACAAGGCCTCAGCCTTGGAACTGGCAAGCGATGCCGCGCCGCGCACCACTGCCCTGGTCGAGGACATTATGCGCGAATTGGCCTGGGCGACGCCGGGCCATCGCGCGGCGGTGACGTCGGCCATGCTCGGCCTGCTGGTCATCGCGCTGCGCTGCAAGGGCGGGGCGGCGGTGGAGAATGCCACACCCGGCGCGCATGTCTCCACCGTCGCGCGGATGAGAGAGCGGGTGGAGCAGCGCTTTCGCCTGCGGGAACCCGTTTCGGAGCATGCCAAGGCCTTGGGCCTGAGCGAAACCGCCCTGCGTCTCGCTTGCGCAAGGGTTGCTCGTATGTCGCCGATGCAGATGTTGGACGAGCGGGCCGTTCTGGAAGCACGGCGCGCGCTGCTCTATTCCAATCTTTCCATTGCCGAGGTCGGCGCCTCCATCGGCATTGCCGACCCGGCCTATTTTTCCCGCTTCTTCCGGCGCAAGACGGGGCTGTCCCCTCAACACTATCGCGAAACCCATGCGCGATCAGCTGGTTGAGGGACGAACCTCCTGTCGGTTTACAGCTCTTCGGGCCAATAGAGACGCATCGGATTGACCACCAGCAGCTTGCGCTGAAGCTCATAGCTGGGCGCGATGCGGGGGATCATGTCGACCAGATGGCCGTCGTCGGGAATGTTCTTTTCCATGTTGGGATGCGGCCAGTCGGTGCCCCAGATCACGCGATCCTGATAATCATGGACCAGCGGGGCGACGGCGGCGGCAAAAGCGTCCCAAGGGTCGCCGCCGGCATCCAGACGGTCAGGGCAGGTGGCCTTGAACCAGATGTCGGGGCGGCTGTCGAGCAGGGCACGGAAGGCCTGCATGTCCGGCCCGTCGGGCCCCTGTGACACATCGGGGCGGCCCATGTGGTCGATCACCACCGGCACGGGAATGGCGGCAATGAAGGGGCGCAGTTCCTCGAGAATGTCGGCCTCGAAATAGATCACCACATGCCAGCCCTTGGGCAGGCGGGCGGCGACTTCGAGGAACTTGTCCTTGGGGGCGTTGTCGACAAGGCGCTTGAGGAAGTTGAAGCGCACGCCCCGCATCCCGCCCTCGTGCAGGGCCTGCAACTCTTCATCGCTGATGTCCGGGTCGACCACGGCGACACCGCGCGCCAATCCGCTCGATTGCGCGATAGCGTTGAGCGTGGCGGCATTGTCAGTACCGTGGCACGAGGCCTGCACGATGACATTGCGGGCAAAGCCCAGATGATCGCGCAGGCCAAAGAGCATGTCCGGGCCGGCGTCATCGGGCAGATATTTGGCCTTGGGGCTGAAGGGGAACTCGGCCATCGGGCCAAAGACGTGGCAATGGGCGTCCACCGCGCCATGGGGCGGGGTGTAGCGCGGCTTTGACGGGGCGTCATGCCAGCTGGTGATGCGATCAGTCATTGTTGAACTCTCCCTTGGGGCTTTACCCGAATACCACGCCATCCATCAGCTTGCGCGCGGTGCGCAGCAGGGCGGCGGTCTTGACCTGTCCGCTCTCATTTACCTCCAGCACGCAGCTCATCTCCCCGGTGGGATGCTCGACCGAGAGCGTCTTGCGCGGCCCCTCGGGGATCTGCGCCACCTCGGCGGCGGGCGATCCGGGGATGAGGCAGGCCGTGGCGACGGAAACCGCACCCAGCACGCCGATGGTGGCATGGGCGCGATGCGGAATGAAGCTGCGCACGGTTACCGCGCCGCCGTTGCGGGGCGGGGCCACCAGCATCATCTTGGGAACGGACTTTTCCTTCACATCGCCAAGGTTCATCCTTTCGCCCACCGCAAGGCGGATCGCCTCGATCCTCGCCTTCAACTCGGTGTTGGCGTCAAGGCTGTCGCGGTCCTCATAGCCGGTGATGCCGACATCCTGCGCCTTCATCACCACACAGGGCATGCCATTGTCGATCAGCGTCACGGCAACGCCGTTCACCACATCGACGGCGTTGCCACTGGGCAGCAAAGCGCCGCAGGAGGAACCCGCCGTGTCGCGAAATTCCAGCGGCACCGGGGCATGGCTGCCCGGCACGCCGTCAATCCTTGCCTCGCCAGCATAGGTCACCACGCCGCCCGGCGTCTGCACCGTGGCGACGGCGACTTGCCCGGTGTTTTCCATGAAGATGGCGACGCGGGTTTCATCGCCGGTGGCCGAAATCAAGCCGCGTTCGATGGCGAAGGGGCCAACGCCCGCCAGAATGTTGCCGCAGTTCTGCTGGTCGGTGACAATGGCCTGGTCGACGAAGACCTGCAGGAAGAGATAGTCGACATCAATGCCGGGGCGCTGCGATTTGCTGACGACGGCAACTTTGCTGGTCAGCGGATCGGCACCGCCCATGCCGTCGATCTGGCGCTCGTCCGGGCTGCCCATGACGGCGAGAAGGAAGGCATCGCGTGTTGCGGTGTCCTCGGGCAGGTCGCTTTTGAGGAAATAGCCGCCCTTCGATGTGCCGCCACGCATCCACAGGCAGGGGGCGGAAAGTCCGGTGGTCATGGTGGGGTGTCCTTTCGTGAAGAAGGAAGTGAAGATGCGAGGGGGCTCCCTCGCGCTCCCAGCTCGTCTTCCGGTTGCAGGACGTTGGCGCTGCCATCAGGCCAGACGCTCCCTATGTGTCGGAAGACCTCCTGGGGGTCCGGGGGTGTAACACCCCCGGCTTTCCTTTTTAAATATACTTGAGCCCTTCCTTCTCCAGCCGCTCGCGCATCTTGTACATATCCAGCCCCAGCACGCCGCTCGCCAGCTTCTCGCGCTTCTCGCCTTCATTGGCCTCGCGCGCCTGAGCGGCCTTCAGCACTTCGGCAGCTTTCTCGCGCGGCACCACCACCACGCCATCGTCGTCAGCCACGATCACATCGCCCGGCTGGACGGCGGCATTGGCGCAAACCACCGGCACATTGACCGAGCCCAGCGTGTTCTTCACCGTGCCCTGCGCGCAGACCGCCTTCGACCAGACGGGGAAGCCCATTTCGGTAAGGTCGCGCACGTCGCGCACGCCAGCATCGATGATGAGGCCGCGGCAGCCGCGCGCCATGGCGCTGGTGGCCAGAAGGTCGCCGAAATAGCCATCCTCGCAAGGGGAGGTGGGGGCCAGCAGCAGCACATCGCCTTCATGCAATTGCTCGATGGCGACATGCACCATCCAGTTGTCGCCCGGAGGCGCGCTGATCGTCACCGCGCTGCCCGCGATGCGCGCACCAGCATAGATGGGGCGCATATAGGCAGCCAGCAGGCCGGTGCGGCCCTGCGCCTCATGCACGGTGGCCACGCCGCATTTGGCCAGGCCGTCGATCACCTCTGGATCGGCGCGTTGGATGTTCTGGACGACGACGCCCATGGCGGTTCTCCTCAGTCGTTGTTTGGGTGCTGGATGGGCCTGTTACCCGCCGGGGGGAAAGCGAAAGGCTGGCTTTGCCATTAGTTTTCGCTAAGAATGCTGTCATGGAGATCTGGGATTTCAACCTGCGCCATCTGGCCGCTATCACGCGGATTTCAGAACTTGGCACGATGAACGCGGCGGCGGAGGCAGTGAGCCTGACCCAGCCGGCCATAACGCAGGCCTTAGGACGGATGGAGGCGCAACTGGGTCTGCCACTGTTCGAGCGGCGCCATAACGGCATGGTGGAAACCGAAGCCGCGCGCGTTCTGGTGCCAAGGTTTCGCGCGGCACTGGCTCATATCGGTTCGGCCCATGTCACCATGTCGCGCCTGCGTGCCCTGCTGGCACTGGCCGATGCGGGGTCCTATGTCGGGGCAGGGGCGGTGACGGGGCTTTCGTTGCCGTCGCTGCACCGCGCGGTCAATGATCTGTCGCTGTCGCTGCGGCGGCAATTGGTGGTGCGGCGCGGCAAGGCGGTGGTGTTGACCGAGGCAGGCAAGGCGATGGCGCGCAGTCTGCGTCTGGGCAGGCTGGAGCTGGAAACCGCGTTGGCCGAGCTGGCCGCCTTTCAGGGCCATGAGCAGCGCAGCCTGGCGGTGGGTGCCATGCCTTTGTCGCGCGCGCGGGTGCTGCCGGCTGCCATCACGCGCTTCGTCCGGCGCCATCCCCAGGTGCGGCTGCGCATTGTCGAGGGCTCGCGGCTGGAACTGGTCGAGCCTTTGCGCAATGGCGTGATCGACCTGATGATCGGCGCGTTGCGCATGCCGCTGCAGGAGCCTGATTTGACGCAGGCGCCCTTGTTTCTTGACCGGCCGGTGGTGGTGGGGCGGCTGGGGCATCCGTTGCAGGGCAGGGACCCCTCGCTGGCCGATCTGGCGACCTATCCATGGATCATCGCGGCCAGCGGAGCGCCGCTGCGCGACGCGTGGGAGCAGATGTTCACGCGCGGTGGCGTGGCGCTTCCTGATGTGCTGGTCGAATCGGGCTCGGTGATGACGATCCGCCAGTTGCTGATCGACAGCGATTGCCTCACCTTGCTCTCGCCCGATCAAGTGGCGGTGGAGCTGGAGGCGAAATGGCTCGCCACCATTGCCCCTGCGCCCGAGGGGCTGGCGCGCACCATCGGTGTAACGACCCGCGCCAGTTGGGTGCCCACCACCGTCCAGTCCGACTTTCTGGCCGAACTGGCGGCGGTGTCGCCTCGTTAGGCCGGCTCCGGCTCCAGCCAGACGGTGGCTGCGGCTGTGTTCGAGATGGGCAGGTGATAGTTGCGATGCACCTCCTGTGCCGCCTCGCCCAGCGCGCCGCGCGCGGCAATCCAGTTGAGGATCTCCACGCCCTGCGTGCCGGCCTGCCGCACGATGTCATGGATGCTGTCGCGGGTCAGCGCATCGGGATCGGCAGCGAGATGATCGAGGCAGAACTGGTCGTAGGAGGGGTTCATGAAGCCCGCCCGCGCGCCGTCAAGCTGATGCGACAGGCCGCCCGTGCCCACGATCAGCACTTTTTCATCGCCCGCCCAGCTGGCAATCGCCCGGTTCACCGCCCGGCCCAGCGCCAGCGTGCGCCGCGCCGAAGGCAGGGGGTGTTGCACCGTGTTGATGCCGATGGGCACGATGCGGATCGGCCATGCCTCCACTCCGGGCCAGGCCAGCTCGAAGGGGATGGAGAGCGCGTGATCGACGAGCATCTTCTGGCACATGGTCACGTCGAATTCGTCCTCGACCAGTGCTTCGATGATATGCCAACTCAACGCCGGGTGGCCGGGGAAGGTCTTGTAGAGCGGCAGGCCCCAGCCTTCATCGGCATTGGCATAAGAGGGCGCCGCGCCCACGGCAAAGGTGGGCATGGTGTCGAGAAAGAAGTTGAGCCCGTGGTCATTGGAAAACACCACGGCAACATCGGGCTTCTTGCGGGCGAGCAACTCGCGCACAGGGGGCAGGCCGTCGAAGAAGGGCTGCCAATAGGGATCCTGCTGCGCGCCGCGATGCATGGCGCCGCCAATGGCGGGGACATGGCTGGTGAAATAGCCGCCGATGATCTCAGCCATGGACCTTCTCTCCTTCGACGGTGTTGCGATAGGCAGAGCCCTGATCCAGCAGCATTTGCCTGAAGCCATCGACGCTGGTGCCGGTCTGCAGCGCGCCGACGTCCTGCACGTTGAGGCCAAAGATGCCGGCTAGCTTGGCGAGGTAATAGATGTTGCCCCCCGCCGCGATCATGCCCAGCACATCGCGCCTGGCAACCGCGTCGCGCTGCTCGTCGCTCAGGCCGAAACGGGCGCAATAGGCCGCTTCGTCGGCGCGGAAGGCTTCGCGGTTGGCGGCATTGTTGAACGAGTAGCACATGGCGTTGAGCGCATAGCCGCGCATGGCCTGGGCGGGGCCAAAGATGGTGGTGCCGGGGATGTCGTCTGGATGCGTTATCGGCTGGCTTATGGGGTGAAGCGTGGCGTTCATGGGGTATCCCATCCCGAAATCTGCCCACCGACGCCTGCCGCCAGTGGTGCATATGCGGGGCGTGATGCAGACCGCTCACTTTGTTCTTGATGCGCGTCAAATTGACGAAAGGCGTTTGCCAGCGGCATGTGAAACGGAATAGAATTAGCTTCAACTTATAAATGGAAGGCAGTTCCGATTGGTCGATAGGGGCGAAGAGGGGCACTGCGCCATGGTGACTACGCCATCCGCCTCGATCCCCGCTGCCCCTTTCCTCGCGCTCATCGGCTTTGGTGAGGCGGGCGAGACCTTTGCCGCCGCAGCCGGATGGGACGAGAGCCATGCTGCTGTCCATGACGTCAGGCTCGCCCGGCTGGATCATGCGCGCGATCTGGGGCTGGCGACAGGCGATGCGGCCTTGGCGCTGGCGGGGGCGCAGCTGGTGCTGTGTCTGGTGACGGCCGATCAGGTGCTGGAGGCAGCGCGGGCCTGCGCGCCGCATCTGGGCCCCGGCGCGATCTGGTGTGACGGCAATTCCGTGGCGCCAGGCACCAAGCGCGAGGCCGCCGCCGTGATTGAGGCAGCGGGCGGCATCTATGTCGACATGGCCATCCTTGCCCCGGTCAACCCGGCACGGCTGAAAGTGCCGCTGCTGCTGGCCGGTGTTGCCGCATCGCGGGCGCAGGGGCTGCTGGCCGCGGCCGGTTTCACCAACATCCGCGTCGTGGGCGATGAGGTGGGCCGGGCCAGTGCGATCAAGATGATCCGCTCGGTGATGGTCAAGGGTGTGGAGGCGCTGACCGCCGAGATGATGCTGGGCGCGCAGCAGGCCGGTGTGGTCGATGAGGTGCTCGCCAGCCTGGATGCCAGCGACAAGCCGGCGCCCTGGGGCGAGAAAGCCGCCTACAACATCGAGCGTATGGTGACGCATGGCGCGCGCCGTGCCGCCGAGATGGAGGAATCCGTCAGGACGCTGGAAGGCCTTGGCATCGAACCGTTGATGACGCGCGGCACGGTGGCGCGCCAGCGCGACATGGCGGGGCGCAGGGATCGGCTGATCCAGGACCAGCCAAAGACGTGAGGCCGGCCTTTGCAGGCTGGGCCATGACAATTTCTGAGGGAAGGATAGAAGCGTGACTTTGGTGATTGATTGCCACGGGCATTACACCACGGCGCCCGAGGCGCATACCGCATGGCGCGACGCCCAGAAGGCGGCGTTCAAGGCTGGCGAGGCGGCCCCGGCCTATCCCGCGATCAGCGATGACGAGATCCGCGAGACGATCGAGAAGAACCAGCTTCGCCTGATCAGGGAACGCAAGGCTGATCACACGATCTTTTCGCCCCGTGCCAGCACCATGGCGCATCATATTGGCGACCAGCAGGTGTCTGAGAGCTGGTCGATCCATTGCAACAACCTTATTGCCCGCGTGGTTGAGCTGTTCCCCGAAACCTTCACGGGCGTTTGCCAGTTGCCGCAAAACCCGCAGAGCGACCTCACCGCCTCGATCAAGGAGTTGCGGCGCTGTGTGGGAGAACTGGGCTTCATCGGCTGCAACCTCAACCCCGACCCGGGCGGCGGCCATTTCAACCATCCGCCGCTGACGGACGAATACTGGTTTCCCATGTATGAGGCGATGTGCGAGCTGGACGTGCCAGCGATGATCCACGTCTCGGGCTCGTGCAACCCGGCGCAGCACGCGACCGGCGCTTTTTATATCGCCGCCGACACCATCGCTTTCATGCAGTTGCTGGAAGGCGACCTCTTCGCGCGCTTCCCCAATCTGCGTTTCATCATTCCCCATGGCGGCGGCGCGGTGCCCTATCACTGGGGCCGTTATCGCGGTCTGGCCGATATGCTCAAGAAGCCTGCTCTGGAAGGGCATCTGATGAACAATGTGTTCTTCGACACCTGCGTCTATCATCAGCCGGGCATCAACCTGCTGAATGAAGTGATCGAGACCAAGAACATCCTGTTCGGCAGCGAAATGGTCGGCGCCGTACGCGGTATCGACCCTACCACCGGCCAGTATTTCGACGACACCAAGCGCTACATCGACGCCCTGCCGGTGACCGATGCGCAGCGCCATGCCATCTTCGAGGGCAATGCCCGCCGCGTCTTTCCGCGTCTGGATGCCAAGCTGAAGGCGATGGGGCATGTCTGAGATCAAGGGCAGCGTCGGCCCGGTCGGCAACCAGGGCGACATCGCGGAGTATCTGGCCGAGCTGGAGGATATTCCCGGCACGCGCGTCTATACTGCCGCGCGGGCGCGCAAGGGCTATTGGCTCAACCAGTTTGCCATGAGCCTGATGAAGGAAGAGAACCGCCGGCGTTGGCGGGCGGATGAGAAGGCCTATCTCGACGAGTGGCAGCTTTCGGATGACATTAAGCAGGCGCTGCTGGCCCGCGACTACAACCGCCTGCTCGATCTTGGCGGCAACATCTATTTCCTCGCCAAGGTGTTCTCCACCGACGGGCTCAGCTTTTTGCAGGCTGTCTCGACCATGACTGGCATGAGCGTGACCGAATACAAGGCGATGATGGATGCCGGTGGGCGCAGCCCGGAAGGCGTGCGTTCGATAAAAGGAGGATATTGAGATGGCGCGGATTACCGCCGGTGTCGGCTCCAGCCATATCCCCCTGCTGGGTGTGGCTGTCGATCAGGGCAAGACGAAGGACGACTATTTCACCCCGATCTTCTCGGGCTATGAGTGGACCAAGGAATGGATCAAGGGTGAGAAGCCCGATGTGATCATCCTTGTCTACAATGACCACGCCTCGGCTTTCGATGCCAACATCATCCCCGCCTTCGCCATCGGCACGGGCGAGCGTTACAAGCCGGCCGATGAAGGCTGGGGCCCGCGCCCCGTGCCCGATGTGATCGGTGAGCCCGATCTTGGCTGGCATATCGCCCAGAGCCTGATCCTCGACGAATTCGACATGACCATCATCAACGAGATGGATGTGGACCATGGGCTCACCGTGCCGCTGTCCATGATGTTCGGTCAGCCCGAGGCGTGGCCGGTCAAGGTCATTCCCCTTGCCGTCAATGTCGTGACCTATCCGGTGCCCACCGGCAACCGCTGCTGGATGCTGGGCGAGGCGATCAAGCGCGCGGTGGAAAGCTATCCCGAAGATCTCAATGTGCAGATCTGGGGCACGGGCGGCATGAGCCACCAGCTTCAGGGCCCGCGCGCCGGTCTCATCAATGCCGAGTGGGACAATGCCTTCATGGATGGCCTCATCGGCACCAGCGACAGGAATCGCACCATCCCCCATATCGAATATCTGCGCGAAACGGGCAGCGAGGGGATCGAGATGGTGATGTGGCTCATCATGCGCGGCGCGCTGGGAGCCGAGACCCGTCTGCTTCACCGTCATTATCATGTGCCATGCAGCAACACGGCTGTCGGCCATATCGTTCTGGAGCCTGTATCATGAGAATAGCCGTCGTAGGCGCCGGTGCTTTCGGTGAAAAGCACCTCGATGCCCTCAAGAACATCGACCATGTCGAGGTCAAGGTGGTGGTTTCCGTTTCCGTCGAGGAAGCGCGCAAGCTGGCCGACAAGTTCGGCATCGCCGAGGTGAGCGATTCCTATGAGGAAACCCTCAAGCGCGACGACATCGACGCGGTGATCCTGACCACGCCCACCCCGATGCACGCTTCGCAGGCCATTGCCGCGATGAAGGCGGGCAAGCATGTCGAGGTCGAGATCCCCGTGGCCGACAGTTGGGAAGACGCGCAGGAAGTGCTGCGCGTCAGCCAGGAAACCGGCAAGGTCTGCATGGTGGGCCACACGCGCCGCTTCAACCCCAGCCACCAGTGGGTGAAGAAGAAGATCGAGGCGGGCGAGTTCAACATCCAGGCGATGGATATCGAGACCTTCTTCTTCCGCCGCAAGAACATCAACGCCAAGGGTGAGCCGCGCAGCTGGACCGACCATCTGCTGTGGCACCATTCGGCCCATTCGATCGACCTCTTCCAGTATATGACCGGCGCCAAGGTGGTGAGGGCCAACATCCTGCAAGGGCCCAAGCACCCGGAACTGGGTATTGCGCTTGACCAGTCGATCCAGCTCAAGACCGACAAGGGCCAGATCCTGACGCTGGCGCTGTCCTTCAACAATGATGGCCCGCTGGGCACCTTCTTCCGCTATATCGGCGACACGGGCACTTACATTGCCCGTTACGACGACCTGTTCAACGGCAAGGAAGAGCCCATCGACGTGTCGCATGTCGATGTCAGCATGAATGGTATCGAATTGCAGGACCGCGAATTCGTCGCCGCCATCCTCGAAGGGCGCGAGCCCAATTCCTCGGTGGCCAGCGTGCTGGATTGCTATCGCGTGATGGGCGAACTCGCCGCCAGCCTGGAAGAACAGGACGGCTGGTCCTGAGGAAATCTGTGATGGGGCAGCCTGGCTGCCCCACCATGGCTCATTTTACGGCCGCCATCCGATAGCCGCGCTCACCTCGTCGGCGCATTGTTTGACGCGCGCTGCGAGGCCGTCGATGATGTCATCGGTCAGATAGGTGGCCGCGCTCGCAATGCTGATCGCCACCACGATGGCGCCGCGCGCATTGCGCACCGGTGCCGCGATGGAACGCACGCCATCGCCCAGTTCGCTGTCATGGCGCACCAGCCCCTCGGCCTTGTAGATGCGCATGCGGGCCAGAAAACCTTCGATGTCCTCCTCGCCGCTGGCATCGGCATGGGCTTGTTTCCAGAGCTTTTTCCAGCTTGCCTCGCTGTCGTCGAGCAGCAGCGCCTTGCCCAGCCCGGTTTCCGCAATGGGGCGGCGGTCGCCCGGCGCGGTGGCGACCCGCAGGCGCTGGCGCCCGGTGATGCGGTCGAGATGGCGCGACCAGTTGCCCTCGCGGTTGCCGATGAACACGCAGAAGCCGGTCTGCGAGGAGAGCGCTTCCATGCGGGGGCGGGCAATGCGCACATAATCGGTCTGTTCGCTGGCCAGCACGCCCAGTTGCAACAGTTTGGGCCCAAGCGCGAAGCCATCGGGCGTGACCGAGAGATAATCGCGGGTGCGCAGCGCATGGGCCAGACGGTGCGCTGTCGTGCGGTTCATGTTCAGCTTGCGAGCCAGATCGGCGGCACGGATCGGCCCATCGATCACCTCGTCGAGGATGTCGAGCGCACGCATCAGCGTCTGCGCGCCTTTCACGGCGCCATCGGCGCCCGCGGTGTCGGGGGTGGAATCGGCGTCGTCTTGGTTGGTCATGGAACCGACATAGGCGTTTTTATGGCGCGCGCAATGGATGTGTGCAACATGTGAAACGTTGTCCCGCTGGCGGCAAGATTTGCTGAAGCTCTGCCCGGGGCGGCAGGTGTTTGAATTTGACGGCTTTAACCGGTCAATCGCACCAATTAGTATCACAGTGTGAACATTGATTGCATTATATGGTTTGACATTGCCGTCACAATGCACCTATTTTCCTCTCATCAGGCCTAGGGGCGCGTTTCGACGGGAACGAGACGCACCGGGGCCCAGAACACAAAATGGAGGGTGACTTGGGGCAATCGACAAAGGGGCGATTCCGCTCGGACTATGGCGCGTGCCTGCGACTGGCAGCGTCCGGACTGGCCATCATCTGCGCGGGGCTGGCCGCGCCGGGCTGGGCGCAGGATGCGCCGGCGGCGCCGGCTACCGCACCCGACCGCGAGATTGTCGTCACCGGCTTTCGTTCCTCGCTCAATGCCGCGCTTCAGGAAAAGCGAAGCTCGGCCGCTGCCATCGATGCCATCAAGGCTGAGGATGTCGGCAAGTTTCCGGACTCAAACCTGGCTGAATCGATGCAGCGCGTGCCCGGCATCGCTCTGGCGCGCGGCGATGGCGGCGAGGGCAAGAACATTGCCGTGCGCGGCCTTGGCGCAGCCTTCACCCGCGTGCGGCTGAACGGCATGGAAGGCACCGCGCAGACCGGCTCGTCCGACATTTATGGTGCGGGCAACACCGGGCGCAGCTTTGACTTCAACGTCTTTCCGACCGAGATCTTTTCCGAACTGGCGGTGCGCAAGACCCCTTCGGCCGATGTCGAGGAAGGATCATTGGGCGCTACGGTGGACCTGAAGGCGCCCCATCCGCTTGATTTTCACAAGGGCTTCGTGGCCACCATCTCGGCCAAGGGCGTCTGGAACGAGGTGAGCCGCAAGGTCGATCCGCGCGCTTCGCTGCTGGTGCAGAAGCAGAATGATGCGGGCACTTTCGGCGTGCTGGGCACTTTCAGCTATAGCCATCGCAACATCCGCGAAGTGGGCTATTCGGCGGTCAACATCCTGCCCACCTATGTCAATGGCGGGTTCTGTTCGCCCGTCGGCTATCCGGTGCAAAACCCGGCGACCAATGCGCTCAAGGGTACCGATGCGCTCAACTGCTCCACCGGCAACCCGCGCACCGGCAGCACGGCTGCCTACAATCTTATCCAGTCGATGACCGGCCCTTCGGGTCTGCCGGGTGGCGGCGTGTTCCTGCCGCGCATTCCGCGCTACCTCAATTCCGTGCAGGATGCCACGCGCATCGGCGGTTCACTCTCGGTGCAGTGGAAGCCTGACGATCGTACCGAAATCATCTTTGACGGGCTCTTCAGCCGCTACCACGTCATCCGTCACGACAATTACATTGACGCCCTGTCCTTCGCGCGCAATGCCAGCAACAATGGCCAGCCGATGACCTCGGTGACCGATCTGCAGGTCGCCTCCAATGGATCGCTGGTCTATGGCGCCTTCAACGGTGTCGATCTGCGCTCGGAAAGCCTTGTCGACCGTTTCACCACCACCTTTGGCCAAGCCAACCTCACGCTGCACCATCAGTTGACCGACCGGCTGAGCGTGGATGTGATGGGCGGCTGGTCGAAGTCGATCTTCGACAATCCCGAGCGCCTGACGGTCAACCTCGATGCCATCGACGCGCCCTTCTCGATCGATTTCCGGGGCGGGGGGACGATCCCCACGCTGAAGTATGGCATCGATGTGGCGAACCCGGCCAATTTCAGCTATGCGCCCGGCAAGGCCGACGGCACGGTGCTGGGCAATTTCAACACGCGCAACTGGCGTGTCACCACCCGCAACCTCACCTATGACACCAGCTTCACCTGGGCCTGGGCCGACAATTTCAAGCTGAAGTTCGGCGGGCAATATCGTCAGAGCGCTTTCAAGAACCGCGTGCTGGGCATTGCACCGGGCAATCAGGCGACAACGGCCCAGCCAGCGGGCGTGACGACCGCCGATTTCACCTATCAGATCACCGGCCTTAACACGCTGCTCAATCCCGGCGCTCTGGCCAGCTACACCGCCACGGACATCGAGAAGTGGAAGCAGGCGGTGGGATACAACAATTTCACCTTCTGCGGCATCGAATGCGGCAATGGCTCACCCGAAGTGCGCGAGGAGGAGCTGGGCGCCTTCGTCATGCAGCAATTCGACCTGCCCGATACGTTCCCGGTGCCCGTGCGCGGCGATGTCGGCGTGCGTTTTGTCAACACGCGCCAGCATACGGTGGGCTATGTTCCCACCGCCGTGACCGGCGGAGCCTATCCCACCGTCGCCGTTCCCTCGATTGTGGACCGGCAGTATGATGACTGGCTGCCCTCGGCAAACGTCGTGGTCGAACTGGACCCCAGGCTGCTGGCGCGCTTCTCAGCCGCCAAGGTGATGAGCCGCCCGGAACTGGCGGTGCTGCCCTCGGGTGGCTCGGTCAATGCCGTTACGCGCACGGCCTCCATCGGCAATCCCTATCTCGACCCGATCCGCGCCACCACCTTCGATGCGGCGCTGGAATGGTATTTCCGCCCCGGCTCGCTGCTCTCGGTGGCCTATTTCCACAAGCAGATCAGCACCTACATCCAGTCGGTCAACACGCTGGTGCCCTATAACCAGCTGGGCCTGCCCAATTCGCTGCTGACTGCCGCCGGCACCAGCCCGACCGATCTCTTCACGGTGACGCGTTCGGTCAACACGCCGGGTGGGCCGCTCAACGGCGTCGAGGTGAATCTGCAACTGCCTTTCACCTTCCTGCATGGTTTTGCCAGGGACTTCGGCCTGCTGGCCAATTACACCCATGTCGCCTCGCGGGTGAACTATGTCCTGCAGAGCAGTGGCACCAGCACGCTGTCCACCACCGCCAATCTGGTCAACATGTCGCCCGATACGGCCAGCGGGACGCTCTATTACGAGAACAAGCTGTTCTCGATCCGCGGCACGATCAGCTATCGCGGGGCCTATATCCGCCAGATCCCCTCGGGCGCCAATGACAGCGATGTGCTGGGCAACCATGGCACCACCTATATTGATGCCTCGGCCAGCTACAATCTGACCAAGGCGGTGAAGCTGACTTTCGACATCCAGAACATCACGGACGAACACAATGTGCTCTACATCGACAGTGGCCGACAGGACCCGCTGTTTGACACGCGCACCGGCCGCACCGTGACCTTCGGGGTCAACGCCCGCTTCTAACTCCGCGTTCCTTTCCTCGTGGCCTGGGCCGCCGGTTTTTTCTCTTCCCGACGGCCCACTTTTTATGGAGGATGACTGCTGTACCGGCCTGTCTGGAGCAGCGCCTTTTTTGACGTCAGTTCCCCAAAGGGCGGGCGCCGGTGTGCGCGGCGCTGCGCGCGATCTGCGCCGCCTCGGGGTGGCGCGGGTCGAAGGGGGCACTGGTGATATGGGACGCCAGCGCGGGCAGGGCGGCGCGCAGCCCGTCGGCAACCATGCGCGCGGCCATCCATGCGCCCCAATTGTCGTAATGGGTGTGGTCGCGCCCCTCGTCGTTGAACATGGCGGGCGCGCGTTCCGGGCCCAGCGCCTCATACAGCGTAATGCTCATGGCGTTGAGGTCGATCAGCGGCACATTCAACGCCTGCGCCAGTTCACGCATCGCTGCCGGATAATCGCCCAGCGATGCGATGACATGGCCGGCAGCATCGAAATTGCGCCGCTCCGGGCTGGTGACCAGCACCGGCGTGGCGCCCCGTCGCCTTGCCTCGGCCACATAGGCGGCGAGATAGGCGCGATAGGTGGTGCGCGCCTCGGCATAGGTCTGCGGCCAGTTGGCCTTCTGGTCATTATGGCCGAACTGGATGAGCAGATAGTCACCCGGCTTCATCTGCATCAGCACCTTGTCCAGCCGCAGATCGGCGAGGAAGGATTTGAGCGTCGCCCCGCTCTCGGCATAATTGGCGACCGCCAGCCTGTCATCCAGCATGGCAGGCAGCATCTGGCCCCAACTGGCCGTGGGTTCGGCGGGGTGGTCAGTCACCATGGAATCGCCGACGAGGAACAGCGTGGGCACATGCGCCGGCTCCACGCGCAGCGAGCGCACCGCCGCGCCCGGCCTCAGGATTTCCAGCGTCAGCCTGTCATCCCAGTTGCGCTGGGCGGCCTGTTCGGGGCGCAGGCGTACATGGTCGCCGCCCGGTGCGTTGGCCGGCACCGGGCCCAGCGCCGCATGATGGACATGCACGACAAAGCGGCGCAGCACATGCTGGCCCTTGGCACTGGTGATGCGGTCGAGCATCAGGCGGCGGTTCTCGGCCTTGATGGTGGTGGTTCCGGCATGCGCATCGCTACCGATGTCTGCGGTCACCAGCCAGTTGCCCTCGGCCATGGGCAGGGAGATGGCCCCGTCGCTTTCGGGGATGGGGCTGTGTTCGCCCGCCTGCGGCGGACCGTTGACTCGCCAGAGTGTTGGCGCCTGCGCCCCGGCCGGCGCGCTGGTGGCAAGCATGGACAGCATGGCCGTCATCATCCCGAGTTTATGGCGATCGATCATGGGCCTATCATGCAATGGACAGGCTTGATCTTCAATATATGAAATAGCATACCGATATATGTAAAAGCAAGCAAAAGGGGGGCGGGATGATTCGCCTGATGCGGGACGGCGTTGGCGTTGGGGAAGGCAAGTGGGCCATTGACCCGCGGGCCGGGGCGCTGGCGTTGCGGGATCTGCGCTGATGGGCCGTTTTTTGGTCACCGATCATGGCGCGCTGGGCCATGGCCGCATGCTGGCGCATCAGGGGATCAACGCCGCGATTGCTGCCGCGCATGCTGCGGGCGGCGGTACGGTGGTGGTTCCGGCGGGGCGTTACCTGTGCTTTTCCCTCCGGCTGGCCAGCCATGTCACGCTGCATCTTGACGCTGGCGCGGTGATCGAGGCGGCCGACCCGGCGCTGCATGGCGGCGCGTATAATCTGCCCGAGGACAATGGCGAACAGCTTTATCAGGATTTCGGCCACAGCCATTGGCGTAACAGCCTGATCTGGGGCGACAATCTCAACCATGTCGCCATCACCGGCCCGGGGCGGATCGAGGGCAGGGCGCTGACCCGCGACGGCCCCGGCTCGCGCTGGCGCGCGCAGGCCGGTGAACGCCCACTTTCCATGCAGGACATGACGCCGGCGCAGGTCGCCGCGCTGGAGCGGGACCACAGTGCCATGGCCGGGCTGGCCAACAAGGCGATCGCGCTGCGTGAATGCCGGCATGTCACGCTTTCGGGCTTGACCATTGATGGCGGCGGGCATTTTGCCATTCTGGCCACGGGCTGCCAGGACATGGTGCTGCGCGACCTCACCATCGACACGCAGCGCGACGGGATCGACCTGGACTGTGTCGAGCGCTGCGTGGTGGAAAACTGCCGCGTCAACAGCCCCAATGACGATGCCATCGTCATCAAGAGCAGCCTCGCGCTGGGCTCGCTGCGGCCCAGCCAGGATATCACCATCCGCCATTGCCGCGTTTCCGGCTTCGATCCGGGCACGATGCTCGATGGCACCTGCGGCACCACCCAGACCCACGCGCCCGACCGCGACCGGGTGACGGGTCGCATCAAGATCGGCACCGAGACCAATGGCGACATCCGCCGCATCCTCATCGAGGACTGTCATTTCCAGCGCAGCCGGGGCCTTGCCATCGAAAGCGTTGATGGCGGCGTGGTCGAGGACATCACCGCCCGCCGCCTGACGATGGATGAGGTGACGAGCGCGCCGATTTTCCTGCGGCTGGGGGCGCGACTGCGCGGGCCGGCGGGCACCCGGGTGGGGGCGATGCGGCGCATCACCATCGAGGCCGTGACCGCAACCGGGATTGATGCGCATTACCCCGCCGCCATCGCGGGTCTGCCGGAGCACCGGATCGAGCAGGTCACGCTGCGCGCCATCGACCTGACCTATCAAGGCGGAGGGACGCTGGAGGATGCGCGCCGCGCGCCGCCGGAGGTGCCCGATGCCTATCCCGAACCCAGCATGTTCGGCACGCTGCCGGCCTGGGCGCTGTGGCTGCGCCATGTGCGCGGGCTGACCATCAGCGGATTTCACGCCCGCCATCTGGCTCCCGAAGCGCGCCCGGCGCTGGTGATGAGCGATGCGGCGGACCTATGCATCACCGAGGCCCCCGCTCTCGGTCTGACGGAAGGAAGCGCCCCTTGTCTGCCATGACGATGAAACGCCTGATGACCACCGGCGCCATGCTGGCCCTGATGGCCACCCCGCTTGCCGCGCAGACCGCGCGCCCTACGGTGAATGACAATGCGCCGGTCAAAACCTTTGGCCGCGTGTCGTTCGATGCCCATTCGCTGATGATTGACGGCAAGCGGCAACTCATCTGGTCGTCCGAATTTCACCCCTTCCGCCTGCCCAGCCCCGACCTGTGGCGCGACGTGCTGCAAAAGATGAAGGCCAGCGGGTTCAACACCGTCACCTTCTATTTTGACTGGAGCTATCACAGCCCCAAACAGGGTGTGGAAGACTTCTCCGGCATCCGCGATGTGGACCGGCTGCTGACCATGGCGCAGGAGGAGGGGCTCTATGTCATCACCCGCGCCGGGCCCTATGTGAATGCCGAGTTGGCGCGCGGGGGCTTTCCCGGCTGGCTGGAAAACCAGCGCGCGCAGGCCCGCACTGATGACCCCGAGTATCTCGCCGCCGCTGACGAGTGGCTGACCGCCATCGACGCCATCATCGCGCGCCACCAGATCAATGGCGATGGCAAGGGGCACAAGGGCACCGTCATCCTGCACCAGATCGAGAATGAACTCTCGCAGACCTCGGCCGCGCATCGGCGCTATATGGATCACCTCTACGCCAAGGCCCGTGCCGATGGCATCACCGTGCCGATCTTCCACAATGATCCGGGCCGGCAGGGGCGCTGGGTGCCCGATGACAGCCCGGTGCCCGGCGTGGTGCATGGGCCCAATGACATGTATGCCTTCGACGCCTATCCGGGCGGCGCCTGCACCGCGCGAGGCCAGGTCTTGCGCACGGCCCCTGTGCCTGACTGGGGCTTTTACGGTGAGGGTGGGGCCAAAGGGGGCGCCTCTGCCTCGCCTGATACGCCCGGCTTCCTTGCCGAAATCGGCGGGGGCTGGTTCGACTACTGGGGCTCGAACGGGGGCTATGCCTGCAATGCGGTGCAGCGCGGGCGTGGGTACCAAAAGCTGTTTTACGGCACCAATCTGGCCAATGGCATTGCGCTGCAGAGCATCTACATGGGCTATGGCGGCACAAGCTGGGGCTGGTTGCCCGCACCGGTGGTGTTCACCAGCTACGATTATGGCGCCGCCATTGCCGAGGACCGCTCGCTGCGCGACAAGGCGGCGGAGCTGAAGATCATCGGCGGGATGATCGCGGCGGTGCCCGATTTGGCGGGCATGGTGCCCGCCGCGCCCATCAAGCCCTCCTCCGATGCGATCCGCCTGTATCACAACCGCAATCCGGCGACGGATGCGCGCTTTCTGCTGGTGGCGCATCAGAACGGTCATCTGACCGATGACACAAGCTTCACCTTCGCCGCCGACCTGCCCGATGGGCATTACCAGTTTCCGCCGATGCGGCTGAACGGCTATGATGCGACATGGCTGGTGGCGGGTGTCAATCTGGGTGGGCAACGTCTGGTTTACACCACCAGCGAGATCCAGAGCCATCTGCGACAGGGCGCGCGCGACGTGCTGTTGATGGTGGGGCGCAAGGGTGAGGCGGGCCGCGTGGTGCTGCGTTACACCAGCGCGCCGCAGGTGAGCGGCCCGGTGCGCAGCCATTATGACGCCGCGCGTGGCGATCTGGTGCTCGACTATACCCATGGCGACCTCGCGCAGGTCGAGGTACGCGGTGGGGGACGCCCGCCGCTGACCCTGCTGCTGGGCGATGACGCGGCGGCGGCAATGTGCTGGAGCGCCGATGGCGTGCTGGCCTGCGGGCCCGATCTGCTGCGCCATGCTGCGCAGCATGGCGATGGTCTGGCGTTGACGGGCGATACCGCCGCGCCTCGTTCCTTGCGGGTTTGGGCGCAGGCGCGGCGGGTGACATGGAATGGTGCCCCGCTGTCGATGCGGGGGCAGGGTGGGGCGCTGGCAGGGGCTCTGCCGGGGCCAGCGCCCATTGCCTTGCCCGCCTTGTCCCACTGGCGCATGGCGGCCGGCACGCCCGAGGCCGATCCGACCTTCGACGACAGTGCATGGCAGGTGATCGACCACCGGCGCGATGCGACCCAGACCCAAAAGCCCGATGGTCAGCCGACCATGACCATGGACCCCTATGGTTTTCACGAGGGCGATGTGTGGTATCGTGGGCGTTTCACCGGTGGCCAGCAGGCGCAGAAGATCACCCTGGCCTATGGCGCCGGCGGGGCGGGGATGATGCAGGTCTTTCTCGATGGCCATCTGATCGGGCAAGGCGAGTTGCCCGCGGGTATGCCGCGCCCGATCACCACGGGCAGCCTGACACTGGCCCTGCCCGATGTGGCACGCGCGCCCGGCCCGCATGTGCTGGCGGTGATGGTGCGCAACAATGGCCACAACTGGGACCTCACCGCCTCGGACGAGCACAAGGAGGCGCGCGGGCTGATCGCCGTGTCGGTCGAGCCTGTGACCGGGCCGTCCTTTGCCGTGCCGATTGCCTGGCGCATTCAGGGCCGTGCGCGAGGCGAGGATTTTGCCGACCGCGCACGCGGCACGCCCAACAATGGCGGGCAATATGGCGAGCGCATGGGCTGGTCTCTGCCCGGGTTCGACGATCATCTCTGGCCGGTGGTGCAGGGGCTGCCGCAGGGCGGGGCGGGCACCAACTGGTATCGCACCAGCTTTGCGCTCAACGTCCCCAAGGGGCAGGATGCCACCATCGGGGTGGAGATGGGTGATCCGGCCACGCCCCGGTCAAGTGAGCATTATCGCGCGCTGATCTTCGTCAACGGCTGGAACATGGGGCAGTTCATCGCCCATGTCGGGCCGCAGCGCATTTTCCCGGTGCCCGAGGGTATCCTCAACCACCATGGTGCCAACACCATCGCGCTGGCCATCACCAGCGATGGCGCCCCGGCCAATGCTCCCTGGCCGGTGAAGCTGGTGACCATGCGCAACTGGCTGGGCGGGGTGCCGGTGCATCAGGTGGAGGCGCCCGATCGCCTGCCGTGAGGGGCGGGCGCGCCGGCGGGAAGCGGGCGCCCCTTTCGCGGATCAATGGCAGGCGTAACTGCCCAACGGTGTCTTGCGTTCAAGGTCGGGGCGGCTGGACATCACCAGACCGGCCGCCGGCACACTGAGCCCCGAGAGCTGTTCTGCCACCAGATTGGCCATGGCCCGCGCGCCCAATTCGTTGAAATGAGTGTCGTCATGCTGGCCCTGGGGAAAGGCGGGATAGGCGCCCGCCGCCAGATTCATGTAGAATTTGCGCGCGCCCTCGGGCCCCATACGGTCGATCATGTTGCGCGAGGCGCCCTCCAGATCGATGATCGGCGTGTTGGTGCTGGCCGCCAGTTCGCGCATCACGGCTGAATAGTCCGCGAAATCGGCGCGTGACTTGCCTGCCTCGTCGAAGCTGCGACGCGCGACAGGCGTCACCAGTACCGGATTGGCCCCGGCCCCGCGCGCCTGCCAGATGAAGCGCAGCAGATTGTCGCGATAATGCGCTGGGTCGGCATAGCGTTCGGGCTTGGCCTTGGTGGCGTCATTATGGCCGAACTGGATCAGCACCGTGTCGCCCGGCTTCATTTCGGCCATCATGCCGTCCCAGCGGCCTTCCGTGATGAAGCTTTTGGTCGAACGGCCACCGATGGCGCGGTTGATGACCACCGCGCCCGGCTTCAGCCCGCAGACCAGGAACTGACCCCAGCCGGCCTGGGGGTAATGCACCACATCATAGGTCTGCACCGTGGAATCGCCGGCCACCAGAATGCGCGGTGGCGTTGCTTCCTGCGCCTGAACCGTGCCTGCCACCAACGCCAGGGCGCTCATCCAGATCTTCATGCCTTCACCTCATTGTTGCCCCACAGCCGGTCATAGGGCCAGCCGGAGAGATCCTCGACAATCGCCCGGCTTTCCGGGCTGAGTGGCTCCCTGTGGCCGGCGCGCAGATGCTCGATCTCGGCCATCAGCACGCCGTGTGTGTCGCGGCTGAGGCGAAAGCGGCGGGCCACCAGCACACCGGCACACAGCATCGCCCATGTGCCCAACGCCATGACCGTGACGACCGTGAGCACCGCGCCGGGCGTCTGCACATGGGCCTTGGGCGCGAAGCCGCCCCAGTCCATCAGCAGGCCGACCATGGCCACCGCCGCTGCCTGTGTGGCCTTGCGGATGAAGGTCATCACCCCGGCAAAGGCGCCTTCGCGCCGGCGGCCGGTCACGATTTCATCGACATCGGCCATGTAATTGTAGGTGGCCCAGGGAATGTAGTTGAGCGCCCCGCGCCCAAGCCCGACCAGCCCCATGCCCACCCAGATCCAGCCCGAGGCTGCCGGCAGGCCTGCCCACCACAGCGCCACCAGCGCCGCCACACCCAGCGCGAAGCTGGCCGCGGCAAGGCGATAGGCGACAGCCGGCGTGGCACGCAAGGCCATGCGGATGGCCAGCAGCACTGCCACCAGTTGCACGATATACATGGTGCCCAGCAATGCCGAGGCGGTCTGCGTGGTGCCCGCCAGCGCGAAGATGACGAAGAAGGTAAAGGCGGCGTTGAAGATATCCTGACTGATGTAGCCGCCCAGATACATGCCCAGATGCAGACGGAAGGCCCGGATATGCAGGGTGGAAGAGAGATTGCGCCACAGGCTGGGGCGCGGGGCGCGGGTTTCGCGCTGCGGCGCGGGGCGGTGGCGTTCCCAGCTGAAGGCGTAGAGGAAGCCCGCTGTGGCGACGAACAAAGCGGAAAAGAGTGCGCCCATGGTGAAGAAGGTCATGGGGCTGTCGCGTCCCAGCCATTCGATCAGCCAGAGCGGCAGGAAGCCGGCCAGAATCGCCGAGCCCTGGGCAAAGAGAATGCGAACGCCGGCAAAACGCGCCTTGGTGGCAAAATCGCTGGCCATTTCCGCCGCCAGCGTTTCGTAAGGGATCACTTCGAGCGCATAGGTCAGCTCGAAGAGGACATAGGAGGTGAGATAGAACCAGAAGGTTTGCCCCGGCCACCACATCAGCGCGAAGGAAGGCAGCAGGGGGATGGCAGCGAGAATGAAGAACCGCCGCCGGCCGAAGCGCCGGCCCAGCGCGAACCGGTCAAAGCCATCGGAGAGATGGCCGATGGTGGGCGACACAAAAGCATCGAGCACGCGGGCCACGGCAAAGATCAGCGCCGCCTGACCGGCCGACAGCCCGCAGAATTTGGTATAGAAGATCAGCACCCAGGCCGAGATCACCGCCATGGACCCGGCGCCCAGAACATCATTGGCGCCATAGGCGAGATAGTTGACGGCTTTGACCTGGCGGGGGCCCTGCGCGGCGGGGTGCGGCATGTCGCGGCCCGGGGCGAGTGGGCCCGGGGCCGTGCCCGTGGCTCTGTCCATGCTGTTGTCCTCTTGCCCGTTCTGACAGCGTTCACATGCTGCTGCGACGCTTTGTAATAAATTTCACATTGAGGGATTGATGTATACTATGTAAAATCATCTCGACAAGCGGCAAATGCTCCATACGCGCCGCTGAAGGGAGAGACTGCATGCGTTTCAAATCCTTTGCCACGCTGATGATGGCCAGCGCCACGCTTTTTGCTGCACCGGCCACAGCCAAGCCCCAGCGCGAATGGATCGATCCGCTGACCCATCACCGCGTGCTGCGCATCAGCGACATGCCCGGCACCTCCAGCCTCTATTTTACCCAGAGCGCCTTTACCCCCCAGGGCGACAAGATGGTGATGAAGACGCCGGAGGGCATTGCCGTGGCCACGCTGGCGGACTGGAGCGTGAAGCTGCTCGTGCCCGGGCCACAGCTCAATCTGCTCTTCACTGGGCACAAGAGCCGCAATGTCTATTATGCCAGCCGCCCGCGTGACGATGCTGGCGGTTCGTTTCAGGTCTATGCTGTCGATGTCGACACCGGCAAGGTGAGGAAGGTGGCCGATGTGGCGGGCGGCTCGATTGGCTCGATCAACGCCGACGAGACATTGCTGCTGGGCCAATACACGCTGCCGCCAGCCAATGTGAACCCCGATGGCACGCTCAAACATCCCGCTCAGCAGGGCGGCAATGCAACCCCTGGCGGCTATACCTATGCCGAGAACAGGCCCGATGGCACGCCCTATACCTATGCCGACGCCAAGACGCGGGCGCTCCACCGCCGGTTGGTGGCCGGCCTTCCCATGGAGATCTTCACCCACAATCTGGTGACGGGCGAGCGCAAGGTCATCGTCGCCTCGAAGGACTGGCTCAACCACGTCCAGTTCTCCCCCACCGATCCCGGCCTCATCATGTATTGCCATGAGGGGCCTTGGCATGAGGTGGACCGGATCTGGACCATCCGCATCGATGGCACGGGGAACAAGCTCGTCCACAAGCGCATCATGAACAATGAGATTGCGGGCCATGAGTTCTTCTCGCCCGATGGCCACACCATCTGGTATGATTTGCAGACGCCGCGTGGGCAAGTGTTCTGGCTGGCGGGCTATGATGTCACCACTGGTAAACGCAACTGGTACAAGGTCGAGCGCAACGAGTGGTCAGTGCATTACAACCAGTCGCCCGATCTCAAGCACTTCACCGGCGATGGCGGCGACAGTGAGATGGTCGCCCATGCGCCCGACGGCAAATATCTCTACCTCTTCACGCCCAGGGCGATCCCTGACGATGCCGAGATCCCCACGGCGAATGCGGAAAAGCTGATCGTGCCGGGTACTCTGCAGGAAGAGAAGCTGGTCGATATGCGCAAGCATAATTACAAGACCGAGCCGAACATGACCTTCACCCCCGATGGCAAGTGGATCATCTTCCGCGGCCATTTCGAGGGCGACCGCAACGAACACGGCACGCATGTCTATGCCGTCGAGGTGGCGCGGGCGCAGTAAGCCAAAGGGGGGGGCGGCGGATCGCCCCCCTTTGTGAACCCCATGTGAAGCCTGCAGACAACAAAGGGGCGGCCCTTGCGCGGGGCCACCCCTTTTCCTTGCCTGCGCAGCGCATCAGGTGCGGTGCAGGGCCTCTGCCAGCGCGCAGATGGCCAGTGACTGGCCATAGGGCATCGAGGTGAGGGCGATGTCCTTGTAGAATTGCAAGCTATCGCCCATCGCCGTGCCAAAGCTGACCTGCGTCAGCTCGCCAGCCTCGTTGATATGGTCGATCACCCCCTGCACGGCCTTCATGCCCACGGCTTCGTAATCGGCCGGCAGAAATCCCAGCCGCACCGCCTTGAGCAAGCCATAGGCAAAGCCTGCCGCTGCCGAAGCCTCCAGATAGGAGGTCGGGTCAACCACCAGCGTGTGCCACAAGCCGCTGTCATGCTGGGTGGCGGCCAGCGTCCTGGCCTGCGCCGCCAGCGTGTCGATCAGGAAGCCGCGGAAAGCGTCTCCCGCGGGCAAATCCAGCATGTCGAGCAATTCGGGGATGGCGATGGTGATCCAGCAATTGCCCCGCGCCCACAGCGCGCGGGCGAAATTGTGACGACCCGTAAAATCCCAGCCATGGAACCACAGGCCGCTCTGCGTATCGAAGAGATATTTGATATGGATGAGGAACTGCCGCTTGGCTTCCTCCACATAGTCGGGCCGATCGAGCAGCAGGCCGATGCGCGCCAGCGGCAGGACGCTCATCATCAGCGTGTCATCCCATAGCTCGCCCCGGTTCTCGTCATTGTAGACGATGTGCTGGAAGCCGCCTTCCTCGGTCTTGGGCAGACCATCGGGCGCCATCAGCCAATCCGCCCATTCCTCGATCACCGCGCGCCATTCCACACGCGGGTCGCGCTCGTAGAGGTAGGAGAGCGTCAGGAAAGGTGACATTGTGTTGATGTTCTTGGTCGTGCCGCGTGGCAAATGGTCGGCAAACCACTGGTGGATGATGCCCAGCGCCTTGTCGTTGCCGGTCTGCTCGACATAGCGCCACATGCCGAACAGGCCGATGCCATGGGTCCATTCCCAGCCGTTCCAGCCCTTGGTGTCGATCACCCGGCCATCATCGAGATGCAGCAGGAATTCGCCGGTGGTGTCCTCGATCGACACCAGATTGTCCATCAAACGCTCGATCAGCCCCTCCAGACGGGGGCGGTCTCTTGTCGCTAGAGTCACGATGCTGGAAGCTCCTGGAAATGATCGAATGGGCGACACAGATGGTCCATATTGTGTTATATGTGACATGCTATTCCAATATATGATACATATTGCGGCGTCAACTGCAACAAGGCCATGGTCTTGGGCGGTAAAAGCGGGCAGGATCGGGGCGGCCCCGCATCGCGGGGACCAGACAGGAGAGATGCATGCCCCCCACCACCAAGACCTTGAGTTTGATGACCGGCCTGCTGGCCACCGGCGCGCTGCTTGCCGCCAGTTCCCCCGCGCAGGCCAATTCCGCGCGCAGCTGGGCGGCAGCCATGCAGGCGATGCCCGCGCCCGCCACTCCCGCCGCCCAGGCCGAAGCCGCGCTGGGCGACACCACCGTGCGCCAGATCATGCGCCTGTCGGTCGGCGGTAAAGGGCTGCGGCTGGTGCTCGACAATCATGATTCCGCAATGCCGCTCACGGTCGATCATCTGGAAGTGGCGCAGATCGATGCCGCCGGACGCATCGTGCCGGGCTCCAGCCGCCGCGTGACGGTGGGCGGGCGGCCTTTCGTGGTTATCCCGGCCCATGCGCCGATGATCAGCGACCTGGTGCCCATGGCTGTGCCGCCGCTGGCGCGGGTGGCGGTGTCCTTCCATTTGCCCGCCGGTCAGGTGCCGGGAGCCTTCCATGGCTATGCCGCGGCCAACACGCTGCTGGCCCCTGGTGACCAGACGGCGGCGGCGGAGCTGACCGGGTCGCGCGTGGTGCAACGGCGCTATCTGGTCGCCGGCATTGATGTCGACGCGCCCGCCATGTTGCGCAGCATCGTGACCTTCGGCGACTCGATCACCGATGGCGTGCGCGCCACCGTGGATTCCGACCTGCGCTGGCCCGACCAACTGGCTCAGCGCCTGCAAAAGGCCGGCATGACGCGGGTCGGGGTGGCCAATGTCGGCATTTCGGGCAACCGCATGTTGCAGGACGGCGCGGGAGAGGGCGCGCTGGCCCGTTTTGACCGCGACGTTCTGGCGGTGACGGGGGCGAGCCATGTCATCGTGCTGGAAGGGGTGAACGATCTGGGCGGCGCCACGCGTGAGGGGCGGCAGGACAGTTTCGACACCGAGGCACTGATCACTGCCTACCGCCAGATGATCGCGCGCGGCCATGCCCATGGCATCAAGGTGCTGCTGGGCACGATCCTGCCCTACAAGGGGGCGGGTTACTGGTCGCCCTGGGGCGATGAGCAGCGCGCCAAGGTCAATGCTTGGATACGCAGCCAGCACGAAGCCGACGGCGTGGTCGATTTCGACCGTGCCATCCGCAACCCCGCCGACCCTCAGGCCTTTGCCCCGGCCTATGATTCGGGCGACCATCTGCACCCCAATGATGCCGGTTTTGCGGTCATGGCGCGGGCGGTGCCGCTGGCTCTGCTGCGCTGATTGACGCGGGTGGATTGATCCGCGCTCAATGGCGTGGCTCCTGTGCGCTGGAATGATGGGAAGGAATGCTCACCGCTTCCAGCGCCTCGGGCGCCAGCGCCAGCAGCTGGATCGCCGCCAGCCCCCATTGCGCGGCGGCATTGGTGGACAGTTGCGGCCATTCCAGCACGCCCTCCACCCGATGGCGCGGGTCGTGCTCCCATGTGCCAAGGCCCTGATCGCCCGAGTAGAACTCGGCAACCGCGCGGGCCATCAGCGCCTTGCTGCCGGTGGCGCGCGCGGCATAGGCGGTCATGCGTGAATAGGCCTCGCGCAGATTGCGGGCGCCAAAGGGCGGGCCGAATTTGGCCAGAAATTCCGCCTTGGGCGCATTGAACCACTGGCAGAAATCGACCCATACCTTCCTGTAGGCGGGCAGGTCGATCAACTCGATCAGTTCGGCATTGACCTCCACGGCGCCAAAGACGGCGGAGAGATGGCTCAGGTTGATGTGGTCGCCCGGTCCCAGGAAACGATGGGTGCGCGGATCATAGGGCGCCCCGCCCGCCATCCAGCCGTATTTGAGCGCGGCGATGCTGCTCATGCCGGCCACCAGCCAGTCGCGCCATCGGGGCTCGCCGGTGCGTTCCCACATGGTCAGCCAGCTTCCTGCCAACGCTGTCCAGCTTGGGCCAAAGCCCATGTCGAAGGTGCCGGGCGGCCCGGCATAGGGCTTGGCGCCGGGCACCTTGCGGCCGATGTCGACATGGTCGAGCGTGCGGTCCGAGGTGGCCATGTCGGCGATGAGGTCGCCCACCCGCTCGTCGGCCGTGAGGTAATAATAGATCCGCCGGTAGATGGCGTTCGAGATGCGCGGCTGTTTTGAACTGTCGCCCCAATGCTGCACCCCGTGGCGCGTGCCAAGCCCCACGAAACGGCCCATGTGATAGGTGTCGACCTCGCTTGTGTGGCGGGTCATCGCCTCGGCCAGGCGCCATGGCTGGGCAGCGCCCGTGCGCAGTGCCTGCGTCCAGAGCCACAGGTCGGGGGACAGTTCCGAATTGTCCCAGGCAAAGCCGCCAATATCATAGCGCCAGACATGCCGGTCGGCATCATAGGTGTGCATGATGTCGCCGAAGTTCCAGAAGCCGTACCAGTTGCGCCGATCGACCTCGCCGGCATAGAAATCGACGAGATTGGCCAACTGGTCCTCGATGATCGCGCGGTTCCTGCCGCTGCGATCGGGCAGTGACCAATCGCCAAATACGCCCGCACCATGCAATGCGGCCGGATCGGCCATCAGCCGCGGCGCCGTCGCATTGGCGCTGGCCATGGCGGCGATGGTCTCGTTGGCGGGGGTCGCCTCGCAAGCCCAGAGCGTCAACTCGCTGGTGCGCGCGATGCCGGTCGCGCTGTCCCAGCCCGGCTCGTAATCCTCATAGGTGATGTCGAGCCCGGCGTTCTGCGCGGCATAGCCTTCCATGCCATTGACGCCGCGCCAGGGACGCATGTCCATCGGCTCGGCATGTGGGCTCCACAGCCATGCCGTCAGCGTGGCGGTGTCGCTGGCGGCATGCTCGACGCTCAGCGCCGAAGGGAAGGTCTGCCAGAACCAGCGCCGCGCGATGGCCGCCCCGCCGCTGATGCCGCCGACATAGGCCAGGCCCGGCGCGCGGTGGCCTTCCTGCGCGGCGACCCAGGCGTGGCCCGCCTGCGTGCGTTTCTGGATGGTGTAGCCATTGGCGCTGGATTGTTCGAGGTGAAAGTCGGACCAGGTGGGGATATATTGCAACTTGTCGCGCACCACCGGATTCATCTGATCGAGCGGCGGCACGGGTTGGCCCTGCGTCTGGGCATGGCGGAAGGCGGCGCCCGGATCGCGGCGCAGGCCGGTGAGCGGGCGCACCGCCTCGGCAAACAGCGCGCCATCGGTGGCCAGGCGGATGTGGCGGTCATGCGGGGCATCATGCATCGGCACGGTGGCCGACAGGCCCAGCCCGGCGATGGCATCCTTATCCGGCAGGCCGTCATAAATGAAACTGTGGACGATGCGTAGGTGCCGCGCCCCGGCATAGGCGTAGAAACGCAGGGTGAAAGGCAGCGTGGCCCCATCTCCTGAACGAGGTTCTCCCGGTCGGTGCAGGCCCTCCACCTTGATGACCGCGCGGATGGGGCCGCCCTGTTCGATGGTGAGGCGGGTAACGCTGCCGGTAAAGGGCGTGCGCGCGCCATCGGGCCCCTGGGCCATGGCGCCGACCAGCGTGAGGTTCCCGAGCACCTGCTTGCCCCCAATGCTGGCCGAGCGGATGAGCGCGGGTCCGCTGGCGGCGAAATCCCACACCACCCCGCCGCAGGCCACGCGCGCGCCGCCGGGGTGCTGCTCGACGCTGACGCGCTCACTGGGGGCGGCCGGGTGGGCCATGGGGATGATGCGCAAGCCATCGGGCGCGGGGCCGGCTGCTACGGGCAGGGCATGGGCGGTCCATTTGATCGAGCCATCCGGCCAGGTTGCCGTGATCCAGTTCTGCGCCGGCATGGGGGCGGTGCCGGTCTGCACGGCAAAACTGGTGCTGCGCGGCAACGCGCCACGCGGCCAGGCCACGCCCAGCGTCTGGCCCAGATCCATGGGCGGCGCCCCTTCGAGCCAGTGCAGCGCGACGGGGGCGGGCGCTTTGGCCTTGCCTGCGGCCCAGACGCCCGAGGGCAGGGCGGCGGCGGGCATCAGGGCGGAGAATTTCAGCGTGTCGCGGCGTGAAAGGATCATGGGTGGGGCGTCCCGGTTGCGATGGTGAGTCTGCGGATGCGCAGATGGCTGAAAGTGGTACGCAGGCCGAACCAGCCGCTGGTATAGGGGGCCGGGTCGTCAAGCGTGAAGAGCTGGGCGCCGTCGCGCTGGACGGCGATGCGGTGGCCGCGGGCGATCAGCGTGATGCGCGTCCAGACATTGGGGCGCAGCATGGCGGGTGCGTCGCTGCGGTCATGCCCGGGCAGCAACGGGCGCACCCCCGTCTGGCCGACATAGCGGCGCAGGCGGGTGGTGGTGTTGCGGTTGCCGCCAATGCCCAGGTAATAAAGGCGCAGCGAGTCATAGGCCTCGAACCGCCCGGCGCGGCGGCCAAGGGGGGATGAGCCGTCGGCCTCGCTGGCCATCCAGAAGGCGTTGAGGTCGCTGACCTGATCGTTGGCCCCGCCCTTCGCCACGGCCATGGCCTCAAAGGTGATGGTGGTGGGGCCGGACAGCCGTTGCGGGGACCACAGGGTGACCCCGCGCGGGCTGTCGATGTCGATCACGCCATGGCGCGCGGCGATGACTGTGGCCGGATCCTGTGCCTCGACCACCCATCCGGGGGGCGGGGCGGCGCGAACCGCCTCGGGCAGCAGGGCCAGCAGCAGGAGGAACCGCAGCCGCACGGTCCCTTACATCTTGCCGCGGATGCCGAAATAGACGCGCCGGCCGTAGGTTTCCATGGTGCTGACGCGATAGAGGCTTTCCTCGTCTTCCTTGCGCTGGGCGTTGAACAGGTTCACGCCTTCCAGGAACAGGCTGACATGATCGTTGATCTTGTAGCTGAAGGAGCCATCCCACTGGCCGAAGGCTTCGCCAAAGGCATTGAGATTGTCGCGGTCGGGACCGATGTTGTAGCGCGAGCGCCAGTTGTACGAGATACGCGCCGAGAGCTTGTCATCCTCGTAATAGAGCGAGCCGTTGACCGTGTGGTGCGACAGGCCCGGGAAGCCCAGTTTGGCGCCCGAATAATAGCCCAGCGTGGTGTAGCCGCTATCCTTGGCATAGGTGTAGTTGGCCGTCATGCCCAGATTCCTCAGCTTGCCGGGCAGGAAACTGAAGGCATATTGCAGGCCGGTTTCAAAGCCGGTGATATGCACCGGCGCCGGGCTGTTGACATAGGTGCTCATCACGTAATCCTGCCCGAAGAAGGATTGCGTGGTGGCGATCTTCTGGGGAAAGCCCGAGATGTCCTTGCGCCACAGCGTGGCCGAGAAATAGTTGAGTTTGGACAGATACCATTCAAAGCCCAGATCGTACTGCTGGCCAGTATAGGGCTTAAGATTGGGGTTGCCGATCGAGCCGGTCAATGCGGTGGAGTTGAGCGACATATAGGGCGCGACCTTGGAAAGGTCGGGCTGGGCGGCTACCTTGGTCGCGGTGGCGCGCAGGATCAGTCGGTTATGCACCAAATCATAGCGCAGATTGGCCGAGGGCAGGGCGAAGGTGTTGCTGCCGTAATAGGTGACGGGTGAGAAGGTGCCCGCCGAAGTGTTGATGCTGTAGCCTGAAGAGACGGTCTTCATCTGCACCACACGCACGCCGGCCACAATGTCGAGATCGCGGCCAAAGGGCGTGAACTGCCACTTGCTTGAGACATAGCCGGCCCAGTTCTTGAGCCGCACGTCAAAGGTGTTGCCCGGAGAGAAGCTCGAGGCGGTGGTGGCGTCGGGAATGCCCGCCGCCTGCGCCACGGCCATGCCCATGTTCATCCAGCGCGAATAGGGCGTGAACCCCAGATTGCCCGTGTTGAAGAAATTGTGGTCGCCCAGATCATAGTGGCTGACGAAGGACTGGATCTGCGACAGGATGGCCGCGCTGGGGGCAACGGAGGTGACATTGTCGACACCCGAGCCGGTGACATAGCTGCGCGTTTTGATGTCGCCCATGCCGGGGGTGGCGCTGTAGCCGTCATAGGTGAGGGTGGCATCGTGATAGTAGGAAGTCTGCTTGAGCAGCCGGCGCTGAACGCCGAATTTGATGTATTTGAGAATGCCGCCCACGTCATACTGCCCGTCGAACTGCAGGTTCTTTTCGGTCTGGGTGTTGACGAGCGGCTTGTGTTGGATCTGGAAGTTGTTGATGCCCGCAGGGTTGGTCGGATCGCCCGAAATGGTGATGTTGGGCGCGCCCGAGGGATTGTCGTAATTCACCCCCACAGAGGTCAGACCATACTGGTTGGCCACCACGTCGATTTCGTCATTGAAGGCCTTGGCCCAGGAATAGCCCCCACGGCCCATGATGGTCAGGCGGCTGGTGGGGTGCCATTCGCCGCCCAGCACGCCGGTGAAGGTCTGGCGATCGATGGTGCCAAGGATGTTGCGATAGGTGACGCCAAGGCCGCTGGTGCTGGTGGGGTTGCTGGTGGCCGGCTGCAGGAAGGTGACGTTGCTGGCCGCATTGCCGGCATTGATAGCGGTGTCACTGCCCAGCGAAGAGGTTGCACTCAGGGTCGAACTGGTCGTGATCTGCATGAACTGATCATTCTCGGTCTGGCGCCCACGCGTATAGGTGGTGTCCAGATAGAGCTTGAACTTGTCGGACGGGCGCCATTCGACGATGCTGTTCACGGCATAGCGCTCGGTCGATTCACGATACATCGCATAGCGCGGAATATCGGGATAGAAATCACCCACGCCATCGCCGTTCAGGTCGACGCAGCCGCTTTGCACGGCGGCGGTGCAGGTGGAGGTGGAGGATTTCTTGATCTGGCGCCAGCCGGTGGTCTTGGCCTGATCGTACCACATGCTGCGCTTTTCATAGGTGCCCGACACCAGCACGCCCAGCGTGTCATGCGCAAAGAGGTGGCTGGCGATGATCGAGGCCTTGGGGTCGACCTTGCCGGCGGTGGTGCCGTAAACACCCTGAACAGAGCCGGCCAGATAGTCCTTCTTGCTGTCGAACGGGCGGCGGGTGATGATCCGCACCGTGCCGCCAAGGCCGCCTTCGGTCATGTCGGCGGTGGCTGATTTGACGACTTCAAGGCGGCTGATGAATTCGGCGGGAATGTCGCGGAATTCAACGGCAGGGTTGGTGGCCGCGCCATTGGCGGGGGCGGCAAAGGTCGAGAGCATCGACTGGCCATTGACCTCGACGCGCACCAGACCCGGATCGACACCGCGAATGGAGACGGAGGAGCCTTCGCCGCCCGCGCGGCCGATCTGCACGCCGGTGACGCGCTGCAGGGCTTCGCCGACGTTCTTGTCGGGGAATTTGCCGACGTCCTCGGCCGAGATGGCATCAATCACCTGATCGGAATTGCGCTTGGCGTTGAGCGCATTGGCCAGGCTCTGGCGGATGCCGGTGACGAGGATTTCCTTGTCCTGATTGGCCTGAGCCGCTGGCTTGCCTGTGGCGGTTTGCGCCTGTGCGGCACCCTGGCCCAGCACCGCGATACTCATCGCCAGAGTCGATACGCCCGCAAAGCGCGAAAATGCACGAAAGCCCATTCCTTCAGCCCCCTCCTCTCTCTACCGTTTTAAAAGTGTCTCATAATATGAGATCAAAATTCTATTTATGAACTTGTATCGAGTCGTGCCGCTTTTGGCAAGGGGGACGCGCAACAGCGCATCACGCCGGCGTTCCGACGTGGCGATGAGGAATTTTCCGATAAATATGAGGTGTTTGTTACTAAGATGAAAAAGGCAGGGACCAGCTTGCGCCAATCCCTGCCTGTTCACTTTATGAAATGCCATGCCGCTTTGCGGCGTTGACGTTCAGCGCAAGGCTGCGGCCAATGTGATCGGGGTGACGAGGCCGGCCAACCCCGCGCCATAGGCAAGCTTGGCCGCCAGTACAGGCCACCAGGGTAAGGTCGATGCCCCCAGCGCCAGCAAAGCGCCCCCCGCCAGTGCCCCGCCCAGCAGGGCCGACAGTGCCGCGACGACCAGGGCGCGCAGCCAGATGTTGCGCGGCAGGCGGCTGCTTCCCGCCAGCCGGGGCAGCAGGCCCCGGCGGGTTTTGCTGCGGGCGATGAAGCCGGGAACCAGCGTGCTCATCGCCGCAATGGCCGCGCTCTGGGGCAGTGTGTCAAAGGCGAGGTGGCCCATGCCCCAGACTGGCACAGGATGACCGATGCCGAACACCAGCAGGAAGAAAACCAGGCTGAAGACCATGTTGATGAGGACACTGAGGCGGGTTTCGCGTCGGATATAGGCCTGTGTATCGTTGTGGCTCATGGTCTCTATCCCGTTATCCCCCTCCTAGTGGATTGATTTTGACATTTTCATCCCCTGGCGGATGGGATGGGTCTGCAAATGTCAAAATCGTAAAATCCACTAGCATCAAAGGTCTCTAGTGGTCCGAAAAGATTCTGACGTTCGAACACGCCCTTTCGTCACACGGCATCGAATGTCAGAATCGGACCACTAGAGCGCATTGGCCCGCGCGATCGCGCCCAGCACGTCCGCGCTGGGTTTGGGCGTGCGGCGGAAGGTGACAGGGTCTACACTGGCCAGACCAAAGGCGCCATGGCCGATACCCGCGCCCCATTCGTAATTGTCCATCAGTGTCCAGTGGATGTAGCCCTGCACCGGCAAACCTTCGGCCATGGCCTGGCGCAAATCGCGCAGGGCCTCGCGGATGAGGTTGACGCGGATGGTGTCGTCGTCCGTACCCACGCCATGCTCGGTGATCAGCACCGGCTTGCCGGTGGCGGCATGGGCATAGCGCGCCGCATTGGCCAGCGAGGGGGCATAGACCTCTGCCCCGCGGAAGTTGCGGACCGAGCCGGCCGGGGCGGGCAGGCGCCCATCCTTGCCCCACAGAATGCGCTCATAGTTCTGGATCGCCACGAAATCGTCGCCGCGCGCCACCTCCAGCCATTCGCCATAGAGTTCACCGCGCATCTTGTCGCGGATCGAGCCTTCGCCCACCGCCTCATCGTCGGCGATCGACAGGCTGAAGCCCAACGGCAGATCGGGGCGCACCGCCTTGATCGCCGCGCGCGCGCCATGGTGCCCCTTGATCATCGCGGCGGTCAGCGCCGGCACATCCTCGGGCAGCACCGTGTTGGCCACCACGAAGCGTGGGACGCCCGCCGCCTTGGCCGCCGCCGCCAGATTGGCGCGCAGTCCCCCGATGAACTGCGGCGGCAGCACGAAGGGCAGCAGGCGCGGCAAATTGGGCTCGTTGAGCGTCAGGGCAACGGCGATGCCGCCGGCCAGATGCCGCGCGGCATGATCGCAGAAACGGGTGAAGAGCTCGGGCGCCTGCGGGTGCAGCCAGCCCCCCTGCGTGGCAAACCAGCGCGGGGTGGTGTAATGGTTGAAGGTGACGACCGGCGCCATGCCGCGCGCGCGGCATCCGTCGATGATGGCCTTGTAATGGTCGAGCATGGCGCGTGAGAACATCCCCGGTTCAGGCTCGATCCGCGCCCATTCGAGGCTGAAGCGGAAGGCGTTGAGGCCGATGGACTTGGCCAGATCAAGATCATCGCGCCACAATTCGAAGCTGTTCACCGCATCGCCCGATGGCGCGCCGGTGATGGTGGGGGTGACATTTTCCAGCAGCCACTGGTCGGAATTGGTGTTGTTGCCTTCGATCTGGTGGCCGGCGGTGGCCGCACCCCACAAAAAGCCCTTGGGGAAAGCGGCTGCGGATTGACCTCCGGTCTGCCTGGTGGCGGCAAAGGCGGGGCTGGCCGCCATTGCGGCGGCTCCGGCGATGAGCGAACGGCGCGAGATCCGGGGGTCAATCATGCGATGTCTTCCATGAAACGGGCGATCTCATCGGCCAGCCTTGTGTCACTGGTGCCCAGATGCATCGCCATGGTGTAGTGATTGTGGCCCGACAGGGTGACCGCGCGCGGCATGGCGCCATGGCGCTCCAGCCTTTCGCCCATCAGGCCGAGGAACTCCGCCTGAAAGCGCGGCGGATCGAACTGGGCGCAGGCCAGCAGCACGGGCAGGGTGGTGGCGGCCATGGCCTCACGCGGCATCTTGTCGGCATAGCTTTCAGGCGGGCCATAGTAACGCTCGTCCCTGGGATCGAGCGGGGTGTAGCCATAGAGGCCCGAGAGCAGCACGGCCCCGCGCACCAGATCGCCATGATGCGGGCGCAGCCGCAAAAAGCCCGCCACATGCACCGCGCCCGCCGAGGTGCCCAGCAGCAGGATGCGCGCGGGATCGCCGCCATACTCGGCCACATGGGTGCGCAACCAGTCCACCGCCGCGCTGACATCCTCGCTGCCTGCTGGCCATGGATGATCGGGCGCGAGGCGGTAGTTCATCACCGCGCCGACCATGCCCAGCCCGGCCGCCATCATGCCGACGGCGGCATTGGGCCAGTCACCCTCTTCCTTGCCGCCCTTGTCACCCAGCACGAAACCACCGCCATGGACGAAGAGCAGCACTGGCCTGCCTTCGCCTTGCGCCGTGCCGTAAAGGTCCAGTCGCTGGCGCTCATGCGGGCCATAGGCCATGTCGCGCGCCAACACGGGTGTGGCCGCAGCCAGCACGCGCTGCTCCGCATCGAACAGGGCCCGGCAGGCGGTCAGCACGTCGGGCCCAAGACCCGTGCCCATGGTGGCAATGGCTTTGCGCGTTGTCTCCTTGTTCATCGCTGGTCGTCCTGTTCGCGCCAAAAGGGCGGAGCGCCATCACGCCCCGCCTTCTTTCATCAGAATTTGCCGTCGAGCGACAGGCCCACCGAGCGGAAGGACTGCGGCCCGTAGATGGCGCCGACATTGGCCGCCCCGCTGTAGGGGAAGCTGGACTGCATCAGCGCGGGTTCGTGCACGTTGAACAGGTTGCGCGCGAAGATGGCCAGCGTGTAGCGATCATCCGCCGTACGCACGCCGATGCGGCCGCCCACCACCCAATGCGGGCGGAAGGTGGTGTCGGACAGCGAATTGGCCTCATAGCGGATACGTGATTTCCAGACGGTGTCGGCGGCAAAGAAGCCGTTCAGGCGGTCGGTCAGGCGATGGCTGTATTCGCCCGACATGGTGAACTTGTATTCGGGCGCATAGGCCAGTTGGGTGCCGCCAATGTTGGTGCCATCGGTGCCCAGGAAGCCCTTGGGATAGGTCGCCTTGGCCCAGATGAAGCCGGTGTTGAGCGAAAGATCGCGCGTCACCTTGCCGAACAGGTTGATTTCCGCGCCGCGCGACTTCACGCCGTCGACGTTCTGCACCAGGCAGGAGATGGTCCCCAGCGTGTTGGTGGAGCACGATTGCGCCTGGAAGTCCTTGATGGTCGAATAGAACAGGCTGCTGTCGAGCACCCAGCCGCGCATCAGCGTGCTCTTGAGGCCCAGTTCATAGGAGGTGGGGATTTCCGGCCGCACGGCATAGGGCGTCAGCGGATAGGCAGGTGTGGCGATCTGCCCGCCCTTGAAGCCGCGCGACACGGTGCCATAGACCATGGTCTTGCGGGTAAGGTCATATTGCGCGCCACCTTTCCACGAGAATTTGCCGACTTCGAGCGCGGTGTGGCTGTTGGTCGAGCCGGTGAGGGCGCCAGCATAGGTGTCGAGCTTGAGGTCGTCATTGGTGAAGCGCCCACCGACGATCAGCCGGAACTTGGGGCTCACATGGATGGTGGTCTGGCCGAACACCGCCATCGATCGGTCCGAGACGCGAAAAGCGCCGGTGCCGCCGCCGGCGGAGACGGGGATCAGCACTCCGGGTGCGGGATGGATGCCCACCAGCAGCGTTTCAGGCGCCCGGCTCTGGATCTGGCTGGAGATGAACAGACCGCCGGTGTATTCGAAAAGCTGGTCGGCGGGCGAAGAGACGCGCAATTCCTGGGTGAACAGGTCGATCGGGCGGTGGAGATCGCCGTTGAACACCTGAAGCAGCAGTGGGTCGGCGCGGAAGACGTTGGAGGCAGCCCCACTGCCTGTTTCCAGGCTCTTGCGATAAGAGGTGATCGAGGTGATCGTGAAGGGTTCGGCGCGATAGTCGATCTGGAGCGAGGCGCCGCCAGTGTAGCTCCTGTCGACATAGGACTGGCTGGTGCAGAAATTGCGGTTGCCCTCATAGGCGGTGACGCCGCAGCTTGCCAGATTGCCCGCGACATTGTCGGGGACGCCAGCTGCCAGCGGGAAGGCCGCCGCGCCGCTGGCCTTCACGAAGGTGAAGAAGTCGCCGCCATTGGTCGTGCGGGTCTTGGTGTAGTCACCAATCAGGTTGATCGTGAGCTTGTCGGTCGGCTCCCACAGCAGATGGCCGCGCAGGCCCCAGGTGTTGTTCGAGACATATTTGCCGCTGGTCACGTCATAGTCCGGCCCCTGGCGCAGATTGCCAAAGCCGGCCACGCGGATGGCGGCATTGCTGGCCAGCGGCACATTGATCACGCCCTGCATCACCTGATTGCCCGATTTCGACCCTGCCGTGCCGGCGTTCGACAGTTCGGTGCGCAGGCGCAAGCTCAGCTTGTCGAATTCGGGCTTGTTGGTGGTGATGTTGATCACACCCGCCGAGGTGGTGAGGCCGAACAGCGTGCCTTGCGGACCTTTGAGCACTTCCACCCGTGCCACGTCGAACAGGTTGGCGATGTTGGCGTTGCCCTGGCTGACCTGATCGACCACCACGCCGACCGAGGCCACGGCGCCTGCCGAGAAGGTCTGCGTGCCGATGCCGCGGATCGCGCCGCCACCGCCGGTGTTCTGGCCCGGTGCGGACTGGATTTCGAGGCTGGGGGCGATGCGCGCCAGATCGTTGACGGTGTTGACCTGCTGGCGTTCCAACTGGGCCCCATCGGCCACGGTGATCGAGATGGGAACCTTGGTGACGCTTTCGGCGCGGCGCTGCGCGGTCACGACGATTTCGCCCATGGCGGGCGCGTCGGCCTGGGCGGCAGGCGCCGGGGCGGTTTGCGCCATGGCCGGAGCGGCGAGAGCGGAAAGGGCGGCGCCCGAAAACAGGGCCATGGATTTGAAAGTGCTCATGATATTTCTCCCGATATGTTTTTATGGGTTCTGGGGCAGGCGCTACTGGAACGCCCGCCTCGCCAAATTTCAGATTTCGTCGATGATGCGGTTGCGCAATGTTCCGATTGTGCCGCAGGAGACTTCCACCATGTCGCCGGCCTTCATGTAGAGGGGCGGCTTGCGCTTGTCGCCGACACCGCCCGGCGTGCCCGTGGCGATCACATCGCCGGGGTTGAGCTGGGTGAAGGTGGAGCAATAGGCGATCACCGCGGGAATATCCCAGATGAGATCGCTGATGGGTTGATCCTGCACCAGCTCGCCATTGAGGCGGGTCTGGACGCGGATGGCCGACAGATCCTCGACCTCATCGGGCGTAACCAGCGCCGGGCCGAAGGCGCCGGTGGCGGGCCAGTTCTTGCCCGGGGTGAACTGGATGTTGTGACGCTGCCAGTCGCGCACCGAGCCATCGTTGAAGGCGGCATAGCCGGCGATGTGGTCGAAGGCGTTTTCCGGCGCGATGCGGCGGCCCGGCTTGCCGATGATGACCGCCAGTTCCCCTTCATAGTCGAAGCGGACGCTTTCGGGCGGGCGCACCATGGGTTGGCCATCGGCGATGAGCGTGTCGTTCCAGCGCTGGAAGATGGCCGGATGCTCCTTCTGCTCACGTCCGGTTTCGGCAACATGGGTGGCATAATTGAGCCCCACGCAAAAGATCTTCTCCGGGTTAGGGATGACGGGCAGCAGCACGACATCGGCAAGGGCAAAGCTGGCCCCGCCTGTCAGCGAGGCCAGCGCATCCTGCGCCAGCGCGGATTTGAGGTCGGGCGTGGTGGCGGTGGCAAGGTCAGTGACGGTCTCGCCATCGAGGCGACCGAAGGAGGCGGTGCCATCGGGGCGGCGGAAGCTGATGTAGCGCATGGGGGTCTCTTTCTCTTGAATTTCAATCAGGCGGGAAGGATGGGCGCCGATTCCCATTCGCGCCGGAAGCGGAAGGCTTCCTCGGCGGTGCGCAGACCGGCGAAGTCCTTGTCGGAGATCCCCCACTGGTCGATGCGGTTCTCCGGCCAGGTCCAGTCGTCGGGCACACCGGTGGGATAGCTGTCGTCCACCTTGTTCACGGGCGTGGAATATTCAATCACCGGGCCAAAGGGGGCGATGTAATAGGCATAGACATTGTCACCCGGCCCATGGCGTCCCGGCCCCCATGCGGGCGCGAAGCTGTGGTCGCGCATGCGCCCGATGCCGCGCATCACCGCGTCAAGATCCTCCATCTCAAAGGCAATGTGGTTGAGGCTGGCAAAACCGGCGCGGGCAAAGGCAGTGGAGTGATGCGCCTCGTTGCAGCGCACGAAGACCATGCCTTTGGTACGGTCCGAAACGCGGAAGCCCAACACGTCCTCCACCAGCAGGCCGGTGGCCTCGGCATCGGCGGAGTTGAAGACGACATGGGTGAGCTTCACCGGTACATCGCGCAGGGCATAGCGCGGATGGCTGGCGAGCGGCGCGACCTCGGTGGCGCCGACGAGGAAGCGCAGCAATTCGCCCTCGGCCAGTTCGACCACGATGCCTTCACCGCCGCCCGGATCGTTGCTGGTGACGGCGCGGGCGTTGAGGCCCTTGGCGGCGGCGACCCGCGCGATGGCATCCAGCCGCTCGGCCGAACAGACGAAGGTGGTCGAGCGCACGAAACGCTCCGCGTTTTCGCTGAAGGAGACCAGATAGGGGAAGGTCCCCGAGCCGCGCAGATAATATGTGCCATCCTGTTGACCGCCATCGGCGCAGCCCCAGATGTCGATCATCCACTGATGGGCCTGGGCCGCGCCGGGCAGGGCCAGTTCGATGCTGCGAAGTTTCATCATGAGTTTGTCCTTACAAACCTGCCGCGGCCATGCCTGCCTTGGCCGCCACTTCGTCATTCTCGCCCGTGTCACCGCTGATGCCCACCGCGCCCACGATTTGGCCGTCCTGCCGCACCAGCACGCCGCCGGGCGAGAAGGCGATGCGCCCTTCCAGCGCCACGCTGACGCTCTGAAAGAAGACCGGGTTGCCCCTGGCGCGCTCGGCCAGCACTGAAGTGTCGGCCTCCATGCCCAAGGAACCGGCCGCCTTGGCGCGGGCGATGTCCATCCGGGCAAAGCTGGCGCCATCTTCGCGGGCGAAGGCGATCGGGTGGGCGCCCGCGTCAAGCACAATGACGGACAAGGGCTTCATATTGGCCGCGCGGGCATGGGCCAGAGCGCCTTCGATCAGGGCCTGCGCAGTGGCAAGGGTCAGGGCGCTCATGCGGCCGTCTCCAGATGCAAGCCAAGCAGCGCGGCGCGCCGGGCGATCAGGCTTTCGGGCGTGCCGGTGCCGAACACGTAATGGTCGGGGCGGACGAGCACGGCTTGCGCGCCGCGTGCCTCGAGCCAGCGGGCAACCGCCCCGCCATCGGCCAGCGTGTCGAGCGGGATGACGGTGATGCCTGGCGCCGCCACCGCAGCGGAGGTGAACAGCCGCCAGCCACCGCCTGTGGCATCGTCAAGCCGGCGCCCATCTGCCAGCATCGGCTGGATGAAGCGCTGGCCCGCCCCGGCGGTGCCTTGCGCGATAACGCCACTGGCAATGGCCGGGATGAGGTCGGCTGCGGTTTCCTTCTGGCCCGAGGCCTGGCTGGCTGCCGCGCGGCGCGCCATTTCCTCGTCGCGGGCCTGAGCCTTGACAGGGTCCAATTCGCAGATGTAGCGCCCGGCCGCCACCGCCGCGCCGATCACGCCGCGCACATGCGGGTCACGCTCGCCTTGATAGGTGTCGAGGATGGCCGGGTCGGCCCCGTCACGCGCCACCGCAGCCATCTTCCACGCCAGATTGGCGACATCGCGCAGCCCATGGCACATGCCCTGGCCGAAGAAGGGCGGCGTCTGGTGCGCGGCATCGCCGGCCAGAAACACATGGCCCACCTGCCAACGATGCGCGACCAGCCCGTGGAAGCGATAGGTCGCGGCGCGGATGATGCGATGCGGCACATCCTTCATCCAGGGTTCCACCAGCGCGGCCACGGCCTCGTGTTCCATCATCGCGGCATCATCCTCGCCGGGCAGCAGCATGAACTCCCAGCGGCGGTGATTGCCGCGCCCGGGCACGATGGTGGCCGGGCGTTTGGGGTCGCACATCATGACCGAAAGGCGCTGCAAATCGGCAGCTTCGGGCACGCCGCTGATCGACGGGAAGCTGACCGGGCCTTCCACCTCGGCATCGACCACCAGCCAGGGTTCCTCAAAGTCCAGATCGTCGAGCGTGACGTCCAGCGCCTTGCGCACCGGGCTGCGTGCGCCATCACAGGCGATGACCCAGCGGGCGGTGAGCGCATGGTCCGCGCCATCCTGCTCATAGGTGATGGAGACGCTGCCTTCCTGATGGTCGAGCCCGGTGAAGCTGGCGCCCAGCTTCAGCTCGACCTGCGGCAGATCGGCAAAGCCCTCGCGCAGATGGGTTTCCAGCTCGGGCTGGTAGAAGAAATAGTCGTTCGACCAGCCAAAGGGCCGCTCCATGCCCACCGTGCCCATGTAGCGGATGGCCTGCCCCGAGGCGCCGACATGCAGATGGCCGTCGGTATCGGCCATATCGCCCAGCACCTGCTCGATCACCCCGGCGCTCTGGAACAGGCGCATCATCTCATGGTCGAGATGCACGGCGCGCGGCAGCGGGTAATGGGTCAGTTCCTTTTCCAGAACCGCCACGCTCAGCCCGCTGCGGCCAAGCAGGTTCGCTGCCAGCGCGCCAACAGGCCCGCAGCCAATGATCGCTACGTCAATCATGTTCATATCCCTGTTGGCAGGCGCCTGCCCGGGCGCCCGGCCCTATGCGGTTCGTTCAGGTCAAGGCGGCCTCGGCGGGGGCCTTGTGGAACACCCCGTCCTTCATGATGGCGGCAAGGCGGCTTTTGTCCTGCAGAATGGTGACGTCCTGTGTCGGGTCGCCATCGACCAGCAGCAGGTCGGCCAGATAGCCTTCCTTCACCCGGCCCACCGGCAGATCCATCAGCTCGCCGCCAAAGCCCGTGGCTGCCTCCAGCGCTTCAAGCGGCGTATAGCCGAAATAATCGACGAAATGCGCCAGATCGCGGGCATTGCGGCCATTGGGGTTGAAGGGGAAGCCATAGTCACCGCCGATGAGGATGCGCAGGCCCCTGGCCTTCAGCTTGGGCACCAGCACACGCTCCAGGTCCATACGCTCGGCGGCGGAAGACTTCATCGAACTCATGTCGACATGGGGCGGCGGGCTGGCTTCGAGTGCTGCCACGGAGACACCGCAGCCCGGGCCGTAGAACAGCTCATCCTTGTGCGCGGCCAGCGTCTCGACCATCGCGTCGCTGATATAGCTGCCGTGATAGATGATGCGGGCGCCGGCGCGCAGCGCCAGATCCACCGCTGCATCGGTATAGGCATGGCAGGCGATGAACAGGCCGTGTTCGCGCGTCGCTTCGCGGGCGGCGTCCATTTCCTCGGGGGTGTAAAGCACCTCGGCATGGCTGCCGGGTTTCAGCGCGCTCTCACCCGAGATCACCAGCTTGATCGAACCCAGCCCCTGATCGGCGCAATATTTGACGAAAGCGCGCATGGCATCAGGGCCGCGACCGTTGAACACATCGCCTGTATCGACGCCCTCGCCGCCTTCCGGGCTGCGTTCCAGCGTGGAGGGGATGAGGCGCGGGCCCGGCGTGTCCCCGGCTTCGATGGCCTTATGCAGGCGGGCCTCGATGCCATCGCCCAAGGCGCCGGCGGAATAGCAGCTGGTAAAGCCATGGTCGAGCAGCACGCGGGCATTGCGCGTGGCGGCGATTTCCAGCTCCTCGGGCGGCAGGATGAACTGATGATAGACTTTCTCGACGCTCGAGGCCCAGGTGAGATGAGTATGCGCCTCGATCATGCCCGGCATCAGGGTCTTGCCCGCGCCGTCGATCAGCGTGTCAGCCTTCGCCGCGATGGTGTCGGGTGCGTAGGCCACCTGCCTGATCGTGTTGCCGTCGACCAGCACGCTGCCGAGTTTGGGGGCGCTGGCAGAGCCGTCAAAGATGCGGATGTTGTGAAACAGCGTGCTCACGCTTTGCCTCTCCCAAGGTCTGTTCGGGCGCGTTGCGAAAAAGCAAGGGGTTGCAACGCGCTTTTGCCTTGGCCGCGCTTTTGTCAGACTTTCGGCATCAGGTAAAATATGCGTTTTTGGGGGATCTATAGGAATTGACTATGGATCAGGCCGCCAACTGGCTCAGCAGCATGGCGGCCAGCGGGCTCAGGCTGCGCCCCTTCAGCCAGCGCGCCCCGATCGATCGTTCGAAGCTGGCTTCCTCCAGCGCGATGGCGCGCAGCACGCCGATCGACAATTCGGCGGCGGAGACCTGCATCGGCAGGATGGTCACGCGGGTGCTGCTGCGCACGATGGCCTTGGTGGTCAGCAGCGAATCGCAGCGCACCGCGTCTGTCGGCACTGCCACGCCCGCTGCCAGGAACAGCGCATCCACCTGCCGGCGAAAGGCACCCTGCGCCTCGGGCAGCACCCAACGCAGCTTTGCCGCCTCCCTGAGCGAAAAGCGGTCGGGCAGGCTGTCATTGGCGCGCCCCACGATCAGCGCGAAGGGATCGCGTGCCAGCGTGCGCTCTTCCATGTCGGGGGCGGGCGGCTCGATGCCGGTGGTGACAAAGGCCAGGTCGATCTCCCCGTCGCGCAGCATGGCCAAAAGGTCGCGGTCGGGCCGTTCGACGACATTGAGCATGATGCGCGGATGCTGCGCCTCCATCAACGCCAGCGCGCGCGGCAGCAGGCTGACCAGCGCGCCCGGCGTGCCGCCCACGCGCAGCGGCGCGCTCAGGCCCGCGCGGGTGGCGGCCACATCCTCCTCCGCATCGCGCAGCAGATGATCGAGCATGCGCGCCCGCGCCGCCAGCGCTTCGCCCTCGGCGGTCAGCACGATGCCGGTGCGGGTGCGCTCGAACAGCCGCCCACCCAGCCGGGTCTCCAGCTGCGCAATGGCCGCCGAGACCGAGGGCTGGGAGATGTTGAGGCTGCGCGCCGCTGCGCTGATCGATCCGGTCTGGCAGACCTGATGGAAGGTGCGAAGGGCGCGCGGGTCAATCATGGGGCAACCCTAGCGCCCTTTGCCGGCTCCTTCCAGCACCACCGGGCCAATGAGACCGGAGGGACGCAGCGGCGCATCGGCGCGATAGGTGGGCATGGCGGTGAAGGTGATCTTGTGCGCCCCCGGCTTTTGCATGTCGGGCTGGGCATCGCCGATCAAGCGGTTGACCCAGAGATTGGCGACCTTGACCTCGACATGGTTCGCCCCGGCGTGAACCGCGCGGGAAATGTCCAGACGATAGGGCGCATGCCATGCCGTGCCGACAACCTTGCCGTTGATGCTGACCTGCGCCACCTCGTTCACCTGCCCCAGATCGAGCCAGAGCTTCTGGCCCGCATGCCATCCGGCGGGCGTGTCGATGTCCCTGGTATAGGTCGCCAGGCCCGAGAAATAGCGGATGCCGGCATCGGCGTTCCGGCTCAGCGATTGCAGCGCGGGCAGGGTGGTGCCCGAAGGCGCGCCACGTCCGCTCTGGAAGCTGACCTGCCAGGCGCCCGTCACCGTGGAGAGCGGCACCGGGCGCGCCTTGTCGATCATCATGGCCGGGGCCGGGGCGGGCTTGCGGAAGACGACATGCACCGCATCCTCGGGCGCCATGTCGAGGCGCACCAGCGTTTCGCCCTTTACGATGCGATATCCCACCGTCTCGAAGGTGCCGGTTTCCGCGTGCCAGAGTTCGGGCAGCTTGCCGGTGACACGGAAATGCGCTTCGAAACCTTCGGGCCGGTCCTTGCGGTTGACGAGGAAATAATCGTCACTGGTGCCGCCATCCTTCGCCACCCAGCGGCGGTGCAGGAAGGGCACATCGGCGTCAGGCGCCGCATCGCCAAGGCGGAAATCGGCATCGATGCCCAGCTTGGCCAGCGCATTTTCGATGTCGGCCGAGGCGATGACGCGGCCCTTGCCCACACGGGCATCGCCGCTGCCAGGCCATAACCGCGCCACCAGCGCGCGATACTCACCCGCATCATCGCCCAGACCCGGGTTCTGCCGGGGCGCAAGGCCGACCACGCGCGCGCCGCCTTCCACCAGCGCGGCCAGCTTGCGCAAGGTGGGCAGCGTCATGTGCTGGCTCGACCCGCCAAGGTAGAGCGCCTGATAGCGCGCGCCGCCCGGGGTCACCAGGTCGGCGCCGTCGTTGCGCAGCGCGCCGGTCAGCGCGGCATTGTTGATGAAGTCATAGGCGTGGGTTTTGGGCGCATCGGCCACCGGCTTGTCGCCATAAAGGCCGGTGAGGGGCGCTTCTTCGCCATAGACATAGCCGACATCGGCCACATCGCGGCCCTGCTGCAGCATCAGCGCATTGCGCGCCATGTAATCCACCCAGGCACGGGCCAGCGGCGCCCAGGCTTCGTGCCGGTTGAAATACTGGCCGAAGATCAACAGCGACAGGCCCGGCAGCTTGTCGTCCTCGGGCTGGTGCACGCTGGTGTGCACCACCGGGCGATTGACGCCGGTGACGAATTCCAGATCGATCACATGCTTGAGCGTGCGCGGTGAATCGCCCCAATAGTTGAGCGCCGAAGTCATGCTTTCGGCCGCCACCAGATTTTGCCCATAGATATGCGCCACGCTGGCCGCGCCCTTGATGTCGGCCAGATAGGTCGGGTTGGGCCCGGCCTTCTGGCTGAAGGTCCACATCGCGCTCATCGGAATGTCGGTATGGCTGCGCATCGCCATGTCATCGCCCAGCGAGGGGCGGTGGTCTTCCAGCGCCTCGCCATAGACCTTGAGCCCATGCTCATGCGCCACCTTGGCCACGGTGGCATAATGCTGCGAACTCATCAGATCGCCCAGCGTACGGCGCCAGTCGAAGAGGAAACGGTCGGTATCAGCCCGGCTGCCGATCAGCACGCCCGCCAGCGTCGGCAGCCAGGGGGTGGGGTCATAGCCGCGCAGGGCCTTGAACTGGGCGATCAGCTTGGGCGTCCAGTTGGCCGCGCCCACCTCGATCGAGTCGGTGAGCAAGGCGCGCACGCCATGCTTGCCCATCAGCGCGGGGCCGGTGGTCTCTTCATACATCGCCAGATAATGTTCGAGATAGCGGCGCACCGCATCGCCATCGAACTTGTCCACCTCCAGGCCGGTGGCCTCGGCAGGGGCGGGGTGGTTGGTGGTGCCCAGCAGGGAGTAGCCCATCCGCAAAATCCGCCAGCTGCCGCCCGCTGGCAGGGCGGGGGGCGTCCAGTCCAGCGTGCCGTCGGGCCGCATCTTGGCGGTCAGGTCGATCACCTGCGCGGGCGCCGGGCCCCGGGCACCATCCTCGGGCCCGCCCAGCTTGAAATAGTCGAGCGCCAGATTGAACCCGGCCTTGGTCTCGAACTGGTCGACCTGCGCTTCGCCCGACAGGGTGAACTGGTTGACCTGCCAGGGTTTGTTCGGATCGGCCTCCATGGCGCCGAACAGGCCTGGAATGACGGTGCCCGCGCCCGGCTCGCCCATATTGCTGCCGGTGGACGCCAGAGGGCGCAGGACCAGCCGGAAGAAACGGGCGGTCACCGGCGCGAAGCTGATGGTCGCGGGCGTGTCGCTGACCGGAATATCGGCCAGATGGCGCCAGGTGACGCCATCCTCGCTCGTTTCCAGCGCGGGCGCCACGATGGGCCCGCGGAACATCACCTTGGCGCCGGGGATGAACACCGTGGCGCTGCGCATCGTCTGGGGCTGGGCATAGCTGTAGGTCAGCGTGCCGGGGGCCTGCGCCGGGCCGCGTGGCACCGCCGCCCCGCTCATCAGATCGTTGTCGAGAAGCGCGGCAGGGTCGATCGCGCCGCCGCCCGTTACGCTGGCGCTGGGCGTGGTATCGGCGGGCGTCATGTCGGGCACCGCCAGCACGGCGATATCGCCATAGAGCCTTGGCCCCTCGGCGGGTTTGCCGTTGGAGACCACATCGTCGATCCCCATCGGTTTGGCCAGCGACTGGAAGGGGCCGGTGATGCTGGGCGGGGCGGCCAGTCTGCCGGCAAAGGGCCTGCCCGCCGCAATGCGTGTCTCGCTCCACACCAGTTTTTTCAGCGCATCCTCGGGCTTCACCCAGGGGCCGCCCGTTTCCGACCAGCCCGGCGACGAGGCGATCGCCAGTTCCAGCCCCAGCCGGTCGGCCTCGCTGGCGGCAAAGCGGAAGGCGTCTTTCCATTCCGGCGTCATATAGGCAAGGCGGTGGGGCACGATCTGGGGCGTCATCAGATTGACGTCGAAATTGGTGAGGCCGCCGATGCCCACGGCCTTCATCCAGGCCATATCCTTGGCGATGCCGTCCTTGGTGATGTTGCCGTTCATCCAGTGCCACCACACGCGCGGCCGCGCCGAGGGTGGCGGATCGCGGAACTCCTCTTCCAGCGTGGGGGTGGCATGTGCGGTCTGGGTGGGCGCGGTCTGGTCGGGCGCGGTCTGGGCCATGGTGGTGGCGGGCATGGCGCCCAGCGCGCTGGCGCTGCACAGCGCGAGGCGCAGCAGGCGGGCCGCAGTCTTGATCGACATGGATGTTCTCCCGGATTTTATGGCATGGGCCGCGCCTGAAAGCAGCGTGGGCGCGGCAGAAGGTGGTTTACAGTCTGGGCAGGTTGACCAGCGTGTCGCGCGAAATGTCCTCGATACGGGTGCAGCCGGTCAGCGCCATGGCAACGCGCATCTCGGCCTCGACCAGTTGCAGCATATGGGCAACGCCTGCCTCTCCGCCGCCCGCCAGCGCATAGGCCCAGGCCCGGCCCAGCAGCACGCCGCGCGCACCCAGCGCCAGCATGCGCACCACGTCCAGGCCCGAGCGCACGCCTCCATCGGCCAGCACGGTCAGTTTGTCGCCCACGGCATCGGCAATGGGGGGCAGGGCGCGCGCGGTGGAGGGCACGCCATCAAGCTGACGCCCGCCATGGTTGGAGACGACGATGCCGTCGGCGCCCAGTTGCGCGGCGGCTCTGGCATCCTCCGCGTCCAGAATGCCCTTGATGATGAGCGGGCCTTCCCAGCTTTCGCGGATGAAGTCGAGATCGCGCCATGTCACGCTGGGGTCGAAATTGCCCCGCATCCAGCCGAGGAAATCTTCCAGACCGGAGTTGGCGCCCAGCACCGGGGCGACATTGCCCAGCTGGTGGGGTTTGCCCTTGATCCCCACATCCCACGCCCAATCGGGGTGCATCGCCCCCTGAAACCAGCGGCGCAGATCGCCCCGCAGCCCCGGCGCGCCCGAAAGCCCTGACCGCACGTCGCGATAGCGCGAGCCGGGCACCGGCATGTCGACAGTGAAGACCAGCGTGGTGCAGCCCGCTTCCCTTGCCTGTGCCAGCAGGTCACGCATGAAGGCCCGGTCGCGGATCATGTAGAGCTGGAACCAGAAGGGGGCGCTGCTGGCCGCGGCCACCTCGGCGATGGGGCAGACCGAGACGGTGGAGAGGCAGAAGGGCACGCCCGCCGCATTGGCCGCGCGCACCGCCTGGGTTTCGCCGCGCCGTGCGTTCATGCCGGCCAGGCCGATGGGGGCCAGCGCCACGGGCAGGTTCTGTCTGGCGCCAAACAGGGTTGTGGACAGGTCGAGCGCCGAGATGTCGTTGAGCACCCGCTGGCGCAGCGCGATCTCTTCCAGATCGGCCACGTTACGGCGCAGCGTCACTTCGCCGTAGCTGCCTCCGTCGATATATTCGAACAGGAAGGGCGGCAGGCGGCGGCGGGCAAGCTCCCGATAGTCAAGCGAGGAGGCGGCTTTCATGAGGTTTGTTCCTACTGAAGGTTCACGAAAGCGCCGCCATCGACCAGCAGCGCCGCCCCGGTGATATAGCGGGCCATGTCGGAGGCAAGAAAGACGATAGGACCGGCCAGATCCTCGGCCTCGCCCAGCCGACCCAGCGGCACGCGGGCGGCCATGCGCGCGCGTTTCTCGGTATCGGCCAGATCCTCCTTGTTGATCTCTGTGAGGATCGTGCCGGGCAGCACGGAATTGCAGCGGATGCCATGCTTGCCCAGCGCAATGGCAGCGCTCTGCATCAGCGAATGGACGCCTGCCTTTGTGGGGGTGTAATGTGTCTGGAACTCGCCGCCCACCAGCGCCGAGATGGAGGAGACCGCGACGATGGCGCCGCCATGGCCCTGTTTCACCATCTGGTTGGCGGCGGCCTGCACCATGTAATAGGCGCCATGCAGGTTCACCTGAAAGGTGCGGTCCACCACCTCGACCGGCATGTCGAGGAAGGCGTGGAAAGGGCAGATGCCTGCGTTGGAGACAAAGACATCGACGCCGCCAAAGGCATCGACCGCCTTGCCCACGAAATCCGTGGCGGTGGCAGGGTCGGCCACATCGCCCCGGACGGCCAGACCCTTGCGCCCCAGTGCCTCGATCTGCGCGATCACCTGCCGGGCGCGGTCCTCGCTGCTGGCATAGTTGATGGCCACATCGGCCCCCTGTCGAGCGGCCTCGACCGCGGCGGCGGCGCCGATGCCGGTTGACCCGCCGGTGATCAAAACGCGCTTGTTCTTCAGCAATGTCATCACACTCTCCCGCAAATTCGTTTTATGTTGGGCTAGGGCGCGGCGCTCCAGCCCAGATCCTGGCTGATCGCCTCGGCCGTGGCCCTGACCTCGCCGGCCAGCGCGACCATGCGCGCGTCATCCATATATTGCGCGGCGCTCGACACGCTGATCGCCGCGACGATCTTGCCCGCCGCATTGCGCACCGGGGCCGAGACGCAGCGGATACGATCCTCGTTTTCCTCAAGGTCGAAGGCGTGGCCGCTGCGCGCATAGCTGCGCATGCGTTCCTGCCATACGGCCGGGTTGGCTGCGGGGGCACCATTGGCCTGATCCTGCGCAAAGCGCTGCGCCCACCAGCTCTCGTCGTGGTCGAGGATCAGCGCCTTGCCAAGGCCCGTGCAGGTCAGTGGCTGGCGTTCGCCCACGCGGCTGGAAATGTTGATGCGCCGGCGCCCGGCGATCTTGTCGAGATAGAGCGCGCTCGCCTGGTCGGCGTCGAGAATGCCCAGATGCACCGTATCCTCGGTGGCCGCGCCCAGCGCTTCGAGGTGAGGGCGGGCCAGTTGGATGATGTCGGCCTGTTCGGCGGCGCGATGGCCCAGCGCCAGCATGCGCGGGCCCAGCCGATAGCCGCTGCGTGGCGTGTTGGCGAGAAAACCGCGATCGACCAGCGCGCTGGCCAGGCGATGCGCCGTGCTCTTCGTCAAACCCAGCGTTTCGGCCAGCTCCGTGGCGGTCATCGGCTGATCAGCCACCGCCTCCAGCACGTCGAGTCCGCGCAGCAGCGTTTGCGCGCCGCCCCCGGTGGAAGCGGCCGGCTCATGCGCGCTGTCGGTCTGGGATGTGTTGGTGGTTGACGTCATGATTTCCATATCCTAGATCAAGTTCCCATGATGTGGCAAGATGCTGTGTGAGCCATCAACACAGCCGTCGCCGGTGACGAGGATCAACACCATGCCGTTTCCACGTATCAAGCACGTTCGCGCCTTTACCGCAAAAGGCGGCGGGGCGGATTATCATGACCAGGGCGCAGGCCACTGGATCGACGACCATATCGCCACGCCCATGTCGAAGTACCCCGACTATCGCCAGTCGCGCCAGAGCTTCGGCATCAATGTGCTGGGCACGCTGGTGGTGGAGATCGAGGCGGAGGATGGCACCGTCGGTTTCGCCGTGACCACCGGGGGCGAGCCGGCCTGCTACATCGTGGAAAAGCATCTCTCACGCTTCCTTGAGGGGCGTGATCCGGTCGAGATCGAGAAGATCTGGGACCAGATGTATTTTTCCACCCAGTATTATGGCCGCAAGGGTCTGGTGGTGAACGCCATTTCGGGCGTCGATCTGGCGCTGTGGGACTTGCTGGGCAAGCTGCGCGGGGAGCCGGTCTATCACATGCTGGGCGGGGCGGTTCGTGACGAACTGCAATTCTATGCCACGGGCGCGCGGCCCGACATTGCCAAGGAACTCGGCTTCATCGGCGGCAAGATGGCGCTGCACCATGGCCCGGCAGAAGGCGAGGAAGGGCTGCACAAGAACATTGCCACGCTGGCCGACATGCGCAGCAAGGTGGGCGATGATTTCTGGCTGATGCTCGATTGCTGGATGGCGCTGGATGTGGACTATGCCACGCGCCTGGCTCACCGCGCCTATCACGAATGCGGCCTCAAATGGATCGAGGAGGCGCTGAGCCCCGACGACTACTGGGCCTATCAGAAGCTGAAAGCCAATGCGCCTAAAGGCCTGTTGGTGACCACTGGCGAGCATGAAGCGACTCGCTGGGGCTTCCGCATGTTGATGGACATGGAGTGTGCCGACATCATCCAGCCCGATGTGGGCTGGTGCGGGGGCGTGACCGAGCTGATCAAGATCGCCAATTATGCCGATGCCAAGGGTGTGATGATGGTGCCCCATGGCTCTTCGGTCTATTCCTATCACTTCGTCATCACCCGCCACAACTCGCCCTTTGCCGAGTTTCTGATGATGCACCCCGGACCCACCGAGGTCGTCCCCATGTTCGCGCCCCAATTGCTGGGCGAGCCCGTTCCGGTGAACGGCCGCATCAAGGCCAGCGCGCTCGACAAGCCCGGCTTCGGCGTCGAGCTGAATCGCGACATTCCCCTGCACCGTCCCTACGCCCGTTAAGGAAAACCCCCATGAAACTCGTTCGTTACGGCGCCAAGGGCGCTGAAAAGCCCGGCTTGATCGACAGCGAAGGCCAGATCCGTGATCTCTCGGCCCATGTGGCTGACATCACCGTCGAGACCATTGCGCAGGTGGCCGTCATCGATCCTGCCGCTCTGCCCGTGGTCGAGGGGGAGGTGCGCTACGGCGTGCCGGTCAAGGGCATTGGCAAGATCGTGGCGATCGGCCTCAACTACCGCGACCACGCCATCGAATCGAATCTGCCGATCCCGACTGAGCCGATGATGTTCATGAAGGCGGTCTCCAGCCTGACCGGCCCCAATGATTTCGTCATGCTGCCCGAGGGTTCGACCCATGGCGACTGGGAAGTCGAACTGGGTTTCATCGTCAGCAAGACGGCGCGCTATGTCTTGGAAGAAGACGCCCTCGACCATGTCGCCGGCTATGTGCTGGCCAATGACGTGTCCGAACGCTTCAACCAGAAGGAGCGCGGCAGCCAGTGGTCCAAGGGCAAGGGGCATGACACGTTCTGCCCGGTCGGCCCATGGCTGGTGACGCCCGAGGACATCGCCGATCCGCAGAATCTGCCGATGTATCTCGATGTGAATGGCGAGCGCATGCAGACCGGCAACACCAGGACCATGATCTTCGATCTGCGCCAGCTGATCAGCTATGCCAGTCGTTTCGTCACGCTGGAGCCGGGCGATCTGGTCATCACCGGCACGCCGCCGGGCGTGGGCGAGGGCAAGAAGCCCGAGAAGATCTTCCTGAAGGCCGGCGATGTGATGGAACTGGGCATCGAGGGCCTGGGCACGCAGCGCCAGGAGGTCGTCGCCTTCGATCTGGCGAAGCTGGCATGAGCGCCGTTTACGCGGGCCGCTTCAGCGGCCGCGCCGCCATCGTGACGGGCGGGGCCAGCGGTCTTGGCAAGGCGGTGGCCGCGCGCATCGTGGCAGAGGGCGGCACCGTCGCCCTCTGGGATCTGAACGCTGAGGCTTTGGCCGAGGTTGCCGCCGCGGTTGGCGCCTCGCACACCGTCGCCCTTGATGTGTCCGATGCCGCTGCCGTTGCGGCGGCGGCGGCGCAGACCATCGCGGCGCTGGGCAAGGTCGATGTGCTGGTCTGTTCGGCGGGGATCACAGGCGCCACCGCCCCCGTGCATGACTATCCCATCGCGAGCTGGCAGCGGGTGTTCGACATCAACGTCCATGGCCTGTTCTACTGCAACCGCGCGATTGCGGGCCATATGCTGGCCAATGGTTACGGGCGCATCGTCAACCTCGCCTCGGTCGCGGGCAAGGAAGGCAACCCCAACGCCAGCGCCTATTCCGCCAGCAAGGCGGCGGTGATCGGCCTGACCAAGAGCTTGGGCAAGGAACTGGCCGGCCAATGCCTGAAAACAGGGGGCGTGATCGCCAATGCGCTGACCCCCGCCACCTTCGAGAGCCCGATCCTGGCCCAGCTTCCCCAGAGCCAGGTGGATTACATGCGCAGCAAGATCCCCATGGGCCGTCTGGGCGAGGTCGAGGAAAGCGCCGCCATGGTCTGCTTCATGGCCAGCGAGGAATGCTCCTTCACCACCGCCGCGGTGTTCGACACATCGGGCGGGCGCACCACCTACTGATCCGGCCCGCAGGGCACCCACAGATGGGGCCCGCCGCCGCATCCTTGATACGGGAGCAGGAACCATGGAAGCGATCTCTCCGCACGCGATTCCTTTCGTTGACGCGCATATCCACCTGTGGAAGCTGGACCATCTGCGCTATCCCTGGCTGACCGGGCCGTTTGACGACACCGGCCCCAATGGCAGTGTCGAGGCCATCGCGCGTGACTATCTGGCGCGGGACTATGCCCGGGATCTGGCCGCGTGGAACCCGGTTGCCGCTGTCCATGTCGATGCCGGGGCCGCCGCAGACCATGCGCTGGCCGAAACCGAATGGCTGGAGCAGCAGGCCGGGACGGCAGGCATCCCGACAGCGCTGGTCGCTTTTGCCGCGCTGGATGACCCGCAGGTGGGCGATCTGCTGGCCCCGCAGGCCAGCCACAGTCGCGTGCGCGGCATCCGTCATATCGTCAACTGGCATGCCGACCCCGCGCGCAGCTACACCCCCCGTGACCTGACGCGGGAAGCGGGCTGGCAGGCCGGCTATGCCCGTCTGGCGGACCATGGCCTGTCCTTCGACCTGCAATGCTATCCCGGTCAGATGCCGGGCATGGTGGGGCTGATCGCCCGGCATCCGCAGATCCCGGTCATCATCAACCATATGGGCATGCCGGTGCTGACCGATCCCGACGGGCTGGCCGAGTGGCGCGCGGGCATGCGGGCGCTGGCGGCCATCCCGCATGTGGCGGTCAAGCTCTCGGGGCTCGGCTTCATCCGGCGTGACTGGGATGAGGCGCTGGTGCTGCCGCTGCTGCGCGAAACGGTGGATATGTTCGGGGCCCGGCGCTGCATGATCGCCAGCGACACACCCACCGACAAGCTCTTCGCGCCGCTCTCACGCTATCTGGAGGCCTATCGCACCTTCACGGACAGCTTCAGCCGCGACGAACAGCGTGACCTGTGGGGCCGCAACGCCAACCGCCTCTACCGCCTCGGGCTGGAACTGTAAGGGAGCGTGCCGATGGAGAAGATCGCCTTTCGCATGACGCTCAAGCCCGGCCATCTCGACGATTACCGCAAGCGCCATGACGAGATCTGGCCCGAGCTGGTCGATGCGCTCAAGGCGGCGGGGATCAGGGACTATTCGATCCACCATGACCCGGCCACCAACGCGCTTTTCGCCACGCTGTGGCGCGAGGAGGGCCATGGCATGGATCGCCTGCCCGCGATGGAGGTGATGCAGCGCTGGTGGGCCTTCATGGCCCCGCTGATGGACACCAACTCCGATGGCTCGCCGGTCAGCGTGCCGCTCGAAACGGTGTTCCACCTCGATTGACATGGACAGCGCCGATCCGGGCGCGGGAGAGAGAATGATGCCCAATCCGCTGATCGGCGTGTTTTACCATTGGCTTGGGGGGCTTTCCTCGGCCAGCTTCTATGTGCCCTATCGCGGCATTAAGCGATGGAACTGGGAGATTTTCTGGCTGACGGGGGGCGTGTTCTCCTGGTTGGTGATGCCATGGCTGATGGCCTCCATTCTGGTGCCCGATCTTGGCGGGGTCATGGCACAGATACCGGCGCGTATTGCCGGGCTCTGCGTGCTCTTTGGAGTGATGTGGGGCTTTGGCGGGCTCACCTATGGGCTGACCATGCGCTATCTGGGCCTGTCGCTGGGCATGGCGGTGGTGCTGGGGCTGTGTACGGTGTTCGGCACGTTGATCCCGCCGCTGGTGGAGGGCGATTTCGCCGCCAAGCTGCTTGATACGCTCTCGGGGCGGATCGTACTTCTCGGGTTGGGGATCACGGTGCTGGGCATTTGCGTGGTCGCCATGGCTGGCGCTGCCAAGGATGCCGCCCAGAGCGAGGCCGAGAAGGCCGCCACCGTGGCCGAATTCGACTTCCGCAAAGGGGTACTGGTGGCCATCTTTTCGGGTGTCATGTCGGCCTGTTTCGCCTTTGGTCTGGCCGCTGGCACGCCGGTGAAGGCCATCGCGGCGGCCCATGGCGCCGGCCCGCTGTGGACGGGGTTGCCGGTCTTGTGTCTGGTGATGTTCGGCGGGCTGCTGACCAATGCGGTCTGGTGCCTGATCCTGACCGCACGCAACGCCTCGGCCGGGCAATGGCTGGGGCGGGGGCAGGCACGCGGCGCGCCGCTGGCGCTCAACTGGCTGCTGGCGATTCTGGGCGGATCGCTGTGGTATTTCCAGTTCTTCTTCTACACCATGGGCGAAAGCCAGATGGGCCGCTTCGGCTTTTCCAGCTGGGTGCTGCATATGGCCAGCATCATCATCTTCGGCACGCTTTGGGGTTTTGCGCTGAAGGAATGGAAGGGCACCGCGTCGCGCGTGCGCCTGACCGTGTGGTCGGGCGTGGCACTGCTGGTGCTGGCCACCGTCGTCATCGGCTATGGCAACAAGCTGGGCGCGTAAGGCGCCCGGCACAAACCACCCCGTTCGGCGCTTGTCGTCACCGCTGATAGCCTTTGATCCGCGCCCTGCGCAGGATGCTGTCCTCCAGCGAATAATAGAGCCAGATATCCTCGCCGACGGTCACGCAGGAGGCGGCAAAGGCGATGTCCGTGTCGCTGCGATGACGCGCGGGCGGCGGCACCAGCAACGGTTCGACCCCGCGCCCGGTCACTCGGCTGAAATCCGCGGAAAAGCTGATCCATCCGATGCGCCAGCGCGCATCCATCGTGGCGCCATTGTAGAACATCACCGGGTCCTGCCCCGGGATCTGCACCATCGGGCCCGTCGAGAGGTGCCAGTTGTCCCATGCCGACTCGCGAATGGTGAAGGGGTCTGCCACCACCGTCCAGGGGCCCGTGGCGCTGGGGCCGGTGGCCATGCCGATACGCGAGGCCTGCTCCCTGGCATATTCGTAGAACAGGCAGAACGCGCCATCGCTGCCTTGCGCCAGCGTGGCTTCCTTGATGTTGCCCTCATCCGGCGGCGCCTTGAGGACCACCCGCTGTTCGACCAGGCTGTCGAGATCGGGACCGCTGGCCAGCATCAGCGCGCCTTGCGAACGGGCGGCGTCGACGCCGGTGTAATAGACGAGATAATCGCCCTCCTCTGCCCGCGCCACCGTGGGGTCTTCGCAGCCACCCGCATCCTCGGTTCCGGCCCTGGGGGCAATGATCGGCGTCTGGCCCATGATGAAATGGACGCCGTCGCGTGATTGCCCCGCCCAGATCACGCCGGTGGGATCATCGGGGCCCAGCGGGCGCGGCAAAACACGGACCAGCAGGCGATAGACCGAGCCCTCCTGCCAGACAAAGGGGCTCATCAGATCGTGCCCCGCCAGACGCCCTTCAGGTCCGGCGATGTCGAGCGTGACATCCTGCAAATCCTCAACGACATAAGCGACCATCGGTCAGGCTCCTTGCGCAACGGTCAGCGACAAGGCGCCATCGATGATGACGGTTGTGCCGGTGATGTAATCAGCGGCGGGTGAGAGCAGGAAGGCGATGAGATCGGCGACCTCCTCGGGTGTGCCGGCGCGGCCCCAAGGGATGGCGGCCTCCTTCGCCCGCAAGGCCTGCGGATTGTCGAGCGCGCCCTGGTTCATAGGGGTGAGGATCATGCCGGGGGCCACGCCGTTGACGGCGATCCTTCTGGGCGCCAGCTCCAGCGCCAGCGTCGCGGTCAATTGCGCTAGGCCGCCCTTGGCGGCGTCGTAATCCACGCCGCCGGCGCGCGGCGCGCGTTCGTGGATCGAGGAGATGTTGACGATACGTCCGCCGCGCCCCGCCTTATCAAGCCCGCGCACCAGACGGCGGCAGGTGAGAAAGGGGCCATAGAGGTCGGCGCGCAACAAGCGGTCGAACTGGGCCAGTTCCATATCCTGGATCATCACGCCCGACATGTTGAGCCCGGCTGAATTGACCAGCAGATCGACCGGGCCGAAATGCTCCTCGGCCCGTGCGAAGAGCGCCTCGATCTGGGCTTCCTGCCCCACATCGGTTTGGGCGGTGATGGCCTTGCCGCCGGCCTGTAGGATGGTGGCGACCACGGCGTCGGCGGTGGCCTTGTCGGCGTAAAAGGTCATGACAACCGGTACGCCGGCCTGTGCCAGTCGGAGTGCGGTGGCCTTGCCGATGCCGGATTCGCCGCCGGTCACGATCGCCACGGATTGGTCGCAGAAGGAAATGTCGAACTTTGGCATGCTGTTGCAAATGCGCGAAGGCTGGCGAAGTGCCATGGACCCGGCGGGGGAAGTGACATAAGTTGCCGCTGTTGGCGCGAAGGGCGGGGGCAAGGCACGCAGCATGGCCTTTGTCAGGGGCAGGTCACGGTTTGCCAGCCCGTCATGCAGACCTGTTGCCGCCGCTGCCCTTCACAGGCGGATAGGATCGCGGGATGCAACCGCTTGTTATCTTTCTGGTCTTGATCTGGAGCAAAGATTTTGGCTCTCGTTCGATACAGACAGCAATTGCGAATGAAGGCCTTCGATGATGCCTGTCCGTGCCTTTCGGGGCCGGGGGGTGAGACGGATGGCTCTCTTCGCCTGACACCATGGCCATAGGCGTTGAGAGGCGGGGCTGGATGACACGCAAATGGCTCGCTGTGGGTGTGGTGCTTGTGGCACTGGTCGTGCTGGTGGCGCTGCAACTGCGTTCGTGGAGCGCGCCGCGCCCGGCGCTCACGCTTTATGGCAATGTCGATGTCCGGCAGGTCGATCTGGGCTTTCGGGTCGGCGGTCGCATCGCGGGGCTGGCCGTGGATGAAGGTTCCCATGTTGATGCCGGTGCCGAACTGGGCCGGCTCGACCCGCGCCCTCTGCGCGATCTTTTCGATGCGCAGAGGGCGCAATTGGCGCTGGCCCGTGCCAATCTGGCCAAATATCACGCCGGTTCCCGCCCGCAGGACATTGAGCAGGCACGCCAGATCCTTGCCGCCCAGCAGGCCCGTTTCAATCAGGCCCAGACGGAATATGCGCGCCAGCTCGGCCTGTCGCCTTCGGGCGCGGTGAGCCAGCGGCAGCTGGAGGCGGCGCGCGCCGACACGATTGCGGCCCGTGCCGCGATGGATCAGGCGCGTGCCGCCTATGCCTTGCAGAAGGCCGGTTTTCGCCGCGAGGACGTCGCCATTTCCGCAGCGCAGGTCGATGCTGCCACCGCCAGCGCCAGCAAGGCGGGCACCGACCTTGCCGATACGGTGCTGCGCGCGCCTGAAAGCGGCACCGTGCTGACCCGCGCGCGTGAGCCCGGGGCCATCGTCCAGCCCGGCGAGACGGTTTTCACCCTGACCATCGACCGTCCGCTACGGCTGCGCGCCTATGTGGCCGAGCCCGATCTGGGCCGTATCGCGCCGGGTCAGGCGGTGCTGGTCCATGCCGATGGCATTGCCAAAACCTATCACGGCACGATTGCCGCCATCGCCAGCGCCGCCGAATTTACCCCCAAGACCGTACAGACCGAGAGCCTGAGGGCGGATCTGGTCTATCGCGTGCGCGTGCTGGTTTCCGATCCTGACGGCGCATTGCATCAGGGGCAGCCGGTGAGCGTGCAGGTCATCGGCGCGGCGCCGGGCCGGTGACAGGCGCGCCTTTGGCCGAGGCACGCAAGGTGGTGAAGCGCTTTGGCGCTGTTACCGCGCTCGCCGGGGTCGATCTGGTGTTGCACGGCGGGCAGATGACCGGGCTGGTCGGACCCGATGGGGCGGGCAAGACCACGCTGATCCGCATTCTGGCGGGCCTGGTCGATGCTGACGAGGGAAGCGCGCAGGTGCTGGGGGCGTCTGCCACGCAGATGCGCCGGCAAAGCCTTGGCTACATGCCCCAGCGTTTCGGCCTTTACGAGGATCTCTCGGTCCTTGAAAATCTCACGCTTTATGCCGAACTGCGCGCCCTGCCCGACGCGGAGCGGAGCGCGACCTTTGCCCGCCTGCTCGATTTTACCGATCTGGCGCGGTTTCAGTCGCGGCTGGCGGGGCAGTTGTCGGGTGGCATGAAGCAGAAGCTCGGGCTGGCCTGCGCGCTGGTGTCGCAGCCGCAGGTGCTGCTGCTCGATGAGCCGGGGGTGGGGGTCGATCCGGTCTCGCGGCATGAATTGTGGGATATGGTGCGGGCCATGGCTGGCGAAGGCGTCGGCGTGCTGTGGTCGACAGCCTATCTTGATGAGGCTGAGCGCTGTGATCAGGTCTATCTGCTGAGCGAAGGGGCGCTGGTTCATGCCGGGCCCCCTGGCGAGATGATGGCGCGCGTGGCTGGCCGCGTGGTGCAGGTGGCCGTGCCCGCCAGCGAAAGGCGCGAGCGTCTGCACGCTTTACGCGCAAGCGGGGTGGTGATGGATGCGGTGCGCCATGGCGAGGCACTGCGCCTGCTGCTGCGGCAGCCGGTCGATCAGGTCGATCCGGCGCTGGGCCTGAGCAACGCCGACATCATTGCCCCGCGCTTCGAGGATGGCTTTATCGACGCGCTGGGCGGCGCGGATCTGGCCGAAAGCGCTCTGGCGGCACAGTACCGCACTATCCCTGAAAACGATGCCCCGGCCATTGAAGCCAAGGGGCTGACCAAACGCTACGGCGCCTTCACCGCGGCAGGCGACATCAGTTTTTCGGTGCCGCGCGGTACGATCTTTGGCCTGCTGGGCCCCAATGGTGCGGGCAAATCGACCACCTTTCGCATGCTCTGCGGCCTCATCACCGCAAGCGCGGGCACAGGCAGCGTGGCGGGCCACGATTTGCGCCGCGCCCGGGCCGATGCGCGCCAGTCGCTGGGGTATATGGCGCAGAAATTCTCGCTCTATGGCGATCTGTCGGTGCGGCAGAACCTGGCTTTCTTCGCGGGCATCTATGGCCTGTCGGGCCACGCCGCGCGTGAGGCGATCGCGCATGTCACGCAGGTGTTCCACCTTTCCGCCATGCTCGATATGAATGCCGGCACCCTGCCGCTGGGCTTTCGCCAGCGCCTGTCGCTGGCCTGCGCGGTGATGCACCAGCCTCCGGTGCTGTTCCTCGACGAGCCGACCTCGGGCGTGGACCCGCTGGTGCGGCGCGAGTTCTGGAACCACATCACCGCGCTGGTGGACAAGGGGGTGACGGTGCTGGTTACCACCCATTTCATGGATGAGGCTGAATATTGCGACCGCATCGCGCTCGTCCACCAGTCGCGACTGATCGCCTCGGGCACGCCCGATGAACTGCGCACATTGGCGGGCGCCGGGCAGGGGCCGGTCGCCACCATGGATCAGGCCTTTGCCGCGCTGATCCGCGCCGCCGACACCGCGCGCGAGAAAGCGGCGTGAGCGGCCTGTCCCTTCGCCGCCTGCGGGCGATGCTAGTGAAGGAAAGCTGGCAGATCCTGCGCGATCCCTCGACCATGTTGATCGCCTTTGTGCTGCCGGTGATCCTGTTGCTCATTTTCGGCTATGCGCTCAACCTCGACACCGGGCGCACGCGCATCGGCCTCTCGCTGCAGGATGGCGGCGAGGCGGCGGCCAGCCTGGCGGGCGATTTTCGCCATTCGCCATGGTTCAGTGTGGTGGAGGTCGGCGATGTGCCGCATCTCAAGGACGATCTGGTCGCGGGGACCATTCGCGGCATCGTCGTCATCCCGCAGGATTTCAGCCGCATGGCTGCGCGTGGGGGCGGCGATATTCAGGTCATCACCGACGGGTCATTGCCCAACAATGCCGCTTTCATCGCCGCCTATGCCGAAGGGGTGCGCCAGAGCTGGACCGCCGCGCGTGCGGGCCATCCGGCGTCGCCGCCGCCGCTCTCGCTCACCTTGCGCTACTGGTTCAACCCCGGCTCGGTCAGCCGCTTCTTTCTGGTGCCCGGCGCCATCGCCATCGTGATGACGATGATCGGTTCGCTGCTCACCGCGCTGGTGCTGGCGCGCGAATGGGAACGCGGCACGATGGAGGCGATCCTGGCCACGCCGCTGGGCATGGGCGAGCTGTTGTTGACCAAGGTGGTGCCCTACTATGGGTTGGGGCTGGGGGCGACGGCACTGTGCACGCTGGTCTCGCTGTTGCTGTTCGGCGTGCCCTTTCGCGGGTCGGTGCTGGCGCTTTTCCTCATTGCCTCCTGCTATCTGTTCTGCGCCCTGGGGCAGGGGCTGATGATTTCGGCACTGGCGCGCAGCCAGTATGTCGCCAGCCAGATCGCGCTGCTGGCGGCCTTTCTGCCCTCGCTGCTGCTTTCGGGCTTTATTTACGAGATCGCCTCGGCGCCGCGCTGGGTGCAGTGGATCACGCTGATCGTGCCGGCGCGTTACCTGATCCCCTCGCTTCAGACGGTGTTTCTGGCCGGGGATGACTGGGGCCAGTTCCTGCCCGACATGGGGAAGATGCTGCTGTTTGGCGCGGTGTTTTTCCTCGTCACGCGCTGGCGGATGCGGCGGCGCGTGGCATGATGCGTTGGCTGGCCTTTCTCACGCGGTGCCGCGCGATGATCGTCAAGGAGATGTGGGCGGTGCTGCGCGATCCGCGCGCGCGCATCATCCTCATCGCACCGCCGATCATGCAGCTCGTTCTTTTCGCTTCCGCCGCCACGCTGGAGGTCCGCAATGTCGACATCGGCGTGCTCGACCTCGACCATGGGCCCGCGGCGCATGAGGTGCTGGGCCAGATGGCGGGCAGCCCGAACATTCGCGTGCTGGTGCCGCTGGCCTCCTATGAGGCACTGGCCCGCGCCATCGACCGGCGGCAGGTGTTGTGCGCGGTCATCCTGCCCGAGGGGCTGAGCCGGGATGTGGCTGCGCGCCATCCGGCCAGCGCCGGCGCGGTGTGCGACGGGCGCCGGTCCAATTCGGCGCAGATCATGGGGGGCTATCTTTCGCAGATCGTGGGGCAGGCGGGGCTGGCGCTGCGCGGGGTGGAGGCGCGGGCCGGCGGGCAGAACGGCCTACCGGGAGGGCAAAGCACCGTGCGCCACATGTTCAACCCCAACCTCGATTTCCTGCTCTTCGTGTTGCCCGCGCTGGTGGCGACGGTGGCCTCGATCTCGGCGCTTTCGGTGGCCGGGCAATCGGTGGCGCGCGAACGCGAGCTGGGTTCGTTCGATCAGCTGATGGTGGCGCCGCTGCGCCTGAGCGAGATCCTGATCGGCAAGATGGCGCCGCCGCTGATCGTGGGGCTGGTCAATGCCACGCTCTACCTGCTGGTCATCACCATGCTGTTTGGCGAGCCGCTGCGCGGCAGCCTGATCAGCTATTATCTGGCGACCTTTTTCTTTCTGACCGCCAACATCGGGCTGGGCATGACGGTCTCCTCGCTGGCCCAGACCCAGCAGCAGGCCTTTCTGGGCATTTTTCTGGTCGCGGTGCCGGTCAACCTGCTTTCGGGCTTTGCCGCGCCGGTGGACAACATGCCGCTGGCGCTGCGCATCATCGCCCAGGCCGATCCGCAAAAGCATATGGTGGTGCTGATGGAGGGCCTGTTCCTCAAGGCCATGCCGATGATGGCTGTGCTGGCCAATGTCTGGCCGTTGATGGCGATTTCGGCGGTCACGCTCACGGTGTCCACCCTGCTGTTCCGCTCGCGGATGGAGTAGCTTTCATGCGTTCAGCCCTTTTTACCCTGTCGCTGGCTGTGCCGCTGGCCTTGTTGTCGGCCGGTTGCGCCATGCGGCAGGATCCGCCTCCGCCCGTCGTCACCGGTGCGGCGGCCGGCTGGATCGACCCGGCGCGGCAGGGGCCTCTGGCGGGTGACTGGTGGCGGGCGCTGGGTGATGCCCGTCTCGATGCGCTGATGGCACGGGCGCTGTCGGCCAGCCCTGATCTGGCCGAGGCGCAGGCGCGGTTGCGCGCGGCGCGGGCCAGTGTCGATGCCGCGCGGGGGCGCCAACTGCCGCAGCTTGGCGCCGCCGCCGCGGCGACCACCAATGCCCAGAGCGCCAATGGCATGATCCCTTTCGGTAAATTGCCGGGTGTGAGCCGGACCTATGACCTCTTCGACGCCGGTTTTGATGCAAGTTGGGAGATCGACCTGTGGGGCGCGCGGGCCAGTGCCACGCGGGCCGCTGCCGCCAGAGGGCGACAGGCCGAAGCGCAACTGGCCGCGACCCGCCTGTCGCTGACAGCCGAGGTGGCGCGCGATTATATCGAACTGCGCTCCGCCCAGGCCCGCCGTGCCAATCTGGCCGCTCAGGTCGATACGCTTGCGGCGCTGGCGGCTTTGCAACAGGCTCGTCTGGCTGCGGGCGAGACGCCGCGCGATGACAGTCTCGCGACCCACCAGCGGCTCGATGCGGCCCGCGCCGCCTTGGCCCCGCTCTCGGGCGAGGCGGCGGCCAATGCCTATGCGCTGGGTGTGCTGACGGGGCGACCGCCCGAGGTGATGGGTGATCTGCTCGATACGGAGGGGCCGATGCCGCACATGCCGCAGGTGGCATGGCTGGGGCTGCGTTCGGATGTGCTGGCGCGGCGGCCCGATGTGCAGGCGGCTCTGGCCGATCTGGCGGCGGCGCGCGCGGATGCCGATGTTGCCCATGCCGCCCTGTTCCCCAGCCTGTCGCTGACCGGCAGTATCGGCCAGCAGGCCCGTCAGACCGGTGATTTCCTGGCCGGAGACTCGCTGCGCTATGGGCTTGGCCCCAGCCTGCACTGGCCGCTCTTTGCCGGGGGGCAATTGCGCGCGCAGTTGAGGGGCGCGCGCGCGCAGGCCGATGCCGCCGCGGCCCGTTACGAGAAAGCGGTCCTCGCCGCGCTGTCGGACAGCGAAACCGCCATCAATCGCCATGTCCGCGCGGAGCAGGCCGGGGAGGCAGCCCAAAACGCCGCTGCCTCCGCCGACAGCAGGGCGAGGATCGCCAGGGCGCGCTTCGAAAGCGGCGAGGACAACCGCCTGCTGTCGCTGGAGGCGCAACTTACGGCACTTGCCGCCCATGCCTCGGCCCTTGCGGCCCGCACGGGCGAGGCCGAAGCCTATATCGCGCTGGGCAAGGCGCTGGGGATCGCCCCGGCCCCTTGAGGCGCGGCGGCGAGCCATCGTCAGATGGAATTGCGCCGGGCAATGCCGCCGAGCACCGCCGCGCTCGGCTTTGCGATGCGCTTGAAGGTTGTGCGGTCCAGTGCATGCAGGCCGAATTTGGGTTTGTAACCAAAGACCCACTCGAAATTGTCGACCAGCGACCAGTGCACATAGCCGAGCACGGGCACCCCATCCTCCATGGCGCGTTTCAGTTCGGCAAGGGCTGCCGGAATGAGGCGTGCCCGCTTGGTGTCATCGGCGGAGTTGATGCCATGTTCGGTGACGATGACCGGCACGCCGCTCACCTCATGGGCATAGCGGACCGCGCCGGCGAGCGAGGCAGGGTAAACTTCCGATCCGGCATCATTGGTCTCGGCGTTTGTCGGGGCGGGAAGGCGCCCCTTGTCGTTCCAGACGGCGCGTTCGTAATTCTGCACGCCGACGAAATCATTGCTGCGGGCCGCTTCGAGCCAGGGTCGATAGAGCTTGGCGCGCATGGCATCGCGCAGGCTGTTCGCGCCCACCGCCTGATCGTCGATGACGGCAAGGCTCACGCCCACCGGCAGGTCCGGGCGTACTGCCTTGATCGCCTCGCGGCCCGCCTTGTGACCGGCGAGCAGGTGAGCCTGCACCATCTGCGGATCGGCGACGTAGAGCGGGTTGCCGGGGAGGAACCGCGCCACGCCATGTTCGCGCGCGGCCGCTTCCTGCATGGCCTTGTCCGCGCCCAGCAGGCGCGAGCCGATGTCGCCGGGCAGGACCACGTCGAGCAAGCCGCTCAGATTGGGTTCGTTGAGCGTGGTGGCATGGCTGATCCCCGCCGACAGATGGCGCGCGGCCCGGTCACAGTAACGGGCAAAGAGCGTGGGGGCCTCGGCATTTGACCAGCCGCCCTGTGCGGCAAACCAGACAGGTGTGCTGAAATGGTTGAACGTCACCATCGGATGGAGACCACGTTGGCGGCAGCCCTCGATCATCGCCTTGTAGTGATCGAGCATGGCGATGGAAAATTGGCCCTTGGCAGGTTCGATACGGGCCCATTCCAGGCTGAAGCGATAGGTGTTGAGGCCCATGCCCTTCACAATGTCGAGGTCCACGGGCCAGAGCGCAAAGCTGTTGGCTGCGTCCCCGGATGGTTCGGCATAGACCGTGGGGCTGGCGTGTTCCATGGCCCAGACGTCGCTGTTGACGTTGTTGCCTTCCACCTGATGCCCGGCGGTCGCCGTGCCCCAGAGAAAGCCGTCCGGAAATCTTGGGTCGACGGGGCGGGGCGCGCGGGCAAGGGCGGGGGAACGCACAGCGGCGGCGGCGGTCGTGGCGGCCAACATGGTACGACGGTCGATCACGCATGCTCTCCAGATGGTGTGTCGACATCTCAAGGGTCGACGTTTGGTTATGGGAATGGATAGGCTGATGATTGGCAAGACAAAGCAAAGTAATGCCGGGCGGGCCGGCAGCCGCGGCGCTCGGCGGGCAGATGACTACTGCAACGCGCGATAGCGAAACCCCCGGAAGCAGACCTTGCCGCTGCCCGCCGCAAACAGCGCCGGTCTGAGGCTGAGCAGATTGTCGAGCGTGTTGGCATTGTAGCCGGCGACATAGCTTCGCACGCCATGCCGGGTCCACGCCTTGCCATTCACGCTGTAGTAGAATGTCACCACCTGCTGGTCATTGGTGATGCGCATATGCATGGTGCGCGATACGGGCGCGGGTTCGTGCCAATAGGACGGCTTGCCGCCGCGATAGGTCGTCATCGTCTTGCCGTCGATCCCCATGCCGAGGAACAGACGATCATCGAAGAAAAGCAGCAGCCCGCCCTGCGCATCGCCGATAAGCTCCAGTTCAACCTCGATGGCATAGGCGCGGTCCCCCACCTGCTGGGTCAGGGGTGACGAATCCGCCGGTCCCGTGCCCTTGCCATCCAGCGTCAGGCAGCCATTGGCCACCATCACCCGTCCCGCTTGCTGCGGGGGGCTGGCGTAAAGCGTCCATAGCCAGCCCAATGCGGCGTGCTCGAAAGGGTCCGAGTGCGGCATGCCATGAGCCACGGCCGGTCCCGAAGGTTTGGCGAGCGGTTTGGAAAGATTGCCGCCCGTCGCGCGAAACCAGCCGTCCTGCGTCCATTCGATGGGTTCGAGCAAGGTTTGCCGCCCAAGCGTCTGAAAGCCATTCTCATAGCCGTGATAGACCATGAACCACTGCCCGCCGGGCCCTTCCACGCAGGTTGCATGGCCGCGTGACCACCAGAGGTCATCCTGCGACCTTGCCCGCACGATCGGATTGTGCGGACAGGTCTCCCAGGGGCCGTTGATCGAGCGCGACCTTGCGGCCACGACCATGTGTCCCGTTGCCGGGCCGCTGGTGCCGCCCACAGCATTGACCAGATAGAAATAATCGCCGCGCCGGAACAGCTTTGGCCCTTCGGGGGACCAGGCTTCGGTGATCCAGTCATCAGGGTAATGCCATGCCTGATAGGCGGTCTCGACAGGCCCGGCCGTTGCAAGACCATCGGGGGTCAGGCGCACGCGCTTGCCATCGTTGAAGAACAGGTAGCGGTGGCCGTCTTCGCCGACGACATGACCCGGATCGATCAAACCGCCGATCCCCAGATCGACAGGCTCGCTCCATGGCCCGGTCATCGCGGGCGCATGGATGACATAGATGTTCGCAAAACTGGCAAGCGGCGGGGACCATGGCGCCCGCATGAAGGGGATGTAGATGAAATAGCGATCCCCATGCCTGACGATGTCCACGGCAAAGACCGTGCCGAGGGGCTTGTTCAAAGCAGGGCCCAGAGGCTGCCAGTTCACCAGATCACGCGAGTGCCAGATCAGCAATCCGGGCGCGCCATCGAAGGATGAATGGGTCATGTAATAATCATCGCCGTCCTTCAGGACAGACGGATCGGGGTAGTCGCCGGGCAGCACCGGGTTCAGGAATGTCCCGTTGCCCAGGTCCGCCTTGCGCTGTCCCTCCACGCCGCGCGGCCAAGCCATGTTGCTGGTCAGGCATGGCTTCCCATGGACCGGGCTGCCTGTCGCCTCAGCGCGCGCGGTGGCGACATGCGACGCGGCGAAGGAACCCGCAAGGGCAAGTCTTAACGCATCGCGACGAGATTCCATCCCGTGCCTCTCCCATTATTAGAATTTCTGTTCTAACTATGAGTGGCCTTGACCGCAAGTGGTAAAGACGGTATCCATTCACCCTCGGGCAGACCGGGCCTCGATGCGAAACCGCAACGCTCCATCGCGGGCGCTGCGGCCGTGTCGGGCAAGACTCCCAGTGGCTCAGCGGCGCACACCGACATCATTTCTCCGGCATGGCGGTGAGCACGCTGCTTGCCTGTGCCTCGGCCACCAATCGCGCGGCATCGTCGGGCAGCAGCCATCCTTCCTTCACGCGTTGCGCGGCGACCGCCTTCACCCGCGCCACGAAACCGGCATGCGAGCCATAGCGTTCCTCCAGCGATCGGCGTGGATCGCCTTTGGCCAGCCTTTCGGCCCTGGTGGTGGCGAAGGGGATGAAGCCACCGGCAAAACCGCAATCGCCTCCCGCGCCATAGCCTTTGGCCAGCACATTCCAGCCCAGATAGGTGCCAAGCGGGACCAGATGCTGCACCGAGGGCACACCGCCGCCCATCTCATTGCCATCGGCGTCCACCCGCGGCACCAGCGAGGGGATGGTGCCACGGATGACCGGCGGCTGGCGTGTGATGACGCCCGAGAGATCGGGATAGTCGAAGGCAGGCCCGTAGTCATAGTCCAGCAGCGCGTTGATCTTGCCGTCGGGCAGCGGAGCGCCGGGGATGTTCGGCCAGTGCATGGCAGCGGCGGTGGGGCTGACAAGGTCGCCATGGGCCAGCGTGGGATACTGGCTGGGCGGCGGGGCCCGGCCGGTGGTCACCCAGTCCACCAGCCGTTTCAGCAAGGCCCGCATGGTGGGCAGCGACGGGTTGGGATTGTTGGCCAGCACGCAGACGGGCGCGCCCGGCCAGGGCTTGTCACCATCAAGCGAAATGCCGCCGGTGATCGAGCCGCCATGGGTGACGCCCGGGAAATAGTAGCGCCGCACATTGGCCGGGATGGGCACGTCGCCCTTGGCATCAGTGCCCACCAGCGCGGGCGACAGGCGCAGGCCCCACAGTTCGGTCGAGCCGAAGGTTTCCATGATCCTGGGGCAGGTGCTGCTCGCGGTGCAGCGGTCGAGCAGGCTGTGCCGCCCCCGGCCGCGCACCGTGTCATTGTAGGGCGTCCACCAGAGCGTGCCTTCGCTGCCCGGCTCGAACAGGGTGGCCGCGCCCCCCGGCACGGCAAAGCGCAGGTTCAAAGGCACCTGCCGCGCCGCGATGTTGGGGTTGGCGCCATCAAAGACGCGCCGCCCCGCCTCATCCCGGTTGAACCCCAGATTGATGAAACTTTTGACGAAATTGCCCGATTGGGAAGTGCCGCTCACCACGCTCCAGCGCACCTGCCCGGCAAGGGGATTGGCGGTGCCGGCATCGTCAGCCTTGGCATGGCGCAGGAAGGCGACCAGATCGCGCGTGGCCGCAAAGCCGATGCCCAGCACCAGCGGATCGCGCGCCGTATAGGTCAGCGTATAGGCCAGCGCCGGATCAAAGCCGCCCTTCAGGCAGATATGCGAGGGATCGGGCGTGCCCGGGAACGCCTTGCTGCGGCAATCGGCAAAGGCCCATTGATCGGCCGGAACGGGTTGGAGCGCGGCGCCATCGTTGCTCTGGCGATAGAGCTGGGCGTGGGCGGGGTTCAGGTCCACGGGCAGGGGGCGTGCCACGGGGCGCCCGATGCCGCCGGTCAACCCCCAGGTGCTGCCGGACAGATCGGTGACGCGGGCCAGCGCCAGGCCTGTCAGCCCTCTGGCCACGGGAACGCTTGCACTCTGCACGCCCGGCGCCGGTGTGAGGTCGCCCTGCCAGCCGCTGATGACGCGGATGTGGCCGTCCTCGTCCGGGGCGACCTTGCCATTGCCCCGGTTGGGCACATCGTAGAACAACACGCCGCTGCCGCGCGCCAGCGGGCGGGCGATGGCGAAGGTGGCGCTGTAACCGACGCGCCCCCTGGCATTGCGCGGAGCATGGTCGATGTCGGTGATGATCGCGTCGGCGCGCGGGCTGAGGTCGCCGTCAAAACTGCCGGTGATGATCTCGTAAGGCCGTTCGCCCGGCCTTGTGGGGGCGGGGGTGCGGCTTTCGATATGGATGGCGGTGACGCGACCTTGCGCGCTCGTCGCCAGCACCAGCGCGGCGCCGGCCAGAAGGAACCTCTTACGCATCGCCCATCTCCATATCCAGCAATTGCGCGCCCAGCGTCTTGCCATGCGCGTCAAGGGCGAGCGAACGGGTCACTCCGCCCGACAAGGCCCCGTGCAGCACGAAATTCACCGCTCCCAGTTCGGCCAGCACATAGCGGTCGATGCGGCGCGGGCGCAGGCCGCTCAGATGGGCCGCGACCCGCTCGGTGGTCAGTCGCCGTTCCAGCAGCGGGAAATGCGCCGGGTCGCGCGCGAAGACGCAGATCTGGGATGTGTCGCCCTTGTCGCCCGTGCGGGCATGGGCAATCTCGCGCAGGCGCATCAGCTCACCTCATGGACGATGGAAGGCTGGACAACATCGCGCCCGATCAGGATGGAGGCCACCGCCACGACCTCGCGCAGGGAGGTGGTGACCCCGCCCCCGCCCGAGGGGCCATTGAGGTAAAGCGCCTCGACCTCGGCGCCGATCTCGGCAGCGGTGGCGGCGTCCTGCGCGCGGGCGGCGACGCGGGCGCGTACCTCCGCCGGGTCGCCGTGATACGCGCCGACATGGGCGGAATTGACGCCGATGAGATCGTAGCGCACCTCCTCGACCGGCAGGCCCAGCATGGCGATGCGTTCACGCACTATGTCGAGCGCCAGTTGCCCGCGCGCCACCGCGCCGGGCCCGGCATAGGTGATCTGCCCTTCACCGATAAAGCCGTCGCGGTAGCCGACCGAAACCTTGAGCGTTTCGGGGCGGGGCAGACCCCGCGCGCCGGACACGGCAATGCGGTCCGGGCCGATTTCGGTCAGCCGCAATGTGGTGAAATCGGCCACCACATCGGCCTGAAGATAGCGCGCGGGGTCGAGGATCTCGTACATCGCCTGTTCGCGCGCGCTGGCGAGCGACAGGCGCCCGCCCGAGCCTGCAACCTTGGTCAGCACCGCATGGCCATCGGGCGACACTTCAGCCAGCGGAAAGCCGAGCCGGGCGAGGCCGGGCACATCCTTGAATCCCGGGTCGGCGAAATAGCCGCCCGTCAGTTGCCCGGCACATTCGAGCAGATGGCCCACCGCCGTGCCGCGCGCCAGCAAGGTCCAGTCCTGCTCGCCCCAGCCAAAGGCGTGGATCATCGGCCCCAGAAACAGCGCCGGATCGCAGACGCGGCCGGTGAAGATCACCTGTGCCCCCTGCGCCAGGGCACGGGCGATAGGGAATGCGCCCAGATAGGCGTTGGCCGAAATCGGAGCCAACTGCGCCAGCGTGCCGGTGCGGTCGATCAGCGTATGGTCCTGACCGCTGATCACGCTCAGCACATCATCGCCCAGAACGGCGGCCATGCGGATACCAGTGAGCCCCATGTCACGCGCCACGCCCAGTGCCGCCTGCATGGCGGCCAGCGGGTTGGCGGCGCCCATGTTCGAGATGATGCGCACGCCTTTGGCCATGGCCGGACCCAGCACCGCGCGCATCCGCTTTTCCAGCCTTGGGTCGTAACCCGCGCCGGGGTCATGCTGGCGCGCCAGTTGCGCCAGCGCGATGGTGCGTTCGGCCAGACATTCGAAGCAGAGGTAGTCAAGCTCCCCCTTTTCGATCAGTTCGACCGCGGGTTCGATGCGGTCTCCGGCAAAGCCGGCCCCGGCACCAATGCGTATGCCTGTCATGCCCATCTCGCTCTGCGTCTCACTCATAGGGCGATCAATCCGAAGGCCAGCGCGGCCAGCGTCATCGTCAATGTGGCGGCCAGCAGCCAGGGAAAGGCGAAGCGCTGATGCGCCCCCAGTTCGATGCGGCTCAGGCCCGCCACCAGAAAGGTCGCAGGGGTCAGCGGACTGACCGGGAAGCCGACCGTGTGCATGCCCAGCAGTGCGGCCTGAGCGACCTGCACGGGCGGCACGCCGAAATGCCCGGCCACCTCCGCCACCACCGGCAGCACGCCGAAATAGAAGCTGTCCGGGTCGAACATCATGCTCAGCGGCATGCCGGTCACCGCCACCAGCAGGGGGATGCGCGCGCCCATGCCCGGCGGCACCAGCGCCACGGTGGATTGTGCCAGGGCATGGATCAGCCCGGCGCCGTTCATGATGCCGGTAAAGGCCCCGGCGGCAAACAGGATGCCCGCCATCAGCATAGCGGGGCGGGCGTGCGCCTCGATCCGCGCGCGCTGGTCCTCGGCGCGGGGGTAATTGATGGCCAGCACCACAGCGGTCGCCACCATGAACACCACCGCCGGTTCGGCCTTGCCTGTGACCATCAGCGCTATGACCAGCAGGGTAATCGCCAGATTGAGCCAGAACAGGCGCGGGCGGTGGAGCGGATCGCTTGCCGTGTCTTGAATGACCTGCTTGGCTTCCATCTCGGGGAGGCTGGCGAGGCGCTTTTCCTCACGCCGCCCCATCCACCAGGCCGCGCCGAAGACGAACACCAGCCCGACGATCTGCACCGGCAGCATGGGCGCGAACATCTGCGCCGCGGGAATGTGCAGGGCCGCGCTGGCGCGCAGTGTCGGCCCGGTCCATGGCAGGAAGTTCACGCCCGCCGCCAGTGAGGCGCAGCAGGCCAGAATACGCCGGTCCATGCCCAGTTGATCATACAAGGGCAGCATGGCCGGTACGGTGATCAGGAAACACACCGCCCCCGACCCATCGAGGTGGATGAGCAGCGCGAGCAGCGAGGTGCCCATGGTGATGCGCGAGGGGCGCCGGCCCACCAGCCGCAGAACGCCACCGACCAAGGGGGCCAGCAGTCCGGCATCGCTGACCACGCCGAAAAACAGGATGGCAAAGACGAACATGCCAGCGACCGGCGCGATCTTGGTGATGCCCGCGATGATCCAGCCGGCCACGCCCGCGCCCTGGCCCAGCAGGCAGGCCCCCAGAACAGGAATGAGGATCATCGCGGCCAGCGGCGAGAGCCGGTTGGTGAGGATGACCGCCAGCATCGTGCCGATGATGAGGATCGTGCCCAGGGCCAGAAGGGACGGTGCCAGCATCAGCGGGTCCTTACGGCGGCAGCTGGTTTGATCTTGCCCCCGCTCAGCGCCGCCAGCATGTTTTGTGCGGCGGGCGAAAGGCTGCGGCCGGAAAGATGTGCGATGCCGATGATGCGCTCGGCCTGGGGGTCGCTCAACCTGTGCCATTCAAGGTCATGCGCGCCGACCATCGGGCGGCAGGACAGCGGCAGGGCGCTGATCCCCAGCCCCGCCGCGATGAAGGCGCCCAGAGTCGCCGGCTGGGCGCAGTCATACAGCGGGCGCGGGGCAAGATGGGCGCGGGCGAAGGCGGCGTCGGTGATCTGGCGCACGCTGCTGCTCGGGGCCATGGCGATGAAGGGACGCTCGGCAAAGCTGTCCCAGCCGGGGTTGTCGGGCGCCTCGCCGGCGCGGCAGACCAGGGCGCAGGGGTCGGCAAACAGCGGGGTAAAGGTAAAGTCCCCGCTTGCCTCTTCTGGTGGAGTCATGACGGCCAGGTCGATCTGCCTTTCGCGCAGATGCTGGTAGATCGTGCCGGCCAGTCCTTCGCGCACGGTGACATCGACGCCCGGCCACTGGTCACGGAACAGGCTCAGCACGCCCGGCAGGTCGCCCACCGCATAGGACGGCAGCACACCGATCACCACCCGCCCGCGCTGGCCCGACAGCGTCTGGCCCAATTGCTCGAAGGCATCGTCGAAATCCGCGACGAGGCGCTCAGTCAGCCGCAGCAGGTCCTCGCCCGCCGGGGTCAGCGCCACATGGCGCCGGTCGCGGTCGAACAGGCGGCCGCCCAGATCCTCTTCCAGCAGGCGGATGGTGCGCGACAACGCCGGTTGCGAGACGCAGGCCAATTCCGCCGCGCGGCTGAAATTGGCGGTCTGGGCCAACATGCGAAACTGTCGCAGGGTGGAAAGGCTGGGTGTGCGGGCCATAAAGAACCTGTGCGCCTGAGAAAGCCGGGGGACGGCCCGGACGGAAGGCACATGGTGGCGGGGAGCGGGCGCCGCGTCCAGAAGCTGTATCATCGCCCGCTCCGCGCCGGTCTTCAGAATTTCGCCGAGACGCGGGCGTAGATCTGCCGGCCGAAAGGATCGGCGATCGATGGCAGATAGCCGTTGTAAAGCGCGGCGCCCGGGGCCTTGTCGAAGATGTTGATCATGCCCAGTGTCAGGTCGTAGCGGTCATCCTTGCCGAAATTCAGGCTGTATTGGGCATCGAACACCGAGAAAGCGGACACTTTCGCCGCGACATTGGGAACGACGCTGCCCGTGCCGGTGGTGTTGAGATTCTGCCCGTAATCATCCCTGACGCCCGAGGTATAACGCCAGGTCAGCGAGACGGTGTGGCGGCCATAATTGGCGTCGACGCCTGCCACGCTGCGCCAGCGGGGCGCCGCCGAGGACGAGGTGGGCGACTGATTGAAGGCATTGCGATAGCCAACGCCATCATAGACCACCGAGCCGGTCACAACCCCGCTGCCGTTGCGCAGCAGGACACCGGTATCCACGTCATAGGTGAGCAGCAGGGTCAGCGTGTCGCGCAGGGTCAGTTTGACCGGGCCTGCATCGAAACCATATTGGCCCTGCAGGTCGAGGCCCGCCGTCCTGGTGCCGCTGGGCGCGTTGAAGCTGGTGACGATGACCGATTGCAGCGCGCCGGTCAGCGGGTCACGCAAGACCGCGCTGCCATTGGGCGCGGTGTTGACGATCTGCTGCGGGTTCTGCGTCGAGATCTGGTTGTTGAACTGATAGTTCCAGTAATCGAGCGAGAGGCGCGCGCCCCGCCTGGGCACGAAGGTGGCGCCGATGTTGTACACGGTCGAGGACTGGGGCTTCAGGTTGGGGTTGCCATAGGTCTGGATCGTGCGGAATGAGGTGGTGCCATCGACAGGATCGGTGACATTGACCACATTGGTACCGATCAGCGAGGCCGAGCCATTGGCCAGCGTGGGCGCCTGGAACGCCTTGCTGAACGATCCGCGCAGCGAAAACCATGCGATTGGGCGGAAGTTGGCGGCGATCTTGGGCACCAGCTTGCTGTAGCCGCCCGCATCCTCATAGCGCGCGGCGGCGTTCAGCGTCAGGCTGTCGATGGGCTGATAATTGGCCTCGGCAAAGACGCTCTTGACCGCGCGTGAGAAGGAGGTGTTGAGGTGTTTGCCAAGAAAGCCGCCATAGCCCGAGAGGAGCAGGTCGGAATAGGTGGTGATCGACTTTTCCCGCCGGTATTGTGCGCCCAGCGCCACGTCGATGTCATGGCCCGCGATGCTGGCCAGCGGACCGTTGACCACGGCTTCGGCGATGTAATATTCGCGCTTGTAGTCGGTAAAGACGTCGCTCTGCAGATTGTAGATGAGCGAGGGGTCCATCTGCGAAAGATTGGCCTGCAAGGGACTGTAGTAGAGGCAGCTTCCCTTGCCCGCCACCGCGCCGCTCGCCCCGCCCAGAAAGTTGGTGTTGCAGTTGGGCCCGCCATAGCCTTTGAGCGCGGCCTGGAACAGGTTCATGTCGGTGTCGCGGTCCCGCGCGATGGTCTGCGAGGCCGAATAGGTGAGGGTGGCGAGATATTTCCATCGCCCGATCAGGCTGCCCCGCCCGCCCAGCACATAATGCTGCTGGTTTACCGTGTCGCGCATCACGCGGTAGTCATAGCCGCCCGGGAAACCCTGAGCGCCGATCGCACGGCCATAGAAGAGCACGTCCACGCCAAAAGGGTTGTAGGGATTGGCGGCCGGCATCGTCGCATTGCCCGCGTTCTGGGCATAGGAGGGCACGCCGAAACGTTCGGAATCCTGATGGTAATAGCTCAGTTCGGCAAAGAGCGTGTTGGCGTCGTTCACCTCGAACGTCGTATCATCATGGATGTTGAGGCTGCGCGCGCGCGGGCGGATCGGGTTTTTGGGCTGGAAATTGTACAGGCAGTTACCCAGACCGAACGTCGCGCCGCCACTGGGGGAATAGATGCTGTTGGTGCCCGCCGCGCCGCAATTGGGGTCCACCACCTTGAGCGTGCCGTTGGCTGCCTTGCTGGCGTCGTAAAGCGCGGTGTAGTCATTGCCGTTGATGATGACATGCCCACCGCTGGCGGTCTGCGGGCGGCCGGTGAGCAGATAGCTGCCGGGATAGCCACTGGCCGAGGGGTTGAAGAAATTGGTAACCGCACGGTCCGAATTCTGGAGATTGTCCTGAAAACGGTATGAGGCGGAGAGCACCGTGTGGAACCGTTCATTGCCCAGCCCCAGCATCGCCTGCACGTTCCATGCCGGGGAATTGGCAATGCTGGTGACTTGCGCGCTGGTCTTGAAGCCGTTGAATTTGGTGTTGGTCAGCACGTTGAACACACCCGCCACCGCGTCGGCGCCATAGGTCGACGATGCGCCGTCGAGCAGGACTTCCACGCGCTGGATGGCGATGTCGGGCGTCAGGCTGTTGAGGTTGACATAGTCATCGCCGGCCTGGGGCGTGACGCGGCGGCCATTGAGCAGCACCAGCGTGGAGCCCGCTCCCAGTCCGCGCAGATTGGCCGATCGCGTGTCGCGCGTATCGGCCCCGCCCTTGGAAAGATCCTGCAAGCCGCCTGTGCTGCCCACATTCTGCGGAATGAAACGGGTCAGGTCGCCGATCGAGGACGAGCCGGTCCGCTCGATGGCGGCGCTGTCCACCGCCAGAATGGGCGAGGCGCGGTTCTCCTGCCGGATGTTGCCCAGATAGGATCCGGTCACGACAATGTCCTGCGTCTTGACCTCGCCCTGCGCCGGAGCGGGAGCATCCTGCGCCAGAGCCACTCCGTGCCACCCCGCTGCCAGCGCCGTGCCGATCAGCAACCAATGTTTTTGCGAAACCCCCATCATGCGCACCTTCTCCATGGTCATGGCTGGAGGGTGCGCCCGGCGCGATGACGCGCCAGGACCGGAACGATGCCCCCTCTCCATCTCGATAGTTTTCTATCGTGGCGCCCATGATGGGGTGTGGGCGTGATCCAGTGAAATACAATTGCGCTATGTTCTTATAACGCAGGCTTATGACTGTCCGATCTTCAATCGCCAGGCCCGGTTCTGCCGGCGCCTACCCGCCTCGCTCAGGTCAGGAATTGCTCGGCAAAGATGCGTTCTTCCAGACTCGCGCCGCGATCGAACAGCAGATGCAGCCGATGATCGCGGGCCGCCGCGATGGTCACGCTGTCGATGTCGCGCACTTCCTTCTGGTCGGCCACCGCTGCCACCGGGCGCTTTTCCGGCTCCAGCACGCGGAAGGACACTTCGGCGCTTTCGGGCAGGATGGCGCCTTTCCAGCGGCGCGGGCGAAAAGGGCTGATCGGGGTGAGGGCGAGCATATGGCTGCCCAGCGGCAGGATGGGCCCGTTGGCGGAAAGATTATAGGCCGTGGAGCCGGCGGGCGTGGCCACCAGAATGCCATCGCAAGCCAGATCGGCCATGCGGACCTTGTCATTCACGGTGATTTCCAGCCGTGCGGTCTGGCGCGTTTCGCGCAGCAAGGAGACTTCATTGATGGCATAGGCAGTGATGACCTCACCCGAATGGGTGCGCGCCACCATCTGCAGCGGCGTCACCGACACCGAATTGGCCCGCATCACGCGTTGCATCAGCGGGCGCGACGAGCGGACCTTGTTCATCATGAAGCCGACCGTGCCGTAATTGAGCCCATAGGCCGGCACCACGCGCTTCAGGTCGAGCATCTGGTGCAGCACGGTGAGCATGAAGCCATCGCCGCCCAGCACCACCACGGCATCGGCCTCGCTCAGCGGTACCCAGTCGTGGTCCCCGGCCATGGCCTGATAGGCGGCCTGTGCTGCGGGGGTTTCCGAGGCGGCCAGCGCCAGCCTTGGTTCTTTGGTCATGTGCGGTGTCAGCCTGTCATCTGCCGTTTCACGGTGCCGACAGGTTTGGCCCTGAGCGGCTGGCCGGTCATAGGCCGGGGGCGGGGGCCTGTCCATTCTCGCTGTCCATCGGCGGCGCCCTGTGGGAACAAACGCTTTGGCAAGGCCCGTGCGCTAGAAGGCTGATTCGTCGGGGCGTGATCGAGAGCGGGATGGTGGAATGACGATGGATGACGTGCGGCTCACGCTGGAGGGGCCCCATACGCATGACGAGCTGGTCGGCCTGCCCGGGCTGGAGATGGCGCGCGAGCGGCTGACGGAGTGGAGCAGCAAGGGCGGCGAGGCCCCCGATGAACCGGCCCCGGCAACGCGCATCCACACTTTGCTGCTGGGCCTTCGCCGGTTCGAGACGGTCAATCTGGCCTATGGCGCGGCGGCGGGCGACGATGCGCTGGCGCAGGTGGCCGGCCGTATCACCCATTTCGCGCAGGAGCAGCTTGCCGGCCCCTGGATGGTGGCGCGGGGAACGGGCGGAACCTTCCTGCTTATTGCCGATGAGCCCTGCAGCCGGGAACGCTGGCAAATGTTTGCCGAGCAATTGGCAGACCGGGTCGGGCGCCCGATCGTGCGCCGCGCGGGCACCTTGCGCCTTTCGCCGCGTGTGGCCTTGCTGCGCGTGCTGGAAGGCGAAAGCAGCGAGAGCGTGCTCGACCGTCTGGCGCAGACCTATGCCGTGGTCCAGCATCATCAGGGGCGCCGCGTGCTCTGGGCCGACGGGCAGGCGACGCGGGCCGGGCGCACGGCGGCCCAGCTTGAGGCCGATTTGCTGATGGCGATCGACCGCAAGGAGATCGAGGTTCTCTTCCAGCCGCAATTCGCGCTGAGCTGGCAAGCGCGACCCGAGGGCGAACTGGCCGAAGAGCGCCTGTCGGGCGCCGAAGCGCTGGCCCGCTGGCGGCATCCCAAGCTGGGGCGGATCGGCGCCGGGGCTTTGTTTTCCATTGCTGAGCGGGCCGATTACACCGTGCCGCTGTCGCGCCATATCGCGCAGGAATCACTGAAAGCGGCGGCGGCATGGCCGGCGCCCTTGCGCCTTTCGCTCAACGTCACGGCTGCGGATCTGTCGGCGGGCAGCTTCCCCTTCGATCTTGGCCGGGCTTTGGGCAAGACTGGTTTTCCCAGCGACAGGCTGACGCTGGAAGTGACCGAGCAGGTGTTGGTTGCTGATATGAGTCTTGCCGAAAGATCATTGGCCGACCTGGCCGCCCAGGGGATCCGCATCGCGCTCGATGATTTCGGCGCGGGCTTCTGCAATTTCCGATATTTGAAGACGCTGCCGCTGCATTATCTCAAGCTCGACCGCTCGATGGTCGATGGCATCACCGAGGACCCGCGCGATCTGGCCGTGTTGCGCGCGATTGCCGCCATGGCGCGGGCGCTCGATCTGGAAGTGATTGCCGAGGGGATCGAGAGCGAGCCGCAAAGGCTGGCTGTCGCCCGCGAGGGATGTGCCTATTATCAGGGCTTCGTGCGGGCCCAGCCGATGAGTGGGGCGGAGTTTCTCGCCTTGGCTCTGGAGGAAGGGAAGAAGGGATAGGGTGCGAGGGCAATGGCCCTCACACTTTATTTCTTGCTCTTTTCAACCTTCTGCTTCTTGCGAACAATCGTGCTCAACCCCTTGGTAAGCTGCAACAAGCCGTTGAGCCGCGCCTTGGGATCGCCCCATGCCCGCTGCACCACCAGCTTGTTGTCGGGCCGCAGCTTGATCGTCCCTTCCAGCCGCGCCGCATAGGCCACCAGCCCGGCGGGGTCGGGGAAGGAGTCGTTGTGGAAGGAGACGAGCGTGCCCTTGGGGCCAACGTCGATCTTGGCGATATGCGCCTCGATCGCCTGACGCTTGATCTGGATGAGCTGCACCAGATTGGCCGTTGCCGGGGGCAGCGGACCGAAGCGGTCGATCATTTCGGCGGACAGGGCTTCGACCTCGCCGGCATCTTCCGCATCGTTGAGGCGGCGATAGAGCGCCATGCGCACGGCGAGATCCGGCACGTAATCCTCGGGGATCATGATGGGCGCGTCGACGGTGATCTGGGGCGAGAGACCCTTGGTGCTGTCGCGTTCCAGCCCATAGTCACCCGCCTTGGCGGCCAGAATGGCATCCTCCAGCATCGACTGGTAGAGTTCGAAGCCCACCTCGCGGATATGGCCTGATTGCTCATCGCCCAGCAGATTGCCTGCGCCGCGAATGTCGAGGTCATGGCTGGCAAGCTGGAAGCCGGCACCCAGCGAATCGAGGTCACCCAGCACCTTCAACCGCTTTTCCGCCGTTTCGTTCAGCACCCGGCCCGCCGGCGTCGTCAGATAGGCATAGGCGCGCAATTTCGAGCGGCCCACGCGCCCGCGAAGCTGATAAAGCTGTGCCAGCCCGAAGCGGTCCGCGCGGTGAATGATGATGGTGTTGGCCGATGGGATGTCGATGCCGCTTTCCACGATGGTGGTGGAGAGCAGCACGTCATATTTGCGCTCGTAGAAGGCGCTCATCCGCTCCTCCACTTCGCTGGCCGCCATCTGGCCGTGGGCCGAAACGAATTTGACCTCGGGCACATGGGTGCGCAGCCATTCCTCTACCTCGGCCATGTCCGAGATGCGCGGCACGACGATGAAGCTCTGACCGCCGCGATGGTGTTCGCGCATCAGCGCCTCGCGCATCACCATCTCGTCCCATTCCATCACATAGGTGCGCACGGCAAGGCGGTCGACCGGCGGGGTCTGGATGGTGGAGAGTTCGCGCAGGCCCGACATCGCCATTTGCAGCGTGCGGGGAATGGGCGTGGCGGTCAGCGTCAGCATATGCACATCGGCGCGCAATTGCTTCAGCCGCTCCTTGTGGTTGACGCCGAAACGCTGCTCCTCATCGACGATGACGAGACCCAGGCGTTTGAACTTGATCGTCTTGGCCAGAATGGCATGGGTGCCCACCACCACATCCACCGTGCCTTCGGCCAGTCCGGCGCGGGTGGCCGAAGCTTCCTTCTCGGGCACCAGACGTGAGAGGCGCCCAACCTCCAGCGGGAAGCCGTTGAAGCGTTCGGCAAAGCTCTTGTGATGCTGGCGGGCGAGGAGGGTGGTAGGCGCCACCACCACCACCTGCATCCCAGCCATGGCTGCCACAAAGGCCGCGCGCAGGGCCACTTCGGTCTTGCCGAAGCCAACGTCGCCGCAGACCAGCCGGTCCATCGGGCGGCCTGAGGCCATGTCGTTCAACACATCCTCGATGGCTGCGTCCTGATCCTCGGTTTCCTGCCAAGGGAAGCGATCGACGAAAGGCGCGAAGCTGGAGGGATCGGCCGTCAAAGCCGGAGCCACCCGCAGGGCGCGCAGCGCGGCGGTCTTGAGCAACTCATGCGCGATCTCGCGGATGCGCTCCTTGAGCTTGGCACGGCGCTTCTGCCATGCTTCGCCGCCGAGCCGGTCCAGCGCCACGCCTTCGTTCTCCGCGCCAAAGCGCGAGAGGACATCGAGATTCTCGACCGGGATGTAGAGCTTGTCCCCCCCGGCATAGGTCAGCATCACGCAATCATGGGGCGACCCGCCCACGGGCACCGATTGCAGCCCTTCATATTTGCCGATGCCATGGTCCATATGGACCACCAGATCGCCCGGCGAGAGCGCGGAAAGCTCGGCCAGAAAAGCATCTGCCGACTTTTTCTTTTTCTTGCGGCGCACGAGGCGGTCGCCCAGCAGGTCCTGCTCGGTGACGACCTCCATTGTCTCGCTGGCAAAGCCGCTTTCCAGCGGCAGGACGATGGCGACCACCCGGCCCGTGCCGCCGCCTTGCCCCGCCGCCTTGCCCAGAGCGTCCTGCCAGCTTTCTGCCATCACCGGGCCGGGTGACTGCGCCTCGGCCAGAATGGAGGTGATGCGCGCCCGGCTGCCGGTGGAATAGCAGGCGAGGACCGCCTTGCGCCCCGCCTCGGCCTGGCTGATCAGATGGCGGGCGGCGGCCTCATAGGGATTGTCGCCGCGCGCGCGTTCCGGCGCGAAATCACGCGCGCCTGAAAAGCCGAAATCGACAGTATGGTCGCTGTCGGGCTGAGGGAAGGGCTGGGCGGTATGGGCGGGCCAACCCGCCAGCGCCGCACTCAGCTCCTCCTTGCCGAGATAGAGCGCGGAGGGCTCCATCGGGCGATAGGCGCCGGATTTCTTCTGCGCTTCGGGGTCTGTGCGCGCGTGGAAGTAATCGGCAATGTCGGACAGACGCTCGTCGATGGCGCCTTGCGCACTGGCCTCCACCAGCAACACATCGCTCTTGCCCAGATGGTCGAAGAGCGTAACGAGCCGGTCTTCGAGCAGCGGCAGCCAATGTTCCATCCCCGCCAGGCGGCGCCCGTCGGAGACCGCCTGATAGAGCGGGTCCATCGTCGCATGGGCGGCGAATTTTTCGCGATAGCGCGTGCGAAAACGCTTGATGCTCTCATCATCGAGCAGCGCCTCGCTGGCGGGCAGCAGCAGGTGCTGGGCCAACGTGCCGGTGGTGCGCTGGGTGGATGGGTCGAACAGGCGGATCGTTTCGATCTCGTCACCGAAGAAATCCAGCCGCAACCCCTGGTCGAGCCCGCTGGGAAAGATGTCGAAGATCGAGCCGCGCACCGCATATTCACCGGCATCGGCCACCGTGTCAGTGCGCGAATAGCCGGCGCGGGCGAGCAAAGCGGTCAGGCTCTCCCGCCCGATCTCCACGCCGGGTTTCAGCAGCCGCACGGATTCGCGGATGCGGAAAGGCGTGAGCACCCGCTGGGTCAGTGCGCCCACCGTGGTGAGCAGCAATTGCGGCCCCTCCACCTTCTGCTGCAACTGGTGCAGGGCCGCCAGACGCCGCGTGGAGATCGACACCGCCGGGCTGGCGCGGTCATAGGGCAGGCAGTCCCATGCCGGAAATTCAAGGATGGCCAGTTCCGGCGCAAAGACCTGCGCCGCCTCGCCAATGGCGCGCATCGCCGCATCATCGGGCGCGACGAAGACCGCGCGGCCCCCTTTCACCGCTGCCGCCCGCGCCAGATCGGCCAGCACCATGGGCTGGCTGCCACGCGCCAGGCTGGCCAGCGTCAGCGGCGAGCGGGCGGAGAGAATGCGGGCAAGATCGGGCATGGGGCGGGCCTTCAACACATCGACACCGCAGGCGCGCCCACGGCAAAGTACCCACCATGCCGATTCGGCAGGCGGGGGCGTTTCTCAGGCGCCCTTAGAGCAGCGCGGCGATGGAGGAAAGCACGGAGAAGAACAAAACCTGATCAGCGCGGAATGTCCACATAATCGAGCTTGCGCATGCGGTCCATCATGGGGCCCTGATATTCGGCGGGAATGGCCAGCGAGCCCAGCGCCCAGCCGAGGATGTCGACATCCTCTTCCTCGATCAGCGTTTCGAACCAGACCAGTTCCTCCTCGCTCCATTGCCCGTGGAAATGGTCGAAGAAGCAGCCGATCATATAGTCCGCCTCACGCGTGCCACGGTGCCAGGCACGGAAATGAAGGCGCTTGAGGCGGGCCTGATGGGCGGGGCTCTGGTCGGTCATGGCGGCGGGTTAGGCCAGTGCGCGCGCCAGATCAAGGGCGGGTGATCAACGGCTTTCGTCGATGCCGCGCTGGCCAAATGCGCTGCGATCATTATGAGAACATGTCATGCGTCCCGACCGACTGAACCCCCTGTTTGCCAGTGCCGATGGATTGAAGGGCGTGGGCCCCGGCCTGTCGCGCCCGCTGGAGAAGCTGGGGCTGACACGGATCAGGGATTTTCTCTACCATCTGCCTGACCGTTTCGTCAGCCGCCGGGTGCTGCCCGCGCTGGACGAAGGCGCGGTGGGCGAACAGATCATCATCGAACTGACCCCCGTTGAGTATCGCGGTGGTGGCAGCCCGCGCACTCCTTTTCGCATCATGGCGCGCGATGGCGCGGGGAATCTGTGCGCGCTGGTGTTTTTCGGGCGCAATGCCGGCTGGGCGCGCAAGCAATTGCCGCTGGAGGAAAGCCGCTGGATCGCCGGGCGGCTCGATCAGTTCGGACAATCGCTGCAGATCGTGCATCCCGAAACCATCGGTTCGGATGGTGCCGCGGCGATGGGCAAGGTGGTCGAGCCGGTCTATCCCCTGTCCGAAGGGCTGACGCAGGGGCGGCTCGGGGCGGTGATCGCCCAGGCGCTGACCCATGTGACGGAACTGCCCGAATGGATTGAGCCATCGCTCAAAAAGCGTGAGGGCTGGCCCGATTGGCACGAGGCCATGCTGGCCGCCCACAAGGGCGAGGATGGCAAGGCGCGGGACCGGCTGGCCTATGACGAATTGCTGGCCAACAGTTTGGCGCTGATGCTGGTGCGCGCCAGCAACCGCCGCGCGGCGGGGCAGGTTCTGCGCGGCGATGGCCGCTTGCGTTCGCGCCTGTCTCTGCCCTTCGCCCTGACCGGCGCACAGGCGCGCGCGATTGCCGAGATTGAGGGCGATCTTCTCCAGCCTTCCCCGATGCTGCGTTTGCTGCAAGGTGATGTGGGCAGCGGCAAAACGGTGGTGGCGCTCGAATCCATGCTCATCGCCGTGGAGGCGGGGGCGCAGGCGGCCTTGCTGGCGCCCACCGAAATCCTCGCGCGCCAGCATTTCGAGACGCTGCGCCGGATGCTGGCGCCCACCGGCGTCACCATCGCCCTGCTGACCGGCCGCGACAAGGGCAAGGCGCGCGAAGGCATTCTGATGGGGCTGATGGATGGCTCGATCCAGATGGTGGTGGGCACCCATGCCATCTTTCAGGATGCGGTGGTCTACAAGGATCTCGCGCTGGTGGTGATCGACGAGCAGCATCGTTTCGGCGTCGGTCAGCGGTTGATGCTGACCCAGAAGGGCCGCCGCACGCCGCATTGCCTCGCCATGACCGCCACGCCCATTCCCCGCACGCTGACGCTGGCGCAATATGGCGAGATGGATGTGAGCCGTCTCGACGAACTGCCCCCTGGGCGGCAGGCGATCGACACGCGGGTGGTCGCGCAGGAGCGTCTGGGCGATGTGGCCGCCGCTCTGCGCCGCCATTTCGAGACCGGGCAGCAGGCCTATTGGGTCTGCCCCATGGTGCGCGAGAGCGAGACCGCCGACCTTGCCGCCGCCGAGGCGCGCCATGCCGATCTGGCGGCGATTTTCGGCGACGATGTCGTGCTGGTCCATGGGCAGATGAAGCCCGAGGCCAAGGATGCCGCCATGGAGCGTTTCTCGCGCAATGAGGCGAAATTGCTGGTGGCGACCACGGTGATCGAGGTGGGCGTCGATGTACCCAATGCCACGCTGATGGTGATCGAGCAGGCCGAGCGCTTTGGTCTGGCCCAGCTTCACCAGCTGCGCGGGCGCGTGGGTCGGGGGAGCGAGAAGTCGGTCTGCCTGCTGCTGCGTGGCGACACTTTGTCGGAAGTTGCGCGTGAACGTCTGGCTCTGATGCGCGAGACGCAGGATGGCTTCCGCCTGGCCGAGGAGGATTTGCGCCTGCGCGGCGGCGGTGAATTGCTGGGCACACGTCAGTCGGGCGATACGCCGTTCCGCGTGGCCAGCCTCGAGCAGATCCAGCGCCTCTTGCCGCTGGCCCATGATGATGCCCGCCTGCTGATGGAACGTGACGGCGGGTTGGTGGGGGACCGGGGCGAGGCGGCGCGGCTGTTGCTTTATCTCTTCGAGCGTGACTGGGGCGTTCAGCTTTTGCGCGGCGGGTAAGGCGATCCCAATTTTTATGGTCTACGCTCATCGGCATGACTGAGCCTTTCCCTTGGAAATCAACGCTGCCGCTGGCCGTGATCGCGATGATCATCGCCGCCTTTCTGCCTTTCGACCGGGGTATCAGCCTGCTCACATCTGGCGACCTGAGGCTGCATATGCTGCTCGTTGGGGCATTGGCCATGGGTGGGGGATGGCTTGGTCAGCGCGCGGGGCTCAACCTGCAAGGCGGGGTGGGGGTTGGCCTGCTTTTCGCGCCGGGCGGAGCCGCCTATGTCCTGCTGCTCGATGTCGTTCTGTTTCATCGCCTGTTGCCGCAAGGCACGCTGGCGCTGGCCCATTCTCCCCTGGTCGGGCGCTGGATCGTCTTTATGGGCCGGGCCTTCTATGAAAATGTGATCTACCGTCTGTTTGTTTTCTCGCTCATGATGTTTGGCTTGCAGCGGTTCCATGCCAAGACAAAACCGCAGTTGCCTGTGGTGCTTTTGGCCGGTCTGATGGCGCAGATGATCAACATCGGGCTGAACGTCTGGCTGACGGTGGATGATGCGCCGTCACTGGCGGAACTGGGCTATTGGTCGGTGCGCTATGTCGCGCCCGGTGTGCTGTGGGCCTGGATTTACTGGCGCTATGGTTTCCTCACCACCGAGATTGCCTCGGTGGGAGGACATTTTTTTCTCCAGCCCGCTTATGGTCTGCTGGTTTAAAGGAAGGGTCGGCTTTCCCCGATGGGGGTCAGCGCCGTGCCGGTCTCGAACCAGCTGACCAGATTGTCCACCACCAGTTTCGACATGGCCGCGCGCGTCACCACCGATGCCGAGCCGATATGCGGCAGCAGCACGACATGGGGCATGTCGAGCAGGGCCTGCGGGACATGGGGCTCCTCCTCGAAGACATCGAGCCCGGCAGACAGGATGGTGCCGTCCCGCAAGGCTTCGATCAGCGCATGGGTATCCACCACAGCCCCGCGCGCCACATTGATGAGCACCCCGTCGGGGCCGAGCGCGGTCAGCACGGCGGTATCCACCAGATGATGGGTCGCCGCTCCGCCCGGGACCAGCACGATCAGCACATCGACCGCGCCGGCCAGCGCCACAGGGCTGTCGAAATAGGCATAGGGCACGTCGCGCGGATGGCGGGTGTGATAGGCGATCTCCACGCCGCAGGCCTCCAGCCTGCGTGCCGTGGCCAGGCCGATGTCGCCCAGGCCCAATATCCCTACGCGCCGTCCACGCAGCGAGGGCGAGAGCGGGAATTTCCGCGTTTCCCATTGCCCGGCGCGCAGGAAACGTTCCGCCGCCGGGATCTGGCGCAGGGTGGCCAGTAGCAGACCCAGCGTGAGGTCCGCCACCTCCTCGGTCAGCACGCCCGGTGTGTTCGTGACCACCAGCTTTCGCGCGGTGATGGCGGGCAGGTCGACGTGATCGTAACCCACACCAAAGCTGGCCGCGATCTGGAGGTTGGGCAGATGCGCCAGCAGCGCGTCGCCAAGCCTGCCCCCGCCCGATGATACGGCAAGCCCGGCGATGCGCGGGCCAATCGCGGCCAGCAGCGCCTGTTGATCGCTGGCTTCCCACAAGCGGTGCAGGGTGAAGTGTGATTCCAGCCCCCGTTCCACGTCGGGCATCGGGGCAGTGATGAGAATGTCGGTCATGGTGGGGGCAACCATTGATCTGGAGATGGAGGCGCAGGGTGTGCGCCCCATCGCGTTTACATTTTCAGGCCGATTTCGCGCAGGCGTTCCTGCAGATAATCATCCGCCGTGATCGAAACCGGATAGCGATCCGGGTTTTCTTCCGTGATGCAGCCGGGCAGCGTCTTGAACACGAAGTCCGAGCGCAGATGCAGGAAAAAGGGCATCGAATAGCGCGAATGGGCGGCCCGCTCGGCGGTGGGGTTGCGCACGCGATGGGTGGTGGAGGGCAGCACATGGTTGGTCAGGCGCTGCAACATGTCGCCGATGTTGATGACGATGGCGCCGGGCGGCGGGGCGACCTCCATCCATTCATCGCTCTTGGTCAGCAGCTCAAGGCCGGCCTCTTGCGCGCCCAGCAGCAGGGTGATGAGGTTGATGTCCTCATGCGCGCCCGCGCGAATGGCGCCGTCGGTGGCGTCCTTGATCGGCGGGTAATGCAGCAGGCGCAGCACCGAATTGCCATCCTCGATGGTGGCATCAAAGAAATGCTTGTCCAACCCCAGATCGACGGCAATGGCTGAGAGAATGCGCTCGCCCGCGTGGTCCAGCGCGGCGTAAAGCGCCCGGAAGGTGTCCTCGAAACCCTCGGGCCTTTCAGGCCAGATGTTGGGCGGCATGCTGGAGCCGGCAAGAGGGCTGCCCTCGGGCAGATCGCGGCCGATATGCCAGAATTCCTTGAGGTCGTGGCGGGTGGCGCCCTTGGCGATCTCGGTCTTGAACGGCGTGTAGCCGCGCGCGCCGCCATTGGCCAGGAGGTAGCGGCGCTTCTCCTCCTCGGGCAGGGCGAAGAAGGCTTCGGTCAGATCCCAGGCGCGCTTCACCAGCGCTTCGTCAACGCCGTGGTCCTTGACCATGGCAAAGCCGAACTGGCGAAAGCTCTGGCCGATGTCGCGGGCGAATTCCGCCGGATCGCTGGCCAGCGAGAGAACGGGAAGGGTGGTCAGATCCATGGTGGTCCTGTGTGTGTCTTGGCGCTAAGGCGCGGATGTGAAAGGGGCTACATGCCCCGATGATCCCAGTCTCTAGGGCAAATGGAAGCGTTGCGCATGACCAAAATCAATCATTGGCTGATGAAGTCGGAACCGGATGTCTATTCCTATGACACGCTGGTGGCCGAGGGCGAGGGGACCTGGGACGGGGTGCGCAACCATCGCGCGGCCAACAACATGCGCGCGATGAAGGTGGGCGATCAGGCGTTCTTCTATCATTCGAACATCGGGCTCGAGATTGTGGGCATCATCGAGATCAGCCAGAGCGGCATTCCCGATCCCACCGATGAGACGGGCAAATGGGCCTGCGTGAAAGTAAAGCCGGTGCGCAAGCTCAAGCGGCCCGTGACGCTCAAACAGATCAAGGCCGACCCGGCGCTGGCCGAGATGGAGCTGATCCGTCTGTCGCGCCTGTCGGTGGGCGTGGTGACCCCGCAGGAGTGGGACTACATCATCGCCCTGTCCGAAGCGGAGTAAGGCGCGCATCCCTGCTGTCCCGCGTTGGGATTCGTGCCGGCGGCAGGGGTCTTGCGGCCATGGTTAAAAAATTCTTAACAATGCGTCATGCGACGCTCTCTTGTTCTGGGCGATGAAACGGCCCGCCACCCTTTCCTGAAAAGCCTGCCGCCCCATGTGCGCGGCGGCGGTCAGCCCATCATGCGCGCGGTGTTGCCCGAGCCGCGTCCTTCCATGCTGCGCCGGGCAGCGGGGGCCTTGGTTCTGGGGGGGCAGGCCCTGCGGCAGCGCTGGCGTCAGCTTGACCTGACCGCCAGCGATCTGCGCCTGTTCCTGATGGCCTATTGCGCCTGCTTTCTGGCGGTCAGCGTCTTTATCTGGTGAGCGGTCAGGCCGCGCAGTTTTCCTCGCGGCACAGTTTCAGCGCCAGCCAGGCCGAGATGAGGCACATGGCGGCCGCCAGCAGCAATTGCTGGATGACCGAAACGCCCAGTGCCGAGAGGCCCGCGGCGATGATCGCTCCCACCACCATGGCGCCTGAATTGACGATGTTGTTGGCGGCAATGGTGCGGGCCGTCTGCGATTTTTCGACAAATGTGGTGAGAAAGGCATAGAGCGGCACGACGAACATGCCGCCAGCCACTGCAATCCCGCCCAGCATGGCCAGCAGAATGGGCGTGCCCGGCTGGGTGATGAAGGTCGGCACGTCCATCAGTTGCCCGTCCGGCATCGGATGCCACAATGCGCAGGCCTGCTCGAAACCGACGATGAAGGCGGCCATCACCAGCACCGAAACCGGGCTGTAACGCGCCGAGACGCGCCCCTTGAGCAGCGCGTTGATCGACACCGAGCCCAACGCCACGCCGATCGAGAAGATCACGAGGAACAGACTGGCCACCTCCTTGCCCGCGCCCAGCACATTTTTGGCGAGCGGCGGGAATTCGATGAAGAGGATGGCTCCGATGGTCCAGAAGAAGCTGATCGCCATGATCGCCAGATAGACCCGCCGGTCGGCCATGGTGTTGCGCACCAGCGTGACGGAGGATCGGACGAGATGCAGATCAAGCGGCTCGCGCGCGATAAGGGGCGGTGCGGGCGGCACGAACTGGCTGGAAACATAGCCGATCACTGCGGTGGCCACCACGCCGGCGGCAGCCCATTGTACGGGTATCCACCCGGCCAGAATGGTGCCGGCCAGAATGGCAAGATAGGTCCCCGCCTCGACAAGGCCGGTGCCGGCCAGAACCTCGCCCTCCTTGAGATGCTGGGGCAGGATGGCGTATTTGATCGGCCCGAAAAAAGTGGAATGAACCCCCATGCCGAACAGCGCCAGCAGCATGAGCGGCAGGCTGAGCATGTGGATCGAAATGCCCTTCCAGGCCAGCAGCAGGCCAGCCCCGCCCACCGCCATGATGGCGATCTCGACGGCCTTGATGATGCGGATCAGCATCGCCTTGTCGCGCATGTCGGCCAGTTGGCCTGCCAATGCGGAAAACAGGAAGAAGGGCAGGATGAAGAGGAAGGATGAAATGGCGGAAAATTTGGCTTCGGCTGCGTCTGAATCATAGACGCTGTAAACGACGAAGAACACCATGGCGTTCTTGAAAAGGTTGTCGTTAAAGGCGCCGAGCAGCTGGGTCACGAACAACGGCAGGAAGCGCCGGCGTCGCACCAGATGCGTGGATGTGGTCATGAACTCTCTCGCAACCCTGGTGATGTACCCGGCGCCTACCTAACGATTGCGGGGCATGTCGCAAGGGCCAAGCGCCACTTTTCGCATTGAACGACTTTTTCCCCTGCCTGCCTTGCGCGGGCTTTTGCCCGGGCGCGATGCGCGCTATGGGCAAAGGCCCATGCTGACTTTGCCCAATATTCTCACGCTTTCGCGTATTTTCGCGGTCCCGCTGCTGGTCTGGCTGCTGTGGTGGCCATCATGGCATCTGGGCTATGGGCTGGCCTATGGCATGTATTGCCTGATGGGGATCACTGACTATTTCGACGGCTATCTGGCCCGTGCGCAGGGCGCCGTCTCCCGGCTGGGCATTTTCCTCGACCCTATTGCCGACAAGATCATGGTCGCCGCCGTCATTCTGGTGCTGACGGGCAAGGGGGTGATCACGGGCGTTCACGTGATCGCCGCGCTGGTCATCCTGTTGCGGGAAATCGCGGTTTCGGGCCTGCGCGAATTTCTGGGAGGCATTCGTGTGTCGGTGCCGGTCTCGCAACTGGCCAAGTGGAAGACGACCTTCCAGATGGTCTCGCTGGGCAGCCTTATCCTCATTCCGGCCGTGCCGGGCTGGTCGGTGCCCTATACGGCGGGGGTGATCTCGCCCTTTTCGGTGGGCATCGTCACCCTGTGGGGAGCGGCGGTGCTGACCTTGATCACGGGGTGGGATTATCTGCGCGTGGGCCTCAAGCACATGGATTGATGGCGGCCGGTTTGGGCGCCTAGCTCTCGGCCAGATAGCGGTCGGGGCGGTGCCACACAAAGACCACCGCATTCATCGCCAGCGCCGCCACCAGCGACCAGATGCCCCGGTCCGCACCCAGTACCACAAAGGCGACGGTGACGATCACCGCGTCAAAGCTCATGCAGATGGCGCCGAAATTCCAGTTCTTGCGGCGGCTGAGCCAGCGGGCGATGACCGCGCTGCCACCCACGCCGGTCGCATGGCGCGTGACCGCCAGAACGCCCATGCCGGTGACCGTTCCGCCCACCAGCGAGGCCATCGGCCGGGCAATCGCCGAGACGGCCATCTGCCCGGCCACCACCTGCACCAGCGTCATGATGGCGATGGTGGCCACCACAGTGCGCAGGATATAGGCCGTGCCCAGCATGCGCCAGAACAGCAGGAAAATCGGCAGGTTGATGATGGCGAAAAGCTGCCCGGCGCTCAGCGGCGCGAAATAGGAAATCATCAGCGCGATGCCGGCCACACCGCCCGTGGTCAGCCCTGCCATGCGCAGCAGATAAAGGCCCAGTGCCACCAGCAGGCAGCCGATGAAGATGCCATAGACATCCTCCACCATGGTATGGGGCACGCCGCGCATGTCGGCGATTTCATCCATCTCGCGCGGTTGAAGCTGCGTCATCCGGCGCGCAGCTCTTCGGCCAGCAGGCGGAATTCATCCGAACGCGGGCTGTTCTTGCGCCAGACCAGCGCAATTTCGCGATTGGCCGTATCGGAGCGGAGCGGGCGTACGACGACATTGGTTCCGTTGAGAATGCCGGCATCCAGCGCCATTTCGGGCAGCATGGTGAGGCCAAGCCCATTGTCCACCATCTGCACCAGCGTATGGAGCGAGGTGCCGATCATCGTGGCCGAGGCGCGCATTTCGGGCCGGTTGCAGGCCGCCAGCGCATGATCCTTCAGGCAATGGCCATCTTCCAGCAGCAGCAGGCGGTTTTCCTCGATCATCGAGGGCAGGATTTCATCGGGCAGGTCGCGTGGGTCATCCTTGGGAAAGGCCACGAAGAGCGCGTCGAGTTCGATCGTCTCCTTTTCCACCTCGCCCGTGGCAAAGGGCAGGGCCAGCAGCACGCAATCGGCGCGGCCATGGTGAAGCGATTCGATGGCTTGCGCGCTGGGTTCCTCGCGCAGGAAGAGCTTGAGGCCGGGACGTTCGCGGCGCAGGCGCGGCAACATGCGTGGCAGCAGGAAGGGCGCGATGGTGGGGATGACGCTCATGCGCATCTCGCCCGAAAGCGGTTGGCTGCTCGAATGGATGAGGTCGGAAAGTTCTTCGGTCTCGCGCAGGATGCGGTGCGCCTTGGTGACGACCGTATTGCCCAACGGGGTGAAGCGAACATTGCGCTTGGTGCGTTCCACCAGCACCACGCCCAGCAGCGTTTCCAGATCACGCAGCCCCGCCGATAGCGTTGATTGCGAGACGAAACAGGCCTCCGCCGCGCGGCCGAAATGGCCATGTTCATGCAGTGCGGCGAGATATTGCAACTGTTTGAGCGTGGGCTGATAGACGTGCATGTCAGGCAGCGCCCTCCACGACGTCGTCCACATGGGTCATCTTCAGCTTGCCATTGACCACCGCGAAAGCCAGCTTGCCCTCGACCAGATCCAGCGCGTCCTTGCCGAACACGCCAATGCGCCAGCCTTCGAGGATCGGCAGGTCCTTGCGCACGCCGGCGGCCAGCAGTTCCAGATCGTCGCTGCGCGCCAGCAGGCGGGCGGCCACGTCGATTTCACGCGCGCGGATTTTCAGCAGCAGCTTGAGCAGATCGGCCACCAAAGCGCCTTCCTTGCCCAGCGGCGCGCCGCGCGGGGTGCGGGGCGGCAGTTCCTCCTCGGACAGCGGCGTCGAATTTTCGATGGCCTGCATCAGGCGCTTGCCGATCTCATTGTCCTTCCAGCCGGGCGAGAGGCCGCGCACCTTGGCAAGGTCGGCCTGCACCTTGGGCGGATGGCTGGCAATGTCGGCCAGCGTCTCGTCGCGGGCGATGCGGCCACGCGGGATGTTCTTGTCCTGCGCTTCAAGTTCGCGCCAGGCGGCCAGCGCCTTCAACCGGCCGAGCATGGCGGGGTTGCGCCCGGCGGCCTTGATCTTGAGCCAGGCATTGCCGGCATCGTTGCGATAGTTTTCCGGGTCGGCCAGCTTCTCCATTTCGGCGTCCAGCCATTCGCCGCGACCCGTTTTGATGAGCCTTTGCAACATCTTGGGGAAGATTTTTGCCAGATGGGTGACATCGCCAATGGCATATTCGATCTGCCGGTCGGTGAGGGGACGGCGGCTCCAGTCGGTAAACCTTGCGCCCTTGTCGATGGTCAGGCCCAGCCATGCCTCGACCAAATTCGAATAGCCAATCTGCTCGCTCTGGCTGATGGCCATCATGGCGATCTGCGTGTCGAAAATGGGGTGAGGGGTCTTGCCCGTCAGATTGTAGATAATTTCCACATCCTGCCCGCCCGCATGGAAGATCTTGAGCACATCCTCATTGTCGACCAGCAGGTCGAGCAGTGGCGAGAGGTCGATGCCCGGCGCCTTGGGGTCGATGGCGGCGGCTTCCTTGGCATCGGCGATCTGGATCAGGCACAGCTCGGGCCAATAGGTGCTTTCGCGCATGAATTCGGTGTCGACGCAGATGAAATCGGACTTCGAGAGCCGCTCGCAGATTTCGCTCAGTGCCTGCGTGGTGGTAATCAGCTTGTGGATCTTCATGATCGTCTTTTCTTTGTGGGGCTGGTAATGCCCATGGTGGTTGGCCCGTCTGCGGGCCAGTGGCCTTTTGCCGGGGTTTGCAAAACCACGGCATCAGGCCGGACGGGTGAGGGGGATGCACCCCTCTCGGCTTGACAAAAGCGCGGCCATCGCCTGTTAGCCGCTACATATCCCCTGCCCTAACTGGTCCATCATGGAAAGAGGGCTTATGGAAAGAGTTTCTTGATGCATCCCTATCGTTCGCACACCTGTGGCGCCCTGACCCGAGAGGCAGTGGGGCAGGATATCCGCCTTTCGGGCTGGGTTCATCGCAAGCGCGACCATGGCGGCGTGCTGTTTGTGGACCTGCGGGACCATTACGGCATCACCCAGATCGTGGCCGACAGCGACAGTGCGGCGCTGCCCATCCTCGATTCGCTGCGGGTGGAAAGCGTGGTGACGATCGAGGGTAGCGTGAAGGCGCGCAGCGAGGGGACGGTGAACCCCAACCTGCCGACAGGCGCGATCGAGGTCTATGCCCGCTCTGCCACCGTGCTTTCGCGCGCTGAGGAACTGCCCATGCCGGTGGCAGGGGAACAGGAGTATCCCGAGGAAATCCGCCTCAAGTACCGCTTCCTCGACCTGCGCCGCGAGACGCTGCATGCCAACATCGTCAAGCGCACCAAGGTCATCTCGGCCATGCGCCATGCGATGGAAGACATCGGTTTCACCGAATATTCGACGCCGATCCTGACCGCCAGCAGCCCCGAGGGCGCGCGTGACTTTCTGGTGCCCAGCCGCATCCATCCCGGCACTTTCTTCGCGCTGCCCCAGGCGCCGCAGCAGTACAAGCAGCTGCTGATGGTGGCCGGTTTCGACCGCTATTTCCAGATCGCCCCCTGCTTCCGCGACGAGGACCCACGTGCCGACCGTCTGCCGGGTGAGTTCTATCAGCTCGACCTGGAGATGAGCTTCGTCACCCAGGAAGAGGTTTGGGAGACGATGGAGCCGGTGATCGGCGGCATCTTCGAAAAGTTCGCCGAGGGCCGCGCTGTGACGCCCATCGGCAGCTTCCCGCGCATCGCCTATGATGATGCCATTCTGAAATATGGCAGCGACAAGCCTGATCTGCGCAACCCGCTGATCATCTCCGACGTGTCGCACCATTTCGCGCAGAGCGGTTTTGGCCTGTTCGAGAAGATCGTGGGCACGGGCGGTGTGGTGCGCGCCATTCCCGCGCCCGGCACGGCGGAAAAGAGCCGCAAGTTCTTTGACGAGATGAACGATTGGGCGCGCAGCGAAGGCTATGCTGGCCTGGGCTATGTCACCCGCAAGGGTGGCGAGTTCGGCGGCCCCATCGCCAAGAACCATGGCGCCGAGGCCATGGAGAAGCTCTATGCCGAACTGGGCCTTGGCGCCGATGATGGTCTGTTCTTTGCCGCTGGCAAGGCCGATCAGGCCGCCAAGCTGGCCGGCGTGGCCCGTACCCGTGTGGGCCAGTTGCTGGACCTCATCGACGAGAACCGTTTCGATCTGTGCTGGATCATTGACTTCCCCTTCTTCGAGGAAGGCGAGGAGCCGGGCAGCATCGACTTTGCCCACAATCCCTTCTCCATGCCGCAAGGCGGGATCGAGGCGCTGACCGATGGGCGTGATCCGCTGAGCATCAAGGCGTTCCAGTACGATCTGGTCTGCAACGGCTATGAGATCGCCTCGGGTTCGATCCGTAACCAGCACCCCGATCTGATGGTGAAGGCCTTCGAGACGGTCGGCCTGTCCAAGCAGGATGTCGAGGATCGCTTCGGCGGCATGTACCGCGCTTTCCAATATGGCGCGCCGCCCCATGGTGGCATGGCCGCTGGCGTGGACCGCATCGTCATGCTGATCTGCGGCGCGCAGAACCTGCGCGAGATCACGCTGTTCCCGATGAACCAGCGTGCTGAGGATCTGCTGATGAACGCGCCCGCGCCCGCCAGCCTCAAGCAGCTGCGCGAATTGCACATTCGCGTGGTTGAGCCGTCGAAGGGCTGAGCCCAAAGTCCTTGATTTTCGGCGTGCTGACACCATTTGGCTCAGGCGCCGGAAATCGCTAGGAAACGGTGCGCATTGTTGCAGATCGCGCCGTGATTCGTGCCCCGGTGCTTTTTGGGCAGGTTTGACAAGATGATGGCCGGGCTTGGTGCCTTGGCCATACCGGCACGGGGCGGATAAAACGCCCTGTGCCGCATGGGGATGGGCTGCTTGTCGCAACCCTTCGTTCATGCCTCTTGCCAGTGCCTGCGCCAGCCATTAGGGCGCGTGAGAGTTTTCGTTTTGCCGCTTCTTTAAGGGGAATACCATGAGCGACACCGCCGAGCGCGTGAAGAAGATCGTTGTCGAGCACCTGGGCGTCGAGGCCGAGAAGGTCACCGAAGATGCCAGCTTTATCGACGATCTGGGCGCGGACAGCCTCGACATCGTCGAACTGGTGATGGCTTTCGAGGAAGAGTTCGGCGTGGAAATCCCCGACGACGCTGCCGAGAAGATCAGCACCGTGTCGGATGCGATCAAGTATATCGACGAGCACAAGGGCTGATCTTTCGGTGCTGCCCTCACGCAGGGGGCAGCCTGATCGTTCTGCCGGATGACCTTGGGCCAAGGCCGGGGCATCCAGGGTAAGCGGGCAGGGCAGGATGCAGGCATCCCGTCCACCCGCCTGCCGATAGCGGGCCTTTTCAAGGGTTCGCCCAAACTTTCCGGTGGCGCAAGGTTTTGATTTTCATCACCTCGTCACGCTGATCTGTTCGGGTCGCACCCCGGTCGGCCCGTCAGCGGAAAGAACGGCAGGCTCGGTCCGAGAGGGCTGGGCCTGTTGCTGTCTTACCCCCGATGATAAAACCGTCTGGGATGCAGGAAGGATGAAGTGAGCATGACGCGTCGTGTCGTTGTCACCGGACTTGGTCTGGTCACCCCGTTGGGGGCTGACGTGGAAACCGCCTGGGCGAATCTGCTGGCGAGCAAGTCGGGCGCGGGGCGCATCACGCGCTTCGACACCACGGGGCAGAAGTGCCATATCGCCTGCGAGGTGAAGCCGGCCGATCATGAATATGGTTTCGACCCCAACAAGCGGGTTGACCACAAGGTTCAACGCCAGGTCGATCCCTTCATTGTTTACGGCATTGATGCTGCGGGTCAGGCGCTGGAAGACGCCGGCCTGACGGACATGCCCGAAGAGATGAAGCTGCGCGCCGGTTGCTCCATCGGCAGCGGCATCGGCGGCCTGCCGGGTATCGAGAGCGAATCGCTGGTGCTGGCCGAGAAGGGCCCGGGGCGGGTATCGCCGCATTTCGTCCACGGCCGCCTCATCAACCTGATCTCGGGTCAGGTCTCGATCAAATATGGCCTGATGGGCCCCAACCATGCCGTCGTCACGGCCTGCTCGACCGGCGCCCATTCGATTGGCGATGCCGCACGCATGATCCGCGACGATGACGCCGACATCATGCTGGCGGGCGGCGCGGAAAGCACCGTGTGCCCCATCGGCATTGCCGGTTTCGCCCAGGCGCGTGCCCTGTGCACCGCCTTCAACGATGAGCCGGAAAAGGCCAGCCGCCCCTATGACAAGGACCGTGACGGTTTCGTCATGGGCGAGGGTGCCGGCGTCCTCGTGCTCGAAGAATATGAGCATGCCAAGGCACGCGGCGCGAAGATTTACGCCGAAGTGGTGGGCTATGGCCTCTCGGGCGATGCCTATCACGTCACGGCCCCTCATCCTGAGGGCTATGGCGCCTATCGCTCGATGGAAATGGCGCTGAAGAAGGCCGGCATGACGCCTGCCGACATCGACTACATCAACGCCCACGGCACCTCCACCATGGCTGACACCATCGAACTGGGCGCCGTGCGCCGACTGTTTGGTGATGCGATCTCGGGCGTGTCGATGTCCTCCACCAAGAGCGCCATTGGCCATTTGCTGGGCGGCGCGGGTGCTGTCGAATCGATCTTCTGCATTCTGGCGCTGCGTGACCAGATCGTGCCGCCCACGCTCAATCTCGATAACCCCGAAGAGGGCACCGAGGGCGTCGATCTGGTGCCCCATGTGGCCAGGAAGCGCCGGGTGAAGGCCGTGCTGAACAATTCCTTCGGTTTTGGCGGCACCAATGCCAGCCTGGTGATGAAGGCGGTCGAGGACTGAGGGCAGGGTCTAAGCGGTCCTTGATGAAACCCGAAGGGGCCGGGGGTGGACAATCCGCTTTCCGGCCCCATCTCTTTTAGTGACGAACCCGCCGGGCAATATCCCGGCTGATGGGGCTGTGCCCGGAGCAATGGCGTGATGAAGAAACCCACTCTGATCATCGCGGGCGTGGTGGCGCTTGTCGTCGGCGTTCCGGCGGTCAGCCTGCTGCATGGCTATTACGGCTCGGGCCCGTTGAAGGAGGACAAGACCTTCACCGTGCCCGATGGCGCCAACCTCTCCATCGTGGCGACGCGTCTGCAGGCCGCGGGCGCCATTTCCTCGGCGCGGGCCTTCCGGTTGCATGTGCGCCTGCTGGGCCATGGTGGCGCGAATGTGAAGGCGGGCGAGTTCATGCTGCCCAAGGGAGCGAGCGAGGAGCAGATCCTGGCCATCCTGTCGGGCAATGAAGCGCTGCGCCGCTTTGTGACGGTGCCCGAGGGGTTGCCCAGCATCATGGTTCAGGAGCGGCTGATGGCGCAAAGCGCGCTGGCCGGTCCGGTGACGGTGCCTGACGAAGGCTCGATCCTGCCCGATACCTATGATGTGAAGGCGGGCGAGACGCGTGTGCAGGTCGTCACCCGCATGCAGGGCGCCATGACCAAATTCCTGGCCGAGCAATGGGCGAAGCGTGACCCTGACTTGCCGGTCAAGACGCCGCGCGAGGCCCTGGTGCTGGCCTCGATCGTCGAGAAGGAAACGGGTAAACCGGCCGAGCGGGCGATCGTTGCGGGGCTTTATGAAAACCGCTTGCGGCAGGGGATTCCCCTGCAGGCCGACCCGACGATCATTTATCCTATCACGCGGGGCAAACCGCTGGGGCGCCGCATCCTGCACAGCGAAATCGTTGCCAAGAACGATTACAACACCTATTCGATGCAGGGGCTGCCCAAGGGGCCGATCACCAATCCGGGGCGCGCCAGCATTGAGGCTGTGTTGCATCCGGCCAAGACCCAGGCGCTCTATATGGTGGCAGACGGCAACCATGGCCATGTTTTTGCCGACACGCTGGCCGAGCATAATGAGAACGTCAAAAAGTGGTTTGCCATCCGCCGCGCACGCGGGGAGATCTAGGCGTGCCTGGCGCTGCGGTGAAAGGGTGCGGGATTGTGCAGGTTCGTGTGACGCCATGATCAAAGAGTCTTTTGTGGCAGCGCGGCCATTGCCGAAGCGCGTGTGAGCAGATGCTCCGAGGCGCTTAGGGTTGATTTCTGCGTGAATTTTCCGAATTTGTAGTCCCATCGGGCGCGTGCCGGTGCTTCGTCTGTGGAAAAGATTATGATGCTGATTTTTCCAGTTGACCCCCACGCCAGCCCCGCCTAAGGACCGCGCCTGCCCCGGACGGTTGACCCATCTGACGGCAGGCAGCCCATGCTGCATTGTGGTATGGCGGAGTAGCTCAGTCGGTTAGAGCAGCGGAATCATAATCCGCGTGTCGGGGGTTCGAGTCCCTCCTCCGCTACCATTGCTTTTAAAGCATTTTTCTCGGGTTAGCGATGGACTCTCAAAGGGCAGTTGGGCTGCCAGTTGGGAGTTTTGTTTGTGTTTCGAGCTTGCGTATAGCAGATTCTGCAAGGCTGCCATCCCGCTTCAGATAGTGAGCGTCTAGGATCGTGCCCACGTCCTTCAGCGAGTGTCCGGTGATGGTTGCAATCTCCGCTTCGGTGCATCCCGCGATGGCCAAGCGCGTAACCGCCGTACCACGCAAGTCATGGAATGTGACGCCCACAACGCCTGCTTTCATACAACCCTTGCGCCACGAGGCCCGGAAGCCGGACTCGGTCCATGAAGTGCGATTTTCGGTCGCAAGGATCGTCAGCGGTGCAGGCTTCTCCGGTTCGGCGGCTCGCTTCACCTTTGCAGCATCCAGCGCAACCTTGAGCGGTGCCCCTACAGGGATAACAACGCGCACACCTGTCTTGCGCTGCTTGAGGCGAATATGCTTCCCGTCGTAGGCGGCCCAAGTCAGGCGCAAGAGGTCACCTTGCCGCTGTCCGGTCCATAGGGCCAGCAAAAGCGCAAGATGGAGGTGCGATGGGGCTTTCGCGAGGAAAGCGGCTTCGTCTGTATCTGTCCATACGTTCTCCGAACGGTTGGCGCGGTAGACGCGGCCTGCATCTTTGCAGGGGTTGAAGGAGGCAATGCCGCGATCAACGCCCCATGACAGGCAGCGGGCGAGCACGGCAAATGCATAGTCAGCCTGACGGCGCGATTTGATCGCCAGCCGATCCCGCCAAGCCATGAACTCACCACGCGTACGTCGGTCATCCAGCATCTTGATGGGGAAATCACTGAACTCTGCTTCGATGACCTTGAGCTGCTTGCGGTAGTCGGCGCGGGTACGTGGGGCCAGCGCTTCAAAGTCAGCCGAAGCGGTGTACCCATTGAAGATGAATTGGAGCGATCCAGCCGGAGTCACCTTCCGGGACTCAACGGCGCGGTTATAGCTGGCGTGGAACTCAGGGCTGCCGGGCTCGCCCTCGAGACGTGGGCCCCCTTTCCACGCATAATAATAGGTCACTTTGGAACCGTCAGCGAGCCGCTTGGATATCCGATTAATGCCCTTTAACCGAACGCGCATCGCGCCGTGCCCTCCATGCTTCAAATTCATCCTCGGATTTGGAAATTTCCGTGCCGTGGTGATGAATGATAATGCGCCCATCAGGACTGATCTCGGTCCTGACTATATCCAGCCCGCAGGCCTGAACGGCTTTCACCGCACGTACCAAATCGGCCTGCTTAAATGAGGAGGGTGCGCGGGCCACGGCTACGTGCGACTGCCGTTGAAGCGCACGTTTACCGTCGTCGTCACCACCTGACCCAACAAGGAAAAGATTATAGCAGATTTCGCGTTGATTGACGGTAGAAAGTCGGGGTTTGGCGCCCAAACACTGGCCATTTGCAAGAGTGTGCCAGATTGAGTCGGTTCTCGCGACTGGCTTGGTTCGGGATGGGGCTCGGACGTTTCCATGCGCCGGTGGTGCCCAGACCAATCCGGGAGAGGTTCCCGCTGAAAACCCGCAGAAATCCGCGCTTTTTACACCCTGAACACGGTGCTGAACTGCGGATCGGAGGCGAAGGCGGAATAGCCTTGGCTCATCCGCGCCATGATTCGCGCGGTCAGCCGGCTCGGCCGGCTCTTGAGATAGAGCGGCAGGTAGGCGTCAAACGCCGCCTTCGCCTCCATCATGATCTGTTGCCAGCGCGACGGTGGGGCCTGGGCTGGCGTCGGACGCCGTCCCTGCCGCCCAGGCAAGGGCTCGCGCTCTGGAGGAATGAAGCTGGATCCGAATGCCTTGTAGAGTTGCACGCCCTTCTGAAGCCGGTCCCAGAAGGGAATGTCGCGATCGCGATCAAACCATAAGGCATAGTCGAAGAATGCGCCGACGGGCCGGTCATAGTCATGATCGTTGAAGCGCCGTGCCAACTCGGTTGCCCTGTTCCGCAGCCCCTTGCAGTTCGCTTCGTAGGCCTTCAACGACCAGGCCATTTCCAGCCACGCAGCCGCGGACGGCGCGACGCGGCTCAGGATACGAAGCACAGTGTGGCCATACACGAGCCACCAATCATTGTTGAACTCGCGATGGCCAAGGCGATCGGAAATCTGCCGTAGGGCGAGAATGATCGTGTTCTCAATGTTCAGGCCATAAAACAGGACCAGATCATGCCGCTTCGTACCGCACTGGGTTGGCTTCTGCCATTCCGTCCGGCGCATGAAGTCATGGGTCGAAGCATCCAACGCCGCGTCTCCCAGATTGCAGAACCGCGACCCGTTTGCATAGGCATGATGGGTATAATCCGGAACCGTCTTGCCCATCCAATACGCCTTGCGCTTGATGAAACCTGTCGTGACCGCCCGGTGATAGACCCCCAGATCGAGGTAACGCCCCGCCGCCGTCTGAAGCTGGATGGCATCGCTGGTCTCGGGCGGACTGGCGAATACCGGGCGCATCGTCGTGCTGTCCAGCATGGTCCCGTCCTGCTGGCTCTGTCGATCCATCATGGTGCGAATGATGACGCCGAGCCGCTCGAACTCGGCGAAAAGGGCAAATCCGCCAATGTAACCATAGCTCAGACGAAAGATCGGATGGGGGGCGGCCAGCCAGGGATGGCGAGCCAGGGCGACATCCAGCCGCCGGGCCATCAGCAGCAGATAGAGGCCGTGACAATCGACTGCCGCTACGTCGTCCAGCATCGCTTTCACCGTTTCCTCGGCTGCGGCGGAACGGGTCACCAGCCGTCCCGGCAGTCGTTCCGGGTTTCGGTCATATTCCAGCGGAACGTCCTGGCGTGTCCCACGGGTCAGGAAGAGATGGACGGCATTGGCAGCGCTCATGGCCAACCGCACCGCAGAGGTTACGCTCTTGTCCGAGCGAGTGCGGCGAAAGGCTTCCACCTTGCTTGCCAGAAGCATGGCAATGCTGCGCGTGCCGGATCGAATGCCCTCATGCGAGAGCACGATATCTGCTGCGATCCGGGCCGTCCCGGTCAAAGCCGCTTCCACCGAAGCTGCCGCACAGGCGGTCGCGGTTTTATCGCGCCCGGTTGCTTCGGTCTTCGCCCGCTTCTTCTCATATCTCACACAAGCGGCAACCAGCATGGACGTCGAGACGAAAAGCCGCGCAAGTGGGCTGTTCTCCCGCAGCAGGTCGGAAATGCTGGCGTGGTCCGCAATGCCGAAGCCGAGCAGCCGCTCGATCTGTTGGTCGAATGCCGTGTCATCGGGATCAGTGCCGCAGAGCAGGGTCTGTTGACGAATGAAGCGGCGAATACCCGCTGCGTTCTCGGGCAGACGGTGCGGAGCGGGCCCGGTGCCTGTCCAGATATCACCGGCCCATAAGGCGCGGATCGAGGCATTGAACGCGACCCGGCCGACACGTCGGCCGACCGGATCATCGAGAACACCGCGAGCCGCACAACCGGCAAAATCAACGCCGGGTAGCATGGCCTGCAGTTGACGCTCGATCTGCTTGGGCGAGGCATCCGCCACGAGCGTCATGTCCGAAGCATCGTCGGGCACGACTTTATCGCGCACCGCGATGGCATGGATGTGCCGCTGCACGGCATCGGTGAGCTCAATCATCAATGCCCTCCAGATTTTTGGGATCATTGAAATAGGCCATCATCGCGGTGATGTTGGCGTCGGCGTGCAGATTGCGCTGCTGGTTGAAGCTGACGAAGATCAGCCGGAGCTCCTCCAGCCGCAGGACAATGCTGATCAGGGCGGCATAATGCGGGTACAGCGAGGCCAGCTTGCCATTGTATTTGTCGAGAATGGCGCGGGCCCGCTTGAGAAGCTGCTTGCGCTCCTCGACCCAGCGCTGAACATCGTTGACTGTGAGCGTCTCGCCCTTGTCAATGATTGTGAAGGTTGCGGGCCGCAGCGCCCAAGGCTGGTTGGTATTGTCGGCCATCATGCTTCCTCCTCGCTGAGTCGGGCGAAACGTGGATTTCCGCCCGAGGTTTTGATCCAGTCGGACACATCACCGCGACGACCGGGGATGGTTATGGGCAGGCTCCTTGCAGCCTCGATCCGCTGCATGAGGTGGCGTTGCCGTTTGGTCGGTGCTTTGGAACGCCATGAACCGCTCTCACGATACTGTTCCGGAATGGCTGCCCAGGAGGCCTGGCGCTCAGCGTCTCTGGCCTCAGCGCGCCTGACCATTTCGCGCCGCCCCCACAGGGCGAACTCTTCCGATTGCGCCTTGATGGTTGCGGTCAAGGCGTCACCGAAGGCGGTCTCGGATGTCACCTCTGCAGTACTTGCGACACGCTGCCTAAGGGAACCCGGCCGGGCGAAGGCTCCCACCCAGGCATAACGGTCACGATGATGAAATCCGAAGAGATGCCAGACCATGCCGATCGCCAGCATGGGCTCCAGGCTGGACTGGACAGCACCGGGTCCAGCACGGGCGGCAATAACCGCCGCGCCCCGCTCCGCGAATTCCTGCTCTCCCAATTGCCTACTTTGACAATCAAGCAGGATCGGGAAGCCCTTGAGCAGATAATCGGCTTGCATTGCCAATGCTGCGGCTTCGACGTTGCCGAGCGCCTCTTCCCACGGGGTTGCCAGCAATGCCGCCAGCGGCAGGCGATGCTCCGAGCGGAAGCCTGCGTAGCGACAGTCTCCGCCCGCCGTGTGACCATGGGCATGGGGATGAGGCTCGATTGCGGCCAATTCGGCTTCGGCTGATGCGACCTGTGCCTTGGCCGCGGCGAGTTCGGCTTGAGCATTGGCAATAAGAGCATCGAGCCGGATGATGGGGGCGGGCGCGCCCTCCATTGAGAACGGAATGATTGGGTGTGCCATGGTGGCCTCCTTCGAAAAGGAGACCACCATGGCGAGGTTCACTGCGCGGAGGTTCCTGCAGAAAATCCGCTGATTTCTGCGGGAATTCATAGTCGGCAGCGGTAAGCCGGAGGCTGCAGCCTGCACGCTCAGCATTGTTATTGCCGATCAGATTCGGGATCTGACAACCCCAGCATCTGTTGCGCCGGGGTGTCTGCGGTGGACTTTTCGTCCGACGATTGCGCCTCGACTGGAGCCTCCTCAGGCTTCGCTGCACCCATGGCTTCGGCATCCATCTGACACTGTTCGAGCCTGCCGCGCAGGTGGTCTTCGCGACGCTGGGCGTCAGCCAGCGCCTGCGCCAACGCGGTGATCTTCACGTTGGCGTCAGCGAGTTCCTCCTCGGCCTTCTGGCAAAGTTCCAGCACCTCGGCGGTTTCGGTTTCGGCCTCATCGCAACGGCGCTCCGCATTTGCCACGCGCAGCATGGCCGCGCGATTAAGGTCACCACCGACCTGCCGGACGGTTTGCATGAAATGATCGGTTGCCTCGGCGTTCTGTCGGTCGAGAATGGCGCGAAAGCCGGCCTCCACGGCGGGGGAAACCTCGATGTCGGCCGTCCCGGCCTCATCCAGTCGGCGACGACGCCAGTCGCGGACCTTGGCGTAAAGGGAAATGTTGGGCTCACAGCCAAGATGCTTGGCTACCTGGTAAGGCTTGACCTCAGTGACAGCGCAACCGCGCGTGGCGACGATTTCATCAGCCGCTTTGTCCACCATCGGCTGGCGGACCCATTCCTTGCTTTCTTTCATGCTCGTTCTCGCATCAGGCGAGACGATGATCCGGTAACACCTGCGATATCGCAGGTGTCGCAGCAGTCGCACTTATCGCAGGATCATGTCTACGCATCATCATCGACGTGCAGCGCCCGCAGGCAGTGCACAGCTATGGTCGACGATGCGAGATTAGGGAGCCGCCCAGCCCGCTGGCGGGTGGCTGATGTAGAGTTGTAGTCTGCGCAAGGGAGTCGCGAAGTGACGTGTCACAGCACTGGCGCGCTCCTGCACCAGAAGGATGATCGAGAAGGCCCAGACTGCTGCGATTACGGATGCGAGGCGCCGATACATGCCGGGACCACCCAGCCTGGCATCATATCTCAAGCAGACTATGCGATATATTTCTCGCAGAACCAGTTCGCGCATTTCTTGGACTGACATATCATCCATCGCCGCAGCAGCGACGTTGTCTATGTCAGAGGAAGGCGTCTGGATGGACATACTATCGCTTATAGCAGATTTTCATTCGATTGACAACAGAACCGGCGTGGCGTTGCCCAAAATAGGCCACTCGCATGTGCCAACTTGGGAAAAGCCGCTTTGGTCGCGGCTCCTGCGATCGAGAAGGATGAGGGGAAAAGCCTCGCATCCACTCGGTCGTTTTCAAACAGGAATACCGACCATGATGCATCCCAGCGGCGCCACCTCGGTGGACGCGACCCGATCCCTATGCGCCGAGAATCCAGACATCAGGATCCTGCGCCGAGTCTCTTCGCTCAACGATTTTCCGCTTGCCGAACCTGGCGACGGCGCAATCCGGGCCATCGGCATTTGGGACGTCGAAACCACGGGTACCGACCCGGATCTTGACGAGATCATCGACATCGCCGTCGTCATCATCTCGGTGGACGCGGGCGGTCAGATCGTCGGCATCGAGCGCGCCGCTCAAGCGCTGCGCGATCCCGGCATGCCGATTCCCGCCGCCATCACGCGGCTGACCGGGATCACCGACGAACAGGTGCAAGGCAAGGTGATCGATCTCGATCACCTTGCAGCCCTTATCGCCCGCGTGGATGTGCGGATCGCGCACAATGCCTCTTTCGACATTGCCTTCATCGAACGGCTTCTGCCTGGCCTCGCTGGCGCCAGCTGGGCCTGTTCGGTGCGGGACTTCAACTGGCTCGACGAGGGCTTTGACGGCGCAAAGCTCGGCCATCTGCTCATGCAGATCGGCCGCTTCAACACGGGGCACCGCGCCATGGCCGATGTCATCAGCCTGCTTCACCTGCTCGCGCACCGGCTACCGGATGGCTCAACCGTAATCGGCAAAATCCTCGCCAATGCGGAACGCCCGTCGGTACGTATCGAGGCGGTCGGTGCGCCTTTCGGCAAGCGCTCCATCCTCAAGAGCCGAGGGTATCGTTGGGATCCATCGGCCCGCGTGTGGTGGGCCGAGATCCTGGAGGATGAGGTGGAGATCGAAATGCTCTGGCTCCAGCGAGAGGTAACGCCCTGGGGGCCGACGCCGCGCACGCGACCGCTCACCTGGCACGAGCGGCACCGTTGACGTCGAGAAGCGCGCTGCCGAGCGCGCCGATCGATCTGAAGTCAAAGGAATTGAGCACCGTGAGAGACGGGAAAAGCTCCGGCCCCAGGCCGTCACCGAAAGGAATGATCCAATGGAAATGAGACTCCATCGCCAGAACTTCATGCTGGCCGTCAGGCAGCAGATGGGTTGGCCCCTGTTCCGCCCCGCCAACGATTGCATCTGCTTTGCGTGGGGCAGGCCGCCAAATCTCGATGTCGGCACGGAAATCGCCCGGATCGCGCAGACCATGCGCAAGGATTTCGTCTACACCGGCTGGGCCGACACCCAGACCAAAGAGCCGGCCAGCTTCACCGTGGCCTTCCGGCAGATGCTAAACGTCGACGTGGTTGAGCGTCTCGCTCCCTACGCCGCCGATGATGAGACACCGATCCTCTTGGTCAGCACGCGCGCCGATGAGTTTTTCACCGTGGATGGGCGTGGCTCGCTCATCCGCGTGGCGGGCAAACCGTCGAACATCGCCACCGGGCGCAAGCTTGCCATGAAGCGCATCAGCATGGCGGCTTCCACGATGAGGGGGGATCTGCTCGCGGGCAACCGCTGCGTGCCGACCGGCGGTGACTGGATCGAGCCGGAAGCCCCAGTCCAAACGATCGTGCGCTTTGGCTGAACTTTGAGGACGGGCGACTGCCGTTCGCCCATTTCCTCTACTTGAACCGGCCATGCCGGTGGAGAAACCCTATGAATTTCGACATCAAATCCGAACCCCGCAAGCGCTCCTGGATCATCTTCGACATCGAAAGCGCCGTGATCGATGAAAGTGGGCACAAGCGCTATCAGCAGATCGAGCGCTGGACACCGGGCGATGGCGACGACGACAAGCCCGGCCGCCGCGGCTACAAACGGGCCGAGGACCCGCTCAAAACCCCGCGCTGGGTCTTCCAGACCATCACCACGGCCTGCGCGATGGTGCTTACCGAGCATCCAGACGGCAACGCCGACGTGTCGCGTTTCGTGACCATGTCGGCGCCAGATCACAGCGAAAGGGACATCGTCGAAGGGTTACTGCAGGTGTTCGCCGACGCCCCAGCCGAAGCTGATCTGGCCAGTTGGGCTGGCTCGTTTCACGATCTGCCGATGCTGGTCTGCGCTGCCATGAGGCACGGGCTCACGCTGCCCGGCGCCTGGAGATGGTTGGCGTTCGGCGGTGACGGGCGCCAGCGGCATGTGGACTTCGCCAGGGTGGCGACGGCCAACATGAAGATGAAACCGATTCACGAATCGGAACTCCTCGCCGCGTTCGACATCCCGGCGAAGCTGTCGGCACCGGCCTTCGCGGTTGCCCGGCTGATCGAGGCGGGGCAGTGGGATCTTGTGCAAGAGCAATGCGAAGGTGACGTGATCGCGACGGCCTTGTTGCTCTGCCGGTGGCGTAAGCTGCATGATGACCGTGTCGATGCCGATGTCGCCGAAGATCGCATCTTGCGCCGGGTGTGTGAACTGCGCGCCGGGCGCGGCTATGTCCCGGCGCTGGAAGCGCGTCGGGCCAGCCGCTTCCATGCCCTCATGAACCAGGCAGCCAGAGACGCCGAGGTGTTAGCGCCTTGGCTGGATACGCGCGCAGCCTGAACATCGCATACCGAGGCCGGCCCTGAAGGGTCGGCCTCGCCATCACGCCGCACCTTTTTTTTAGGCGTGGATGGAAAAGTGGGTCGATCCATAACGACGGGAACCTCCACAAAAACTGCACCTGTAGGAGGAGCAAGGTTCAGTAAGGGTGGGGTAGCGCAAGTAATGAATTGTTCCAATTCGACGGCTCGGGCAAAGCCCTCCCTTGCGCACCCCACCCGCAGTTTTACCGTCATTCTCACCGACGGCACGCGCCATCGCGTAAGCGACCGCGACCTTGCCACGCAGCTCCGTCAGGAACGGACCGCCGAGCTCAAGCGATTGCGGCAGACCCGCGCCGAGGCGTTGGCAAAGGTTGCGGATGCAATAGAGGATGCCCGCGTTCGGCGGGAATTCAAGGCAGCCGAACGAGAGTTTGACGCAGCGATCCGGCGCCTTTCCAAGCGTGTGCGTATTCGGCCAGAGCGCCAGCGGAGGCAACCCGCTCAACGCAGGCCAAGCTCGATATCCCGCAGCGCCAGCCACGCCGGGCTGGTCATGCAACAGCCCAGCCAGGGCAAAAGCGCACTGGCGCGTCGTGACAGCAAAGGGCGCGAGGGCATGATGCTGCGCATCCGCTACGTGCGTGCCGGCGGCAAGCACGGCGCGCGAGGATGCCTGCGCCGGCACTGGCGGTATATCGCCCGTGAAGCCGCTGTGACGCTTGACAGCAGCGGCCAGCCAATCGTCCTAAGCAACCTGGGCGAAACCACCGAAGAGGTCGGGGATGCCTTGGCGCTGCAGGAGCAGGTCCTGCGGGCCATGCGCAAGAATGCCAAGCTGGGCTTCCGCATGGTCCTGGCTATTCCTTATGGCTTGCCGGTCGATGCCCGCCGTGAAGTCTTGCAACGCATCGGCGATCAGGTGTTCGGCGCGCGGGGATTGCCCTGGTCCGGCGCTGCGCACGATGCCGATCCTGAGGCCGCCGTCGACAACCCGCATATCCATTTCGATTATGGCCTGTTGCCGATGGAGCGGCAGGCCGACGGTAGTTTCCTGATCTCCAACGATCTGCGTACAGACCTGGACGGCGAGGCCGGGCTGCTCTTCATCCGACACATGGTCGCGCATGTGCTCACCGAAGTTGCCCAGGAACGGGGACTCGACCGCACCTTCACCGCGCTGTCCTATCGTGAACGCGGTATGGATCGCGAGGGGGGCGAGCACGTTGGCCAAGAGGCCACAGCCGCCCATCGCCGGGGGGAGCATGTTGCCGTGGTCGCGCGCAACGAAGCGAGGCGCCGCCGGGACGATGCGCGGGAAAAAGTCCAGGAGGTACGCAAGCGTCTCAATGTCCTTGAACAGCTCAAAACTGCGCTGGAACGGGCCGCGAGGAGCGTTCCCAGCCTGCCCGGGGCACCGTCTTTGGCGGCAGAAGCGATACCGGCTTCCGCCCCAACTCCAGCAGATGCCCCGGCATTGACTGCGGTTGCGGTGAGCGCTCCGCTGCCAGTAAGCGTCGCGCCTGATCTGGCGCGACTGGATATGCCGGTGAGTGCTGGCTACGATATCGACCAACCACCGGCTGATATCACCCAGTTGCCAGCCTCAGCTTTGCCTGTACCGTGGATGCCGACATTGACCGATCTGCCTCATGTCGCCCGGTTGGGAGATTCGCCACCAACGTTGACAGGCATCGGTGCGAAGGCGCCAGCCATGCTGGAGCCGCCAGAGGTCGCCCGTAACGGAAGCGCTGCGCCGCTCTATTCAACGGGGCCAGTGCTGGTGGACATTGCCGTCGCAGCGCCGCAAGTCGTGAAGCCGCCCGTGGTGACGGTCGAACCAAAGACCCCTGCAATGCCAGATGGACCTTCTCTTGTCGGCGTTGGACAGGCCGTACCGATGTGCGTACCGGCACCGTCCCTGGCGGGGATATCCACCGCCGCGCCAGAAAGGGTTACACCGCCTCATCTCGCCGCAATCGGTAAAGCGGCCCCTACACAGATACCGTTGCCAGCAGGCATATTGGCCTTGGGGCAGTCTGCACCATCGATTGCCTATGAAAACTTTGATCTTTGGGGCAGTTTCAATGCCGATGGAGCCCATTCTGATACCGAAGGGGAAGAAGAACAGGCCCAGGCGATGAAAGCGCGTCAGTCGGCCTTGGCTCGCGCCTCAGAAGAAGAACAGCGCCATATAACGCTTCAGCGCATGATGGCAGGGATCGTGGCGGAGTTGCCTGTGATCAACAGGCGTGATGTGGATGCCGCTCTGCGCGCAATCCAAACTCTCGTACCTGGCGATGCTGCGAATGAGCATGGTTCGGCAGGGCTGGAGCAGACCGCCAGCCATTCTGTCACTGACGATGAGGGCTTCAAGAACGTTGGCGAAGACAAGCTCGCACCTCAATCTCCATCAGATGCGCGACCGCCAAGCCCGATCGGCACAAGCAGCCAAGAATCAGTCGTCCATCGCTTGGCCACGTGGCTGGAAGCGGCACAACGTGCGGACAGGATCTCCGCCCTGGAAGATGACGCCTGGCCTTGGCCCTGGCGCATGCGCAAGACGCAGGAGCGCGCAGCAGTGCGACAGGCCGATATCCAACGATCAATTGGGCCATCAGTCAAGCCTCGGGAACCGCGGGCTTAATCCTTCCACTCAACATTGCGAAGGTGTCGCAATTCGTCACGCCTTCGTCGATATTATTGGGCATGTTTTCGTGAAACTCTTTGCAGAACACGTATGGCGTATGGTTTTTGACATACCAGCGGGCTTGAGGGCAAAATCCGCAAAGAGGATATTTATCAATATCTTCGCCACGGGTTAAAAGGACTGGGCCTATATATTTCGGGTCACCTTTCCACAGCGCTTCGATATCGCTGGGATAGAAGTCGTTGGGGTCGAAAGCCATGATTAACTCCTTACAAAACCGACTCCGGCATCTGTCGAAGCATAATTCTACGATCAATTTAACAATATATCTGCATAATTTTCAGATTGACATTCGACACTGATGTAACGAAGATCGTTCAAGCGCAATTTGAATAGTTATTTGCTCTGCTGGAAAAGCAGACTGACTTGCTCATGATCCATGAGAGGCACATATTTTCCGGCGATGCTCTCACGGATCATTTGCGCAAGGCCATGCATGGCTATGCGCTTCGCCCTCAAGCACGTGCGACGATGGTGAATATGATCAAGAACGCCAGCGCGAATAAAGAGGTAGGAGTGTCTACTTCTCGATCACTTCCCGCCGCCCTAATTCAGGCAGAAAGGGATAGACGGCCACGGTGGGGGCCGTCGCTATTTAACGACCCGGATCTGAAGGGCGCTTGCCTTCACGACCGTAGAATGTGGGGACATAACGCTGGCCTCGGCCAAGCGCATGGCATCCCGCGCGCCTTCCGCCTGAATTGTAACCCATCGCTGGGCTGAACCTACCTTCTTGGTCATTTGAACAAGGACTTTATATGTATGCACTCACTTATCTCCCAAGATATTACCGCACCTCATCATCATAAAATTATACAGCCTTCTCGAGATGAAAGGGGTTTGATCAAAAATTGATCAAACCCCTTTTTTGTCAAAACGGAATGCGCTTCCGGACTGCAGCGATCGCCGCATCTATCGTTAATTCTTTACCTTTATCGTTGATTTCGGACAGGGCAGATGCATATTGAGAGCCTAGAGCTTTGGTCAGGCCTGCTGCAGTAGTCCCAGAGATGGTTCCGCCAACCAATGATCCAGCGCCAGGCACAAGCTTCATCGCGCCGGTGACGATCTGTTTGCCAACCATTGAGATCGCCCCAGAAACCCCAACCATCGAGGTCATCACTTGGCCGACATTATTAAGGCCGATGTCCATTCCATAAACATCACTTATCTTGATAATCATGCCCGCTTGGAGAGGAGCGAGAAGCGCAGCATCCGAAAAAGGGATCGGGGCGGCACCTATCGCGAACGCTGCTGTGCAAAAATAATTGATCGCAGTTTCGGATTCATTGCGCTTTATTTCTTGAGCTTTTTTGTGAGATATTGATGCTGAATTTGCAAATGAGTATTTTTGCGCCTCCGGAAGGCGAATGTAGCTCAAATTTAGCAATTGATCGATCCCACGAACTTCCTGCCGAGAAGTTACATTATCTTCGTCGTCGTAAATGTTCTGGGATAGTGCGCGAACAAGCACAATGTCGCTGGTAATATCTCGAAACTGTTCACGAACAACAGCCTCAAATGGATTGTCCTTGAAGCGAGAAACCTTGGTCAGGACGACGATCACTTGGAGGCCAGCATCCTTTAGAGCCTTGGCCAAATCCAATTCGGCATCCTCGATACGCGCGCTGCTATCGCTTATGCACAACCATGCAACATGCACATACGTCTTGGCGTCTTCACCTTTGCGAGCTTCAATATAATTCAGGATATCGGTCCGAATGGGCGTGAAATCAGCCAGTTCAAGCCCTTTTGTGTCGATGATCGTCAGGGGAACATCAGCTTTTGTGATTTCGTCAATTGCCTGTGTGACCGGGCGGCCAATGCCAGTCTCCGCCATATCACCACGAAACACCGTATTGATCAGAGTGCTCTTGCCAACACCTGTCTTGCCAGCGATGAGAATGTTCGCATGAGGATGGCCCTTGTCGAAATCCAACACATATTCCGTAACCTGCGCGACAAACGCTGCTGCCGCCGCAGTCTGATCTTCGTGTCCAGCTACCAAGTCCGCGTCATCGGCGCCAGAAACTGCATCCACATCGCTCATTGAGATACTCCTTCATAAGGCGCCATTGGCCTGAACAGATCACGTGGTTCACCCAGAGCCAACTCGTCACACGCATCCCTGCACCTTGGCCACAAAATGTCGTGCCCGCTTAAAATTACGGGCAGCATTCTGGCGTTCAGTCAAACAATTGCGGTACAAGCGGCGATCAGAATGCTGCTTTGTCCTTTTCCATGCTCAAGCCCGCAGTTGCAATATCAGTTTCCGCCCTCAGGCCGAATCCCAGTAAGAAATTGACCATCTCCTCGATGACGGCTGCTCTCTCGCTGGATTTGACACCTCGCAAGCGGCGCTCCGTGCTGTGGACAAGCGTGGCGACGAGCAACGAGGAGCATGCCGCCTGCGCTTGCAGAAGCTTATCACGCCGTGCCGGAGCCAGTTCCATGGCTCGTGCCCACGCATCCGCCACGTCTTCATTGTCCGGTGATCCAGCCTCGCCAGATTTCCGTTAGGATGACGTTGGGCTGATGCGATTCTTACATGCATTCCATTGCCATGCACGAAACGCTACGATCACGAAAAAACTCAGGAATGCCAGCAAAATGGTCTGGGTCGGATCGGTGGCGCCATTGCCGCCATTGCCCATGGCGTGCTCGCCAGCACCTAGGCCTGTGCCAACGATAAATCCGCCGAGCAGAGCGGGGCCGAAGATGAAGATCAGCGCGTGGCATAGGCGCTTCATAAACCCCAGCACGCCGTGAACCACACGACCAACGGTACGAACCGCCCATGTCAGCAGCAGGAATCGCAGAAAGAAGGTCAGCACAATGACGCTGAGTCCAAAAAAGCCGATCCCGAAAACAAGCTCGACGAGATATTTCATGTCACGTCCACCCCGATATGGCAGTCACAGCGAGCCAAGGTTACCGCCCGTCCCTCAGCGATATTGCTCCAGCGCCATCGTCCGCTTGATGGTTTCATCCACCAGGCAACCCAGCCAGGTGACACGACTCATCGAGCCGCCGGCAAACTCGCCGGTCAATTCCTTCGCGCAGACAGCATCTCGAACCTTGATCCAGTTGCGCTCCGATCGGCGCAAGTCATCCTGCCGCGTCGCAGGGAGGCGCGAGATGACCATTTTGTAGACCTGGTTCAGCTTGCCGTCCTGGAAGTTCCGCTCGGCCTCGGTGCAGGCCATCATGGCACTGGTAACACCTTGCCCCGCATCGCCGGTGTTCATGCATCGGTTGTAGGTAGCTGTATAGCGCTGTTCGATTGGGGATTTGCCAGCGGCATGGGCTCCGCCAGCCCCGAGGAAGATGACAGCGGGCAGCAGCATGTGAAAGGGCTTCATTCGATCTCTCCAAGAATCAGGGGGCGTTCGATGCCTGCCGCTCCATGGACCATGCATGCGTCAAAATTGGTCATAGGTTTGCTGAACCGCTCAACTCAGATTTTCCTTTCGAACCGCGCAGAATAGCCCAACCTATCCGGTTGCGACAAAAATGGTCGCAATAACGATATGCATGAGGAAATTAACCTTGCTCTTAACCATTTAAGGCTTAGCCCTCTCTCACCATGACCCAGCGCCGCCTGACCAAGCTCGACAATATCCTGACCCTCATCCACGCTCTTGCCGGCAATATTGAAGGGTTGACGCTCGACGAGATGGCCGATCTGATTTTGGTCGATCGACGCACGGTGGAGCGTTTGCGCAATGTCATCCTGATCCATTTTGATCTGGAGGAGATTGCCGATGGTCGGCGTAAACGCTTTCGCATCTCCGACAGTCCGGGGCCTGCCTATGCACGTCCGAACGCGCGCGAGGTCGCCGCGCTGGAGGCCGTTGTCGATGCCGGGCAGCGTGATGGCACGGCCAATGCGCGAGCGCTGGCCACGCTGCTCTCCAAGATCAAGTTGGCCTTCGACAGCGCTGGCCGCCGTCGCCTCGACAATGATCTGGACCTGCTGACCCGCCTGCAGCGCTCGCGCGTGCCAGCGGGGCCGATTGTGGATGTGTCGCCCGAGGATCTGACCGAAATTCAGGCCGCGATCCTTTCCGGGCATTGCGTGGAATTCGACTATCGGCCCGATGGCGCTGAAACACCCTCGTGGCGCCGCGTGGTGCCGTATGGGCTAATGCATGGGCCCGTGACCTATCTGCTGGGCAAGATGCCGGATCGCGATGACTCGCCCTATACCTTCCGCCTCGACCGGATGACCAATGTCCGCGCCAGCGAGGTGCTGGGCTGTCCGCCGGAGGACTGGGATCTCGATGCCTGGCTGGCCGACAGCTTCGGTATTTGGCGCGAGGATGACCATGATATCGTGCTGCGGGTGCTGGCGCCCTCGGTGCCCAAGGCGCGATCCTGGCGGTTCCACCCGGCCCAGACCGTCGTGGAGGATGGCGAAACCCTGCTTGTCCGCTTCCGTGCCGGGGGGCTGCGGGAAATCGCCGATCATCTCTTCACCTGGGGCGGGAACATCGTGATCGAGGGGCCGCCCGCCCTGCGTGATGTGATGCGCGAAAGGCTGACGCTGGCCCAATCGGCGCTGGCCAGTCTGCCATGACCATTTTTGTCGTGTTGGATGTCTAATCCAACAGATGTTGTGATTCTGCTGCGAAAGACCAGAGATGTTTGACGATTGCTATCTGCGGCTCGGGCCCGGCCGCTTCGCAAGTTGCACGCCGCTGACGGTACAATTGCTGGCCGGGCTCTATGCCCTGCCGGCGCGGGACGAGCCCGATCTGCGCGGCGCGCTGGATAAGGGCGGCGAAGACAGGCCGTGGAGCGCCAGCCTTGCCATCGCGCCCGAGCAGACCTTGCAGGCGGTCAGCGCGATGCTGCGGCAGGTGATGCTGGCGACCATGGATCTGAACCCGGCCTCCATTCGAGCCGAAGCTCTGGAGGCAGGCAGCCGCGCGCGCTATCATCTGGAGGCGTTGCGCGATCTGTGGGCGGCAAATGAGGCCATTCTGCCCGCCGATCTCGCCCGGCTGAAGCACTTTCTGGCCAGCGAGGCGAAGGATGCCGTGCAGCCTCTCAAGCTGATCTGGGATCGTAACATGCAGAACCTAACGCCCCTTGAACGCGCCGTTCTGGAGCGGCTGGAGGCGCATCACGGCGCGATCGAGGCTGGGGACGCCGATGCAGCGCGCCTGATCGGCAAGCGTCAGGCCCCGGCGGCTTCGGAGGCCACGCTGGCCGGGCATGTTCAGCGCTTTATGCTGGATCCGCAGGCGCCCCGGCGTCCTGCCGACGACAGCTTTGCCGTCCTCTCGGTGCGCGACAGCCTGAGCGAAGGCGAGGCCGCCGCCGCGATCATCCAGAACTGGCTGGCCCAGGACCCGACGCTCAAGCCCGCCGACATCGGCGTGATCCTGCCCGCAGACGGCGCCTATGCTGCCAGCCTTGCCGATGCCTTCGCGGTGGTCGGCCTTGCCGCCTCCCTGCTGCCCGGCACCGCCACCCGCCGCAACGTGGGCGCGGAGGCAGTCTTGCATTTCGTGGAATGCCGCAGGCGGCCCGCCCCCGCGATGGCGCTGGCCTCGCTCTACAGCTCACCGGTCCTCTGCTGGCCGCCTGAGGTGGGGGCGGCGCTGGCCGCCGCCGTGATGGGCGGCGACTATGCCCCGCGCCTGATCGAGGGCCTGAGCGATAGGGCCAAGTCGCTCTTCCATCTGATCCGTTCGCCGTCGCCCACCACCACCGCCGAACTGAAGGACCAGCTTCGCCGCTTCCGTCATCTGCTCAGCGAGGATGAGGCGCTGAAAGACGATGTGCTGGAAGCCAAGGCGCAACTCGCCCGGCTGGCCACCGCGCTGGGGGGCGCGGTCGACGCCGCCGAGCCCGATTTCGACAAGGCGATCCGTTTCGCCGCCGCCTATCAGCCGATCGCGGCCCGGCGCGGCCCCTATCTGCTGGGCGGTGTGCGGGTGATGCTGGCGCATGAGGCACCGGACCGCTCCTATCGCAAGCTGCTGGTGCTGGGGTTCAATGATGGCGCCTATCCTTGCGCGCCCTCGGGCAATCCCTTCTTCCTCGACAGTGAGGTGGCGCTGATCGGTGAGCAGACGGGCCTCGCGCTGCCCTCCATGGCCAGTCAGTTGGATCGCGCGCTGGCGCTGTTCATCCGCCAGTTGGGCTGTGCCAGCGAGCAGATCGTGTTGCTGCTCTCCGAGCGGGACCGCAGCGGTGGCGCGCTGGCGCCGTCCTCCAGCCTGCCGCTGATGGCGCGGCTGGTGGAGGGTATCGCCGCGCCCGATGATCTGGTCGTGCCGATGGTGCGCGGGGCAGGCACGATCTGGGACCGGCTTGTCGCCTGGCGCGCGCGGCCCGAGTTCAAGGCCATCGAGGCGCCCGATCTGCCGCCGCATCTGGAGTTCGGGATCGACCTGCTCGGCCTGCGCCGCAAGGAGGATGGCAGCCTGCGGCCCCAGAGCCCGAGCCGGCTGGAAACGCTGCTGGTCAGCCCGCTTGCCTGGCTGCTGGGCGAGTTGGGGGCCAGGCAGGTGTCCTGGGCACCCGAGACGCTCGATGTCATGCTGCGCGGGTCGCTGGCGCATGAGGTGTTCGAACTGCTGTTCCCGCCCGGTAGCGACCATCCCGATCATGATGCTATCGCGGCGCTGGTCCCCGATCTGCTGATGGAGCGCATCCGCGCCATCGCCCCCTTCCTGCAAAGCCCGGCCTGGCTGGTTGAGCGGCGCACGCTGGAAAGCGAGATCGTCAAGGCGGCCCGCCATTGGTCGCAGGTGCTCACTGCGTTGGGGGCTGAGATCGTGGGCAATGAATTCTGGCTCTCGGGCGAGATTTTCGGTCACCCCGTGCATGGCAAGGCCGATTGCCTGCTGCGGCTGGCCGATGGGCAGGCCGTGGTGATCGACTACAAGAAAAGCAGTTCGGGCGGGCGGCGCAAGCGGCTCAGGGCCGGGTGGGATTTGCAGGTCGATCTCTATCGCCGCATGAATGTGCGGCTGGACGAGGAGAGTGGCGAGCCGGTCCGCAGGATCGCCGCCGCGCTGGCCACCAACCGCCTGCCCGGTGTGGCCTACCATATGCTCAACGACGGCGGGGTGCTGGTCAATGGCCTCACCGAGATCGAGAGCGATCATCTCGAAGTGATCGACGGCGATATCGCCGAGCAGGCGGTGGCACAGATCGAGGCGCGCTTTGCTGCGCTGCGGGCCGGGCGCCTGACGATCAACACCACGGCGGACGCGGATTTCTTCACCAAAAAGGCGTCGCTGGGCACCTATGCCTTGCAGGACAGCCCGCTGATTGCGGCCTTCCTGCGCGAGGATGATGCGCCTTCGGTAATCCTGGCGGAAGAGGCATGATGACAGACCTTTCGATCGTCCCCGCTGGTGCGGGCGCGGGCAAGACTCACCACATTCAGGAAACGCTGGTGCGCTGGGTGCGCGATGGTCTGGTGCGGCCCGAGCGCATTCTGGCTGTGACCTTCACCGAGGCGGCGGCGGGCGAGTTGCGCCAGCGCATCCGCGCGGCCCTGATCGCCGATGGCAATCTGCGCGCGGCTCTGGCGGTGGAGCGGGCCTATGTTTCGACCATTCACGGTCTGGGCCGCCGCCTGCTGGTGGAGCATGCGTTGGCCAGCGGTTCCTCGCCCCAACAGCGCCTGATCGCCGAGGATGAGCAGGATTTGCTGATCCGCCGCGCCATCGATGAGAATGAGGCGCTCAATGCGCTGGCGCGCAATCTGGCGGCGCATGGCTATCGCGCCAGCTTCACCTCGGACGAGAGCGTGGAGGACGGGTTCCGCAAGAAGCTGCTCGATGTCATCGCCTTGCTGCGCGCGCTGGGGCCGCGCGGGGCCGATCCGGCGATGGCCGGCTTCGTCGAGGCCTCGATCCGGGAAGGCTATGGCAAACCGCAGGGCAAGGGCGCTGCGCTGGATGCCCGCCTCCTGGTGGCCGTCGAGGCGTTGCTGGCGGCCTTTCCCCGATCTCTGGCTGACACCATGGGCAATGAGACCGCCCGCACCGCTTTCCGCGACAATTTCAGTGCCTTGCAGCGCGCCCGCACCGCGCTGGCACGGAGCGAACATGACTGGAGCCTATGGCAGAAGCTGCGCGGTTTGCGGTTGAGCAAGAAGGGCAGCGCGACGCCCGAGGGCTATGACGATCTGGCGCAGGCGGTGATGGACGCCGCCGACGCCCTGCCAACCCATCCCGGCCCGCTGGAGGACGCCGTGCTCCACGCCCGCGCGCTGGTCGAGGGGGCGCAGTCCGCCATGGCCGATTACGAGGCGCGCAAGAAGGCGCTCGCCGTCATCGATTTCGGCGATATGGTGACCAATGCCGCACGGCTGCTGCGCGAGAACCCGGCGATCCTCTCCTCGGTGCTGGCCGAGGTCGATTGTGTGATCGTCGATGAGTTTCAGGACACCAACCCGATCCAGTTCACCTTCCTCTGGACGCTGGCGCGGCAGGCGAAACACGCGCTGATCGTGGGCGACACCAAGCAGGCGATCATGGGCTTTCAGGGTGCCGATCCGCGCCTGACCGAAGCGCTGATCGGCCAGTTCGAAACCAGCCCGCTGGACCGCAACTGGCGCTCGGACCCGCGCATCATGGCGCTGGTCAATGCGCTGGGGCCCAAGCTGTTCGGCGAAGGCTACACCGCGCTGACGCCGCAGAACGAGTCGGGCGACGAAACCGCGCTGGAGGTGATCGCTCTGGGCGCCAAGCGCAATGCCAGAACCCCGGGCAAGCCGCAGCATTTCGTGGCGGACCGCCTGCTCTCGCTGCTGGAAGATGAGGCTGTGTCGATCATCGACCGTCACAGCAAGCAGCCGCGGGCGCTGGAGGCCAGGGATATTGCCATCCTCTGCCCGACGCACAGCCGCTGTTCCGATTATGCCGCCGCCTTGCGCGCTCTGGGTCTGCCGGTGCGTGTCGCCGAGGACGGTTGGTGGCAGAGCCGGATCGTGCAGGCCGCCTGCTTTGCCCTGCGCTATGCCGTCAACCCGCAGGACCGCCATGCGGCCCTCTGCGTGGCAACGCTGGGGCCGGGCGGCACCCCTCTGGAAGAGGCGCTGGGCATGCTGGCGCGCGAGGGGCGGATCGTCACGCCGGAACTGGCCGCGCTCGATGCGCTGTGGCCGGAGGCGGCGGCGATGCCTGTCGATCATCTGGTGGCGCGGGTCATTGCGGCGGGCGGCCTGCGGGGATGGTGCGACCGGCTGGAGGACCCGGCGCAGATGCGTGCCGATCTGCTGCGCTTCGAGGCCGAGGCCAGCGCCTTCCTTGAGGCCCATCGCGATATGCGCGAGGCATCGGGCTTCTATGGTCAGGGTGCCAATGTCTTCCTGGGCTGGCTGGAAAGCCGGATGAATCTGAAGGGTGAGGACAAGCGCCCCAATCCCGCCGGGCTGGAGGCTGATGGGGTCGAAATCATCACCTGGCATGCCTCGAAGGGGCGTGAATGGCCGGTGGTGGTGGTTTGCGGGCTGGACCAGAAGCTGGATCCGCGCAGCGGGGTGTTCAGCACGATCTTCCCCGGCTTCGAGGATCTCGACCATGTGGTCGAGGGAGCGCAATTGGCCTATGCTCCGGCCTTTGCCGCGCCAGAAGCGAGCGAGCGCTTCCTTGTGGGCCTGCGCCCCGAGGCGGACCAGAATGCGCGGCGACTGCTGTATGTGGCGCTGACCCGCGCGCGCAACCGGCTGATCCTGGAATGGCCGCAGGACGATGGCGCGGATGAGCCGCCCCTGCCGATCACCGCCCGCCGCCTGATGAGCGATCTGTGCGGCGTGGCGATCGAGGGAGGGGGTCTGCTGGTTGGCAAGGATCGCTTCCCGGCCCGGCAGATTGTGTGTGGCAAGGACATTCCGGCCAGCTTTGAAGCCGATGCTTCAGATGGCGCGGTGGTGGCCGATCGCGATTTGCGTTTTGCATTGGTGTCGCAGGCACCGATGCAAAGAATTGCCGTGCTGAGCCCATCGCAGGCGGTTGTAACGGGGCGCCCCGTGCCCGAAAATCTGGAAACACGCGCTATCGCGCCTGGTGTGCGTGTCGCAGGAGAGAGCCTTGCTCTCGCCGCCGACCGGGGAACGGCGATGCACGATGCCTTCCGCATCCTGCTGCAACGCCCTGATCTGAAGGACCGGGTCGCGGCGCATTGCCGGATGGAAGCCGGGGATGTCGAGGCCATTGCCCTGCAGGCAGAAGGCTTGCGCCGGGCACTGGCGGAACTGGGCTATCCCGATCTGCATGTGGAGCAGCCTCTGGAGATTGCTCTGGCCGATGGCGGCAGGCAAACAGCCATCATCGACCTGATCGCGGAAGGCCAAGATGGCTACATGATCGTCGACCACAAGAGCGGCGCTGTGGCCGATCACGCAGCACGTTTCGCGACCTATTGGCCGCAATTGGCGGCTTATGCCGATGCGGTCGACGCAATGGGAGGAAGGCCCGTGAGCGGAATGGCCATTTTCTGGACAGATGTGGGTGAATTGTCTGTGGGTGAATTACCAATCGCGATCTACTGAAAATCCCAAGAGGCGATAATTCATGGAAAGTTTCTAGCAAATTGATGTTTTCAATTTAACAAATAAGTTATTAATTTCATATTTCAAATATTTAAATGTTTATTTTTATCGTCTCAATTTAGTGGAATGAAATAATGTCCGAAGGTGTGCTGCAGGATTTTCAGGTGTCGGGATCTTCGCAAGCAAGCGAGGGTCGTGATTTGATTCAAGGTAAGGATATTGAAGAAATATCTCGCCATTTCACAGATGTAAATAAAGCATTTTCTTCTTCATATGCGGCATGGGGTGAGTCTCAGAAGGAGTTGTTTTTGCGTTATGCTGCACTAATTCACGATGCTGGCTTTGATTGGTATTATGTTGATATAGGATCATATAAATTGCACTTTGGGCGAAAGGAAAAAGATAGGGCTCGTGGCTTCCCTGTTCTTGGTGGACTTCAAGGATCTCCGCCCGTGCTGAGCATATATAGTAAAAAATTAGATGGAAGGGGCCTCGGTCAAGAGGAGGATTTCCATTTGACTGAAGAGGATTTTACACGTTTCTCTCAGCGTTTCGCTGTGGAGGCTCCGGAAGAAGCCCTGCGCTCACCACCTCGTTTTCCTCGCGCGGCTTATTGGCCAGATCAGTTAACGGATAGCCCTGCGGTGACGGAAGGAGAGGATGTGCAGGTTGACCCCGTCAAGCATTCGCCAGTCAACCTGATCCTTTATGGCCCTCCCGGTACTGGCAAGACCTATCGCACGATGGCTGAGGCCGTGCGGTTATGTCGGGGCCTCGCCGGTAACGATCCGCTTTTAAATGATATCGGGCGGCGGCAGGAGCTCCGTCAGGCTTATGATGAATTGAAAGGTCAGGGGCAGATCGGCTTCGTCACCTTTCACCAGAATTATGCCTATGAGGATTTCGTCGAAGGGTTGCGTCCCCAGCCACTCGCTGACGGCGTCGGCTTCACATTGAAACCGCAGCCGGGCATCCTGCGACAGATGGCGGAGGCCGCCGAACTCAGCGCGGAAGAGCACGTTCTTGTCATCGACGAGATCAATCGAGCCAACATCTCCAAGGTTTTCGGCGAATTGATCACGCTGATCGAGCCGGACAAGCGGCTTGGCATGGACGAGGGCATGCGCCTTACCTTGCCCTACAGCAACGCGCGGTTCGGTGTGCCTGCCAATCTGCACATCATTGGCACAATGAATACCGCTGACCGTTCGATTGCACTGCTGGATACCGCGCTTCGGCGCCGGTTCGAATTTCGCGAACTGATGCCCGACGCATCGTTGCTAAAGCCGGTCGATGGCATCAACCTTGCGGCTTTACTTGCGACCATCAACGAACGGATCGAATATCTTTTCGACCGGGAACACCAGATCGGCCATGCCTATTTCATCCGCTGCACGAAACGGAGTGAGGTGGACGAGGTGATGCGGCACAAGGTGATCCCGCTGCTCGCCGAATATTTCTATGAGGATTGGGCAAAGGTTGCCGCAGTGCTGGGCGACGGCGATGATGGCGACGGTGATCGGGAGGGCAGCTTCATCGACCGCCGTCGTCTGAAGGCGCCAAAGGGCCTGGGCGGTGATGAGGACGCGGCTCCGCGCTATCGCTGGAGCGTTCGTTCCAACTTCTCCTATGATGGATATCCTAAGGCGTGATCCGCCGCACACTCCTTGAATGGGAAAGCATCCGCTATGGTGAAGGGGCGGACGAAATCCCGCCGAATGCCGCAGATCGCATCGCGGCGGTCGCGGCGGCATCTCCGCTGGCCGGAAGGGGCGGGGGCGGGGTGCTAGAGCACGGTCGCAAAGCCCTTCGCGCACGCGGTGTTGTCGGCGTCATCGCCTGTAATGGCTGCGCGCTCGAAATCCTGCCCAAAATTGATATCCCCGGTGAGGATGGTGAACAGGCCACCGGCAGCATCCGTCGCCGGTTGGTCCACATGCTTGCCGTCGCGCTTGACCTAAAGATTGACGCTGGGCAGGTCACCGCTCTCGATTGGCAGCGCGAGACGCTGCTGGAAATCCTGATCCGCCTGTTTTCAGAGAAACTGGTCGATGCCGTGCGGCAGGGTATGCCGCGGCGCTATGTTGAACATGCCGATGATCTTCCAGCGCTGCGCGGGCGGCTGAATGTCACGCGGCAATTCACAGCCCTGGCGGTCGAGCCGTCGCGGCTAGCATGTCGATATGATGCGCTGACCCCGGATATTGCTCTCAACCGCATCATGAAGGCGGCGATCATACGGCTCTCCGCTATCTCGCGCACGACCGACAACCAGCGCCGACTACGGGAACTGGCTTTCGCCTACGCCGATATCGCCGACGTGGCGGTCTCCGCGCTGCGCTGGGACGATGTCGTGCTGGATCGCACCAATGGGCGCTGGCGCGAGTTGCTCAACCTTGCACGTCTGCTGCTGGGCGACCGCTTCCAGACCACGTCTTCTGGCGGCAGCGAAGGTTTTTCGCTGCTGTTCGAGATGAACATGCTGTTTGAGGAATATATCGCACGCATGCTGAAACGCGCGCTGGCCGACACTGACCTACGCGTTGTCAGTCAGGGGGGGCGGCTTTATTGTCTCGAAACAGAGGATCAGCGGAAGGTCTTTCAAACCCGGCCGGACATCCTCATCAAGCGTGGTGCCACCGTGTTGCAGGTGATCGACACCAAATGGAAGCGGATTTCAGCCCGTATCGATGATCCCAAGCGCGGTGTGTCGCAGGCTGACGTGTATCAGATGATGGCCTATGGCCGCCTTTATCGATGCAACAAGCTCACCTTGCTCTATCCTCACCATCACCAGGCTGGGTGCGAGGAGGGGGTGATCGGCGATTACGCGGTGACCTCCAGTTCGGATCGACTGGAGCTTTTCTCAATCGACGTCTCACGCAGCGAGAGCATCAAGGAGCGACTGGCCGGCACTTGTTCATTTTCCTTCCAAGGCGGAGGGGAGGCTGCTGCTTAAAAACATCAGAAAAAGGCAGCCCTACAGATGCCATGGGGCACGGCGACAGTCAGGCGTTTTGCATCTTTTGTTAGAAGATATCTGAGACTACTCGACTACGAGGATGATGCGGGATAGGCAAAGTCGATGATATCTGGTGGTTTGGGTGAAGATTGCCGTGCCAGCCTGCTGACCGGTGGTGAAGCGCCCGGCCACCGTTTGGATCAACCAGAAGAGGTCGAAGGCTAATGCACGCGCCTGTTGCGCCCACTCCAGAGCTTCGTCGTCTGATCGACCTGATCGATTATGTTGAGGCGACAGAGCGGGATCGCCTCAAGGTCGAGTTGGATTATCGTGGCCATCGCGGTTTTGTCGCGACCGAGGAGGACATTGCAGGTCTACCGGGCGTGTCTTTCGACTGCGGCGATGATGAAGAACCTATCTGGTTGCGTGTGGAGCGCCTTGCCAAGGTTGCACCACCAAATCCTGTGGATCAGGAACTCGCCAACTGGCTATCGATGAGGGACGATGTGGCCGTCGTGCCTTCCCTCAAATCAGAAATCGCCACGTCCGGCCTGATTGAACTTGAGCTTCTTTCGCCTGCCGAGGCCCCTGCGCGCATCGACCTTGCCGATTATGAACGGCGCGGGGCGGTTGAAGCCGCCTTTGCGGAATGGCTGGATGGCGCCTGGAAGCCTTGGGCGGAAAGGGAAAAGCCTCGGCGTGAAACCATCAAGCTCTACAACGCCCTCTATATGTTGCGCCAGCAGTTGGAGGGCGTCAGCGACGTACCGGTTGAACTGACGTGTGGCATTGGCTTTGCCACTTTGCTCCGCGACGGACAGCGTCTGCGCTATCCTCTATTGTCCATGGCGATGGAGCTGTCGCTCGACGAGAAGAACCATTGTCTTGAAGCGCGTCCCCGGATTGAAGCTGATCCGGGGCTGGAGGTCGATCCGCTGGACCGGATGGGGGTCCATGGGCTGGACCAGTGGCGTTCAGCGACCGACAGGTTCCTTGCCGGACTGGACGATGTGGCGCTCTCGCCCTTCATCCCGGCAAGTTTCGAACCGGCCCTGCGTCAGGCCTCAGCCCTGTTCGATCCTGATGGTGTCTTCGTGCCGGATGCTCGGCCTGCCGAAGCGCGGAAGATTCCGTCGATCGAACCGCAGTTGCAAGTGAGCATGGCCTTTGCCTTCTTCCAGCGGGAGCGGCGGGCGACACAACTCATGGAAGACCTTCGCCGCTTCCGGGCAGCCGTTTCAGACGGAGCTGTCACTTCGGGCTTGCCGGCAGCCGTGGCCGCCCTGCTCATCGATCCTTCGGACACAATCGACGAACCGGAATATCCGCAGTTCCGCGGCATATCGACCATTCCAGGCGTCACCTCTTCCGATGGATCTGGCAAGGATCTGTTCTTCCCCAAGCCGTTCAACCGGGAGCAGGTTGAGGCGGTGCAGCGGTTGGAGGTTAGGCCCGGCGTTGTGGTGCAAGGGCCGCCCGGCACCGGCAAAACCCACACCATCGCCAACATCATCAGTCACTATCTCGCGTTGGGCAAGCGTGTGCTGGTCACCTCGCAGAAAGCACCGGCGTTGCGTGTGCTGCGCGACAAATTGCCTGAGGCGGTGCGACCGCTGGCCGTCAGCCTGCTCGACAGTGATCGTGATGGCCTGAAGCAGTTCCAGGAATCCGTCGATATCATCGCCGAAAAGCTGCAGCGCCTGCGCAGGCATGAACTGGAACAGCAAATTGCCGACCTCGATCATCAGATCGACAATCTGCATCGTGCACTCGCCCGCAATGACAATGAGGTGGATTCAATAGGGCGCACTGCCGTATCACCAGTTGCACTGGGTGAGGATGTTATAGAGCCCGTCCACGCCGCCAGGATGGTGGTGGCCGAACCGGATCTGGCTTCCTGGCTGCCGGATATCATCGACGCAGAACCCAGGTTCGATGCCCGGTTCAGCGATGAGGACATTGTTGCTCTCAGGCAGGCTCGCAAGCTGGTTGGCGCTGACATTGCCTATCTGGGCGTCGCCATTCCTCAATCGGCAAGCTTGCCCTCGACCGATCATATCCTGCAGGTTCATCGTGATCTTTCCCATGCAGAGGAATTGCGGCGCCAGATTAACGCTGGGACATTGCCTGATCTGCGCGTGTCGGACGGCGAGGCTCCGGAACGATTGGCGACGCTTTCGCACGAGCTTGATGCACTGAATGGCATCGAAGCCAAGGTTTCCGCCGCCCTGTACACCTGGACAGGTGAAGCCTGCGGTAACATCCGAGGCGGCGCGGATCAGGAATTTCTCGATGCGATGGCACGGCTCCAGCCGGATATCGACCATCTCCTTGGTGAAGCCAGCCATTTCCTCACCCGCCCGATCATGCTGCCGGATGGAGCGCTCGACGACGAGAAATTTCTCGCGGCCTTGCAGCGGCTTTGCGAGGGCAGGGCAGCCTTGGGTTTCGGCGGCTTGTTCTCTGGCAAGACCAAAACGAAATTGGGGCAGGTCACGCTTCTGGCGGAAACACCCCGCGGTGTTGAAGAATGGCTGGAAATCCAGCGTTACATTGACGGCATCAGGCAATCCCGGAAGCTGGCGCAGGCGTGGAACCATCTGACTTCACTGGGCGTGGGCGACGCTGTCCACCAAGACGATCTGGGCGTGGCAAAGCGCATTCGAGCCCAACAACAGCACCTTGATAACTTGAGGCAACTCGTTGCCCAACAGCAATCTGTCGATGCGCTAGCCCGAGGCGCGATTGCCGGTTGGACCGAAGCCGTCTCTGAGCGTGCTGAAAATGCAGCCAAACTGCGCCATCTGGTCGAAACGCATCGCTTGAAATACCGACTGCAGGGCGCTGAGGCGATGCGCTCGCAGTTGATCACGATGTTGTCGTCCAAGGGGGGCGAGATTTCCCGCGCCTTGCAGGACTATGTTGTCAATGCCTTGGGCAATCCGGATGTCTCGGTGGAAACCGCGCATTCCCAATGGCAGGCTTTGATGGCTCGGCTTGCCGATCTTGAAGGTTTTACCGAGGCATTCGTCACCATAGACCGGGTTTGCCACTCTATCTCTGAATCCGGCGCTCCGCGCTGGTCTGAAGCACTTCGTTCTCGGGCTGTGGAGGGGGTGGAAGACAGCCTGACACCGGGTGACTGGGCCAGGCGTTGGAAACTTAGGCGCCTTGGCACTTGGCTCGCCCGGATCGATCGCCATGCCCGGCTTCAGGAACTCGGCACCGAACGTGCCGAGAAGGAAGTCTTGCTCAAAAAAGCCTATGAAAATGCAATCGAACTGCGAACTTGGCTGGAGCTGAGCCGGAAAGCGACAGACAGTGTCAAGGCTGCACTCGCCGCCTATGCGGACGCAGTGCGCCGCATCGGGAAGGGAACAGGAAAACGGGCAGGTCGCTATCGCAGGGAGGCTCGCGCGGCATCGGATCGCGCAAAGGGCGCGCTGCCTTGCTGGATCATGCCCCATTACCGGGTTTCGGAATCGCTGCCAGCCGACTTCGGGCTGTTTGATCTTGTCATCGTGGACGAGGCCTCCCAATCGACCGTGGCGGCGCTCCCCGCATTGCTGCGGGCCCGCAAAATTCTCATTGTTGGTGATGACAAACAGGTAAGCCCTGAACTCATAGGGCGTGACCAGGCACGTGCCGATGAACTGGCCACCCGCCACCTGTCCACCCAGGTTGCCGATTATCGTTCATCGCTGAGGGAAGAGCAGTCGCTTTACGATCTCGGCAAGGTCGTGTTCGCTGGCGGTGCCATCATGCTGACCGAGCATTTCCGTTGCGTCGCACCGATCATCGAATTTTCAAAAGGTGAGTTCTATGGCCATCGCCTGACAGCGCTTCGGCTTCCCACGGCATCTGAACGGCTTGATCCGCCGCTGATCGATGTTTTTGTTGAGGATGGTTTCCGCAAGGGTGATATCAATCCGCCGGAAGCCGATTTCATCGTTGCCGAGATTGCCGCCATTGCCGGGGATGAACGGATGTCGAAGCGTTCCATCGGCGTGACGACGCTGCTGGGACAAAACCAGGCTGCCCACATCTATCAGGAAATCGAGCAGCGCCTCGGCACCGAGGTGATGGAACGCCACGAGATTCGGGTTGGTGACCCCACGGCATTCCAGGGCGACGAGCGGGACATCATGTTCGTGTCCCTGGTCGCGCAACGTGCCGACACTCCCCTCTCTGGCAACCGCTTTGAGCAGAGATTCAATGTGGCCCTTTCGCGGGCACGTGACCGAACCTACCTCGTGCGGTCGGTCGAACTCGATCAGTTACGCCCAAGCGATCAACTGCGCCGGAAGCTGCTCGAGCATTTCCGTTGCCCTTACCCTGCGGAAACATCGGACCTGAGTGATCGACGCGGCCGGTGTGAATCCGATTTCGAACGGGAGATGTTCGACTTGCTCTGCGAGCGGGGCTTTCGGGTGAACACCCAGGTGCGTGTCGGCAACTTCAGGATCGACATTGTTGTCGAAGGTGAGAATGATCAGCGCATCGCCATCGAGTGCGACGGTGACCGGTATCACGGGCCGGACAAATGGCCTGATGATATGATGCGTCAGCGCATTCTTGAGCGCGCAGGCTGGACAGTCTGGCGTTGCTTTGCCTCGCGCTTTATCCGCAATCGTCAAGCGGTGATTGATGAAATCACAGCCTTCCTGGCAGCCCATGCGATTCAACCGGTTCGTGGCGATGGTGAATGGGCCAGTCGGCACACAGAGCTGCGCGCGTGGCGTCCTGACCTGGCAGGTGAGGAGCGCGATCTGCTGGCGGTCGAGGAACCGGACAGGGGGCAGCAGCTCGTACTGCCTGAAGCACCTGAAGAAGTTGGCGATCTTCCCGTTGCCGAGCTTGGTACTGCCCCTAGCGCGCCACCCTCTCGGATAACTGAGCCACAGGTGCAGGTTGCTATCCTCGGCCTGCTGTCTGATGGTCAGGTTTGGTCTAACAGTGACCTGAAAAAGGCGCTGGGAAACATTCTGCCCTTGTCAGCGGCAGACCGGGAATCCGCTAATTTCAGGCCCGGCGAAGAAAAATGGGAAGAGTTGGTGAACAACGCCTTGTCGCCTTCGCGCGGCAATTCGCTCCACGCCAAGGGATCGGTGAAAAGTGCGGGGCGTGGCTTACATGTGCTTGCCGAGGTCGATTTGGAGCAAGTCCCTCTCAATGTTCCAGATCCAGAAACGACCTCCGTTGTCGACGGTGGGCAGCGTTTCCTACCCCCCATTCATGAAATCGGAGCCGAATATCAACTCGCCCCCCTCGCCATCGGTGCAGAGGATTCAGATCGGATATATGAAGCGGATTACAGGCCTGACCTCGAACTGCTGATTGATGAGGTTCTCCAGGTGGAAGGGCCCATGTATGAGGACCTGCTGATTGAGAGGATCGCGCGCGCGCATAAAAAGGAGCGCGCGGGGCGTGTCATTCAGGATATTGTTATGGGGGCGGTCGCCGATCGGCATCCTTCAATAGACGAGGAGGGGCGAAGGGTTCTGTTCCACCGCAGCACACGTGCGGACAGGCTGGTCGCATACCGACCCGCAAAGTCGGATTGGCGGTCCCACCGGGATATTCCAATCATTGAGCTGGCCAGCTTGGCGCTTCCCCATATCCGGGCAGCCAAAAGCGATGCGGAAATTCTGGCGCACTATGGACGCACATTCAGCCTGACACGCCTTAGAGAGCCAACGCGAAAAAGGTTTGAGGCCGCAATTGTTATCGCTCGCGCTGCCGAAGGCCTTGGAGGATGATCTCAGCGCCCTTGCCCTCCTTTGCAGGTACACATAATCGGTTGGCAGTTCTGATGTAACGCATTGATATGTTATGGTGTTTTTTCACCCAAGTTGGGAGAAAAATGCTTTGAATTCAATTTAGTTGAGCGGAATCATAATCCGCGTGTCGGGGGTTCGAGTCCCTCCTCCGCTACCACCATTACCCCCTACAGGCATTTCCACAGTCTCCCAGCCCACCAGATCATTGAGTCGGCCCTCGATCTCAAGCGTGTAACCGCGTGCGTCCGTGGCGCTCTTCGTCACCGTCACTGTGGAGCGGCATGCAAAATTGACCCCGTCTGAGGGGTAATCGGCGTCTAGAATTGACCCCCCTCTTGGGCACGTCAGAGGCTGTCCGTTCGTGCTTACGAACGGCGAGGATGGGGATGTTGGTAGTGGAGACG